>CP022585.1:900000-2117147 GCA_002243285.1 Candidatus Fluviicola riflensis | reverse complement strand
CGTACAAACTCAGCAACGATCAGTATTCAATTCCATCGTGATTTCCCGAACTACAGAGACGGAGGGCATCATGATAAACACCATGACAAGCATTTTGATAAACATCATGGTAATCATCCCGGTAACGGCAATAACGGAAACCATGGTAAAGACTGGAATCATCCGGGAGATAAGCATGACAAAGGGAAGCCGCATGATAATGGATTTAAAGGTGGTGACAAACACGATAAAGGGCCTAACCAAGAAAAAGGAAATCCTTTCAAAAGCGAAGGCAAGAACGATAAAGGGCCAAAGCATGAAATCGGCAATGATAATGGAAACGGTGGTGGAAAACCTGATAAAGGTGGAAACAGCGGTGGAAAACCCGATAAGGGCGGAGGCCCCGGAAAAGGTGGGAATAAAAAGAAATAACAGCGGATTAGTTACCCGATAGATTGGCGAAAAGAGCTGAAGTGTTTTAGAATACTTCAGCCCTTTTTCTTTTTAGGAAAGTCCTTACGACACCTGGTCGAAAATGATAAGATTAAACCTTTTCTTTTCTGATTCATCTAATTGCAAAACAAAGTGATATGAAAACTACAATGAAAATCCTTTTAGTGAGTTGTTTGACTGCTTGGGGAAATGGTGCGTTTGCACAAGAATCGGACAGTACAGGCTTGGCCGGCGACAATTTTGACCTTCAGGGTGCCATGGAATTGTTTAAGCAATCGGATGATCTTGAAGCATTTGAAAAGGCCTTGAATACGGAGTCAAATGAAGTGAACAACCTTGACCTGAATGGAGATGACGCTATTGATTATATACAGGTCATTGATCGGGCTGATGGTAAAAATCATGCGATTGTACTGCAAATTGCCGTTAGTGAGTCTGAAACACAGGATGTGGCCGCTATTGCAATTGAACAAACCGGTGATTCAACTGCACACCTTCAAATAATTGGTAATGAAACACTTTATGGTGATGAATTGATCATGGAGCCGTATGATGAAGTGAGTGAAAAAGCCACAAAAGGACCTTCAACAATGTACGGTCCAACCGCCGTAGTGATTATCAATGTCTGGGGATGGCGTCCGGTTCGTCACATTTACCGGCCGGCATACAGACCCTATGTTTCTCCCTGGAGATGGCATGTTTACCCTGTTTGGTGGAAACCATGGAGACCAGTTTACTGGCATGTCCACAGAGCACGGGTACGCCGATACCACGTAATGTATCATGTAACACCCGTTTGTCATGTTGGCCACGCGCATGCAGTATATGTAAAAAATAAGAGTGTTTCCAAAACGGTAACTGTTAAATATGCAGGACCGCAAGCCAATTACAAAAAACAACAAGCTACCAAAAGTGCCGGAAGCAAAAGTGTTGGCGGAACAAATGAAAAACAACAATCTAAGGCAAGCGCTTCAAAATCAGAAACGAAATCAACCAAAACTCGGGGAACGAAACAACAAGCAGGAGCAGGCGAAAAGTCTAAAGCGACAACTCCGAAGAAAACAAAAGGAGCCGAGCGTAGTAAAGGTAACGGAGGACAACAACGCGGGAACGCAGGCTCAAAAGTTGGTAAGAAGTAATGCGATTATAATCTGAAAGATTTATTATTTAATAGGAGAGCGAACGCGTTTGAATGCGTTCGCTCTTTTTTGTTTTGCAACCAATTAATTGGTTGGAGGAATCGAATGGTAAAAATCAATTGTTTGGCCTTCTTCGCAAGCGAAGTAATGATCAGCGCCATTAACAGTTACAAGAGCACCAAAGTGTTTTTTATTCCCCTTACTAGGATCAGGACCAAGCGTAGCATTGCTAATATTCACAATTCCATCGTTAGCGTCTAACGCTTTTTGCAATTGTACAGCAACATTGACTGCTTGTGTTTGGTTTTCATTTCCGCCACTTAATGCTCCATAAGTGGCAAACTTTACAGCGAAGTTTGACATAATTCGTTAAATTATTCAGTTAATAATATATGGTTATTGCAAAGGTGGCGATTTGATCACATGGTTTTTAGCGTATAAATACGAATGCTTAAAAAACGAGTAATATTACGCTCTCTTCGGGCCGGGCACAAAAAAACGGGAGCAACAATTACTCCCGTTCCAAATGACAAATGATTTGACTTATTTTCGTTTTTTCATTTCTTGTTGCTGACGCTGAGCATCTTCCAATCGTTGAGCAAACTTACTTTTCTTTTTCGGGCCTGCCGTAGAAGATTTGATCCGTGTTGCTTCCATTTTTGCTTTCAATTTCTCTTCATCCACGAAGAATTGTTTGATCACAAACATCAGGATGATCGTCATCAACGTCGAGATAAAGTAGTAGAAACTCAAACCTGCGGCGAAGTTGTTGAAGAAGAAGATCATCAAAATAGGGAAGATATACATGATCACTTTCATGTTTGGCATTCCCGGTTGCTGTTGCTGTGAAACGTTGCTGCTGTTCAGGTAGGTGTAAACCAATGTGGTAACAGACATCAATAACGTAAACAACGACATATGGTCACCGTACATTGGAATGTACGTTCCGAAATCCCAAACAGAATCGTAAGACGACATATCTTCCGCCCACAAGAATCCTCGCTGACGTAATTCAAACGTGGCAGGGAAGAAGCGGAATACCGCCAGTAGAATCGGCATTTGGACGAGCATCGGCACACAGCCGGCCAGCGGAGAAGCCCCCGATTCGCGGTAGAGCGTCATCATGTCCATCTGTTTTTTCATCGCGTCTTCCTTGTTCGGGTATTTCGCGTTGATTTCATCGATATTCGGTTTCAGGATGCGCATTTTAGCAGAGGAAACAAACATTTTCCACTGAATAGGCATCAATAACAATTTCAGGAAGAAGGTCAGCAATAAAATCGCGATCCCGATTCCCATTCCGGTAGAATTCAATAAGTTAAATACCGGTTGAACAGCGTACAAGTTGATCCAGCGGAACAATCCCCAACCGTAGTTGAGCATATCATCGTAGTTTTTGTCGTACGATTTCAACAATGTATAATCGTTCGGACCGAAGAACCAGTTCATGTTCACCGTACCGTCTTCTGACGATTTTAGCGCAAGGTTAAATGACGATTTGTAACGTTTGATGTGCGTATGAAAACGCTCCATGTCTTCGGTGTAATTGGTAATCTTCATCGAAGTACCTTTTGAGCCGAAAGGTGTTTCCGGCTGAAGAATAGAAGAGAAGTAGCTTTGTTTGTATGCAACCCAGTCAACCGGCTGTGTCATTTTCTCTTCGTCATTTGCCATCTCGCTCAGGTAAGAGAACGATTCGTCTTTCAACTGGTAACAAATAGTCGACACTTTACGCTGCTCGGAAAGTAAACGTTCTGTACGGCGGTAAGCCATAGTCCAGTTCATCATCACGTTCTTGGCCAGGACTTGTTTGCCCAAACCATTGAATTTAATGGCAAACTTCAAGTCATAACCATCGTGCAAAGTATAGATGTATTCGATAGAACCGTCACCGACCTTGTGCTCCAATACAAGCTTGTGCTTGTTTTTCGACTTAACTGTAAATTCCTTTTCACCGGTGGTGTATTCCTGTCCGTTGAGCGGGAATGCCAGTTCATTGACCTGATCGCCTTCCTTGAACAAATACAATGGCGTGATTTTCTTGTCGTTTTTCGCGAACTCGTGGTACGTTTCAAATTCTTTGAGCTGAACCGCAGATACAATACCACCTTTTGTAGAGAAATCAACAACCAGGTTATTTGATTCCAGGGTAATTGTTTCAGCTTTGAAAGACGGTGCAGCAGGAGTTGTAGCGGCTGTTGGAGTTGTTTCCGGAGTAGCTACAGCTGCAACAAGAGCCGTGTCATGACCCAATGAATCGGTGTAGATCAGATTTCCTTTTTTGTCAGCTAACTGCTTTCCTTTTTTGTCTAATTTCGGTTTAAGACCATTATCAGCAACTGTTGCAGTTGGTTTTTCGGTATCTTCCTTTTTGGCTTTAGCTTCTTTGGCCTCTTCAGCTGCTTCTTTCTTTTTGTTGGCAGCCTCAATCTTCGCTTTTTCCTTCTTAAGATCGTCCTCGGAAGGTTGATTAAAGATGGTAAAAGTGACTAAAATAAGCCCTATCAGTGATAAACCGATGATTGTATTTTTATCCATTCTGGTTATTTGTTTTTGTTTTCAATAGCAGCTTTCACGAAAGCCACAAATAGCGGATGCGGATTGTCTACCGTACTTTTATATTCCGGGTGAAACTGAGCTCCCACAAACCATGGGTGGCTCGGCAATTCAATCACTTCCACCAATCCTGATTCAGGGTTTTTACCGGTTGCAATCATTCCCGCTTTCTCGAATTCTTCCAAATACGCGTTGTTGAACTCGTAACGGTGACGGTGACGTTCGGTAATGGATTCGGTATTGTAGGCATCCGAAACACGGGAATCCGGTTTCAACTGGCATTTATACGAACCCAAACGCATGGTTCCGCCTAAATTGGAAATGGTTTTCTGTTCTTCCATCATTGAAATCACCGGATACTTACAATCCTCAGCAATTTCAGTGGTGTGTGCATCGTCGTATCCGAGTACGTGACGCGCGAATTCAATCACGGCGCATTGCATCCCGAGGCAAATTCCAAAGAAAGGAACCAGGTTCTCGCGAGCGTAACGAACAGCTTCGATTTTACCGGAAATTCCACGCGAACCGAAGCCCGGCGCGACAAGGATTCCGTCCAGTTCAGCTAATTCTGATTTGATATTGTCTTTGGTCAATGATTCGGAATGAATCCATTTCACCACCACACGGCTTTCATTGGCCACGCCTCCGTGAATAAAGGATTCACTAATCGATTTATAAGCGTCTTTCAACTCCACGTATTTTCCGATCAAACCGATGGTTACTTCCTGTTTTGGCTCTTTCAAACGTGTCAGGAATGATTTCCATTTCGTTAAATCAGGAGTAGAACGGGAAGGAAGGCCTAATTTTTCCAACACAACTTTATCCAATTCTTCGGATTGCATCAGCAACGGAACATCGTAAATAGAAGCCGCATCACGCGATTCAATTACTGCATTCATACTTACGTTACAGAACTTGGCAATTTTCTTACGCAACGTAAGGTCTAGCTCATGCTCCGTACGACAGCACAAAATGTCGGGTTGAACTCCCAGCTCCAATAATTGTTTTACAGAGTGTTGTGTCGGTTTTGTTTTTAACTCACCGGCAGCAGCCAGGTAAGGAACCAACGTGAGGTGAATCACGATACAATCGTTTTCGTATTCCCACATCATCTGGCGAACCGCCTCTACATAAGGCAACGACTCGATATCGCCCACGGTACCACCGATTTCAGTGATCACAATGTCAAACGTTCCTTTTTTACCAAGGATTTGAATACGTTCTTTGATTTCGTCGGTAATATGAGGAATCACCTGAACAGTTTTTCCTAAAAACTCACCGCGACGTTCTTTTTCGATCACCGATTGGTAAATACGTCCGGTAGTTACATTATTGGCCTGAGAAGTAGGAACGTTTAAGAAGCGTTCGTAGTGCCCCAGATCCAAATCGGTTTCAGCACCGTCGTCCGTTACAAAGCATTCTCCATGCTCGTACGGATTAAGTGTTCCGGGATCAATATTGATGTAAGGATCTAGTTTCTGGATGGTTGTGGAATAACCTCTTGCCTGAAGGAGTTTGGCTAAAGACGCCGAAATGATACCCTTTCCAAGTGACGAAGTAACACCCCCGGTTACAAAAACATATTTGGTACTGTTTGACATGATATAAAAAATGTAACTACGGGGCGCAAAGTTACAATAAAGAAGTCGAATGGCAATATATGATTTCGTATTTGTAGTAGCAACTCGCGAGTCGCCACTACAAATACGAAATCAATACAAAAACAAATCATTAATCCCTGTTTGGAAATAGAACAGATCGGGGCGTTTTTCAGTACGGTTGAAAATAATTTCGCCCTTTTCATTCAAACGCGGGTAGTGTGGCGTGTTGCGTTCCACCTTTTTGGGAAGAAGAATCAAATCATGTGTGAGACGGTTTTGGAAAACATGCCGCACCTGTTCGCTGTCGTCGCCCACAGAAAGTGAAACAACTTGCCGGTAAGCGATCAAATGCTGGCCGTCGACATATAAAACACCATGATTCAATTTTCCGTAAGGCAATGGCGTCAGATCACGGTAACCGCTCGGACATCTGTCCTGGGGCGTTTTGTTCCATATGGAGTGTCGTGTTTCACCTGTCCAGATCATCAATCCGACACCGAGACTGCGCAAACTATCGCGGTAACTTACATGCAGGTTTCCGGTGCGAAAGCGGTCTTTTGCTTGTCCACCGAAAACATCGTTTTCAAACTGGATATCCACGCGTTTGATGCCAATGTTCCAGGTTCCTGAACGTTGTGAAGTTCCCAGCGGATCAAAATACCATAAATACGCGTATCCGATAGAGTAGGGACGTTTGGTCTGGTGCAATGCGCCATCCCAATTAAAATTGATTGGATTCGTCTCCTTTCCTGCCATGAGCACGAGTCCGGTTGTGTGTCGCCATTCGCTAAAACAGCCGCGCTGACCGAGGTTAAACGCATTGTAGCGGTAAGCTGTACCAACATTGAGTTGAACGTAATCAAAAGCAAGATAACTATTGAGCTTGAATCCAATGGTGGTTTTATGCGTACCGATATTCGCCGTGAATTGCGCCTGGACACCCCAATGCTTACGCTGCCATTGCTGCGAAAGCGCGCAGAAGGAACACATCAGGAAAAGACCGGTCAACCATTGTTTCATCGTTGCTGTTTTCGCAATAATTGTACCGAAGATAGCAAACTTTCAACCCTTCATTTTACCGTTCATGCAATCCTGTTACCTTTTATGCACCAGCGATTGTCTAATAGACCGAAAGGATTACATTTGGTTTATGATAAGAGGGCAACGGTTTTATTGGATCGCACAAATTACTGGATGGCTATTGCTTACCATGTTTTTAATGGTTTCTACTTTCGCAAGTAAGGAAGCAAAAGAAATTCCCAGAGAAGACCTTGTTATTACCTATGTTATTTTTTTTCTGCTTGGAATTTTCATCTCGCATCTAATGCGTTTGATTTTTATTCGCCAGGGATGGTTGAATTTAAAACTCGGGCCGTTGATTCCACGGATCTTAGGAGCAAGTATTTCTGCCTCGATCACAATGGTGTTGTCGAGCTCATTGCTTTCGATGGTGTTCAAAACCGATCCCAAACCGTTTGAATTATTTCCATTGATCGCAAATGCCATCGTTTTATCGATCTTCTTTTTGATGTGGAACGGACTTTATTTTACGTTCCATTTTTTTCAGAAATCGCGTGTTCAGGAAGTAAAAAACCTCCAGTTAAGTGCCAGTCAGAACGAAATTGAATTGAAAAACCTGCGTTCGCAACTGAATCCGCATTTTTTGTTCAACTCGCTGAATAGCATCAGGGCGTTAATTGATCTGGATCCTGTCCAGGCGAAAGAAAATGTGACCACGCTTTCCAATCTTTTGCGGAAATCGCTGATTTTAGGGAAAGAACAATTAGTGAGTTTAAAAGATGAGTTGGATCTTGTGAATGATTACCTTGACCTGGAAAAAGTGCGTTTTGAAGAACGGTTATCGATTGTGATCCGCCACAATGAAAAACTGAATGATTTCCCGATTCCACCGTTTATCGTGCAGACATTGGTCGAAAATGCCTTTAAACACGGGATTTCGAAACTGATTGCCGGCGGAACCATTGTGATTGAAACAAAATCAGAAGGAACTACAGTCACGATCCGCGTGATCAACGACGGTACATTGGCTAAAAGCGTTGATACCGGAATCGGATTACAAAATACGCTGCGGCGATTGGAGTTGCAATATGGAATAAAAGCACGTTTTGCCCTGAAGGAAAGAGCCGGAAAAGTAACGGCCAGCATCGAATTAAAAGAACAAGTGATATGAGAACGATTATTATTGACGACGAACGTTTGGCTCGTGAAGAGTTGAAGAAATTGCTGAAAGATTATCACGAAATTGAAGTCATTGACGAAGCCAAAAATCCGGAAGAAGGCATTGAGAAAATCAAAGCGTTGAAACCCGATTTAGTATTTCTGGATATCCACATGCCGGGAATGACCGGTTTTGACATGTTGCAAAAACTGGACGAAATTCCGAAAGTGGTGTTTGTAACCGCACATGACGAATTTGCACTGAAAGCATTCGATGTTAAGGCATTGGATTATGTGTTGAAGCCAGTTGATCCGGCACGTTTGGAAGAAACGATGCGCAAAATTATGGCCAACGACGACGAATTTCAGTCGAGTGCCGGTGCGCCGAAAATGGATCGTTCTTCACGTCCGTTATCGATTACCGATTCGATCTTTATCAAAGACGGCGAGAAATGCTTTTATGTTTCACTGAGCAAGGTCCGAAAGTTCGAAAGCGACGGAAATTATGTAAAAGTCTACTTCGAAGGAAGCCGGCCACTGATTTTACGTTCGCTAAACAGTTTGGAAGAGCGCCTGGATCCGGAACATTTTTTCCGTGCCAACCGAAAGTTTATTATCAATCTCAATTGGATTTCCCTGATCGAGAACTGGTTCAACGGCGGTTTGCAGGTAGAATTAAAAGAAGGGGAGAAGGTTGAGATTTCGCGCAGACAGGCGATCAAGTTTAAGGAGATGATGTCTATTTAATTGAAAATTATAAATGTAAAATTGAAAAGAGGAGCTCCCTTAAAACTTTTCAATTTTACATTTTCACTCCGCTTCCGGCATTTCATCTTCTTCAATCAATGCCATTCCGTTTTCGTGAATCACGATCAATCGTTGTTTGTACAGGTTACCAACAACTTGTTTGAAAGTCTTTTTGCTCCATCCTGTAAGTTTTTGAATTTCAGCAGGATCTGACTTGTCAGTTAATGCAATGAATCCATCATTCTGAACCATCAACTGCATCAGTTTTCTGGCCAAAGGCTCCACTTTTTCATAGCCCTCAGGGTGAAGGAGAATGTCCAGTTTTCCATCTTCGCGAACGGTTTTCACATAACCTACGGTTCGTTCGCCCAATCTGAATTTCCGGTGTACATCCGAATGGAAAATGAGTCCTTTGTATTTGTTGTTGACGATGACTTTTACACCTAATTCAGTGGTTTCGCAGATCAATAGTTCAACCGCCGCATTTTTCTCCAGTTCCCCCGTTGCCGATTCATAAAATGGCATCACGCGGGCGGTAGCAGCCAATCGTTGTGTGGCTTCGTCGAGGTACATGTAAACCAGGTATTTCCGGTCTTCAACCATATCTTTCGGTTGCTCGCGAAACGGAACCAACAAGTCTTTTTCCAATCCCCAATCCAGGAAAGCGCCGTGAACGTTTACTTCCAGCACATTCAAATAAGCAAACTGGTTGAGTTGAATCAGGGGAACCCGTGTAGTTGCTACGATCCGGTCTTCGGAATCTTTGTAAATGAACACATTGAGTTCGTCACCTTCTTTGTACTCGTCCAACACATATTTGTTGGGTAAGAGCACATCATTTCCTTCTTCATCGAGTAAAAAAGCTCCCGGTGGAGTAAAACGATCTATTTTCAGGGTGTTCCAGCGTCCGATATTCATGGGGCAAAGGTAAGGATAGGCTTGCTAAAAACCACCAAGGCACAAAGTTTCTTTTGACGGATAGGTGTTAAGTTCATAAAGTCAGTTGTATTAGTCTCTTTGTGATCTTCTGGTAACTCACCAAACTTAATAAACTCAAAGCCTGCACAAATTCAGCTCCCGGTAATTCAGGTATTTTTACTCATAGAACAATCGTTTTCAGGACATAACTTTGCTTCACTCCATCACTATACTATTCATTCAACTTGAACTCAGGTGATATTGGACATAGTTACATGAGTTTATTAGCGTAAACGAAAAGCAATCTTTGGAAACAGGGGTTGCTTTTTTTTATGGAATGTTGAATGCTTAATTTTTAATGTTGAATTAAGAGATTGGTATAAGACGATTAAACTTCCTTTACCACCTTGACTTTACTCGGCTGAGAAGAGTTAACTCATTCAAAATTCGACATCAAGCATTCAAAATTATTCTGATTTTGTTTTGTTTAATGAATTTAAATCCTTTACTTTGAAAAACAAAGTACTTTTAATTTAAACTAAAAGATCATGAAACAACGTAGTTTATCCAAAGCAGTCCTGAGAGTTGCGATAGCAACAATTCTCTTATTGATGATTCCTTTTCTCGCCATGCAGTTTACTGACGAAGTGGAGTGGGGGCCTGGAGATTTTATCGTGATGGGCATTTTGCTGTTTAGCGCAGGGTTTTCGTTTGTGCTGATTACGCGCTATACCAACAGTATTTTTCACCGACTTGCGGTAATGGGGGCAATCGGAACTACATTTCTGATGGTTTGGGCCAACCTGGCTGTAGGATTGATTGGCAGTGGGCCAAATCCCGGAAACCTGATGTATCTCGCCGTAATTGGTGTGATCATCGGCGGAACCGTTCTTTCCAATTTCACCGCAAAAGGAATGGAGCGCACGATGTTTGCCACGACGTTCACATTAGTACTGCACACCGTGATCGCACTGCTGACCAACATGCAGGAATATCCGGAGAGTTCCGTAGCTTCGATTATTTACGTGAATGGCTTTTTTGCCACATTATACGCCGTGTCTGGTTTGTTGTTCCGGCATGAAGCGCTGAATAAATTAACGACAAGTTCTGAGTCGGATCAGGTCCGTTAAGGAGTCTGGTCTTAAGAAATCCCGGTGAGAGCCGGGATTTTTTTTGGTTTGGGGTTCTATTCTGAATTCACGTCTAAACTTTCAAAAAGAGGGAAACTTATTTTCATTCGTTTGCGGGAAAAATCATTTAATCTATCCACAAGCCATTAGCCGCCTAAAGCAGCGTAGTGGGGCAAACATAGTCGGTTTTAGGGATGCTTGTTTTTGCGATTGCATCCATGCCGCCTTCCACGTCTTTGAAGTTGTGATAACCGCGCGACTTTAAGATGGAGGCTGCAATCATGCTCCGGTAGCCGCCTCCGCAATGCATGATAAACGGTTTGTCTGAAGGTAACTCAAAAAACCGGTTGTTGAGTTCGTTCAACGGTAAGTTCACCGCGTTTAGGATATGTTCCGAATCAAACTCACTTTTCTTGCGGATATCAATGATCAGCGGATCAGAAGGCATCATCTGTTCCAACTCAACAGCCGACAACCGTTCTACCTGATCAATCCCGCGTCCGGTCTGCTTCCAGGCATCAAAACCACCTTCCAGGTAGCCAATTGTATAATCATACCCCACACGCGACAACCGAATGATGGCTTCTTCTTCACGGCCTTTATCGGTAATTAGTAAGATCTGTTGTTTGATATCCGGAATCAATTCGCCCACCCACATGGCAAAATTGCCGTCGAGTCCGATATTGATGGCATTCGGGATGAACCCCTTGGCAAACACTTCCGGTGCGCGTGTATCGAGAATCAGCCCCCTGGTGACTTCCGCCATCGCTTCAAAACGGTCGGGCGACAGTGATTTATTACCACGCTCCAGAATCGTATCCAGACTATCGTATCCTTGAATGTTCATCAATACATTTTTAGGAAAATAGGCCGGGGGAGATGTTAAACCGGTGAGTAATTCTTTCACAAATTCTTCGCGTGTCATATCTGCTCGCAAGGCGTAATTGGTTTGTTTCTGATGGCCTAGTGTATCTGTCGTTTCCTTGCTCATTTTCTTTCCGCACGCACTACCGGCTCCATGATTCGGGTACACGATCAGATCGTCTGACAACGGCATAATTTTGTTGCGCAGTGAATCGAATAAATGATTGGCCAGTTTTTCCTGTGTCAGTTCGGCAATCACATGCTGCGCCAGGTCCGGCCGACCCACGTCGCCGATAAACAACGTGTCTCCGGTAATGATACCGTGTTCTTTCCCGTTTTCATCGATCAGCAGGTAAGTGGTACTTTCCATCGTGTGTCCGGGTGTGTGGATCACTTTTACCTTGCAGGCGCCCACTTCAAACACCTGATTATCATCAGCTACCAAAGCTTCAAAACCGGGTTTGGCAGTTGGACCGTACACAATTTTCGCTCCGGTTTTCTTTGCCAAATCGAGGTGTCCCGACACAAAATCGGCGTGAAAATGAGTTTCAAATACATACTTGATCTTTGCGCCGTTAGCCGCAGCGCGATCAATGTAGGGTTGTACTTCTCTGAGCGGATCAAAAATGGCCGCTTCACCGTTGCTTTCGAGGTAATATGCCGCGTGGGCGATGCAACCTGTATAAATCTGTTCTATGTTCATGACTGTTGAATTGAATTTGAACCAAAGATAAGTGCAAGAAAGATGATGGTTTGTAATGTAAGTTACATGGGGCGCGACTGATTTCATCCTTAACGGTCTGTTGCTGTGGAATTATTTGGTTAGGTGCTACACGCAGTAATCCCATTGCTTACCGGAATGTATAAGCATCCTGGAATTCAGTAGAATCGATCATTTGTCTGAATGGTTTTTCGCTAACCAGTGTTTGTGTACCTTCTGTGCAGTGTACATCAGTCGTGACGACCTTATTTCATCACTAAACGCATCCAAATCCTGTTTCACTGCAAATGTTTGTATTAGACCTGCTAATTGAAAACAAAACCTTATCTTCAATTATAAATCTTATGTATGCACGAAATCACTTACGACCAAGTAAAACTATTCATTAAAACATATCCATTAAAGTTTAATCCAGGTCAGAACAAAATCAGCTATCCAATCATTGTTCGTATTCATAAACGACTTCAGGAGGGCCACAGTTTTAGCAACATTAAAGTTCAAAATAATATTATCAACGATGGACATCATCGATTCATTAGTTTGAGCTTATTGGATTTAGAAATTAGTCATGACATGGCTGGTGAGAACATTGCGAAACAATTACCAATAGAATGGAAAGACGTAGAACTGGACTCTGAAGACTATGATACAGAGAAACAAAGGAAAGAATATAATGAGAGATATGATAAACCATTAGAAAACAATGTTTTGTAATCTTGAAATAAACACCTAATTTTGTAATATGTTATTGTTGTTAGACATAGATGGCGTTATGGTACAGGCTGCATCGTGGAAGAAAGTAGATTTTCATCAGGATGGTTTTTTTCAGTTTATGCCAAATGCAGTAAATAATCTCAGAGATATTATCTCTGAGACGGGAGCTACTATTGTCTTGACAACATCTCACAAATCAGCTTATCCACTTGATAGGTGGCGTGAGATTTTTAGTAATCGCGGAATCATTGCCAATGTTGAGAAACTAGAGGATAACATTGATTTATTGTCTAGAAAGGATGAAATATTAAACTGGTTATCGAAAACTGAACACATTGAAGATTATGTCATTATAGATGATGACAAATCTTTGCATGACTTGCCAAAGAACATTAAAGAGAAAGTTGTATTTACGCAAGCACTCGTGGGATTGAACAAGGAGAATGCAACAAGCGCAATTGAAATTTTGAATAAAGCTGTTTTGGTCTAGCCGAAACAGCGTTTCAATCTGTTTGCATTAAATTATACATCGTATTTCCCTGTCATGATAGATTTGTTTATGACAGACTAAGGTGTGTGATTTAACAGACAATTGTCCTTCAGGTAGGCTGTTCTCAAGAATCTGGAGCTAGTCTTTTTTGCATATGTTTACGGTTTATTAAAATCGGTACAATATGCTGAATATGAACTTTAAACATCTGCTGTTTTTCCTGTTTTTACCCGTCGTTCATTCCACATTTTCGCAATCGGAAACAAAACAACGCCACAAGATTGACTCACTGGCGCATGTGCTCAGGTATGCAAAGAAGGATACCACAAAAGCCTGGACAAACTATCGCCTGGCAAGTGCTTATTTTGATTTGGATAAGGATTCTGCAAAAATGTTTGCTTTAAAAGCACATCGGCTTGCCGAAGAAAAGGTCGGGGTTGCGAAATCACCGAAAATAATCAGCAGCTATGAACAATTGCTGACCAATACCACCGAAATAATTGCAAATCTGAATACCCATACCGGCAAACACAGCGAAGCCATTCGCTATTATGCAAAGTGTGTGAAATGCCGCCGAAAAGCAAATGATCTTTCCGGGGCTGCCCAATGCCTGGCCGGACAAGCCTATGGGTACATGCACACCGGGGAAACAGAAAAGGCAAAGAAGTACTATGAAGCTGCCATACAGCTGCATCCGAAAGACGTGAACAGGGATACGCTCGGGGATTTGTACAACGATGCTGCTTTTATGTACATGAATATTGGAGAAGATACGCTGGCAGAACGTTATTTCAACCGGTCAATCGCAATCCGTCGGAAAACAAAGAACCTCAAAGAATTGAGCCTTACGTACAACAACCTGGCGATTCTGTTTTATAATAGAAGCGACTACAGTAAAGCAACCGATCTCTGGTACGAATCCATGCGGATTGCAGAGAAAACAGGCAACAAAGAACGAATGGCACAATGCTTCAACAATATCGGTGCTGTGTATTACCAACAGGAAGATTGGAACAAAACATTGGAATATTTCAGAAAAGCATTGCGGATTTACAAAGAAATAGGTGACAAATACGGTGTTCCGAATTCTTATAACAACCTTGCCATTGTATACGACCATCAGAAAAAATTCAAAGAGGCACTTTATTACTACAATCTGTCTCTTAGGGGGTTCCGGAAAGTCGATTTTCGAAAAGAGGTTGCCGGAACACTTATCAACCTTGCGGAAACGTATCTGGAATTGAATGAACTTGAAAAAGCAATGAAAGCTTGTAAGGAAGCTCACCGGCTTGCACTGGACAGTGACCTAAAGAACGTACTTTGTTCATCGGAAATTACCGAAGCCAGGATCGAATGGAAGCATGGACATCTTGAAAAAGCAAAAGCGCTTTCTTTGCACGCGCTGGAACTTGCCAACAGCCTCGAAAGCATTCAACGGAAAGAAGAAGCGTCCAAAATCCTCTACCAGCTTTATGAAAAACAGGGCAACTGGTCCGAAGCGTATAAACATTACCGCATTTATATCCAAGCGCGAGACAGTAACAACAATATTCGTGTTCAGGCTGAAGTAATCAAAAAGGAAGCGACCCATAACATCCTGAAAATAAAACGTGAAGCCAATTTCACCCATCGTCTGCAACAAAAGGAAATGCTTCTTCAAAAAGAAAAACTGGACAATCTGAACAAAGATAAGTTGCTACAGGCAAGAACCATTTATGCCATCGTGTTCGGTATCCTGTTATTGTTATTATCCCTGTATGTGTGGTTTAAAAGCTATCAGCGAAAACTGCAGCTCAAAGAACTGGAAGCAGAAAAAAAACTACTCAGCTTACTCAACAAGGTGCAATTACTTCAATCCAACCTCAACACCAATCTCGTTGAAGGATCAATTATTGATGCCGATAAAGTGAATGAAAAACTGAATGATCTGCTGAATACATCTCTCACACAAAGGGAAATGGATGTCTTGCTTGAATTGTGTAAAGGAAAAGACAACAAGGAAATCGCCGAAAGTTTGTTCGTTTCAGTGAATACCGTACGTACCCATCTGTTCAGTATTTATGATAAAATGGAAGTGAAAAGCAGGGTTCAGGCGGTAAAAAAAGCCCAAAATCTAACGAGCTAATAAACGTACCCGAAGTTTTTGATGCAGATAGAACAAATCTCCCGCTGTTAAACAGTACTGCCGGAACAGCCTTGTTTGTGGAGGTGTTTCATGAAAATCATCCAAATGGATGAGGCCGCTTCTTGATTTTTTAGCGTGGTTTACCACCATAACTCTAAACTATATCAAGATGAAAAAGATTACTTTATCACTGATTGTGATTGGTGCTTTTACGCACATTCACGCACAGGTCAACCACCAAACGGGGAACTATTATTTCAATAATCCGACAGTGCCCGCCACGACGTTTAATCCTGCGGCAAATTTCAGTTCCAGCCTTGGCGGCAACAATAACATCGTCGGTTCGTATTCACTGGCATCGGGATACATGAACAAGGTCAATGCCTATGGAACATTTGCTACGGGTACTTATGTGACATCCAATGGTTTACAGTCACAGGGATTTGGATCTTTTTTACGCACAGACGGTGAACTTTCATTTACATTCGGTGCCGGAACAAGTGCAGCCAATCCGTTTATCAATCCTTTTGCCAAGACGTTTGCCATCAGCTGGAACACAACAACGCCGGCCTTTGTGGTACGTAATATGGCGGGGGATCAGCGTGCAGGAATCGGTACTTTTTCTCCCGTGAACAAATTGCACATTGCCACAGGCGACGATCAGGGTATTTCATTGGTTTCAACTGCTACCAATCAACGCTCCAATATCGAGTTCCGCGACGAAACAACCAATCTCAACTGGGATATTACCGCCTACAATAATTTCGGTGGCGGTTATGGGAATATACTTGAAGTACTGAGTCACAAAGGCGGTAATTTCTGGGTACACAACGCAACAATGATGGTGGGAAGCTTTTTTGATTTCAGCTCCTGCGCCGATTGCAACGAATACCTATTATTTGTGAGAAGAGGAATCCGCACGGAAAAACTGAAAGTGGATATTGCCTCCGGAACCTGGGCCGATTATGTGTTTGCCAAAGACTACAAACTCACTCCACTTCCCGAATTGGAGCAATACATTCTTAAAAACCACCACCTTCCGGGAATTGAAAGTGCGGAAAAGGTCGAAGAGCAAGGTATTGATGTAGGTGCAATGAATGCCAAACTGCTTGAAAAAGTGGAAGAACTGACACTCTACATCATTCAATTGGAGAAAAAGGTAACAGCGCTTGAAGTACAACAACCTAAATAACCGCGCCATGAAAAAGTACATCATTCTGTTTATGCTCCTGTACTGCACATTCGGTTTCGGACAAAACCTGGTGTTGAATCCGGGATTTGAGATCACCGCCACCTGTCCGCTTCCTTATATGGCAGAATTAACCGGCCCGGGATTGTTTCCTCCGTGGACCAATTCGATCAGCGGCGGGACCTCCAACTTTGATCACCCATGCAGGTACGGCGGAGCATCTGTTTACTACGCCGACAATCCGCCTCATTCGGGAACAGGATACGGTATGCTGATCAGCTTACGTCCGTCAACCTGTACTTCGCAGGCACCCTTGAGGGAATATCACCAGGGAAGATTGTGTGCTGAGCTTGAAGCAGGAAAGGAATATCGCCTCAGTTTCTGGGTGAGTCGTTACAAGTTTGCTGCCTATACATCTGACGGCATGGGTATGTGTGTATCAGCTGAACCTTTATCGCCTTACAGTGGGTGGGGGGAAGGAGTTCTGCTCACTGCAGCCCAAACGGCTACTACCGTGTTCAATCCTACCGGAAACTTTATCGGACATGAATGGGAAGAAGTATCAGGAACGATCATCGCCAACGGTGGTGAAAAGTATGTAACGCTCGGTTATTTTGATCCCGTCAATGAACCGAACTATCAATCCATTCCTTCGGAACCGGATCAATGCAACGTTACATTTAGTATCGATGACATCAGCGTAACCGAAGTGACACCGCTCGACTTTTGTTTGCATACCCAGTGGATTGAAAACGAAACGTATATAGCCGATGAACTCGTGACAGCCGGAATGGCCATTCATGCCGGCTACAACGTCGATTATCCCACAACAAACGGCAATGTAACCGTAACTTCGGGCAACAATGTTGAATACCTGGCCGGGCAGGAAATCAACCTGAAACCGGGCTTTACCGCAATTGCGGGAGGTGGTGGCGACTTTTACGCCCACATCGTGCCTGAAAACTGCAATTACCCGTTGCCGGCCGTTGCCGATGCAGGTGAAGACATAACGGTACAATGCCATACCATTCCGTATCCGATGATCGGAAACCCGGCAAGCGGTTGCGATGAAGATACTTACCAATGGGTGGCCGATCCGCCATCAGCATTGGCCTGGCTGTTAAATCCAACAAGTTGCACTACACCGGTAATCATCCCGGATGCGGCTTATATGTCGGGAATCGCTTTCGCACAATTTACACTCGTCGTCAACCAGGGAATGTGTGACGAAAATACAGACGCCGTCATTGTTTACCTCGATTATCCGCCCATTCATGCCAATGCAGGTGTAGACAGGGTGCTCAACACAGCTCCGATCTGTAATAATGTGGTGAACCTCGGTGAAGCAGCTACGCCGGGATACAGTTATTCGTGGTCGCCGGTTGCCGGATTAAATTTCCCCAACTATCCCAATCCACAAGCAACTTACGATCCTTCGTTATCTTATCCGGTAACGTATACGGTTACAACCACAATCATTTCAGCAGAAGGATGTGCACGAGCAACAGATGATGTAATTGTGAGTTACAAAGCAAGTATGCCTTGTATCCTCGACCTTTCCACCGGATATCTGAACGGGGCACTTACCGGAAGCGGGGCCGATGATTTCTGGAAATACATCGCCGATCATACCGGGCCCATCACACCTGTACCCATGTACGCAAGCAGTGCACTCTCTTCTCCGTCATGGGTTTCAAATAGTGGTTCGTCAAGATGGATTCGACCTCCGGGAAGCTCGAATTACTTTCCGCCAGACGATGTGAACGGACGGTACCGTTTTGAGCGCCGATTTGTAATCAATTCCGATCCCGACGACATTACAGATGTGGAGCTACAGATAATTGGTCTTGCCATGGACAATTCCGGCTACTTCTTCATCAACGGACACCAGGTATTTAACCCCACAACCGGAGGTTTACTTTGGATTCACCCGTCAAATGTGGATGCTGCATCCAACTTCAACACCCTGCATTCGTTTGCGTCGATTCCTATTGATATGAGTGATTTAAACACGGGCGTCAACAAGTTGATGGTTGACATGAACAACCAGATGAACGGCATAAACACTGAACTGGGGATGCAGATGCACGCCATCCTGCGGTTTAACAGTTGCAGGCCATGTAGCCAGGCTATTAGTAATCCAAGCAGCGGCGGTGGAACAGGTGGTGGTCCTAAAAGTATGGAGCAGGAAAGCGAAAATGATTGGTTTTGGATTTACCCCAATCCTAACAACGGAACGTTTACGGTGGAGATCCTGTTTCCGGAAACTGCAACAGAACTCCTGCTGCTGAATGCCGTTGGCGAAATTGTTTGGGAAGGAACACTCCATTCAGACAAAACCGAGATCAATATTCCCGACCTCCCGACAGGTGTTTATTTTGCCAAACTGTCGCAGTCAGGTGCTATCAGAATGCAAAAGATCGTGATTGAATAAAGCGGCTTAAACTTCCAAAACCCTTATTGCCATTGGTGATAGGGGTTTTGTTTTTCCATAACACCAAAAAATCCCCTCTCTATCTCCTGATCACAACTAGTTTTCATTCCTTTACATACCCTCTTTTTGCAGCATTGTAGGTATACGTTCCCGGTTCATATCCGCTGCCATCGGTTGATCCTGAAATGTGAAAGCGTCCTTTCTGATCGATTGTTACCTCAAAGCGATAACCGAAGGTTTGAATAACATTCGTACTAACAGCTACCCGACTTTGGCGGATATTCCTGACTTGAAATAACTGCTGTTTCTGTTTCACATCCCATACCTCGTAGGCAACATAGGTTTGTTGCTGACCTCCTTCACCATAAGGACCTAGATTAGAAGGGGATACAGAACATTCTGATTGACGCAGCACAATGAATTCTTTTACGCTGTCGCCATTCAGGTCAATCGAATCAATAACTTCAACCGGTTTCACACGACAATAGTGAGAGTAGCTCACCGCATTTTCAGTGGCAAGAGAATCGTTACTTACAAGCTGTTCACCTCCAAAGCCTAAGAAAATCGCGAAATTCGGGTCATAGAGCGGCACAAGATCAATTCGTTCCTTCCCGTTGAGTTGAATGAAGTCCTGATACACGATCAAAGCCGAGGTATCGACGTATATTAAATCTCGGCTTTGAATCTGCGCATGTCCGTTCATGGAACCAATGACCAAAAGTAGTGCAGAGAGCAATGTCTTATTCATACGAAAATCTTAAAGTTGGAAGGGGATACAATTTAGCGAGTGATTGGTTCATTGGGGTTGTATGATAGTTGTGGTTAGTTTATTACTTTTGTTTTTAAAAGCACCTTACGTGAATCGCATACTAAATCCACAATTCTTAGCTCTATTGACTTTTGTAGCGGTAACAACTACTGCGTGCCACAAAAAAACGTCGTCAGATTTCCGATTAGAACGCTATGAATATGCTCCGGGAGAAACATTAGACTTGATTAATCTTTCACCGAAAAAGCGGAATCAAATATGGGAAATACTCAATCCTGATGGCGGTTCAGATACAGTTGTTGAAGGACAGGCACCGCAATTAACATTGAATGTTCTTGGAAAGGACGGCATGTACACCGTAAGAGTATTTGATAATAAAAAAGAAATGAGCAAGAATATTTCTTCAGAGAAGACCTTTAAGGTTTCAGCACAGCGTGGAAATGTAATTATTTACACTGCTACCTCGAAGTCGTTTCCAGTTTATATAGATAATCAACTATTTACAGGCTATGATGAAGTTGAATATAAATTGCCTTACGGTGTTCATAGCATAAAAGCATCATGTGTTTATTTTTCTGGTGGGCCAACACATATATTGGACACAATAATCACGATTGACTCTCCATCTAACAAATATCTAAGTCTGGATTGATTATTCGTGCTAACGCTTTGACGCTTCTTATGTTATTGCGTTATGTTACTATAGCTTTGGGATTGCATTGACAGGGTGGAGGATTGTCATTGAAAACATCCGTTAAAAACTAGCGAGGCTTTTTATAGCTCCAGCCATTTTGTTTGAAATTGGCTTCGAGGAGGGATTGTTTGAGGCCGAACAGTGCTCCGCACACATTCTGCCGTTGCAACGGTGTGAATTCCTGTTCAACCGGAACAAAGTGAAGCAGGTAGACGGCCTGATCCATGAACACCGCCAATTGCGCAGGATTTCCATCATAAGAATGATCAATCAGATCGAGTAGGGGTTGGAGGTCGGTTTTGCTGGTACTCATGGCTACATTGTTTTGTGGAATAAATGTAGGGAATACAGGTGCTTTTTGAAGAATCGGGGGTGATTTTGTCCGGAAATCGGGACAGGTGTTCGGGGGAGCGGGACAAAGAAGTTGGAAATGGTTGAAAAGCGAATAAGGAATCCAATGTGTTTGGTATATTTATGAGCTGAAAAGATAACCATGAACATATCCGGATTATTTCTTTCCCGAAAACGCTCGAATAATGTCAGTGCGAAATTACATATGGACGAATTGTATTTGATTGCGCTGGTGATTGATGTTGACCCTTGCGAGGTTTGTAAAGATGTGAAACTTGTAACTGAGAACTAATTAGATGAGCTTGTCTATCAACGAAAATATAATAGAAGAAAGAACCGTGTTGAATTACAAAACGAAAGTTCCTCATATTATCAAATATATGGGTTCCAAAAGTTCATTATTAGCATATTTAGTCGATGCTATTAATGAAATATATGATGGCGAAAATGTTTGCGATCTATTTGCCGGAACTAGTGTTTTGAGCGGGGCATTGGGGCATGGAGTAAACATGCATGCAAATGATATTCAACAATACTCAGCCATATTGGCTAAAACCTATTTAGGCAATTACAATTGGAATGAGCATAAAACATTAATTGATGATATAATAGTAATAGCTCAAAGGCATGTCGATCAGGTCCATGAACTCTATCCGGGGTTAAATTTTCAATATGAAAACAATATAGACCTGAATGAATTCAACGCTATTGAGCAACAACAACAAGATTTGATTTATCTTGATTTTGAGGATGTGAATCACCATTTATTTATCAAAAATTATTCGGGAACTTATTGGTCGTTCGAACAATGCTTATGGATCGATGCACTAAGAATAGCTGCTGAAGAATATTCAGACACACAGGTTTATTATCCAATACTGGCAAGTCTAATGCATGCGATGGCATATAATGCTCAAAGCACCGGGCATTATGCCCAATATCGCGATGCAAGTAATCTTGCATCAATGAATGACATCATCATATATCGAAACAAAGAGGTTGTTCCCTATTTCAGAAAGAAAATGAACGAATTGATGGATTCGCTAGGGCAGAATAATTATGCTCATGAAGTTACATCCCTGGATTACCGTGAATGCCTGGACATTATTCCTGAAGGAACATTAGTTTACGCTGATCCGCCATATGCTTTTGTGCATTATTCGAGATTTTATCATGCCATCGAAACACTTATACGCTATGATTATCCGGAAGTCCTTCACAAAGGGAGGTACAGAACGGATCGTCATCAATCTCCATTTTGTAAACGAACAGAAGTAGTGGGAGCTTTTGAAGTAATGTTTCAAAAAATCAGAGAAAAGAATTCTAAGCTTGTTTTGAGTTATAGTAATACAGGAATGATTAGCTTAGAAAAGATTTTAGAACTCGCTCAAGAAACATTAGGTGTGGAATACGAAGTATACTCAAAAGCACTTGATTATAAACATAGTACTATGGGTAGGAGTGAGGATAAATCGAGAGAAGTGAAAGAATATTTAGTAATAGCAATACCACTCACCAAATGAACAATTTAAACCTAGCCAAATTAAAAACGTCTTGGACAAAATATGACGCCGTTCAAGTGATTGATGTAATTTCAAGCTTAGAGGAAATCAAAAAGTATATTAAAAAAGAAATATGGATTGATGAACCATCTCTTCGAAATTTCCTTGGAATAGAAAAACTATCAGATCCAATTCCTCAATTTTGGATTGACATACAAAACTACCCAGAACAAAAAAGACTTTTCGCCTTAATGGCAGCAATCTTCACACACAGTGACAATATTTCTCAATTTGCCACAGAATATTCTACTGGTGATATGAAAGGTGTTTTCCGCATGGGAATTGGGAAACAATTCACGAACATGAGGAGTGCACTAGTGGAATCAGGGGCAGCACACAATAGTTTACGAAGAAAAGATATTGTTGAATTCAATTTCACAGCTCTTTATGAGAGAGGAGAAGTCGGATTGCTATTTAAAAAACTTCTAGAATTAAGACTTCAAAAAGCTGATTGGGATGGAACGAAATTCGAGCAAGTATGCTTAGAAAATGATTTCCACAAAGCTATGAGCATATCAGAAGAGCAATTTAAAAAATGGATTAATGGAGAAAGCCTTGTACAGAGTAAATTAAAATATAATCTTAATATTTTATCAAGAAATAAAGAATTTAAAGCATATAAAGTCAAACAATGGCTTAACGAATGGAACGACATTGATTTCTCGGAAGATGAAATGAGAAAACAACCCCAACCATTCTATTTTATGTTTAAAATGGATGCCCGGTTACTTAAGCGTTTAGCCGATGTACATCGGCGAAAAACAGATAAATCGGCTGTTCAAAGAACACACAACGAAACTAGATCAGAAGAAATTCATAATTATATCCATGGTGGATTCCCTTGGTCTACCATATCAAATGACCAACGAGAATCAGAAGATTATAAGGATTTGAAAATGCCAGGGATGTTACCTACGGCTATAATTGCTAATATTCTAGGGCCAAATTCAGAGAGAGGAGGGAATTCAATTGACCCAAAAAATAAAATAACTATTGAAGATATTGAAAGTGATTTCCCTACAATAAAATTACCTGACAGTGTTTTTGAAGAAAGTTGGAACCCTGTTTTGAAACCAATCGAAATAATTGATGGTCAGCACCGACTTTGGGCTTTCGATGAAAAAGAAGAATTTCAAGGCGATTATGAATTACCTGTGATCGCGTATTTTGATCTTGATCGTGCTTGGCAAGCGTATCTGTTTTATACCATAAATATTAAGCCCGTAAAAATAAACACTAGCCTTGGTTACGATTTGTATCCTTTATTAAGAACTCAAAAATGGCTTGAAAGCTCTAAAGAAGGCCTCATGTTTTACCGAGAAAATAGAGCACAAGAACTAGTAGATGCTTTATGGTCTTACAAAGAGAGCCCTTGGAAGAATAGAATAAAAATGCTTGGTGAAGGTGAGGGAAACATTAGTCAAGCGGCATTTATTAGAGCGCTAACAAGTTCATTTTTAAAGAAATCAGCGGAGCAAACATCTTGGGGAATGGGAGGGCTTTTCTCTGATATAATAAAAAAAGGAACAAAATACCAGGTTATTAACTGGAACCGTTCACAACAAGCCGGTTTTTTAATCCTATTATGGGACTTGATCAAAAAGAAATTAGATGACTTCCTTGAGACAGATTATCAAGGAGATGAACCTGGCTGGGCAAAACTAATTAGAATTAATGAAGAAACGGGAAATGAGGAGGATCATCCAGCTTTTTTATCAAAAAACTCTTTTTTATCCAGAGATCAAGGTGTTAGAGGTATATCAATGTTTGCAAACGACATTTTCTTTTTACTAGCAAAATCAGATAAGTGGGATCTAAATGATCTTCTTTGGGATGAAGATCTTGACGATAAAGTCATTAGATCTCAAAGTATAGATATCGCTATTAAACAAATTAGAGAGCATCGAATATATTCTGTTATGCAATCTTTCGCTCGTGAAGTTGTTAAAGCAGATTGGAGAACCCCGTCAGCAGATTTTTCTGATGATGCGAATAAAAGGTTAATTCAAACACAATATAAAGGTGGTAGCGGCTACAGTATGGTTTGGAAGAACCTTATCGGTACATTTCAGACATCAGAAGATAAAATTTTAGTTGAGCTTACTTCTCAACTTGCTCAATTCATGAAATAGGAAAGAAGTATGCAAAATTTCATCGATAGAGCTTCGAATTTACCTGTCATTAACGGTGCAGCAAAGATTAAATCTGACAATCTACCACTTGGTTATATACTCGACCCATCAAATCCATTAGTATCAAATTCGATTGACGCAGTAAAGAATAATTTTTTAACAGGTATTCGATGTGTTCCGCTTTCATTAGAACAAGTTAATACATACATGGCAGCCTCAAGCTTACTTCATTCACTTGATGGGTGGGTTTACTTATCACATGCCGTTGAAAGCTTGTTAAAAGGTGATAATGGTATCTCAATTCACTTAGCATATTATGCTGAGTTGAGAGCTTCTATGTCTTTTCTTGCTAGTGAAGGCATAGGTATTTTTGACCATCAACACATTCATGTAGACTCATCGAATTTAATAGCTCAAGATCCTGGCGTAAGATATTACAATCGTCAACGACAAAGGTATGAATACAAACGGGTTGGGACCCACATCATGGTTTGGGAAGCAATTGAAAAATGGTCAACATCAAATGTGAAACCAATAAATTCAGAGATTTTAAAGGTGTTTTCTGTGAACGGGAAAACTTTTGAAGAATGGGTAAATGCTTTTCCATATTCAGGAACTGTCACGGGAACTAATGTGATCAAGCAATGGATGAAAGACTGGAACTTCGATGTAAATTTTTTTACGGATGATCGACGGATGAGAAATGAAGTTAGTTATAGACCACAAAGATTAAATATTAATCCACCAACATATACTGTCAATGAAGTCATTAAGGAATTAAGTTCATACTGGGATATTCTTGAACCTTATCAAACTAATAAATTTCAGCTTCTTGACAAGCATTTGCTAAGGATACTTCTCCAGAAAATGTATACTAATCTATCACCAACAATCAAAACAAATAATAGTTTAGAAGAGATAATAGTTGACACATTAAACAATTTAGGTGAAACCCATAACCCATCAATTATAGATTTTTTAAAAGACGTCCATGGTACTCATAAAATTTTTACTGAAGCTCAGAATAAAGCACTTGATCCTATAACTAACTCATTAAATCCATTATCTGTAATAGCTAGAGCAACATTAATGCTTAGAATATCTACTGGAAACACTTCTCTTATTTTTAAGAATGCTGGGGTTGACAAATCTGATCTAAGTGATTTATGGGAAAGCTACGGTGTGGAAAATGGATTCTGGAATGCTGGATCTACGCCTAACGATTTCACTGAATTATGGGATGATATAAAAGATCATATTGAAGATGTGACGTCTTGGGCGATATCGAAATCACCGGACTTATCATTATTCCAAATATACGATGACGGTGCCATACCAAATTCTTTCAACTATTTCAAACAATTCCATAGGGCTTGTTTGTGGGGGATTTAAAATTCAAGAGGTGTACCTTCAAGTACCAAATCTCATATCTGTCTGTCTCCAATTGCTTGACGCTCAAGTGCAGACAGACATGAACTCAACAAACTTAATCAAAAAAACACAATGTCCTATAATTAATATTATGTTAAATAGCGTAACGCTCCACAAATGACATTTATTGTACACCTACCACTGTAACAAACAATTCTTTCTATCATTATAGAATTATGCGTCTTCCCATCATACTCTGCTGCTTCCTGAGAATCGCGTATTCTCCTGCACTTGCCCAACCGGTCGATTCTATTCAAATCTCGCTGAGTACAAAATCGGCGGACACATTGGTGTTAAATCAACTGTATGCGATTGACGGTCGCTATAAAATTCCTGCAGAAAACCTCATGCGTTATCCTGTGCTGGCCAATTACGTTTTGGTACAGCCTACAACGCTCACTGGTCCGGATAAAATATTGTGCATCAGTTCACAAGCTGATTTGGTGCAACAATCGCCGGCGTATGAATTTCGCAGATATCCCTATATTCCTTATGTATATGTGGAACCGCCCGTTGATACGATTGATGAGCCAGTATACAATAATTATAACGAAGGAACTATAGGAATCCTCGATGGTTTATACATCATGGAAGGTCCACACTTTGATACGTTAAAGTTGCGCTGCCGCAATAACTCCGACTGGAAACACCTGTGGTTCGATTATTATGTTAAATACGGATTGGCTCAAAATGTTACTGGTTCTCAGGATTCCCTTATTCTGGCGTTAAAAAACGAATTTCAGCAGTATCGCTCAACTGTAGCGCAGCCGGTCATCAATGAATTCCTGGAACCGTTTTACATGGCCCAGTCTGAAGTCACCAACGCGCAATACCGCGAATTTGTTCATTGGGTGCGCGATTCCATCACATTTGATCTTTTGTATCACGAATTGGAGGATTATGATGCTGTTCAATTATTGAATTGCACGAAAAAACAACGTTCAGCGCTCGATTATTCCGATCCGGATTCACTAGCGGTTTATCTGAAGCGCTACGGTTTTAATTACAATTATTTCAAGGAGAAAAAGATCAATATTTACAACTACTACGATAATGAGGAGTACTATCAAATTGTTTCGCAACTGTTTCTTCCGCAGCCCGAGCGCTTTTACAAACGGAACGAGTTCGATACCAGGAGATTTATCTATCGTTCCGGAGGTTGCTCCCCTACTCCCGTTTTCCCGGACACGGTTTGCTGGCTGAATGACACGCCCCATGCGGACTACGATGCCATTGCACGTACTTATTTCTGGCATCCGGCCTACAATAATCATCCGGTGGTTGGCGTCAACGAAGCTCAGATGAAAGCGTATTGCGACTGGTTGCAACACCGAAAAAACAAGGAACTGAAAGATGCTCCGTATGCCATCCGGGTAGAATTACCACAGCTGATTCATTATGAAATGGCGGTAAAACATTGCGCGCCGGTTGTTCTTCGCAATCAAATCAATGCCCAGACGGAAACTCCTTTTATTCTCACGCGTTCACCCGAAGATGCCTTGTGGTTCATCAATCGGAGTTCACCATATTCCTCCAAAGAAATACTGGCGATCAAGGGACATTCGCCCAGGTTAGCCGACTGGCACACGATCAATCAAACCTATCCGATCTGGTGTTTGACAGGTGGAGTTTCGGAGTATTGTTCAGAATCCGCTACTCCGCAGGATCAAATGACGGTTTTGGGCGGTAATTATTTGACCGGTTTGGTAGATAAACAGGAAAATCAATTGAACACCGCTCTTTACCAGCAAGTTGTTTCGGCAGATAAAGGAAGTTCGATGGTTGGTTTCCGGCCAGTGATGTATATCGATTGGAAGAAATAGGGCTATTTTTCACCACAACACTGAAGCTTCGGCGTAAGCGTTGTGGTGAAAAAAAAGTATCCCCTTGATTCTTAACGGAACCAAAGGAAATCGGTTTAACAACCCCTAATTACCGTTAATTTTAACATATTATTCCACAAATGGGAAGGACTTCTGTTGAATTTCGACTATATTTGTCAATATGTGGTCGACAAAATACATCTATTCATCGATAATCGCGCTTGTTTTAGTGTCTTTTTCTGCGTGTACGGATGGCAACGGAAAATCAACCACGTTTCCGGAGATCAATCTTCAAAAAACGCCACTTTTCCATTACACCACTGTCGGAACATTGACCGAAGCACCGGTAAATTATCCCGAAACATGGAACCGTGAAGCACTGCAAAAATTGGGAATCAGGCACATTGTCATGTATTCAAAAGGTGGTAAAAATCCGGAAGATACCCTGATGCAATTCCGGTTCGATTATTCCGATAACTGGAACAAACTTACCTATTCCGACTCCAAAAACGACAAACAACTGAGGCTCATCACTAAAGGAACCGTTTCCTTTAAATCCGCTAAATGGAACGGGGAAATTGTCTTCTCACAGTTTTTCGGGGTCAAAAAGGCCATGAAAACTTACATTAAACAAACAGACAGCGGCTTCCTGCTCTTACGTAGTAAAAGTCATCAGCAATACGACAGCACCTGGGTCATCGGTTCCTTCAGCCATCCGGAAGTCATTGTCAGCAAGATTGGCAACAGCATTTTTTCCGTGGAACTGTTCATGCCTGAAGGTAGCAGTAATAAAGACATTAAACGCGCGCTTGACAATGTTCCGATGTTGAAAAACGGATTTCAAGCTGCGCAATGCAGTGTGGTTTTCATGCAGGACAACAAACCACAAAATGCTTTTTTGCTGAGTGAAACCAACAGCCAGGTGGCGAAAATCAAGGAATGGACTTATAAAGACAATCAGATTTCGACTTATAAAGAATGGCTTGGCAACTCGGTGATCCGCGATATGAGCTGGCATTACGACGATTCGCAGCTTCCCGATTACGTGGTTATCGACCGAAACACCTATTTTTACAGCTACGAAAAGTAGCATGTACAGCAAAGAAGAACTCAAACAAATCAAAACGACCTTTTGGTCTGATTTCAAGTCCCACATGTCAAAACACCGCTCGGTAAACGGCCGGAAAATGAACTGGCTCAATTATCCTTCGGATGTTTCATTCATTCACATACGGGTAGATGCAGACGGCAACGGCGCTCGTTTTTGTTTTGACATCCAAGCCAAAGACGCCGGAATCCGTGCCATTATATGGGAACAAATGCACGAACTTAAAGTAGTACTTGAAGCCGAAATGGGCGAAGCCGCATGGATCGAAAACTGCAGTTCACCCGCCATAGCACAGTTTAATCGCATTATCTGGGAAAACACCGAACTTAATTTCTTTAATCCGGAGCACCGGACAGCCATTTTTACTTTTCTCGAAGACCGTTTGGTTCATTTCGATGCGTTTTACCAGGATTTTAAAGAGGTGGTGGTGAATTTGGTGAAGTAGTCTCTTTCTTTTTGTCTTGATACAAAAAGAAACAAAAAAATCAAGGCTGTAAGTTCCGATCTTGAGAACTGCAGTTTGTCAAGCTACTTCACCCCAACTCGCAAACACCATTAGCGGATTGTTTTGCAAACAACCCGATGGTTGAGCTCATACAGGGGTTCCGTTGCGCTTTCCTCACTTTGTTCTCTTAAGATCGTTACTTAATGCCGTTAGGAATCTCCTTCTAAAGTTAAGGATCACTTGACTTAACAAACTTTAATCAATAGATACACGGTTTAAAAAGTTCTCACGTTTAACATACATGAAAGTTCTTATTTTTGTACCTATGAAAAAAATCCTGATCTGTGGTGTGTTGAGCACCTGTTTTTTGGCCACCGTTACAGCACAAACGGTTGTTCTTGATGAAGATTTCCAACAGGGAATTCCGGGTGGTTGGACCATCGTTGTAAACGATACCAATACACTTGATCCATCTGTAATCGAGTTTGCACCGGGATGGATTTCACTCGCAGATCCAGATAATACAACTGATACCGTCGCCGGAGCATCTTCTTTTTTTACCGAACCAGCCGAAGCAGATCGCTGGCTGATTACACCGGCGCTTACAATGGGCGCTTACGGAAATTACGTTCAATGGAATGCGCGCTCGCATGATCCAAGTTATCCTGACGGTTATTACGTGATGGTTTCTACCACAGATACACAGATTTCGAGTTTTACCGACACTGTTGCCACACTGGGCTTTGAAAATCCGGACTGGACTACGCGCCTCGTGAATTTATCCGACGAAGGTTATACCAATCAAACCATTTACATCGGGTTTCGCCTGCGTTCGTATGATGCTTTTAAATTGTACCTCGATTCGGTGAATGTACGCATAGACGATCCTGTGGGAATTAACGAATTAAACGCTGCAGTTGCTATTGATCTGTATCCGAATCCAGCCAAAACAGATGTTACCATAAAAGGGAAAGATTTACAATCTGTTACCGTATTTTCATTGAACGGCCAGGTTGTGATGGAACAATCACTTCTGACAACCGCTGTACTTTCGATTGAAAATCTTCCTGCCGGAACATACCTGGTAGAAGTGCAAACCGCGAATGGAATTGGTCGGGAACGCCTTGTGAAACGCTAATCTTTCTTACTTTTTTCTTGATAAAGAATGAGCTCTGCTCATGAAGACGACTTGTCGCTTTGGTAAATGCGAAACAAGGAGGTAAGTAAGCAAAAAATCAAGGCCATAAGTCCCGATCTTGAGAGCTACGCTTCCTTAAGCTATCTCAACCCAACTCGTCCGCCTGAGGCGGATCATTAGCGGTTATCCTCTTCGCGGATAACCGATGACTGAGCTCAAACAGGGCCTCGATTGAGCTTAATATCACCTTGTTCTCTTGCGATCGTTACTTAATGCCGTTATGGGAGTCTGTTCTCAGGAATGAGCGTCGATTTTCTGTTTGTTTGACGAGGAGGAACGACGAGGAGTTTAAGAAAATCAGCGAACGACCTGCTAATGGAACGTCAGCCTCAGGCTGACAGCGACTAGCCTTTTGGTTCGTTAAGTCAGCCTGAGGCTGAAAAATGAACGGAAAAATAATTTAATCACCACTTCCCTCCTTTCACGTATCGAAAGTACAGAACCACTCATTTTTAAGGTTCTTAAGCCATAGGTCGATTCTTCGTTTACCTTTTATTGTTTATATTTATCAAACCCACGCACTTATCCGTTCGCGGATTTGAACATCGCTATTTGCTGAATGACTCATTCCATATGTAATGTTTCATTACGTCTGTCTTGACAGACTTCAGCGTATGCGCGATTTGCGGTGAAAATGAATGTTTCGGAGAAAGCTGAAAATCCGTAAGAGAGTAAGCCCGATTAAACACACTGGAATATGGCTACTTTAACAGTAAACTACATCGCGTACGACAAAATACGGAATCGGCGGAACGGCCACGTTCAAAAATCTGTGATCAGTTCATTGAAGGAAATGCTTTCTGATGATGAAGATTACACGCTTTCCGTTCTTCCGATCCTGGAACACGAGGGAAATGAAGTTCATTTTGCTTTTTTAGCTGCAAGCGGAACGGCTGACGGATGCCTACTCAGTTTTAATGCAGGAACCCAGAATATTCCGGTCGGTCATACAGATATCCAGGTGGCAGTTGTTTATTTGCCGCAAGTACCCGATAAACATACTGTTGTGGCGGATGCCTTCAACCTGGAGAAAGCTGATTTCACCAATAGTGACTTCATCGATGTGTTAGCAGACAGCGACATTGACAATTCAAAAACTGCCGAAGTGAACGAATTAGGGACGCTATCATCTGAAAAGGCTGAAAAACTTCAGGCACACGATTCGGTTGACGGAACCCGGTTTTCGGTATGGAAGTCATTTCCCGGTAAAGGAACTTTGGGTAAACGCGAATCGGTGATCGAGCCAGCTCAGAATGGGTATTTGTTTGCGTTTTATGGTGGAGAGAATTGAAAAATTCAACACAACGCTTACGCCGATCGCGTTGTGGCTTTGCGCCTTCGCTAAAGCTACAGCGTAAGCGTTGTGGTGAAAAAAAAGCCCGTCTACCGAAGCAAACAGGCTTTAACAAGTTTTGAAACCGGATTAAGCAGTCAAAATCTCAGCAACCGATTGAGAGATAGCTGATTTTTCGAAGCGTAATTTTGTTCCTTCGGAGTTAACCAACACCGTAGTATCTGTAACTTCAAGAATTTTACCGTGAATTCCACCAATGGTAATCACCTTGTCACCTTGCTTGAGGTTCTCACGGAAATTCTTTTGTTCTTTTTGTTTTTTCATTTGCGGTCGGATCATGAAGAAGTAGAATACTACTACCATCAACACCAACATTACTATTTGAGTCATGTTTACTATTGTTTATTTATTGAATACTTATTTGATCACATTCATTTTTACCACCAGCTTCGTTTGAGCCGGAGTTGTATTGGCAACGACGTTTACTCCTTTTGTTGCAGGACCGTAGCTAAAACCTTTTGTATTGACTGTCGCTTTGATAAATCCTTTTTCTCCGGGTGCAATCGGGTCTTCAGTTTTACTGGCAATTGTACAGCCACAAGTTCCTTTTACTTCGCCTAAAATCAATGGTTTATCCCCTGTGTTTTCAACCGTAAAATTAGCAGTTACTACTTCACCTAAAGCCACTTTTCCGGCATTGTAAACCGGATCAACTTTCATTGTAGTGCGATCGCCTACTGCTACTTCACTCGTTGAAGTACAGCCCATTGCTAAAAAAGCAAGCGAAATCACCATTATTCCTATTCGTTTCATCTTTTATAATTTATCGTTCATTAATCCACGTCCTATTTTCTGAATTTTCTGGTCTTTTTCCAGCCGGTCGATTGCTTTATCCAAAATACCATTGATAAAACCATGACTTTTCGGCGTAGAATAAAACTTCGAAATCTCGATGTATTCGTTCAACGTTACCTTTTTAGGAATATTCTTGCACACCTGTAACTCGGTAATCGCCATTTTCAGTAGCAGAATATCCATTTTCGCGATGCGGTCAACTTCCCAATTCTTTGTCAAATCATCGATCAGCGCATGATTTTCAGAGTCCATAGAAATGGTTTTACGCAGCAACAACCTGATAAACTCCTGTTCGTCTTCCTTGTCCTTGTACAAAGGCATCACAGTGGTTTTTCCACCTTCAGTTGCCGCTTTAATGGTTTTCAACACCATGCTGCACGCCAAATCGATATCATCGATCCAATGAATGTTTTTTTCCTCAAAGTGCTGGTACAGGATTTCAGAATTCGCGATCTCATTCTTAAACAACGCAATCGCAAAGTGCTGATCTTCTTCAAAACCTTCTACTCCGTTACCCATAAAGGTAAACCAGGTTTCGCTGTCGCGCATTTGAATAAAGATCTTACGGAACATTTCGCGGTTTTCATCACCGATCCAATTCACCGAACGCTCTTCGGCAGCCATCCTCAATTCATACGAAGCCAAAAATTGTGCGACAATCTGGTTATCGGCAAATTTCCGGTTCGGATTCAAATCCTCTTCACCCGGACGAATTTTCTTCTTGTTCTCGTCCATCCGGTGTTCGGCCAATTCTTTCAATTCGCCAAAGCTGAGCAGTAAGTAAAGGTAAAGGTCGTAGATACGTTCCACGGATTTCATCAGCTCGGTTTCCGTCTTGCGAAGGTTATCCTCATCGGACTGGAAATAAGCGTACAAAGCCTGAAGAACTTTTATACGTAAATGTCTTCTGTTCAGCATTTTATTTTATTTCAATTATAGTGGGAGTTTAACATTCCCAATGGACTGAATACGTTCTTCAGCCATTTTATTTGCAATTTGATACGTTGGAATATTTTCGCTTTTTGAACGTGCTACGATATTTCCGATCGTTGTGTAAATTTCTTCCGCTTTATTCATTGCCCACTCAGGAGTAAGCGATTTTACTTCCGAATAACAATTGATCACACCACCTGCGTTCAGTGCGAAATCAGGAGCGTAAATAATTCCTTTATCCACAACCGCCTGACCGTGAATTTTCTCACTTGCCAGCTGGTTGTTTGCAGCACCGGCGATAATCGAGCATTTCAAACGGCTCATTGTGTCATCATTGATCGTTGCACCAAGTGCACACGGAGCGTAAATATCCATGTCAATATCGTAGATCTCGTTCAACCCGACTACTTTGGCGCCGTAAGCCGCAGAAACACGCTTCAATGTTTCCTCGTGAATATCTGTAATAAACACCTCTGCTCCTTCTTTCGTAAGGCTTTTCACGAGGTATTCACCCACATGTCCAACACCTTGCACTGCTATTTTTTTACCGGCCAGTGAATCGGAACCGAATTGTGCTTTCGCACATGCTTTCATCCCGACATACACACCGTGAGCCGTAACCGGCGAAGGATCACCGCTTTTGCCCGGCAAACCTACAACGTGGTCTGTTTCCATATTCACCCACGTCATATCGATCGGAGAAATACCAACATCTTCAGCTGTAATATACTTACCACCAAGTGATTGAACAAATTTCCCGAAACGTCTGAACAAGGCTTCTGACTTCATCGTACGCGAATCACCAATAATAACAGCTTTCCCACCGCCTAGGTTGAGTCCCGAAATCGCATTCTTATAAGTCATCCCGCGAGACAAACGCAACACGTCGTTCAACGCCTCCATTTCATTGGAATACATCCACATACGTGTTCCACCCAAAGCCGGGCCAAGTACTGTATTGTGAACTGCGATGATTGCTTTCAACCCAGTAGCATTGTCGTTGCAAAACAACAATTGTTCATGGTTGTAAATGCCCATTTGTGCAATGACCGGATTTTCGGCCAAATTCACATCCTTCATCTCTTTTACCTCAAACATGATTTTGTTTTTATTCGTCTTCAATTGAACGCGAATGGCTAATTTTGCAACTTACAAGAACCCCTGTTCGCGGGGCAAAAATAGGAAATTTATCGCATGAAGTCTCTAAGCTATCTGAACAAATATTTTTACGCTTACCGCTGGCATTTATTACTTGGCATTCTCTTCATCACGATTCAAAACTATTTCTACGTCAAAATGCCTGTTATCCTTGGTGAAGCGGCAGAATCTTTCAGGACGGCCGTCGAAAAAAACACCGTTGAAGCCGTATCAGCACTAGCATTCAAACTCGCCGGACTTTATATTTTATACTCCATTATCAAAGGTATTTTCCTGTTCCTCACCCGGCAGACGATTATCGTGATGTCGCGCCGCATTGAATTTGACCTCAAAAACGAAGTCTACCGGAAATACCAGCAATTGCATTATACCTTCTTCAAATCACAATCTACCGGCGATTTAATGAACCGCATTTCGGAAGATGTGTCGCAGGTACGGCAATATTTGGGCCCGGGAGTGATGTATACGGTCAATCTTGCGATTTTATTTCCGTTGGTAAGTTATCAAATGGTGCAAATCAGCTGGGAATTAACAATTTACACGTTGATTCCACTGCCGATTATGGGAGTTTTGATCTATTTTGTGTCCAACAGAATGAATCGCCTAAGTAAATCGGTGCAACAGCAGCAATCACAACTTAGTACAATTGGTCAGGAAACATTCTCCGGAATCCGTGTGATCAAAGCGTATATCCAGGAAAAACAGACCGAAGAGCGCTTTTCGAAAGCCTCGCATGAATACCACAAGCGCAATATGCGACTGGTATTGACCAACGCACTGTTTATGCCAACGATTACGTTCCTGATCGGCGCCAGTGTGGTGGTTACAGTTTATGTCGGTGGACTCCTAAGTTTTCCTGAAACAAACGAATTTGGAGAATTTATATACAAAAACGGAAAGCCGGTATACTTAAATGCAGTCAATCCCGGTAACATTATCACTTTCATCGGCTTTGTAATGATGCTCACCTGGCCGTTTGCAAGTGTTGGTTGGGTAACTTCTATCATTCAGCGTGCATCGGCTTCCCAGCAACGAATCAACGAATTTTTGCACGTGGAACCGGACATCAAAAACCACAATAATGGGACAAACGAAGCGCTTTCTTCCATTTCATTTAAAGACGTCAGTTACCACTACCCCAATACCGAAAAAAATGTTCTGGAACACATTTCGTTTACAATCAAACGTGGTGAAACACTCGGGATCATTGGTCGAACAGGTTGCGGGAAGTCAACACTCACTCACTTACTTTTGCGTCAGATCGAAGCAACTGAAGGTGAAGTTCTTTACAACAACACTCCTATTACCGATATTAACCTGGATCAATTCCGTAAGGAAATCGGCGTGGTACCACAGGATGTGTTCCTGTTTTCAGACAGCATTCGCAACAATATCGCTTTCGGAAGCCAGGGCACGAGCTACAACCAGGAAGAATTGGAACAAGCTGCCGCGGATGCACACGTATTACACAACATACAGGCATTTGACGAAGGATTTGATACACTTTTGGGCGAACGTGGCGTAAACCTGAGTGGCGGACAAAAACAACGCGTCAGTATCGCTCGTGCGCTGATTCGTCAACCACAACTATTGGTCCTCGACGATTGTTTATCAGCCGTTGATACGGAAACCGAAGAAATTATTCTGCGCAACCTTCGTAAATACACGGAACGCAACGGAACGACTACCGTGATCGTGAGTCATAGAATCTCTTCATTGCGCAATGCAGACACTATTCTGGTAATGGAAGAAGGAAAAATCGTTGAAACCGGTTCGCATGAAAGCCTGATGAAAACCAGCGGTTTGTACGCGCAGATGTATGAGAAACAGTTGATGGAAACGGAAAACGACCTGGACGTGGAATTGTAAATCATTAAGTAAGGGCGACTCGCGAGTTGACCTTACTTAATGATTTAGCGAATTCTCTTATAGTGTTCAAACTTATCCTTGATAAACGTCACCAACTCCATATCCGAAGCGGTTTTCAGGAAATCTTCATCCATGTTCAGGAAGGCAATAAACGAACTGAACTCCTCATCCGTCATTTCGATGATATCGTAAGCTACATACAATCGAAGCAACTCCTGTAAAATTGCCTCCTGCGAATCTTTGTACTGCATGGCCGCCACAGCTGCTTTGGATTGTTCACGTTGTGAGAATCGTTGATACAATGCCGTGATCGGACTTTGGAAAGCCTCTAATCCAGTGACACTCCTGGTTTCACGCAAAGCCAGGGCCGCACGCTCTTCCTTTACCTGTTGAATGGTTTTCAGCGGACGAATCACCACTTCCTGCAAATCGGTTCCTTTTTCGATGATCGCCAGGTTAATATTGTGCTGACAGGTAGAGTCGGGTTTCACACGAAAGCCAACCATGTAATACCCTCTTACCGAAAGTGTAATGGAATCATTGGCATTTACGTACACTCCAAATGAACCGTCGGGTTGACCAAAAACCCCCAATCCGGAAGTGCGATTTACCACCATTAAGTTGTAAAAAGCTTGCGTTTGCAAGGTGTCTGTCACCCGGCCTTTTAGCCAAACGCGACTGCATTCCTGACCAAAAGTGGTACTGGTAGAAAGGATAAGTACGAAAACAACAAGCAATTTCATGGCACGAATATAAATTGAAAACACGCGCAAACGAGTCTGCGAATGTGAATTAAAGCTAAAATCAAGCCAACCTGAATCCGGTCTCATTTCCAAATCAGGTTTCACTTACCTAAAATAACAGAAAAAATCTGTCGTCAGGAGAAAACAGCCGTTCTTAAAATAACTGCATTTCACCGGAACCAACGCTGCGGATTCTCCGGAGGTAAAAACCGGAGTTGATGAAGCAGAACCATTTTCCTGAACAACACAAACCATCGGTTGATTTTGATGATTTTTCTGTTTCTCATTCTCTTCCGAATGCCTTGCTACTCCATTGTACAATACGTAAACGAGCTTCCCTTCACTAAAAACCGTACTGGAAAATTCAGAGAATTCCGATACAATCTCTTCTTTTGGAATCGTATATTCCCAGGTTTTATTGCCATTGGGCGAAAAATTAACCAAACGGATATCTCCGAATTCAACTCCGGTCGATTTACTTACGGGTGGCGAATGTGAACCCGGCTGAGAAGAATTAGCCCTGATTCCTGTCCGGCCAGCCTGTTTTCGTACAACTTCTTCCATCACCAATGTCACTTCCCGGTTTTCTTTCACCAGTAAATCCATCACCTGGAAACCATAGACATCCGTCAATTCAAATTCCTGGCGAATCACCCGGCTGTACTTTTCGCCATAAGCAATAACCATAAAACCTTTGCTGGAATAACTGTACAAGCCACAGAGAACCAACCGTCCTGCACCGAGTGAGCGAACACAATAATTGGCACTCATTTCGGGAAGTAAAATCTCAAATTGATCTTCAGCAGTATACACCACAACGCCGAGTACTGTTTTCTGTACCAATATTCCGCCATTCAGCAGATTCAATTGATCCTTCAGATTGAACCGGATTTTCGATTGGTTTGCCGGAAAATTAATCGTCGTCGCAATCGCGTAAACCGGTTTGAATTCAGCATTCAACACAACAAGCGTCCGGCTATTCACGGTGCTCATGTCATTTTGATCCTGGTACATCAACGCTAAACTATTGCCATCCGGAGAAACCAGGCAATCAACGATCAACGCGTATTCCCGCCATGGACCAACCGGAAGGTTTTTCATACTTAATTGAGTTATTTCCATTGGCGGAAGCACACTATCTCCAATTACCTGAAACAACTCCACTACTCTTTTTTCGGTAGTTAAATTGGCATACGAAGTCACGTAAACAAAACTGGAATCAAAAATAAAGGCAGCCTCCAGGTCTCGGAAATATCCGTCTTTTCGCAAATCGAGTTCTAATTCGCGCTTCAGGCTCATCTGATCAGTTGAATAAACCTGTAGTTTTACCTGCTTTTTGTGTTTGATGATGGTGTATAAATCGCCGCTTAATTCTCCGACCGGCAGAATATCTTTTACGTGCTCAACTTTCCGAACCGGACTTAATTGAAATTGCGCTCTTGATCCAAATGAAAAGATAAAACTGAAAATGATAAAGGAGATAAAGCGCATTGACTAATTATTGTACTGCTAAAATAGAGAATCGCCCAATCAATTCAGCAATGAATAATCAAAACAATAGTTACAAATGTAATTTATCATTTGATTACAAATGTAATTAGAGAACATTCACAATTGCAATACAAATAGATTCGCGTAAAATACCGTAATTTTGCAGCATGAAACGAGTGGTAGTTGGTTTATCGGGCGGAGTAGATTCCAGTGTAAGTGCTTATTTGCTGCAACAGGAAGGTTATGAGGTAATTGGATTGTTCATGCGCAACTGGCACGATGAAAGCGTTACCTTATCCAACGATTGCCCATGGATCGATGACTCCAACGACGCGTTGTTAGTAGCGGAACACCTGGGGATTCCTTTCCAGGTACTGGATCTTAGCCACGAATACAAAGAACGTATTGTTGACTACATGTTCAGCGAATACCAGGCCGGACGCACACCCAATCCGGATGTATTATGCAACCGCGAGATCAAATTCGATGTATTCCTGAAAGCTGCACTGGAACTGGGTGCCGATTTTGTCGCTACAGGCCATTACTGTCGCAAGGAAACCACTGAAGATGGTATCCATCACTTATTAGCCGGAAAAGATCCGGGAAAAGATCAATCGTACTTCCTGTGTCAATTGTCTCAGGAGCAGCTTTCAAGAGCGCTCTTCCCTATCGGCACGCTTCAAAAACACGAAGTCCGCGCTATCGCCAAAGAAATCGGACTGGTTACAGCTGACAAAAAAGACTCGCAGGGACTGTGCTTTGTCGGAAAAATAAGCTTACCTGAATTTCTTCAACAGAAGCTTGAGATAAAAAAGGGTAATGTTATTGAAATTGAGGATTCTATTGATCAATTCAGCACCTATCATTCACTGGAGAGGACTCCTGAAAATATAGAATTATTAAGCGCTCCGTTTGAGTTTAAACCTGCAATGGGAACCCGTGTTGAAGAACATATCGGCGCGCATTATTACACCATTGGACAACGAAAAGGATTACATATCGGCGGAAGGCCACATCCATCATTTGTAATTGGAATCGATACGACTGAAAATGTGGTGTATAGCGGACAGAAAGAAGATCATCCTGGTTTAAATCGTTGGGCACTTTTCATACAGCCTGATGAGATTCATTATATCAATCCGACACACACGCTTAAAATCGGTGATTCGGTTGAATACATGGTGCGAATCCGCTACAGGCAAGCACTTCAAAAAGCAACACTTATTCGCAAAGAAACAGGTTTGTATATCTTATTCGACCAGATCCAGCGCGGAATTACTCCCGGACAGTTTGCGGCCTGGTACCAAAACGATGAATTGATCGGATCAGGGATTATTGCTCATTAGGCAAATGCGTATCGAAGGTGAAATCGCTGTAAAACACCACAATCTTCACAATTGATTTCTCCGGCTTTGCCTGAACCGGCTTCTCATACATCAAAGGCGGCTCTTCTTTCATTACAAGCTGTGATTTTGGCACACTAACCGGTGTTTCCACATTCTCCAAAGCCTGTTGTTTGCCTGTAAGCAGCCAATGCGCCTGCACTTTAGGAAAAGCAAGCAGCATTTTCTCTATAAACTCAAAACTGGGTTTATTGCGACCGCTAAGTACATGACTCACATTGGAGCGTTGTACACCAATCTTATCAGCAAAAGCTCCGGCAGTTAAACGCTGCGAGTCAATAATCATTCGAATGCGGTCTTTAATTTCCATAATTACAAATGTAACCATTTAATTGGTTTGATTTGTAATTGAACATATGTTACAAATGTAACTTTATTGAACACAAAAAAGCCGTTCCAAATTGGAAACGGCTCCTATATCTGAATTCAACTAATCTAGTTTGCGCTGTAATTGAAAAACACCGACATCGTATTTACATGAGGTAAATTGGGTCCAAATGTAACCAAGTCCATTAATCGTGCAACTTCAACAATAGAAAGCTGACTTTGGTTACCTAATTCTCTGTGACGAGCTAATTTGTGTTTTGCCTGACTGATAGCGTTATTAATCATCGTAAGTTCCATATTAAGGTTTTTATTCGGCTTAATCAATTTCGGTTCAGTGTACGGCAGTTTTAAACACAGGTTACAAAAAACATTTATTTTTTTTCAAAGATTTCCAGACCCAACTAAACAATTTCTTCATGACATATAATTAACTACTTGATAATTAATAATTTAAAATCAATTATCCTCCTCCATACTTTTGTAAATCACCAATTGAAAAATCCACACAAGCAACACAAATGGAAAACAGATATAGCGCCAAAATCGAAAACGACGCCCCGGATTTTTCTCTTCAATCACCAATTCTCCTTCAACTTCCTGGCTTAAACAATTACCTTTATAATACCGCATGATCCTTCTTTTTTACAAAGATTCGGCTTCTCAGCGAAGTTGATTCCGGTATTCAGCAGTGATTTTCACCGGATAAAGCGCTAAATTAATTGCTTAATTATTAGATTAATTCTACTTAATTTGCTTAATTTAGACTCATGGAGTTGGAACGATTCTCAGCTGAAGCAAGTCACTTGTTCTCACATATTTATGGTGAGAGTACTTGGTTTGCGTGGATTTCAGCAGGATCAGAAACCCGGTTTATTGATTCTGATCAGAATCGTTTATGCAACACTGAAGAACGGTTTTTTCTGCTCCAGCAAGCACAAACATTTAGCAGCGAACCATTTTCATTGCCTGGAAACCATGCGTTTTATCGTTATTCCGGAACAGGTCAGAAGAATCGATTACTTTTTCAAATGGCTGGTTTCAATGAAATTCAGGTCCTTATTGCTGTTCCGGCCGAGAAATCGCTCTTTCTGCCACTTACCGTATCCTTACTAAAGGAAAAACTTCACGACTGGCAATGGCGCATTCAGGCGGGCGAACTGATTGAACGCCAACAACAGCAAATCAATGGATTGGAGCAAAAATTACAAACAACCGTCAGTTCTTCCAACCAACGACTAACACGTTTAATTACACAGTGGAAACGAGTACAAACGGTAGAAATCATACTTCCACCCGACTTCCACACTTCTCTTGACGTGTCGTTGACAGAAAGTGAATTGATCCAACAATTGGATTCGGCGCTTCAATTAGCTCGATTCACACAACCAGTGAACACTGTGATCAGCTTGAATGTAACTCATCTTTCACCGAGAAAGCCTGCGCCAACGATTGAGGTTCCACGCATTTTATCACCAAATCAGCGCGCGGTTTTGATCCTGGATAAATACGAAGCTGCCGCCAGAATGGCATACCACAGCGGATTGATTGTGAACGGAAAAACAATTGCGGCTCACATGCAACCGTCTATTTCTCCGCCTGCCATTACTGATGCATTAAAAAAACACCGGAAAGGAATTGCGCTTGCATTGGAGGAATCACCTGAAAAATGGGAATTGTTGCGGAAATACCTGAAGCCGGTGAAAGAGTTGAATGAGCATGCGTTTTTTAAGAATACTAGCGCTTTTTATTCCTTTCAATAACGTTGAAAGCTGCACAAACCGTTATCGCGACCAAAACAATGAGAATAGCTATACGATAATCAATCACGCCATCGGGGTGTTCACTCTCGCGAATGATGTACTTCCCTGACCGACCGAATGATTGTAACATCGTTAAACTTCATTTACTAAATACTCGTACGCCTCCTGAATCTGGATGAAACGCTCTTCCGCTTTTTCTTTCTCGGTAGCGGTAGCATTCAGTAATGCATCCGGATGATGGATTTTAACCAGTTTTCGGTACAATTTTTTGAGTTCAGCTGGCGAAACAGCTTCATTCGCCCCCAAAGTTTTCAATGCTTCCTGTTTTCTATTCGCTGTTTTATAAACCGGCGGTGCTTGTTGTGATTGTTGCTGCCGGTATTGCTGATCTTTTTTTGTCTGAATCCATTGCTCCAATTCAGGCTCCGAGAACCCGATTCCTTTACCAAACCAAATTAACGCGTCAAATTCAGGTTGTGTAATCGCTCCATCTTCCATGGATAAAGCTATCAGGAATTCTACCAATTGTTGTTTTTCGCTGGCGGTTTTCATTTTCCGGTTCACCCAGCTTACTATCGAATGTACATTGGTTTCGTTCCGTAATGCGGCTGTCATTTCTTGCGAAATGTTATTATCACCCTTAAAGTAACGGTTGAAGTAAAGACGAATGAACTTCATCTTTTCACGCGAATCACGAATATTCTGCTTCATGATCCAGCCAGCCATGTATGCGTAAACAACCATGATATTGCGTGTATTGTAAAGTGTCAGATAAGAAACTTGATTGATTGTTGGTTCCGACTCTCTTTCCAACGGCTCCTGGTCTTTTTTCTTATGCTGGCCAGTTAAAAAGAATACAAGCAGGACCATAATTACCACAACAACTGCCATTACCCTTCCTCGTTTAATAAATGCTCATATGCTTCCTGGATTTCCCGGAAACGTTGCTGCGCCTGCTGTTTTTCCGTTTCCGAAGCGCTTTGCAAAGCATCCGGATGGTATTGTTTGGCAAGAGACCGGTATGCTTTTTTTATATCGGCAACCGTAATCGGATCGTTTAACTGCAAGGCTTTCAACGCGTTTCGGCGCTTGTAAGGCTTGTTGACCAATAAATCCATCATCGGATCGGGTTCTGCTTCAGGGTTCAGACGTTCGCGGTACCAGTTGATCTGCTGTTCTACATATGCCAGTTGAATTCCGATCAGATCTGCGAAGCGCATCAGTGCCACCAACTGCATTTGCGTGGTACGTTCACGATCACAGGCTAGGGCAATCAGGTAATCCATCAATTGCTTGCGCTCATTTGGTTTCCGCATACGTTTGTTTACCCAGGCAGCGATGCTGCGTACATGGACAGGATAATTCAAGGCGCGCTGCATCTCTTCGGTCGGATCGAACACCACGCCTTTGAAGCGTTCCTTAAAATAGGATTGGATAAAATTATTTCGTTCTGTTGCATCGCCGGGCGATTTACGAGCAAGCCATCCTGAAAGATAAACGTACACCAACATCACATTCCGGTCGGAATAACGCCAATGTACCGGCATTTCTGCTTCCGCCTGCAAAGGTGTTTCGGATTTTGAGCGTTTCAGAATTAGCCAGGTGATCAGTCCGATAACCATTATTCCGGCAACGATCAGCGCAATCACACCAGGTCGTTTAGATAATCATACGCTTCCTGAATTGCCAGAAAACGCTGTTGCAATTCGGCTGATTCAGCTTCACTACCAGCAACCGCAACATCCGGGTGATAGGCTTTTGCCAATCGTCTGTAGGCTTTTTTCAGATCCTCTTCCGTTAAAATTCCCGTTAGTTCCAACGTAGCCATGTGCTTTTCTTTCAGGTTCACAGAAGTGTAATTGGTTCGTTGGGCTGTTCGCTGCTGCTCTTCATACAATCGCTCGCCTCTTGCGCGACGCTGTTGTTCAACCCGTTGCTCGAGTAATTGCTCGGAAAGTCCCGTTTGCTGACAAAACATCCGCAGTTCGGCGTACTCTTTCTGACCAATTTGTCCGTCGAGCGTAGCCAAATCAAACAAAAAATCGAGCAATTGCGTTTTCTTTTCGGAAGTGATGTGTTTATTAAGCCAATAAGCGATTGATTTGGTGGAAACCGGAGCTGAAAGTGACGATTTAAATGAATCAATCACGCTCCCCTCAATTTCACTGTGATGCTGACTCATAAATCGTTGCAGGTATGCCCGTTTCTCGAAATACATGTCTTTGTCAAGCCGAATGATGTTCACTGCAAGGCAAACGACTGCTTCGTAGCGGTTGATTTTCCGGTTCAGCATAAACGGCGGAAAGATTCCTCGTTCCCAATAACGGTTGTTGATGACATTGTAAACCAAGAATCCCCCGAAAACAACCACGACAGTCAGAATCGTAAAAACAGTAGCAGCAATGTTATCATCAGCCGGATTTTTGCTTTCATACTGTCTCTGGAATTCAGCCTGGAGAGGAGCCATTGAATCTGCCCACTGCTGAGCTTCGGCTTGTTCTATGCTGTCTGTAATCAGTTGAAGGCTATCAGCAATCAGTTGAAGGGAATCCTGCATTAATTATGCGTTAAGTTCGAAGAATTCATTACCTCAAATTTACGAGTTCGAACGTATATTGTGTCCCTGTTTCCGAAATTATTCGCTCAAAACTTCCTTCCATTTGCTGCGTCATCGCCTCAATCAATTCCTGTCCGAACGAAGCGATTTCATTTTCGACCCATTTTCCATTGTCTGTATAGATCATTTTTAATCGGTGATCATCTTCACTTTCGATGGAAACTCCAATTTGTGGCACTTCCTGATCATTGAACGCATGTTTGATCGAATTGGAGATCAATTCATTGAATAACAATGCCAGCGGAACAATACTTTTCGAATAAACAGTGGTTGTATTGACTTGTAAATCGACCTGAATCTCTTTGTCAATGGCGTAATTCCGTAACAAATCATCCGATAGCGAAATCAGGTAATGCTCCAGGTCAAAATTCGACAAAGCATCCGATTTGTAAATTTTCTCATGAATCGTCGCCATTGCATTGACACGATCAATAGCTTCGTCAAAAATCGCTCGATTGTCCGGATTGTTGTTTTCGGCCTGCAAGCGTAATAAACTGGTAATGATCTGCAGGTTGTTTTTCACACGATGGTGAATTTCTTTCAGCATGATTTCCATTTCCTCGTTTTGCTTTGTAATCAGACTGTTTTGCTTGACAAGCAGTAAATTATTGGATGTCAATGTTTTTTCGGAGTAATTGGTAGTGCGCATGTACATGTGCAGCAGATTCCCGATTGCCAGCGCAATGATTCCGTATTCCAAAACAAACACCCAGATATCCTGGGTTGTGTACGGTAAAATTGATTGCACATTTTCGTTATGTAAATAAAAAAGATAAACGAAAAATCCTGCAAAATGAAGGATCAACATGATTGCGCCCCACAATTTATCCAGCACAAAATAGGTGAAGATAATATTGACGATCATCCAGCCGGGTGTGGTATAATGCAAGGTTTTAAGCATGAAAAAGACGAGCGTGATGATGAAAAAACAGCTGACCGACACAAAATAACCGACCAGCTTATAGTTTTTCGTTTTCATCAGTATGATCAAACCGACAACGGCTACTCCGAGCGCGAAAAAGTCAGGGGTGGCATTGTAATGTGGAATGGAAATATTAACAACCGTAATGACCGAAAGCAATACCGTAAATAAAACACATAGGTTAAATACAAGTTTGTACCTGGTTTGCTCGTGAAATTCTGACCGGTGCTTTGAGTATGTATTCGGCATTTGATTAAGGCGTTAACTTACTTTAATTTCTTAAACCAAAGTTACAGAAAACAAACTGTAACAAATGGAGGAGAAACGGGTAGCGTTGGTTGTTGGAGCAAAGTATTTTGTTTCAGGAGAACTATGCACGCTTTTACATAAAGAAGGGTTTGATTACGTATTATTTGGAGTAGGTAAATCATACCACCTAGAGAGCTATTCCAATACCGAAGAGCTAAAAAACCCAATTTTCAATCTGAGAAATTTCCACTATTCCATAAAAGACTACACGCTAGAAACTGGAGACTATTGTGAAGACTTCAATAACTTACAAGCGCGTCGATTGTTGAGATTGTCCTATCCCAAAATGTACTCCAAAAGAAAACTGTTTAATGAACTAGCGGAGAAAGCGCTCAAAGCGAACAAGCTGTTCTTATTCTCCAGTGAGATCGTGCCAGGAGAACCTCTTTTGGAGGGTAAAGAGTATTACTTTGAGCAATTCTTTGACCGTTATAAGAACTTCATTCTAATCAAGGATGCCGATACGTTCAGATAAATGTTCGACGGCTTATTCAGAATGCGATAACGCATAACACCTTTTTGCTCATCCATTTCGGATATTCAAAACAAATTGCGAAATTTTGAAAGCACTCAAAATTCGCCAAATGAACGCTTTCACTGAAATAACATCCGATCTAGACTTCGCAGACTTCTTCAACACAGATGACAAATGCCGTGAATGGCTAATGGATCATCGTTGGAACGGCAAGCCCAAGTGCACCTGCGGCCACGAGGACAAACTTTACATTATGAACGGCGGTAAGTTCTACAAATGTTCCTCGTGCAAAGCCACTTTTTCCGTTACCTCCGGAACTTTCTTACACGGGACAAGAATAAGTCTAAGGAAATGGTTCTACGCTCTGTACATCTTCGTAAACAATAAAAAGGGTTTCTCCTCTTACGGCTTAGCCAAGAAACTGAAAGTAACCCAAAAGACAGCTTGGTTCATGCTTCATCGCATCCGTCACGCAATGACTGACAAAACACTCCGTCTTTCTGGAGAAGTGGAACTGGACGAAACATTCGTAGGCGGCAAGAATAAGAACCGGCACTGGGACAAGAAAGTGAAAGGCAATCAAGGAAGAGCTTTAATAGACAAATGCGCTATTTATGGAATGGTCGAGAGAGGCAAAGGAGGACGCGTAAAGATAATACACGTTAAGAACCTTTGCGGAGCAGGCTTGCAAGCGTTAGCTCGACATTTCATTTCAGACACTAGCGTTATACATACAGATGAATATCGAAGCTATATTGGAATAGACCGTTACTTCGAAGCTCACTTCGCCGTTAATCACGGTCAGGGGCAATACGTTATCGATGGCGGGCATACCAATACAATCGAATGCTTTTGGAGCCAATTGAAGAAAGGAATCTTTGGAGTATATCATTTTACCAGTAAGCATCTCCTTTACCGTTACTGCCATGAATTCGAGTTCCGTTGGAATACAAGACAGGAAACCGAGCTTGGTCGGTTCTTAACCGCTCTGAATCAGGGGCTAAACAAACGGTTATCTTGGTCAATGGCTTCTGACCACTCTCGTAAGTGGTAAATTTCGTAACTTTATAGAACAATTTATGCGAATGAAATAGAACAGAAATTATACATATAAGTAAGCGTTAGCTATCTCGCGTCACTCAAATCGCCAATTTAAAATGACAACACGAGAAATAGACTATCAGCCCAGAAAAAGGGCGTGGTATGGTTTGTTCCGTGTTGTTGGGTTTGGCGATCCAGAGTGACGGAGCGTACTAAGTACCACGCCTTGCTTGTTTTAACTAATCCACTGTTATGGTACTTAACAGTAGTAAAACAAGTTTCATGAAAAGACTAATAACAACAATTACACTCTTGATCGCCAGTCAATGCTTTTCACAAGACCAATGGAAATTCTCCAAAATGAACACCTACAAATTAGATTCTGAATTAGAATGGTTTGAAGCGAAATCTTTCGATTGCGACTGTATCGTCAAGTTACAGGAAGACGAAATAGGGCGAATCTTCGTCTTGGTTCAAATGGCCGAAGGATTAGTTTCTCAGTATCTGGTAAAGGAATCGCATACTGGAAAAACCTCTACGATTCTCACAACTACTAATACTACGTCTCAAAGTGAAATGAGCGTGGTGATTTTTACCGACGGTAAGAAGATTGAGATATACAATCAGCGCATGGACGTAAAATATGTCTACTCTGATTAATCAGCGTTTCTATGCCTAAAAGACATGGGCAAGAGAGAAGAAAACCAAAGACTTTGCAACGAGTTTCTACAGTCAATAGATAAACAGTTTGAAGAGTTTAAAGCAAAAACTGGCATTGAGATCAATATTGTATCTGATCACGAATATGCAGCCTTAGAAAACGCGCCTATGTGCTCAGAGATTGTTACAGTGTATAAACGTATGGGCTTCAATTACAGCCCACGAATTAAACATTCAGAAACCAGCTGGGAATATATCTACGGCGACAATACGTTAGGGAATCCTCCTAAGAAGGAAGATTGAATTGCCTTGGCGTAAGGTCAAAGCGTCCTTTTCAATCTCGACTATCTTGAGTCTGTCCGATGGGCTGTAAGGGTGGAATGTTATCAAGAAAGCTCCCTCTTCTTGTATTATTTCACATGGTCCGTAAGAATCTGAATTTATTTTCAAGAAGTAGTCTTCGTTGAACCAATAGTCTAGTCGTTTAACCGTTCCGATTGCAGGACTCCACTCATAAACCCAGTGGCTGTTGTGAAGTAGTTCTTTTACTTGTTCTAATTCCATTTTTATTCAGTGAAAGTTATCTTTCAAAGTTAACAGAAAAACGGAAGTAAGAAATTAAGGTAAGTTATCACCTTGATTAATAAGGTCGCCATGAAACATACGCCTCACTGACTGTTGGTTACAAAATTAAAAAATACGTACACATAACGGTGTAAACTCAACTTCCCCGCTAATGTTATTGTAAATACTCCCACGAATTCACGAATTATGGCACGCCTAACGGACGTGCCATAATTCGTGAATTCGTGGGGAAACAAAGCGTCCACCATGAAATGATGGATACAATACATCTCATCTATTTTCTTTGAAAATTACTATCCTTTGGAATCAATGGTAAAATCAGCTTTTCCAACCCATTGAGTTTAATCTCATACATCAGTCCTAGTTGCTGACCCAGTTTTCCTTTTGGAAATCCTTTCTGATGATACCAAACCAGGTAGTGCTCAGGTAAATGCGCCAGGTAATAACCTTCGTATTTACCGAAGGGCATTTTTGTCCTGGCCAGGACCATCAATTCGTGTTGCGGATCGGGCTGCAAATCAATTGGTTTTTGCAGGAATAGCCTGTAATACATCCAATAAGTACGACCAGAATTTCTGTACCGATGAAACCTGTACACATTCATCCGGTGAATGCGCTCCGCGAATATTCGGACCGAAAGAAATCATATCCATTCCCGGAAAATGATCACCCAGGATTCCGCACTCCAAACCGGCGTGACAAGCTTTGATCTGTGGTTCATCTTTGAATTTCGTACGATACAAATCAGCCATCACAGTCAGGATCGCTGAATTTGGATTCGGTTGCCAGCCCGGGTATTCCCCGTTTTGAACCACTGCACTCCCTGCACTTTCAAACGCAGCACGAACCGCATTGGCCACATCGGCTTTGGTTGACTCAACCGAGCTGCGTTGCAAAGATTGCGTGGTTAATTTACCATCCGCAAGGCTGATTTTCGCCAGACTTGTTGACGCCTCCACTAAACCTGCGATATCCGGACTCATTCTGAAAACGCCGTTCGGAACTGCATAAATAGCATTCAGAATGCGTTCAAAATCAGCATGAACAACTGCTTTTAAATCAGTGGAAGTTTCGGTGATCGTCCAGGTCATTTCGGTTTCAATCGAAACATATTCTGAGTTAATTGTTTGCGTAAAAGCTTCGTAAGCAGCCATGAAAGCAGCTTTATCGTCTTTTGGAACAGCAATAATCACTGTCGATTCACGCGGAATGGCGTTGCGCAAGCTTCCACCTTCCAATCCGATGAGTTGCAAATCAACCAGTGAAACCAGGTGATACAACAAACGATTCATGCATTTATTGGCATTCGCTCTTCCGAGGTGAATGTCCATTCCGGAATGTCCGCCCAATAAACCGCGCAGTTTTATTTCATAAACAACAGAACCCTGATTTACAGGCTCTAATCCAAGTTTCATTGAAGTATTGGTGTCGATTCCGCCTGCACATCCGATCGACAATTCATCATCGTCTTCAGTGTCGAGGTTCAACAAAATGGTTCCGGAAATATTCTTCGGATCTATTTTCATCGCCCCGGTCATTCCGGTTTCTTCATCGATGGTGAAAAGTGCCTCAATCGCCGGGTGAGCAATTTCTTTCGAAGCCAAAACCGACATGATTGCTGCAACTCCGATTCCGTTATCGGCACCGAGTGTTGTTCCTTTTGCGCGAACCCAGTCACCGTCAACCAGCATTTCGATTCCTTGTGTGTCAAAATCAAACACGGTGGTTTCATTTTTCTGGTGCACCATATCCAAATGCGATTGCATCACGATGGTTTGACGATCTTCCATTCCAGCGGTAGCCGGTTTTTTGATAATCACATTACCAATATGATCTTCAATTGTTTCCAACCCGAGCGACTGCCCGAAATCCTTCATGAATTGAATCACACGCTCTTCTTTTTTAGAAGGTCGCGGCACGGCATTTAAATCGGCAAAGTGATTCCACAATGCGTTGGGTTCAAGGTTTCTTACTTCCATTTTTCTGATGTTGGATGTTGGATTCTTGATGTTTGGTTAGAAACTCCTCATCAAGAATCAAGCATCATTTAGTTTTATTAGCAATGCGATCCATATATAAATCTTCTACTTTCTTGCGCGCCCAAGGGGTTTTACGCAAAAATTTCAGGCTCGATTTCACGCTCGGTTCGTGGTTGAAACAATTAACCGGAATCAAATATCCCAGGTGTTCCCAACCATACAGTTCGTATAATTCGGTTACGATTCGTTCCAATGTTATTCCGTGCAGCGGATCGGCCATTATTTCACCAATTTACGGTACTTAATACGTTTCGGGCCGGCATCGCCAAGGCGTTTGCGCTTGTTTTCTTCGTATTCGGAATAACTTCCTTCAAACCAAACCACTTCCGAATCGCCCTCAAACGCCAGAATGTGCGTACAAATACGATCCAGGAACCAACGGTCGTGGCTAATTACCACTGCACATCCGGCAAAGCTTTCAATTCCTTCTTCGAGTGCACGCAACGTGTTGATATCGATATCATTAGTCGGCTCATCGAGCAATAACACATTGGCTTCAGTCATCAAGGTCATCGCCAGGTGTAATCGATTACGTTCACCGCCTGACAATACGCCTACTTTCTTACTTTGGTCAGAACCAGCGAAGTTGAATTTGGATAAATAAGCACGGGTATTGAATTTCTGATTTCCGATTTCGATAAAGTCATTCCCGCCACCGATCACTTCAAATACCGATTTTTCAGGCGAAATGTCTTTGTGCGTTTGATCTACATAACCGATTTTCACTGTTTCTCCAACCGAAAACGAGCCTCCGTCGGGCTGCAATTCATCCATGATCATTTTAAAAATCGTGGTCTTACCCGCACCGTTTGGCCCGATAATACCTACAATTCCTGCTGGCGGAAGGCTAAAGTTTAAATCATCGTACAACAATTTATCGCCAAAAGCTTTCATTACATGATTGGCATCGATGACGTTATTTCCCAAGCGCGGACCATTGGGAATCGGAATTTCCAATTTCACCTCCTTGTCTTTGAGTTCTTCCGACATCATTTTATCGTAATTGGCGATACGCGCCTTGTTTTTAGCGTGCCGGCCTTTCGGATTCATGCGTACCCATTCGAGCTCGCGCGCCAGCATTTTCTGACGTTTTGATTCCGTTTTCTCTTCGTCTTTCAAACGATTTCCTTTTTGCTCCAGCCATGAAGTGTAATTCCCTTTCCAAGGAATACCTTCTCCTCTATCGAGTTCCAGGATCCAGCCTGCCACATTATCAAGGAAATAGCGGTCGTGCGTTACAGCAATCACCGTTCCCTGGTATTGCTGTAAATGTTGCTCCAACCATTCAATCGATTCAGCATCAAGGTGATTCGTAGGCTCATCGAGTAACAAAATATCAGGACTCTGCAGCAGCAAACGGCAAAGCGCCACACGACGTTTTTCACCACCGGAAAGCGTTTCGATCAGCTGATCATCCGGCGGACAGCGCAAAGCATCCATTGCACGGTCTAGTTTCTGGTCAAGCTCCCAAGCGTCAAGTGCATCGATGCGATCCTGAACAACTCCCTGGCGTGCAATGAGTTTATCCATTTTATCCGGATCGTTCAGGATTTCTTCGTCCATAAACGAATTGTTGATCTCTTCGTATTCTTTCAACACATCAACTGTTTCCTGGGCGCCTTCCATTACAACCTCTTTCACCGTCTTTTTCGGATCGAGTTCCGGTTCCTGAGGTAAATAACCAACGGTATAGCCATCAACAAACACTACATCACCCTGGTAAGCATTGTCTAATCCGGCGATGATTTTCATTACTGTCGATTTCCCTGAACCGTTCAAACCGATGATTCCGATTTTAGCTCCGTAGAAAAACGACAGGTAAATATTTTTAATGATTTGTTTTCCTTGCGGGGTTACTTTCGAAACACCCACCATCGAAAAAATGATCTTTTTATCGTCTGACATATTCCTTGTTTAATAAGAAACAAAGATAACTTTTTGCGGGGATTGGCAAGGGAATGGAGACTTGTATCAAAAAGAAACGCTGAGCAACTTTAAAAAATTACTCAGCGTTATAAATCATAAAATGATCAGAACTATTAAGCTAAAGCTGAAAACGCGCCGAATAAAATAATCAATGTATATAATCCCAATACCACTATTGTATATATTCCCATGAATTTAAATAGTGATCTTAAATTTTCTATCCCAAATTCAAAATCAACCTGATTTTCTGATCGAAGGCCAGTTTGTGTGCTATTAGAAAATCGCAGTAAATAAAGTGTTGGGAAAACAAAAATTACTGCCATTATAATATAGACGAATCCCATCAAAAAGAACTGTCCGGAAATAAATGAAGGCATTGTTGCAGCAGATATGAGCATAAACAACGCGGCTATAAACATTAAGCCAACTACTACAAAACCGATGATTGCTAAAAATTTACCCCATTTAGCTGCTGTGGTCAAATCCTTACGTATGTATTCGGTTATTTTTAATTCACTGGAACTCAGGTTGATTCCTTGATCGATACTTTCTTCAGACATAAATAGATAATTAAGTTAAACAAGACCTTGCTTTGCGGCGATGAAATCTCATTTTGGTTAAACAATTGGTGAAATTAAAATAATTTTAATACGCAAGCATCTTCAGAACCCAATTTCCCAACATTAGCACTCCTGTGAGAATTACCAGTCGGATAATCCATTTGGGAGCAGACGGAAATGGACGAATGAGATGAACAACCGCGATTATAATCAGCGCCATGAAAGGTAAAAGCGCGGGAAATAGTGATAAACTTTCTAAGAGATCACCCTGCGTAAGGGCAAAAAATGAGCGTTGAGTGCCACATGCGGGACACTCAACGCCAAATGTTTCTTTCCAGGAACAAGGAATCATTCGAAAAGAACGATCAATTGGTATTGCTTAGTAGCGATTGAATCCGGAAGCCATTGTTCCGACAAACACAAGCATAATAATAACGTACAGTATCCAGAATGCAGACAATGAAGTACCGATTACGGCACAGATAAAACCTGCTTTTGATGTTTTGAATGAACTTTCATAACGCTGCGGATCTGTAGCGTGAATCATTTTATCTTTCTTGTGCAATACCAACGCAATAATACCGCAAACTATACCCGGTATTCCGTACAACCAGCAAGTTGCGATTGAAATAATGCCCAATACCAACGTTGCTGATGCATTTGGAACATTGCTACTTTGGAAACCACCTCCCTGATTGGAAGAACGATTATCTAATAAATCATCCATTTTATACTTTTTTGAGCGGTGAAGATAAAAAAAATCGGCCAAAGACCTGATTTAATATTATTTCTGGAAGTAATCATTATCCAAATAAATCATCATCTCTTCAATTGCCGAATATTAATCGCATACATGATGATAAAACCGATGGGAATGATATTTACCAGCACAGCAAAAAAGACTGTTTCGGAATTGTATTTCCCTGTAACGATCAACCACGTATAAAAACTGAGTATAATGGGAGTTAACTGGCCAAGCAGATAAACGTAGAATCCTACCCTTTTCAGTTTCCACATGAGAACAGCACCTAAAATACAGAAAACAGGAGCAATTGCACCGATCAGGTATTGCCACATGAACCAATTAAGCTCGTCCGGACGTCCTCCGTCAAATGATTCCAAAGTCCTGTACAGTTGTCCAAGCATCAGGTACAAATAACCGTATACAATGATGCTCAGTCCGCTTCCAACCCAAGTGAGAATGCACAAAACCATCAAGAAATTGGACCTTTTCGGAACAACACTTACTTCTAACTCATCGAGGATATCCATTTCTTCCATTACCGGGTGTTGTTAAGTACTTTCCAATTGAGGGCATACAATGCTACAAATCCCAATTGCGCCACGTAGAAGGCAGTGTAATAATACGTTGTCGGAATATCCATTGGTTTATCCACTAAATAGACAATCAATCCGAAAGCGCACATCAGCAACTGGCCGAAAAGGTACACAAATAAACCTGCTATGCGCTGATGCCACATTAAATACGCTCCAAAACCGCTGATTATCGGTGATACAATACTGATTTTCATCAGTGTATACTCCATTTTCATGTGATCAGGAACAAACAGCTCGCCTTCGCCTGAGTTCAGCTTACCGACCCGGATAGCGTAATAAAGTAAGATGAACCAGGAACCAACCCATGTCAAAATACACAGGCAACTCAAAAACAGAGGACGATCATAGTATTTCTCTGCCCCCAGCTGATCCAAAAAGTCATCTTCCTGCATAGAATAGTGCGAATTAACGCATGTGTTTAACGTTTAGTCCATACATAATAATGAACGCGACAGCAAAAATAGCCGCGATAATACCACCGATAACCATTGTAAAGCCAAGAATTGGAATATCCTGTACGGCAGAATACATTCCAACCAATGAAATAAACGGCAGGACCTGACCAAAGATATAAATGAAGTATCCCGGTTTTTTAAGGCGCCACATTAATAACGCACCGGCAAGGCAAATAAACACATTTCCCAATGCAAGGTAATGAGACGTTGTTGTCCATTCCATTATTTTAGAGAGTCCATCCTGCATGCCGCTTACCAATTCCGGAACTTCCGAATTTTGCTGCATGCGCATCATCATTTTTAGCGTTCTCTCGTTTTGCTCCGCTGTAAGCAAACCGTAAATAGAGGATATAAATGTTAGTCCACAGCTTACAAAAGTTAAAATACATAACACCTGAAGAAACATCGGGCGTTTTGCCTGCCCTTGTTCGTACGATTGATCTAATACGTCTGACATAATTATTGTTTTTTGGTTGTTTCAAATATAAAAAGAGAACCGAGAACTATCGGTATAAAACAAAAAAGGCCACCGAAAGGCAGCCTTTTACTATAATCAGGGTGTGATTATTGATTCATTTCTTGTCTAAGAGCATCACGAAACTCATCTGTAGCACCATCAACACCAGCGTCAACAACACTTAAACCAAGAGTTAACATGATACACCATACCAAACCAACGATACCGATGATAAGACCTGCAATACCAAGACCTTTTTTACCACCTGTTTTACCAAGTTTAGCCATACCCATTCCTGAAAGGATGATACTTACTACAGCAAGAGCGTCCCATACATACATCAACCAGCCGCTTCCGCCTGCGATGATCATTGTTCCTGCGATACCAGCGATAACTGGTGCTAATACTAATGATACCAATGCAAGAATAAATCCTGTAAGTGCCTGGCCTTTTCCTTGAGGTGACCCTCCGTTTGTGTCTAATGTTTCTGACATACTATTAAGTTTTGAGTTACAGCGACGAATATAGCACCAATTTTATACGTACCACAATAATTGTTAAAAAATGATTGTTTTTTTTAATAACAATTGCCTGTTGATGGAGGTGAGTTTATTGCTTCTTTACCTACGTTTTTATCGTGAATAAGATTTATTGTATCTTTAAATCGAAATTGATAATACTATGAAACACGCTGTTTTTGCACTGATTATGCTACTTGGAGTGAGCCTGGGTGCTTGCAAGAAAAAAAAGATTTCTTACACTGTTGAAGGAATTGTTACCGATGCAAGTTATTCACAACCACTTTCGGGTGCAACGGTACAATTATACGGTACACCGGCGGGTTCTTCCACCCCAAGTCAGCTGATCGGAACGGTAACAACAGGAAGTGACGGGAAGTATTCCTTTACATTTGACCGCGATAAAACTGAACAATACGTCACTATCGTTTCAAAGAGTCAGTATTTTGAAATTTCAGATGGTTTCACAGCCGAAAGCCTGAGTACATCGGCTACCAACACACGCAATGTCTCCACAACAGCCAAATCGTGGGTAAAACTGCGTTTTGTGAATCTAATGCCGGAAGAAACGGATGAATTAAAATACATTCGCCAAAACGGGAAATCGGGTTGCGCAGAATGTTGCTATGGCGGTGAACAGTTTTTGTATGGCGCCGTGGATACCGCTATTTATTGCATTAACGATGGTAACACTACTTACAGTTATTATTACTGGGTGCTGAATTCACCGAATAATGGCCCCAAATCAATTATCACGCAACCATTTGATACGGTGGAATTGTTGTTGAATTATTGATGAAATACTATTTATGTGTTTAGGCTCGGGATGTGTACCGAGCCTTTTTATTGGATACAATATATCGGATTCAAAACAAAATATTGTTTTGAATCAATCCGTTCCGGAACCGAATAATAACCGTTCCACGATTATTATTCGAAAACAAAAACATTTGTTTTATGGCGCGGGATGCGTCCCACGCCAACCCACATCAAAAAAATCAACTAAAAAAATGCCCGCGGTAAATCACGGGCATTTAAAAAATCATATTTGAAATCAATCAATTATCGTTTTCTTCAATATCATCCAACGCCATGCGCAATTCCTGGCGCAATTGACGGTTGTAGGTTTCCATCAGGTATTTGAAATAATTGGGCGTGCTTTTGGCAATGCATTTGGTGTACATTTTCAATCGGTGTTCAATGTGTTCCTGCAACGCTTCCTGAACTTTTAGCGCACGCTCGAAATCATTGGTTACACGAGCAATTCCTTCGCAATGGTTCTTGAGTGACATATCAACCGCCTGTTTACCCTTATCACCCTTGTCAAGGCATTCGTAATAAACATCGCGCATACTGAATGCTTCGAGGAAATTGGTATCCACAAGCTCTTCCATGTGTTTCGGGAATTCAAATTCTACTTCAAATTCCAAATCATCGTCTTCTGACAAACGCGATTCAAGGAAACGATCGGGAAAGCGGAACGCATCGTGCCAGTTGATATAATCCTGCCAGATTCCGAAACGACGAACGTTGTTACCAAGATCGATCAGCTTAAACTTTTCCTTGTGGGGTAATCTGCGTGAGCCACGGCCAATCATTTGGTGATACAACGTCAATGAACGTGTAGCGCGATTCAGGATGATCGTTTCAACAGTGGGTTCATCAAAACCGGTAGTCAAAATTCCAACCGATGTCAAAATGGCATCTTTGGTGTGTTTGAACCAGTGAAGAACGTCTTTGCGGTCTTTGTCGCTGAAGGTAGAATCGAGGTGACGAATCTTAAATCCACGTTTTTTGAAGGTTTCTTCTACACGCAATGAGGTTTCGATCCCGGAATTAAAAATCAGGGTTTTGTCCCCTACCGCTACTTCTTCGTAGGCAAACAACAGTTTTTCCTGCATGAAGTAATTACCATAAACCAATTCACTACTGCTTACAGTAAAATCTCCGTTGGAACCGATTTTCAGTCCGTGAAGGTTAACATCGTAGGTAAAAGTTTCGGCATCGGCCAAATAACCACCACCAATCAGCGACGAAATACTTTCGCCTACAATGAGCTTATTGTAATGATCGTTGAGCGGCAATGTTTTATTGGAACTCAACGGTGTTGCCGTTACTCCAAGGATATTCGCACCTGCATAGTACTGGAAAATTTTCCTGAAACTATTGTAGTGAGCTTCATCCACAATCACCAATCCAACGCCATCGACAAAATTTTCATCTTCCTGTAAACGGTTGTTGAGTGTTTCCACCATGGCGATGTAACACGGGTAATGATCTTCGTCTACCAGGTTTTTTACTTCGCTGCTAATCACTTTGTTGGCAATACCAATAGCTGAAAGCTGACGCGAAGTCTGAACCGATAATTCGATCCTGTGGGTGAGGATCAACACCTTTTTCTGGTGCTTTTTAATGTAATGCTGCGCTACTTCCGAGAAGATAACGGTTTTTCCGCCGCCCGTAGGCAGTTGAAACAGCAAGTTAAAGTCTGCACCATTTTTTTCCAGTTCGTCCATGATTATGGCAACTGTTTTTTCCTGAAACGGGTATAATTTTTTTGCCTCGAACAATTCAGAGTCTATCATATAATGATGCTAATTAAGGGGTACAAAATTAGTGTTCTTTTAAGGAATAGTCAACATGAATGACGAAATACTTTTAAATCCTTTTTATTACCTCCGAATCAGTGAAACCAACCTGCAAATAAACGTTAATAAAAAAGGCATAGTTCTTGACTAATTTCCATTAAAATTATCCGTCATGAAAACACGTAAAAACAACCTGATCAGAAAAAACGATAAAGGCCCGTTTGATAAAGCGCTTATTCGTTTGGGACTCCACCTGGTGCCTCAGCAACCAGCAGTCAACTTATCGAAATAAACTCTTCATTCTGTTTCTGATTCTGAGTTTTTTCAGAATCAGAAACAGAATGAAGTATTAAAAGTCGAAGCCACCGCCTCCGTTCTGTTGGTCACCCGGCTTTTTGCGGTCCGTGAAATCGTTTCGTCCGAATTTGTAACGCAATGTCACGTAAAACCGGCGCGTTAACCATTTGAATTCGGAACTTTGGCGAATGTCGGGCTGTTCTACCACAAAATTAAATCCTTGTGTGTTGAAAATGTCTGAAACACGCATTCCCACTGCCCATTTTCCTTCCTTAAACGATTTTTCAGCAGAAAACTCAACAGAACCGCGCGGTTGCATACGTCCCTGTGCAGTGATCGAAGGTGCGTTGTAACGGCCATTGACCTGCAAAGTGAGTGTTCGCTTCCACAATTCAACCGAAGACGCGTATTTCAAGCTCCAGATGAATCCCTGGCGATTCCAGTTAGCTGACGGATTGTCATCTTTGTAAATCACGTAGTTTCCGTTGGCTGATAAGGTATTTCGCCAAATCGGCAAGGGACGGAACTGGAAGATCAATTCTCCACCCGAACTCCTGCTGCTGTTGATATTGGCAAACGTTGCGGCAGAAGTTCCATCGGCGTAGAATACTTTCACACGCTGAATAACTTCTAACGAATAACGCTGGTATGCCGAAGCGGTCACCGACCATTTCTTTTTGGTGTAATCGAAACTAAAGTCGACCGAATGAATGTATTCGGGGCGCAATGCCGGGTTTCCGCGACGCAGATTGTAAGGATCAGCATAACTGGTAAACGGATTCAGGCTATTCGACGACGGTCTGTTGATACGCTTGCTGTATCCCAGCGACAATTCGGCACCTTTTGTAACCTCGTATCGAATATGTCCGGAAGGAAATATGTTGAAATAGTTATTGGAATACGATTCGTTTTTTGAAACAAGGTTCGGTTCCTGGTAACTTTGTTCCAAACGAATGCCTAATTGAAATTTCCACTTGTTGACGGCTCTTCCCACAATTCCGTAACCGGAATAAATGCGTTCGGTGTATTCGTAATTAAAAAACGCCAGCGTATCGGGCTGGAAAACACCGGCCGTGTCACGTGAATCGGAATGCGTATCAACACCCATGTCCCGGTGAATAAGTTTCAAACCGCTTTCCGTACGCCATTTGTTTTTAATGATCCGAACCATATCCATCTGAATGGTGGTAATATTGTTTTTTTCGAGGCTGAACAAGCGTTGGTCCAGATTTCTGCCGTAAGCCGGATCGTCGTAAGTTTGTTCGTAATAACCGGCATCTGTTGAATTTCCAATGGATTGATACGCTGCCCAGTCAATGGTGCCTTTTTCTTCCCTGAATTCCCAGGTATAGTTCAATCCCATGTCAAGGCTGCGGTTATAGCTAGGATCAAAAGAGGTGCGATTCCAGACACCAACGGTATCGTTGTTTTCATTGTAACGGTAATTTTCCTGGTCACCAAAACGATCACGCGTTCCAAGATTTCCTGAAAGGTTCCATGAAAGCGTGTGACGATCTTTGAGGTAAAGGTCCATTCCCACTTTCGCTGTGTGCGTTTCACTGAAATCGGTCCCGTTGCGGCGTTGGTCAAGGTACACAGTAGAATCGCCATACGTTTGATCCAGATCGCTGAAATTGTTGCGGTAACCTTCCCGATAATCGTAAGCGTAACTTCCGAAAACATTGAATTTAGTATTGCGCATATTCAGTGAAGTTGCTCCGGTGTAAGCATTTCCGGTAGCTGCTGAAAGGGTTACATTACCGTTCAAACCAAGCCGGATATTCTTTTTTAATACCACATTGATAATTCCCGAAGTGCCGTCAGGATCGTATTTAGCCGACGGATTGGTCACAATTTCAATGCGCTCGATACTTCCGGCCGGAATTCCTGACAGGAGATTTTTCCCGTTCCCACCAGAAAGTGAACTTGGCTTTCCGTCGATCAGAATAGTCACGTTTCCTTCACCGCGCAAGCTGATATTTCCATCCTGGTCTACTTCAACCGAAGGAATATTATTGAGTGCATCAGTAGCGGAACCACCCTGAACGGAGAGGTCTTCACCAACATTGTAGACTTTCTTATCTATTCCCGATTGCAACAATGGCGTTTCAGCAATAATCTCAACTTCTTCGATATTCTGTGCATCCGAAACCAGTGAAATATTTCCGAGTTTACGTAACGGTTTTACCTGCGTGAGCTGAACGTTTCGAATGATCTTTTCTTTGTATCCCGATTGACTGACACGGATAAAATAGGTTCCCAGCGGAACCTGTTCCAGTACGAATTTCCCGTTTTCATCGGTGAAAATCCCGGAAACGACACTTGAATCGGTTTGTTTGCAAAGGCGTACTTCCACATATTCAATTGGTGTACGCGAAATGGAGTCGAATACTTGTCCGTCAAGCGCTCCGATTGCCGGGGTATCACCTTTCTGTTGTGTTTGTCCGACTGGTGGTTGAGCCAGTGATATCAAGGTGTTGAGACAAAATAAAAGTAAAACTGTCAAGCGCATATCAGAACTGTTGTTTGATGGTTTTTAATAGGAAATAAGACAAAATACTCGTGCCGATTGCCAGGTAACCAACGTATTCAAAGTGGAGGTAACTTCCGTCTTTTTGCTGCGTTATGAGCCACGATCCCAAAATTACGGCAAATCCGCTTGCGAATTGCTGAAATGCCGAACGAATACTCATATAACCTCCACGTTCGTGCGGAGCTGCGGTTCCCATTACAATCGCTGTTCCGGGAATATTCCGGCCTCCGGCGAAAATGAAAAACGCAGTGGTGACGATCAGAATTATCGGTAACGGATTCACACCCATATTGGTAATGATCGCCAAAGGAATGAGTGAAATGCTCATGACTACGAAGAATACGCGTAATTGGCCGTATTTGTCTGCGAGATAACCGATGTACGGATTGGTGATGAAAGTCAAAATTCCGCCGAAAAAATACATCCAAACCAGTTGATCTTCCTTTAATCCGACATTGTGTACCATAAAATCGGCCAAATATGGAATAATGGCAAACTGTCCGAATAGGATTGTACTCGTAAACAGTAATCCTTTGATTTGATTGCTGTTTTTCCAGACTGTTTTTAGGATCATGTAGGATTTATGTTCCGTGCCCAGGTGTTTATTGACGTCGGGGAGATAAATCACCAACAGAATCAAGGTAATCATTGATAATCCAACCAAAAAGAAAAACGGCATGTGCCAGTTCCAGGTGTGTCCGAGCCACAATCCGAGCGGAATCCCCAAACCTGCTGCCGACGAAAAGCCGGCCATCACGATTCCGGTAGCTTTCCCACGATGTTCGGGCCGGATCAGGTCACCTACGATCGACATCACAATTGCACCGATCACACCTCCGAAAAATCCGGCCATGATGCGGGCAAATAATAAAAATTCGTACGAGGTTGCCAATCCGCAAAGTAACGTTCCGATAATGAATAGGGCGTATTGTGTGATCAAAAAGCGTTTCCTATCAAAACGATCAATGACAAAGATGCTTCCTATTCCGGCAATAAATGCGCTGAAAAGATAAACTGAAATAGCTAATCCCCACTGTTTTTCATCCATGCTCAACTCTGCCTTTATGGTAGGCGAAAGTGGCATCAGGATCATTGATTCAAGAATGTTTGTGAATACTACAGCTGCCAGAATAATCATCCATAGCACTTGTTTTTTTGTCATTTGGTGTGTCTAAAATGTGTATTTCTCCGTTATTAAACGGATTGTTTGTGTAAAATTGCTTACGCTTATTGTATTGTTCGTTTGTTTAGATGATTGGGCTGGCAAATGGTTTGATTACCTGATTTATTTTAATCAAAGCAGTTATTCTGAATCTCAGGTTTCTTCGGACACGATCCTCTTAATTTATCCAGTAAGCGGCTCAACTCCTCGGATTCTTCATCGCTCAGGTTGGTAGAAAAAACCGTTGACTCCTCCAGATCAATATCAATCCGTGACAACAATTCCAATCCATGTTCTGTAATCGAAACGTAGACCACTCGCCTATCCGCATCGCATCGTACGCGCTCAAGCAGATTTTTTTCAATGAGCTTATCCATCAACCGTGTGGTATTTGGTGAACGTTCGATCATGCGTTCTTTCACCGCCGTTACGCTCAGAGGTTTTTTCGCTCCGCGCAGAATGCGTAAAATATTGAATTGCGCCATCGAAAGGTCAAACTGTGCCATGAACGCATTTTCGTATTGTCCCATAAAATTGGACGTATAACGCACATTCACAATCGCTTTTTGCTGTGGTGATTTAAACTTGGTTTGAATGATTTCGCCTATTTCCATGGTGCAAAGATAATTACCACGGTAGTATTTACCAATTAGTTGATTTTTTTTAACGTTCTCGACAAAACCAATGTGATCATTTTCTCACCACAAAGGCACAAAGAAAAAGGACAAGTTTGGCGTGTTGCAAAGAACACAAAGGGATTTAGGGAGAACACCTTTGTGTTCTTAACAAGTCACGCTCATCAAAATAGCTTTGTGCCTTTGTAGTGAATACATCTACTACTTCAAAAATCCATGTCTCCCTATATGATCTAAGTGGTTAAATTTCCTGAGGTTAAATTCACAACCAAATCAGCTCAAAATCACTCTCCACCGGCAACGTTTCATACGTAATCATGAACCGGTGCGTTCCGGGAAGTAAATCCATGAAATTGGAATCGAACCTCACACCATTCTTGCAGCTTGTAATCCAGCATTTGCCTAGAAAATCGGTATTCGTAACCTCAATTACCGCGGTTTTGGTCAACGGATTTATTTCAATCAGTTTACGGCTTACTTTATCAGCTGTCGTGACGACTCTTTTTTCGGGTAAATGGGTGAATTGACGTTCGTTCTGGTTAGCAGTTGCATCATTCCAGGTAAATCGAATGAGGTAATTCCGGTTTTTGTAAGGTGCGAGTTCCAATTGAAACAGTTCGTTCACTTTTATACCCATTACCGCCTGATCACACTGAAATTCATCCAACTGATTACCGTTTAGATCGTAGAGAACAGCATTGATTTTACACGCAAAAGCATGTTGCTGATCTGAAACCAGGAAGAACTTTTCTTTGCCAAGCGTATCGATTTTTGCCAAAACGGCCACATCAGCATAATCATCACGAACGGTATATTGCAGGGCTTTCCAGTTTCCGAAGTAATCGATACTCGACCAGGTTGGCGCCGGCCAGCAATCGTTCATTTGCCAGTAAATCGTTCCGCTGCAAACAGGCATATTGGTACGATGTCCGCTCACAGCCATACTCACAGCTGTGGATTGCGTTAGTTGAGAATAATAGATAAAACGCTTGAAATCGGTGGTTTTTCCATACAGAATATTGGCGTGTTTTTCGATCATTCCGTTGCCAACATAGCTTTTCTGATGGTGCTTCATTACTTCGCTGAGCAGTTGCCATTGTGATGTATCGCTGAATGTGAGCAAGGTTGCATATTCCGGAAAGGATTGAAAACCATATTCCGAATTAAAACGGCCGGTTTTTCGGCCAAAATCTTCAATCGGATCTTTTCCGTGCCAAACGCCCCAATAATGCATGGAACCGTGTTTGAAGTATTCGTCTTTCCCCCAATTACTTAACGGTGAGGTATGTACGTAAGGTATATTGGTCCATTGCTTCACCGCTTCGGGAATGAGTTTTTTGAAAATATGGTCGTAATACTGTTCTATTTTTGCGCTTTGTTCCGGTGTAATGAAATACTTATCCTGGAATCCCCAGTTTTTCCAGGCTACATCGACTTCATTGTTTCCATTGAATAAAACCACTGAAGGATGTGTCGCCAGCCGTGGAATTTGCTGATCCAGTTCCTGTTTCACGGTCGCTGTAAATTCATCCGTTCCAGGATACATGGCGCAGGCGAACATAAAATCCTGCCACACCATAATTCCCAGTTCGTCGCAGGCATCGTAAAACGCATCGGGTTGATAATAACCGCCTCCCCAAACGCGTACCATGTTAAAATTACTGGCATGCATGGTTTCAACTGTTTTTCTTAAAGAAGCATCAGTCACACGAGCTGGAAAAATATCCGGTGGAATAAAATTCGCTCCTTTACAGAACATATCTCGTCCGTTAACGCGAATGATGTATGAAGTTCCCCATTGATCGGCGACATTTATTAATTCGGTGCGTCTGACACCAAAACGTTGTGTCAATGAATCAATGACGATCCCGTTTTTGGTTTTTAGTTTCCATTCGTCGGTGTAAATGAATTGCTCTCCTTGTCCGCGCGGCCACCACAAGTGTGGATTTTCCATACGGTCCAAACGCTTCAAAATACCGTTTTCAGCAATGACTTCGTTTGATCCGAACAATTTACTTTCCCAGATCAACGTATCATTGGTGTTATTTCGCAACATCCATTGCAGTTCCATTAAGGCAAAATCTTCGGCTAGTGTTGCGGTGTAAACCCCTTTTCCAACGGTTCTGTTGCTTGAATAAGCAATCACAGAAGCCGGTTTCCACATTCCGATAGTCGTCATACGTAACGACCAGTCCCAACCGAATTGATATTGCGGCTTTCGGCAGTAGGGAGCAACAGCGATTTTTCCTAAATCATTCGGTGCAGGCAATGTAAGTCCTGCGTTTTTAATACGTGGGATCTGGTAATTAATCGGCGATAAAAAGACCAGTTTCAGTTTATTGACACCGGTTTTTGCCCATTTTCGAATGTCGAAACGGTAAATAACGTAGCAATTATTGGTTTCGCCGAGCAAATGTCCGTTGATGTAGACCTTGGCATAGGTATCTACGTTGGGCAATTCCAAATCGATGTATTCATGCGAAAGATCGGCTACAGAAAGTTTGAATTCCGATTTAAACTCCCAGTCGTGGTCTTCAATCCAGCCGAATTTCAATTCATTGGTTCCTGCAAACGGATCGGGTAATTGACCGGTTTTGATCAATGATTCCTGCACAGAACCATGTGTTCCGAACGGAATCCATTTTTTGGAAACAGGATGCTGGAATTTCCAATCAAGGGTTTGCTGACATACGGAAGAAAGGTGTATGAGCAAGGATAAAAAGATGATTGAAAATTGATTCATCATTACCAGCTTCGATCAAATGGCGCATCAATCAACTGGTCTTCCGAATCCGTTTTCAATGCGTAGTTGAATCCGTTGAAAACCGAGTAACCACCTACTTTTCCTTCGGTATTGATGGCAATGAAACCACATTGCAGGCCTGTCATGTCTTTGTGTTTGCTGATCAAACGATTAATAGCTTCTTTGCAGGCTTCTTCGGGTGTGAAACCGTTTCGCATCAGTTCTACAACCGTGTGGCTTCCGGCAATTTTGATAATCGATTCGCCCAAACCTGTTGCAACTGCTCCGCCAACTTCCTGATCGATGAACAATCCGGCGCCGATAATCGGAGAATCCCCCAATCTTCCGGGTAATTTATAAGCCCAGCCTGAAGTTGTACAAGCTCCGCTGATACGGCCGTTCCTGTCCATTGCCAGTAAACCGATGGTATCGTGGTTTTCATGATTGATTTCGGGCTTCTTCGCGATTTCGGCTTGTTGTTTTTTCCACTCCTTCCAGGCTTTTTTTACTTCCGGAACCGGTGTTTTGATCTGCTCAAATTTGTTCTTAAGCGCATATTTCTTCGCTCCCGAGCCTACCAGCATTATATGTGGTGTGTTTTCCATAATGTGGCGCGCAACGCTAATCGGGTGCGCAATTCCTTCTAAATAACCTACGGATCCGCAATTCGATTCCCAATCCATGATACAGGCGTCGAGCGTTACATGTCCTTCTTTGTCAGGCATTCCACCTATTCCAACACTGCGATTGGTAACATCGGATTCGGTTTGTCTTGCTCCTGCTTCTACTGCATCCAATGAGCTTCCACCTTTCGACAAAACTTCCCAGCCTGCTTTGTTGGCTTCCAAACCATGACTCCAGGTGGAAATCATAATTGGTTTAAAAGCAGCAACGAACTTTTTGTCATCGGATTCAGATTGTGGTTTCACGTCCGATTCCCTCGCTAATAGTGGGTGAACAAGCCCTGCAGCGGCAATTCCAAGTGCTCCTTTTTTAACAAACGATCTGCGATCCATAACTCTTATTGTTGGGCCAGCCAGTTTTGAAACTCGGTGGCGTTTTTAGCGTGAACGGAATAATCTTTCGTGAAATTGTGCAAACCGTCGTAATTGGCTTGAGCGCACATGTACAAATAATCGTTGTCATCACGGTTCAGCACAGCGTCCACAACTCCCGCAGGCGGCATAGAAATTGGCCCGGGAGGCAAACCGTCGTGCAAATAAGTATTGTACGGACAATCTCTTTCACGGTGTTCGTAAGTCAATCGCTGAACACCCTCCAGTTCGTCGCCCCAGCAAAATTTGAAAGTCGGATCGGATTGCAAACGCATTCCTGTATTGAGGCGATTCAGGTATAATCCTGCGATAATTGGCCATTCCTGCTCGTTTTTCGATTGTTCACCATAAACGATAGAAGCCATTGTGACTGCTTCAGACGGAGAATCGAGTCCGACTTTTTTGAGTTTCGCCATGCGTTCAGCCGTCCAGAAGTTTTTAAATTCATCTGCCATTCGCTGCACAAACGCCTCTTTATCGGTATCGTAGTACATTTTATAGGAATTGGGGATGAACAACGCCGGAATAGTTTGTACGTTGAAACCATATTTATCACAGGTTTCGTCGCTCAAAATGTAAGTTTCCAATTCCGATTGGTCGATCATAAGACATTTGCTCACTTTTTCACACAAATCACCAATTGTTTTACAATTGTTGAACGTTACCACTACTTCTATTTCAAAAGCACCTGATTTTAATGCGTTGCATACATCTTTGTAAGAAGTTCCAGGAGGAAAAGCATGCATTCCAGGTTCTATATTTTTGTCTGTCAACTCTTTAGACTTCGCTACCGAAAGAAAAAAATCAACATCATCGATCACTTTTTTCTCCTGAAGCAACGCTCCCACCTGGGCCAATGTCAGCTTTTCGTTGACCGGTACGTTCACCGTTTTGTCGTTGATTGTTTTGGTGAGCCGCGACATAATCGGTGTCCAGCCAAAGACCAATCCAACACCGAAAATCACAGCGAACACGCCCATGATCATCCACTTTTTACTTACTTTTTTTCCAGACATTTTTGATACAAAATTTCATCCAACCATTTATTCCCATCCAGAAACCAATCTTTCCGGACGCCGATGCGCTCAAAACCGGCTTTATCAAACAAAGCTTTACTTGCTTCATTATCACCGTGTACAGAGCAATACAGATTGTGGAAACCCAAAATCTGACGTACATAATTTTCCAATATTTCCAGAGCTTCCAAAGCATAGCCTTGTTGCCTGTGCGAAGGTTCATCAATTAAAATGCCTACCGCAGCACGCGAATGTTTAAAATCGGCATTATATAGGTCAATGGTCCCGATCGGTTCATCAGTCTCCGTTAAAGAAATGATCAACCGCAATTGTCCGTGCGTACGAATGTGCTGTGCCTGATCAATGTATTCGAGAATGGCGTGTAGTGAAAACGGGACCTCCGTACCAGTCACTTTCCAGTGCTGCGGGTTGTTTTCCCACAACAGCAAGCGCGTTGCATCCTCTTTTTCAACGGGACGCAGGGTAACTTTTTGTCCTTTTAGTTTCATGTAACAATTCTATTCGCGACATAATTTCGGCGATCGAGTAATCAGGGATGGCACAAAAATCAGTCCCCAAATTTACAGCAAAAACCTGCTTGAGTTGCTCACGGTTTTCAATTTCTGTTAACAAATCGGCTAACTGATTCACGGTTGACTGCAAACCGAATAATTCTTTGATCGGATCCAGGCACGTTGGCCCACCTGCTTTTGCCGTATCGTATTGCCGATAAACAGAAGTGAAATCACGGGTAAATTCCCACTCATTAATCGCCACCAAAACCAGCGGAATCTCAGCCCTTTTGGCTTTTCGCACCATTCCTGAAACACTTTTCTGGATCTCGCAATTGCGATACGTCAGGCTAAAATAGTTTTGTCCGCGTGAAATTCCGATATGCGGTGGAATTTTATCAGCGTTCCAAATCCATACATACGTACCTGCGGTGATTTTTTCCGGCCATTCGAATACCGGATTCCGGAATTTAAATCCTGCCATTGTAGACTCCTTCAAACACTTTAATGGCGGGCCCGTTTAGGAAAATCCGTTCAAACGTTTGTTCTCCGGTACGGTTAAACGTAACCTGCAAACCACCGCCTTTCGTTTTGATGGAAATGATCTGGGAGCCCATGAGATTTTTTTCAATTGCAAAAGCCAATGCTGCAGCAGTAACGCCTGTTCCACATGAAAGCGTTTCATCTTCCACACCACGCTCGTAAGTCACCACAAACAAATCACGTTCACCGGTAACTTCCACGAAATTCACATTGATACCTTCAGCTTTGTAAGTGTCCGAATAACGAATCTTAAATCCTTCTTCGTAAACGGGAAAACCTTCCACTTTGTCCACAAAACGGATGTAATGTGGCGAACCGGTATCAATAATATAGGCGTCTTCATCTTTTTGGACGGTATTTACCTCGTTCATCAGCAACGAAACAATTTCACCCGCTTGTGAAGCCAGATGCTCACCGTCGATGGCTGTAAAGCGAGTGCTATCGGTGTTGATACCTTTTTGTTTGGCGAATGCCACTGCGCAACGTGCGCCGTTACCACAAAAGCTTTTGGAACCGTCGGCATTGTAATAATCCACTTCAAAATCGAGTTCGGCTGATGCATTCAATTTAATGAGTCCGTCAGCACCAATTCCAAATCGCCGATCACACAGTGCACGGATGGTTTGAATCGACAAATCATTCCATTTTCCCTTGCGATTATCAATCATCACAAAATCATTGCCGGTGCCCTGGTATTTTACAAATGGTATATTCATCATTATTACGCTGTAACGGCTGTTTTTGCTTAACAATCTTTAACGTCAAAAGTAATAAATGATGTGTCGAATGGCCTTATAATTGTGTTTAAAATTCAAAAAAAGATTCAACTATGAGTAACACATGGAAATACCTGGGAGTTGGTATCCTGGGAGGGATGGTACCTTTTGCGTTCGGTTATATTCTGAATGCGACCAGCTATTCTTCATTATCCGATGAAGTGATCGACGGTAATCGCTTCGCACACCAAGTCAACTACAGCGGAGTTCCCGCTGGAACGGAGGGCTTTATGGAGGCTTCCGAAAACACCATCAATTCGGTGGTTCACGTTACAACGAAAGTGGTGAGAACCACTGTACAGCACGATCCGTTGTATGAATTCTTTTACGGCCCGGGAACCGGTGGCCGTGAATACAAACAATATGGCTCAGGCTCAGGTTCCGGAGTTATTATTTCTTCAGAAGGCTACATCGTCACAAACAATCATGTGATCGAAGACGCCAGCGAAATCGAGGTGATCCTCAATGATAATTCTACCTATACAGCCACAGTGATCGGAACCGATCCGGCTACAGATATTGCAGTACTGAAAATCGACGCAGAAGGATTAAGGCCAATTGCGATCGGTAACAGCGACGATCTACGCGTCGGTGAATGGGTGCTGGCTGTCGGAAATCCGTTTAACCTTACCTCTACCGTTACTGCGGGAATTGTAAGTGCAAAAGCGCGCAACATCAACTTGTTGTCGGACAAAACACGTAATACAGTGGTTCCGATAGAGTCATTCATTCAGACGGATGCAGCCGTTAATCCGGGAAACAGTGGCGGTGCGTTGGTAAATACCCGAGGTGAACTGGTTGGAATCAACACAGCAATCGCATCACAAACAGGCTCGTATACCGGTTACAGTTTTGCTGTTCCCGTAAACCTTGTAAATAAGGTCATGCGTGATATCATCGATTTTGGTATTGTGCAACGTGGTTATTTGGGCGTTCAAATCGCTGACATCAACCAGGAAATCAAGGAGAAGAACAATCTTCCATCAACAAAAGGTGTTTTTATCAGTTCGGTAACCGAAGACGGTGGCGCTGAAAAAGCAGGGATTAAAGCCAATTCGGTGATTCTGAAGATTGGAACGAGAGATGTGAATTCGGTGGCTGCTTTGCAGGAAGAAATCGGAAAACGTCGTCCGGGTGATAAAGTATCGCTGACTTTGCGCAACGAAAACGGTGATCAGGAGATCAAAGAAGTGGTTTTGCGTTCAGTTGACGGGGCTACTGCTCTAAAATCGAAGGAAGAAATGAGTAAGATTTCCGCTTTTGGAGCAACTTTTTCAGAATTAACCGCAAAAGAGAAAAAAGAACTCAACATTTCAAGTGGTGTAAAAGTAAAAACACTGGAACCCGGGAAATTACGTTCGCTCGGATTGGAAGAAGGAATGGTGATTTCAAAATTTAATCAGGAACCGGTTGATTCTCCTGAGGATTTAACCTCAAAGTTAACGAATTATAAAGGCGGTGTTTTGCTGGAAGTAGTTTTGGAAAGCGGTAAAAAGGAATACCTCGGATTCGGATTATAAGTTTAATTCCCACAAAAAACGTTAAGGCATGGTTTTTGAGAGGCGGAAATCTCTCAAAAATCTGCTTTTTATATTTGGAAATCACTTTCTTTTCGTCGTAACTTTGCACCCTGATTTTAACAAATCATTATTAAATCGGAGTTCATTACATGAGACAATTAAAGATTACAAAATCCATTACCAATCGAGAAAGTCAGTCCTTAGACAAGTATCTGCAAGACATTGGTAAAGAGGAGTTAATCACAGCTGAGGAAGAAGTAGAATTGGCTCGCCGCATTAAACAAGGTGACCAACGAGCTTTGGAAAAGCTAACCCGCGCTAACCTGCGATTCGTCGTTTCGGTAGCGAAACAATATCAAAATCAAGGTCTTACACTACCCGATTTGATCAACGAAGGAAACTTAGGTTTGATTAAAGCGGCTCAGAAGTTTGACGAAACCCGTGGTTTTAAATTCATTTCATACGCTGTTTGGTGGATTCGTCAATCCATTTTGCAGGCGTTGGCAGAACAGGCACGTATTGTACGTTTGCCGCTGAACCAGGTTGGATCTTTGAACAAGATCAACAAAGCATTCTCGCGCTTGGAGCAGGAATTCGAACGTCCGCCTTCAGCTGAAGAATTAGCAGAAGCATTGGAAGTTCCGGAAGACAAAATCAAGGAAAGCTTAAATGTATCCGGTCGTCACGTATCGATGGATGCACCTTTGTCTTCTTCGGAAGATGGTGGTACATTGATGGATGTAATGGCCAACACCGATTCACCGAAAGCCGATCACGCCCTTATGGCCGAGTCGCTGCAACGTGAAATCGAACGTTCATTGAGCACGTTGACAGATAAAGAACGTGAAATCATCCGTTTATTCTTTGGAATCGGAATGAACCACGGATTAACACTCGAAGAAATTGGAGCTAAATTTAATCTGACCCGCGAGCGCGTTCGTCAGATAAAAGAAAAAGCCATCCGACGGCTGCGACACACATCCCGCAATAAGTTGTTGAAAGCATATTTAGGATAACAGGAAAGGCTGTCTGCAAACGCGGGCGGCCTTTTTTAATTCCAGGAAAAGCAAATAATCGTTTAATAATCAATAGGTAAAAGCAAATGGAAGCTGCAGTAGGCTACGAAAAAGAGCTCAACTCGCACGTTCAACGCGAACGCGCTGCTGTTAAATTATCAAGTCACGTTGGTGAGTTGTTGTATGACAAAGGAATTGAATTGGTTTTGTTCCGCAATCATTTGACGGATATCACCATTTCAGAAATCCTGAATCTGCACGAATACGCAGCTAAAGTGGTAAACAAACCAATCGACATCGAAACCAGCGCTGCATTGGCAGAGGAATTGATGAAGATGGACCTTGCTCCGGCAAAGATCGATATCGGTAAACTGGCCAGCGAATGGGCTGCCGAAGGAAATACCTTTACATCAAAAGCAGATTTCCTTTCCAACAAATTGGTTGGTTTTGAAAAAGGAACCGGCGACGGTTTCACACCACGCGATGTGGTATTGTACGGTTTTGGCCGTATCGGACGTTTGGCAGCTCGTGAGTTGATCAAACAAGCCGGTAAAGGACAACAATTGCGTTTGCGTGCGATCGTTACACGTGGTGCCAGCGACAAAGACATCATCAAACGAGCAGCTTTGTTACGCAGTGATTCGGTTCACGGAGCATTTAAAGGTTCGGTTGTAGAAGATTTGGCAAACAGCGCTTTGATCATCAACGGACAAATTGTACGCATGATTGATGCTTCAAATCCGGAAGATATCGATTATACGAAATACGGCATCGATAACGCGTTGATTATTGACAATACAGGGGTTTTCACCAACCGAGAGGCATTATCGCGTCACCTGAAAGCAAAAGGCGCTTCACGTGTATTGCTGACGGCTCCCGGGAAAGAAATCCCGAATGTTGTTTACGGAATTAACCAGGGAACACTGGAAATTGAATCTGAAAAGATTTATTCTGCCGCTTCCTGTACCACCAATGCGATCTCTCCTATCCTGAAAGTGATCAACGATGAGTTTGGTGTGGTAAAAGGACACATTGAAACCGTTCATGCTTACACCAATGACCAAAACCTATTGGATAACATGCACAAAAGTTCACGTCGTGGCCGTTCTGCTGCTATCAATATGGTAATTACATCAACCGGAGCAGGTGCTGCGGTAACGAAAGTAATTCCTGATTTGAAAGACAAACTGACAGCAAATGCCGTACGTGTACCTACTCCAAACGGTTCATTGGCAATTCTTTCATTGGAATTGAACAAAACAACCACCATCGAAGATGTCAACAACGTGATCCGTCGCGCTTCATTGGAAGGTGAATTGGTAAACCAGATTTTTTATTCGTACGATCCTGAACTTGTATCAAGCGATATTATCGGAAATACGTGCTGTTCTGTTTATGATTCACACGCAACGATCGTTTCAAACGATGGTAAAAACGTGGTATTGTATGCCTGGTACGATAATGAATTCGGTTATACGAAACAAGTAATTCGTTTAGCGAAATATGTAACTAAAGTACGTCGATTGATTTATTACTGATCAATTACAGAAAGTGAAGAAACACGAAAAGCCGGACTTATTTTAGCCCGGCTTTTTGTCATAAATCAGGCGGCACTTTGGTAATTTTTAACCGAACAACAACAACAAAAATCCTTCAAATCGGATCAGTCGCCGGGTGAATTCAATTTGGGAGATTTAAGCTTAAAAAAAATTATAGGAGATTGATAATCATACAAATATATTGAAAACGCAGTTGTTTACGACTGATTGTTTCAAATTACTTTAATTCACCTTGATGCAACTACTTTTCACCCATGGGAAAACGCGTACGAAAATCAGAAATTCCCCAAGAAATTATTGAACTTGGAACCAGGATTCAAACCATTATTAATGAGCGCGGGTTAAGGACAAGAGAGGTTGCCCATGATTCAGATATGGATGTAGAGAACCTCCGTAAGTATCTGAAAGGCCGTCAGGAAATGAAGGTAAGCACGATGCTTAAAATCGCCAATGCGTTGCAAGTTGAGGTAGGTGATTTATTCAAGCGTTTAGATGAAAAGTATTTAGACAGGAAATATTTAGTCGATGGAAAACAGCTTGATGGAATTCATTTAGACGGAAAACAGTCGAATAAAGAAAAGTAAATCCGATTTTAGTCTCATTTCCTTGTAATTGACGTAACGAAATACAAAAACGCTCTATCTCCACTATCCTTTTTGCCCCGAACTAACACTCCGAGAACAAAGAAAACCGGGTGTTAACCCCGGTTTCTGCACTATTTACCGTTTCAAAAAAAATTATTCAATAATCGTATGAAACGTGAGTTCAATATCCGTTTCTCCCGGATCACATTGCCCATTCTTCACTCCCGGCTGATGCTTAAGTGTGATGGTTGTTTCACCGGTGGAAATAGCCTGTGTCACCCATGAACTCAGCAATCCAACTTCATACGTTCCGTCAGAATCTGTTCTGGTAATCCCTAAATTCAAGGTTCCGGTTGGCGAAAAACAAAACAAATGATCCTCGTCTTCTTCCTGCACTTCTACAGTAAGATCTTCCGCCGGATTTACGCTTTCGTTCAACAACATAATGGAAGCGTTGTAAGTGGTATTCGCTTGTAAACGAATCGTATCAAAAGTAGTCGGGGCGCTCCCTCCTGCTCCGTCCAAATCTATAAATTGAGCCACCACTGTCGGTTGTAATCCTGCCGCATCCGTAAACGTAATACGGAAGGTAGTAATCAATTCTTCTTCGTTCACAACCGGCGGATTGGTAACATTTTTCTTTTTCTTGCAGGCACCGATAAAAGCCAATGCCAATACGATTGATAAAACACTGAAAATCTTCATCTTATTTAATTTTAGTTAATCGCGCCCAAGGCGGACACGGTGTTTAATTGAAAATGGAATAATCATTTTTAGAGTCCAGTTTCGCCCCATGTCGTCGGTGAAATACCGGAAGCGATTCATGTAATCACGGTAAGTAGTGTTTAATAAATTCGATACCTCCAATACAATTTGCAAGGATTGGGCACGGTTCATTTTTTTAGAAATTCCGACAGAGGCGCTGAGCAAAAAATAGCCTTTCGGTGGTGCTACATAATCGGCATTATCAGGAACACGCTTTTGCTCGAAAACGTTTAATCCTTCTGCTTCGGCAAACCACGACCACGCTTGTTTTTTTAACGTCGATCCCACATGAATCCGGTTAATTAACCGATTGGAAGGAATGCCGTAAACCGGTTTTTTGGCGTCCAAATCATCGGCAATCAGTAAATTACCTTGAATTGTATAGGAAATCCATGGCTTGATGGGAATTTCCAGCACACCATTCAATCCTGCTATACGCACATCCGATTGCTGGTAATGAAATACGGGAAACGCTCCAACAATCGTCAGTTGTGCCGGTAATTGCGGCTGCAGATTAATATAGCCATCGAAACGATTCCAGAAAAGCGACACATCGAGTTTTGCTAACCGCGATTTATACTGCATTCCGGCTTGCACATTGTAAACCACCTCTTTTTTCATGAGCGAATTTCCGACTTCGATAGCTGCTGCACCGTGATGTAAACCATCACTGTAAAGTTCATTGATAGATGGCGGACGCCAGGCTGTCCCTGCATTTGCGCGTACAATCACATGATGTCCGATCACACGCGAAGCACCGACAGAAGTGCTGATATGACCAAAATCACGCGTTGGAGAAGTCAAGACATCACCCTCGTATTTATAGACCTTCAAACGCGACAAATCATACCGGGCTCCGTAATCAAATTGCCATTTTTCTGATTCATAAACACCGGTATAACAGATGCCTGCTTGCCATTTTTGGAAATTTGGAATGAAAAACCGGCCGGCATACGCATTATCCTGTTTGAAGTAACTGACCCCGAAAACACTCTTCAGCTTGCCTGAATGTTGGATGGTAGTTTTGGAATCAACGGACGTAGTCCATAAATTGAGTTCAAACGCCGGTAAATCCAATGCCGCCAGGCTATCGTTGTAAGCTTTGTGCAAATCGTATTCCTGGCGAAGATTATACTGATAACCAACAATCACAGATGTTCTCACCTTTTCATTCCAACGGTAAACCAAATTGAATTTGCTCAACTGATGCTGAATAAATTGCTTTGGCTTTTCAAGTGTATAGGTGAAATAACCGCTGTCTTTGGGCTGTTCGGCAAGAAATGCGGCGTTCAAGTCGGTTAAATTCCCGATATGTGAACCAGTGAAAATGCCCAGGTTGGAAGTATAGCGCGAGTAAAAAACATCTGCTTCCAAACGTGTTCCTTTATAACCGAAAGCTCCGCTGAAGCTGTAATCGTTTGAAGCCGTATTTTTTATCAGGTAATCAGGCGCCGATTGCGTTCCATTGATGCGTCCGGTTCCATGAATCCGGTAAGCCCATTTCGACCAACGCTTGAATGATCCCTTTATGAGCGCCGAACTCATTCCTCCTCTTCCATTGGAATTCCCTGACAATTTCAGCCATCCACTATGGTTTTCACCATACGGAAGCGAACCTGGTGAAACAAAAATCACTCCGCCAATCGCATCCGGACCATACTGCAAACCACTCGCACCCTGGATAACTTCGAGGTTTTCTGCCAGATTCGGATCGATTTCAGGCGCATGTTCACTTCCCCATTGCTGGCCTTCCTGCCTGATTCCGTTATTTACAATCACAATGCGATTACTGTGCATGCCATTGATCACTGGTTTTACAATACTTGAGCCGGTGCTCAACGTGCTCATTCCCGGAATGCGCATAAGTTGTTCGCCCAGTGTATTTCCTTTAACCTGCGACAAATCATTTACGGAAATCCTCATTCCCGCTTTCGATTCGCGACGGAAAACATAGGCCACGATCTCATTTTCATCCAGCTCGACGATATGCGTTTCTACATAAATGTCTATGGTGGAATTAGAAAGAGGATTCACCTCAATGTCGATTGGTTCGCAGCCAAAATGCGGAATGCAACGTAGCGTCAGTGGTCCCGGACATAGATTGGTGAATGTAAAATTCCCTGCACTATCTGCCTGAACATGGATATTCATGGATTCCACGCTCAATTTTGCAAAAGGAACAGGGTTCATTGTGTGTTCGTCGCGTACAGTACCAGTCAATGAAAACCTGCATTCCTGCGCAAGGTTCATCATTGAAACAAGCACAAACGCGCACATAAGTACGTATTTCATGAGTTTCGAAATGAATTAAAAACAGGAGAAACGAATTCTCCGGAACGTTTTAAGCCATTTCTACAGGTGGGCCTCTAAGTGATTTTGTAAGCGGGAAAGCATGTGTTACGGCTACAATAACCGTAAACGGTTCTGCAGAATTTAAGGTTTTACCGGCAGTTGAAAGTTGTTGAACCGGATTGGACAACAACGGAATGTGAAGATCACATACCGCACATTTTTCTACTCCCTGATCAATGCTTTTTCCCGGAAGATGTTCTTTTTTAGCAAGTTGATGATCCTGGTGGTTACAATCGTGCCACAATGCTTTCGGCATGAGCAAAGCAATAAAGCTTACCAGCACTACATAAACGATCAATTTGCACCACTTTTTGGACATGCAACAAAGCTAATGAATTTTGGATTGTGAATCACACCAAAGGTGGAGACGGTGCGAAAATTTTGAATGAACGGAATAAATTAACTTCTATCGGCAGGTAAAATCAATTCAACATTTAAAATTCATCATTCAACATTACTTCTTGAGTCCATTCTCTTTGAGACACTTCATGACGCGTTTTTCGTGTTTTGCGCGTTCTTCGGGGGTCGTATTATCAAAGGTGGTTAATTCCTTACACTTTTTATCGACGTAATCCCAGCGGGCCATGAGTTTTTCCTCTTGTTTTGGGGTCAATTTCTTTTCGAAAGCATCCGTAATAGAGTCATTCGCAACAATACAGGTGCAGAAGTCCCATTGTTCCCCGAATTTCTTAACTATTTTCTCGTGATTTTCCTTCTGATCCTTTGACGGAGTTGTAATCGTGTCGCGTTTCATAGCCGATTCCAAATCATCAACTACCACAACTGTGTCTTTGTCCTTTTTTTTGTCACAATCCTTACAAGTTTCATTTGAGCCACATGCAACAAGTGCTAACAAACCAATAGTCAAAAACAAGATCTTCATTTTCAGTTACGTTTAGAGGTACGTGAGAACAAATATAAAATTGTTTTGATAATTCAGACCGACTGTTGAAAATTAAAACGGGTTGATTATCCGATTCGTACCTGCAACTAAATATTTATATACTGTATGAGAATTTAGTTGAGTTTATTCGCAGCAAGAAACGGTAAGTTTTATCAATCTGATATTCAATATTCGGGAAAGGGAACCAACACCATGGTATACGGATAGGAATTGTTTTTTGGTCGTAAAACCATTTTGGTGCGCGATAAATGCCTGATCTCGAAGAGCCATTCTGTCTGTCCGACTAAAAAACCAAATTCATTTTTGGTCCTGTCGAGCCAGTAATACGTTTTTGCACCGGGTTTATCACCCATTTCATTGAGCCGGTAAAAATAGGCGCTACGCGATTCATGAAAAACAACCACCTGCTTATACCTGAATCTCATTGGCGTGTAGTCGTTTTTGTTGATCAGCAATTTATCTACCAGCCATACTTTCGATGAATTATCATGCAAAAAAATGTAATCATCGATCTTTTTCAACGAAGCCCCGGAAGAGCAGCCGACCGCGATCAGTAACAACACACTTCCGATGCCGGCTTTGATTGTCATTAAAACAACATTTGGTTATCGTCGAGCACTTTTTTGATCTCAGGGGCCATCGAGTCGATAAACTCTTCTTTAATACGGTGTGGAGCTTCTTGTCCGCCTTCCTGGATTGCCTCGCACAATTTATAGCTGTACTGGCTGCCATTCCATTGGAACAAACAATTGTAGTAAGTCAAACTTCCGTCGATATTATCTGTGAAACGTATCACCAGATCCTGGTAACCGCTTTTGGAAGGTCTGAATTCGATCAGGTTTCCGTTAAATCCGTTGAGTTTTACCAATTGCTCGCCATCACGTTGAAAGACCAGAATTCTCCGAAGCGGAAAACCGTTTACTCCGGCTTTGATCAGCAAAATAAATCCGTCTGAAAGCTTTGTTTTTTCAGCTAATTTAAAGAACCGAAAAAACTTCGGGCTGCACGAAGGATGGGCTTCATCAGTGTCATTCGGAGCATTCGGATCACACAATTTTAATTCTTTCAGCAATTCGATTTCTTCGTTGCCTGAAAACGTATTTTCATTGAAATCCGTGCTAAACGTTGTTACCTCCGTTGGTTTGTTGCGATGATGCGGTTTGAACGGCTGATCTTCCTCCTCGCCGCAAGCAGTAAGCAAAACCATCGCAAGTACAATTCCTGCTATTCCATGTTGTTTCATATATCTGGTAATTCGCTTCATGTGAAATGTTACATTATAGAAAAACAGAACTGCTTTTCATTATTGCCTGTTCGAATGCAGGTTGCAGGATTCCTGTTTCTATTCCCTGCTGACTAAAGTAAGCAAGCATTTGTTCAGTCGGCATATTTCCTGTTAAATCATCTGCCGCCATCGGGCAGCCTCCATAACCTTTAATCGCTCCGTCAAAATAACGACAACCACCATCATATGCTGCTTTTACCAAAACCTGGGCATTTTGTGGTAATGTGTGCAAATGCGCTCCTAATTTCACCCCGGGTAATTCGGGGATAATTGCCATGAATAATTGTTCTACCAATGCCGGAGTTGCCGCGCCTATCGTATCCGATAACGCCAGTTCGTTAATTGAAAAAGTATCGTATAAACGTTTGCTCCAATTCATTACCAGTTCTGCATTCCACTCATCACCATACGGGTTTCCGAATCCCATAGAAAGATAAAGAACCAATGATTTACCAGACTTAACACACAGGTTATGAATCACTTCAACCCGCTTAAGTGATTCTTCAATTGAAGCATTGGTATTGCGTCGCTGAAAGGTTTCGGAAATCGAGAAAGGATACCCCAGAAAGTCAATCTGATCAAACTGAATAGCTTCTTCAGCACCGCGTTCATTTGCAACGATGGTCAGCAATTTAGTAGTTCCTTTATCATCCAAACGATCTAGTACTTCCCTGGTATCTTTGAGCTGGGGAATAGCTTTCGGTGAAACAAAGCTACCACAATCCAACCGGTCGAAACCGCATTGAAGCAGCTGATTGATGTATGCAACCTTCAGATCAGTCGGAATCCAATCATGAATACCCTGCATCGCATCTCGCGGACATTCGGTGATAAACACCCTTTCGGTCGCTGTTTTCATTGTTATTGGTTTTGTAGCTTTCGCTTTGCTAAAATAGCCTTATTGATTCGTTTTACAACGCCCGGCCCTTCATAAATGAATCCGGTGTAGATTTGCAATAAAGATGCTCCGGCTTCGAGTTTTTCCAATGCATCAGCCTCCGAATGGATTCCACCAACGCCAATAATCGGAAAGGAATGATTGGAATTAATAGCCAAATAGCGGATCACTTCCGTCGAGCGTTTTGTGACCGGCTTTCCTGAAACACCTCCTGCTCCTATTGCTTCTACTTTCGCCGGATCAGTTTTCAAACCACTGCGATCAATCGTTGTATTGGTGGCAATCACTCCGGCAATACGCGTCTCACCAATAATTGCAATGATATCATCCAACTGTGAATCGGTCAGATCGGGAGCGATTTTTAAGAAAACGGGTTTTGCGGAACCTAATTCTTCTCTGCGTTTCATCAATGTTGACAACAACTGCGTCAACGGTTCTTTATCCTGCAATTCGCGAAGGTTTGGTGTATTCGGAGAGGATACATTTACAACGAAATAATCCACATACGGTTCCAGTGCATTATATGCTTTCAGGTAATCGGCGACAGCTTCTTCATTCGGTGTTACTTTATTTTTACCAATATTTCCACCGATAATACAATCTGGTTTGAGTGCTTTTAAGCGCTCCACAATTGTATCAACACCGTCGTTATTGAATCCCATTCGGTTAATCACCGCTTCATCTTCCACCAAGCGAAACAAGCGCGGTTTCAGGTTTCCTTCCTGCACGACAGGCGTTACCGTACCAATTTCCACGAAACCAAATCCACAAGCTGCCAATTGATTAATCGCAATCGCATTTTTATCAAACCCTGCAGCCAATCCAACCGGATTCGGAAATACGATACCGGCTACTTCTGTTTTCAGCAGATCGTCATTAAGCTGGTACATTTTTTTCCAGAGCGGTTTTACAAACGGAACTGCCAGCCAAAAACGTAATAACCGAAAAGTGAAGTAATGAATTTTCTCTGGATCGAAACGAAAGAAAAACCATTTGAGAATTGGGTACATAAAAACTATTTGGCCAAAGGTAAAAACACAAAACGAGGTGACCATAAGATCACCCCGTTTAGTTGAATATTGTTGAGAATATTTTTTAGAACTTCGCTCTGTATTTCGGTCTTCCGAAACGGATGTGCGGCCCACGACCTACAGTGCTATAAGTAAGATTACGATAAACCGTAAGATTCAGGTAAATCATTGCATCATTTTGTTTGTCTCCACGTTGATCACCAGGACCAAACCACGTAGCATTCTGGCTTGCAGGATTTGACAGATAAGCTGCCTCTGCTCCGTTTGTAGCTCCAATGATGGCAGGATCGTAATAAGTACCGTGAACATCATCAATGTAATCAGAGAATGTTTTCACGTAAGTTGCTTCAAGCCCAACTCGCCAGAAACGGTTGATTCCCATACGAACACCAACTCCGAAAGGAATGGTTGCTGTAACAGGAAGATACTCTGCCGGTCCACCACTCAACCCTTGTCCTTCGGTATTCAATGGACGTAAAGCTGTCCATGAACCGTTGTACTTTGCTTTTGGATTAAAGTATGTAATACCAATTCCTGTAAAGATATAGAACTGTTCGTTGTGATCTTTGAAACCTTTTAATCCCGGGATATTAAATCGACGACCAATTTTCTCATTCGCCAAAAGAATCACCTCAAAACGTTGACTCAAGTTAATGATCGGCGAACGGAAATGCAGGTTACGACTATTTCGTACAAGATCACCCGTTTTAGCGTCATCTCCTCGTACCATGCCGATATTCAAAATAGTTGAAGTCGCATAATACGGGTGAAAACGGTAACGATAACCGATACTTCCTCCAAAACCTGTTGAAGGGAAATCCAAATCTTTCAAACTGTAGTCAGTTCCGTTTTGATTTGCTCCACCCAGGTCACCAAGAAAACTCGTTCCACCCAAACCGATCATCAACTCTTTTTTGTTCATTGACCAGTTTCGCTGCGTATTGAAGTTAGTGGGCTGAGCCAGCGCCAAGTTTGCTGCTAAAATAGTAATAGCTAGTGTTGTAAATTTCATCCTCACATGTGTAGTTTTATTCACGTGGCTAAATTACTAGTTTATCACCAATTCACAAGAATAAATTGTTGCTTTTTTTTAAAAAGCAATTGTTAATGAATATTTTACTTGTTTGAATGAATAAAAAAAACCCGCCTAAGCGGGTTTCGTTCTGTTTTATGCTGCATAACGTTTTTTGTGAAAATGGAGCCGTAATTTCTCAACGGCCCGGAACGTTTTTACTTTTGCGTTGTTTTCAGTGAAGCCTAATTGGTCACCGATCTCTTTGAAACTCAGCTGTTCAAAGAACCGCATCTCGATCAGCTTCAACTGATCCTGCTTTAATTCCTGTAACGCTTTCAATAAGCGCAAACGATTTACTTCACCCTCGCTCGGGTCGATGAACAGTTCATCAAACGTTGCGATTTGCAGATTGTCCATACGAACGGTTTTGGCCGATTGCTTTTCGCGGAATTGCTGATACAATTCACTCTTTGCGATACGGTACAACCACGATCCGAAAGGTACCCCACGGAATTCGTATTGACTCAAGTTTTTAATCGCTTTAACAAACACCTGGGAAGCGATATCATGCGCTATTTCAGGGTCGTCACTGCGTTGTAAAAGGTACCGAAGGATTGGAGAATAATACTTTCGGTAGAGGGGATCAAACTTGGTCGGGTCCGACTTTGCTTGCATCACCCACAGCTGCTCCTCCCGGAGGAGATCCGGGGTTTGATGGAAATAAGGATTAACTGACATGGTATATTTGGATTTTGGGTTTTCATATTGGGTATCATTGGAGAGTTCTACTAAACTAATTTAACAACTTTTTCTGATAAATATTGCACTTTTTGAATTCGATCCGTGAATTTAACAATTCAAAAAGCGTGCCTCAATCTGTAAAATCTACCAAACCACTAGACTTTACTAAGGGTACAGTAAATAAAGGTTTCTGAAAGAAATGTGAAAAAAAGTGAAACTATTTTTTGATCAACGGTCTTTTAAAGCTGATTTAAGGTTTTCTTTTACCGTTTAACGGTTAAATCGGTGTGATTAATTCCAGTTTGGGGTACTTTACTCAATGACGGGCGTGGTGATTTCAACACAACTCTTACGCCGAAGCTTCAGCATAGACACATAGCGATGGCGCAGAGATCGCAAAGGCTGATCCAAAAAACGTTATTGGAATCTCAGTTACAAAAAGGTGGAGGCGTGACGCTTGCACCAGTCGGTTAATTGTATGTCATAATTCTCTTTTTGATACTATATCTATATTGTATCCCTACATTATTTCTCTTTTATTCATAGCCAGCTTCATTTGTATTTGACTGAACCAGCGGTTGGAATCCTCCATAAACCATTCTTCCGGCATCAAAAATTAATCTTTTGGGATCGGTTAACGGGGCAACTAATTCCGCCATTCTTGAATCAGTGGGAACTTGCTTGTTTGCTGTCTCACGAATCTCTTTGGAGGGGAAAATAACCCAACCAAATATAATTACTTCACCTTCTTTCAAATCCACTACATCCATGAAAGAACGAGTACCTTCCAATTTTAAGTCTTCTCCGACATACTCAAAATATGCAAGTGCTCCATATTCTTTCCAAATTTCAGCTACTTTTTCAGCCACACTCTTATATTCGTTCAAGTGAATTCGTGGAATTGGAAGTACAAATCCGTCTATGTAATTTTCCATATCATTGTCTATTTTGTTCAATTATTTGTTAGTTTTCAGCTGTTGCACAACGTTTTGCAGCTACCCGAAGGTGGCAATTTCGAAGCACTACAGTGTCTGCTATCACTGAACTTGATATGAAGCGCAAAGCTTCAAGCTTGCACTTCACCCCGCTGACGGCAAAACCGGTGTTATATGGCGTTTTATTTTTTGCTTTTTACAAGTTGACTTAGTATTGTTCTCGGTTCTAGTAGAATATTAGTCAGTCCAAAATCGTAATTTCTCATCATTATTACTCCAATTTTCGATTTGGGATGGAATACCATCATTGCTTCGTATCCTGCCACACCTCCGTCATGTTCAATCATCCTGATACCTTTGTCGTTGTTCCTGATGTAATAACCAAAACCGTATCCGTATTCGTTGCTTTCAGGTGTTTGAATCGTCTGCATCATTTCCACATATTCTTTCGAAAGCAAATCAGAATTTCCGCATTGAGCCATTAGAAAACGTGCAAGGTCATTTGGGGTTGCATATATTCCTCCGTTTGGAACTTTATACCCCCTCCCCATATGTTCTATTTTCGCTTTTTCTGCATCAATAATTCCTTTAAATGCATGCCACCTGTATCCAGAAGCCACGTTGTTCTCTTTTCCTTCCGGTATGACGAAGAAACTGTTCGTCATATGTAGAGGCTCAAAAATCATTTCTTCTACTAGTTCCATAAATGGTTTATTTGCAGCACGGGAAAGTGCCAATCCTAGAATAGCATAACCGATATTGGAATAGGAATATCGCTCTCCCGGAACAGAATTCACACTTGTTGTTGGTAAGGAGTTGATTACTTTATTTTCCCATTCACCAATCGGACCGGATGCCGCGTTTGCTAACCCCGGTTCTACTGCCAAACCTGAAGTATGGCTAGCAAGATGTCTGAACGTAATTGTCCTATTATCAAGAAATCCGTTATGTTGCAGTGTTGCCATTTCCGGCAGGTATTTATTCACCGGGTCATCCAAATCGATAGTTCCGTCTTGTACCAACAACATCATTAAATAAGCAGTAATCGTCTTAGTTATGGATGCAATCCTGTATATGGTATTGGTATCCGCTTTGATCGCTTTTTCGTTATCGGCCTGTCCGAATGCACGAGACCAAACTATTTGATCGTCAATGAATATAGCCGCAGAAATACTCCCAATATTGTCCTGTTGAACATCATTCTCCAAGCCCATTTCAAAGTCAGAAACGATTTTTGCAAACTCCGCATTTGGACAACTATTCGTGTTCCTGGCAGGTACATTTCTTGAATATGAGAATGTAAAGAGTCCTAATAGTAATAATATGAGTGTCTGTTTTGTCATTTTAAATGCCACATAACTTATCTCCCCCCACTAAACCTGAACTAGCACGCAACATGGTGTTGTATAACCGCAATAGCGTTAGGGATTTTGAACCACAAATTAAACATTTTTCATAAATCGTCAAATGGACTTCTGATTTGTTGTAGACTTTTGTTGCTCACATGTGTGTGTATCTCTGTAGTTCTGCTACTACTGTGTCCCAATAATTCTTGAATAAATCGTAAATGCTTTTCTTTTTGTTGTGAATCCAACTGGGTTCGAACCATGTTGAATAATTGTAAAACAGAATGAAATCAAGGGTTTGCGGATGATTGGAAGTTGTCACCCTCCTTAATCCTCTCTCAAAGGAGGAAACAGAATCTCAGCTTCGAACACAGATCCCGTTCTCAAAACTCACACTCGTCCCTTTGTATTTTATTTTTTCAGGGAACAATGATTTTTGCCGTACCTATCAACCCGCTTTTATCATTCATTAACTGAACAAAGTGTAACCCGGAAGACAACTCTGTAAACAGAAGTGATTGCTCGTTGCTTCCGCCCTGTTCCAACACTCTTCCGTCGGCATCCAGTAAACGGTAAGTTGCTACATGTGAATCGGTCCAGGAAATGGTTGTTCCGGCCGCAGACTGAGAAACACTGATCGCGATTTGCTCTTTCTCTGTCAACGAGGCTGTGGCGGGCGATTCAAATACAGGGTAATCTTCAACATTGTTCATCACCGTGATATTTACACCATCGCTTCCATGCACTGCGCCGGTAGTTGCAGGATCGGTGCCGCGCAGCCATTGGTCGACATTGCAAATCAAAAAGATCGTGCGCGAATTATCCGCGTTTACTGTTGCAGTTGTCGTAATAGTAGCCGTGGGAACATTTCCATCACCCAAACAGTTCAGTTCATAAGCAGTTGTGGGAGTTCCATCGCCATTGTCATCGCCTTTTCCGTTCATCACCATGTGCATGTAACCCGACGCCCAGCCCCAATGCATGGAAGGATCGTGAAAAGAAAGCGCGTGATGCTCCGGATACAGGCTGATATCCAGGTGATTCAGGTATTCGGGAACGCCAACCTCAAACGTAATGGCTTCCACTTGCGAAATCGGGAAACTTCCGAGAATGATTTCAGGAACGTTGAAATTCACATAGTACACTTCATTTGTATCCAAAGCTGTGATTTGTCCACCATCGTGCGTGATCTTAACCCGCGACATATAAAATGCCATACTTTGGATATTATAATCTATTCCATTATAAGCCGTTATGGTTTCGTTGAGCGAAAATGGCTGGCCTTCGTTGCGGAATAAAAAAGAAGTCCTGACAAAGTTTTGCGCGGTTATTGAAACCGTGATACTTACTAACGCTGCCGACAGAATGAATTTGAACATGGGTGTTTATTTTGAACGCAAGATACGAAATTTGGAAATGAAATCGTTGATTGGTAAATCAACTCCGAACCGCAGGATTCCAATTATACAACGAAATCAGTCATCCTCCATTGGCCGGTTGATAAACTCTGATACATTTATTTCATTAGCTCACAGTATGTTTTATTTTTGCACTCATGAAAACTACGCTCCAAACTGCAACACTTGTACTCTTTTTGCCATTCATGATATTTTCCCAACAACCTTTCCAATCGATGAAAGCCCCAGACGCACCAAAAACTCCCACTGTGCTTGAAAAGCATGGACATCAGCGCAACGATCCTTATTTCTGGATGAACCAACGCGATTCTCAACCTGTATTGGATTATATCCAGGCAGAGAATGCCTATTCGGCATCGTATTTTGGAGAAATGAACCCGTTGGTGGAATCGTTGATGACTGAATTTGATAATCGTATTGATCCGCATGAAAAAAGCGCTCCGTTTGAAATGAATGGTGTTTTGTACCAGTGGCAAAGTCTTGAAGGAAAGGATTATCGTCAGCTGATCATCCCGAAAACAGCTGCCCCGATTCTCTTCTTTGACGAAAACGAACGCGCCAAAGGTCATGAATATTATGGTTTGGGAGAATTGGAAAATTCCAAAGACAATTCCTTGCTTGCTGTGAGCGAAGACATTGTAGGACGAAGGAAATATACCATTCAGTTTCGTGACAATAAAACCAATAAGTACCTGAAGGATAAACTCACGAACACAGATGGTTCTATCGTTTGGGCAAACGACAATAAAACGGTTTTCTATGTAAAGAAAGACGAAACCACGTTACGTGAATTCCAGGTGTACAAACACATACTGGGAACAGCTCAGTCGAAAGATCAGCTGGTTTACCAGGAAGATGACGAGCGTTTTTCTGTTTTCATTACCAAATCAATGGACGACGCGATGATCTTTATTTACAGCCAGAGTTCAACCACTTCGGAAGTTTCGATAGTCAATGCCGGAATTCCAGCCGAAAAACCACAGGTGTTTTTGGCCCGTCAGAAAGGACATTTATACCAAATCGATCACCATGACAACGGATTTTATATCCTGAGCAACTTTGAAGCACCGAATCGCACGCTACGTCACAGCGCTTCCAAACCGTCTTCCATTGAATCGTGCAGCATTTTGAAAGCTCACAATCCGGATACGTATATCGACGGTTTTATCGCATTCAAAAACCAATTGGTGATCCAGGAACGTACAAAAGGAAAAACACGTTTTTTATACGGAGATCTGAAAGCCGTTTCCATGCAGGAAGTCGCTATTGATGAAGAAGTTTACGAAATCGGGTTGGGCTGGAACGACAATTATGAGGCTAACAGTTTTCTCTACAGTTACACTTCAATGACCGTTCCTGCTTCGGTGATCCGATTTGATATGGTTACCGGAAAAAAGGAAACGACTTTTCAGCGTGTGCTGCGCAATGCCTACAATCCGCAAGATTACAAAAGCGAACGTGTTTGGGCTACAGCCAACGACGGTACTAAAATTCCGATTTCATTGGTCTACAAAAAAGGAACGGATCTCAAGAAAGCTCCACTCCTGCTCTACGGTTACGGTTCTTACGGCGTTACTATTCCCACAACGTTTAGTCCGTATCGATTGAGTTTATTGGACCGTGGATTCGTATTTGCGATTGCACACATTCGCGGCGGAAAGTTTATGGGTGAATCCTGGTACGAAAACGGAAAACTGCAGCACAAACGCCTTACGTTTACCGATTTTATCAATTGTGCCGAATGGCTTTCGCTGAAAGGTTATTGCGACCCTTCTTCTATTTACGCCCAGGGCGGAAGCGCCGGCGGTTTGCTAATGGGCGCTGTTACCAATATGGCTCCTTATCTTTTTAAAGGTATTGTTGCCCAGGTTCCGTTTGTAGACGTGGTGACAACGATGCTTGATGAAAGTATTCCGCTGACGGTGGGCGAATACGAAGAATGGGGAAATCCGAACGAAGAAGAAAGTTACTGGTATATGTTGAGTTACTCGCCTTATGATCAGGTGAAAAAAACGGCTTATCCGGCCATGCTGATTACTACCGGTTATCATGATTCGCAGGTACAATACTGGGAACCGTTGAAATGGGTGGCGAAACTGCGTGATTTGAATACCGGAAATCAGCCGATATTGTTTGATTGCACTATGAGCGCCGGACATGGAGGTGGTTCGGGAAGAACAACCGAGCGAATGGAAATTGCCAAAGAATATGTGTTCTTATTAAATTGTGAAGGTATTACGAAATAGAATTTTCCTGTTGTTTTTAACAGCGTCGTTTCTTTCCTTTTCGCAGGAGAGCAAGCTTCCTTATGTGCGTTACAAGGAAAAAATTGTCTGGTTTACCGACCTCGGATTCAACACAGCTCCGTTTAAAGTGGTGTATCCGTTCAATGATGACGTTTCGAAACTGAAGTACAAAAACAACATGAGTCTCGTTTTGGGAATTGGTGTTTCGTATAAATGGTTTGCCCTGCGTTTGGGTATTGCGTTGCCCGGAACGATTCGTCCGCCAAGCCGTTACGGAAGAACACAATACTATGATCTGGGATTTGATTTCAGTGTGAAACGCGCGTTTTTTGACGTTGATCTTCATGTATACAATGGTTACGCCATCAAAAACGCTTATCGCTGGAATGATTCACTCAATTATTTAATACCCAATGAATTAAGACCTGAATTAACTTCTGTCAGCTTTTCAATCAACACCTGGATTTTCAGGAATCCTCATTTTAAAATGGCGGCTTTTCGGGGTAAAACAGGTGCTTATACGGAAGACATTCATTCGTTTTACATCAAACCTACTTTTAATGTTCATGGCGCAGGATCGAATGGAAAAGATCCGTTGATTCCTTACCAGCTGGAAGATACCAATCAAACCAAAACTTCTGCACATTCTATTACAGCTGTCGATTTGGGTGTGGTTCCGGGAATGGTATATGTGAAACGCTGGAAATCTTACCAGGTTGGCATTATGGGCGGACTCGGTTTTGTGGTGCAGTCGAAGTTTTACAGTTCTGACAGTATCAGCCGCGGTTTCCTAGGTTTAGCTCCGCGATTCGACGTAAAATTCATAGCCGGCTACAATCAACCGCGCTATTTTGTGATGCTGGTCACCGATTTTGACAACAAATCCATTCGTTTCAATGACTTGTCTTACCGACAGACGTTTTACAATATCAAAATTGTGGGTGGAATTCGGCTAGAGCCTAAAAAGAGAAAAAAGAAAGAAGATTAGTCCGGTTTATTTTGTGTTGAAAAAAGACTCAACGCAAGAAACCCTGCTTCCTGATTGCCGCATGGATTGCCTTCACATTCTCCGGTAAATCGCCCGAAAGCAACCAGTTTAGATCCAAACCATTGTGAATTGCCGTATGCGAAAGATTGCGGCTTTGCCAGATCAGTTTCCCCAATTGCTCAAGATCTTCACGGAATTCAACGAGGTAATCTTCATGCAACGCCTGGATCAGGATCAGTATTTTAAAGCACTTCGAAACAATGTAAATACAAAGTTTGTGTGCTTTAACGGGTGATGAACGATCAATTCGTGGAATAAAATCCTGCAACGCCTGGTTGACGAGCAATAATGACAAACTCACCTCACCTACTTTGTCTTTTGTGGTATTAACGTGTGCCGAAATTTCCCCGCTTAAACCACGCAATTCCATCATTAAATCACCCAGCCCGAAATGGGAATGTGCTACATGGCGTAAACCTTGTTTCAATCGCGTTTCCATTTCCGACCGCAATTCCTCGGCAGTTTGCGTACTCACCAACTCAAAATACAAACGCTTCGCCAACGGAATGTCGCGTTTCAGCAAGCGTAGGATCAGTTTATCTTTTTCCTTATCGCTCAATTCGCTAATGGCGTCTTTGAAGTCTTGCTCGAATTTCATTGGTTTCGAATTTAGAAAATTCAAAACTAATAATGCTTGTATCCTACTTTTTTCTTGATAAAAAAGTAGGCAAAAAATCAAGGCTATAAGTCCCGATCTTGAAAACTACGGTTTGTTATACTATCTCAACCCAACTCGCAAACGCCATAATCGATCCTTTCTGCGAAAGAATCGATGGCTGAGCTCAAACAGGGCCTCGATGACGTTTAACTTCACCTTGTTCTCTTACGATCGTTACTTAATGCCGTTTTGAGTAAACCGTTCTAAAATAGGTTTCCAGAATCTTAAATGATCGAAGCGAAATCCCCGTCGTTTTGCAAAAGAGTGCGAGGTTCCATGGAGGAGTGAGCGTCGATTTTCTGTTTGTTTGATGAGGAGGTACGACGAAGAGTTTAAGAAAATCAGCGACCGACGTGCTAATGGAACGCACGGTTTGCAGCGACTGCCTTTTGCCTACTTTTTGGCATGAAAAAGTAGGGGAAATCTCATTCTTTCACCAATCGACTTACCATATTCCCCGCGCGGAGCGTATAAACGCCATTGGAAAGCTCGCTAACATTCAATTCTCCGTTCGAATCAGTTGTCATCAGCATCGTTTTTCCAAGCGCATCAATCACTTTTATAGTTGTTCCTTTCGGAAGGTCTAACTGTACGCGATCTGTAGCCGGATTCGGAAATAACTTAAACTGGTTCAGTTGATATTCAGTCGTTTCGAGCGATCCGTCACATTGAAAAGTTTCACTACAGAAAAGATCATTCACCGGAACGATTACCGTAAATGCATTTCCGCTGGTAAAATACGTGAATGTTGTCGCAACCGGACTCTCAGCACTCACTGCACGACGGATCACCGGTTCAGAATAGGTATTTTCAGTTGACTCATCTACTCCGTTGCAATAACCAGCATTTGAAGGAATGTGCGCATACAAATCAGACGGCCAGCCTACAGATGTACCGATCAGATATCCGCAATCATGACGTTCGATTACTGTTGCTCCACCCAATGCATCCGACTCAGTATGAGCATAATGGTTCGTAATTGCTCCTGAAGGATCCATTTTATAAACATCCCCGTAAATCGGACCTTCCTTCGTGTAATAAACACCGCCTTCGTAACTGGCACAGATTAAACCCAGATCACCGATAATATTCCTGGTCCAAACCATATTGAGCTGATCATCTATACGCATGATGCAATCAACACCCGCCGAAGCCCGGAAACGTGCGTAAACAGCGTTGTCGTCGTAAAAATCGAGCTCCATGAGTTTGTAAGGTTCAAACAAGAACATATTGGAATCGATGACATAGGTGTATTGCTGCGAAAGATTACCGTTGAGATCAAGTTTAGCGATGTACGGATAAGAAGGTTCGGGTGAATATCCGTTGCTGAAATGGCCACCGACGATCAATTCGTTGTTGTGAACTTTGCAGTCATTAAACGCGAAATGCTGGTAGTCAGGAAACTTGTAAGTCTTTGCCCATTGAAAGAGTCCACTGCTGTTGAGTTTTACAAGTACCGCCTTGGTTGAATCGTTCGCAGTGGGAATTTCCTTATTGCCGGTCATGTAAAAATCGTTATTGATAGCCACAATTTTGGTGAATTTATAACCGTTCGGGTTAAAGCAATGCGAAAACTGAATATCGCCGTTTGAACTGATCTGCGTTACCAGGTTGTAACCGCCCGAATAATAGGCAATCGTAAATGAATTATCATCTAAAACAACTCCTTCAAAGCACGAGAAGTGCGCCACTGAAACAGGTGATTCTTTGGCCCAGATTATTTCTCCTTTTCGATTCATGTAGCGCACGGCAAAGCTATTGATACCGCAGCCTGGGTGAATGGAAATGGTGTAAAAAGTTGAGTCTTTACACGGATAAATCCCGTAAACATCATCATCGAAATTACGGATGTATTTCTGCGGCTGTGCCAGAAGCGTGCCGGAAACGATGCATGTAAAAAGCAGAAGGATATGTATACTTTTCATAAGTTCAATTATTAGCAGATTCCAAAAAGTAAGATTGCTTTGATAGACTTTTTTTTGGTTGAATAGTTGCATCCAACGAAAAAAGGCAGCCTTTCGACCACCTTTCTTACTAATAATTTTGAACTTAAATCATCATCGATCTGAAGCCAATTGGCCCTTCACCGGTATAAGTCATTTGACCGTTCAGTGTTTTACCGCCGTCCTCAGAAGCCACATTCATCTCAACCGCAAGTTGGTTGTCTCGTCCTCCGATGATCCAGGTACCGCCCGGATGCCAAGGTGCAGAATCACCGCCCCATTGGTTTTCTACTGCATAACGGTTCCCCGACATATTCACTGCTCTGAACCCAATTGGTCCTTCACCGGAATAAGTCATTGTTCCCGCAAACGTTTTTCCGTCATCGGCAGATGAAATGTTAACAGCGACAACATTCTGATTGGGACGTGCGCCCAAATCCCATGTTCCTCCCGGATGCCAAGGTGCAGAATCGCCGCCCCACTGGTTTTCTACTAAATAATCAGCCATAAAAATTGTAATGTGCCTACTCTGTTTTAGCTTTTCGGCGAACGCATTGCGAATAGTTACTGTCAAAACAGCGAAACAAATGTGTGATATTTAATTAACTGGCTTTCAGGTATAAATAATGGTTTTGAAAAAACAGGTATTAATACGCGCTGAAAATCAACTACAGATGACTTCCTATGCTTGTGTTAGTTGGTTTTTGAATCATCAAATTTAGATGGAACTCAAAAAACTAAATAACTTAGGAACCTCATAAACTTAAACTCAATCCAAATGTTTGCAGAAGTTTTAAACGAATCAAATGACAATGTGACGGTTGCGTTCAATACCACGGAACTGGAAAAAATCTATAAAACACTCGCCGATCAATTCCAACGGGACGGTTATCGAATGGTGTCAGAATCCGGAGATACGGTCACCTACGAACGTGGCACGCTTACAGGTCGAATTTTCCTGGGAGCCTTCTACAAACACTTTAAGTGGGATGTGAGCGTCGTAGAAAAATCAGGACGTGTAGTGGTTTCCATCAACAAACAGGTTTCCGGTATGTGGGGCGGTTTGATCGGTGTGAGCCAAGTAAAAAATGAACTTTGGCGTTTGAAAAACCTGATGGTGAACTGGAATTAACTATAGTACTTAAGTTTATTGAGTTTCTACGTTTTTTGAGTTGAACTTAGAAAACTTAAAAACTCACCAACTTACTAAACTGTAATCAAATCTATGTAATGAAACCCGGGAATTACCCTCGTTCCATCGCCGCACACATCATTCTCGCTATCAGCCGGTTTTCCATAAGTTTTGAATACCTTTTCGCCCAATTCAAAAGCTACGGGTTGGTTGAAAATCGGGCCATCGTACACAAAGGTGTGGAATTCTCCGTTTTCGCCACAAGGGTCTACTCCGGCAGGTAAATCGTTTAGGAAATCGCGGTCGATTGTTCGTCCCACAAAAGATGCGTCGAGTTTATCGGCTTGCGTGCACACGACGACTGTTTTGAAACCTAAATCAATAAACGTTTCGATCAATTCGCTTGTGTCACGCTTCCACAAAGGAAACAGCGCCTCTACTCCTATTTCGTCAAGTTTGTCTTCGCGGTATTTTCGCAGATCTTCCAGGAAAATATCCCCGAACGCGCAATGACGGATTCCCTGGTCCAATAATGGCTGTAATCCCAAATTCATCGCCGTTTCATAATCGCTCATGTTCGGACTGTCGGGCAATAAAATCTCATGAACAGGAATACCGATTTGTTTTGCTTGTTCGTGCAGCAATTCACGTCGTACGCCGTGCATCGAAATGCGCTGATGTTCCTCATTGACAGTTGTCACAAGGGCTTTGATATTAAACTCAGGATTTTGAAGCAGGTAATACAGCGCGAGCGAACTGTCTTTACCACCGCTCCAGTTGAAATAAACAGGAATCATATATTCTCCCACGCATCATTCAAAAATGCCACAATCTTACGGGCGGTCGTGTTGAAATAACGCTTCGTCCTGTAACCCCCAATCCAGGTAATTCCGCGAACTGCATTGGTCAGGAAAACTTCGTCTGCTACCAGTAAGTTGGATGGTAAAATCGGACATTCATAGACTTTCAAGCCGTTTTTCAACGCAAGATTGATCACCTGCATGCGCATGGTTCCGGCCAAACAACCGTCGGCAAGGCTTGGAGTGTACAATACGCCATTACTTACCACAAAAATGTTGCTGTGCGAACTTTCCAGGATTTGTCCTTTTTCGTTCGTCAACAGCATATCGTCCAACCCTTTTTCTTTGGCAGCGATGGCTGCGAGCACGTAAATAATTCCGTTTTTAGTCTTGAAATTGGAAAGCGGCGTTTTTGTTTTCTTAATATCCTGGTACAAATCAACTTCCAAACCTTTGGCATTCAAACCAAACAGGTTGTTTTCCATCGGATAGACTTCAATAAAGTAACTAACTTCATTCACGTCAGGAAGATAAGTTCCGCCACCAATACGATCAATGGATAAGCGAACACGTCCACCCTCTTCAATTTTAGAAAGTTTGATCAATTCAGCAATGTGGCCTTCAAAAAATTCAGGTGTGTAAAAACTGGGGAAACGCATTTTCAACACTTTCGAGCCTTCTATCAACCGGTTGAAATGCTGTTCCATGTTCAAGACCTTTCCGTTTAAAATCCGGAGACTTTCAAAAAGCCCGTCACCATAAGTATAACCGCGATTCCCCGCCATGATGGTAGGCCCGGTATTACTCATGATTTTGCCGTTGTTGTTGACGAATAATTCCTGCTGATCCATTAGAATAAGTTATTGAATGCGTCTTTCACTTGTTCAATATTAGTAATTAAAATGAAGACTATCCCGAAAAGTGCACCGCTAATATGGGCATCATGCGCAATATTCCCTTTACCATTTTTATCAGCCCAGAATTCAAAGCCCAGGTACAACACGCCAAATATAATTGCCGGCATTGGAATGATGAAAAAAGTGATTGTTGCTGTGGGAGCCAGCATGATAAATGCAAACAAAATGGCCGATACGGCTCCGGAAGCGCCTAAACTGCGGTAAAACTCGTGGTCTTTGTGACGTCCGTACTGGATCATCGTTGCAAAGAAACTTGAGAGGATGAAAAAACCAATAAAAACAAGATTTCCCGTTACAAAACCGTAATAATCCCTGAAATATTCCTCCATGACTTTCCCGAAGAAATAAAAGGTGATCATGTTGAAAATCAAGTGCATCGGATCGGCATGCAGGAAAACGTGGCTGAAAATGCGGTAGTATTCCCTGTGATGTTTTACGTTGTAAGGTTTGTACAGGTATTTATCACGGAAATACGAATCGCTAAAGCCTTTTAATGAGAAGAGTACAGTGATTCCTATGATGATGTACGTAATAAATATTTGATCCATAAAGCGAAGGATTTAACTGTATATTTACCACAAAATTGGTCATTTTCAACGAATGAAAACACATACCTTATTACTTCTTACGTGCATTTACCTGCTTTTTGCCGGATGCGCCTCAGAAATACCCGCTACCGATCCTATTTTCGATAATGATACTCCTCTCAAAAAGCGCATTCAGCTTGCATTGGATAAATCGTACTTAAACGAGTTGGGAATTGACGATGAAAATGCTGAACTGATTACCGAGTTTTACAAATCACGTGGTTACAAACCTTTGTGGGCAAACGATTCTACCCTAACCGGTTTGGGTCAGAAAATGGATACGATCCTGAGTAAGCCGAATTGTATTGGAATTCCAAACAATCGCTGGAAAAAAAGCGATAAAAAACAGAAAGAAATCATTGCAAAAGAATTACTGCTCACGGCGAAACTTGGTTTTGCTGCCAATGATTTGCACAACGGATTACTGGATACGGCAAAACAGGCGATGAAGCCACTGGTGTGGTCGCGGCTCAACAATTGGGACAAACAACTCGATACAGTTTCCAATTGGGGTTATTGGTTCGCGCAAATGGGCGATTTCCGCAACGATTACAAACAACTTGCCATCGGATTATTCGATTTTGCCTACAATCGTTCGTTTTCAGATCAGAATTTTGACTTGCCCACCATGAAAGAAGATTCGACGCGCTGCTACAGTCTTGCCAAAGAATCACTTATCGATAAAGGTTACCTGGAAAAAGATGCCGTTGATACGGTGTTTTTGAACGCATTGGAAACATTCCAGGTCGACAATGGCTTGAAACCGGACGCTGTAATCGGTAATTACACACGTAAAGCGCTGGAAGAATCCGAACAAACAAAAGTTGATCGTGTAATTCTTTCCATGGAACGCTGGCGCTGGCGCGAGAAATATGCGGATCGTTACATCTGGATCAACATTCCGGAATACATGCTCCGTTTGTATTACAATGATTCGTTATTGTCCCAGCACCGAGTAGTTGTGGGAAAAATCGACACCAAAACACCGCAGCTCGAGTCGAAGATTACCAGTATTATTTCGTATCCGTACTGGACCGTTCCCTATTCTATTACCAGCAAGGAAATTCTGCCGGCATTGAAGCAAAATCCGGGATATTTGGCGAAAAATCACTACAAACTGTTTAAAGGCGATGTGGAAATTGATCCGTATTCGGTAAACTGGAAAAAGATCCCGAAGAACACGTTTCCTTATAAAGTTCGACAGGAACCTGGGACATGGAACTCGCTTGGAATCATTAAGTTCGAATTCTCCAATCCGTTTGGTGTTTACGTTCATGATACACCTTCAAAAGGGTTATTCGGAACCGATGTACGTTCTTATTCGCATGGTTGCATTCGCTGCAATCTTCCCGATTCACTGGCGCGGTTTATTTTGCGCCGCGACAATCAGCGCATTACAACCGACTCGCTTGATTCGATGATCTACAAAGAACAACATCGTTCTATCCGGTTGAAAAAATCGGTGCAAATCAAGGTCGATTACATTACGGTAGCTGCTACTCCAGACGGTAAACTAATCTTTCACCCCGATATTTACGGACGTGATGCGGCTTATTTGAAGTGGTTTAGTAAAAGTTGAATTATCAATTATGAATGATGAATTATTAAGAGTGATTCTGTTTCAGAGGGGTAGCATTCTTTATAATTGATAATTAACCAATCCATAATTGCTTAAATTTGCCTCCTAAAAACGTTTCTATGTCAGTGATCATTGCTCCTTCCATTCTTTCATGCGATTTCGGTAACCTCGAGCGCGATTTTCAACTCATCAACCGCTCACAAGCCGATTGGTTTCACGTAGACGTAATGGATGGCGTATTTGTACCCAATATTTCGTTTGGTTTCCCGATCATTGAAGCGTTGAAAAAAGTAGCTGAGAAGCCATTGGATGTGCATATTATGATCTCCAATCCGGATAAATACATCGGTCAATTTGCCAAATCTGGTGCTGATATCCTCACGGTTCACTACGAAGTTTGTCCGCATTTGCACCGGACCATCGCCGGAATCAAAGAAACGGGAATGAAAGCCGGTGTGGCCTTGAATCCGCATACACCGGTGAGCGTTTTAGAAAATGTAATCGCAGATTTGGATTTGGTACTGATCATGTCAGTAAATCCAGGATTCGGCGGACAAACATTCATTCGCCAGGCCATTGAAAAAGTAAGGCAGGTGAAAGCAATGATCCAAAAAACAGGATCTTCTGCGCTGATCGAAGTGGATGGCGGAGTTAACACAACTACCGGAGCTGAATTAGTAGCCGCAGGAGCCGATGCGTTGGTCGCCGGAAGCTTTGTATTCAACAATCCTGATCCGACAGCTGTGATTGCTTCTTTGAAAGCGTTATAAGTCCATTCAACAATGTTCCAGGCTTTTTTCATCCATAAACTGCAGCGCGATTTAGCGCTCAATCTGCAATGGGTCGATTTCCTGGAAACAAAAGAAGATGAACTCACCGATGAAATCCGTTTGGCTGCATCTAAAATCATCAACAGCCATCATATCTGGAATTGCCGGTTACGAAAATTGATTGCCGAATCTGATCTGATGGATGTGATGCCTCAACTCCACTGGAAACAGCTTCTACAAGCCAATTCCCGCGAAACAATCGTCTATCTGGACGATTTCTCTTCCGAAGAGAAAATCCGTTTCCATGACTCCGAAGGCGTTCAGCTTGAACAACTTTCCGTTGATTTGCTCTTTCAATTGCTTCAGGATAATAGCTTTCACAGGGGACAATTGGTCTTGCTATGTGAAAAACAAGGCTGGGATTTTAATTTGAGTTTGTGAGTTGGTCAGTTTATTAAGTTTCGTGAGTTTCTGAGTTTAGTAATGAACTTAAAAAACTTCTGAACTCCCTCCTGATTAAGTTGTACAAATGACTATGAAAGCAATAATTCTCCTTCTATTCTTTTCCGGGTGTGTCAGTACAATTGATGCGAAAATTCCTGATCGAAAACTTGATTTTCAATTAATCGCTTCAACTTATGAAGAATATGAGCAGCAATATTTAAAAATCGTTGAAAAGGCTGATGAATACTATCGAGGACGTGAATACGAAAAAGCGCTGGAATTCTACAAACGGGCTTTAATACTTCGGAAAAACGACAAACATGTCATCAAGCGCATCCGCAAAATAGAACGAAAATTGAGCTAATCAGGTAATTTCTAATTCAACATTCAGCATTAAAAATTCAACATTCCTAAGAAGTCTTCTTCATCACTGTCTTCACCAACTTCCCATTCTCATAAAACCGAATACGCTGAGCACGCATCATCTCATCAAACAGGTATTCGCGACCGTCAAGAAATTGCCCTTTTTCGAAATGCCCCAATTGAAAGATTTGGTGATTGTAATCGACGCAAAACTCGCCTGTTTGCTCGAATTGAATCTTATTCTTCGGCGCTTCAAGCGAATCTACCGACTGTTCCTCAAATTTATGATCAATGATAAAAATCGAAATGGAATCCATCTCGCCTTTTTCGATGCGTTGTAATTTGTAAACCGTATTACAGACGCTATCGAAGAGCTCTGCTTCTTTCAGCAAACCTGTTTCGTCGTACTCGAAATAATCACTCATGCTTCGGCAACCGCCAACAATGGGTTTACGTTTTAACTGCCCGTTGGAATGATAGGCATAATTGTAAAACTGGTCACGTACAGAACTTTTGGTTTTCTTGTCGATTCGGAACAACATGACGGCTTTCAACTGAGAAGCGGCGCCATAACGGTACCAGATTCCAACACGTTGATTGTCGATGAAATCACCTTCTTCAAGGATTTCAGACGAGGAAACACCCGAATTGGGAAAATCACCACCGAAATAGACCCAGTGGCCTTGTTTCAAGCCAAGTGAATCTGTGACATTAATCGTGTCTTTTTGACCGAACAAACCGAATGAGAAGAGCAATGGTAGTAGTAAAACTGCTTTCATTGAGCGTTATTTAGCGAGCGCGCTGAATTTACGCATAAGTTAAGTAATGGTTACAGCAAATTAACAAAACGCTGATTTAATCGATCAAATGGTTGATTTCAAGCAACATCTGAATTTACAAAAACTGTTCGCACGATTCTTTTTAGTTGAACTCTCAACGAAATTTCTGAAACTTTCCCATATCGCGCCTTTGACTTTGGAATAAATGACTACTTTTGCGGCTGGGGTAAGTCTTCTACGACCAGCTCCCTCTGACTCCTCCAGGACGGGAACGTAGCAAAGGTAAGAGGTTGTAGCGGTGCGATAGAAGTAGCTTACCCCTCTTTTTTTTGGATTTTTTTTTTCGAAACCTCTGATAACTTTCCTCATTATTTGTGAACATTCATCGCAGACTGATGAATTCGTGGGAAGCCATTATGAATTTATCCGAGGAGTCTAATCACGGTTTTTCGGATCGTGATAAACCAGGTTGTAAAACGCATCGTTGCGGTAGATGTATTCGTCTGTCAGACCCTGTGAACCGTAAGGAAAAGAAATGACATTATCTTCCAGAGAGATCAGGAATTGACCGAATAAACTCCCAACGAGTTGAGGCTCCTCTTTCTCGTAGCGAAAGATCTCAAGTTCCACAAAATAGTCGCCGGCAGAATGCACTACCATTAATTCCATTTCACCGTCCTTATCGAAATCGTATTCGTAAACGCTAATCAATAAGGGGTTGCCTCCATAATCTTCGCTCTTCAATTTACTCATCAATGGGAAACTACCCATACTTGATACATTCAGCTTAACAGAAAAAAGAATGTCCCCGTTAGAAATGATGATTTCCTCGCCGGTTGAGAGGGTTCCTTTCGCAAGCGTTTCTTCATTTTCAATGTTCAACGAAGCGATCAGTTTTGCTCCGCCGATGACTTCGAATGGTGGTCCGTCGAGGGCGAAGGTGAAGAAGGAATGAGTGATGGCGAGTATGGTGATAAGAATGAGTTTCATGGAAGTTTGTTTTGGTTTGGCTAAGCTATTATTTTTTTCAACGCGAAGAGTAATTAGAAAACAAGATGAGTTGATCTTTTATTTAACCACATCCTCCTGAGGCGGACACGGTAGGAACATAGAAAGGGTTTATGAAAAATTAAATAATTGATTTTAAACTGGTTGAATGTTTGGGTGTTCGGGATATCCCGAACACCCAAATTCCCGAATTTTCAACTTTCCGAATTCCGGTTTTTCATTCCTGAAATCAGTGATTTCACAACTTTTCAAAAAGCATTTACAACAATCGATACTTTCTAGTATCTTTGTAGAACTGGGGTCGACATTGGATTTGACAGCAAATGCGATTTTGGTGGGTAAGCATGTCGAGCGTTGCGATGAAGCTCGTAAATATCTTGTTGCAAACTATAATTGACAATACGTCATACGCACTTGCGGCTTAATTTGCTGAATGTAAATTAGCTTAATCCGCTGAAGATATAGTAAGCGGACAAGTTTCTCTCCCATGGGCTCTGATTTTCGGCCCCGGAACCGAGGGAATCAACTTAGAAAATCTGGCACCAACTTCGCCTCGCGGGCGGTGTGAGATCAAAGAGGATAAGCGGGATTCTTGGGTGTTTTTGTCCGATTTTCCGTCGAAAACCAATCAAAAACTAAGCATGTAGAAGACATTGGGATTCTTTGTTTGGACGAGGGTTCGAACCCCTCCGACTCCACCTTCGCCCTACATAGCTCGCAAGAGCGAAGTAGGGCTTTTTTTATCCTTCATAGCTCGTAGAGTGACGAAGGATAGTTTACTCCTTCCGTCAAACGATTTCCCAATAGCTTCGGCGGACTCGGTCCACTATTCTCATTCATAATCGCAGCTCGCAAGAGCGAAGTAAGGCTTGTTCTTCGAAACTCATAGTGAAGAAGAACTTTTTTGTTTAGAACTCTAATCCAAATATAAGTCCTCTAAGCGCTTTCGCTGAAGCTCTTCATCTTCGCGTAACCGCTTCGGTGGAGCAAGGTCAGCACAAGCGTAGTGAACCCGATCCACATAATACCTCTAATTATAATCCCGAATAAGACAAAAGATTTAATTCTTCATAGCTCGAAGAGCGAAGAAGAATATTTTTCACTATCTTAAATAGAAAACAACGAAATTTTATGTCTAAACACTATTACAAATGCAATACGTTTATTTATTGAAATGTGCTGATGGAACAACTTATACAGGTTGTACTCAAAATATTGAAGAACGCTTGAAACGTCATAACAAAGGAGAGGTTCACTATACTTCCACCCGACTTCCACTAGAACTCATTACTTACATTGCATTTTCGGACAAATACAAAGCATTTCATTTTGAGAAGTATCTGAAGTCAGGATCTGGTAAGGCATTTTCGAACAAGCGGTTTCTTTAGTCTTTATATTTCCCGAATGTATTTTACCTTTACAAGGTGGCAAAACAGAAAAATACGGATAACAAAAAGCTCTATTCCAAATTAATGGCGCAAAAGAAAAACAGGAAGCAAGTTGCGAAAGAGTTAAACCAACAACGACTTCGTGAATTAAATCAATTGGCCAATAAATTGAAAAGGGAAAACAATGGCGACCATTAAGCTGTGAGAGCTTTTTTTCTCTTTCCCCCATACTCTATTTTTAAATTCCGAACTAATTACCAACACCCTTTTTGCGGAAAACCGCATGCGAGAATAACCGTATTTATACGCTTGCATATTTATTTGAAACTTATTAGGTTTACCACCTTCCGGGCACTTTAATAATCCGGTATAAAAACATTATTCACGAATTCACTATTCATGTCAGCTATGTTTGTTTACCGGTTATAACGAAGGAGAGAAAATTTCCATGGAAAAGAACAACCAGTTCATTGACGATTCATTAATCAGCAATTCTTTACACAATGATTATTATTAACAAAATTCTCAACGTCGACGATTATTATTTCGACGTGTTTATGTCTATTTCAGAATCACTTACCGGGTTTTCTGTAAATGAATTACAAGCGACTGGTTTGGCGGAAACCTATTACACTTACATTTTGGGTCACTTAGATGCTGCCACTTTTGTGGAATTTCTGACTGTTTCCAAAAATGTGTTTGAGATTTCTTTCACCGAAGATCAACTAAGAAACACCATTGCTTCCGAAATCATGGCAAATCCGGGATTGAACGACATGGCTGGAAAAGTGATTACCATGTGGTATTCAGGAACCTGGGAAGGTTCTTATATCAACGATCTTTCTTACAAAGAAGGACTGGTTTGGAACTTAATGCATGCGCATCCTCCCGGAGCTAAACAACCGGGTTTTAAGTCCTGGAGTGTTAAACCTGTAACCGCTAAATCATGAAGAAGACAGACAACAAAAAAGATGTAATCATCGTAGGAACGGGGATTGCAGGATCATTGATTGCAAAACTGTTGACCGATCATGTATTTGATGCGGAAAAGGGGAAAATGATCCATCGTGCAGATGCCAAAAAATCTGAAAACATCCGTGAAATCTCCATCCTGATGTATGAGGCTGGTTTGGAAGCTGGTGTAGAATTGGATTCAGCCTCTTCTATGACGACGTATAATGAGTATATCCGCACTTTTTATATGCAGGAAGCAAAAGTTCCCAATTCACCGTACCCCAACTTAAAACAAGCTCCTTCACCGAATGTGTTGGACATGGAACCAATTATACCACCGTTTCCGGATAAGAAAGGCTACCTGGTTCAGTTTGGCCCGGTGCCGTTTGCCAGTGATGCGATCAGAGTTGGTGGCGGAACCACGCTTCATTGGCTCGGAACAACACCCAGAATGCTTCCGAATGATTTCAGACTTACGGAGAAATATGGTATTGAAATAGACAGCCCTGATTCTACCGAAAAAACACCAATTGACTGGCCGATTGACTACAATCTGTTAAAACCCTATTATGAAATGGCCGAATTTGAAATCGGTGTTTCAGGAGATGTTTCGAAACAGGAATACCCTATTTCAGAAAGCATGGAACAGTATTATGGTGATTATGTTTTCCCGATGGAGGAAATTCCTCAAAGTTACATGGATCAAAGAATCATTGACGGGCTTACTGGCACAAGTGTTCAGTTAAATTTTCAAACGATTCCCCTACTGATGGTTCCTTCTCCGCAAGGAAGAAATTCTACTCCGAATCCAAGCTACGGAAAAACAAGACTCATTAAAGCCGAAGCCCAACAATCAGGATATCAATTGGTCCTGGACCGTTCAGAAAAAGAAGAATACAAAGCACTGGGGGCCGTTTGGAATCCGTATATGGGAGAACGCTGTGAAGGAAATGCATCTTGCGTCCCGATCTGCCCAGTGCAGGCTAAATACAATGCTTTGAAAACACTGAAAAAAGCATTGTATAAAATGAATGCCAATGAGAATCTTCAACGCAATCCGCACCTCGAGATTAGAGCTCAAAGTGTGGTTTACCGATTAAGCGTCGATGAGAATGAGGCCATTTCTAAAGTTCATTTGAGAAGGTATATTTCCAAGGAGAAAACCGACTTTGTAGAAGAAGTGATTGATACTTCAGATTCCATCGTCATTCTGGCAGCCAATGCTTTTGAAAATCCAAAAATCTTATTGAATTCAAAATATTCGGTGATGGAAGATGGCCGAAAAGTGGAGAAAACAGTTGCCAATCGCAGTGACCAGGTCGGAAGAAATTTAATGGATCACATGGTCATGCTAACCTGGGGATTGTTTCCGGAACCGGTTTATTCTTACAGAGGCCCTGGTTCTACTACCAATATTTCGTCTTTCCGGGATGGAGATTTCAGAAGTGAATTTTCAGCGTGGATTTCTCCGCTCGACAATTGGGGCTGGAGCTGGCCGGCATTTTCTCCGGGATCTGATATTTCAGAATTCCTGGGTGAAGGCCTTTTTGGGGCAGAATTAAGAGATGCGTTGACTTACAGGCTTTCCAGACAGGTTTTATTCCATTTTGAGATCGAACAATTACCCAATCCAAACAACCGGGTTACTATTAATGACCAATATGTGGATGCATTGGGAATTCCACGTCCGGTTATCAATTATGACCTAACAGACTATGAAAAGAAAGCAATGGAACAGGCGAAACTAGCTTCGGATCAGATGTTTGAACGATTGGAAATTGAAGACTTCACCCAATACAACGCTACCGACAACAATACTTTCATCTACAACAATGTGCGATATTCTTACAATGGAGCAGGTCACATCGTGGGAACACACAGAATGGGTTCCACACCGGAAGATTCTGTAACGAATAGTTATTGCAAATCCTGGGATCACTCCAATTTATACATCGTAGGAGCTGGAAATATGACAACCCTGGGGACTTCAAACCCTACCCTAACCCTATCCGCTTTCACCATCCGCTCGGTAGAATCTATCCTGGCAGATTTGGAAACTCAATTTAAAAACTGAACACATGAGACAACGACTTATCAATAAAACAGAGCCCCAGGAAACGTTACTAAAAGGAGCCAGAACGTTAGCCGGCAACCAGATTGTTTCAGATGCCATTTCTCTGCAATCCTTGTTAACTGATTCCACCATCAGTAAAGCCGATTGGACAGAAGGGTTAAAACACCACAGTAAAACCCTGACGAATCTTTTATTAAATGACCAAACCGAAGGATTCAATCGCTACCTGAGTGCTCAATTTGGTTCAACAATTCCAGGTGCCAAAAAAAGACTCGCAGCCGTCGATTACCGTCCGATTTTACAGGATCTTTTACAGACCGCTGTTCTGATTGAGCATTCTACTATCCCGCCTTATCTTACCGCTTTGTATTCCATTAAAGACGGAACGAATGCACCCGCTTCACAAATTATCAGAAGTGTTGTCGTGGAAGAAATGCTGCACATGATTATGGTGTGTAATGTGTTGAATGCAGTGAACATTCAACCTTCTGTTAACCGACCACAGAACTACCCTACTTACCCCATGAAATTACCACTGAATGTTGATTTCTATGTAGGTTTGGAGACGTTCTCAACAAACAGTATTGCAACATTTATAGCCATCGAAAGTCCAAGCAGTCCGTTGGTTAAAGCACCAACATCTGATCACGAAACCGATTCAACTCCCTTATTTGCCAAAAGTGCTGCGGTACCTGAAAACAACTTCTGGACGCTTGAAAACATGAAAGGCTTCATTCTTGAAAATGTCGACACAATCGGTGAATACTACGATATGGTATTCTTCTACATCGTTGTTTTCCAAATAATTGCTTATTACACGGAACACGGAACCCTTCCGCAAAATTTTGAAGAATTAAATACGGGAGGAATTTTCACAGGAGATCCTGCCAAACAAATCCGCCCTGAACAGTATTACGGAAGCGGCGGAAAATTGCATTCTGTGGAATCTTTAGCAGGTGTCATAGCTGTTTTCCAGGAAATTAAAGGACAAGGTGAAGGTGTCGATGATTCAATTTTTGATGTGGATCCTTCTCAGTTTGAAGAAGGAGCAGAATTGGCGCATTATTTCAGGTTTAAAGAAATTTTCCATGAGCATTATTATTTGGGAGGAGATTACAGCCCCTTTACAGATGAAAACGGAATGATGCCGGTAACAACTCCGCCAACCGGAAAACCACTTCCCGTAGATTGGAGTGCAGCATATCCTATGAAAGCAAATCCGAAACTGAGCGACTACGCCAATAACAACCAATTATATGCTCAGGGGCTTGAATTCAATAAAACCTACAGACGATTGTTAGACGCCATTCAAAGTGCTGTGGAAGGCAATCAAAAAGAGTTGGAAAAATCCATCATGTATATGTATGCTTTGAAAGAACAAGCGGTTGGTTTAATGAACCAGCCACTGGATGCTCAATTCAATGCAGGTCCCACTTTTGAATACACCAGTTTATAATAAAAACCAAATAGGATGCTTAAACGAAAAAAAGATGGCCCTGAAAAAGGGAGTCAATTATTGAAGACTGCCGCTGCGAATCAACCTCAGAAAGGTAAGTTGGCAGAAATAATGGACGGATACTCCAAGCTGCTTATTGATGATCCGGTTCGGCCATTTAAAGAAAAAAACCTGGACGAGATCGCAGCAAATGTTGATTATGGCATTTTAGCAGCACTGGACGGAACCTGGGTGAGCTATAATGCCAATTATAATCCCAACATTGATCGTAAATCGCTCGGGAGCGGAATACATACGACGATTATGCCTTCGCCCGGAACCAATTCGGGAACAATTCCCGGTAAATTCAGTTTTGACTGTGAAGAATATATTGAGAAGTTAACGTTTTCACTGGTTCCCGGTGGTGTTCGCAACCGTGGTGGAGCATCTGAATTATTCTGCGGAGCTGTCAAGTATGAACAAAGCATCCAAAGTGTCAATCAGGTAGAAGGACAAGACGCTTTGAAATACACCTCTATTCATGAAGAAAACGGAATGTATTTATGGCTGAGTGATGTTTACAATCATGCTGCTACGAAAGAATCCATTGAAAAAGACCGCGGTATTCATGCTTTTTCTGAAGAGGATTATAAGCTTTACGGTTATACCGGAGAATATAGAAATGAACCGTTGGTTCAGGTATCACCGGATGAAAATAAGAAGGAGTATATTCTTTTAAGTCAATTAAAAGAAGGACAGGAATACTTTGAGATTATTCCAGCTCAGGAACTAAAACCAGGAGCAGGTGTAGACGGTCCTTATTTTATTCCTGACTACTCTATTTCAAGAAGTGGTGTCATTCCTCACGGCAGCACCATTACGTTGCTGGGAGATATCGCACCGAATGGTTCCAATTATTTAATTGACGGCTCACCAAAATTCCCGTCCGGTGATGCTGCCTGGCAACCGGCTCATCTTGCTATTTCACCAACCATGGGTGGAGCCGGTGCAAGCCCTGCTCATCCTATCAACCTGGATCAACCGGCACCGGCTTGGGTACATGAAACACTGACCGATCAAAACGACCCCGGCTCCAATAAAATCTATACGCAACGCATACTTGCTGATGATTTATATCCTTATTCCGTGCGGCCTGACCTGCGATTAAGAGACACATTAAGTGGGCAAAATGTGGCTAACTACGTCCTTGTTCAGATGTCTTCAAAAAAGGATACCGGTGCTCAAGGAGGAATTTTAAATGTTCCTTTTGTCAACCGTTTTGTTCCTACTGTTGAAGTAGACATGAATATTTGGATTGAAACAGTCATTGAAAATGGAAAAGAAATTCTTCAGTTGCAATACGAACAAATTGTCTTTTTTGAATTTGATTTTGGAAATGACGGTGGTACCACAAGCTGGCCTCACATTCAAGTGAATACACTTCGTAAACTGGAGGATATACCTGAAGATCAAAGACGTATCATAGAAGAGCAGTTCTTTGACTGTAAAAAACCAAGTGGAAATATCTCCGCTGAAATGGCTGATCCAGCTTCGGGGTGTCCTCACCATAAAGGTTAAAATGATTTGAACATTTCTACGGCGTTCTGATATGGGGATGCCGTAGAAATGATTTGATTTCAGATGATTGAATCAGTTGATGTAATAATTAAAATAATAACACTCATTGATGAGTTCATCGTAAAACGCGGTGTTTCTATAGTTTCTGTCAAGGATTTCGAAATTTGAGAAGGCACCATCTGATCGCATATTACCCATGTAAGTATCAAAGCTGAATCGATTGTTCGAATCGAAATAAGCCGTGATTTCGCCGTTCTTCTGGGTGTATTCGTGTTGTTCACAACGTGCCAGCATGAAGTAAATCTGCGCTTCCTGCTCATCTGTCAGCTTGCCGAATGCCAGTGCTTTTTTAAAGAACACTTGCGCGGTTTTCATGGAATAAAAACCATTCGGGGCGTACGAAGAACGGTAATAGGCCATGGCCTTCCATTGCAAGCCGTAGTAACTTGTGTTGTAATATGCCAGTCCCAGGTTATAGTAATCCTTGGCGGTCGACTTCTTCTTGTTCAGTTCATTGAGCGTTTTTGCCAACTCGTATTTCGTCATCGAAGGCTGGGAGTAACGATTTTCGTCGAAGCGATCAAAACCCGGGTTTTTCAGGTCAAACTTAAACGGATCACCGTAAATGCTTTCCCCCTGCATGTTTTTGGGCAATTCACGGAAAATCGCAACGGCTTCCTGCAAACGATCCGGATCGCGCATCAACAAGGTGGCTTTGAATTCTTTCAGCTGTTGTTCGCATTGCTCGAAATCAAGGTTGGAATTCCGGCTGTAGTCATAATTGTAAAAAAAGTAATTGGCAGCGTAAATCGAAAGCGTTGTTTCCGGTGTTTTAGCCAAATCATTCAATACCTGATCAATGTGTGCCAATTCAGATGGTTTTTCGGACTTTTCGTCATTATCATATAAGTATTCTGATTGCAAATCTGAAATGGTTTGACCTGAAAAGATGAGTTCCAGAAACGCATTTTTTGTTTGGGAACGTTTGTAAATCTGCCGGAAGATGAATTGATTGACGGTATTGTATTCGTCGGTTTCGTAATAGTTCTCTTCTCTCTCATCATGCAAAAACGGATAACTCACACTATTGCCGTTTAGCGCAAACAACTTTTCACCGATGATGTTTTCATCTATTTCTGTCAATGTTTGCCGTGTTCCCAAATAGTTGACGATGTAAATAATCGTATGTTGTTTTTGAAAATCAGGTGTTTTCGGGTGGATTTTTTCCAGCAAAGCCGAGCACTTTGCGTGCTGACCGTTGAGGTAATACAAATAGGCCAGCGACAGATGCCAGAATTGATCTTCACCGTCTTTTGCCAGCATTTCCTCATTGAACGCAATCAGGTCTTTGGTGTAGTTCCCCAGCTGCTCTGCTAATAGCTTTTCATCCTGTTTATCATCGGATTCGTCTTCCGTTAACAGGCCTTTTTCCAGTTTATTGATCTCATGCGTCATGATAATCCGCGCGTATTCGTGATTACCCAACGTCTTGGAGATGATCTGCATATCTTCCAGTCCGAGTGCTTTCGTTTGCATAGAACGCACATAATGCAAGGCCATTTTCTCTTCCGTTTCCGTAAAAAGCGCCAGTGTTTTTTTGAAATCTTCTTCGGAATCCAGCTGCATGCTCAGGTACGAACTTTCCCGCTTTGACGGACAATTCGTGTACACTTTGATGAAATAATAATTGGCCTCAAACGGTTTGTTTTGTTTCATCAGGATTCCCGCGTAGTGTTCCATAGCCCAATAACCAATCAGGGAAGTGCTGTTGCTGAAATAGGTTTTATACGTTTTTTCTGCGTCTTCGAACTGATTACTGTACCGATACAATTTGATCAGCTGAAAAGCATAACGTTCTTTCATAAAATCGTCCTTCACAGCTTTTATTAGCGCTTTTCCTTCGGTGATCCGGTCATTAAAATCCGTCAGATTGATTTCCTTCACTTCTTCTGCCCACGGATCAGGAGTGTTATCGGAGATCACTTTTTCAACCTTTAGTGCGTACGCGATAAAATCCAAAAAGAGTGTTTCTTTTTTCGAAATATCAGTGTCACTCATGCGTTTGGAACGCAGTCGTTTCTGTTCTTTTGTTTTGTCGAATTTCACACCAGATGAACGGTAAATGAACCGTTCAAGATCTTCTTTCCGGTACACGTTTTCCAGGTAGGTTGCCCAACTTTCGGTATTCTGAATACGCGGACTGTCCTCTGCATAGAATTCGCTGTTGTAAACCCATGCGTTGTAAGTCGTTGTCTTTTTTCCGTTGTCAAACAGGATGTTCCGGTCGAACAGCATGTCGTAATCCATGTAATAGCCACCACCTCCACAGGCAATGGATTCAATGGCAATGCAGAGACTAAGGAATAAGATGACGGATTTTTTGAATGCTGCTTTCATTGTACTGAGATATGTGTTCCTGACTAATGTGGAACAAAATTAAACGATTAAAATTCATGTCGCTTTCCTGCAGCCATTCGGCCATAGACGCAAGTGTTTCCGGGGAAGAGGTTTCAAGACGAATCAGATCGCCTTTGCAGACAAAAGCGTTGTTCAGGTAGCCGTTTTTAAGAACCTTATAAACGTGCGGTTTGACTTGTGTGTAATCCGGAGATTTGAGTTCATTTTCAGAAATATCGTTGGCGATCAGTGAGAGTTTTCCTAGACGAAAAACAAGTCCCCACTGGTAAATAGGTAAGGCAAGATCCAATTCAATCGGGTAACTCGTACCAGGTGAAATGTACTTTTTGAGGGTTGTTGCAGACAAAATCGAATTCTCTATGTCGAACGCATCCAAATCATCCATGTTGTAACACATCAGCACACCTTTTTTGACCGGAGGAACGCCTGTTTCTGACTGGTATTTGATCTGATGCAACCGAATGGTGCAGGTTACATTCAGTTTCCGGTCGAGTTGCTGAAGGGTGCGCAGCAATTTAAAATAAGCTGTTTTGGTAGTACCTGACCAGTCGCAATCGATTTGTATTTCGTTTACTGACAGCCGATTGTTGGCAGCAATACTTTTTACCAACTCGCGTATTTTTTCAGCGAGTTCCGGTTGGGGATGTTTCAGCACCTCGTTCTGAATGTACACACATGGAACAACGCGAAGTGCTGGTTGTTCTTCAAATACAATCACAGAAACCGGCTTGGCAGCTCCCGTTGCCGGATCGTGCGTCACGTCGAAAAACTTCACGAAAAGTTCCTCAGATTGGCAGTGTTTCAGCAGCGATTGTTGCCTGTTGTTCAGTGCATACACCTGTTTCCAGTAATAAAATGCAACCGGCGGATGTTCCTGAGACCTAAAAACGCGGATACTCACAAATAGAATAGCTGTAACAACAACCAACACACCGATGATTTTCCACTGTTTACGAATTCTGATGGCTATTTGCTTCAACTGGTGATTTTTGCTGATGGATACCGAGGCGAAATTACGTTTTTCTGTTTTGTGAAAACGCGTTTAACTGCTTACTTTTCCACAAGTTATGAGGTAATGTAGGAATTTCAGTTTCTTCACTTGAGGAGAGAATTAGATACATGACTATTGTGTCTTCAAAGGTTATAAGTGAAAGTTGAGTTGAGAACAGTTGTATTTCAGATTTTTTTTATTAGTATTGAAGTGCTAATATGACCATGAACTATTTGCTAAAAAAATCCCAAAAGAAATTGAATTGTAAAATCAGAGTCTGTTTGAATAAGATATTATTTAGATTAAACCGCTCAATTCTCATTACAAGTAATTTTTAGATTCACACAAAACTGATGAAAAAAGAAGAAATTCAACATTATATAAATAATTTCAGAAGACAAATAAGTATCTATTTGAAGCCTGATTTAAATTTGAGAGCAGTAATTTATCCTTCTAAAGAAGGGGCTATAATTGAATTTGAATTTAAAAAAAATCAACCTACAAAAGATGAATTTAAAAAAGAAGAAGATACTATTAGCGATCAACTTGCGAAAATTCAACAAAACGCATTTGGAGGTAACTTAAAAGGTTTTCAGTTTACAGGAACTAATATTGTCCTCGAGCCCACAAAAATACTGATTATAAAAAACAATGATAAAAATGAATGGACTTCTTCAAAAGCTGAGGACGATGTAAAAAAGTTGCTAAATCCTCAAGATAAGTAAGATTATGAAGTTCAAAGATTTTGAGGGTAGTCCAGAAGAAATACATAATTTTTTTCAGAATAATGGTTTAGATATCAATCAATATCTAAATATTAATGGTAACAAACCTGCAAGTAAACATTGGATATACATACTAATAGTAGTATTTATTATTCTCAATATTATTATTGCAAAAATAAGTTCTAAGAATGATTTTTATTTACCAATTAGTATTCTGACATTAGGATCACTAGGTGCCCTTGTTGGAATAATTCAGCATAATGTTGGTAAAGTAGCAGTTTCAGTTATCATTGGAGTCGTAGGCTTAATAATAATGTTAGTGAGTTTTAGAATACTATCTCCGAAAGAAGTAATTACAACAGTTAAAGATAAATCAGAAAAATATTTCGAAAAAAAGTAATTGTGGTAAGGAAATACGCTTCTAGGGTTCCGTCCACTCTTATTCACAAAAGAGTCTCAAAATTTATCGTTTGGGATTTTTCTTTTTCAGAAACGAGTGGGCATATTGACTCATGTTCTAGACTTGCAACGCCTTCCTCCTTTAGGGTAGGATCGAGTTGGATGACATGAAAGATTAATTCCATCAAGTTTCTCAAAAGATCTATTACTATTTGCTTAAAAGTAATTGCATTTCAGCTTTTTTTGGTAGTATTGAAGTAATATACTATTTGCTGGAGAAACTCCTAAACCTTGATTATAAAAGAAACTTTAATGCCAGCTACAAAAAAAGAAACTCAAGTACCTTCTATAGATAAATGGCCTATTACAACAGAAAGATTTGTTGCCTTTATCGATATAATGGGATTCAAAGACATGGTTATGAAGATGCCTCATTCGGCGATTTACAAAATGATGCTTGCAATAGATTCTTCGAAAACTATTAGTGAAGAAATTGCTATTGATAAAAAGAATAATCAATTGGTTAAGTCAACAACCTACTCAGACAGTATAATGCTTTATTCAAAGAACAAAACTGTAGGTTGCTTTGAAGCTTTGATCGCAGCTGTATCAGGCCTAACCTATGATTTATTTATTGAAGGAATCCCGCACAAAGGTGCAATGGCTTATGGTAAAATGACTCTTGACAGTGAACGGTCTATTTTTTTCGGACAACCGTTAATTGATGCTTATTTGTTACAAGAAGAACTTCACTTTTATGGGGTGATAATTCACGGAACTGTGGAGCAGGTTATGCATAGACAATTGAATCAACAGGAGTTTATTAAAAGATACGACTGCCATTTAAAAAACGGTAAATCAAACCACTATACAGTCCACCCTATGTATATAAGTGCTTCTAGTGCTGCACACTTTCCAGATGAACATGAAAAGGCAATTAATTCGCTAGTTCAAATGAAACATAAAACATCGGGACACTTAAGACGCTACATTGATAATACCGATAGCTATTTTAAATATATATTCAAAGAGACGAAATAGTTAACAACCCCATGAAAAAACTAATCGCAGGAATAAACATGACCCTCGACGGCGTTTGTGACCACACAGCCGTGGCGCCGGATGACGAAGTTCATGAGCATTACAGTGAGTTGTTGCGCAGCGGAGATGCCATTCTGTATGGAAGAACAACTTACCAGCTCATGGAATATTGGCGGGATTTAGTGGCGAATCCCAGCGGCAATAAAGCGTCGGATGAGTTTGCAATCATTATGAATAACATTTCCAAAGTCGTTTTTTCGCACACACTGAAAAGTGTTGACTGGAAAAGTGCGCGATTGGCTACGAAAAGCCTTGAAGAAGAGATCCTGGAACTCAAACAACAGCCAGGTAAAGACATTTTTGTAGGCAGTCCGGGCTTGATTGTACAAGCAATGAATCTTGGCTTGGTCGATGAACTACAGTTGATGGTTCATCCTGTTATTGCAGGAAAAGGGATGAAATTGTTCAAAGACATTCACGATCGGAGTGAACTGAAACTGATCAAAACGAAAACCTTTGGTTGTGGAGCAGTTATTCTTTATTATGAACCGGGAAAATCTCATGAAACATAGTATGTACGCCCCATAAGAGCCATTAAGCGTTGTGGATCTTCCTGAAGCCAGTGGACTAAGGTCGAAAGCATATTGTCGCGATGGTCATAAGAGCCGTCTAATTTTAGAAAAACCGTGTTTTTGTAAGGCCAGCGATACAATCCATTAGGTTGTGCTGCAATTTCGTCCCAATGAATCATGATATTCGGCGTTTGTGTTTTTAGCAGCATTCCCTGACGTGAAAGGGTGAATACCTTAGAATCGATGGTTTCATCGTTCGCAAACTTATCAAACCATTTAGCTACGATTGGCCTTGAAACGACATCAAATAATACACGCCCAATCTCATTCAAAACAGCCGAGTATTCACCTTCCTTCAGAAAGGTCGACGTGGAGGTAAAGTAGATGTATAGGTTTTCTTCCGCATGATTAATTCTGATGCTATAATGAAATCTGGAAAAAGCAGTACGTTCCACTTCTTCTATACCAACTGCATATCCAGTTACAGAAGAAATATCCAGCGTCCTGTTACGATAGCTGATGTATTTTTCATTGATCTGCAAATCCCGATTCAGTCCCTCTGCCCCTTTCAACTCCTCGAAGAATCGTCGATCCGTAAAATAATCAGCAGCAAATTCCTCCTTCAACTTCAGGATTTCTTCTCTCGCTATTTTTTCATCGCGTGGGTCTTTTTCTTCCTTAACCGGAAGAGCCTTCACAAGCGGAAGTACACGAAGCCGGTCTTTTTTTTGAAATGAAAAAACAACTGAGCTGGAATGCGAGGAATTACCTAAAGCTATTTCGTAATATTCCTCATCCAGCTTAGAAATTTCAATGTTCTTCAAATCAGTAAAAGGAATACCGAATCGAAACTTCCCTTTTCGGTCCGCAATAAGTATACCGTACGGGTATTGCGCAATAAAGAATCTGCCTACCGGCTTACCTGAATTACGTTCAAATGTGAGTTCCTGAATCCCCGAAACATAGTTCAAAACAGCCTCCGTTTGCGGGATTTTTTTGAAAAGAGATTTACTGCCTATGTGCTGTTTAATCTCTTCTTTTGTCTGGAGATACATAATTAATGTTTAATCAAATATAGATAAAACCAACTATCCTGGATTACTGACAGTTTATCACTGATCATGCGATTATTCTTTATTATGAACCGGGAAATAAGTACCGTTAAAACATTCAACAACACCTTTGGATAGTTAACATCAAACTTTTCTCCAGAACCTCCCCATTTTTTCATAAATTGCCAGCAAATGAAAGTTGATGCATTCGTTCGTTTCAACCGTACAACCTGTTAAGTCATGTCAATAAACGCTTTTTTGATTGCTATTACCATTTTATTCACCAGCCATTGGGCAGTTGCACAGGTAGTACCCATTCAAAATCATACAATAGACGTAAACGGACAGATTCGCCTGGAAGTCAATTCTACCGCAGGGAAATACTATCTCGTTCAGGTAAAACATCATCCGGATTCGGCCTTTGCGTTGACCACTTCCATGACATTGGGCCAAGCAGGAACAACCATTCTTACCGAACCTTTAAAAGCTTATCCAATCGATCATTACCAGGTATTGGAATACGATATCAATACGCCGTTTGATGCGGATGGTGATGGTGCGGATGATATCACAGAATTCAATACAATGCCTTTGCACGGGCCGCTGAATGCTGCCGCAACAATTGCCGTTGAACACGCACTTGTGAGTTTAAACACGCTTTCCGCTTTCCAGGATGTTTCAACCGAAGAAAACGGGACTCCCTGGGTTGAATACCTGAATGATATGGAATATACCAAGTTCATCATTCTTGATTTTTTCACCGACCCGAAAATTTATTTCATCAACAGCAACACCTACGCTCTTCATGCCGATTTCGCGACTTATATTGGTGTCAATCACCTGGCTCCTACTGTAATCAAAGGACAGCTGATCTACAATCCAAACGTTTTGGCCGATAACGGTACTTTGGGCGTTTATTCTTTCAATTTTAGCAACAATGAGGCGCAGCCTTTTGAAATCGTGCAGCAAACACAGGAATTGCTTGCGGCGAATATGCCTTACCTGATCAATAATTTGTCCTACTTTATCACGGAAAACAACGAGCAGGATTACCAGGACAACCTTGCGCTTTATCAAAACTCACGAATTCCGGTCTTATTTGAATCGGATGTCTATGCCGGGATTGATTACTGGGGACTGAACCAAACAGAAGGATACGGCTTTTTTCGGGTAATGTCGCCCGGAGAACTTCCCGGTTCCAGGGATATCGTTCTGTACGAAGCGCTTCCGAATTCGCTGCCGCGCGTTGGCGGAATCATCACTTCAGTGGTACAAACACCACTTTCTCATGTCAATTTAAGAGCCATTCACGACAATGTTCCCAACGCATTTATCCGCGATCCGTTACTGATTGATAGTATTGCCGATTTGGTTGGACACTACATTTATTTCAAAACAGATCAAAGTAATTACATTATCCGAGAAGCAACGATTGACGAAGTAAATGAATGGTACGAAGACAAACGCCCAACTACCGAACAAATTCCACCGCTCAATTTATCGTACACTTCCATCTTGCCGCTCGATGACATTTCCTTTGGCATGTATGACGGTTATGGTGCTAAAGTGGCCAATGTAGCCACTATGCGAACGTTTGGTTTTCCTGACGGAACAATTCCCGATGGTTATGGAATTCCGTTTTATTTCTACCAGATGTTCATGGAACACAATCATTTTTTCGAGGAAATCGAACTGATGATGCAGGATTCGGCGTTTATTGCCGACAGAAATGTGCGCGATGTCCGGTTAGCAGAATTGCAGGATGATATTAAAGATGCCACCATGCCTCAGTGGATGCTGGACCAGCTTGATGCGATGCACAATTCTTTTCCTGATGGTTATTCAATACGTTGCCGTTCCAGTACAAACAACGAAGATTTACCTGGATTCAGCGGCGCGGGATTATATGATTCCAAAACGCATCACCCGGATGAAGGCCATATTACCAAAACCGTGAAACAGGTGTATGCCAGTTTGTGGAACCTGCGTGCTTTCGAGGAACGCGAGTTTTACCGTGTGAACCATTATTATGCCTCCATGGGCGTTTTGTGTCACCCGAATTTCGACGATGAAGCAGTGAACGGCGTTGGTGTAAGTGCCGATCCGGTTTACAATACTGACAGTACGTTCTATCTGAACTCACAAGTGGGCGAAGAGCTGATCACGAATCCCGAAAGTACCTATCCGGAAGAATTATTGCTGAAGCGTTACCCGGATGGAAATGATAATTATTCGGTGATCCAATATTCGAGTTTACTTACCGTGGATTCGCTGTTGATGTCGGAAGTTCAGATGGATTTGCTACGCCAGTATTTATCGGTGATCCATGATCAGTTTGCCATTTTATACCACGCAGAAGGAAACCCTACGTTTGCAATGGACATCGAGTTTAAAATAGACAGTACGAACCGGTTGGTAATCAAACAAGCGCGGCCATGGGTTTCGTATGTGCCGACGGTAACTATTGTTTATGATTATGACAATTGTGATTTTATCCTCTACCCCAACCCGGCATCTGATCTCATCAATGTAGGCTGCGAAGATTGCGGAATTATCACCGTTCGGATTGTGGACCTGAAAGGAAGCCTTGTGCTGGAAAAGACAATGGACCCGACAAATTTTGATTCTCAGATTCAGATTGACCAATTACGCTCCGGAACGTATATCGTGAGCGGTTTGATGGGAGATTCGGTATGCAAGTCGGTTAAGTTTGTTAAGTTGTAGTTGAGTTTTCAAGTTCATTAAGTTGCTGCTTTAACTGAGTTTTCGAAGTTTAGAGAATCCACTTCCTCCCTTGAGGGAGGATTGAGGAGGGTGGCTATACTTAGTGTTGTTTCAGACAATGAATTGTATGCATTAACTGTTGATGCACTTCATCCAAATTATTAATAACCTCACCTTCTGAGAAACGAATCAACTCATATCCCAGAGATTTCAATTTATCTTCACGATACCGATCATACTCTCCTTTATTTGCATGAGAATTCCCATCAATTTCTACAATCAGACCTATTTCAGGAGCAAAAAAGTCTACGATAAATTGATCAATCGATCGTTGCCGTAGAAAACGTTCCCCCGTTTGTTTTCTTGATAAAATCGCTTTCCAAATGAATTTCTCGGCTCTGGAAACAGTTTCTGTTCTTAATTCCCGGGCAAATTCTTTTAACCTCGGATTGTAGTGGTGATGTGAAAACGTATTCATGTTACTGAAGATACTAATTTTCACAGTTTTTTTACAATTTTCAGCTGCCACCCTCCTCAATCCTCCCTGCACTAACGTTTGGTCTTCAAAAGCAGTGCTTTTTCTTCTCAAAGGTGGAGGCAGATACCGGTAATTCTGAAAGTTATCTAAACCAATTGATTGCCAATACTTAATTAAAGATTAACTCAGAACCACCCGCTCCAAATCCTAAGATTTATGTAACTAATCAAGAAAATCCTGTAAAGCCCTTCCCTGTTTATCGTAGTATTTTGGATTGAGGAAAAAAACATTGAAAAAATTGAAAAAACAGTGAAATCATGGCAGTAAAAACAGGAAATCGAGGTGAAATGTCACCGGAATCAGGATTTAAAAAATTATTTCTTGATGAATTAAAAGACATCTATTGGGCGGAAAAAGCGCTCACAAAAGCGTTGCCTAAAATGGTAAAACAGGCTTCGAGCACTGAACTTATTGAAGCATTGGAAGATCATCTTGCCGTTACTGAAACACATATCGATCGCTTGGAACAGGTATTCGATATCATCGGAGAAAAAGCATCGGGAAAAAAATGTGAAGCGATGGAAGGTCTGATTGCCGAAGCGGAAACCATCATGGAAGAAACCGAAGAAGGTGTCGTGCGCGATGCCGGAATTATTTCTGCTGCGCAAAAAGTAGAGCATTATGAAATTGCCAGCTACGGAACACTGGTTGCTTTTGCAAATGCACTAAGCGAATCGGCTGCAGCCGATCTGCTGGAAGATACTTTGAACGAAGAAAAAGAAGCTGATCAAACTTTAACGGAGATTGCTATGTCATCTATTAATATAGATGCAGCGAACGAAACCAGTGAAGAGTAAAACTTTACGTGAGTAAATCTGTGGTTAGGTAGGGGGCTCATGCCCCCTTTGTAGCCACTACGCGTTAACAATCAATTGAATATTATTTCACCATTAATAAGCGTAATTATGAGAGCTACAATCATCACATTGGCACTTCTTGTAACATTTGGCTGGTCAATTGTATATTTCAAATACCAGACAGGAGGCATTTTTCATTTGACATTAATTGTTGCGGTGCTGGCGCTCATGATGCAATTGCGCCCTCATAGTAAATCGTGATCCGGTTCAAACTGTGAACGCATGAAGCAGAAAGCCAATGAGCTTATCCGCCGGATGCAGACAGATGGATTAACGCTTGTTCTTGCAGAAAGTATGACCTGCGGACTTGCGGCAATGAAACTTTCTTCCTGCATCGGTGTTTCGGATGTGTTAACGGCTTCGGTGGTTTGCTATACCCCGGAAGCTAAAATGCAATTACTGAATGTGAAACAAACCAGCATTCAACGCTATACCTGTGAGTCAACCGAAATCACACATCAAATGGTTCTTAACCTGTCAAAACTGGTAAAAGCCAACATCTATGCTGCCGTTACCGGCCTTGCATCTTCAAACGGAAGTGAAACGAAGGACAAACCGGTAGGAACTGTATTCTATGCCATTCGTTATCGAAATAAAACCCATGACTTTAGAAAAGTGTTTCGCGGTTCTCCATTGGAGATCAAGAAGAAAGCAGCTGTTGGGTTATTTACGCTGATTCTGAATCTGATCAGGGAGGAAGGTTGATCCTTTTTCTTCTCTTTTATTCCTACTTTTTTCTTGATAAAGAGTCAGATACGGCTGACGAAGACGACCTGTAGACCGCGGTTGGCGGACGTAACAGGGAGGTAGTAGGCAAAAAATCAAGGCGGTAAGTTCCAATCTTGAGAACTACGGTTTGTTAAGCTATCTCAACCCAACTCGCAAAACGTCATTAACGGATTGTTTTGCAAACAACCCTATGACTGAGCTCATCCGCCTAAGGCGGACGATCACGCTCAACTCCACCTTGTCCTCTTGTGATTGTTACTTAATGCCATTGGGGCGCTTCCTTCAGAAATGGGTTATTCCTATTATGAATTTGAATTGTAATTATTGAACCTGTATCTTTAGCTATCTAAAAACCCAATGTTATGATCACAGCTTATGTATCCTTTGACGGCACCACAGAAGAAGCCTTCAATTTCTACAAGTCGGCCCTGAACGGCGAAATCACCAGCATTCAGCGTTTTGGTGATACACCCGGAGTAGCTGATGCCGACAAGAATAAAATCATGCACATCGCCCTGGAAGCTCCGGGAAATATTCAACTGATGGGCAATGATCACCTTGATTTTATGGGCGGGCCGTTTAAAGCCGGAAATAATTTCTCGTTATCGTTTCATCCCGACAGTCAAGAACGGGCTGATGAATTGTTTAACCGTCTTTCCGCAGGCGGAACAGTTACCGTACCGATGAGCAAAGCTCCCTGGGGTGATTATTTCGGGATGTTTACCGATAAATTCGGAGTGAAATGGATGATTAATCATCAGTTGCAGTCACAGCAGTAGACTTCCTTTCGTCAGTCACTGCGTGATCAGCAACTATCACAACTTAGGATTTCAAGCTAAAAGAAGCGTTTTTTACTGTCTCTGACACGGGATATATACGGGTTATATACGGGATATCTACGGAGTATCTACTGGGTTGGGTTGGCAGAAGTTCTGAATCTCTTTATTCATAAGGGATGCAAAAGTAATCAGAACTGAAAACATGGTGATTTTTGCTTAATTGATCAAAAACAGGATTCCAAGAATTAAAACGCAAAAAGGTGATCCTTCCGAATCACCTTTTTGTATACTTTTTCACAATTGACCAATTGTCATCCCCCTTTCCTTCGACCTAAGCCTTCTCAGGCTAGTCTCAGTCTTCGCAAGTATTACTTGCTCTTCCCTTCATCACTGCGTTAAGGGGGATATGGATTCAGCTTCGAATATCATTGATTCTATACTTTACTTTACTTCAAATCAAACCGATCAAGGTTCATTACCTTGTCCCACGCTTTCACGAAGTCTGAAACAAATTTCCCCTGTGAATCAGAGCAGCCATATACTTCGGCAATGGCCCTGAGTTCGGAGTTGGAACCGAAAATGAGATCAACACGTGTTCCTGTCCATTTGACGGCACCAGTTTTGCGATCCCGGCCTTCGAACAGGTCTTTCGAATCAATTTTGGCGCTCCAGGCTGTGTTTAAATCGAGTACGTTTACGAAGAAATCGTTGGTCAACACTTCGGGACGCGATGTAAAAACACCGTGATTCGAGTGATCGAAGTTGGTATTGAGCACCCGCATTCCGCCGATCAAAGCTGTCATTTCGGGTACGCTCAGCGTTAACAGTTGTGCTTTATCAATGAGCATTTCTTCGGCCTGTGTCACATACCCGGGCTTTAAGTAATTACGAAAACCATCAGCAGCAGGTTCGAGGATGTGGAATGACTCCACATCGGTTTGTTCCTGGCTTGCATCGCTGCGACCCGGCGAGAATGGTACAGTAATATCGTACCCGGCATTTTTTGCGGCTTTTTCAATACCGGCACAGCCTGCCAATACAATCAAATCTGCCAGCGACACTTGTCTTCCCCCCGCATGAGCTGCATTGAATGCCGTCTGAATGTTTTCAAGTTTTGTCAGAACTTCTTGCAGCTGAGCCGGGTTATTAGCTTTCCAGTCTTTCTGCGGTGCCAGGCGAATCCGTGCACCGTTTGCTCCGCCTCGTTTATCGGAACCGCGAAAGGTAGAAGCCGAAGCCCATGCGGTTGATACCATCTGAGAAACGGAAAGCCCCGAATTAAGAATATCGGCTTTCAATGTCGCAATGTCATTGATATTGATCAGCTGATGTGTCACCGCCGGAACCGGATCCTGCCAGATCAAATCTTCAGCCGGCACTTCTTTCCCGAGATAACGTGTTTTTGGTCCCATATCACGGTGCGTGAGTTTGAACCATGCGCGGGCAAAGGCATCTGCAAACGCATCCGGATTTTCGTGAAAGTGCTTTGAAATCGGACCGTAAACCGGATCTTCTTTTAACGATAAATCGGTGGTGAGCATGGTTGGCGCATGACTTCTGGATGGATCGTGGGCATCTGGCACGCTGCCTGCTCCTGCCCCGTTTTTTGGTTTCCATTGGTGTGCACCGGCCGGACTTTTGGTCAATTCCCATTCAAAACCAAACAGGTTATCGAAGAAATTGGTACTCCATTTGGTCGGCGTTGTGGTCCAGGCTCCTTCCAATCCGCTGGAAATCGTATCAACACCACTACCACTCCCAAATGAGTTTTTCCAGCCGAGGCCCATATCTTCAATGCCTGCAGCTGCGGGTTCAACTCCCACATATTTTCCCGGATCAGCAGCACCATGAGTTTTACCGAAGGTATGTCCACCGGCAATCAACGCGACGGTTTCTTCGTCATCCATTGCCATGCGTCCAAAAGTTTCGCGAATATCGTGTGCAGCCAATAACGGATCAGGGTTTCCGTTCGGTCCTTCCGGATTAACATAGATCAAACCCATTTGAACGGCTGCCAGCGGATTCTCCAATTCACGATCACCGGAATAACGCTGGTCATCGAGCCATTTTGCTTCTGCTCCCCAATACACATCTTCTTCCGGTTCCCAGATATCTTCGCGGCCACCGCCAAACCCAAAGGTTTTAAAGCCCATGGATTCGAGCGCACAATTCCCGGTAAGGATCATCAGATCGGCCCAGGAGATTTTCTTTCCGTATTTCTGTTTGATCGGCCAAAGCAGCAAACGCGCTTTATCGAGGTTTACATTGTCGGGCCAGCTGTTTAACGGTGCAAAACGCTGAGCACCTGAGCCACCGCCACCACGACCATCCGAGATACGATAAGTGCCGGCACTGTGCCAGGCCATCCGGATAAAGAACGGGCCGTAATGACCGTAATCGGCCGGCCACCAATCCTGCGAATCGGTCATGAGATCGAACAGGTCTTTTTTTAGTGCATCGAGATCGAGTGATTTAAACTCTTCAGCATAGTTAAATGATTCGCCCATCGGGTTGGATGGAGCAGCATGTTGACGCAAGATATTCAACTTCAACTGATTGGGCCACCAGTCGCGATTTGAGGTGCCACTCGTTTGTTTAATCGCTCCGCCATGAAACGGGCATTTGCTTTCATTTTCCATAGTATCAGATTTATGAGGATGTGAATTCGTTTTCAGTTCCTTTAAATTTAGCTTGTTTCTATGACAATTTTAGAAGTTATTCAGTTATCAGGATTATTTATTATTCTATAGGGTTATAGATAATGTTTATGAATAAGGATAGCTTTTGAATTGGAACATAAAAATGTTACTTGTGCTCATTTGATCTATTTTGCCACAGATGACTCAGATTTTCACAGATGAAATCCGTAGTTCAATTTGGAGACTATACGCTAGCGTATAGCCCAATATCTGTGAAAATCTGAGTCATCTGTGGCTAGCTATAACTGTTTTTCTCATTCTATTTTGAAAAATGGTTGTTTGCCTGGCTTAATCCTTAATTACGAACTTAACTTAATGACATTGCCCGATGGGACTGGGAGTGCTCAACTAGCTAACTACCCTTCAAACACAAACAAATACTTCACTCCCTGACCGGGATGATTGATAAGTTCCATTTTTCCGTTGAGTTGTTCACAGAGTGTTTCGATGAGTTCGAGTCCGAAACCGTGCGCGAGTTCATTCGGGAAGCCTACCCCATTGTCGGAATAAATGAGTGTGAATTGTTGGGTTCCGGAAGAAAGCAAATGAATTGTAATCACTCCTGTTTCACCCAATTGACCATGCTCTACCGAATTGGCTATCAGTTCGTTGAGCAGCAATCCAAGAGGAACCACCACATCCTGCTTCCATTCTGCCAGGTCCACTTCCATTTTAAGCTCGATCTGTTCGTGAATGGAATTCTGACGCAGTAAATCTTCGGCTAGTCCTTTGAAATACCTGGAACAATCGATGTTGGACAAATCGGGCGACTTGTACATACGTTCATGGATCAGTGCTATCGCTTTGATCCGGTATTGAGCATCCTCAAACACCCGTTGCGATGCTTCGTCATGAATCTGCACACTTTGCAGGCGCAGTAAGGAATTCACGACCTGTAGGTTGTTTTTCACACGGTGGTGAATTTCCTTTAGCAGCACGGTGATTTCAGTGTTTTGCTTTTTTACCAGGATGTTATTTTCTTCCAAAAGCCAATTCCCGGTCCTCAGCGCGTGTTCAGCCTTTCGGGTAGTTGACACGAAAATCGAAAGAATGTAAATCAGCACGATTAACGCTCCGGCAATTTCAACTACTAAAAAATACTTGATTGTTGGTATAGAATCCAGGAAATCCCGCAGGTTACTTTCCAGTTTATTGACTACAAAAAAGGAGAATCCTGTTAACAGGAACAAACAAAAAAAAGTTCCCCATTTCACCCCGATCATAAACACGGCGAACACCACAATCACGATCATCCAGAACGGTTCCACCAAATGCAGTGCCTTCTCATTGAAATTGATATTGACACATACGATCATCGAAGCGAGCATGCACAACACAAACGATGACCACCAAATATTCTGATAACGTTTGAATAAAAGTACCTGCACCACCACAAATACAAGCCCCAAAACGGATGGAAGTACTTTGCCGTACAATCCTGCACATAGAATGTAAATGACCATCGGTGTGAGTACCAAAAACACCAGAAAAGAAGCGTTGAAAAGCAAAATAGCTTTTGACTGCTGGTATATGTCCTGCTGTTTGGCGATATAATCACCAATCAACCACTCTTTGCATTTATTATACAGTTTCAATTGACTGTGGGGTGTATTCGTCTTTTAAAGCCCCGAATATACCCAAGAATCGTTTTAGTGTTACATTTCTTGTCAGGAAAAATAAAATAAAATCTCCTTACCCCTGTGAAGAAATAAACAATTGAATGCTATTAAAAAGTAGCGTCAGCCTGTTTTTTGACTAGAAAAAAGGTGTAGATTTAAATCGTTTTTAATTGGAATGGTTGTTGCATAAACAGGCGCATCCGGGTAAAAAACAACTCGTTATCAATAGTTTGAAAACAAAACGATTAAGATAGAACACATGAAAAAAATCTTCGCACTGGCAATCGTACTTCTGGCCTATTCATGGGCAAATGCTCAATGTCCCATTTACAAAACCGACAGAGCAGGCGCCTCCACTCAAAACGGAAAAGCCGTTGGCAATGTGGTTTATTCCACCGACGCGCAGGGAGCCAAAGCTTCCAAAATCGGCAAAGTGGATGGAACGGCACTTTATTCAACAGACCGCAAAGGAGCAACCCCGGTTCAAAAAGGTAAATTTGAAAACGGCGTTGTATATGCAACTGATCGTTTCGGGACCAACGCCGTTAAAGTTGGAAAAGTAGAGAAAGGAACCGTTTATTCAACCGATAGCTATGGTCTGAATGTAACCATTGTAGGGAAAGTAGAAGGTGATTGCGAAGCTGCAGGAGCACTATTGTTGTTGCTGATCAAATAATTTTTTTTTATCACAAAGAAGATTTACGTAGATCACCTTTGTAGTCTTAACACGTCTATCCTTCAAAAAACTTTGCGCCTTCGCTGAAGCTTGTGCCATCGCTATGCGCCTTCGCTGAAGCTACAGCGTAAGCGTTGTGGTGATTCATCCCTGAAATCCACCGTAAATACAACTCGCTTGCTCATAATTCACAATAAATAAATATCTTTGGGAGCATGAAGTGGGTCTATCCTGAATTTTTGTTTGCCCTTGCGGTTCTCCTCATTCCGCTTCTCATTCATCTTTTTCATTTTAAGCGTTACAAAACTGTCTTTTTTTCGAGTTTGACCTTTTTGAAATCGGTGGAACAGAATCAGAAGAACACGCGTAAACTCAAGTACTGGCTCATTTTCACAACACGGGCACTCGCCTTTTCATTCCTCGTATTCGCTTTTGCACAACCGTTTATTCCCCTGAAGGAAGAATCGAATAAAAGCGGCGTCAACGTGATCGGAATTTACATCGACAACTCGTTCTCCATGACACGAATTGGTGTTACAGGCGAATTATTCTCTCAATCGCGCGAACTGGCAAAATCGATTGTACAGGATGCTCCGAGGACTGCTCAATTCGTCTTGCTTACCAATGAACTCAGTGGTTCGGAAAAACAAACGTTGACCAAAGCGCAGTTTTTAGAGAAAATCGAAAAGATCAAACCGACTTCACTGGTGCGAAAAGCCGCCGATGTTACTAATTGGTGGGAACAATGGCTGGTCGACAATAAATCAAACGATCTTCGTGTCGCCAGCAGCCAGCTCATTTATTTGTCCGACTTTCAAAAATCGACAACAGGTGTTTTACCGAAATACAAGAATTGGGAAACCATGCTGTATCCGGTAAAACTGGAACCGGTCAACAACGGAAATCTGTACATCGATTCCATTTGGTTTGCCACGCCAGTGCAGAAAAAAGAGGCTAAACAAACGTTGTATGTACGCTTGCGCAACGAAGGTGAAACGGCAGTAAATACGGTTGATGTCAACATTCACATTGGTAAAATAGACCGCGATGTTTTTGCCGACATTCCTTCCAACGGAAGCGATACGGTTGAATTGAGTTATTTCAACAACGAGTTGGGAAAAATCCAGGGTTCTGTGAAGGTCAACGACCGCCAGATGAACATGGACGACAGTTATTTCTTTTCGTATGACGTACGGAAACAAAGTAACGTGCTCATCATCGACGGCGAAAGTGCTGTTTCCAACATCAATATCGTTTACGGACTCGATGATTTCTATAAAACGAGTACTGTTCAGCAAAACCAGCTGACCGAAGCGCAATTACAGAACAAAGATTTAGTGGTGATCAATGGCTGCAACCAGATTTCGGCCAACACCACCGATTTATTACTCGAATTTGCCAATGACGGTGGCTCACTCCTGCTCTTTCCAGGCGCAAACACCAGCGTTGGTGGTTGGAATGGTTTTTTATCCCGCCTGAAACTTCCTGCTTTCAGCCAATTACAGGAAAAAGGCCTGATAGTGCGCAAAATCAACACCAAAGATCCGTTTTTCGACGGCGTGTTTGAACGTAAACCGGAACAACTGAACCTACCAGCCGTTAAAAAAGCGTATCGTCTACAATCCAACTCAGCTTCCGAAAGTGTTGATCTGTTGACTTTCCAAAGCGGAAATTCTTTCTTCGTGCGGGGAACAGGAAAATTCAACGCTTATCTTTCTGCAACATCACTTGACCAGACTTACAGTTCATTTACCAGTAATCAGCTCTTTTCTACCCTGCTTTTGCGTATCGGTGAATTGAGCCAGCGACAAGCTCCGTATTACCTCATTATCGGTGAAGATGGTAGTTATCCGATTGGTCAGCCACGCAACGCCGAACAGGCCGTTCACCTTAAAAAAGGCGACATCGATTTCATTCCTACCGTTTTCAAAAAACGTCAGTCAAACTTCATTTCCGTTCAGGGATTGGAAGCTGTTCGCCAACTGGAATCAGGGAATTACAGTGTAATTTCCGGCGGAGAAAAGCTAGGTGCATTGTCCATTAACTACAACCGTTCCGAATCGCGTATACAATCACTGACCGAACCGGAAATCATGAGCACTTTTGAAAACGCAGGTATCAAAACCATGGATGTGCGCAGTACGTCGGGTTGGACAGGCGCTTCATTCCTGCAACTCGACCAACCCATAACTTACTGGAAATGGTGCGTTATTTTCGTCCTTTTCTTCCTGCTCACCGAAATGATTATCGTCTATTTTTGGAAACATTAAACGTATCAACAACCATGAAAGTTCTTCTTCGCAACGCAACGATTCTTGATCAACACTCCACCTACAACGGCACTCAACAAGACATCCTGATCGAAGATGGAATCATTGCAGCGATAGCTTCTTCTATTACAGACAAAGACGCGATTGTGCTGGAAGGTGAAAACCTGCATGTTTCACAGGGCTGGGTTGATTTAAAAGCACATTTGTGCGATCCGGGGGAAGAACACAAATCGACTATTGAATCGGGCCTGGATGCCGCGGCTTTCGGTGGATTTACACATGTGGCCGCACTTCCAACTACCAAACCGGTTACCGACGGAAAAACAGCCGTTGAATACCTTCTTCGGCGCTCGGAAAACAGCGTGAGCACGCTTCACCCGATGGGATGCATTACGCAGAAAAACGAAGGAGAACACCTGGCCGAGATGTATGACATGTTCCAAAACGGCGTGCGTTTGTTCTCGGATGATCTCAGAACGGTTTCTGCAGGAATGATGTACCGGGCGCTTTTGTACAGCAAGAATTTCGGCGGAACGATCATTGGATTTTCACGAGATGCTTCCATTTCCGGAAAAGGAATGGTAAACGAAGGCGAAGCATCAACCAAAACCGGACTGAAAGCCGATCCGATTATTGGAGAAGTGATCAACCTGGAACGCAACATTCGTTTGGTAGAATATACCGGGGGGCGCTTGCACGTAACCGGACTTTCATCAGCAATCGCAGTTGATCTTATTAGGAAAGCAAAAGCTGACGGTTTACCTGTAACAGCCGATGTTCACGGCCAACACCTAATCTTCAACGAAACGGCTGTTCTCGACTTTGATTCAAACTTTAAATTAATGCCACCATTACGTTCTGAATCAGATCGTTTAGCTTTATGGGAAGGCGTAAAAGACGGAACCATTGATTGCATTGTGTCTGATCACAGGCCCAACGATTCAGAAGAAACGGACGTGGAATTTGACCATGCGAATTTTGGAAACAGCACCCTGCAGACTTTATTCGGTGAGTTATTGACACACGAAGCCAAGTCGTTGTCCTGGATTGTCTCCCGTTTGACAGAAGGTCCGCGGGATTTATTAGGAATTCAAAATCAACCGATTGAAGTTGGAAAAAAGGCAGATCTCACGGCTTTTTCACCGACAAAAAAATGGACTTTTGAACACCGTGACATTTTAATCGGAACGAAAAATTCACCATTTGTTGGTAAAGAATTAACAGGATATGTCTACGGTGTATTCAATAATGGTAAATTCGCGCTGAAAGATTAACCGATGTCTGGCAGAAAATCATTCTTACGTAACTTCTGGAAAGAGAAAAAAATGGTGGGCGCTATGAGTCCTAGTTCGCCGTTTTTGGCAAAAAAAATGCTTAAATCCATTGACTTTAAGACTGTTCGTGTCATCGTTGAATTGGGTCCCGGAACCGGTGTTTTTACGCGTAAAATGCTCGAACAACTTCATCCTGAAGGTGTATTATTGGTTTTTGAGCTCAACGACAATTTCATGCAGCTTTTGCAAAAAGAATTTACCGATCCGAGAGTGCATTTGATCCACGATTCTGCAGAGAAAATCGGTGAATACCTGGCGAAATTCGGTTACTCAAAAGCAGATGTTGTTCTTTCCTCACTTCCGTTGGCAAATTTCCCGATTGAACTCAAAAACCGCATCTTACAGGAAAGCCATAACGTCATGACAGACAATTCGTTGTATGTGCAATTTCAGTATTCGTTGAATGCTAAAAAGTCCATCAAAAGTATGTTTAGCGAAGTCGCTATAACCTTTACTCCTGCTAACTTCCCTCCTGCTTTTGTATACACGTGCAAAAAGTAGTTACCTGACTTTATTATTGAATTCCTACTGATATTTTTTTCATCCGAACTTCCTTGAAATATCATGGATGAAACGTTAGATTTGTACCCCAAGAAAACACAGACAATGAGTGTAGAAAAAGTAAAATGCCTAATTATCGGATCCGGTCCTGCCGGATATACTGCCGCGATCTACGCTGCACGCGCTGAAATGAAACCCGTTATGTATGTTGGACTTCAACCCGGCGGACAATTAACGACAACCAACGAAGTAGAAAATTTCCCGGGATATCCTGAAGGTGTTACCGGACCTGAAATGATGATTCAGCTTGAGGCTCAGGCAAAACGCTTTGAAACCGACGTTCGTGCCGGATTCATCAATAAAGTTGATTTCACCGGCCCAATTCATAAATGCTGGACCGAAGACGGACATGAAATTCACGCGGAAACCGTGATTATTTCGACCGGAGCTTCAGCCAAATACCTCGGATTGCCTTCCGAACAAAAATATTTATTGAGCGGTGGCGGTGTTTCTGCCTGTGCTGTGTGTGACGGGTTCTTTTACCGCGGACAAGAAGTAGTGATCGTTGGTGCGGGTGATTCCGCTTGCGAAGAAGCGCATTACCTTTCTAAATTGTGTACAAAAGTAACCATGCTGGTACGTACGGATGTTTTCCGTGCTTCCAAAATCATGGCTGACCGTGTGCGCAACACGCCAAACATTACAATTCTTCACAATACCCAAACGGTTGAAGTACTCGGAAACGACATGGGTGTTACCGGAGCGTTGGTAAAAAACAGCGTTACAGGCGAAGAGAGTACTATTCCATGTACAGGATTTTTCGTAGCCATCGGACACAAACCAAATACAGATGTTTTCAAAGATTATATCAACTTAGACGAAGTTGGCTACATCAAATACGAGCAACCTGGAACATCGAGAACCAATGTACCTGGTGTATTTGTTGCCGGTGATGCCGCTGACAAAACTTACCGTCAGGCTATTACCGCTGCGGGAACAGGTTGTATGGCTGCGCTGGATGCAGAACGTTATTTGGCTTCATTGGAGCATTAAGAAGATTTCTATAAGTAGAAAGGCGTTGTGATGATCAGCGCCTTTTTTTGTTTTTGAATCTGTTTACCAGTCCCGTAGGGACGTAATATGGTAACACGTCACTCATACAAACAACGTCCGCCCCGTAGGGTCGGGACAAAACATAATAAATGTCTTACCCCTACAGGGTAAATGGGCTGTAGAGATTTTGGTTTTACCATATTATGTCCCTACGGGACGAGTCCAAAACCAACATCTCTTTTCTTATCAGTTCTTCACCACCAATTTCCGTATATGCTCGCCTTTCAAAGAACAAAAATCCAACCAATAAACGCCTGATTCCAGTTGCCGCATGTCTAAATAAAACTCTTTCGTTTCTTGCGAAAGAACCACTTGATTCACTGTTTTACCAAGCGAATTCACCACCGTCAATGCACCTTTTGTCGGAACAACCCATTTTAACAAAGTTCCATCATTAGCCGGATTCGGAAAAACATTCCACTCGGTTGTTTCCGATAAATCATTTACAGATGAAACAGAACCGCTTTTCAATACAAAATGATAAGCTGTCAACGGTTGCAATTGATAAGAGAAACCGTTAGCTGTAAAGACTGTATTTGGCAAATCCTGCGAAACAATCGTTGGTGAACTTTGGGTGAAATAAGACACTTTCACTGAGTCGTATTGTGATACATCTGCCAATTGAAAGTTCGCATTGATCACCGAATCGGCATTCTTGTTGGTCACAATCAGGTGAAGATTGCCGTCAGTGGTTGAAACGGAACCGAAAATACTCGAATTGGTCAAATCGGGACTTACAGAAGCCACCAACTGATCTCCGAAAGGATTCATTCCCTCGTTGAAAAGTGAAACCGCCGAAAGCGTGTAATCACTGAAAGCACCCCATTTTGTGGCATATTCCGTACCTGTTGTAGCAAAAGCTCCCAATGCTTCCACTTGCGCAATTCCACCACTAATGTGAGCATCTGCGCCGTAATCGTATTCGGTAACTGCCAAATCCGTTCCCGGATAATACGTATTGATCAAACTGTTTAGTTTCGGGAGAATAGGTAAATCTTGTGAGAACCATTCTCCGATCCAGCCGTTTTCAATATACGAACTATCCCACAAAGTGCGGGGAAGCTGCATCCGTTCACGAGCGATATTCGGAGAAACATCCGACGAGAAAACACTTCCTGCATACACATCCGGATACCAATGTACGCTCAGTACATCCAGTAATCTGGAACCTTCACTAAGCGATGCCAACCGCATAGAATCAAGGTAAAGTGCCAAATAGTGCGAATACGTTCCGCTATAAGTTGACCAATCACCAGCTCCTTGAAAATTTAAATACTCACTATAACCATACGCTTCCGGACCGAAGATCTTTGCTCCAGCATCCATTTCACGAACTCTTCGCGCCAATGCAAGGCTTTTGGTAAGGTGATCCGTACAATTAATCGCACCTGTATACAATCGACCGTGCGTACTCGTCCACAATCCGGGTTCATTGTCCAAAATATAACCTTTCACACCTGTAGCGGAACTTGCTGTACCAAACTGATTTTGCATGAAGTTGATAAACTCATCTACATAGACCGTTCCATCGTTTACATCCGGAGTGAGTGAAAAAGCGGTCGGTTTTGTGTTTTGAACAGCAGCCCATCTGGCACTTGGCGCGGCTTCCCAAGTTTCTACCGTGGTTCCGTTTCGGTCATTGGACACATATCCGGCCATCGGCAAAGTAAGTAACGACATAGCGCCACTGTTCAACGCATTTTGATGAAACTCGGTCATCACGATTCCCGGAACATCGTACGAGACAGCCGGAATGCCCATTATCCATGGTAAATACGCATCATTTTGGTAGAAATAATCCGCCCCGGCATGACTCGCATTGTTTTCCCAGTTGTAACCCGTGAGACGATTTCCACCTATACGAACCACAGTAGCATCCGGATAACCGCCATTACAACTTCCGTAGATATACGGGCTGATACTTCTTACCATTGTGTTTTCCTGAACCTGGTAGGTTATAGTAATTTGTGAATCAACCACAACCGGAATCAGTGCGGTCATGAATGCGAGGAAATAGTTCATCATAATAGCTTTCGTTCTACTGCAAATGAAGCGATCTATCACGAGAAAATAAAATGACAAAGCGTACTTCATTAAATATTCATCGTAAAAACCGGTAAGAAGTCATTTCTGCACAAAAAAACCGAACAATGTTGAAAGTTAACTTGAGCTACAAAATTTTTAAGTTTAATGAGTTTGAACTTACGAACTCATTAAACTTACCAAACTTAATTAGCTTTGCACTCTCATTCTCCAATGAAAAATGTTATTCAATTCACTTGATTTTGCCTGGTTTTTACCGCTTGTATTCCTGCTCTACTGGTTTGCGGTGAAGGGGAAACCACGTCTGCAGAACATTCTTCTTTTGGTAGCCAGTTATTATTTCTACGCCTGCTGGGATTACCGGTTTCTTTTCCTCCTGCTCTTTTCTACGTTGCTGGATTATTTCACCGGGATCAAAATGGCCGACGCCCGGAATCAAGTCCGGAAAAAGTTCTGGTTTTGGCTCAGTATCTCCATCAATCTCGGGTTTTTAGGCGTTTTTAAGTATTACAACTTTTTTGCTGATTCTTTTGCCGATACCGTTGGTGCTTTTGGCTGGAAAGTCAGTCCGTGGACCTTAGACGTAATTTTACCGGTCGGCATCTCTTTCTATACGTTTCACGGACTTTCATACGTGATCGATATTTACAAAGACCGTATCAAACCCGAGAAAAACTTCATTGATTACGGTGTTTTCGTAAGTTTCTTCCCGTTGCTGGTGGCCGGTCCGATAGAGCGCGCCACACACCTTTTACCTCAGATTCAGCGGGAACGAAAGTTTGACTACGCCCAGGCAGTCAACGGATTGCGCCAGATTTTATGGGGTTTGTTCAAAAAAGTAGTGATCGCTGATGGCTGCGCCGAATATGCCGACATGATTTTCAATGATTCTGACATGTATTCGGGAAGTACGCTGGTATTGGGAGCCGTATTTTTTGCCATTCAGATTTATGGCGATTTCTCCGGTTATTCGGACATCGCTTTGGGAACCGCGCGTTTATTCGGAGTTGAACTCCTGCGCAATTTTGCTTTCCCTTACTTTTCACGCGACATTGCCGAATTCTGGCGCAGGTGGCACATTTCGCTTTCGACCTGGTTCAGAGATTACCTTTATATTCCCTTAGGTGGAAGTCAGGGCGGTTTGGGTAAGAAAATCAGGAACACGTTTATCATATTTTTGGTCAGTGGTTTCTGGCACGGCGCCAACTGGACATTCATTTGCTGGGGAGCGCTCAACGCCTTGTATTTCCTGCCTTTGCTCCTTTCGAATAAAAACCGGAACAACCTCGAAATCATCGGACAGGGAACGATTTTTCCTTCGCTCATGGAGTTTATCAAAATGGTCGGAACGTTTGCATTGGTTACCATTGCCTGGATTTTCTTCCGTGCGGAAAGTGTGGAGCATGCATTGACCTACATCGGAGATATTTTCCATAAAAACCTGTTTCAACCGCCAAAAGTCATGTCTGTACTCATGATTATGCTGGTCACATTTATGCTGATTATCGAATGGTTCGGGCGGGAACGACAATATGCGCTTGAACGATTTGGTTTCAAATGGCCGCGTTTGATTCGCTGGACATTTTACTCGTTCATTATTTTCCTGATCGGAATGTTTATGCAAACCGAAGAAACTCCGTTTATTTACTTTCAGTTTTAGGCCATGAAACAGTTCCTACTCAACATACTAAAATTTCTTCCGCTGGCAGCCGTGTTTTATGTACTGATGGTCGTTTTCTGGGGTGAAGTGATGCCGGAACGCTATCAAAAGAACCTCATTTACAACCGCGGAACGTTCGGACACACGCTTTCCCGACTTACAGATGCCAGGAATACAAAAAACGTTGATGTGTTGTTTTTGGGCGCTTCCACCTGTTACCGCGGTTTTGACACACGTTATTTCGAATCGAAAGGATTGACTTCGTTTAATCTTGGTTCCAGTAGTCAAACTCCGATTAATACAAACCTTTTGCTGAAGCATTATTTGCAACAGATCAAGCCGAAACTAGTTGTGTATGAAGTCTATCCCGAGACCTTTCAAATCGACGGTGTAGAATCGACATTGGATATAACTGCCAATGATCGACTTGATTTTTATTCGATGCAAATGGTTTTCAAAACCCTGAATGCAAAGACGCTGAACACATCTATTTATGCTTATTACCGACAGTTAGCCGGTAAAAACACATCGAATCGTCAGCCAAAACAGCGCGAAACAGATACTTACATTGATCACAACGGTTTTGTTGAGCGGGAATTGACGTATTTCAAATACCTAACTTACAAGAAGGAGGTAAAGAACGGAAAGGTGGTCAAGAAAAAGTGGATCATTCGCCAGAAGCAACAAGCTGCTTTTGAAGCGACAATAGCTTTACTGAAAGCTGAGAAGATACCATATCTGTTGGTGCGAGCGCCGATCACTTCGCGTTTGAATGATTCGTATGTCAATAACAGGGAATTTAACTTGTATATCAGTCAATTCGGGCGATACCTTGATTTTAACAACTCGTTGCATTTGAATGACTCACTACACTTTTACGATGCGGTGCATTTGAATCAACGTGGGGTGAAGATTTTTAATGAAGCGTTGTACCGGAAATTGAGGTGATATTTTCGGAATATTATACGTTATATACTTCCGTAATATTGCGGGATTACTGAATTTAAAAAATTGATAAACAAATAATTAATCTTGATACAAGACATTATTTTACAATCAAAAAAATCAACTAATTTTTTCTATAAGTTCGTAATATTGCGAATTTGCGAATACTCAAATTTGCGAATTCGAAAATTCGAAAATTTCATCCTGAATTTTCAGATCGAATCGATCAAATTATCGTTTCGCGTAAAGTCACTTTCATTTGTTATGCTATTCACCAACAATGCATCAAGTTTACTATATTCTCTTACGAATCTGATCTTGCACAGAATATAAATTACAGATGCTATTTGCACAACCAAACTCGTAATACCTATGATCTCAAGAAATTGGTTTAGATACCCTGAAAAAGTAATAATGAATATTATACCGCTAAACACCCAACTAAAAATCCAGAGTATCTGCATATCATTGATCGTACGATTCATCTTTTTTAGTTGCAGTTCGCCTGCTTCACCTGTCATCTCTAATCCGGACGAATAAAGGCTTTTTAGTACACGAAATGGTAAAATGAGATTTACAAACGGGATGAACCAAGCCCAAACAATTAAACTTTTTGTGTATAACCCTTCTTTTTTAACTGCGTGAATGTTACTGTATGCGCGATACAACCAAATGAAAAACAAACAATTCCAAACAATATAAAGTATGAAATAAAGTGTGTTAATGTAGTTTTTTAGTGGTCCTAGTAACTCAAATAAACGACTGGCAAATTCAAATTCTTTTAAGAGATTCAACATCATTAACACTAACAGTTCTAAAGCAATAAACGAATAAACCGTAAACATCGCCCACAACAACCGTTCAATCCAAATAGCTAATTTCCAGTTGTCTCTTATCACTTCCATCACCGCACCGTTTTCTCCAGCATCGGCACAAAACTGAAATTTCCGAACATCTCTTCGGTATACTCCGTTTCAGAAACGCGCTCAATGCGTAGCATCTGCTGACTTTCTAAATCACCAACCGGAATCACTAAAATGCCACCAACTTTCAGCTGATTGAGCAATTGCTGCGGCACTTCAGGCGCTCCGCAAGTCACTAAAACCTTATCAAATGGCGCATACGTCACTTTTCCTTCGTAGCCGTCACCGAAAAACAATTTGGGTGTAAATCCCAGCTGATCGATGATTTTCTTCGCTTTTAAATGCAATTCTTTATGTCGCTCGATCGAGAATACTTTTGCTCCCAACACACATAAAATACTGGTTTGAAAACCCGATCCGGTCCCTATTTCCAACACCTTATCGCCCCGTTTCAGTTCCAGTAAACTGGTTTGGAACGCGACAGTATACGGATGCGAAATGGTTTGTCCCGACCCGATTTGGAATGGCATATTGGAATACGCCTGCTGCTCGAACACCAAATCGAGGAAATAATGGCGCGGAACCGCATCGAATGCCGTTAAAATTCGTTCATCGGTGATTCCTTTATTCCGCAGCTCATCTATCAGCTGCTTACGCATTCCCTTGTGTTTGTATGTATCTTGCATCGCCACAAAAATAAGCGCTTTCGAGCCAACCGATTCACCTTCACAAAGAATGTTTCTACAACGAATTGTGTATATTTGGGTCGCTATTAATGAAAGAACCATGGCTATCGATCCAAAAGAATTGGAATTCAACAAGAACGACGATGAAATGCGCATGAAAATATCACGCATGGAATCGGAATTGACAAAAATAATGAAGGGCGGAGGCGAAAAACGCATTGCCGCATTGCACGAAAAAGGAAAAATGACCGCCCGCGAGCGAATTGACCTTCTACTCGACCCGAACACCCCTCGGTTTGAAGTCGGAGCTTTCGCAGGAATGGGTATGTACGAAGAACACGGTGGCTGTCCAAGTGCCGGAGTTGTTGTCGTAATCGGATTTGTATCCAAAAAACAATGCATCGTAGTGGCCAATGACGCTACTGTAAAAGCCGGAGCCTGGTTTCCGATCACCGCAAAGAAAAACCTTCGCGCACAGGAAATCGCGATGGAAAACCGGTTACCAATCATTTACCTGGTCGATTCAGCAGGTGTCTTTTTACCAATGCAGGACGAAATTTTCCCGGATAAAGAACATTTCGGACGTATTTTCCGCAACAATGCTGTCATGAGCTCGATGGGAATTACCCAGATTGCGGCTGTGATGGGAAGTTGTGTTGCCGGTGGCGCCTATCTGCCGATTATGTCGGATGAATCGCTGATCGTTGATAAAACAGGAACCATCTTTTTGGCAGGATCGTATTTGGTGAAAGCAGCTATTGGCGAAACAATTGATAATGAAACGCTTGGTGGGGCAACAACACACACGGAGATCTCAGGAGTTTGCGATTACAAAGTTGCCAACGACGAAGAATGCTTGCTGACTATCCGTAAAATGATGAGCCAGATCGGCGCCTCGGAAACAGCTGGTTTTGACCGTATTGAGACTGTGGCACCAAAAGAAGAAGCAAAACGCGTTTATGGTGTTTTACCATCGGAACGTACAAAACCATACAATGTGATGAACATCCTGGATTCTATCGTAGATGAAGGAAGCATCACCGAATACAAAGGCGATTACGGAAAAACAATCGTATGTGCTTATGCGCGCATCGATGGTTGGAGTGTTGGAATTGTAGCCAATCAGCGCGAATTGTCGAAAAATGCCAAAGGCGAAATGCAGTTTGGTGGTGTGATTTACAACGATTCGGCCGACAAAGCTGCACGTTTCATCATGAATTGCAACCAAAAGAACATTCCGCTTGTGTTTTTCCAGGACGTTTCCGGATTCATGGTCGGTTCCAAATCAGAACATGCCGGAATCATTAAAGACGGCGCAAAAATGGTGAACGCAATGGCAAATTCGGTTGTTCCGAAATTCACGGTAGTAATTGGCAACTCTTACGGAGCCGGAAATTACGCTATGTGTGGAAAAGCTTATGATCCGCGCCTTATAGTTGGCTGGCCGACGGCAGAAGTTGCCGTAATGAGTGGTGCCGCTGCAGCAAAAACATTGCTTCAGATTGAAGTCGCTTCATTGAAATCGCGCGGAGAAACCATTACTCCTGAACGCGAAAAAGAATTGTTTGACACGATCAAAGCACGTTACGATGAACAAATTTCACCGTATTACGCAGCTTCACGCTTATGGCTGGATGCGATCATCGATCCGGCGAAAACACGCGAATTTTTAGCCGTTGGAATTGCGATGGCAAGCCACAAAAAAGCTGAAAAACCATACAACGTTGGAGTAATCCAAACTTGATAATTCATAATTGATCCATTGATAATTAAAAGAATATGCACTTAGATTGGCAATTTAAACCTTACAAGGAATTAAGTCTGAATGAATTTCACGACATCATTGCATTGCGCCTGAAAGCCTTTGTAGTGGAACAAAATTGTACGTACCTCGATTTGGACGGTAAAGACAAAAAATCATATCATCTCCTGCTCCGTGATGGAAAAGGCGATGTGATTGCTACGGCGCGCATCCTTCCTCCGGGATTGGCTTACGAAGAAGTAGCGATCGGCCGTGTGGTGCTCAACAACGATTTCCGTGGTGAAGGCGTCGGCATTGAACTAATGGAACGCTGTGTTCGTTTTGCGCACGAAGAATTCGGATTGGTTCCTATTCGCATCTCTGCTCAAAAACACCTCGAATCATTCTACAATAAAACAGGTTTTACTTCCACCGGAAAAGAATACCTCGAAGATGAAATTCCACACGTTGAAATGCTTTTAATTCCTTGAAAACGATGAAAATTAGTTACACTATCGTTCCCGCAGCAATCATTCTATTGGCTGCCTGTACTCCGAAACCCACTATAACTCCTGATAACACTATTGGTACATCTGCTTCCGGCAATGACAATGGCACCACTATCAGTCTTGCTTATATGGACGAATCGGTAAACCCGCAAGACGATTTTTTCATGTTTGCCAACGGCACATGGTGCAAAGAAAATCCGGTACCTGCCTCCGAATCACGCTGGGGAAGTTTCAACGAACTGGAACAACGCAACAAAGCCGTATTGACTAAAATTTTGAAAATAGCTGGCGAAAATACCGGCACGAAAGGTTCACAGGATCAATTGCTGGGCTATTATTTTAAATCGTACATCGATATGGAAAAACGCAATAAAACGGGCTGGATGCCTTTAAAATTGCGATTGGAAGTAATCAAAAACATCAAATCCCGCGAAGAAATCGCCAAAATTGTTGCCGAGCAACACAAAGTCGGGATCAACAGTTTGTTTGGTTTTGGTGTGGGACAGGATTTAAAAGATGTAAACAAAAACATCAGCTACATTGGCCAGGGCGGTTTGGGGCTTCCGAATCGTGATTATTATTTCCAGGAAAACAAACAACGAGAGCGCGATGCTTACATGATTTACATACGCGATCTTTTCAGATTGGCAGGCGAAACACAGGAAGTGGCTGTTAAAAAAGCGGATCAGGTATTCCGGTTCGAAAAAAGACTGGCTGATTCCATGATGGCGCCGGCAGACTTACGTGTTCCTGAAAAGACCTACAATAAATATGGTTTCAGAGCAGCAAAACAACTATTTAACAGCTTCGATTTCGAAACTTACCTGTCAATTGTCGGAAGCCAGTCGTTTGATACGTTAATCGTAGGACAACCGGCTTATCTGAAACAAGTCAACGAACTGATCGGCGAGTTACCAATGGAAGACTGGATCAACTACCTGTCATTCAAATCAATGAACCATTATGCCGGAATGCTTGATGATCAGTGGATCGACGTTAAATTCCGCTTCTACCAAGGCGTTTTGAGCGGTAAAACCGAAATGAAACCCATTACCGAACGCGCAATCGAGGAAATCACCGGTTCGCCTATCGGAGAATTGTTAGGAAAAGCATTTGTAGAAGTTTCTTATTCTGAAGCTTCCCAGAAGCGTGTAAACGAGATGGTCGACAACCTGCTGGCAAGTTTCCGCGAACGTATAAAAATGCTCGATTGGATGTCAGCCGACACAAAAAAGGAAGCATTGACGAAACTAAACGCGATTGGCCGGAAGCTGGGCTACCCGGAAGAATGGCGTGATTTCTCCAAGCTAGATATTTCAGCAGATTACATCTCGAATGTGGATAACTGCGCGAAATACGATAACGAAGAAAGTTTCGGTAAACTCTACAAACCAGTCAATCGCAAGGAATGGGGAATGCCGGCGCATTTGGTGAATGCTTATTACCATCCGTTGCTCAATGAAATAGCTTTCCCTGCAGGAATTATGCAACCTCCGTTCTTTGATGAAAAAGCCGAAGACGCTGTAAACTACGGTCGTATCGGAATGGTAATCGGACATGAATTTACACACGGGTTCGATGATTCAGGGTCAAAATTTGCGGCCAACGGGACATTTACCAATTGGTGGACGGAAAGTGATCGTTCGTTGTTTGAATCGCGCACCAAAATTCTGGGCGAAACCTTTTCAGGCTTCTGTCCGATAGAAGGTCATTGTGTGAATCCTGACTTAACAATGGGTGAAAACATTGCCGATTTGGGTGGTTTGACCATGGCTTTTTATGCTTACCAGCGAACAGAAGAATTTAAAAGTGGCAAATTACGCGAAGGTTACACACCTGCTCAGCGGTTCTTCATTGCTTACGCACAACTTTGGAAAATAAACTATACCGACTCGGAACTGAAAAACCGTATTGCAAACGATCCGCATTCACCGGGAATGTATCGTGTTAACGGTCCGCTAATGAATTGTCCTGAATTTTTTGATGCATTCAGTGTGAAGGAAGGCAACAAAATGCGCAACGAGGCAGGAAAAGTGTCAAAGATCTGGTAATCCAATCCTGAGATCTATTATAGGGTCGTCAGTCTAAGGCTGACGACCCTTTTTTGTTTATCAAACTCCATGATAATCGTACCTGGATTTTCGACCACAGATTCCACAGATTTTCACAGATAGAAGTCCCGTAGGGACGTAATATGGTGAAAAATAAAACTGGGAAGGCGATACTTTGCCCCATAGGGGCAAGATATTATAATGTGCTTTATATGTCTCAACCCTACGGGGTGATGGGATTAGTAGGAGATTCCGATTTTACCGTATTACGTCGCTACGGGACTTGGTCAATCAAAATGAATGCATCGTATTCATCCATCTGTGGAATCTGCGGCAAAAATCCATCCCTAAAACCACACGTAATATTGCAAATTTACATGCCATTTTACAACCCGTAAATTTGCAATATTACGTGGAACAATTCCCCATAAAAAAAGCCCTTTTTCAAGGGCTTTCAAGATCAGTTGAGGTTCAACAGCACTTTTTTGTGCTTTACTTTTTTCACTTCCAACGCTTTACTGTAATTCAATAAGTGTTGAACAAGTGCAGCCGAAGGAGATGCATAACCTTTACCTTCGTTACGCTGCGAATCCGTTGCGTATTTTTTTACCATAGGCTCAATTACTACTTTCAAATCAAAACGTTAGATCTTTCAATTTATTTTATTTATTCTGTTTTTTTTCATCGCCCTAAAAAGAATTTGATAGCTTTGTTTCAACCAATAACTGAAATTATGTCTGTTCCAATGATTGTGCTCATTTCCGTAGGAGCACTGCTTATTCTGGCTTCATTCACGACCGTTCAACAAGGTACGATCGGGGTGTTGACCATGTTCGGAAAATATCGTCGAATCCTGCATCCGGGGCTTAATCTGCGAATTCCTTTTCTGGAACGTACGTTTAGCCGTGTTTCTATTCAGAACCGGGCGGTTGAAATGGAATTCCAAGCCATTACACAAGACCAGGCAAATGTATATTTCAAAGCCATGCTTGTTTACTCGGTACTTGATGCCAATGAAGAAACGATCAAAAATGTTGCCTTTAAATTTATGGACCAGCGCAGTTTTTCACAAGCGTTGATTCGTACTATTGAAGGCTCGGTACGTGGATTTGTAGCAACAAAAAAACAAGCGGAGATTTTATTATTGCGTCGCGAAATTGTAGACGACGTGAAAGAAAGCCTGGATCAAACCCTTGAAACATGGGGGTTCCACCTAATCGATTTGCAGCTTAACGATATTATGTTTGACGCCGAAATCACGGCTTCAATGGCAAAAGTGGTTGCTTCCAACAACCTGAAAGCTGCAGCTGAAAATGAAGGCCAGGCGCTCCTGATCACGAAAACAAAAGCTGCCGAAGCCGATGGTAATGCAATCAAAATTGCCGCTCAGGCAGAAAAAGAAGCTTCGCAGCTGAAAGGTCAGGGTATCGCCCTTTTCCGTGAAGAAGTTGCCAAAGGTATGTCTGAAGCAGCCGAACAAATGAAAGCCGCAAACCTCGATACCTCATTGATTTTGTTCTCTATGTGGACGGAAGCCGTGAAAGAATTTGCCGAAAAAGGTAATGGAAATGTCATCTTCTTAGATGGTTCCGTTGATGGAATGGAAAAAACCATGCAACAAATGATGGCAACCGATATGCTTAAAAAGAAATAAGTGCCCCACTCTATCAAAATCCCGTTGTTCGCCTCAGGCAGACAGCGGGATTTTTGTTGGAACAAAATACGTTTTTGTTGTCGCGTAGAGCAATATTCAAATCTGGTCATCTAAAATCGATTTTCAGAAAAATCAACCCCTATTCACAGCTAATTCTTTAGAATCTTTTATATTAGCTCCCGCATAACGTATTATCTATTTATCTGACACTATTAACTAAGTTAAACATGAACCAAAACACTATTCTCCCAGCTCCCAGCCCGATGGCTGATAAAAACACGCCTGTTGACTGGATGTTTGCCTTTAAATTCAATGCCGCTTCTTTCCCCGGATGTACTGACGACGGCGTGACTCCAACCATTGGATCTACCGGAATTTTCGGCGGAACGGTTGATGCTTACAAAAGCGGCCATAGTCAGCAATATGTGTTTGCCACGAGCGCTTCACCTACATTAGCAAAAGGAAATGAATGCATCGGAGCAACAGACAATGATCCGCTCGGCGCCACTTTCGGGCAGATTTACAACACTCCGGGTTACTTTTATGTTGTTTGGAATGATCAGTTTTACAACAATCCAATCAAAAACCTCGATTCACCATGGGGACACAGCAAAGGAATGATTGCCTGGAATGCCAACGGAGAAGGAATGGTACTTCAGACAACAACTCCATCATGGCCTGCTTCGGCAAGTAGTCTTACTCCGCGCCAAAATGACGGAAACACATTGGGTTGCATCAACGACGACGATATTGAAGTGAGTCAGCATTTTTTCTCACTGAAACTCACCAAAGATGATGTTGTGATTGTGTTACAGGCTTTGAACAACGCTAGTATTGCCACCAATTTATCACAGCCAAGTATTGTAAACAACGGCGGACCGGCAGATATTCAGGCACTGGTGAATACCCTGGGGAAAGAATCAACCAGCACAACTGTAGTACAAGCCACGCTTTCAAGCGGTGTTCAAATTATTTCCAAACCTTCGGCAATGGCTGTTCCACCGTGGCAAATGGTTTCTGCTCAACTCAAAGGGTTGGATTTACGCGTCGCCAGCTGGTGGGCCAGTCCGAATATTTACAGTTCTGCAACAGGACAAGTACCTGATTGCTGGTCGTCAAACCTTGGAACTCCGGGAGCCATTGAAATTGCCACAACCGGCAGCTGGAATGGCACTTCGTTTGGCCTTGAAGGCGGCGAAGGACAAAATTTCAACCATGCGAAAATCGGAATTTCCAAAGATCCTTCACAGCCACTGTGTATTTTTGGCGATATGAACCAGCAAGGTGCTATGGGACCAAATTATGCTTACCAGGGACAAGTTTGCAGCAGCAGCCAAAACGGACGCGGCGGAACATTCTATGTACTGAACAACGAAGCTTTGTTTACCAGTTTAACCAATTTACTGGCAGGCCAAAGCGCTCCGGTGAAACCGAATAGCAGTCATTAAATTCATTACTTTTCATACTAAAATCCCGTGCTTATTGAGTTGTGGGATTTTTATTTTATCCGAAAGGAAGTCTTACTTTTAACCTCAAAAAACTGCTTATGAAACCTCTGCGTTATTATATATTACTTTCTGTTTCCCTCCTCTTTTTCGGAAGTCGTTCTCTAGCGCAGGAAGAATCGCAATTCAGCCTTATTTTACTAGCAAATGATCACATTGCCGAAGTAAACATCGAGCAGGACCGTTACATTGCACAACTAGGTTCTCTGATGGATTTTATGGCACAGGAATTCGAAGCCGTTTCAAAAGATCAAAAAATAGCGTTACACCTCATTTCGCACAAAGAAGGGAAACCAACCGTGAATCTTTACGCATTTCCTGCACTTGATCCGAAAAAACAAGAGTCTGTTTTAGCATCGATTGATCAAATGACCTTTGATAACACCAAAATAGTTGACTTCCCGATTGCCGTTACCTTAAACATTGAAAATGGTGATGTGAGCGGGACATTCAAAAACATTCAATATCCGGAAGAGCTGCGAAAAGAAGCCTACGCATCCGGTGATTTGGCTTACGCTTACGAAACCACCAAACAATGGGCTATTACTGAAGTGTTACCCGTATTATCCGCTTTTCAACGAAAAGCCGAAGAGCAATTTAAAGGCGTTATTAATACAGGCGAATTACTTAGAAACACCGATTTCGCGTCTGTTCAGGATCACCAAAAGTTATTTGGCTCTAATAGTGATTATTGGAGAGGAGTTATGGAAATGAACATTGGTAATGAACTTGTTTCGGCTTCCAATATCTTTGCTTTGGTTGCAGAAGGAAAATTTGCGATAGCACTTGATTACCTGCAAATAAGCTTGTTTTTTGCCGACCAAAAATCAAATATCACACCCTATTTGCAGGAATTGTACTGGAGATTAGATTCATATAATAAGATCTCCAACAAGGAAATTAATCTGGGAATCGCCGAACATGATAAAGAGAATTTTCAGGAAGCCATCAATATTTACAATCGAATCCTGAAAATCAATCCTCATTCTGCCTGGGCAAACTATGAGTTGTATTTCACTCAAAATGCAATGGAATTGAAAAACGGCACCACAACAATGGACGACCACAACAACTGGAACAAAGCAAAAGTTATTGTGTATGGCTGCGACCCATTGTATGGAATTCAGGTAAGTGCGACAAACGCTGATGAAGCGTACACGATGATTCGTCGTCAGGAAATTCACGAATTGTTTCAGATTAAATCTCAAAAACTGGCAGATGTATACAAATATGCGGACATCGCACTTGATTTGAGTGTTTATGATTTTGCAGCTCAGCTATATTGGTATTCCTTTACGTTTAGCAAGGGTGAAAACGAAATGGCTCTCACCAAGTTTCTCTACTGCCTTGAAAAACTCGGCGTAACTGATTTAAAAGAAAACTTCAAAGGGAATCACGAGAAAGAATTCAAAGCCGTAGAAAAAGAGCGCCAAAAGGCGAAGGAAGAAAACTTCATGTATAAGTCGTTTAAAAAATAGCATTAAACACTTATTAACACTAAAAATCCCGCATTTCACTAATGGAATGCGGGATTTTCATTTAGATTCCAATGCATCTCCTCAACTCGATTATCACTCTCTTCTCAGCACAGAATTTATTATCAAACTACCTGTAACTCTTTGATCACCTGTGCATACAGGTTTTCGTAGATCGGTAGCACTTCTTTCAATGAAAACTTATGGGCTTGTGCCAATGATTGTTCGCGGAACGTATGCAAACGCGCATCGTCTGACAAAATATGAATTGCGTGTTTCGACATTTCATTTACGTCACCCACATTAGACAAATAACCGGAGAAACCATGATGATTAACTTCCGGTATTCCACCTGTATTCGACGAAACCACCGGAACACCTTCTGCCATTGCTTCCAAAGCTGCCAAACCGAAACTCTCCGTTTCTGAAGGTAATAAAAATAAATCGGCGATCTCTAAAATCGGCCCTGTTTCGCGTACTTTACCCGTGAAAATGATCTTGTTACAGATTCCCATTTCACGCGCCATACGTTCTACCAAAGGCCGTTCTGGACCATCGCCACCCAAAATAAGTTTCGCCGGAATACGTTCCTGCACCTGGCGGAAAATCTCCACCACGTCTTCTACCCGCTTCACCTTGCGGAAATTGGAAATGTGACATAAAATGCGCTCATGGTCCATCGCATAATGGCGACGTTTTTCCAGGTCAATTGCTTGCAACGTCAGTTTTGCCTGGATAAAATTCGGGATCACATGAATTTCACGGTCGGTCGCAAAATGAGCATATGTATCTTTTCTTAAGCTTTCTGAAACAGCCGTCACCGCGTTGGAAGCGTTGATACAAAATGTAATCACCGGTTCAAACGAAGGATCTTTTCCAACAAGCGTTATATCAGTTCCGTGCAGCGTTGTAATAAATGGAATATCGATTCCCTGCGTGCGTAAGATTTGCTGTGCCATAAATGCCGCCGAAGCATGTGGAATAGCATAATGCACATGTAATAAGTCGAGGTTTTCATATTTCACCACGTCTACCATTTTACTCGCCAATTCGGTTTCATAAGGCTGGTATTCGAATAACGGATAATCGCTGATTGCTACTTCGTGGTAATAAATATTTTCTCTGAAACTTCCCAGTCGAACGGGCTGTGAATAAGTGATAAAGTGGATTTGGTGTCCTTTTAATGCTAAAGCTTTCCCCAATTCGGTGGCTACTACGCCACTTCCCCCGAAAGTTGGATAAAGTACGATTCCGATTTTCATTCGTTTGAATTTTCGTTTAGTTTGTCTGTTGGGTCGCGATTTATGACGACCATTCTCTTTGAATTGTATAAGTATAATCTACTACAAAGGTATCTCATCGGAATGAACTGCGATCTTACTGTTGTGGTATTATTCTTGAAAACCTATCGTTATTATATAACAGTGTTATATCCAACGGGGGTCGCGATAAATAGCAACCCCACAATGACAAATTATAAATCATTTATTTCTTCGAATCGGCCAAAGCCTCATAGATTACCCGCTGAATTTCAGTTCGAATGCCCATATTGGTGATTTTCCAATTGGTTGCATCAGGATAAACACGGTTAGAAAGGAAGACGAAATTCACTTTGAATTCCGGGTCGGCCCACGCCAATGTTCCTGTAAAACCTGAATGGCCAAAACTGCCTGATGATACCAACGAGCATGTCGGACCGCTTTTTTTGTCGATGGTTGGTTTGTCAAATCCCAAACCACGACGGTTTTTCGGGTAATACTGACAGCGGGTGAATTCTTCTACGATACTGCGATCAATCAAACTGAATTCTCCCACCTGACCTTTGTTGAGTAAAACCTGCATCAAAGCTGCCAAATCGGTCGCATTGGAGAATAAACCGGCGTGACCGCCTACTCCACCAACCATTGCTGCTCCCGGATCGTGTACATAGCCGTGAATAACCTGCTTGCGGTATTCTTTGTCGTTTTCGGTAGGAACAATCTCCGATAAGCGGAATTTCCGCAACGGCAAATACGTCATTCGCTGCAATCCCAATGGTTTATAGATGGCTTGGTCGACATATTTATCCTGCGTTTTACCGGTTGTTTTTTCAATGTAAGCTTTAAAGAAATAGTAGCCCAAATCGGAATATTCGTATTTCTTCTCGCCTGACAACGGCGTTTCCAAAATGGTTTTCATCATCACTTTGGCGTAATCATCTTTGATCCACAAACCATCAGCTACCGGAACGGAAAACCCTTCTTTTTTGGTCGTGCTGTAGATTTCCGTTTTCAATTGCCCCTCTTTTAAAGTTGTTTTATAGAACGGAATCCAGGGTGTCAAACCGGCCTGGTGCGTGAGCATATCACTGGCTTTCAGCTTAGCGTAAGGAGTTTCGCCCACAATTTCAGGTACGAGTTCGCCCAAGGTAGCGGTTTCGTCAAATTTCCCTTCCGATTTAAGTTTCATCAGCGACATCGTCGACGAGGCAATTTTGGTAATCGAAGCAATATCGTACAAATGATCATTGGTAATCGAATCGCCTTTTTCGTACATCGTGGTTCCATACGATTTCTGGTGAATCACTTTTCCGTCAATCGCCACGACAACCTGGCAGCCGGGAAGCGCTTTCGAACGAATCGCATTGTCAACGATCGCGTCAATTTCAGCCATTTTATCAGACGAAATACCCAATTCTTCCGGAACAGTATATTTCAAACGGCCATTGCCTTTTACAGATAATCCGGTTCCTTTTTTCCAGGTATCATTGATGGAAATATCCAGTTTTCCGCTCACATCAAAAGCTCCCATTATAAACTGCCCCACACGATCCTGCGCCAGTTCATGGTTTTCATAGCCCAATACACAAGCGTCTATATTTACCGGTAACTGAGGTGTTCCTGACAACACCAACGGATTTCCAAAAAACGTAGTAATCACAGTCGCTTCGACAGGAAGCAGATCGGTTACTTTCTGCCATTCGCCAAAACCATAATTGTTTTTGGCACGTTGTGCGTTGGAATGGAAATCGGTAATAATTACATCGTACCCCTGCCATGATTTGTCTTTCAAACGTTCAAGCGCTTCTTTGATAGAATAAAAATGATGATGTTCCACATTCGCATAACGATCAATACTTTCGCGGAATGCCAGCGCATGCGTACCAACGCTGATGCGGACAATTTTACGGTCCAAACGATCAAGCGGCAACGACTTATTCTCGTTTTTGATCACCACCATTGCTTTTTCGTAAACCTGTGCACAAGCAAGCTTAAGTTCAATGGAAACATCTTTGCGTTTCACCATCGGTTTGTGAATGATGGCTTTGTATTTGGCGCGAAGCACCTGCTTACAGCGGGCATCGACTTCAGATTTTTCCAAATCACCGGATTCAACTTTCTTGCGAATAAGCTGAATAGCTTCTTTCACACTTTCGGGGAACAACACGATATCGCAACCGGCCATGTAAGCTTTTGCTACCACTTCCGATTTGCCGTATTTCTCCGAAACCGCTTTCATATTTAAGGCGTCAGAAATCACCAATCCTTTGAATTTCAATTCATCACGCAAATATCCCTGGATTACTTTTTTAGAAAGACTGCTCGGTGTTCCCGAATTATCCAGCGAAGGAACATTCAGGTGAGCCACCATCACAGCGCTGGTTCCGGCTGCAATTCCACTTTTGAAAGGTGCAAAATCCGTGGCTCTGAATTCAGCCTCGGTATGCGAAACAGTTGGTAGTTCCAAATGCGAATCAACATCCGTATCGCCGTGGCCGGGAAAATGTTTAACACACGACAACACGTTTTGTCCTTCCATTCCTTGTACAAACGCCGAAACATGTTTGGAAACATGCGCAGCATCCGAACCAAATGCACGAAAACCAATTACCGGATTTTTCGGATTGCTATTGACATCTGCCACCGGCGAAAAACTCAGGTGAATGCCCATTTGATCACATTCAATCGCCATGTATTCGCCCATCTTTTTGGTGAGTTCCACATCATTTGCCGCACCGATAGTTTGCGCATACGGAAAACGTTCTTCCTGGAAAATACGCATTGCGATTCCCCATTCGGCATCCATTCCGATCAATAACGGAGTTTCCGCTTTTTTCTGAAAACGGTCTATGCTGTTTTGTAAATTTCCGCGTTCACCCTGGAAAAAAATCACACCACCTATTTTATCTTCGGTAATTTGTTGTTCAATTTCTTCGATATGACTATCACCACGATTCGACCAGCAAGCCACCATAAATGACTGCCCGATCTTTTCTTCCAGCGTCATTTTTGTCAGTTTGTCGTTGACCCATTTATCTTCTTCTGAAAGCGCTTTGCCGTTGGAACGATTGCCTGTTTTACCCTTTTTCGGAGTTATCGACAAAGCAATTGTCGCCAAAGCAATCAATAATGTAACAACCAGAACCGGCTTGAAAAATTTCATGAATTTCTTTTTGACAAAAATAATCGTTTCCGCCACTATCCCATAGAATTATGAAGCTGCATTTATCGGCTAACCGATAAACATGAATATTTCCCCACGAATACACGAATTTTTGCGCTCCTAACGGCAGCGCTTGTTTGATGAGACAATTAATTAGCGTACAAGTCTTTTGTATTCGAGACTATTTGATCTAAAATTGACAAGTAATCCAAGATTCAAACCTGATACGCACAAATAATTTATTGTCTGTTCAAGGTGTTCTTTTTGCAATGAGGAAACTGTTTTAACTTCTAATATGATCGTCTCATCCACTAAAAAATCAGCGTAAAACTTATGAGGTAATATGATACCCTTATAATAAACTTGAAACTCCCGCTCTCTTTCGAAGTTTATTCCCCTTAATTTAAGTTCATGTTCCAAAGCATCCTTGTAAACAATTTCAGAAAATCCGGGGCCCAATTCCTTATGAACTTCCATACATAGCCCAATGATTTCATAGGCTTCTTCTTTGTAGATTAATGTTTTCATTCTATTTAAGTTAGAAAAAAACATCATTTGTATCAACAGTAAACAATATATTTTGGTCAAAGCGAGTGCGTTAGCCGAGCAAAAAATTCGTGCATTCGTGGGGAACAAAATGCCATTCTCGTCAAGACACTATTGAATTCGCCAAAGGCGAAAAAATGAAAAAATCAATACATCTTTGGAAAACAAGTAGGATATGGATTTCGCAAAAAACTGACGCTTTGTCAGCTTATGAAAAGTGGAACGGGAATTGTCTGAATTCCCACGAAAAGTCAATTTTAGTCTTATTTTTGAAATCGCAGTTCCGAAACAAGTGATGAATGCTTGAAAACGGGTAATAAAAGAATAAAGCAGAAGCAAAAAGCATGTCAGATCTCATTCGTTTACTTCCGGATCATATCGCTAACCAGATTGCTGCAGGTGAGGTCGTTCAACGTCCTGCCTCTGTGGTGAAGGAACTGATCGAAAACAGTATCGATGCCGGCGCAACGAAAATTGAGGTTTTTGTGAAAGATGCCGGCCGCACGCTGATCCAGATCGTGGACAACGGAAAAGGAATGTCGCCGCTCGATTCACGCATGTGCTTCGAACGCCACGCAACCAGTAAAATCAAGCATGCCGACGATTTATTTGCCTTGACGACCAAAGGTTTCAGAGGCGAAGCATTGGCTTCCGTAGCTGCGATTGCGCATGTAACACTGAAAACACGTCGTGAAACCGATGAACTCGGCATTGAATTGTGCATTGAAGGTAGTACGATTGTGAAACAGGAACCCGTGCAATGCGCCGTGGGCGCTTCGTTCGAAGTTCGTAACTTGTTTTACAACGTACCGGCACGACGTAATTTCCTGAAATCGGACAATGTGGAACTGAAACACGTATTGGACGAGTTTGAACGTGTTGCTTTGGCGCATGCCGACCTCAGTTTTCGTTTGGTACACAACGACCAGGAAATCTACCATTTACTTCCCGGCCCCATGCGCAAACGGATTGTGGATGTATTCGGGAAACATTACAACGATAAATTGGTTCCTGTTACTGAAAGTACCGACATTGTTCGGATTGAAGGATTTGTAGGAAAACCGGAAGCTGCCCGGAAATCGCGCGGTGAACAGTTTTTCTTTGTCAACAACCGCTTTTTCAGGGATACTTACTTTAATCACGCCGTGAATTCGGCTTTTGAACAATTGCTTCCGGGGAAATCGTTTCCAAGCTATTTCCTGTTTTTGGAGATCGATCCGAAACAAATAGATGTCAACGTTCATCCTACCAAAACAGAAATCAAGTTTGAGGAAGACAAAGCGATTTATTCCATCCTGAAAAGCGCTATTCGACTCGGATTGGGTAAATTCAATATTTCTCCGACGCTCGATTTCGACCGTGAAAGTGAGTTTGATTTACCGCTTTCTTTTTTGGGAACTCCGGCAGTGGAACCAACAATCAGGGTTGATAAAACGTACAATCCGTTCGATCCGCCGAAACCCGCGGCCAGTTCTTCGTCAAAATCGTTCACAAATGCCATGAACAATGTTGGTTTTGGACAGTCACCAGCCAGGGAAAAACAACCATGGGAACATTTCTGGAACACGACCGATGACGATCTTCCTGAATTGGAACCCGACGCTGAACAAACGACTCTTTCTATAAACGATACACCAACCGGACCATTCCTGATCAAAGGAACCTTCATTGTTGCAGCGATTCAGGAAGGTTTATTGCTCATTCACTTCCGCAGAGCGCAGGAACGTTTGCTGTATGAAGAAATGATGCGCGGTTTTTACGTGGCTCCGCTCGCTTCACAGCAATTATTATTCCCTATGGAAAAACAGTGTTCGAAGCAGGAAAAGCTTTCGTGGGAAGAACACCAGGTGACGTTGCAGCGCATCGGTTTTTCGTGGGAATGGAAAGATGAACTATTGCTGTTGACCGGAATTCCGGATATTATTTCCGAATCGACCGTTTTGCAATGCGTGGATAAAGTACTGGAACAGCTGCAGCAAGGTACGCTGGATAAAGGCGAGATTGCTCACACAGTATTATCGCAACTGGCATTTGCGGGAAGTATGCATTTGAAACTCAATCCGGACCAAACCTCCTTGAACGATTTCGTAAACCGTTTGTTTGAACAACAGGAACACCAGTTCACACCGGGCGGAAAACGCATTTTAAATACGATTAGTAACGAATCTATGATCCAACTCTTTTAAACGTATGTTTTCTATACTTAATAATATACCTCCGGTAACCCGAAATTTGCTGTTATTGAACATACTGATGTTTGTACTGACATTTGTTTTCGAGACACAACATATATCACTAACCCATATTTTAGGAGCTCATTATGTCAACTCACCGGTGTTTGAGCCTTATCAAATTGTTTCTCACTTTTTCATGCATGGTGATATCCTGCACATTCTATTCAATATGATTGGAGTAGTGATGTTGGGTAGTTTTTTAGAACGTCTGTGGGGCCCTAAGCGGTTTTTTGTTTTCTATATCTGTTGTGCTTTAGGCGCATTTGCACTTTATAATGCGATGGGAGTTGCTGAACTTTCAGACTTAAGAAATCAGCTGGTTAGTAAGGGTGTAAACATGGCTGAATTGGAAAGTCTTATGAAAAACGGACAATACCTTGAGTATCCAAATCCTGAAATCAATGATATAGCCCAACAATATATCAGCAAATGTTTTATTCCGATGGTGGGCGCTTCTGGAGCCGTTTTCGGGATTTTGGTTGCGTTTGCTATTTTATTTCCCAATACTGAATTTTTATTGTATTTCGCCATTCCTGTGAAAGCAAAGTACCTGGCTTTGGGTTATGTAGCATACGAATTGTACAATGCTTATTATACTTCCGAGGGCGACTATGTTGCTCACCTGGCCCATATCGGCGGAGCCATTGTAGGAACTGCTTTTGTACTGGTTTGGCGAAGAAACAGAAATCAATTTTATTAGACTATGCAAACACAACGTTCGTTTATCGATGAATTGAAATACCAGTACAAATCTGGTGGCATGCACATTCGGTTGATTTTCATCAATGTGGTGATCTTTTTGCTGATCGGTTCCGCTATCATGATTGAGCGCTTGTATCATACGCCTGCTTCGGAAGGAACACCCGTATTGGATGTACTGAAAGATATTTTTGCGTTGCGCACCGATTTGTCGCAGCTGATCTACAAACCTTGGGGACTGATAACCAGTATTTTTGCGCATTTCGACCTCATTCACTGTTTCATCAACATGTTAATGCTGTATTTTGCCGGACGAATGTTCCTGCAGTTTTTCAGCGGAAGACGTTTGCTGCATACGTATGTAATTGCCGGAATTGCCGGCGGGTTGGTCGAAATTTTGGCCGAAGTGGCTTTTCCTGTAATGGAACACCAGCGTGGATTAGTGGTAGGTGCTTCAGGTTCAATTATGGGGATTTTCATCGCTATTTTTGCATACCGCCCAAGTTTGCAGGTTTCTTTATTCGGTGCAATGCAAGTCCCGTTTTTCATTGTTCCATTGTTTTTTCTGATTTCAGACTTTATTAATTTAGGGGCGAATGACGGAACGGCTCATTTTGCACATTTGGGTGGAGCTTTAATCGGCTGGCTCTCGGTAGTCAATCTGAACTCTTCGTCAAACATGATTAATTTCTCTGAAACGATGGGACAACGATTTCTTGCTTTTTTGAGTCGCCTGTTTAAGCCCAGACAGCGCATGCGTGTTGAAAGAGGCGGCGGCCGAACGGTGAAAACCGACGAACAATACAACATCGAAGCCAAAGAGCGTCAGAAAAAAATTGACGCGATTCTTGATAAGATTTCCAAATCAGGCTACGAATCACTCTCGAAATCGGAAAAGGAATTTCTATTTTCGCAGAGTAAGAAATAATTGGATGACCAAATGGTGGCGTAAAATAACACGGTTTACTTCGTGGATGAAGGTATTGACGGTCATTTGTCTTTCCTCTCTGCTATTGGCCTACCTCTGCCCTTTTGTACATCCCAGCACCTTTTGGTTGATGCCGTTTTTCGGCCTGGCTTATCCGATCATCATCATTTGTGCATTCTTGTTCCTGATCTACTGGGCGTTTATGAAATCCAGGTGGTTTTTTGTTGTTTTGGGAGTCATCTTATTGGGCGGGACGCTGCATTTCCGGACACTTTCCATCACTTTTTCATCCGAAGAAGCGACAAAAAACGACAATGTATGGAAAATCATGAGTTACAATGTTCGTTTATTTGATGTTTACAACCACTCCATCGAAGAACGCAACAAAAACCGCAACGCGATCATTGCTTATGTTGAACAGATGAATCCGGACGTGGTTTGTTTCCAGGAATTTTACCAACAAGACAAACCAACCGGTTTTTCGACCAAAGACACGTTAATCGAACTATTGAAACTGGATTATTACCACGAACGTTATTCCCATAAAATGACCGGCCGTCAAAACTTCGGAATCTGCATGCTTTCCAAGTATCCGATTGTGGCCAAAGGAGATGTAATGTTCAGCAACAGTTCCAACAGCGATAATTACTGCATTTTTGCCGACGTTGTGAAAGGTGGTGATACCCTTCGTATTTACAACATTCACCTGCAATCCATCAAATTGCAGCAAGACGATTATGCGTTGTTCGGTGAAAAAAACAAGCAGGCTAATCCCGACAAATCAACATTTCGTTTGTTGATTGAAAAATTGCGGGTTGCCTACCCGAACCGGGCCGACCAGGCAAGAAGAGTGACCGAACACATGCTTACATCGCCCTATCCGGTGGTGATTTGCGGTGATTTTAATGACACCCCGATGTCGTATGTTTACAACCAATTTGACAGTCAGCTTGTTGATTCGTACAGAGAATGTGCTACCGGAATCGGTGTAACATATGCAGGCAAAGTTCCCGCCGGTAGAATTGATTATATTTTCCATACAGATGAGCTTTTAGCGCAGCATTTTACGATCCAGGAAAAAGCTTATTCCGACCACCGGGCTATTTATTGTGAAATTTGGAAATCAAAATTACCAAAAGAGTGAAGAAACCGAATTATGAAGATTTGGTTGAGCGGTTTGGCGACATTACGCGGAATTCTTTTATATTTAGGTCATGAAACTGAAATCCATTACTTCTATTCTATTTGCATTGCTCCTTGTGGCTTCTTGTTCAACTGAGTCGACAGATAAACCTGTAGGAGAACAAGTAACATCTGCAAAAGAAAGCATTATAGGCCGTTGGAAATTAACCAAGGAAGAGCAAAAAACAACGCGTGAAAAGGGCGTTGAATATTCAACTCAGCCAACAAATATTGTGTTGCACATTCAGAAAAACGGTTATTTCATCATTTACGACACGTTCATTGACCCTGAATGGAAAGAAAAAGGCCTTCCGTTAATTCAGCGCAGATCGAAAGGCCAATGGAAACTCAATGATAAACAATTGTTGCTGACGCATTTAATGGATGATTCCTCGTACACGGAAGATCTCGAAATCACTTCGATCACTTCTACAGAATTAATCACCAAAGGCAAAGACAGAAAAGCCAACATCTATAAAACATACGGGAAGTAATCCCCTTTTTGATTGGTATCAATCGTACCACAATGTTCTCTTACTTTTTGCCAAGGCTGAAAAAGTAAGCAAAACATCCTTTTGCGGCATTCATAACCACTTGTGAAAAATGGCTCTTTCTGTGTTTTAAGGTCAAAAGTGTCAGATCGAGATCTGAAACGCAACGCACAGCAAATTTGGCAATCGCTGTACGTTTTAGTGCTTTTGACAAAACACAACGAAACAACCATTTTTCTTACTTCGCTTCCTTGAATTGGCGCTGTCCGCAAACTTAAATTACGGTAAAAAGAACGTAATCAGATACGAATTTTAATTCTACTAAAATCGTTTAATGGTATGATTAAGACTGATCAATCCTCTTTTTACTTCCAGTAAATTCAACGCGAAAATGGTATAAAAACCCATGCAGCGTACTTCTGAACGTCTCAGAAAGGTACGATTTAGTTCGCTGCGCCTCGTTGTAATCCGCTGGTTGTAAGTCGAAACTTACTCTTCCGCCTAAGCGAATGCGGCCCGCCATTGAAACGTCAAGACTCCCCGTTCGTTGTAAAATGTTAGACGTCAACAAAAACTGCATGGGTTGTTCCAACAATGTCGAAACTGCCGTTTACACTCAATACTTCGATTGACGAACGACTCTGTAAAGATAATTTATTTGCGACTTGAATACAATGGTTTTTTGTCTTAAACACTTATTTCAGGTGGTAAATGACATTCATTTCAAGGCTATTCAAATCAGTGCTATGCTCCTACTTTTAAAAATTATTTATTTCCAAAAATTATCATCCGGATGTTAGCCCATACTTTCGACTGATTTTTCGCGCATTATCCATATCGTTTAGAAAGACATAGCTTTCATAAATGGCGATTGCAAATTCCGTTTTCTGATCAGGTTTACGATCAATCAAATCTTTACTGTGCTCTATTTCCTTCCTGAAACAGCGGTTTGCTTTCACGGTATCGCCTAACTGAAAATACAATGATCCTGTAGAAAGAAAAATTCCCGGAAGCTCATGGTCTAAGGTGCAAACATGCTTGTAAAGAACCAATGCTTTTTCGTATTCACCCTGCGATGTATAAGGAATTGATTGATAAACAAATTCCATGGCAATAGAATCAATTCCCGAATACTGGTGCAAAACCGGTTTTTCAACATATACTTCTGATCGTAACGCTCCAACAAGTAATCCGATATTCTCCTTATTCTCAACAGAAGCCGCAAAGTACAATGAAAGGACAAATCCGGTTAAATAAGCAATTAATAGATGCCGCATTCACCATAGTTTTCTTAAAAGTAAGAGGAATACATTTATTTTTGCACCCAAATACAGAGATCATGGAAAAAATTGGAATTATTGGCTGCGGAAACCTCGGATTATCATTGGTAAAAGGATTTCGTAAACAATACCCCAATGCCGTGATTTACGGTACGCGGAGAAATCCGGAGTTGTTGCAACAATATGCTGACGAACAAACAATCTTCACTGCCGATAATACGCTTGTTTTGCGCGATTGCGATACGATCATTCTTGCGCTGAAACCTTACACGATCCTGGATTTTGTGGCGCATCATGCTTCTGATTTTGATCCTTCACGTCACACAGTTATTTCTGTTGCAACCGGTAAAACCTTGCACGAACTGGCTTCCGCTTTGGGAAATGAATCCTATTCGCTTTACCGAGCTATGCCTAACACAGCCGCCGATGTGCAGGAAAGTATGACGGCTTTAAGTTCACTCACCGATCCGCTCAACAGAAAAGCGAAAGTTGAAGAATTGTTCAACGCGATCGGGCAAACCGTTTGGATCGATGAACAATTGATGGAATCGGCGACCATACTTGGAGCCTGTGGTATTGCTTATGCGCTGCGGTTTATCCGTGCAATGATCCAGGGCGGAATCGAAGTTGGATTTGATGCCAAAACGGCTAATAAAATTGTGAGTCAAACGGTAAAAGGTGCCGCGCAGTTACTCATCCAAAACGGACTTCACCCGGAAGAAGAAATCGATAAAGTAACCACTCCGAAAGGCTGTACGATTGTCGGGTTGAACGAAATGGAACACAGCGGGTTTAGTTCGGCGCTGATCAAAGGAATTGTGACGTCGTATCAGAAGATTGAGCGGAAGTAAGGGATCTTTTTTACGCTATTGATAGTTGAGTTACCGTGAATAGTAACGGTTTGAACCTATGCGTAGTAAGGCTTATGAACTAAAATTGTTTTCTCGAAAACAGGAATAGTAATCTTAACATTTAAGTGATCTCTCGAAGTAAATACCCTTATTACGCATAGGTTATTTTAGTAGCATAATTTATCTGGGATTTCTATCAAGTACGTCAATTATGATAGAAGAATTTTCGGGATAATGTTTGGTGATTATTTCTTTCCATTGAATTTGTCTGCCAAGGCAAAAATCTTTAAAATTGGAGATTTGCCTTGAACTACCATATTCAGGAGCTCCAGTTATTCGGTTGATACGAATAGCTTCATTTAATTTTGAGTTTAAAAGCTGTTCTTCTCTTAACTTATCGATTGAGTTCTTTTCCATGATTAAAAAAGTAATTAGAAAACTTCGATGCTGTTTCCTACGAACATAAAAGTTAATCCATTGTTTTCAAATAAATAATCACATTCGCAATTCTCATTTGACTTCTTGATCATATTTTTTTCGCAATAATCCAAAACGGCCGTGATATAGTCTTTTTTTGAAGTGCTGACATAAAGTTTTCTAAATTCGGTTCCGTCTTCATTGTACTTAATGTTCCAAGTAGTCGATTCATCTTCGGATTCAAAGGAATAAAAAACACTAACTTCTGATCCCTTCGAACGCCCGCCATAAGAATACCTCTTTTGAAGAAAAACATCATTATTATCTATGAAGTCTCTCTTTACTGCAGCCACGAATACATTTTTAAAATCTTCATCAGAAAAGGTTTGACCATTAACAGAACAAGAAAAGCCTACGAAAAAGGCGATTAAAAGTATATAGTTTTTCATCGATTGTAATTTTAATTGCTATTAACGGTTTGCAGATTTGCGATGGGCGGGCTTTCGTAGCACCAACCTGTCAAGCTACCACTAAGTTTATTAAATGTTCAACTGTTAATATTCGCACGACTGCCCGCTTTTGGCAAGGTGCTGTTATGCGTATTTATTTTTCACCATTTTTAGCTACTGATTTGTCTTCCGCAACGGCAATAACTTGATTTAACATCAATTCTCTCTCATGTCTATGGATATACCAGTCTTTTATAAGAACTTCAATTAAATTAATTAACAAAGCGGCTTCTTTGGAGTCGACATCTACAATTAGATTGATGTCTTTTTCCATATGCGCTCCAATGTTTCCAATTTTTCTAGTTGCGTCTATTGATTTCCAAGTTAAAGGGTCAACTTTGTCTTTAATAGCATCAATCTCTAAGAACAAGTTTTTTTCTTTTACTCCATAAAAATCTCGTATCATCCCTTGTAAACATCTTCTTGACAAAGTCGCAGAAGCTTTTGGACTTAAATCCTTAATAATACAAGCTTCTTCGTAATCAAATCTAATTGCTTCAGGAATATAATCTGGAAAGACTCTTGCGTTGGATTGTGGAATTAAATTCCATTGTTTAATAAATTCCCCTTGGTTCCAGATATTCGGAATCCATTCTAATTCAAATAGAAATGCTGTCAACGCATGTTTATTACACTCTTGATTTGGACAAACAATCCACTCAATATGTAGTTCTCTATACCCATCTTTATTTTCAATTTGAAGCCGTGACAAATTTGACCTGAAATTGCTGTCATTTATTGTTGTGTCATGGTTACAATAAGGACATTTCCATTTAAAAGCCATATTATTATTTTTTATGTTTTTTTATTCTTCTTGCAGCAGAAGCAAAATCTCTTACTAAAGTAGTTCCATCTTTTGCTAAAATGGCAATGTCACTTTCTATTTGTTGTATTGACATGCTACCATCCGCCATTGAATGCATTAGCACATTTCTTTTGTCTTTCCAAACTTCAATTCTTGGTATTAAATTGGCAACTTCAAGATGTCCTCTTAAAATTTCATTTGTTGACATTCGTGTTTTAATATGACCAATTTTGGGTCCCATCATTCTAATTTCATTTCCGTTTGGAAGGTGTTCACCACCTGTACTTCTTAGTATTGACAACAATCTGTCTTCAAGTAATACATAGGAAATCCAAGAAGATTCGAAATTGTATCCCAATTTCTCGGTCTCCTCCAGTTGGTATATTAATGTACTATAAATGTTTTCTTTCATAGGAAGGTTTTCTTTGTTGCGTATAACTTTACAATTAACGAAACAAAACGCCCATTCACACCTAATCACCACCAGTTACACCCCAGCATTTCAACAACTTATAAATTACCAAAAACCGTCTTATTCGTGAATGTGTTTGTTTGTCAGTAAGTTCTGTTTCAATAGTAATCATAAAAGTTGAGTTCACAAACACCACCACCACTTTTTGAAACGATTCTTGATTCATCACGCGCAATCCAACACCTATTAATTGAACAAACTGAACATCACCCCATCCGCCCCTTCAAAATCTCCAATACTTCACCCAACTCAACTCCTTTCGCTCGCAGCAAAATCAAGTAGTGAAACAGCAAATCGGCCGATTCTTCCAAAAACAACTGTGGTTCGTTTCGCATGGCTTCAATTACCACTTCAACCCCTTCCTCACCCACTTTCTGAGCAATTTTAGGTAGCCCTTTTTCGATCAGCGATTGAATGTAAGAACCTTCTTTCGGGTTGGTAAACCGCTCCTGAATTGTTTGCTCAAGTTGTGAAATCACCATCAAACCAGAAAGAGATTGCTCGCCGAAACAGGAAACTTCCCCTGTATGACAAGTTGGCCCGGTGGGAATTGCGGTTATCAATAGCGCATCATTGTCACAATCAGCCGACCAGGAAACCAGGTTCAGGTAATTGCCCGAAGTAGCTCCTTTCACCCATATTTCCTGACGAGAACGGCTGTAAAATGTCACGATCTTAGTTGTGATCGTTTGCTGAAATGAAGTTTCATTCATATAACCCAGCATCAGTACCTGCTGTGTTTGAGCATTTTGCACAACAACCGGAATTAATCCGTTGTCATCATAATTAAGTTTCGTTATCATCTGATTCGAATTGTTTGTTTGAGTTGTTGTTTGAGTTCCGGAATTGGGATTTCTCCGTAGTGAAAAATACTGGCTGCCAGTCCGCCGGTTACGCTTGTTTCGTTGAATAATTTCTCGAAATGTTCAGCAGTCCCTGCCCCGCCTGACGCGATAACCGGGACATTCACACGTTCTGAAACTTGTTTGTAAAAATCAAGTGCGAATCCATTTTTCGTGCCATCACCATCCATGGAAGTGATTAACAATTCTCCGGCTCCGCGACGAACTGCTTCTTCGATCCATTCCAGTGCATTTTTGCCTGTGTCACGTTTCCCGCCGTGTGTGTGGATTGTGTAACCGAAAGCTGTTTTCCGAATGTCGATTGCCACTACAACGCATTGCTTCCCAAATTGCGAGGAAAGTTCGGTGATCAATTCCTGACGCAAAATGGCCGACGAATTCACCGAAATCTTATCCGCTCCGGCACGCAACAACTGAAAAGCCGTTTCCACCGAAGCAATACCTCCACCCACCGTAAATGGAATATCTACCTGAGCAGCAACGGCTTCCACAATCGGTAAAAACGTTGATCGTTCTTCAATTGTAGCAGAAATATCAAGTAATACCAGTTCATCCGCTCCTTGTTTGGCGTAGAGTTTTGCCAATTCTACAGGATCGCCCGCATCGCGAATGGATTCAAAGTTGATACCTTTTACCGTTCGCCCGTTTTGGATATCGAGGCAGGGAATAATACGCTTATAAACGTCCATCGTTGAAGTTTTTTAGTGTTTCCAGGCTGATTTTTCCTTCCAATAGAGCCTTTCCGACCACACATCCCCAACAACCAATAGAACGCAGTTGCTGTAAATCGGCTAGTTTTTCCACGCCACCACTGGCGATCCATTGTTGATTGGGATAATTACGAATCAATTCCAGGTACAAACCGACGCTTGGACCTGTTCCTGTTCCATCTCTTCGAATATCGGTTGTGAGGATCGTCAGGCCAGTCATTCCAGCATAAACGTCCATCACTTCATCCAGGCTTTTTCCCGAACCTTCTTGCCATCCATTAATTTTAACCGTCGTTCCATCAGTATCAATCGCCAGTACAAATTGTTCAATTCCAAATTCGTTGATCCAAGATTTCACCAATACAGGATCAGTCGCGGCCAAACTGCCAATCACAACCTGCGCAGCACCCGCAGCGAGAATGGTTTGAACGTCGTCTCTTGTTTTTACTCCGCCACCAAAATCAACTTTCAGATTTGTTGAAGCAGTAATTCCCTCTAAAACTGAAGTATGTACCAACTTCCCGAGTTTCGCGCCGGAAAGATCGACCAAATGCAGGGAATCAAGCCCACTGCGCTCAATTTGCAGCGCATATTCCACCGGATTGGCGGTATATGTAGTTTGTTGAGCAAAATCGCCCTGGAACAAGCGCACCACTTGTCCGTCTATTAAATCAATTGCCGGTATTGCTTTCATTGTTGTAAAAATTCGGTGAGTAATTGAGTTCCCTGTGCACTGCTCTTCTCGGGGTGAAATTGCACGCCGTAGAAGTTATTGCGTTTCAGCGCGGCTGAAAATGGTTGTCCGTAATTACAGATTCCCCAGGTATCCTGACTGATCGAGGCTTTGTAGCTGTGTACGAAATAATAAGAATTTGTTAATCCTTCATTTCCTGTAAATCCTACATCATTCCAACCCATGTGTGGCACAATCATTTCATCTGAAAGGAGTTCGATTCGCGACCTGAAAACACCCAAACCTTCAACAGCTCCTTCTTCTGTAAATTCACACAACAATTGCATTCCGAGGCAAATTCCCAAAACGGGTTGTTTTAGTTGCGGAATCAACACGTCCAACGCTTTAACTTTCAGTTGTTCCATCGCTGTTTTAGCATGTCCGACTCCCGGAAAAACAACGTGCGAAGCATTTGTTATAATCGCCTGATTGTCTGAAACAACTGGCTCAATTCCCAATCGTTTGAAAGCTTGCTGAACAGAAAATAAGTTCCCCGCTCCGTAATCAATAATCACCACCTTCTTCATAAATTATTTTTAGTTGTTGGAAGCACATCGTAACTTCCCGAGCGACGTTTGGCCATCAACAAAGCTTTTGCAAAAGCCTTGAAAATGGCTTCCACCTTGTGGTGTTCATTTTCACCTATTGCTTTAACATAAATATTGCATCTAGCTGAAAAACAAACACTTTTAAAGAAGTGTTGAACCATTTCTGTTGGCATTTTTCCGACAAATTCTCTTTTTAGTTCTACGTCCCAGATCAACTCAGCCCTGCCACCAAAATCAATGGCACAGGTGGCAAAACAATCGTCCATTGGCAAAGAGAATCCGTAACGTTCAATGCCGCGTTTGGAACCGAAAGCCTGGTCAATTGCCTGTCCGAGCGTAATTGCCGTATCTTCAATCGTGTGGTGTTCGTCGATTTCCAAATCACCTTTCATTTCAATGTTCAGATCAAGCTGAGCGTGTCGCGCAATCTGGTCGAGCATGTGGTCGAAAAACGCAATTCCGGTTGAACAGGAAGCGTTTCCTGTACCATCCAGGTCAAGTTCAATCCGACAATCCGTTTCAGCCGTTGTTCGTTGAATAGTTATTTTCCTGATTCCCAATCGCAAATGTGTCAACAATTCTTCCCAATCGCTTACACTTCGCTGAATAAACGGTTGTAATTCTTCTGCTGAAACGCTCAATTCATCGTTCCCAAGCTCATTCTCCGGTCGGATAAAAAACGCCTTACAACCCAAATTTTTAGCCAGTTCAACGTCTGTCATCCGGTCGCCGATCACGAAAGAATTCTCCAAATCGTAGGCTTCATCGAAATAAGCAGTTAATAATCCCGTTCGCGGCTTCCTTGTTGGCGCATTTTCTTCCGGAAAGCTGCGGTCAATACAGATCTCGTCGAATACAATTCCCTCATTCTGCAAAATCGACAACATCAGGTTGTGCGGACCGATAAATTCCTCATAAGGAAACGCTTCCGTTCCCAAACCATCCTGATTGGTAATCATTACCAGTTTGTATTCCTGCCATGAAACAATGGTTTTCAGGGCCGAAATCACGCCTTCCAGGAATTCCAGTTTTTCGAAACCGTCGATTTGATAACCCGCTGGTTCTTTGATAATCGTTCCGTCACGATCAATAAATAATACTTTTTGCTTCATCATTGTAAAATTGTTTGAGTAGGGTTAAAAAACGATTGTTTTCGGCTTCTGTGCCGATTGTTACGCGCAATGTATCAGCGCAATTGGTTTGAGTGCTGCGATTACGCACCACAACTCCGGCATCGGCCAGGTAGCGATATAATTTATTCACATCCGCTACCCGAAACAGGATAAAATTGGCTTCGCTGGGAAAGACTTCCAACACGCCAATTTGTTTCTTCAGAACTTCAGAAACACGCTTTCGTTCGGAAATAATGGTTGGAATAATTGTTTTCCAATCAGTTGAATCCAACAAAGCAAGTGCTGTTTCCTGTACTAAACTGCTCACATTGTATGGCGGTTTGATCGTGTTCAGCGCTGAAATCCATTCCACATTTGCAATGGCCATCCCAACCCGTAATCCGGCCATTCCGTAGGCTTTTGAGAGTGTTTGAACAACAATCAGATTAGGGAAATCATTTATTAATTCGCTCATCGAAGGTTGGTCATTAAAATCAATATAGGCTTCGTCGATTATAACAACTCCTTCATATGCACGCAAAACCGAACCAATTTCTTCGCGCGAAAACAGGTTTCCCGTTGGATTATTGGGATTGCAAATGATAAAAACACGTGTTCCGGTAATGAGTTCTACCAATTTCGACCAATCGGGTTCAAATTGCTCGTTGAGTGGAATGCGTTTTATCGACAAACCATTAATCCGCGCCAAAACCTCGTACATGCCGTAAGAAGGATCAAAAAAAGCAATGGTATCTTGAAACGGCTTACAAATGAGTCGCAGCAACAGATCCAGCACTTCATCGGAGCCATTTCCGATAAACAGGTTTTCTACATTAATCGATTTTATTTCAGCAACTTTGGCTTTCAATTTACGCTGCAACGGATCAGGATAACGGTTATATTCGGTGACAAGGGAATTTTCATTAGCGTCCAACCAAATAGCTGCTTCACCTGAAAACTCATCACGCGCCGAACTGTAAGGCTTTATGTTTTGAAGATCTTCTCTAATAAACTGTTTCATTGTTTCTGAATTTGATTGATTTGAGCTGCTAATCGTACTTCGACAGCATTGGCATGAGCGTCCAATTGTTCGGCTTTTGCCAGTTCAATTACTGTATTCCCGAGATTTTGTAATCCGGTTTCCGAAACACGTTGATACGTAATTTTTTTCACGAAAGAATCGAGCGAAACTCCGCTGTAAGCGCGTGCAAATCCAGCTGTCGGCAAAGTATGATTGGTTCCCGAAGCATAATCTCCGAAACTTTCAGCAGTAAATTGTCCCAGGAAAACAGAGCCGGCATTCACTACTTGTTCTACAACCAGCCGCTCGTATTTCCCCATTAAAATAAGGTGTTCCGGCGCATATTGATTGATGATTTCAGCCCATTTGGAAAAATCTACCACAATCGCGACACTGTTTTCTAATGCCTGCTTTGCGATTTCTGCCCGTGGAAGTTGCGCTAATTGTTGGGCTAATTCCTGTTGAATCAATGTGACAAATGATTCAGAATCGGAGAGCAAAACTACCTGACTATCAGCTCCGTGTTCTGCCTGTGCCAATAAATCTGCCGCGATAAAAGCTGCAGGAACGGAATCATCGGCCGCCACAAGCACTTCCGATGGCCCGGCCGGTAAATCAATCGCAATCCCCAATTGCTGAGCATATTGTTTGGCAGCTGTAACGTATTGATTACCGGGGCCAAACAATTTATCGACTTTCGGGATGCTTTCTGTGCCCAGCGACATGGCCGCAATAGCCTGAGAACCGCCGACTTTATAAATTTCGGTAATTCCTGCAACCGAAGCTGCAAACAGAATTGCGGGGTGAACGGATCCGTCTTTTGCAGGAGGTGTACACAAAATTCTTGTCGGACAAGCTGCAATTTTAGCTGGAATCCCGAGCATTAACACCGTCGAAAAAAGCGGTGCTGTTCCACCCGGCACATACAATCCAACCGATTGTACCGGAACCGATTTTCGCCAACAGGTCACTCCAGGAGTTGTTTCGATCATTTGTTCGCTTTCCTGCTGGGAAGTGTGAAACTGTTCAATATTTCGAGCTGCCATTTGAATGGCGTTTTTCAGCGTTTCAGGTAATGAATTTTCTGCCTCGATGATTTCAGCATCAGAAACTTTTAACGTATCGAGCTTTACACCATCAAACTGCTCGGTAAACATCCGAAGAGCCTGATCTCCGTTTTGTTCTACTTGCTGAAATACTGCGCGAACGGTTTCTTCCAACTGTACTCCTTCCAATTTCGGGCGTTTAAGTGCTTCGGTTAGCATTTCCGCCGATGGATTTATCAATAATTTCATTTTTCTATTTTTAAATTAAACCACCATTTTTTCGATTGGAACCACCAAAATGCCCTGCGCGCCTGCTTCTTTGAGTTGTTGCACAATGTTCCAGGTATTTTTTTGTTTCACTACCGAGTGTACGCTCACCCATCCTTCAATCGCCAGCGGCAAAATCGTGGGACTTTTCATTCCCGGTAAAATCGCGCAAATAGTTTCCAGCTGATTTGTTGGAGCATTCAGAAGAATGTATTTATTGTCTTTGGCCGCCAACACCGATTTGATGCGAAACACGAGTTGGTCGAGTAACTGCTGTTTTTCAGGATCGAAATTTGAGCCTTTGATCAACACAGCTTCTGATTTCAGAAAAGGAAACAGCTCACGTAAATTGTTCTGAAACAACGTGTTCCCGGTCGAAACAATATCGGCGATTGCGTCAGCCAAATCCAATGACGGCGCAATTTCTACTGAACCGGAAATAGTGTGAATATCAGCTTCAATCCCTTGTTTTTCCAGGAATTTCCGCACCGTATTTGGATACGAAGTCGCGATGCGCTTTCCAGCCAAATCGGTAGTATGCAAAATGTCGGAGTTTTTCGGTACCGCAAATGACACGCGGCATTTGGAAAAATCGAGCGGAAGTATCACTTCTACCGGCGTCTCGTCTTCTTCAAGCAGGTTGGAACCGACAATTCCCAGATCTACTACTCCGTCAGCTACATACTGTGGAATGTCACTGTTTCGTAAAAACAGGAGTTCTGCCGGATAATCAGCGGTAATGACTTTTAATTGTCCTTCGCGGTAATCAACTTTTAGTCCGCATTCGCGCAGTAACTTGAGAGAACCTTCCTGGAGTCTCCCCGACTTTTGCAATGCGATAATCAAGCGTTTCATGTTGTTTGGTTTGTGCTTGACTTTCAGGAAGGACTTGTTGATCGGAAGAAAATGACAACAAAAAACCCGCTTGAAAGCCAAGCGGGTTAAAATTTTGTATAGATACAATCATCTCACCAATGCACTTAGCAGAGCAAACGATGATGATGATGGAATAATTGTGTCATTTTCATGGGGCAAAAGTAGTAAACAAATCGATTTAGCAAGTAGTATTCTATTTTATTTCCCACAGATGTAAAGATTTTTGCTCTCAGCCTAAGGCTGACTCGCTCATCCATCTTGTGATTTGATGTAAGATTCAAATTTCAAATCACGCCAAGTCGAATCGTTTTTTCTTAATGGCTACAAGTTGTTTTTTGTAATCGGAGCCATCGTCGTTTTTCACAATTCCTTTGAGTGACTGCAAACGCGATGAATAGTCCAATTCACTATTTCCTGTTTGGATAGGCTTTGTTTTCATCTTTGATTTATTTCAACCCTAAAGATACAAAAACAGCGTTCTAAACTAAAATAAATCTATTCAAAATTGATTTAATAGAAAGTAATTTGATCATGAATATTGGATGGAAACTTTTATTTTTCAAAAAACCTCCATCCAACATCAAAAATCAAGCATCAAACATCTTCAAGAATTCAACGTGTATTCCACCGAAATCGCTGTATTCAATAACTTGGAAATCGGACAGTTTTGCTCGGCGTCTTTTACCAGTTCAGCAAACTTATCTGCTTCAATTGACGGAACTGTTGCTTTCAATGTCAACTGCGACTTGGTTACAGTTCCATCTTCCAGCGTAATCGCACATGTTGTTTCCAGTTCTGTCGGTTCAAATCCCGCTCCGCCAAGATTAAAACTCAGTTTCATGGTGAAACATCCCGCATGAGCAGCCGCTATCAATTCCTCGGGATTTGTCCCAACTCCTTCTTCAAAACGCGAATTAAACGAGTATTGCGTTTTCGATAAAACGGAACTTTGTGTTGTCAAATGCCCTTTACCTTCTTTTCCTGAACCGTTCCAAACGGCTGTTGCTTTTCTTACCATATCTATTTGTTTAAAGGTTTCAAATCATAAATGCTGCGAATATCCGCGAATTCCTTGTCCATATTCAAACCCAAATCGACCAGTTTCCCGGTTCTGACGTCAAACACCCAACCATGAACAGAAGGATATCCTGTGCTGTACCACGAGCGCTGTACGTGATCAATTTTAATCACATTGAGGCATTGTTCCAATACATTTAACTCTACCAACCGGTCGAACCGTTGTTGAGTATCCTCAATTCCATCCAGTTCGCTGCGGTGAAAGCGGTAAACGTCGCGTAAAGTTTGCAACCAGGAATTCAATTGTCCCATATCACTCGGATTCAACGCAGCTTTCACACCACCACATTCATAATGTCCGCAAACAATGATGCGTTTTACTTTCAGGAATTCTACCGCGTATTGAACAACCGCATTCACATTATTATCGGTTGTAATCACCAGGTTGGCAATGTTCCGGTGAACGAAAATCTCTCCGGGCTCAGCGCCCATCAACTCTTCGGCTGTAACACGACTATCAGCACAACCGATATATAAATACTCAGGGTTCTGTCCTAGCGCCAATTTCTCAAAGTAATTGATGTCAATGGAAAGTTTGTGAGCGACCCACTCTTCGTTGTTCTTGAATAGTTCTTTGAAATTAATCATCGTTTGTTCGGTTCAGGGTTCTACAACTTTAAACAAAGATGAAAAAACTTAATGAACCGCGCACTGATTTGAAACACAAAGGCACAAAGTTTTTTTTGACGGATAGACGTGTTAAGGACACAAAGGGATATTACCAAATGTCTTGATTAAACACGAGTAGTTTTGAGGAGAATTTAAGTACATAAAAATCACTTAGACATCCCACTAGATCTCCTTTGTGATCTTTGTAACACATCAAACTGATCTTTTTCTTTGCTCCTTCGCTGAAGCTTGTGCCATCGCTATGCGCCTATGCTGAAGCTATGGCGTAAGCATAAGCTATTGGCGACACGCGATCGGCGTAAGCGTTGCTCCTTCGCTGAAGCTTGTGCCATCGCTAAAGCTATTGGCGACACGCGATCGGCGTAAGCGTTGTGTCTTTGTGGTTTTAGAGTCCGAAATCACCCTTTAAGGAGTTTTGCCGCATCCGGAGCGAAATACGTCAAAATACCATCTGCGCCGGCACGGCGAATACTCAGCAACATTTCCATCATCGTGCGCTCATAATCGAGCCAGCCGTTTCTGGAAGCAGCGTACACCATCGCACATTCGCCACTCACGTTGTAAGCTGTGATCGGTTGTGCGAAGTTTTCTTTCAGTAGGTGAATCACATCCAGGTAACATAAAGCAGGCTTTACCATCAGAAAATCAGCGCCTTCCGCCACGTCTAGTTCCGCTTCGATCAATGCTTCGCGCTTGTTGGCAGGATTCATCTGGTAAGTTTTCTTATCACCCGATTTCGGGGCCGAATTCAAGGCCTCACGGAAAGGTCCGTAAAACGCACTGGCATATTTGGCGGTATACGACATGATGGAAACGTCAATAAATCCGGCTTCATCCAGATCATCGCGGATCACACCCACTCTGCCATCCATCATATCCGACGGACCTACAATATCAATTCCGGCCTGCGCCTGCGCTACCGCCATTCTACCTAAAATTGGCAAAGTTTTATCGTTGACGATTTTTCCATTTTCAACCAAACCGTCGTGACCATCAGAAGAATACGGATCGAGCGCTACATCCGACATTAAAACCGCTTCCGGGAAACGTTCTTTTAGGGTACGAATAACGTGCAGGTAGAAATTTTCATCCGCGTAACTATACGAACCAATTGCATCTTTCAAATGCTCATCAACTGCCGGGAATAAATCAAACGTACGAATCCCCGATTCCATCCAACCTTCGAACGCCGGCAACAATTGATCCAGGCTCCATCTGAAATTATTTGGCAATGAGCTGATTTCGTGCTTAATACCTTTTCCGTCTTGCAGAAAAACGGGATAAATCAAATGTTCAGCACCCAATTTGGTTTCTTCGATCATGGAACGAATTGCTGCATTCTTACGATTTCTTCTCGGACGGATATTCATGGCTTTTTTGCTTTCCGCAAATGTAGTAAGAAATCACAGGACTGAATTCCAATCACTGGCTCCCGTTAAATACTCATTAGTTATTCACTTTTATTAACAAAGAGCCTTGCGAGTATCGATTTTTGTATATTTTAGTCGCGAATTAGAACACAATAAATAATTGTAACATCTACTCTATGAATTCAACATTCTCAGTCATTTTTGCAAGTTTTGCACTGGCAGGAATTATTACCGCTTGTGGCTCAAATGACGAAAAGCCTGAAGTAGCAAAAGAAGTATTGGACCCGAATAGTTCATTGAACACCAATTTCGACGGTAAAATCTTCAGTATTCCCTCACCTATGCAAACAGCGCTATTGCTGCAGGAAGCGAATGCACCTTTCAACGAATCTTATTTAAATAGTGTTGATAATGTAGAAAACTACAGTACTGAAATGAAACGTGCGCTGAACCTGGGAATCTATGGAACTGATTTGGGATATTTAGCGATCTACAAACAAAACAGCCTTTCGCTGAAATACCTTGCTACGATTGAGAAATTGACTTCCAAATTAGGTTTGGAAGGCGCTTTTGATAAAGAATTCATGTCCCGCTTTGAAAAAAACAGCACCAATCAGGATTCAATGATGGTGATTGTATCGGATGCGTTTAAAAAATCAGACAACTTCCTGAAATCGAACGACCGTAAATCTGTTTCAGCACTTATTCTTGTTGGCGGATGGATCGAATCATTGTATTTGGCATGCGCAATCAATGTAGATGGGAAAAACACAAAAATTACCGAACGAATCGGCGAGCAGCGTGAAACATTGGCGACAATTATTGAGATTTTAGAGAAATACAATAAAAAAGGAAGTAACGATGAGTTAATCGCTCAAATGACAGACCTGAAAGTTGATTTCGATAAGATCGTTATTGACTACGAGTTTGTGCAGCCGAAAACGGAGCCAAGTAAAAAATTGACGACACTACGTCACAAAACAACCGTAAAAATGGATCAGGTCCTATTGAAATCAATCTATGGGAAAATCACTTCTATCCGTCAAAAAATCACAGCTTAAACACGTATTATGAAAAAGTTAGCAGTTATCACCGCATTGTTATTGGCGTCCGCAACGATGTCTTACGCGCAGGATTGTGAATCACTTGTAAAGGCGTGTGAAGTTCACTTAAAAGGGAAAAACAACAATTTTGTATCAGACGGACAAGTATATACTGCTTTCCTTGATCGCGAAAAAGCTGAATTCAAGACCACTTTTTTCGGTGGATCAACTTACCGCATTGCAGCTACCGCAGGTGAAGATGATACATATGTTATTTTCACGGTAACCGATACGCAAGGCAACCTGTTGTTTACCAATAAAAATTACAAAAACAGTAATTATTGGGATTTTAAAGTACCAAAAACCATTCCGGTTGTTATTTCAACAGAATTGGATATGGACAAGAAAGTGACCGGTTGTGCAGTTATGATGATTGGTTTTAAACGTTAATCTTTAGTATCACCCCACTAAAAGAGACTATTTATGAGTGAACGTATACTTCGTGCATTGATGCAGCTTTTTGCCATTATTGCGAAAGTTGATGAAGTTACTGACACTACCAAAGAAGCCATTGAGAGTTCAAATGGGCGACGAATCATTGAAGGATTTTTGCGTTCGGAACTCAACAATGAACTCATCCAAAAGTACATTCAGCAATTTGACGAGTTCCTGCTAGTTCACCACAACGGTTCCGCTAAAAAAGACGGCGAGCGTAAGCGTACATCCGTTAATTCGGTAAAAGTATTACGCATTTGTTCGCAGATCAATGAAGAGCTGACACAGCGTCAGAAAATGATCGTGCTGATCAGGATTTTCGAATTCATCCACGCAAATGACCAGGTTCAGGAGCAGGAACAGGAATTTGTTCACACTGTTGCCGAATCATTTAACATTTCTGAAAAAGAATACCTGCAGCTAAAGCAGTTCATTGAAGTTCCAATTACAACTATTCTTGACGAAGAACCGTTCCTGTACGTTTCCGCAAAGGAAATCACGCTTGAAAAAGCACAATTTTTGCCGTTGGAAGGTTTGGAAGGCGCCATTCGGATCATTCGGATGGAAAGTATCAATATTGTATTCTTCCGTCATTTCGGGTCGGATGAACTTGCCCTGAATGGTCAGGTTGTTTCCAACGAACGGAACCATATTCTCAACCAGGGCTCCACCATTCGTACTACGAAAAGTGCGCCTATTTATTACAGCGATGTCATCTCGCGTTTCCTGAGTGATGGAACACGTGAAAAAATATCCTTCAAGGTCGATCACCTGCAGTTTCATTTTAAAGGTGGAAAAGTCGGGCTACATGAAATCAATTTTGCCGAGCAATCCGGGAAACTGATTGGCGTCATGGGTGGTTCCGGTGCCGGGAAATCGACTTTCTTAAATGTATTGAATGGCAATTACACTCCTACTTTTGGAGCTGTAACCATTAACGGTGTTGATCTTCACCGTGAAAAGGACCGCCTGGAAGGTGTAATTGGTTTTGTGAGTCAGGATGATTTGCTCATTGAGGAATTATCCGTTTTTCAAAATCTGTATTTCAACGCCAAACTTTGCTTCAATGATTTGTCTGAAAAACAGATCAAAAAGAAAGTAATCGACCTGCTTTCGAATATCGGACTCAACGAAGTTCGTAACCTGAAAGTTGGGAGTCCGCTGGAAAAAACCATTTCCGGAGGACAGCGTAAGCGGTTGAACATTGCCCTGGAGTTGATCCGCGAACCGGCTGTATTGTATGTGGATGAACCAACTTCCGGCTTGTCATCGCGTGATTCGGAAAACATCATGGACATGCTCAAAGAGTTGGCCCTGAAAGGGAAACTGATTTTTGTGGTGATCCATCAGCCGTCGTCGGATATCTTCAAGATGTTTGATAAATTGCTGATTCTCGATCAGGGCGGTTATCCGATTTTCGACGGAAACCCGATCGATGCGGTGGTTTATTTCAAAACGCACGTTCACCATGCCAATGCCAACGAGCGCGAATGTCCGATTTGCGGTAACGTGAACCCCGAGCAGATCTTTAATATCATTGAATCGAAAGTAGTCGACGAATACGGAAATCAGACCAAATACCGAAAAGTTTCACCGAGAGAATGGAATCAGCGGTTTTTGGAAAACACGACCATTACCGAAAACAACGAACAGCTCGATCCTGTAAAAGGAAGTTCTAAAATTGCCAATAAATGGTCGCAATTCAGAGTGTTTTTCCTACGTGATGTATTGAGCAAACTGGCCAACAAACAATACATGCTGATCAATATGCTCGAGGCTCCGGTTTTGGCATTGATTCTCGCATTTTTCGTGAAATTCTTTAACTACCGTGCCGGAGGCAATTCCAAATATGTATTCTATCAAAACGAAAATATTCCGCAATACCTCTTTATATCGGTTGTTGTTGCTTTGTTTTTGGGCTTGACCGTTGCGGCAGAAGAAATTATCAAGGACAAAAAAATTCTAAAGCGCGAAAGTTTCCTGAATTTATCGCGCGCCAGCTATTTGTGGTCGAAAGTATCAATCATGTTCATTATTTCCGGAATTCAGACACTTTTCTTTGTCTTGTTCGGGAACCTGATTCTTGAAATCCAGGGATTGTGGTGGCAATACTGGTTGGTGTTGTTCTCTACTTCCTGTATGGCGAACGCACTGGGACTGAATATTTCATCCGCATTCAATTCGGCAAAAGTGATTTACATCACAGTTCCGTTATTGATCATTCCACAATTGTTGTTTAGTGGTGTAATTGTGAAATTCGACAAGCTCCACCCTATTTTCTCGCGTACGAACGAAGTTCCGTGGATCGGAAACGCAATGGCTTCACGCTGGGCTTATGAAGCTTTGGCCGTAACTTCGGCAAAAGACAACTACCACGAAGAGCAATTATTTGAATGGAATCAGTTAAAAAGTGCCAGTGGCTGGAAGCGTGATTATTGGTTGCCGGAAATGAAAAACCAGCTCAACCTGCTTGCCAATAAAAAAACGAGTTTTGCTGATTTTGAACAGGCCAAACGCATTCTGACCAATGAAATCAACAAGGAAACCGAGCGTTGGTCGAACCTGGAATGCAAGGATTGTATCGAATCACTGGAAAAATTGCACAAAGGTGTTCCGGGCGGTGGTTCCGCACAAGTAAACATCGGGTCTTTCCTGGACATGATGAAAAAGCAGTACAACAAATCCTACAACGACTACTCGGATAGTTTGGATACGTACATTGCCAAACTGGGTGACAAAAAATTCCAGGCGAGTCAGAATCAATTCATGAACGAAAGTTTACAGGATTTGGTAACCAACAGAACCGAAGTGCAGAAAATACTGGTTACCGAAGATGAGTTGATCCAAAAAGACGATCCGTTATACATCGATCCGATTGGCATGCGTTTTCTCGATGCACCGTTTTATTCCCATAAAAAGTACTTCCTGGGAATCGGGATCGATACATTCTGGGCAAACGTGATAGTTTTGTGGCTCATGACCATTGCACTGATCATTGCGCTTTACTACGATTTACTTAAAAAATTACTTGATTTCGGTGAGCGGATCAAATGGCCGATTTTGGGTAAGAGTAAGAAGTGATTGAGGTGAATAAATCATCTCGTAGGGATGAAATATCTTAGCAATATCCGTTTTATTTTCAAAGTTATCCGCCTGAGGCGGAGTAAGACATTTTTCAAGATTCAAGATATACACCATGCAATTTGTCTCACCCCTACGGGGTGATAAGATTGATGTGATTGGTCGTGTTACCATATTATGTCCCTACGGGACATTCCATTATAATCACCGATTAACAACCAACAAAAAAAGCGTACCGTCTCCGATACGCTTTCAATATTCTATTTTTCAATTAATTACATCAACATTCCTCCACACACATGCAGGGTTTGTCCTGTAACATAAGCCGACATATCCGAAGCAAGGAAGACCGTAGCATTAGCCACGTCTTTTGGTGAACCACCACGTTTCAATGGAATCGAATTGCGCCATTCTTCTACTACTTTTTGGTCTAAAGCGCCTGTCATTTCCGTTTCGATAAAACCCGGAGCGATTGCGTTGCAACGGATATTACGTGAACCCAATTCCTGGGCAACCGATTTCGTAAAACCGATCAATCCCGCTTTTGAAGCTGCATAGTTCGACTGACCGGCATTTCCGCTCACTCCAACTACTGAAGACATGTTGATAATGGATCCGGAACGTGCTTTCAACATTGGGCGTTGTACTGCTTTCGTCAGGTTGAATGCCGATTTCAGGTTGGTATTGATTACTTCATCCCACTGTTGTTCGGTCATTCGCATCAGCAATGTATCACGCGTGATTCCAGCGTTGTTTACCAACACATCGATGGTGCCAAAAGCGGCAACTACATCATCCACCAGTTTCTGAGCCTGCTCAAAATCTCCGGCATCCGATTTAAATCCTTTGGCGACACCACCGTTAGCCGACAATTCTGCCTCCAACGCTTTTGCTTTTTCCTCAGAAGAAAGGTAGGTAAACGCAACTGTTGCACCTTGTTTCACACATTCCTCGGCAATTGATTTCCCAATTCCGCGCGAAGCTCCGGTAATCAACACCACTTTATTGTCCAATAATCCCATGCTGTTTTTTATTTGGGTTCAAATATAGTAAAATGCATGGTGCTACACTCCCTCGTTTCCGACCAAATTACCTGCAAAACACTATTTGCAGGATTAACCAAGAATCCATTACTTTACCGATCAACAAGAGTTGGATTTTTATGAGCAAAGCAATGACAACCCGAATGACTATCCTGCAAAAAGCATTCGAATTAATTTACACAAAAGGCTATCAAACCACAAGTATCGACGAAATCATTGCCACCACCAAGGTAACCAAAGGCGCTTTTTATTACCATTTCAAAACGAAAGACGAAATGGGATTGGCGATCATTGAGGAAATTGTACGTCCGACCATGCAGGAATCGTTCATTACACCATTGTCGGGATCAACCGATCCGCTCAACGATATTTATACCATGACCAGGCACTTGTTGCTGGAAAATCCTTTTTTGACGGTCGAACACGGTTGTCCTGCGGGAAATCTGACGCAGGAAATGACTCCATGGAATCATGCCTTTTCAGAAGCACTTTCCTCTATCATCAATCAATGGAAAGCAACCATTGAAGAAGTTCTTGAGAATGGGAAAACAAGCGGAACGGTAAACCCAAATGTTAACAGCCAACAAGTTGCTTATTTCATCATGTCGGGTTATTGGGGAATCCGGAATTTCGGGAAGCTTGACAATAAAAAAGACAGCTATTATCCTTATTTGGAAGAACTTAAGCGTTACCTGGATGGATTAAAATAATTACCAAACTCTAATCCATTTCTCTCCTTTTTATCTTTGCCACAGATGGCTCAGATTTTCACAGATTTTGAACTATACGCCAGCGTATAGTGATAGATAGCAACATAGATTTATCTGTGTTCATCTGCGCCATCTGTGGCTAAAATTATAGCTTATTATTTCCCTAAAAAGAGGGTAATTGACAGTATATCCTAGTTATTGATGGTCTCGAAATAATGTTCACTTCAAAAACATACTAATTAGTATGTTTTTATATATTTGCATCGTAAATCAAACGCGATGTTTCAAACACTTACACTCTATCATTCCTGGCTACGATGGCTCATACTGGCCTTTTTACTTTATGCGATCTACCGTTCCTGGCGCGGAATCAAGACCAAAAGCCCGTTTTCCAAAACCGATAATTTTTTCCGGCACTGGACCGCTACCCTCTTTCACATTCAACTTATCATTGGAATCATCCTGTATGTCAAAAGTCCAATGATTAGTTATTTCTGGGACAACTTCTCAGAAGCTATTCAACACATCGAAATTGCTTTTTTCGGACTGATTCACATGCTATTAATGATTTGCGTAATTGTGATGATCACCATCGGATCGGCATTGGCCAAGCGCAGACAAACTGATTTGGAAAAATTCAAAACCATGCTTTGGTGGTTCGGAATCGCATTGATTATCCTATTAATCGCAATTCCATGGCCATTTTCCCCATTTGCTCATCGTCCATTTTTCAGATAATTGCTTATGAAACAATTCATTAACTCACGCATTGGAAGACTTCGAATAATTGGCTTTTTGGAAGGAATTTCCTTACTTGTGCTGCTATTTGTAGCGGTTCCGCTCAAGTATATGTACGGCAATCCAAACCTTTCGGCGCTTTTAGGCCCGATTCATGGCGGCATTTTTGTGCTGTTTTTGTTCAACACCTTGAGTTTGGGAGTTGAATACAACTGGAAATTCAAGACAACCACCTGGAAAATCATCCTGGCGTGTTTTATTCCGTTCGGAACCATCTATATCGATTACAGCATTTTCAGAAAATTAGCCGATCCCGAATGAAAACAACGTTGATTACCACGGGAATACTGCTTCTCTTTTACCTTGCTTACAGAACGTTTCGCATTGCCACGACTGACCATGGAATCGAAAAGCTGATCGCAAACGGAGCTGTTATTCTGGATGTGCGCACCGAAACCGAATTCGATAGAGGCCACATCAAAGGTTCTGTCAATATTTCACTTGGAACCATCCGCGAGCGATATACCGAACTCGACAAAAAGAAAACTTACATTACCTGTTGCTCGCATGGTTTAAGAAGCGTAAAGGTCGAATCACTGCTGAAAGAACGCGGATTCAGACATGTTTACAATGGCGGAGCATGGAGTGATCTCGAACCGCTGGTGAAGCGATATTCCAAAAAGCGAATTGTTAATTGATCTTAACAAGATACTACGCTTTCAAGTCTATCGTTATCTTGCCGGGGCATTTCAACAACCTCGTCAAAACCTATGAATAAACAGCAACAACGATTCTCTTCTGCCAAACGGTTTGGCAGTTTTATATACGCATTTAACGGCTTACGAATCCTGTTGCGCGAAGAACACAATTCATGGATTCACATTGCAGCCGCCGTTATAGCAGTTGTTCTTGGATTTATCTTCCAGATCTCAGGCTACGAATGGATCGCCATTATTTTCGCCATTGGGCTGGTCATCGCCTTGGAAATTGTGAATTCTGCCATTGAAAACCTGTCTGACTTCGTTTCACCGGAACGCCACGATTCCATCAAAAAAATAAAAGACTTAGCTGCAGCGGCCGTATTGATCGGAGCCATTACTGCTTTAGCTGTCGGACTCATCATTTTCATACCTAAAATCTTAATAATGTTGAATGCTTAATGTTGAATGCTTAATGTTGAATGCTTAATTGGGTTTCATGTAATAAGAAAAATTCCAGGAAACAACAATAAATTTTGGAGAGAAGTAGAAGTTTAACACAAGAGGAAAGCCCACATTCAAAATTCAACATTAAGAATTAAGCATCAGTTAAAGAGGTCCCACGACAAACCTACCCTCAGCTGAAACGGCACCACCGGATAACCGAGTGTTTCCTGGTTGACTGTTTTGACAAAAGCCTGCTCGATGTTTTCTACACGAATATACCAGCGGAAGAATCCGAGTTCAAACTGTGTGAAAGCATGCAACTTCGGCATAGCAGCATATTGTGTCACCATTGATGTTCCGTTTGGCAGAATATAAGCGTCTACCTGCGGCGCGTAATCAAGTAAACTGAAGGCTGTTGTATAACCAAGATCTGCGCCGATTGTGGCACGTAGTTTCTTCGCTTTAAACAGATAACCGTCGAAGCCCAATCGCGCAAATGCCTGAAACGAAGGAACGTAACTGAAATTACTTTGCTGAACGCGCACCATGGGCTGGAAAAACAATTTCCACCATGAAAGATCAGCACGAAGATCAACAGACAAAAAGGAAAGATTGGTCAACGTATCCTGTCGCCAGCTGGTTCCGGAGAAAAACGGATTGTTCTGTATATTTTTGAATGAAAATCCTGCTTTGAGCGGCAATTTTCTGATCTTCGATTTCAGGGTCGCTTCCAAACCGGTTGTCGTGATCAATGTCCTGGACTGCCAGCTGTAGTTGAGTGTATTGGAGAAATAAGCCCGCTGATCGTTGGTAGGAAACATTTCGTTGAACAGGAAACGTACGTTGAAATCGGCAAAATTCGGCTTGAAGTACAAGTAAGCATCGAGGCTTTTTTCTCCGGAAGCACCAACAAATGTGTATGATCCACTGGCTTTCAACTGCAACCGGCTCCGCAACTGGATTACGACATCACTCACCAAACCTGCTTCAATTGTGTCACTTTTTACCGAAAGATTATCAAAATCCCAGTACTCTGTTTTTAAACCACCGTTGATGGAAAAAACGCTTGTATGAAAGAAATAGCCAGCGGTACCACCTATTTCGGTGCGTTCCCAATAATCGTTTGTTTCTTCAGGATCGATATTCGCCAAGCCATAAATAGCAACGATATCGCCGGTTTCGGTATAACGCCGGTTCCTGATTTCATAATGCGGTGCAAGGTACAATCCGGTTTTGATCAGGCTGTCTTTGGTAAACGAAAAGTAGTTTTGCCAATCAAGCATAAAATTCCGGTAGCGGATGTCAGCAATCGGTTTTTCCACTGCAAAAAACTCTATCGGTTGCGAATCATCTATACTGTCGTTAACGATTCCGCCGCTTGTGCCTTTGTCCACACCATCAAAGAGTAATCTTACTTGCGAAGCATAACGTTTTAGGCGCACCAAATGTGCCAGTTCAAAATGATTGTACTCATAAGCCGAGTTTCGAATGGCACCGTTGCTATTCTGCCGTTTATAATCCAATTGAATAAACTGGTTTGGCGTAAGCGCTTGTGTGTAAGAAATTCCGCCTTGTTGTGACGCGTTGGAACCAAACGAATACTGCAAACCAACATGCGGAATAGAACTGAAACGCAACGGCAATAACTGAATCGGAATGGTGGTATGCATCCGGCTCAAATCGAACACTTCCTGTGAAGGCCGCCAAAGAGTGGGTTGTGTCGATTGGTACGATCCCAGTTTTACATCAATACTATCAAACGATCCTGAAATGCGGTATCCCGGACGAAGTGTATCCTGGAAATATTGATAATACGGAAACTGTGCTGCGCTTGAAAAAGCAAAACACACCACCATACAACCGCACATGAAAAGCCTGAGCAACATATAAAGCATAAAAATAGCAAAAGGGTCTCATCCGTCAACAGACGAACAAGACCCTTTAAATACGATTAAATCTGATTACAGTTTATTGACAAAAACAGTCAAACCTGATTTAAGATTTGCAGCTTTGTTTTTGTGAATCACATTGCGTTTCGCTAATCTATCCAACATTGCTGCTACAGAAGGCAACATAGTTTCTGCTTCTTTTTTGTCTTTCAACGAACGCAATTTACGAACAGCATTACGTGTAGTTTTATGCTGATACTTGTTGCGCATACGTTTAACATCGTTGGAACGGATTCGCTTTTGTGCTGACTTATGATTTGCCATTTTCTACTTAGTTAATTTTTTAATCTATCAAAATTTGCAGCCCATAGGAGAATCGAACTCCTGTTTCCAGGATGAAAACCTGGCGTCCTAACCACTAGACGAATGGGCCAAAAAACTTGGCAGCCCATAGGAGAATCGAACTCCTGTTTCCAGGATGAAAACCTGGCGTCCTAACCACTAGACGAATGGGCCGTTTTTGAATTTCGGAGTGCAAATATACTTGGATTTTTTCTAAATGCAAGTTATCGCGCTCATTTTTTGCTAAAATATATCCTTGTCTTCCGCCGAGAATTTGAATCCCAAACGCTTGCCCGTCGACACCTGATCGCGTGAATTTTGCTCCAACATCTGATTTACAGTTGCTTTGGCTACAATGTCGTACGGCGGGGTCAATAAATCGAATTCCAGCGCATACACAAATGCCACGTGAATGATGTGTTTAATGATCGAATCATTGAGTTGGGTGTCGGTCAGATCACGAAACAAAAATCCCAATTGTCCTTTCCCTTCCACCATATAATTCTCATCCTTATTAATGAAAATCCGGCCGATCAGATATCCAACGTCGTTGAGGCGTGATTTCAAATAGGACTCAGCCAGGAAGTTGTAGATATTGATGATCCCGAAAAATCCTCTTTCCTTGTCTTCCTTCAGGTAATCGGATTTCCACAAAGCGTGTTCCTCGGGTAAACCAAACACATTGGTATGCATTTGAAAAATCAACACGTCGCTGCCGATATACACTTCTATCTGAAATTCGCCTTTATACTCAACATGCAGGCGGATCCGGTCATCCACTATTGCATGGCGCAGAATCCCGACTTCTTCCAGCAAATGCTGCTTAAAACGTTCGAAATGACGTTTCGTATCCTGAAAAATATCCTGCTTTAACGCCGCTTTTTTTTGCAGCAATTCCTGAATGAGGTTTAGTGTATCGCTCATAACCCTTTATTTTTTTAAAATGTTGAATGCTGAATTTTTAATGTTGAATTGGACACAACCAATTAAAAATTCAGCATTTAACATTCAACATTAATATGCTTTCGCAAACACCACTCTACCGGCCGAAGGTTTACCTGTGACCATACAAACTCCCGGTTCCGAAGGAATATCCAATGGAATACAACGAATAGTTGCCTGCGTTTCTTTCTTCACTTTCTCTTCTGTTTCGGCAGTACCATCCCAATGAGCCAGGTAAAATCCACCGTCAGCTTCCAGGCGCGTTTTGAATTCCTCGTACGAATCTACCGAATGCATTCCGGCAGTACGGCGCGCTAAAGATGTTTCGTATAAATTGGTTTGAATCGCATCGAGTAATTGCTTGATTTCAGAAGCAATTCCTTCTATTTTCATTGAGAATTTCTCTTTTGTGTCACGACGGGCAACTTCCACTACTCCATTAGCCAGATCACGCGGACCAACAGCTAAACGTACAGGAACTCCTTTCGCTTCGTATTCGGCAAATTTCCATCCCGGACGACGGTTGTCATCATCGTCGTATTTCACCGAAACGCCCAATGCGCGCAATTCGGATTGAATTTTATCAACCACTTCGGTGATTTCCTCTGTAACGTTAATCGGAACAATCACTACCTGAATCGGCGCAAGAGCCGGCGGCAACACCAATCCTTCATCATCGGAATGTGTCATAATTAATGCGCCCATCAAACGTGTGGAAACTCCCCATGAAGTTGCCCAAACATAATCGAGTTTCCCTTCTTTATCGGCAAATTTCACATCAAATGCTTTGGCAAAATTTTGTCCTAGAAAGTGAGATGTTCCCGCCTGCAATGCTTTTCCATCCTGCATCATCGCTTCGATACAATACGTATCATCTGCTCCTGCAAAGCGCTCGCTTTCGGTTTTACGACCGCGAATCACAGGCATAGCCATGAATTGCTCTACAAACGTCGTGTACACATCCAGCATCAACTCGCTTTCGGCAATCGCTTCTTGCTTCGTTGCGTGCGCTGTATGGCCTTCCTGCCACAAAAATTCAGCTGTACGCAAAAAGATCCGCGTTCGCATTTCCCAGCGCACAACGTTCGCCCATTGATTGATCAGGATCGGCAAATCGCGGTATGATTGGATCCAGTTTTTATAGGTACTCCAGATAATCGCTTCACTGGTTGGACGAACAATCAGTTCTTCTTCCAGTTTTGCTTCCGGATCAACGATCAGTTTTGCCGGATTTTCAGGATCAGTTTTTAAGCGGTAATGTGTTACTACAGCGCATTCCTTCGCGAAACCTTCGGCATTTTTCTCTTCAGCCTCAAACATGCTTTTGGGCACAAACAGCGGGAAATAAGCGTTTTGGTGACCGGTTTCCTTGAACATTTTGTCCAGTTGAGCCTGAATTTTCTCCCAGATCGCGTAGCCATATGGTTTTATAACCATGCAACCGCGCACACCTGAATTTTCTGCCAATTCCGCTCGCGCAACCAATTCATTATACCATTTCGAGTAATCTTCTTCACGTGTTGTGTACTTCTGCGCCATGATGTTGTGCTGTAATTTATGCTGTTAATTTATGAGGATGTAAAATTAGGAAATTCCGCGTAGCGAAAAACGGAGGTGATATGTTTACGGCTAATGCTCTCCGCCTTTGGCGGAATCGCTATAAAAAGGTTTCCCACGAATGCACGAATTATGGCGCGCCTAACGGACGCGCTTTGTGTTTGTAATATTATGTAAATTACTATTCTAATTGTCGGCGAGTGCGTTAGCCGAGCAAAAAATTCGTGCATTCGTGGGAAACAAAAACGTCCGCCTCAGGCGGACGAATTATTAAATATGTGGGAGCGTGTAAACAGTTTTGTTTAGCGAAGATACTTTTGGATGGTTCCGGAAAAGCTTTCTTTGGTGAGTTTACTGTCGACCCACGCCGGAAGATGGAAATACTCCAGGATCACGCGTTCCTGCTGGTCTTTCATCAACTCATCAACTTCTACTTTCATCTTTTCAAGGATCTCGGTACGCTGTGCATTATTGGTCGATTTTGCGAGCTTGCGGATGTGACGAATCACCGTATTTTCAATTTCGTAATCGCGGTCATGTTTCGATAAATAGCGATTGGTCGATTTGATCACGTATTCGAGGAAATCGTAATTCTCGAGTTCGAAGTGAATGATCAGATTGAAAATGCGCGAAAAGCTGTAAATATCCTGGCGTAAACGCTGTTCGTTGTCGTTGAGTACTTCATTGAGCGTCGAAAGCGCTTTTTTATATTCACCGATTCCGAAATAAGTATACGCCTTATTGTACTGGAATAAAATCGTTTGTTCTTTGGAAATTTTATCGTCGAAAGTGAGTACCTGCTGTTCCACTTCATTAATTAACTGAGCGGCTTTCGGGAAATTACCCATAGCGAGATTCAATGAGAACTCCGAATTATAGGAAATCGTGAAGATGCGCAGGGAAATATCCATGGAATTAAATCCTTTCTTGCCTTCCAAGGCCCGCAATTCGTGGATCATGCGCTCAGCTTCTTCAAACTGCTGATTATCTATATAACAACGCAATAAGTGCGACAATGTGGCGACATAACGATGTCCGAGATCTTCTTTGATTTTCGGGTTATTGTCCAGGATATCACGCGTGCGGTTGAAAAACTGAAAACTGTCTTCGTAATTGCGGTTCGTAGCAGCACACAATCCTTTTACGTAGTAACAAATCGACGAAGCACGGGTTGACAAGGCTGTGTTTTTTCCTTTAATCAGATGATAATCAGCGATATCTTCCACTATTTTGCGTTCAGACTCATTTCGGGTAAAGCCTCCACTCCGGAAAATCAGATTGATCTTGGAGTAAATAATCTGATATTCAGCTACGTTACGCAATTTGGAAATGACTTCTTCTTCTTCCGCAACCAGGCTGTCGAGATCGCGCCCGAATTCACCTTCTTCATAGGCAGCTTCCAACAGGCGTTTTTCCCAAGCGATCAATTCATACCAATAATAAAACTCTTCGTTTTCCTTAGCCACCAGTTTGGCACGCTGTACAAACTTTTCGCATTCGCGGTAAAGCGCTTTGTTGTAGAGAATTTCAACGTTTTTGAGTTCCTGCTTCAAAATACTCGAAGCCGACTGCTCGCTGTAATAAACACGTAAACTCTTTAATATCAATCGGTAAAGATGATTTTTTTCTGAAGGTAAATGTTTTACAAAAACTTCTCCGGTAAAAGCATCCTTGAGTTCATCTTCGTCGTAATGATCCTGCTTCTCAATGTAATCGAAGATCTTGAGGTAATTTTTCTCTCCGGCCTGCAAGGCAGAAGACAATTTAAAAAAACGTTTCTCTGACTTAGTCAGGGATTTGATCAGCTTGAACAGTTCACTAGAGGGTTTCATACAGCCTGTTTTGATCAAAAATAACAAAACTTTCTTTTATTCCTAACCTTTTAACTAAACCGTTATTCCGCTCATCATTAGTATACATTATTGATAGAATAGCTGGTAAATGATTGTAATCCTAGTGTCAGAAACGGTGCTGATCAAAACGTTTTGTTAGTAATGCTGATTGTTTCCCACGAATTCGCGAATTATAGCGCTCCTAACGGCAGCGCCAATATACAATAACCCCACACTTTACTGATGTGTTAAGCGAGTGCGGTAGCTGAGCAAAAAATTCGTGAATTCGTGGGAATTAAAATCGTTCGTCGACTGGTCGATGAGGACCAACTAAACAAGTGTGTGGTTTCCCTAAAAACATTGCGCCTGACACTCGATGAGCGCAGGCGCAATAACAAACAACAACAATAAACTTCTTCAGTTCAACGACTAACGAAGAAGGACTTTTTGACCTTTTTGAACAACTTCATCACCGGATTCACTGTTGTTCATGTCTAACAATGATTCCAGTTTAATTCCTTCGGCCTGCGAAATGGCAAGCATCGTGGTATTTTTTGTCGCTGTATAAACAGCATTCTTTTCTTTTGCGTGATGACGTTTCGGCTCCAGGTAAACGATGTCGCCCTCTTCGAGCAAATCTTTTTTAGGTCCGTAGTCATTGTAACGGTACAGCTGCCACATTCCCAGGCTAAACTCCTGTGCGATCTTGTAAAACGTATCGCCTTTTCGGGCAACAACGTAGTTGATTTTGTTTTTATGCTCTTTTACCGCGTGTTTCTGGTACGCTTTTGCACTTTCTTCCGGTTTTTCATTGGCTGTTTTAGCATCTTCCAGTTCTTGTGCAAGCAATTCGGTTCCCTGATTGTTTACCGGCGCCACTTGCTCATCGTATTTATCCAAATGCAAACGTTCGATCAGTTCGATTAATTGCTGCGGATATTTCGGATTGGTTGCATAACCGGCATCCTTTAAGCCTTGTGCCCAAGATTTATAATCGTTGATCGGAAAACCGAATAATTTGGAATAACGCGAGCGACCGGTGAGAAACAAGCTATGATCTTTGTACGATTCATCGGCTGAAGAGTACTTGCGAAAGCATTCACCCAATTTATCGTCGTCCATCAAAACGGTATCACCTTTCCAGTCGTGGCATTTGATTCCGAAGTGATTGTTGGCTTTTTTCGCCAGCTCGGAATTCCCGTTACCGCTTTCCAAAATACCTTGTGCCAATGTAATACTGGCCGGAATTTTATAAATCTGCATTTGGGAAACCGCAACGGATGACCACATTTGGACATACTCTGTTTGAGTATATTTCTTCTCGCTTCCACCTGCAAAGGCACTTGAAACAACAATTAAACTGAAAGCAACGGTAACGAATCGCATAATAAAAGGCTTTATAGTTGCCTTCATTACGCAGGTTATTAACAATAGTTACAAAAATTGTCAATAACTTTTTTGGAAATTGTTGATAACACTATTTTTTTACTTTTTGTCCTTAGCCACAAAAAGTAAACAAAAAATGCATGTCGTGGCAAAACACACGATCCATTAGCAGGTCATTCGCTATTTTTCCTTAAACTCCTCGTCGTTCCTCCTCGTCAAACAGACGGAAAATTAACGCTCATTCCTGCATGGATCCTCGCGTTGGTTTTACATCACGACTGGAATCCCGGTAAAGTTTAAGATTTGTTGTCCTGAATCAGGAAAACTAACTTCCACAAACTTTGAGGTTTTGAAACTATTTACACTTAAAGCTTTCCACCACAAAGACCTTCATCGTTCCTTTCGGACATGGGTTCGTTTCTTCCGGTTCATTGGCAACGGTTTGAAACTGGCCGGTAACGGAAATTTTGGTGCAATCATCCGGTTTTTCTTTCAAACCGTCAAAACACACTTTTATTTTCTCATCTTCTGTGACGGTCAACGTTCCTCCATCGCTGCAATAACAACTTAACGGCGTCATCACTCCTCTCGAAGATTGGTAATCACCCTCAAATGTTTGCTGTTGTTTTACTTCGGGTTTGGAATCGGTTTTGGTTTTAGCGCTGGTTTGCGCTGTAGCACAGCCAGATAAGAATACTATATTCAGTAACACGAACGATAAAAGAACTTGTTTCATAATTGACAACTGTTTGTATACGAAGTTAATGATTTATAAAGTGACTCCTGTTACAAATGGAACCACTTTCATGGTTTATCTTTGTAATAAAATAGATTCATCGATTATGGCGCAAAAGAAAACATTCAAGGAGATCATTAACGGCGACCAACCTGTATTGGTTGATTTCTACGCGACCTGGTGTGGTCCTTGCAAAACAATGGCTCCTATTTTAGATGATGTGAAGCAACGAATCGGCTCAAAAGCTTCGGTTCTAAAGATCGATATTGATAAAAATCAGCATGCGGCGCAGGTTTACGGGGTAAGAAGTGTTCCGACGTTGATTTTGTTTCAGAAAGGAAAAATCAAGTGGCGGCAGTCAGGAGTTGTGCCGGCGAAGGAATTGGTGCGATTGATTAATGAGAATGTGGATTAAAGCTTGGTTTTCAACTTCAAAAAAGGCACGTAATATTGCAAATTTACGTGTCAATTCATCACACGTAAATTTGCAATATTACGTGGGTTGATTTACCTCGAAAAAGCGTCAGATTTTCACCAGCCACGCCATCGTATCAATTCCATCTGCATAATCATCAATTGCAGGTAATTGCGCTTGTCCCAAAGCCTGAAAACCTTTTCCCACAATTGTTTGAATGGAATCTTTATTCGTTTCCAAAAATTGTGTGACTTCTTCCATTTTGTCATACCGCTGGTAAAAAAACACTGACAGCGGCGAAAACAATCCTTCATCTTCTTTGAAAATGCAGAAATTATTATCGAGGAACGGAATACTGTTCATCATATAGATTGTACGGTTGTAATCGTAATTGTTCGCGTATTTATGATGGTTCACAATTTCGCCGTAACCTACAATCGCCTCAAACAAACGATCAGTATTAAAATCGCGCGGAATAAAAATCTTGGAAACATTTCTGCAGCCCAATCCGAAATAACGAAACAAATCGCTCCCCAGGTTCTCGAGCTCTTCGCGGGTTTCCGATCCGTCTAAAATGGCAACAGAAGTACGGTTTCGTCTGAAAATATGCGGATATTGGCCAAAATACTGCTCAAAATAATTCGTCGCATTATCGCTTCCGGTAGCAATGACGGCATCCATTTTCTTCATCATCCCCTGATGACATTCAATTCTGTTGGCGAATTCAGGATTCCATTTCTGCAGCACACTCACTACAGCAGGCAATAAATGTTTGTCGTTGGAACTGAGCTTACAGGCTGCAATATGTCCGGAAAGCAGCACGCAAACCACGTCGTGAAAAGCAACCATCGGAATATTTCCAGCCATGATAATCGCTACGCGCTTAGGCTTTTCCGTAATACCATAACGATCTGCAAAAGGCTTTAACACAGTTGGTTCGAGCAAATCGGCCAATGAATTCAATGCAAATTGTATGGAACCTTTCGTAAACCACGGGTTGTGCACATGTTCTCTCACGATCAGTTCACGAAAATCCTGGTATTCTTCCTCAGTTAACCCGATTTCAAACCCCGGCCATTCGGCATCCTGACTCAATGCCCGGAATAATTCTCCTAATTTGCCCAGCAAATCAATTAATTGCTCTTTTTTCACGCTGCAAAATTAGCGGTTTTGTCCCAGCCATAGGAAAGATTCAACCAAAAATGATCGAAGAATTGTTTTAGGCTTCGTATATTTGCACTCGAAAAAAGAGTCTCAGCTATGGCAATCATGATAACAGACGAATGCATCAACTGCGGTGCATGCGAGCCGGAATGTCCAAATACCGCAATCTACGAAGGTGGCGCGGAGTGGCATTATTCCGACGGTACGTCTTTAAAGGGATTGATCACCACTTTAAACGGCGAAGTAACTGAAGCCGATGCGGCTTACGAACCGAAAGACATGGACGTTTATTTCATCGTTACTGATAAATGTACGGAGTGCGTTGGTTTTCACGATGAACCCCAATGTGCCGCCGTTTGTCCGGTTGACTGCTGTGTTGACGATCCTGACTTCCGTGAATCGGATGACGAATTGATTGCGAAGAAAGATTTCATGCACGCTTAATCGTGAACTTTTTCTCTTAAACCTGTAACGAATCATCGTATATTGCGTTCAGATACATATGAAAAAGGTACTTTGTTTGTTTTCGGCAATAGTTTTAGGCTCAACAGTTTTGTTTGGGCAAGACGCTATTATTCAGCAGGAAGCGGAACTCGAAATACTATTGGATTCTCTTCGCGCAGCTAAAAACGACGTCTCTAAACGCAACTGGAACACGCAATTCAAAAAGCAACTTGAGCAAACACTCAACGAACCGACTGCTTTAACGTATACTTTTACCAAACTCAGAACCATCGGAATCATCAATAGTCCTGACAACCTGGTACGTATCGTTTCCTGGAATGTTGAACAAGACGATCAATCGCAACAATACTTTGCCTACGTTTTGAAAGGTGATGAACGCAAACCTGAACACAAAGTAATCGAGCTGGTTGACAATTCATTTATGCTTCCTGCCCGTACCGACGATGTATTGGATGCCAACAACTGGTATGGCGCTTTGTATTACAAGATCATTCCAGTAGAAAAGAACAACAAAACATATTACACCTTACTTGGCTGGGACGGAAACACAACGTCAAGCAATATCAAACTCATTGATGTGCTTTATTTTTCAGGGAACACGCTCAAATTGGGATCTCCGCTGTTTAAATCAGGCGACGATACCAAAAAGCGTATTTACATGGAACATTCCGAAAAAACGGTGATGTCGTTGCGTTGGGATGAAGATCACAGTCGCATTATGTTCGACCATCTTTCGCCTGAAACACCTACAATGGAAGGTTTCTACGAATATTACGTTCCGGATATGTCGTACGATGCCTACGAATTCAACGGCAACAAATGGATGCTTGTGGAAGACGTAATCGGTGTGAATAAAGACGAGGAAATGATTACGGTAAAATCCATCAATCCACGCACTGAAGAAATCGTAGAAACAGAACTTCCCAATAAATGGATCGACCCGACAACCGAAGGATCGCCGGCCAGTAAAGAAGTGCATGTTGCCGTAACACCTGACAACGAAAGCGAATTGGCGGAGGCAGCTGATAAAGAAGCGAAAAGGAATAAAGATCCGCAAAACGCCATGGAGGCTTACGATGCCAAAAAGCACCGAAAAGAAGAGAAAGGTACGTCTGTTTCTTTTGACAACGGAAAAAAAACAAAAAAGCCTAAGAAACCGAAAAGGAAATAGGTTTCTTCCCCACGCTTTTTTCAACACAAGACACAACGTTTACGCCGAAGCTTATGCTTACGCCATAGCTTTAGCGTTGTGCCTTTGTGTTTTTTCCTCGCATCTTAGAGCCTGAATTTTTCAACTAACTTTTAGTTCCTGCAATTCGTTGATTTCTTGCCTATTTGAAAAAATATTCCATATTTGTCATTACTCTGAATACTAAAACTACGAAGTATGACCTATGAAAATGGGAATGAAAAACAAGAGGAAGTCTACTCTAAATCAGTAAGGGCCGGAAAGCGTACCTATTTTTTTGATATAAAGGCAACGCGTGGTATGGATTACTACTTAACGATCACCGAAAGCAAAAAAAGTGAGGCCGATGGCAAGCAAAACTACCAAAAACACAAACTTTTTCTCTATAAAGAAGATTTCGATAAATTCATTGAAGGATTGCAGGAAGTAATCGATAAAGCGCGCGAATTACAGGCCGTTCAGGAAAATCAATCCACAAACAACCTGCAGGAAGAATAATTTCACAAACTGCCTCAATACACCTTATATTCTTTTTCAGAGATACATTTTTTTTCTCCACAGATTAGACTCGGCTAACGCCCTCGCCTTTTCATTTTGGCGTAATCTCCTAAAAGATTGACGTACTGTCTCCTATGGCGCTGCCAGCCTTAGGCTGGAGCGCAAAAATCTGTGCATCTATGGGAGCACGCAATGCATTGACGGCAAGATTGAGTGAACTGATTTTTTGCGTCGTTAATTAACACCAATTTGGTTGATAAATAAACCTGCTCCGCGTTGTTTTCACCTCGACAGGAAACCGTATCTTTAACCACAAATTTTACCAAAATATGGGCAAAATCATCGCTATTGCGAATCAAAAAGGAGGTGTGGGCAAAACAACGACTGCTATTAATTTAGGTGGTTGTTTTGGTGTGTTGGAATATAAAACATTGATCGTAGATGCCGATCCACAGGCGAATGCCACTTCGGGTGTGGGCCTCGATCCTAAAAATACGCGCAATATTTACGATTGTCTTATCAACGACGTTCACCCATCGGAACTGATCATTGAGACCAGTAATCCGAACCTGGATATCCTGCCTTCTCATATTGATCTGGTAGGTGCTGAACTCGAAATGATCAACCTTCCGAATCGTGAGCACATGCTGAAACAAGCGCTCGACAAGATCAAAGATCAATACGATTTTATTATCATCGATTGCTCGCCTTCATTGGGATTGATTACTGTAAACGCGCTCACAGCAGCTGATTCGGTGATGGTCCCGGTTCAATGTGAATATTTTGCTCTTGAAGGTTTGGGTAAATTGCTGAATACAATTAAAATTGTTCAGGGACGATTGAATCCTGACCTTGAAATTGAAGGAATTGTTCTCACAATGTACGATACACGTTTGCGTTTGGCTAACCAGGTTGTGGACGAGGTGAAAACTCATTTTCAGGATTTGGTATTCGATACCGTTATTCACCGCAACACCAAATTGGGCGAAGCGCCAAGTTTCGGTGAAACCATTGTAATGCATGATGCCACAAGCAAAGGTTCGATAAATTACCTTAATTTTGCGCGCGAATTATTGCAACGAAATAATCTGACTAAAATCGGAAACAACGACAAACAATTTCAAGTAGGTAATGACATCTAATCCAAAAAAACGTTCTGCTCTGGGTAAAGGTCTGGGTGCGTTGCTCGACAATGCTTCAACCGATATTACAACTTCACAAACCACTTCCGGACTCACTGGAGGCGTGGCTTTGTTGCCCGTTTCTTCCATCGAAGCCAATCCGTTTAATCCGCGTACGAACTTCGAAAAAGAAGCATTGGCAGAATTGACCGCTTCGATTGCGATTCATGGAATTATTCAACCGCTTACAGTCCGTAAGTTGGGCAGAGATAAATACCAGCTGATTTCGGGTGAACGTCGTTTCCGTGCTTCACAAATGGCCGGATTGACTGAAGTTCCTGCATACGTGCGCGTTGCCAATGATCAAACCATGCTTGAAATGGCATTGGTAGAAAACATTCAGCGTGAAGATCTCAACTCAATCGAAGTTGCACTTTCTTACCAACGATTGATTGACGAATGCGATTTGACGCAAGACCAATTGAGCCAAAAGGTTTCGAAAAGCCGTTCCAGCATTACCAATCACCTGCGTTTGCTGAAATTACCGGCAGAAATTCAATTAGGTGTCCGCGATAACATTATTTCCATGGGACACGCGCGTGCGTTGGTTTCCGCGGGAGATGAAGCGCGTCAACTGGAATTGTACCGTCAGGTAATCGACTTTCAATTGTCGGTTCGTGAAATTGAAGACATGATCCGCACCGGAGAATCGAAAGGTACGGCAGAGGTTCCAACTTTAAAGCAAACAACAGTAGGCGAAATCACTTCGGTTCAGGAAGTATTCCGGCATCATTTGAGCGATAAAATTTCCTCGAAAGTTGAGATCAAGAAAACAGCCAATGGCAATGGGAAAATTGTCATTAATTTCTCTTCGGAAGTCGATTTGAATCGCATCATCGAATTGATGAACAAATAACCGAAACGGATGCGTTTATTGCTGTTACTCGCTTTTAGTTGTTGGTGCTTTCAGAAAGTACAGGCGCAGGACAGCACAGCATTGGTTCCAAAAGCAAAAGACACAACCCATTCGATCAAGAAAGCTATATTGTTTTCAGCCGTTCTCCCGGGTTCGGGACAGGTTTACAACCACTTAGCCATGCCGAAGGGCAAGAAAAAAGCGTATTGGAAAGTGCCGTTGATTTACGCTGGATTGGGTGCTACAGGCTATTTCCTGATCCACAACAATACTCTGAAAAATGATTTACGTACCGAATACGAAAGCCGGCAAGCCGGAAATACACCTTCGGAACAATTTGAGCTTTACGATGATACGGGTTTGCTTCAACTCTACTCCATTCATCGCCAGCGCCGCGATTTGTTTATACTGGCATTGGGATTTGTGTATTTACTGAATGTTGCAGATGCAGGCGTGGAAGCACATTTCGTATCGTTTGACGTCAGCGAAAACCTATCGATGTCGGTTGAACCGGTATTGATGCAGAATTATAGAATTGGCGTCGGGATTCGACTTAATTTTCGTTAAAACCCGCCAACGCATTATAGATTGTTTATTTTTGCCACACATGAAAATAGGACTGATCGGTTACGGAAAAATGGGGAAAGCAATTGAAGAGATTGCGTTTGAGCGTGGCCACACAATTGCCTTTCGTGTCAATTCCGAAAATCCGATAGAACAGGTAAACCTCAGTTTAGCCGACGTTGCCATTGAATTTTCACAGCCGGTGCTTGCTTTTCAGCACATTGAAGCATGTGTAACACAACAATTACCGATTGTGGTTGGAACTACCGCCTGGCAGGAACAATTGCCGGAAGTCATTGATTTGCTGGAAGCCAACGATGGCAGTTTGCTTCATTCTTCCAACTTCAGTATCGGAGTGAATATCTTTTTTCAGCTAAATGAACACCTTGCGCAACTCATGTCTCCGTATAAGGAATACGAGGCGGAAATTGAAGAAATTCATCATATTCAGAAACTCGATGCTCCAAGCGGAACTGCAGTTGTATTAGCCGACGGAATTGTTCAAAACAACGATCAATATGCTTCATGGATCTGTTCACAGGGACAACCACCTGTTACAACAGCTCAACAATTGGGTGTTACCGCCATTCGTCTGCCCGATGTGCCTGGTACACATATCATTCGCTATACTTCAGAAATAGATACGATCACTATAACTCATGAAGCGCACAACCGAAAAGGCTTTGCATTGGGAGCTGTTTTAGCTGCCGAATTCCTTGTGAATAAAAAAGGCCTCTTCACTATGCGCGATGTATTATCTTTATAACTTATGAACGCACTTTATTTTTACCTCTTTTTAATTGTAATTCACCCCTATCTTGCGATGTGGTGGAAAAGTTTTGAACGTTTGGGGTATACTTCCTGGAAAGCCCTGATTCCGGGATTGAACTATTTCTATGTTTTCAAAGCAGGTTCCAAAAAACCGTGGTGGTCGTTATTGATGATCTTTCCGGGAATTCACATCATTATGTGGATGGCGGCCAATGTAAGTTATATTCGTCGGTTCGGTTATTTTAGCCTTGGTGACACTGCCCAGGGAATTTTCTTCCCTTACCTGATCCTCTGGAAAATTGCCAACGACCCGCAATTGACAGCCATTCCGGAAACCAACTGGGCCAATCCGAAAGACGTAAACATTCGCGCAAACGGTGATCATCTGGTGTTATTTTTATCATTGCCGATCATCGGACATGCGGTAGCAATGGTATTGAGTTTCCGTTCAACCAAAATCGGTAAAAAATCGAAATTTAAAGAATGGGGTGATTCTATTCTTTTCGCGTTGGTTGCGGCAAGTATCATTCGTACATATGTATTCGAACCGTTCCAGATTCCGACCGGCTCCATGGAAAAAACCTTATTGGTGGGCGATTTCCTGTTTGTAAACAAATTGGCTTATGGCCCGAAAGTTCCGGTAACGCCACTTTCTTTCCCATTGGTACACAATACCATTCCATGGATCAACATTCGTTCTTATTCAACGATTGAAAAATGTTCGTATACACGGCTTCCCGGTTTCGGAAAAGTCAATCGCTACGATGTGGTGGTTTTCAACTATCCTTCCGGCGATGTTACGATCTTCGACCCGCGTGTTCCTGATGGTTTGATGGGACATGATTATCATGTGATTTTGCTTGATGAAGCCTGGTATTTCTTCAATACGTCGATGACCAACGTTGAAAAACAAGGCAAACAAACCGAAATCAGTGAACGTCTTATTGCAGAACTGCGTAAACAGGGAATTTCAGATGATTCACTCGCTAACATGAGGGATACTGTCAATTTTCAAATCAACGAGGAATTCGGCAACTATTTACTAGGGAAATTTATGAGCGATATGAGTCCATGGCTCAGAATGGCGCACGAATCCATGGCAAACGACCGTGTTACCTATTCCAGAAGTGATATCCAGGGAGGTGAACCGCCAATCCAGCATTATGGGTTATTGTACCGTCCGGTTGACAAGCGTGAAAATTATATTAAACGCTGCGTGGGTATTCCGGGCGACTGGCTCGAAATCAAACGTTCGGTGTTGTATGTGAATGGCAAGCCGGCAGAAGTGGCCCGTTACCAGAACATGGGATATGATGTGAGTGGAGATTTGAAAGAAATCAAGTACCACTTATTACAAAAAGAAGAAGATGAAGGAGGTTATGGTCTCTACAAAAACGACGGTGATTATCAAACGGACCTTGCCGGAAATATGTACCGTATTTTCCTTACAAAAGAAAAATTGCAACGTTTTAAAAAGGATTTCCCGCATGTGAAACTGGATACCATTTCAGAATTGCAGTACAGTGATTTGGGCAAAAACCCTACCGCTGCGGACAAATTCACCAACATGCACTACTTCCCGAACGATCCGAATGTGAACAATACGGTGTCTGATTTCACGAAGTTTCAGATTCCGGCAAAGGGAATGAAAGTAAAACTGACCAAGAAGAATATTGCCTGGTACAGACGTATCATTACGGCTTACGAAGGACATAAACTGAAAGAAACGAAAACGGAGATCTTTATCGACGGTAAAAAAGCGACTTCTTATACTTTTGCCATGAATTATTACTGGCTAATGGGAGACAACCGCAACAATTCTACCGACTCGCGTTTCTGGGGCTTTGTACCGGAAGATCATATTGTGGGCCGCGCATCGATTGTATGGTTTCACAAAGGAACACATGGTATTCGCGGTAGCCGTATGTTCAAAGCGATTGAGTAATGGCGGTTCTATTTCCGACGGCTTACTTCGGGAGTATTGCTTATTTTCAAGAGATTATGCGGAACAGAAGTGTTTCCATCGAGGTATGGGACACTTTTCCGAAGCAAACATTTCGTAATCGTTGTGTAATTCTTGGAGCGCAAGGTCCGTTAAGATTGACTCTTCCTGTTGAAAAACCCAATGGTTCCAAAAGCCTTACCAATGAGATTTTAGTGGTAAAAAGCGATGAATGGCGAAACAATCATTGGCGTGCCATCAAAAGTGCTTATTCGGCAGCTCCTTATTTCGAACATTATTCCCGCGAAATAGAAGCATTGATTTTTACGCGTGAACGAAACCTGGTGAAGTACAATCAGCTCATCACAGAAACCATTGCCGGTTTATTTGATCATTCGATTGAATTGAAACTGACTTCAGAATTTATACCGGTTTCTGGTAGTTCTTCAGATTTTCGAGGGGTTGATTTTGAAAGTGTTGACGTTGACGAATTTAAAAGCATTCACTATACTCAGGTACTTTTCCAGGAATCCCATTTTTATGCCAATCCTTCCATCCTTGATTTATTGTTTTGCAACGGTCCTTTGGGGCGAAAACAATTATTAGTACGTTAAATTTTGTTCAGATCAGCAAATTTGAGCCAAATGGTTATAATTTCTTGATTTTTTTTATCGCAGAGTTGTTCTTATTTCAAAAAATAATCTACCTTTGAACTGATTTAGGTGGTTAGGTTAGGTTGATTAGTGAATGGAGTAAGGACGCCCGTCTTTGCTCCATTCGCCTTTTATAGCAACTCGTACCTCGCAATTCTTGATGTTGAATTTTGAATGTTTAATTAGGATTTCGGAAAAGTGGAAGTTTTGAGGAAACAGCTTTCAATTTATAGTGAGAAACGCTAAATCTTTAATTAAGAAAACAGCTCCAATTAAAAATTCAACATCAAGCATTCAACATTAGTTAGTTGTAAGCGGATCACCATCCAGAACTTTTACTTTTGGGAAATCGACCGGCATTTTTTCTGTCCACAAATATTTTTTCTGTGCGGTTTCAAATTCACGGTACGTATAATAAACCTTGTTGGAACGCACCATTATTTTCTCTGGATATTTGTAGTGCAGCGGTATTGTTTCTTTGGTTTCGCCGGTTGCCAGATCAAGGCGTTGTAAATAATATTGTCCTACTTTTTCGTAAACCACATAAACCTGTCCCGTAGTCTGATCCTGCAGCAAGAGCTTCTTCCACCCTGTTTGTTTGGGTTGCAGGTGATAAAAAATCGGAACGCTATCCATCACATCGCCCGTTTCATTGAAACGGAACATCAGGTTTTTATAATGGTCGAACAAAAACAACGTATCGTTTCGCTTGAAAAGCGGCGCATACAATTCTTTGTAATAGATTGATTGCGTGAAATAGCTCGCTCCTACCCAAATTTCGGCATCGATTCCGGTTTCATTTTCCATGTCTTTGGCCCACAGCTTCGTGCGCACATCTACCCATTTGTATTCTGACCGGTACAATTCCATCATCAATTCGTCTTCTACCTGGGCAATTTTACGGTAAGAAGAATCGATCAAATCGTAAGTGAAGTAATCGAACGCCGGGAAATCGGGATTATAGTTCGAAAAGTAGAATTTACTCACCGAGGTATCCACGATTGGTGCAATGTAATTCATGAAGTAGTTTTTTTCCACGCCGCCAATAAAGACTTCATTTCCACGGGCCGTAATGCCGTAAACGTTTTTATCCGTTACCAAATGTGGATTTCCGCGATAATCGCGAATCAGTTCCTGGCCCATTTCATTATCACCGACCGGAATTTTCGATTGCACTTTATCGCCGTCGTAGAGGTACAATTCGGTTCCTTTTTTCTTGTTTTTGGCGTACGTCAGCAATACATAACGATCATCTGGCAAAATCTCAAAATCATCTACAGAAACCCGGTCGGATTCAAAAATCTTCCGTGGAACACCTACCGGGTAAATGATAACTTCTTCAATATTAGACGCTTTCTGGAATAACATATATATAGTTACTTTGATCGTGTCGCGATTCAGGCTTTTGGCTGTCATTTCTTTTTCTTCATCCGTATAAGCAGCTTGTTCGCAGCGAATAAGTAAATCTTTCTTCTCTGTGATATTTACGTAAGCATAACCTTGGGTATTGGTATACACCTTGTTCAATCTCACCGAATCGGCAAAAACGGAAACGGAGGCATAAGTTACCGGAACCTGTGACATTTTGTCGAACGTATAAATTTTCAATACTGTCTGTGAGAATACAAAACCGGTAAAGATCAAGGCCAGGAAAAAAAGTGCGGCTTTCATGAGAAGTGTTTTATGCCTTTGGGATGCAATTAAGATGAAGATTCCATAAAAAAAGAGGCTCATTACAAGCCTCTCTATATTCGTGTGTTGATTATCAAACTTTTAAGGTCCAACCAAAGGTATCTTCAATTTTTCCTGCTTTGAGATCATTCAGGTAATCATAAACGCGGTTGGAGAATGTTCTTCCTTCTACCGGCGGTAAAATTAAATCACCATCACGGTATCCGATTTTTACAATATGCGCAATGGTCGCTGCGGTTCCTGCTCCGAAAGCCTCGGTAAGTGTCCCATTTTTATTGGCTTCCACAATTTCCTGAACGGAAACTTTTCGTTCTTCAACAGGATAACCCCAGTGTTTTGCCAACTCAACTACGCTGCGTTTGGTAACACCGCGTAAAATGGTATCGCTGTCTTCGGAAGGCGTCACCACTACTCCATCAATCACCAATACAATATTCATCGTACCCGATTCTTCGATGTATTCGTGGGTTTTTCCATCTGTCCACAACAATTGGTGATAACCGTTTTTCTGGCCGATCCGTGCCGGGGCCAAAGCAGCGCCATAATTTCCGGCAACTTTTGCACGACCAACTCCACCAACGGAAGCACGTGTATAAAACTCTTCGATTTTCACATTCACCGGTTCGCTGTAATAAGCGCCGACGGGACAGGTGAAAATCACAAAACGGTACGTTTCAGAAGGTTTGATTCCGATAAACTCATCGGTTGCAAACATAAACGGGCGAATGTAAAGTGAGTATCCTTCTTTGGAAGGAATCCAGTTACTTTCCACTTCTACCATCTTACGCACCAATTCCACGAAAACATCTTCGGGAATAGGTGGCATACACATACGTTCGGCAGATTCGATAAAACGTTTGGCGTTCATATCGGGCCGGAAGATCAATAAATCTCCATTCACCGATCTGTTGGCTTTCATTCCTTCAAAAATGGATTGGCCGTAGTGAATGGCAGACATTGCGGGGTGCATTGCTATTGGACCAAAAGGAATAATCTCGGCATCTTGCCAAGCTCCGTCTTTGTAGTCCATTACCAACATGTGATCAGAAAATACTTTTCCGAATGGTAAATTCTCCCAGTCAACAGCGTTAATTTTCGACTCTTGACAAGCAGTTACCTTAATAGCTAGTGTTTGTAACATATTTTGATATCTCTCGCGAATATACCGAAATAAGTTCACGATGTCAATAAAAGAGCGAACGTAAAACTTAATTTAAACTGTGTCTAAAGTGGTTATTTTGTGAAGGTATTCAAGGTGAATGGGTTAAATGTTAATTTATTAACGGTTTATTTTACGCGGAATGCCTATTTCTCTGAAAAAAATCGTTTTGCCAATCTGTTATTCAATCGAAACACAAACGATCCTCATCTTCGCAAATTCTATATCTTCGTGGCACTCAAATAAAAATCATGAAAACAACCATTTTATTATTAACATTCGTTATTACGGCTACTCTACTCAACGCCCAGATTTATTCCGGGAAAATAGGAAAATATCCTGTTTACCTGGAACTTGAACCCGCCAGTGAAAATGGGGAATTGTATGGTCGTTATTTTTACAATTCAAGCTGTGTTGATCTTCCGATTGAAGGAAAAAAGACAGGCGGAAAATTAACGTTGTATGCCGGTTCGTTTTTCAAAGAACAAGATCAAAAAGAGAAATTCAATCTCACATTAAAAGGAAACAGTCTTAATGGAACATGGACTTACAATGGAAAATCGTTGAAAGTCTCCCTGAAGGCGACAAATGAAAAAACTGTTTCAAATTCATTCAAAACCAATCCATTTGTGAAGGAAAATAATTTCTTCACGGGCTATGAGAACATTCGTTCATCGATGGCTTCATTTATGGCGCTAGATTCATTCGTCAATCTGAAAAACGGTATTCAACTGCAATGGTACAAGGAAAAGCACTGGAATTCATACTTGTTCCGTGTGTCAAAAGGATTGCCGGATGCCACAATGAAATGGGCGAATCAATACCTGGAATCGGAGCAATTGGGCGATTTTTGTGACCGTGGTTCTTGCGGTTCAGGTGAGTATAATGAATTTTCGAGCGATGTGACGGATTATTTCGTCAATGCTGATTTTCTTTCGGCAAATATTCTGACTTCCTATTATTGCGGTGGTGCACATCCTGATTTTGGTTCACGAAAACCCATTCTGGATCTGAAAAATCTAAGGGAACTCAACACGGAAGACATTCTGCAATTCGAAGGTGTGACTGATCGAAATACAGGTACAGAGTACAATGAGAACTGGTTGACTTACCGCGATGAAAATTATGCTCAATCCGTTTTGAAAATGATGAAAGCAGCTTATCCTGATGAGTTTACAACTAGTGAAAATGAGGAAGATTGCAATTACGACGATCCATCAGTCTGGAGTTTAAGTGATGTCATGATTACCGAAGACGGATTGTTGTTTGGCGCTTATTTTTACAGAGCGGCACGCATGTGTGATGATCCGGAGTGGGCCATTTTATCGTATTCAGAACTTTCAGAATACTTAAACCCGGCCTATAAAGCCGCACTTTTAAACATCGAAAAACAGTAACTTTTCCGGTAAATGGATAAAAGTCGCGAACTGCTGAAACGGATTTGGGGTTATGACAATTTCCGCCCGCTGCAGGAGGATATTGCTGACGCTGCTATTTACGGCAAAGATGTACTGGCTTTATTGCCAACCGGCGGCGGTAAATCGATTTGTTTTCAGGTTCCCGGTCTGGCGCGCGAAGGTATTTGCATTGTCATTTCTCCACTCATTGCGTTAATGGAAGACCAGGTTCGGCAATTGGTCAGTCGCGGAGTTCGGGCAAAAGCTCTCACAAGTGGCATGTCTTACCGCGATATGGATATCACACTCGACAACGCTCGTTTCGGTGGTTTGGACTTTCTATATGTTTCTCCGGAACGAATTCAAACCCGCTTGTTCCAGGAACGCCTCAAACTCATGGAAGTCGGATTGCTGGTGGTAGATGAAGCACATTGCATTGCTGAATGGGGACACGATTTCCGGCCTTCTTATTTGGGAATCAGCACTATCCGGGAAATTCACCCGCAAGTACCAATTATGGCGGTGACCGCAACTGCAACTGAACAGGTGAAACAGGAAATCACCGAGCGCTTGCAACTGCATCATCCACAGGTATTTGAAGCTTCTTTTGAACGTTCAAATCTCACGTATGAAGTCTACCGGGTTACCAATAAACCGGACGCATTGCTGAAATTATGCGAACGAATGACCGGTTACGTGGGAATCGTTTATTGTCAAACACGCCGCAGCGTAAAGGATGTTATGAACCTACTTCTTTCCCAAAAGATAAAAGCCAATATGTACCACGGCGGAATGGATGCCAAGCAGCGTTCATTAGCCTTAACAGATTGGCTTTCGGAAGAAACGCCTGTTATGGTGGCTACCAATGCTTTCGGAATGGGAATAGACAAACCGAATGTCCGTTTTGTGGCGCATTATGAACTTCCCAATAACCCGGAAGCTTACTTCCAGGAAGCAGGACGTGCGGGAAGAGACGGGTATCCGGCCAGAACGTTTGCATTTATTGCTCCAAATGACCTCGAAGAAATAGAACAACGGATCGCAGCACAATTTCCTCCTATCGATCAGATTAAGCTTGCGTACCGTGCTTTGTGTAATTTTTTCAAAATTGCCATCGGCTCTGGTGATCACGAAACATATCCGCTGGATTTCGCATTGTTTACCAAACGCTTCAAGCTCGATCCGAAAGTCGTCTATCCGGCATTTAAGATTTTGGAAATGAACGGGAATATTGTTTTCAGCGAGCATGCTTTTCACGGTTCACGTGTCAAAATCACAATCAACAATGCGCATTTGTATAGTTTTCAGCTTTCAAATCCAACTGTCGATCCGTTGATTACATTGATCTGCCGTACTCATAGCAATGTGTTCGATGAATTTTGCGAGATTGACGAATGGCAGTTTTGTAAGCAGTTAAAACTTTCGCAGGAAACATTGACCAAACAACTTGAATACCTTGAAACGCATGGAATCATTGATATTACATGGCGAACTTCCCATCCTTTGGTAACTTTCCTGCACGAGCGCAAACCCGACGATTATTTGGAAATTAATCCGGAGCATTATTTGCACCGAAAAGAGCGTGCTTTTGTCCGGCTCAATGCCATGAAGGAGCTTGTGGAACGGGAAGAATGCAGACAGGTACAATTGATCCGATATTTTGGACAGGATACGGCTCCCTGCGGAAAATGTGATGTCTGTAAGCGACTAAATGCTTTGGAATCTCCCACCGATTTATCTGAACAAATCCTGGAGTTGTTTACCAAACCACTGGCTCAGCGCGAAGTATTGATGCAATTCCACGAAAGTCTGCACGAAGCCGTGAAAAACGCTTTGAAACAGCTTCTGATTGAAGAAAAAATCGTTTTTAATTCCGGGAGGTATTCGATTCGCCGGTAATTGTACGTTTTAAATCAAGCACTTCACGTTGCAGATCCTGAATAGATTTCGATAACTGATGGTCGTCTATACGCATTTCGGGTAAGGTCGGTGAAATATAGTTGACAAATTTCCACACTTCCAGCACATCGTTAATATGCACAAAATAAGGTTGGTACATTGGGTTTGTGGAGCACAATTCAAACGATTGCTGCGTCGAAATGTAATTGTTGACAATCTTAAATACAATTCCGTCGTCTTTTGTGACCACAATACATGGTGTTGTACTGCGCAAACTTGCCCAGTTTTGCAGGTACTCACCGATTACATACGATCCTTCTTCTACCGGAGGCATAGAATCACCGACAATCGGGAAAGAACGGTATTTTCTGTTTTTGGATAAAAAGGGCAAGCTAAAGGTTGGCAGTACTTTCAGGTAATCAGGGTCGGAATAACCGACTGTATAACCTGCTCTGGCCTGCTGTGGAATCAGTTCGATCAGTTCGTCATCGTGTTCATTGACCATCGAAGTCAGCACACGCAAGCGTTTCCCGTTTACATCCGCAAAGACTCCGGTTTCGATAGATTGCCATTCCAATTCGGAAAGTGTCGTAAAATCACGGGTCAGCAATTGGTCAAGGGGAACTGCATAATATGTACCAAGCGCAACTAATGTATCCAAGCCCGGTTCGGCAATGCCGTTTTCATAGCCCGAATAGCTACTGCGGGTTAAGCCCAAGTCAGCAGCCACTTCTTCCTGCGATTTCTTTTTGTTCTTACGCAGCAGTTTCATGTTGTTCCCTAAAACCATATTGACCATTTTTTAGTCAAATATATGATTAATTTTTAATCTGAAATAGATTAACGAAGTTTTTTGGATTTTTCGGAAGGAAATCGGCAAAGTTCCAAATTTGCCAAATGGGCAATTTGACAAATGTCCAATTTGAAAATTTGGCAAAATCCATCTGAGAAAATTGGCGAATTTTAAAATTTTAAACATTTCAAAGAAGTCCATTTTTAGTAATCTTTAGGCAGTTTACTCCACAATTTAGCAACCAGAAGTAAATAGAAAGATGAATAGTTTCACACTGATAAAGACCTGAGTTACACAAAAAGTTTTCTTAAAAAGCATGTGTAACCACTGCGGCAAACCAATACTAGCTTTCACTTTTTTTGTGATCTTTATAACTTCTAAAGATTGAATCTGCAAGTCTTGTTCCGGTTGACGCTAACTTGGAAAGTACCTTTAATTGTTCAGAACAAGCAACACTATCCGTTTTACTTGGATAGTTTATTGAATGGTCGATTTCACCCCAAATCTCTTCGAAAAGTGTTCTAACTTGGATTTCGCAACAAAAAACGTTTTCCTTCGAATTGGGTTTTATGACATAGTGTACACTGGTGTAACTTTCTTTTCTAGTAGCTTCTATACCAAATCTTTCAAATTCTTCTGCTATATCGGGATCCCATGTATATGCTTTTGGAGGTTCAAATAAGACCCATTCTCCGTTATCAATTTGCTTCATTATTTCATTATGAATGAATTCAAATTGATCAAAATATAAATGAAGCACCCGAACTCCGATCAAATCAGTTATTTCCGAAAATAGATTTTCCGGTGTTATAATTATTCCCTTTTCTTCTTTTTTACGACTTATTTTTTCACTTAAATGACTGGCATCTTTTAACCTTGATTTTACAGAGTGTACAATTGGCAAACTTCCATTAAAAGCAGGATTATTCTCAAAAAAATCTTTTACTCTTTTCCCAAATGATTCTAGCTGAAACTTAATACTGGGGTCATTGTAATACTCCAAAACATCTACAGACTCTGCCATACTACAAATTATTTAGACGTTCAATGAGAGAATTAGCAAAAGCAATGTACTTCTCTTTAGTTTCTCTGTATTTACCAAAACTACCTTGGTTAACAGGTTCAATTTCTCGTTCTTGTAACCATAATCGATTATTTCTATACAAATCCATGTACACATCAGGAACTTGCCATATTGGACAATTTAAACTTTGAGCAACTGAAGGAAAAGTGTTATGAGTATGAATAACCGCATCTTTACCAATTGGAGTTTGAATTTCCTCCTCTGACAAGTTAACTCTATTGGATTCTTTTATGTAATCTTTTATTACTTGAGGTATTTTTTCAACATATGAATAATGAGCTTGAGCTAGATCATACTCATTATTACCAGATGCGTACTTTTTCGCATTGTAAATTGTGTAACCAAGGAATTGAACAAACTTGGCAGGGAATTTATTTCTTTTATCAGAAGAAATTAAGTTGAATATAGTTTCAAATTCTTTTTGCCAAAGATTCAATGATGAGCCAATGTTACGAATTCCGTATAGGCTAAACATATCTGGTTGCGCAGGAATAAAAAAGCCATCTACAGTTGAAATTATTGTTTTGTTAAGAATGCCAAGGCTTGGTGAAGTATCAATGATTACATAGTCATAATTATATTCAGCAGAATAAAGATTACAAATCTCTCTGATTTTTGTAATTGTCCTGATAGCAAGATTATCACTTTGATAAACACCACTCCATCGTTCAGCTAGCTTATTTTCAAATTTGTGAATTGAAAGCCTTCCTGGTATTAAATGAAGATTATTCGCTAATTCAACAGGTGGTGGTATTACATCAAAATCGCTTAAACCATCTTCTGTCGGTTTTAAAAGAAAATGAATACTTCTTGGCTTTTGTAATAAGTTAGAATTGGCACTAAATTTTTCAAAATCATCAATAACTTCATCCTCTTCAAGCCATATTTGATGAAGAGTTTCAGTGTCAATTCCACAAATTGTTAAATTACATTGCGGATCTAAGTCAATCATTAAAGTTTTTTTACCCAATTCATTTAAAGCATAACCCAAATGATACCCCAAAGTAGATTTCCCAACCCCTCCTTTATTGTTAAATAGTGATATTATTTTCATATTATTTGTTTTCACATGAAAGACAACTTATTAATACACTCAACACATTCATTGATAAGACAATTATTATCAAGGTTTTACCTAAAAATAAATCTGTTGATTGTACTTATTCAGTAAATAGTTTTGTTATTTGTACCTCAATACTACGCAAAAAACTAAAACGCACTAAATTTTAAGTCCAATTAGTACCAACAATTAATTAACAATAGATAAGATTTTCTTTTAGATAGACTACTCTTCTGTCACATAACACTCCCCTGCCGTCACAAACGGCAACACCGTATTCTCTTTCGGGGGAATCGGACAGGAATAACGATGAGAATACACGCAATACGGATGATAGGCCCTATTAAAATCGATTTCCCAATCGGTTCCGGATTGTTTTTCCAAATCGACGTATCGTCCGCCGCCATAAGTCGACAAAGCAGTTGTTCCATCGCGGAAAGGCAAAAACAGGTAATTTTCGTATTCTTTTCCCTTTAATCCAAGGTTTTCATAGACAGTCAACTCACAAAGCGTGTCATGAATACGGAATTGCAGCACGCCATATTGGCGGTAATAAACCGTACGTTCCGTAGTCATCGGCATCACAAACTTCTTTCCTTTTTTCCGGATAAAAGTGGCATCTACCACATAATTTGTATCGATAGGGAAATAACAAATTCCTTTAAAACCAGCTCTTTCAGTGGAATCGAGTACCTGGTAACGCATTTGCTTATTGTTGGAAACGCGCTCCTGCTCTAAATTTTCAGAATAGGATTGCGCATTTGCAAAGCCGGAAACAAAAACCGTAATAATCACCAATAACCTCATCTTGAACCGAATAATGTGCTTCCGATCCGCACCATGGTACTTCCTTCTTCTATTGCCAGTTCGTAATCGCCACTCATGCCCATCGAAAGGTGTTTAAAATCGGGATTGAACTTAAAATAATGACTCTTGACGATCTGGAAATAATTGTTCAGGTTGCGAAATTCGTCACGTACCTGTTCTTTATTGTCAGTAAACGAAGCCATTCCCATTAATCCTACAATTTGAACATTTTGCATTTCAATGAACTCACGCGACTGCAAAATCTCTTCCGCTTCGCTGAAATCGAGCCCGAATTTGGTTTCCTCGGTGGCAATATGAAACTGTAATAAACATGGAATTACCCGATTGCATTTAGCTGCTTGTTTGTCAATTTCCTGTAGTAATTTCAAGCTATCGACCGCATGGATCAGGTGCACAAACGGCGCAATGTACTTTACTTTATTGGTTTGTAAATGTCCGATCAGGTGCCACTGAATATCTTTAGGCAATTGCTCGTATTTGTCAACCATTTCCTGCACCTTGTTTTCGCCAAATGCACGCTGACCGGCCTGGTAAACCTCCTGAATCAAGGAAACAGGCTTGGTTTTGGATACGGCAATCAACTGCACATCGGCTGGAATTCTGGTCCGTAAATCGACTAAACGATTGGCAAGTGTTTCGTTACTCATTGATGTTGTAAATCGTTAATCCGCTTCTGATTTTGGGTTCTACCCATGTCGATTTCGGTGGCATGATCAATTGATGGTCGGCAACCGCTTTTACCTGTTCCATACGAATCGGAAACAAAACAAAACCCACCTCAGCCAAGCCGCGATCAACGGCAGAAACAACTGCTTTTAATCCTTCAGCACCACTAACAAACGAAATATTCTGGTCGGTTTTTAAATCGGTGATTCCTAAAATCGGAGACAAAATAGCATCGGTCAAAATCTGTGCATCCAATGAAGCAACAGGATCTTTGCTGTTACAAATTTCCGCTTTGCAAGTCAAGCTATACCATGTTCCTTTCAGGTAACAGGTGAGCTCATGTTCACATAAAGGATTGCGGCCTTCAGGCAGAAGTTTCACTTCAAATGATTCACTTAATTTCGCTAAAAATGAATCAGTTGTGTATCCATTGAGTGTTTTTACCAAACGATTGAACTCCAGAATCCGCATGCGCCGTTCATCGATCAAAAACGACAAAAAGAACTTCGGATTTGTATAAGGTGAATCTCCGAGTTTCTCCGCCAATCCTGCAGATGAAGCGGAACGGTGATGTCCGTCGGCGATGTACAATGCCGGAATTTTCTCAAATAATTGCTGGATTGTAGCCGTTTGCTGCGGATCGAGTACCCACAATTCGTGTTTCACATAGTCGACGGTCGAGAACTCGTATTCCGGACGCACTTTTGTGCAGGTATCCAGGAATTGCTCAATCTCATCGGAAGGTTCGTGCGACAACAAAACAGGTTCTGCGTTGAAACCTACAATTTCGAGGTAATTGGTAAACATTTCCTCGCGGGAAGTCAATGTAGCCTCGTGTTTTTTAATGAGATTGTTATTGTATTCATCGATGCTTGCTCCGGCAATCACGCCCGTAAACGCATGATTTCCTTTGGTTTGCCTGTAAATATAAATACTTGGTGTCTGGTCCTGAAACAGGATTCCGTTTTTCAAAAACAACTCAAACCGCTTTTTAACCGCCTGAAAACGCTCAGGGGAATTGTGTTTGGTTTTTGTTGTTTTATCTACTTCCGGATGGATAATGTGTAGAAATGTGTAGGGATTATCCTCTAATTTGGCTTTAAGTATGTGTTTTTTGTAGGAAGCCAATGGCCGTGTTGCAACTAGGTGCGCTTTATCGCGCGTTGGTCGGACCGCTTTGAAAGGATGAATTTCTGCCATATTTGTTGTTTGAGCGGACTAAAATTAGGTAAAAGAAATCGAATTAAAATCGTCTTTAGAAAACAGTGGGGGCGTGATAAATCGCGCCTCCACTGAAAATATTTCTATAAAAGACTTGAATTAAGCATAAACCTTATTTCCAAACTGCTTGATAATCAAATCGGCTAATTCCAAACCGATGCGATCCTGTGCTTCAACGGTTGCTGCTCCAACGTGCGGAGTAGTTCCAATAGCTTCGTTATTCAGTAAATCGACACGCGGATTCGGTTCGTTTTCAAACACATCCAAGCCTGCGAACGCAACTTTTCCACCGGCGATTGCGGCTAACAAAGCATCTTCGTTTACCACACCACCACGCGCTGCGTTGACCAGGATCACGCCTTTTTTCATCAGTTCGAATTGAGCATCACCCAAAACCGCATCGCCGTTCGGCTGTTTGGGAACGTGCAATGAAATGAAATCTGCTTCAGCAAGGCCACCATTCAAATCGGTTGTAACAGTTAGAGGAACCTTGATTTCTCCGATTCCCTGAATTTCTAATGGAATTTCAATGGTTTCCGGATGCTGACTAACGGCGAGTACTTTCATTCCGCAACCCAACGCGTAGCTTGCCAACGACTGTCCAATACGGCCAAAACCGATGATTAACAATGTTTTTCCACGCAATTCTGTTCCTTTGGCGTAGCGTTTTTTCAAGGCTGAAAAATCACCCGTTTCCATGTTTTTGAAAGAATGGTGCAACGAACGCGCTCCGGCAAAGAAATGTCCCATTACCAATTCGGCAACAGATTGCGACGAAGAAGCCGGTGTATTGATCACTGTTACTCCTTTTTCACGGGCATAAGCCACATCGATATTGTCCATACCAACACCGCCACGACCGATCAATTTCAATCCCGGACATGCATCGATCACTTCTTTGCGAACCGTTGTAGCACTTCGAACCAAAACGATTTCGATGTTCTGTTCATTGATCGCGGTAGCCAAATCGGCTTGCTCTACTTTTTCCGTGATAACGGTGTAACCTGCTTTTTCAAGGGCTGATTTTCCCTCATTGGAAATTCCGTCATTTGCCAATATCTTCATCTTATCCGTTTTTTTGAGCGAAATCATTCATCACATCTACCAGTACTTTCACGCTTTCCAACTCCAACGCGTTGTACATTGAAGCGCGGTAACCGCCTACCGAACGGTGCCCGTTCAAGCCAACGACTCCTGCACCTTTCCAGGCAGCATCGAATGCATCTTTCAAAGCGTCGTTGGTCAACAGGAAATTCACGTTCATCAGCGAGCGATCTTCGGTTTCAACTGTTCCTTTGAAAAGCGGATTGCGGTCAATTTCACCGTATAACAACGCTGCTTTTTCCTCATTGCGCTTTTGCATGGCTGGAACGCCACCGTTTTCAATCAAATTACGCAGGTTCAACATGGCAACATACACCGCAAAAACCGGTGGTGTGTTATACATGGAATCTTTTTCGGCATGTACTTTCAAATCGAGGTATGAAGGCATAAACGGTGAAGTTGATTTCCCAAGCACGTCGTTTTTCACAATGTAAAGGGTTGCTCCCGCTGGCCCGAGGTTTTTCTGAGCTCCGGCGTAAATCAAATCAAAATCGGCAACATTGACTTCCTGTGAGAAAATATCCGAAGACATATCACACACCAACGGTAAATCGGTTTTCGGGAACGACTTGAATTGCGTACCGTAAATCGTGTTATTGGATGTAAAGTGAATATAATCCGCATCGGTAGGAACCGTATAGTTTTTTGGGATGTAGTTGAAGTTTTTATCTTCCGACGAAGCAAATACGTTTACGTCGATTCCAACTTTCTTCGCTTCTTTAATTGCGCCCGATGCCCAGGTTCCGGTATTCATGTAACCAGCTTTTTTAGTATCGCGCATCATATTCAGAGCAGCAATTGTAAAGCCCAATGTGGCTCCACCCTGCAAATAAAGAACTTCGTATCCTTCCGGAACGTTGAGTGCTTTTTTCACCAAATCGCGCGCTTCCTGCATCACGGCTTCGTAATCTTTGTGGCGGTGTGAGACTTCCAGGATTGAAAGTCCGTTAAAATCCAATACGGCCGCTGCCGCTTGTGTGAAAACCTCTTGTGGAAGGATGCATGGTCCGGCTCCAAAATTGTGTTTTTTCATTGTTTGATTTTTATTCGGTTTGTTATATAAGCACTTTGGCAAATGTCGGGTTTTGGATCGAAAACGACATTAATTGACGGTGAAATTTTGACAAAAAAAGAGAGGGCTTCCCCATTGGAAAGCCCTCGTAATTCATTGAGTGATATGTTGTTAAAAGACTCATTCGGTTATTCTTCCGTAGCGGCCTCTTTTTTAACAGTTTTCTTCGCTGCAGGTTTTTTCTCGGCTGCCGGTTTTGCTGCTGCTTTTTTAGCTACAGGAGCTTTTTTCTCAGCAACGACCTTTTTCGGTTTTTCAGCAGCTACAGGAGAAGCGGTTTTTACTTTTTTACGTTTTCTCGTATTACCGTAAGAACCGTTGGTTCTTTTACCTTTTCCTGATTTGATATCGCCTTTTCCCATGGTAAATTATAGTTTTAATAGTTGGAAATGTAGTTACAAAGATAGTATTCTTAGAAACATAGCCTACCTGAAAACGGAAAACTATCTGAAAAAAAACACCTTATCTTAACGGAGTTTAACTTACCTCTTCCCGATTTGTTAATCTGGACGTCAGTTCCCTGCGCACTCCTTCACCGTTTTTCATGATTTGTTCGCACCAATCCAGTTTCACATCGATCTGTTGTTCTTCACTGAGTTTCCAGTCAAGTGACGAATTTTCGAGGCGGTGACGAATCGCTTGTAAACTCAATGCTACTGAAACAGAGACATTAAAGCTTTCCGTGAAACCAACCATGGGAATGGAAACACTCAAATCGGCCATTTCGCGGGCTGTATCACTGATTCCTTCCCATTCGGTGCCAAATACCAGCGCCAGCGGCTCATCGATCGGTAAATCGAAAACAGAATGGCTGTCGGCCTCAGGTGTCAGGATCGCGATGCGATAACCGCGTTGTTTTAATCCGGTCAAACAATCAACTACAGGCTGATCGCTGGCGTAATTGTGTAATTCGATCCACTGCCCTGCTCCGCGTGCAATATCACGCTGAGCTTTGTACTGATTCTTACTTTCGATCACGTGCAATTCCTGCACACCCAAACTTTCACACGAGCGCATTACCGCACTGGCGTTGTGTTCCTGGTATATGTTTTCGAGCACCACCGTTATGTGACGTGTACGTTCGGCTGCGATTGCATCGAACATCACCTTTTTTTTCTCGGGAATCATTTCGTAAAACGCTTCCAACAATTTTGCCTGCATGGCGCAAAAATACGAATTGCTTATCTTTGGTAACCATTAAAGCAATATGAAACAGGATTATTGGAATGTCGAAGACCAACAGGTGATTGAAAAAACGGGAAAACCGATTGCGGAATGGATCGTTATTCTCCATGAGTCAAAGGCCGAAGAGCAAAAATCGAACGACGTGGTTGCCTACCTGCAACAGCAATATGACGTTCCACGCTATTGGGCACGAACGCTTACAACACTTTACCTGAAACAAAAAGAATCTTAACTTTTCAGCTATGAAAACCGAATTAAAAACGATTGATGAATACAACGTCACCTTTCCGGAAGATGTGGTAGAACGCATGGAACAAATTCGCGAAATCGTTCGCAAACAAGCACCTGAAGCCGTTGAAAGCATCAGTTACGGAATGCCTGCTTTTAAACTGAATGGAAAACCGCTGGTTTATTACGCCGGTTATAAACACCATATCGGGTTTTACGCCACGCCAACCGGACACACCGAGTTCACTGAAGAACTTTCAAAGTACAAACAAGGAAAAGGTTCGGTGCAATTTCCGCTGGATAAACCGTTACCGCTGGATTTAATTCAACGAATCGTGGTATTCAGGGTGCATGAGCAATTGAAAAAAAGTAAAGCTTGAAGGTTAGACAACTTTTAACCACAATAGAACACATAGAGAACATAGCATGATTGAGTAAAAACTATGTTTCCTAATGTGGCCTATGTGGTTATAAAAGAATATGGATGGTTAACACAAAGTCGTTAAAATCCAATCATGCCTGTCTTTCGTATTTTCAGATAGATTCAGAACTATGACAAAAAATCAATTGATCTTCTTTTCCATCACACTCGCTGTGTTAATCATTGTTTCCTGTTCCAAAGACAAGGTGAATACTGCTGATATCCAGCTTTTCAACAAGGCAACAGACACCAGCGGTTTTGTTTGGTTCAAATACACAGACACGCTCCTTCCGAAAAGTGTCGGAAGCGGACACAACGAACCGTTTTTGAGAACGCGCTACAATAGCATTGCTGCTTCGCAACTCGATTCGACCGGAAAAATTCTTGTGAATGCTCAGTTTCCGGAAGGATCATTGATCGTAAAAGAATTGTACGACAACACAACAACTATCGGACGATATGCGATTTTATACAAAGACTCAGAAAACGATTTCGCGGATGAAAACGGCTGGGTTTGGGGCTATATGAATGCCGACGGAAGCGTGGTAGAATCGGTTTCAAAAAAAGGAAATGCGTGCATTAATTGTCATTCGCAGACTCAAAACATCGATTATATGTTGATGAATAAGTATTTCCCTTAAATCAATTTTACTTTGTATTATTGAATCATATTAAGCAGCCTATGATACGCTCTACTACTAAATACTTGTTTGTTATCCTTTTCGGTTTGGGAGTTTTCTACTCTTGCAAAGAAGCCAAAGCAACGCCTTCTGCTAATCCGATGAATCGCACACATGAGCATCAAACCGAACTTACTGAAAAGGAAGCCATTCAACTCGCCGAGCAATTTGTAAAAGACAACGGTTACACCAACGCTCCCGCCAACAAATCCAACATTAGTTACGAACTGATGGACCAAACCGGCGAAGACGTTTCCGCTATTTTGGAACGACGACACAACAATTTGCATCCCAACGCTTTTTGCATCAGTGACCACGACGATGTCTGGCATATTGGTTTTTTATCAACGAAAGTCGATATCAGCAATCCGGATGAACTGGAGTTAAATGGTAATTTATCCGGACGCGCAATTATTGTTGACCATATAAGCCACAAGGTCAGAATAGCGCATAAGGACCCGCTGTTTTCGATGTTCCGAAAACTCTGAAGAAATTAAATTGATTGTGAGTATTTATTGCTTCTCCAGCACTTCTCTTAACTTCCCGTAATCAACTTTGGAATGATGGCGCTGATCTCTGGGCATTCTCCGGATCTGACGTAATTCATCCAAAAACGGTAATTTGGTTTTGAGTTTCTGGTGAAAGGCCTCATTGTTGTCTCCAGCCGATTTAAATTCGATAATCGCAACCAGTTTGTTGTTGATTTTCAATATCGTAGCCATTTCAACTTCCTCCAGTAATTGAAGTTCGTTTTCGACGATAAATGTTGCAATTACCAAGCCATTATGCTCAATTAGCGTAGCACATCTTCCGGTTAATAATAGCTGTCCGTTCAGACCGAAAAAGCCGCTATCGCCTGTCCGGTGCCAGCATTGATCGCCGATGAATATTTTATTCCGCAACAGCGCTTCTTCATTGTTGAAGTATTCACGCAAAACATGCTTGCCGCTTACGATTATTTCTCCCGGTTGCTGGGGTTGCTGCTCCAGTGCGCTTAATTCTTCAGGGGAATTGCAAGTGATCGGTTCATCGGAAATACGAATGATCTTCACTGCTGTTCCATGATAGGGAATTCCGACCGGTAATCCACCTAATTGCGCAACACTCCAATCATTGGAATGCATAAACACAGCAGCGTCAATCGAACTAATCGGTTCCGATTCGGTTGATCCGTAAACAATTTCGACCAAAGCCTGCGGAAATGCTTGTTTGTAAAGAGCAGCTTCTTTCGGAAATACCGGTGCTCCGCCAGTAAACACCTTCGTTAAGCCAGGAACAGTTAATTGTTTGTCAACGATTGTTTCGGCTACGCGTTTCACAAAATAAGGCGATGCAACCAATCGGGTAACGTTGTGTTGTTTAAGTAAATCGATGATCAATTGCGGCTTAATTTTGTGTGGTTTGCTTGATTTATAAGGCGCAATGACAGACGTGCAGCCGATTCCGAGGTTGATCATCAAGACGATTGGAAGTACGGGCATATCGACGTCATTTTCCCCCGGTTGAATGGTTTCGATCAATGCTGCAAATTGTTCACGCAGGAAACCGTGAGTGCGTTTGGCTGCTTTCGGGGTTCCGGTGCTGCCAGTGGTGAAAGTGATCAAGGCGGTATCTGTTTCCTCAGTAGTCACAGGTTCAAATGTATGTGACTGGTCATAAGAAAGCTTCAGTTTGATCGGCATCGAACGCAATTCTTTCGATAAAAAAGAGAGGAAATGCACTTTCCAGCCACCAATCCACGCTCGGCATTGAGCAACTTTACAGCAAATATCCAATCGTTCCCTGCTCACCCACTCGTCGAGGAAAACAGCCGTTGCCCCCATGCGAAAAAGCGCCAGTACGATTCGATACAGGTCAATGCTCATAGGTACAAATACCAATACACGATCACCTTTTTGAATGCCTTTTGCCTGGAAATAAGCTGCTGTGGTGGTAATTTGGCGGTCAAGTTCACTGAACGAAATTTGCTTTTCGCCTTCTATAATGGCGATTCCATCCGGCGTTCGCTGAGCAGCTTCAGTAAATAAATCGATGATATTGTAAGGTTTATTTGTCATAATGAGCGGCCGTATAACGCGTAATTTTTATAGACTTCACCGCTGAAATTACGCGAAATCTCAGTCGATGTTGCTTGCCGGATCATAAATGCGTGAATTAACGCCGAAAAACCATGCTGACCGGCATTTCTAATGACCTGATTGGCAATCACATGCCCCAAACCCGACCATTGTTTGTCATAACTGCGCGCGATTGTTTTGATCACGAGCTGTTTTTCGGTTGTGCAGTATAGATTCTGATAGGCGAACACAAAACCAATGGGTTGTTTATGAGCGTCTTCAGCGATCAAGACAAAATCCGGATCGATGATTTTTAATGCTTCGCGGTATTTGTCGCGAAAAGATTCCCAATCGATTGGAGTATACAGAAAATTGGTTTGAAAAGCTGCCAGAATAAAGGGATACAGACTTTCCAGCTCTTTATCAAATCTGGTGAGATCAATCGATCGAATAACGACTCCCAGCGCAGAAAAATAACGTTCGCGTTCCAGTAATTCGGGAAGATCGTGTGGTAATGATGTATCAAAGCTACTCGTGTAATTGGAAATTACCTCGAACCCGTTTTCGATAAACTGATCGTTGTAGTACAAATGATGGTGCGGCTCCAGCAAAAAAGGCGCCGCGTTGTGATGTGTACTAAACCGGTAATTGTCCCAGGTTGAACCGTTCATCGGACCGATTACATAAGAAATCTCCAGTTCTTTCAAACGCTCAAACGCTTTCTGCAGAATGAATCGTGCTGTTTCAGGATCATTCTCGCATTCGTAATTACCGATGCAGCCTGCTTGTTGTTCCTGAAATCTTAGCTGCGGGTTGTTGTAAATCGCCAACCTGGCTAAGGGAACATCATTGCGCATTACGATCCAGCATTCTACCAGGAATGATTGATTGACGCTCTCAGTTTGCTTCAAACGCAGACTATCCGCTTCATACACATTCTCGAGAACGGCTTCAAAGAGCGGGAATGACAATTCACCGGGGTGTGTTTTTATGAGTGTCAGTTCAGACATAATTGGTGAAATAAAGTCCGCCAAGTACGGCCGCGGGAATGGTCAGATTATCCGTTCCTTTTCCGCTTACGGCTTCGGCACAACAAGCAATAATGGCTACAATCAGTCCGCGAAAAATAATCGGTGACAACTCCGTTTGCGGATTCAGAATAGAAACTGTGATGAAATAAACAGCAAAGGCGCTTAGAAAAAACATGCTTGATCCCATGATGGTCTTCGTATCCTTTCTGATGGTGTATTTACCCAACGGCCAGCGTTTTCCGGCCAGAGCTGCAATCGGATCACAAATAGCCAGCGTAAGAATCGGGATGTAGAAAAATCCGAAATGCTGATGCTGGGACTGAAATACCAAATAACAGCCATAAACGGACACAGGATAAGCCAAGCTTCCTACCGAAACACGATCAATTGCATTGATGGAAGGAAGCAATTTGAAGCGTAAACTAATGATCAAAATCAAAGCAAAACTCGCGCACAACAGCAATACAAACCAATGATTGCTGAGCATAATCGGGAATAATAACGTTAATGCTCCGGTACCCAGATGGACGAGTTTGCGCGTTAATTCCACTTTAACTTTCACAACATGGTAAAGCCATTCAGCTAGTCCGAACAATGCCAGAAAACTAGCTGCAAGTATGGCTGTATTGATCCAATCAGTTATCATAGGCGTTCGTCAACTAAAAATTGATTGTAAAAAAAACCGTTGTCGCTGGCAGATAATTCCGCTGAAAGCTCTGCTAATCCATTCATTTCGATTGGAAATTCGTCGGCAACATGTCGCGGGACCAATAAATTCCAGTAAGCCATTCGCCCACCATTTTCCAGTGATTCCACCAATTGTTTGGCTGTTTGGTGAAACAATTCCGGGTTCATGTATTCAAAAATATTCGACAGGTTCATGTAGCGAAAAGGTCCATACAAGCGAATCGCATCTTCTGCGTAGCCTTGGATTAGCTGCAATTTATCGAGATTGGCTTTCACTGTAGGGAAATGCTCCGGCTGCAGGTAATGCGGCAATAATTCGCCAAACGAAGCTGTAAGTGTGTAACGCAGCATAAAATTGCGTTGTGCCAACGGATTTCGCAGGTGATTTCCGGCTTTGTTGTAGATCGCTTTTCCTACGGAAACTTCTACTTCCTTAAGAAATTCGGGATCGCGACCGTAGCGCCCCATGATTGTTTTGCTAAAGAAAATTTTGAACAGAAAGCGCCATCTCCAGGTATTCCAGCGGTTTTCGTAATAAGCTTGTTGTTCTGCAGCAGATTTCGGGGCCAACAGGGCCTCTACCCGCTTTTGCGTATGGATCCAGGGTAAAATCCGGCGAACGAACAGCTGAAAATAACCTTCAAATTTGCCTTGGGTGATAATTCCGGCATCCAGTTGCAAACGATGTTGTTCCCAATAATAGAGACAGTCCGCTGAAAGTTCATGTTTGATCCGGTCAAAGAATTCCAACCGGTTTTCTGAAGCTCTGAATCCCAAGAACCGAAGGACTTCTTCGTAGGAAAGCTCCCGGATCGCAGCGCGTTTTAATTCGATCAGAAAGAGCTGGATCGGGTTCACGTCGACCGCTACAACCAAAGCAGGTTGAGTCGTCAATAATGAAAAACTGTTATCTCCCGCCGAACCGATGGATAAAAATGTACTTCCCGAATCAGGATTTAACCCGCGTAAAAGCACATGAGCGTCTTCCCAGCAATTAGCGTAGCGAATCAGATCAAAAGCAACTTTTTCGGTGAGTTTTTCGTGTTTCATTCAACAGTTTGGGGTCAGCGACATATACGAAACTAATAATCTTTTGGGAAAGATCAAGTTGGTAATTTCTGATTGACAAATTCTTCAGGAATCAGATGGTTATTAATTGATTCAACTGCTTTTCAATGAGTCGTTTTGAACCAACACTCACTCCCGCTTCGTCTGCATAAAAACTCCAGTTTGAAATGGCTTCACGCACTTCTTCAAGAATCGTTTCCGGATGCTTTATGCGGAAATGTTTCGCTAATTCCAGCAATTGTTTTGTTCCGGGAGACTGACTTTCACCAGCCACCATCGTACTGTGAAAACCGTGTGATGAACTCGAAAACGTTAAGTCATAAGCCGGTGCGAATTGCCAATTGCCGGTTTTATCCATCAGAAAGGAAAAATTCTTACTATGATCATCACGATTGTGACTAAACACATTAAAAGCCGCCAATCGCAAGATTTTCGCATACGATTGCACATTCTTCTCCAACCGAAAAGCAGCATCCATAATATGTCCGTAATCCAGTGAACTTAACCGGAAGTTGTCATGTAGTAATCCGCTTACCGAATGCATATGGATTCGTTGATTTCCCTGGCGATCAAAGCGTTTGGTACCGAAATAAAACCGGCCTTCTTTTCCTTCAAACAAGCGCGACTCTGCCATTTCCAATCCTGCGGCAAGCGCCATTTTGTAATAAGCAAATTCAATTTGAGCGGTATCTTTTCGATCAACAGCAGCGGGAAATTTGATTAACCAATGTTCATACCCGTCAGGGAGTTCCGGAAGTCCGTAAATCAGATTTCCGGTTTGTGGATTGTATCCGACATTGATTTTTGGTCGTGCTCCACCTGATGAGCCACCCAGCTGATATAATTCTTCAATAATATCCGTTGGTGTGCCTTGCAACAAAACGTGCATTTCTGCAGCCAGTCTGTCTAGTTCCGGCAAATCTCCCATTTGAAAATCTTCCCCGGTTGCAGGCTCGTATGTGAGCGCGCCCATACCGTTATGCCCAACAAACGCCAATCGATCCAAAGGTGTAAGCGATTCAATAGCAGTACCTTCTGCGGTCAGTTTTCGATCAAGCAATAATTGTCCCCAACCATCCGGCAGAGAATCGGCAAAAAGTCCGAACAGCCCGTCAAACGGAACTGGCTCAGCAGTTTTGATCTGATCGGTCAATTTCAGTTTAAACGGTGAGAGCTCCATTCCTGAAGCAATAAATGCGTGATCGTAGCGAAAATAAACCGAACGCCCTTCCAATACCAACTCACCCACCAACAACAATTCGTTATTCAGGCGCAGAATTACCCGAAGTCTGTGCACCATCATTTTCGCGGTGTTTTAGTAAATAATTGTTCAATGCGGGAAAAATCTTCCGTTGGATTAAAAACGGTTTCGAAATCCTTCAACCGGTCCAGTACAGCTGCCAGTTGCAGCAATGATTCCAATGAAATCAGTCCGGTTTGCTCAAATCGTTTGATACTCGCCAGCGAAACACCTGATCTTTCGGCTAATTCACGTTGTGAATAACCGGCATGCTTGCGCAGTGACTTGTGTTTTTCAGCAAGTTCAAGCAACAAATCGGTTGGAAGTTTTTCAATGCTGAATTTCATATTAGGGATAAAATATTAGCTAATATAGCTATAATTAATGATAAAAGGCTAAAATATTAGTCTTTTTTACTGTGAATGTTTTTGTTTCCCCTGAGATCGTTAACAGACAGGATTCATTACATTTGGCACATGAAAAACCTGCATATTCTTATTGCTGCATTTCTGCTGATTTTGTTAGCAAGTTGTGATTCAATGACTGAGAAAACTGTTCCTAAAGACGAATGGTCGACGATTGAAACCGAAGACTATTCTCTACAACATCCAAAAGAATGGAAACAACAATCGCAACAACAAATAGGAATAGAGTTTTCGTTGATGACGGCCAGAACCTCACCAAAAGATGAGTTTAAGGAAAATATCAACCTTGTGGTGCAGGATATTTCCAATACCAACCTTGACCTGGAGAAGTACACTGCCATTTCAGAAGAGCAGATCATGGAAGGAATGGAAAACGCTGAACTGATTAGTAGTGAACGCTCTAACAAGCATGGAGAAACTGCGCAACAGATTATCTATACTGCTTCGTACGGAAAACGTAAGCTGAAATTTGAACAATATTATTGGATTAAAAATGACAAAGCCTTTGTATTGACGATGACGTGCGAGGCGGACCAGTTTGATGAGTATAAGGAAGTTGGTGAGGAGATTTTAGAGAGTTTTCGGTTGAAATAATTGCTTCAATTATTTTTCAGAAACGTTCGTAATATTGCAAATTGGCATATCAACTAAACTAACGTAAATTCGCAATATTACGTCAGTTTAGTTATCTCAAAATCATAGACTTAATTTGCTTTTCAGGAAGACAATTGTTTTTCCTCATTCCTCCACTTCGCCCACCTTCAAAATCACCTTAATCTCACCTGTGCTTCCATCCATTTCAATCTCATCTCCGGTTTGGAGCGTTTTCAACAATCCCGTCACTCCAACTATACACGGAATTCCCATTTCACGCGATACAATTGCCGAATGACTAAGTAAACTCCCCCGTTCCACGATGATCGCCGAAGCACTTGGGAAAAGCGTCACCCAGCCAGGATCTGTACTGGAAGTTACCAGAATATCGCCATTAAGGGATGAAATTTCATTCGGATCGCGTACCACTTGTACTTTTGCCCGAACACGGCCCGGACAACAGCCAATTCCTTTCAAGTCTCCTTCTATCTTTTCCAAACGAGCGGTGCTGTAAAAATCGTTGGCATGATACACTGCTCCGTAGCTCGCAAAACGCTCCGAAGGCGGTTCCTGCTGCTGGTATCCGGCAAACTCCGCTTTCCGAAGATCGATGAGATTTTGCAGGTTTTGTGTCACGCTTGTTCCTTCAATGAAGTGAAAAATCTCTTCTTTCGTCAGGTAAAAGATATCGCGCGGATTGCCGATAATTCCTTCCGAATAAAAATGATTGCCCATTTGCGAGAAAATCTCACGCACAATCCCGAATGCCCGGGTTCGTTCGTAGCGCAGGTTTTCGCGGGAAGACACCAATTCACGGGCCTTTCCAATGGTTTTATTGAGTTTTCGTTGTTTCCACCATTTCCCGCGCAGCGCAGCTTTCACTTCTACTTCAGCATTTTTACGGATGGTTTCTTCGGTATTTCCTGAAGTACGTTCAGCCGTAATTCCGGTTTCGACATACGATTGCAGGACTTTTACAAACTTCGTTGGATCTTGTGTATACGAAACTGTTTCCAGTTTTAGCTCGCCAATACAACGCTCGCCAAAATCTTCGATGTAACGTTCAATTTCGGCGCGAACAGCTACAAAATCGAGGTTGGTATTCGTCTTCAGTTGTTTCCAAACTGTTGAAGCATCATTTTCAAGGAAAAAGGCTTTTAGTCCGGCATTCGCACTGATCTGAGTTGCCAGTTCGATGCTCCGATGAATAGGTTGCGTGGAAATAATATCACTGCTCCCGCACAGCAAATCGTTGTGGATATTTGGGTTGGAACTCACCTTGTATTTCTGACACGTCTTTTGCAAGCGGCCAAACCAAATCATCGCGAAAAAATCATTCAGCAAAGGTGCTTTCCATTCATTGAGCAATGTTTTTTCGAAATCAAGGTATAATTGCATCAATTCATTGGCATTTTTTTCGGCGTAAGGAATGCGTTTGTAATGAGAAATCGTAGTGTTCAGTAAAACCATGAACTGCTTTCTTTTTCGAGGCAAAGCCTGGTAACGGGCAAACATTCCAAACACCATTTTTACAATGCTCCACCACGCTTTTCCTTTCGACAGTCGATAACTTTCCGGAATATCAAATCGTTCTTTCACACCCATCATATTTTCCATGAAACGCGCATTGATACTATATCCCGGGAGCATGGCCAGCATGTGATACCACGATTTTAAGTTATAATAAACACGGCCGTTGATCAAACCAAGTGTATTCGCAAAAACACGTTCGTTGGCATCAATTACGCGTTGTTCAACACCTAAATAGCGGCTAAACAGCTTGTAAGCGCCTTCGTACGATTTACTGATAAAAGAAAATGTGAGCGGCGTTGTAACTCCGGGATACGATTCAATGATATTGCTGTTGTCCCACAAAATATAATCGCCCGAAAGATCCGGAATGCGGTTGAGGTTAGTGATCGGACGGGTTTGCAGCAGGTAAATTTCATCCTGGTAAACCGCAAATTCCATATCCTGTGGTTTGCCGTAAGTTTTGGCGCAGGTCAACAAAATACTTTTTAGCTGAAGAATTTGCTGGTCCGAAAGTGTGGAAATGGTTTGTTTTTCAGCGGGAACCGGCACTTTTATAGTTCCCGAAAGTTGTTGTGTATCGAGCAGGATTTGTTCGGTTTTTGGCACTAGCTGACGCGTAATTTCCGTACCGTGAACATGAAAATTATCGGCGTCCAATTCGCCGGAAACCAAACCTTCACCTAAACCAAAAACAGCGCTGATCAACTGTTCATTGCGATTACCCGAAACCGGATTGATCCCGAAAGCCACACCTGCCACTTCGGCCGGAATCATTTGCTGTATTATGACCGCAAGCCCAAAAGACTGCTTTAGATTATTGGTATTCCGGTACTGAAAAACACGATCTGAAAAAGCGGAAATCCATACTTTTTTGATCTTCTCACCCAAGTTTTGTTTGGTGACAAATAATTCCGATTCAAACTGCCCGGCGAACGAAAAATCGCTTCCATCTTCATCAATAGCCGATGATCGGACCGCAAAATAATCCGTCAAAGGAAAATGCCGTAACAGTTCATTTAATAGTGATTCCGGGATCTCCATCTGCGCTATAAATCGCGCAACTTCGGCATTCGAACCGAAACGCTTTTCTTCGGGAATAAATTCCAATAACGTTTCCTGTGGTATCACTATCCACGACGGCACATTCATTCCCAATTCTTTCAGCCGGTATAAATTACGCGCCTTTCCGCCAATGGTGAATTGCCTGGCTAATTCATGCTGATCATCCGTGATGTACCCGTTGTTTTTCATAGTTGATAATTCGGTCAATGGTGAGCAATGAGTTGCTGGATCATCGGAACACCGCCTAATGTCAAGTACATTCCGATTGTCCAGAGTGCGGAAGAAATTTCAATCATTTTCGAACGCTTTTTTGTCATTTTAGACAGGAATAAAACTCCCGGAATAGCGCACAAAACAAAGATTCCACTTAGAATGGAGATTCCTAGCCAGCCGTGTCCGGCGAACAACGAAGCAGCAATTGCCGCCGCCAGTGTAATGCCAAGCATTCCGATCCAGGAATAAACAGATTTGTGCACACCAAGCATAGACGAGTACGTTAAAACTCCTTCTGCTTCCTGTTCCGGTGTACGGATTTTCCGGCCTATTTCAAGCACAATTCCATTCATGTACGAAACGATGAAAAAGAAGATCAATCCTTTTGGTGGCGCTACTCCTTCGATCATCCAATCGATTCCACTGGCGTACATATCGATGAGCGGAATGATGAACATGTGTGAAGTAACGTACCAGAATTGATGCTTTTTAAGCCATTCGGGAACGAAAAATTCTTTTCCCATCAGTGATAAATAACCGAGAACGATGGCGAACATGATCAATAATTTTGGAAAGAACCATGCATTCACAACAACCTGGGCAATCACCAAAATCACACCTAAAATGAACAATTCGCGCAAACGAATCAACCCTCTTGGAACAGGAAGGTTTTTCCGGTATTTAGCATCGTCTTCTGCGTCTTTGAATTCATCAAAAATACGAACAAGTAAAAACAAACTAATAGTCGTAAAGATTGCAACAGCAAACGCGGTCCAGCTTACAAAACCTTCAGCTCCACGGCAAATACGTGAATAGGAAATAGCCGAAAAACTGAACGACGCTACCAGCAATCCGTGTCCCAAAATCGGGAACCGTTCTTTCTGGTACTGATAAAACCGTACGATAAACGAAGCTTTGTTTGCGGCTTCGTCACTGAATTCGTTGGTTGGAGTCATACTGCGATGATGATTGAATGAAACGCTACAAACAGCCAATATACAGCACCTGCAGCAATATAGCTATCGAAACGATCTAAAAATCCACCGTGTCCGGGAAGCAATTGACTGTAGTCTTTCACTCCTGTTAAACGTTTGTAAAGCGAGGCCAGCACATCGCCACCAAACGACGCTGCTGCTATTCCAATTGAAAAAAGGATTGCCTGAAACACTGACAATTCAATGTATCGATGCAGTATCATTCCCGTTACGAGCGTTAAAAAAAATCCACCAATCAAACCTTCCACTGTTTTGTTGGGACTAATCGTTGGTAATAGATGGATTTTCCCGAACAACTGTCCCGACAATTGCGAAAATCCATCGAAGACAAATACCAACAGGTAAACCGAAAGCAATTGCGGCCGGCCGGATTCTGTAGCGTAATAATAAAAACCGACGGAGAGCAAGCTGTAAACAATCAACCCGGGCACTAAAACGAGTAATTTCCGGCTTCCCACAGCAACCAATTCGCCTCCACCAATGAGCACAATGGCCATGATCAGGAATTTAAACGGTAATATATACTCAGTTGCAATCACTGTAATAGTTACGATAGCGATGTAAACGATGTATTTGATCCAGCGCTGTTTTATTTCCTGCCGGTCAACCGTTTTCTTGTTGATCAAAGCGATCAGCACTGCTCCGATGAGGAAATAAGACGTTATAATTGACCAGATTACCAGCTCCATCAGCGAATGCGTTTGTGTTCTTTCAAGATAAAATAGATGCCTTTTACATTCGACCGCAACTGCGGAATGGCACTTACAATGATAATAGCTTCCAGGTAAGCAAGGTAACTTAAAACGAGCATGAGGTAGAAATACCAGGGTGTAAATCCGAAAACGAAATAGGTGAAGATGAAAATTCCCTGCACGTAACCCACAATTCTGCTGGAATACAAGTGGAAACTCGTGGCGCGTTTAAACCGGACGAGCGCAATCATCTGAACCAGCGCGTACATTCCCATGAGAACAAAAAACGCATACCGATATTCGGTAACAAAAGCGTTTTCCAGCACAATCATCCCGGTAAATGCCATGAGATACGTTCCGATATCGGCCAGTGAATCCAAACGGGCCCCAAATTCGGTTTCGAGTTTAAACGCACGCGCAATCAGTCCGTCGAGGATATCGGTAATCAAGTTTACGGAAAGCAAGAGAATGTACCATTGTTTATCGCCGGCTACAATAGCCCAAATGATAAACGGCAATGCCAGAATACGATAGGCCGACAAGGCATTGGGAACATTCAGTTTCCGTTCGTTGTTCATTTTCTGCGTCCAAGTTTTTTGTGTGCGGAAGAAAAATGCCCGGCAGAAAGCGCGGCTGCGATGGATAATTCACCTGCGATGACTACTGCGCCACAGATTTCAGCAAACTTGCGTGCGCTTCCTGCACCATAACAATTCATCAATTCCAGGCATTCGCGCTGGGTTGGCAAACTGGTTCCGCCACCAACGGTTCCTACAATGAGATTCGGAAGTGTGACACTGCAATACAAATCGCCGGCTGCAGTCAATTCCATACGTGTAATTCCGATAGCGGCTTCTGCTACACAAGCAGCGTCCTGTCCGGTTGCAATGAATAAAGCTGTGAGTCCGTTGGCGTAATGTCCATGCGCGCCGATCGCACCACTTTGAATAATTCCAATCGTGGATGAACGCCAGTATTCAGTCATTGCTTCAGGAGTAGTTTTCAAAACGCTTTCGACAATGGCTTTTGGTAATGTTACTTCAGTCGTTACTTTTTTACCACGCACATTGGTAAACGACAAAGCTGTTGCTTTTTTATCGCCCGAATAATTGCCTTCAATGAACCAGAATGTCGGTTGCACGGGCGTGTGTTTGATGATGTAATGGCAAATTTCGTCGGTACAAAGTGTCACCATATTTTGTCCGGAAGCATCACCGGTATGAAATTCAAAGGTCAAAATCAGGTGATTTCCCTCAATGTTGCTTTTCATTTCGACCAACTTGGCAAAACGACTGGTTTTTTCGGTGATTTCCTGAAAAGTTTCCAGCATTGGTAGTATCCAGGCGACAAACAATCCTAGTTCGGCCAAATCTTTGAACTTAAACAACGGACTGCGCTGTACGCCTTCCACCAAACACACGGAAGTCGCTCCACCGGCAAGATAACAGGCTTTCGCACCACGGTGATATGATGCAACCAACGCTCCTTCGCTTGTTGCCAACGGCACAAAATAATCGCCTTTAGCCGCAGAACCAATTACGCGTACCGGACCGATTACACCTGTCGGAACCTGTGACATACCGATGTAATTTTCGATATTTCCATCGAGCCGTGATAAGTCAGAGAAAGGTTCCTTGCCTGAAAGAACGGGCAATTTCATGTCCATTTCCTCTTTTAGAAAAGCCAACCGGGCTTCGGTTCCTGTTTCGGAAATGCCCAATTCAATGGGGAGCCGGTCGTTTTTAATGTCGGTAACGGTTTTGTTATTGATGTTTCGCACAATACTTTCTACGCTTTGCACAGCATTGAGAATGTGGAGTGCTTTGTTGGATTTTTCGGATGATGAAGCCATAATTTTAATTATGAATTGGGAATTATGAATGTTGAATTATGTTTTAGTCCGATAAAAGTAAGGTACAAATGCATCAAAGTATTACTTAAAAATGCGTTTTACCAAAACGAGTTGCGGAAATCCGTACAACTAAACGAAGTTTAACCAAGGCCGGAATTAGAGCCCTGAATCGAGCAGATCGTTGCTGGTTTTAACCTGTTGTTCTTCAAAAACAATATGGGCCGTTTTTCGTATGGAAAGATCGGGTTGTTCTTCGTCTTTCACGATTCGCTTGTAAGGGGTCTTACCAATATGCGACAGCCAGAACCCTAGGATAATTGCCACTACATAAGGAATCATCTCGATTATCATATACGGATCAAGGTCATCAAATTTGCGGAATGACCGAAAGATCGACAAGATAAACAGGAATGAAAGTCCTTTTAAACCTTCGTATTTATGAGCCACCAGTGAATAGATTGCCATCCCGGGAACAACCAGCCCGAATAACACCATTGTTACCACTAAAACGGGATTTACTATTGTTACGGAAGCTAACAAGGCAATTCCAACTATTCTCATCAAAATGATGGTTGCAAGAACCGCAATGAAAACGATTTTCCAGATTCTGACGCGCTCTATAACCGCGCCGGATGGTATTTTGGAAAGAATTTCGGCAATTTCTTCTTTGCTGAAACTTTTATCATGTTGCAAGGCATCGTATGCTTCCTGGTGAGTTTCTCCGTCTTTGATAATGCGTCGGTAAGCTTCTTTTCGTAATTCGCGTTTGGTCATGTTGAGTTGTTTAAGAGCCACTAAAATAGTCTTTTCGGTTTCATCTCCGCCACAGTGGACGTGAAGGAGACAAAAGAACTCCCACGAATTCACGAATTAGGCTCACCTAACGGACTCGCTCTTTTTAAGTGTTTGATATGCATTACTGTGTGAAGTGTTATTTGTAGCGCGTCCGTTAGGCGCGCAGAAATTCGTGAATTCGTGGGAAATAAGAGTGCATCAGCCTAAGGCTGATGACCATACATATCTTTCATTGTAATTATTGGAATATGAGGGTTAAAAGTTGCTTTGATTATATTTTAATCTTATTTTTGACTATAATTTAATCAAAATGAAATACACAGCCTATTTTAGCGAATATATCAAACGTTCCGGACCACCACGCGTCGGTCAGCGGCAATTTCGGCGAATGATGAATATCGTGTCGCTCGAAGTTCAGCTTTCAACCATGCAATATGTGAAAAAGGATTTGGGCGACACTCCGTTTGTACGACGATATGATCTGGTGATCCAAAATTTGAGTGACCGAATCTCAGATCTCACACGTAACCTGGAACCGGCACATTTAATGCGCGAATTCAACAATCTTTCGCGCAGTGAAGGCGTTGAAACGTTTGATACGAATGAGGCGTGGGATGAAGATTTTTCGTTATGATTTTGTTGTGCTTCTGTGGGGGCGCGATTAATCGCATCCCCACAACCTACAAACCGATACATAACAAAAAGGGTCGTCAGCCTAAGGCTGACGACCCAACAAGTCAATTCAATGAATTGAAATTATTTATTTCCTGAACGTTTACGATCTGTTTCTTTCAACAAGATTTTACGGATTCGTAAGCTCTCAGGCGTTACTTCTACGTATTCGTCACGTTGGATGTATTCCAAACATTCTTCCAAACTGAAGATTTTCGGTGGAGCCAAACGTACTTTCTCATCTGCTCCGGATGAACGCATATTCGACATTTTTTTGGTTTTCGTTACGTTCACACACAAATCTCCTGCGCGTGAGTTTTCACCGATTACCTGTCCTTCGTAAATACTTTCGTTCGGATTGATAAAGAATTTACCACGTTCCTGCAAGTTGTTCAACGAGAATGGAATGGAAGTTCCCTGCTCCAATGAAATCATTGATCCGTTTTGACGTCCGGCAATTTCACCTTTGTACGGTTGGTATTCCAAATAACGGTGTGTCATAATAGCCTCACCTGCCGTTTGCGTCAGCAAATAGTTACGCAAACCGATGATTCCACGTGAAGGAATCTGGAACTGAATGATCATACGTGCGCCTTTCGGTTCCATATTGGTCATTTCGCCTTTACGTTTTGTAACCGCCTCAACAGCTGTTCCCGAAAATTCTTCAGGAAGGTCAATTGTCAATTCCTCAACAGGCTCGCATTTCACACCGTCGATTTCTTTCAAAATCACCTGAGGCTGGCCTACTTGCAATTCATATCCTTCGCGACGCATGGTCTCGATCAATACCGACAAGTGCAATACACCACGTCCGGCAACGATCCATTTGTCCGCTTTATCCGTATCACTTACGCGCATCGCAAGGTTTTTCTCCAATTCCTTGGTCAAACGTTCCTGGATATGACGCGAAGTCACTTTTTTACCTTCTTTTCCAAAAAACGGTGAATCGTTGATCGAAAACAACATATTCATCGTCGGTTCGTCAATGGTAATTGTTTTCAATGCATCCGGCTCTTCCGCATCACAGATACAGTCACCAATTTCAAATCCTTCGATCCCGGTTACGGCACAAATATCACCGGCAGCTACCGAATCTACTTTGCGACGTTCTGTTCCGTCGAATACAAACAATTCTTTTACACGGTGTTTTTCGTGTGTACCATCGCGTTTCGCCAAAATAATCGGCTGATTTTCTTTCAAATCACCACGGTGCAAACGACCGATAGCAATACGACCAACGTATGTGGAGAAATCCAATGACGTGATCAGCATTTGGGTATTTCCTGCTTCGATTTCACGTGGCGGAAAATAATCAAGAATCTGATCCAGCAAATCGGTAATATCTGTTTTTGGTTGTTTCCAATCTGTTGACATCCAGCCATTTTTAGCTGAACCGTAGATCGTTGGGAACTCCAATTGTTCTTCGTTGGCATCCAACTCAAACATCAGATCGAATACTTTTTCGTGTACTTCGTCAGGTGTACAGTTGTCTTTATCTACCTTGTTGATCACCAGCAATGGTTTCAAGCCCATTGAAAGTGCTTTCCCTAATACAAAACGAGTTTGTGGCATTGGGCCTTCAAAAGCATCCACCAACAGACAAACGCCGTCGGCCATGTTCAAAACGCGCTCTACCTCACCACCAAAATCGGCGTGACCAGGAGTATCAATGATGTTGATTTTTGTTCCTTTATATGAAACGGATACGTTTTTAGACACAATGGTAATTCCACGTTCACGTTCCAAATCGTTACTGTCCATGATCAGGTCACCTGTAGGACGATCACGTTCGTTGACAACGTTTCCTGCTTCAATCATTTTGTCGACCAATGTAGTTTTCCCGTGATCGACGTGGGCAATAATGGCAATGTTTCTGATTTCCATACAATGAATTGAATTGAAAATGTAAAATTGAAAATTGAAAAGCCAGTCGTCAATTTTCAGTTTTCCATTTTAGTTCTTCTTTTAATTATTAGTTATAAAAGAAAATGTAAAATCAATAGCGGGTTACCCCTTTCTCAATTTTACATTTTCAATTTTAAATTTATGTGTTAATAGCTTTTCGAACCGAATTTCTTTCCGAAAGAACGACGCTCACCACCAGCGGCGCTGCTGCCACCAGAAGACCTGCGATCACCACCTGAACCTGAACGCGAAGCTGATGCTCCTCCTTCTTTTCCGTAGCTGCTATCTCTTCGTCCGCTGAAACCGCCTTCTTTGCGGAAGCCACCTCCGCCTCCACCTTCTTTACGGAATCCGCCACGATCGCCACCGCCTGAACGGAAACCACCGCTGCGTGGAGCTCCGCCAGAAGAACGCTCGCGTTCAACTTCCGGTTTGTTTTGAGTTACTTCAACCATCAAACGATGGCCTTCGTAATCCGTACCGTTTACTTTTTGCAAAATTGCATCTGTATCCGATTTATCCGCTTCGAAAAACGAGAAGTTCGGCATTACATCGATACGTCCGATAGCCGCAGATTTCATTCCTGTAGCGTCACAGATCACACGAAGCAAACCACCAGGGTTCAAGCCATCGCGTTTTCCTAATGTAACGAAGAAACGTGTTTTGTTGGCATCATTACGATCCGGACGTGGTCCGCGTTCAGAACGCTCACCTCTGTCAGGACGTTCGCTTCTTGTACGTTCACCACGCTCACCTCTTTCCGAACGTTCACCACGCTCTGAACGATCACCTCTTCCTGCAGAAACATTCAAATCGCCTGCACGGTCGTAGTATTCGATGAAACGGTTAAATTCGGCAGAAATGAATTTTTTGATCACTTCTTCTTTGCTCAAATCTTCGAAATCAGCCATGATAGCCGGAAGGAAAGGAGCAATATCGTTTTCTTTTACTTCGATCTCTTTTACTTTCGAAATCAGTTTATTCAATTGAATACCACAGATTTCAGCCGCTTCAGGAATCAAGGCTGCTGCGAAAGTCACACGAATCTGACGTTCGATTGCTTTGATTTTGTAAGATTCACGTGTGTTGATCAACACCAATGATTTACCTGTTTTACCGGCACGGGCTGTACGGCCGCTTCGGTGCGTGTAATTCTCGATATCATCAGGCAGGTTGTAATTGATAACGTGCGTGATGTTGTCAACGTCGATACCACGGGCAGCCACATCTGTAGCAACCAATAGTTGAATCGAACGCTCACGGAAACGGTCCATTACACGATCGCGCATTGCCTGCGACAAATCACCATGTAAAGGTTCAGCGCTGTAACCGTCTTTCGCCAATTTCTCGGCAACGGTAGCTGTTTCATTACGTGTACGACAGAAAACAAGTCCGAAAATCTCCGGGCTGGCATCGATCAAACGTTTTAATGCATCGTAACGATCACGCTCTTTTACCGAATAGTAAATGTGCTCGATGTTTTCGTTACTCTGGTTTTTATGTCCCATTGAAACTTCCAACGGATCGGTCATGTAGTTCTTTGCAATGGCTGCCACTTCTTTGGGCATTGTTGCAGAGAATAACCAAACGTTTTTGGTTTCAGGAGTTGCTGACAAGATGAAATCGATATCTTCTTTGAAACCCATGTTGAGCATTTCGTCGGCCTCATCGAGAACAACAGTTTCAACATTTTGCAAGAAAATAGCTTTGCGGTTGATCAGGTCGACCAAACGGCCTGGAGTTGCAACCACAATAGTAGCTCCGCGCTTGATATCCGACATTTGACGACGAATGTCTGTACCACCATAAACGGCAACAACAGAAATCTGCTTGTCAAACTGAGCGAAAGATTCTAAGTCTTTGGAGATTTGTAAACACAGTTCCCGAGTCGGGCAGATAATTAATCCTTGTGTTTCTTTAGGTCGGTCGGTGACTTTGTGTATTAGCGGCAAACCAAATGCTGCTGTTTTCCCTGTCCCTGTTTGTGCGAGTCCGACGAAATCGCTTTCCGTTTGGAGTAAGTGCGGTATGGCACTTTGTTGGATCGGAGTTGGTTCTGCAAAACCCAGTGCTTCTATCGACTGCAGAACCTCAACTCGTAACCCGAGTTCTTTAAAGGTCATATATAAATCTAAAATTCGGTGCAAAGATACGCTCTTTTTTCGGATGATTGTTAATAAACTTTTAAATAATTGAAAACGAATGAATTATCCATGATAAATCACAGGTTTATCAAGACGAACACAGAGAATTGGAAGATGAAAAGGAGGGTTATAAACAATTCCAATTGAAAATTGAAAATGTAAAATTGAAAAGGGTTATTCGACATGGAATAATGGACCCCCTTTTTCAATTTTCAATTTTACATTTAAAATTATTTCAGCATTCTCTTCCTCAAGTATACTATTATCGGAATCAGCGCCGCCATTACGATAAGAATAATAATCCCTAAACTCGAATCGTTTTTCTCTTCTTCGGTTTCAGCCGGATCAACTTCCTGAGCGACAACGGTAGTCGTTGAAGTTATGGATTTCACATAAGACATCAATTTTTTCGGGTCGGTCGTAATCTTACTCCATTCGATGGTATGGTCATCATAACGCAACAGCAGTTCTCTGTAATCGACGTTGGTGACTTTGACTATGGTGAAATCAGGTCCTGAATGTTGATCGAGCGGAACAATAGCCGTATTCGCATATTTCTGACGCAACTGGCGGGCACTGTTAATTTTCCCGCGAAGCTTCGGATCTTTTGATTCGCAATAATTCATTGCAATCTCGTAGAATGTGATCGCATACTCAAATGATTTCGTTTCGGCATAACAATCTCCTAAATCCTGCATCAAATCAGCCATTATAGGATTGCCAGCTATAGAAAACGGAAATCGTTCTTTCAACTGGATCATCAATTGTTTGGCAACTTTTTCCGATTTTTCCTGTTCGGGCGTTAATGACAATACAGTATGATCCTTCAGGTAGTCGGGATTTTTTTGCAGCGCTATTCTTGCTTCGAGAATCTTTATGTCGATCCATGCGGTTTCCTGGTGCGTATACTGATTAAGCTTCAGTGCTTTTTGGGCGTGCTTTAAAGCATTTTTGTAATCCCCTTTCAATTCGTAAGCCATTGACAAATAAGCATGGAACACATGTTCGTTGGGAAATTTAGCCGACAACATTTTAAAAACATCCAGTGCTTCCGTCGTTTTTCCTGCACGCAGGAGTCTCAGCGCATAATCCGTAAGTGTTTGCAGACTTGGTTTTGTAATCAATCTGCCACCGTAATACTTCAGTTCATGTTCAACCGTGGGCAGATTCATGTTGGTTTCAAACGAAATCAAATCGCGGTTGACATTGTGCGACTCACCTTTGTTATCCAATGTGTAATAGACAATATCACGCGCCGAAAGCTGCGTTGGCAATCCCAACAGCAGAACGATAAAAAGGGAGAAGTAGATTTGTTTCATGGTTTAAATGTAATCAATTGAAAATTGAAAATGTAAAATTGAAAAGAAGGAATGCCTTGAAACTTCCAATTTACAATTCGCTTAATTCCTATTCTTCCGCTTAAACAATGTCATTACAAGAATCACCATTGAGATTGTTAAGAAAATAAAGCCGTAGATAATGGTGTTGTCTTTTGCCGGAGGCGTTTTCTTAGCAGAAATGTCTTTTTTAGACGCTTTCTCTGAAATTTGCGAGGTTGGCTCTTCTTTCGGTTCCGGATCATTCAATCCCAAATACGCGAGCAATACCTGCGGATCGGTTGTAATGCCTTTCCAATTGATCGCATGTGACGGATAAGTACTCAACAATTCTTTGTAGGGAATACCACTTACTTTTTCGTTGACGTAGCGCGGACCGGAATACTCCTCTTCCGGAACAATGGGCGTGCTCTCATATTTTATTCTCAGTGTTCGTGCTTCCTCAATTTTCCGGTTTAATTCCGTGTCTTTTGATCCGTAATATTCAACAGCAATCTGATAAAATGCTTTGGCATATTCATACGATTTGGTTTCCAGGTAACAATCGCCCAAATCGTGGAACAGATCGGCCATAATAGCATCGGGGCCTTTACAAAACGGGAATCGTTCCTTGAGTTGGATCATTAGTTGCAGGGCTGTTTTTTCAGATTTTTCCTGTTTTGAAGTCAGCGAAAGAACCGTGTGATTACTCAAGTAATTCGGATTGTTTTCCAGTGCAATTTTCGCTTCCAGGATCTTCACATGAACCCATTCACTTGCTGAGTGTGAATTCGGATTGAGTTCCAACCCTTTTTTGATGTGTTTCAACGCCAGTTTATTATTTCCGACGAGTTCATAAGTCGTGCCCAGGTTTGCTTGTATTGCGTATTCATTCGGGTATTTTGCCGCTAATTTTTCAAATAAAACAAGCGCTTCTTTTATTTTTCCGGCCCGAACGAGATTCAGCGCGTAATCTGACAACAATTGTAGGCTTTGATTTGATTGCAACTTTTTCTCCAGCGCTTTCAATTGACTTTCCACCAACGACAAATTAAAATTTGTATGGAAGCTGATCGCTCCTTTATTGATGTGATGCGAATTGCCTTCCTTGTCTAAGGTGTAATATTCATTGTAACAGGCAGATATACGGGTTGGCAACCAAAGAAATACCGCGATGATGATCGAGTAGGATAATTGTTTCATAGAGTGAATATAATTGAAAAAAGTTGTTTTTATTGTAGTTGGGGAGCAAATGTTAACTTTGAGAAAGTAGATACAACGCAATTGATAAGAAGAATCTCATGAACCCCAAAGATTACATCATAAGAAACGCCAAACCGGCAGAATTTGAACAAATCGGCCAACTGTTGGTCGACGTCTATTCGCAGCTGGAAGGTTTTCCGAAACCGGCCGAGCAACCCAATTATTACCAACTATTGGCCAACATCGGCGATTTGACGCAAAATCCGGGAACGGAATTGTTGGTTGCCGTTTCTGACGACAATACAATTGCAGGCGGTGTGGTTTATTTTTCGGATATGAAGTATTACGGTTCAGGTGGAACGGCCACTGCTGAAATAAACGCAGCCGGATTTCGATTATTAGCAGTCGATCCTGCCATCCGTGGAAAAGGAATCGGGAAATTACTCACGCAGGCGTGCATCCGAAAAACGGAAGACAAACAATTGGGACAGGTTATTATTCATTCCACCAAAGCGATGCAAACCGCCTGGAAGATGTATGAAAAACTGGGTTTCAAACGTTCTGAAGATCTGGATTTTATGCAGGGAGAACTTCCTGTTTTTGGATTCAGATTGTTTATCCATTGATGTTTCAAATCTCATCATGTTTATTTGCCACTGATGTCTCAGATTTTCACAGATAAATAAGTTTAGTTAGATTATCACTATACGCTGGTGTATAGTTCAGTATCTGTGTACATCTGAGACATCTGTGGCTAAACTTATTTTTCTCATGAACAACCAAATCCGTTAAGAAATCATCTCTGTGGTTCGGTGAAAACTGAAAATGATAATATTAGCAGGAAGTTTCCGTTGACAAACCATTACTGAAAACAAGAAAGTGCAAAGATCAACCAAAAAAAGAATCAGAAACATCGTTGCTTGGACGGCGGCGATTTTGTTCTTTGCAACACTTTTTATCATGCATTGGGTCCAGAATTACTGGAAATTTGACCGTGATTTTGTCGCACAAACCAATCGCTACGAAATCATTCACCGGAAACTGACCAACAGTAATTTACAACCTTTAAGAGAGCAATTAGACAACGTTGGAATGTTTCCCTATGCGGGTGTACAGCATGACTTCACCATCGATATCGAGAAAGAGGATTCCGCCATTAAAAAAGCATGGTTAAACCTGTTTTCTCCTGAAGCTTATAAATTGCTTTCCAACCATAGGCTTGAGGCGATCCACATACTTTCGAAGAAAGAAATCCTCTTTCAGCTCAAATGGTGCAACAATGCCAGCTGTTTTGAAGATGTTGAAGGATTTCACGGATTCTATACGCATTACCTGAGCAAAAATGTGATCGATTTCAAGACGTTGAGGAGCACTAAACTCATTGAGAAAAAACAATTCGGCGACTGGTGGTATTACATTGTGTGGTCGGCGAAAGGGTGAAACAAGGGCGGTTATACGTGCACCACAAAGAATAAGAAGAACTTCACGTGTTACAAAGGTCACAAAGGCGAAGCACGTAAATCACTTTTGTGATCTTAACACACCTATTCTTCAAAAAAACTTTGTGCCTTTGTCGTGATTTACCAACCGCTTAATTTTACAGATGCACGAAGACATCGGTAGTAACGTTTGGAATGCGAAAACAGGGATGTTGAAGATTATGAATTAGAAAACTTCAAAAAAAAAACACCTACATTGTCCAATCTCGAAAACTCAATCGTAATAAGCATATAAACAAACATTATAATCCTTTAAACTTAAAAAAATGACAAGTCAAACAAATGCTCTAAACTGGTTCGAGATCTCTGTGTCGGACATCAAACGTGCGGTGAAATTTTACGAAACCGTATTCGCAATTGAAATGCCAGTACAGGAAATGATGGGCATGCAACTGGCATCTTTCCCTGCCGAAGATACGACCGGAAAAGTTTCCGGCGGATTGGTACAAGGCCCAATGCACAAGCCAAGTGCCGACGGAGCGAAAGTCTACCTGAACGGCAATCCTGATTTGGACAACGCACTTTCGAGAGTTGAAGCTGCCGGCGGTAAAATTTTAATGCCGAAAACAAAAATCAGCGACGAGATCGGCTGTATGGCTTTCTTCATCGATTCTGAAGGAAACACAGTAGCATTGCATTCCAATAACTAAATCAAGCTACGATGAAAGAGTTTTTATTAGTTTTCAGAAGACCGGGTGCAGGCGACGAGCAGTTACAGCCATTGTCACCGGAACAAATTCAGGCCATGATGAAACCGTGGCAGGATTGGATGGGAAGCCTGGCGGCTCAAAACAAATTGGTTAATGCCGGAAATCGATTGGAACACGACGGAAGAGTTGTCAAGCCGAACGCAGTGATTACCAACGGCCCATACGTTGAAATTAAGGAAGCAATTGGCGGTTACACGATTATTCGCGCCAATTCTTTGGATGAGGCAGCCGAATTATCAAAAGGCTGCCCGATTCTCAGTATTGGTGGTACGGTTGAAGTAAGAACAATTGTCCCGATGGATTAAAAAACACCAATATTCAAAACGCCTCCGTCGGCCTAAGGCAGATGGGGGTGTTTTAGTTTATGCAAGATCTCTTTTAGTAAGATAGCTATATACCTAACCAGGAAAGAAGATAGGTATATTACTAACCGGAAAAGAAGTTAGGTATATTACTTACGCCAATGATCAGAACTTGTAAAACCAACATGAGTTCCGCAACTAACGTTAAGATCATACATTTCACTATTTTCACTCTATTTTGATCGTTATTCTTAAGCCAAATCAGGTTATTTATGGAACAACAAGAACTTATTCCTCATTTATTCCGCACCGAATACAGAAAGATCATAGCTGTTCTCTGTAAACTCTTCGGTTTTCAGCATTTGCGTGCTGCGGAGGACATTGTGAGCGAAACCTTTCTATTGGCTTCCGAAACCTGGGGATTAAAAGGATTACCCCCAAATCCAACGGCCTGGCTCTACACTGTTTCCAAAAACAAAACCCTTGATTACCTCAAACACAACAAGATCTTTACCGAAAAAGTCGCGGTGGAATTAAGTGCTTCCGATCTACCTCAAGCAGATCAACACGAGGTGGAAATCGATTTGTCGGGAAAAAACCTCAACGACAGCCAGTTGAAAATGATGTTTGCGATTTGTCACCCGAGCATTCCGAAAGAAGCACAGATCGGGTTATCATTGAACATTCTCTGCGGGTTTGGCGCTGAAGAAATTGCCGATGCTTTTTTATCGACCCGAGAAGCTACTTACAAACGATTGGCCCGGGCGAAAGAGAAACTACGGATTGAAAACATCCAAATCGAACTTCCTGACGCTACCGAAATCGACAGCAGGCTGGAAACTGTCCTGACCACCATTTACCTGCTTTTCAGCGAAGGTTATTACTCCAGTTCGCAAAATACCGTTCTCCGGAAAGACCTGTGTATTGAAGCCATGCGCCTGAACCTGATGCTGGTTGAAAACGAACAAACCAACCTTCCGCAAGCCAATGCCTTGTTATCGCTGATGTGTTTCCATACGTCGCGTTTTGAAGCCCGAATGGACCTGCAAGGCGATTTGATCGTTTACGAAGAGCAGGATGAAAGCAGCTGGAATATGGAACTGATCGCTAAAGGAATTCATTACCTGAATGCAGCTTCGCAGGGAACGAAGATTTCCAAATATCACATCGAAGCCGCCATCGCCTACTGGCATACACAAAAAACCGACACGCACGAAAAGTGGGAAAGTATCCTGCAATTCTACAACAAACTGCTACAGCTGGAATATTCACCCATAGCTGCGTTGAACAGGACCTACGCACTCGCCAAAGCCGACGGTAAAGAAATCGCGATCATCGAAGCCGAAAAGCTGCAACTTTCCGACAATCATTTGTACCATTCCCTACTCGCTCACCTCTACACCGACCTCGACAACAAAAAAGCACTGGATCATTTAGAAACCGCACTTTCGTTGGCTAAAACTGCGGCTGATAGAAAGGTTATTTCGGGAAATAGGAAGCGGTTGAAGGAAAAACAAAAAAATCAATGATCTTACTAAATCCACTCGTTATTCGATTAATTGTTATTCATTTCTTTGGAATTTGGGTAATCAATACCATTTACCAATCATTTAGAGAAACTGTCATTTTTGATGCTTTTATACAACTTATCTTATTCATTGTAAGTGCAACCGCTTTTGTTTTCATTATCCTCAAAGACTTAAAGGAATACCGCTTAACAAAGAAAAAATCAAACCTTCTCCCCTCTGCTTGTGGGATTTTATTCATTCTTATGGCACTTGGATTAATTGGTTATCAATACAATCGCTTAAACAGTCCTTCTCTTCTCAAAGCATATTGGTCTGACGGTGATTGGAACGGTGGCACTCTTGATTTGAAACAAAATGGAAATTATGTCTATAGCGCAGGAAGCGGTTTGGGACAAGATTTTTTCTATGGAACTTATTCCATTATGGATAATGTCATTCTACTTGACCAATCTACATTTGACGGTTTTCTCACCTCAAAAAAACTCATTCTGAAAACGGTAACCGATACTCTTGAACAAAAAATCACCCATAAAGAACGCCTTGTGATGATCAATGCAGAAGGAATAGAGAATGCTTTTGACTACTTTTGGGTTTCCCGATAAGCGATGAAAAAATGACAGATTTCGGTAAAATTCACATCACGCAAAAAACAGGTGACGAGCCAATTACTTATCACGGTGAAACCAACGGAGTTAAATTAATTGATTTCTGGAAATGGGATTCCTCCGACATAATAAGTAATTCTAGTCGTGGACGTTTTGCTGAATTCATTGTCGCATCAGCATTGAAGATTGATTTTTCAACTGTACGCAATGAATGGAATCCGTATGATTTGGAAACTCCTGAAGGCATTAAAGTTGAAGTAAAATCAGCATCCTATTTGCAGAGTTGGTCCCAAAAGAATTACTCACCCATCGCTTTCTCTATCAAAGAAGCCAAATGCTGGGATTCCGCAACTGGTGTATTCTCTGAAACAGCAAAAAGACACGCAGATATTTACGTTTTCTGTTTACTCAAACACAAAGACCAGTTGACCCTTAATCCAATGAATCTGGAGCAATGGGAGTTTTTCGTTTTACCAACCGAAACGCTGAACAATTATCCGGGAAGTAAAAGTTCAATTACATTAAGTTCCTTACAAAAATTGACCTCGGCAATAGTATATCCTGACCTTAAACAGGCTATTGAAATGCTTACAGGGAAAACCTGAATTGATAATATCCATGGAAAACGAATTCACGCAATACCTCGCCAACCTTCCGATGTTTAGCGAAGAAGAAAAACAATTTCTCGCTGAAAACATTCACGTGGTTTCGTTTAAAAAGGGCGATGTTTTAATACGTGAAGGTGAAATTGCCGCCCGTTGTTATTTTGTACTGAAAGGCTGTGTTCGCCAATACAAACTCATTGATGGCGAAGAGAAAACCACTGCATTTTTTCTGGAACAACAAGCCGTGGTTTCGTTTACAAGTTATGTGCAGAAAATCCCTTCCAATCACTATTGCGTTTGTGTGGAAGATTGTTCATTGATTGTGGGAACACCGGATACGGAAAAAGAGATGTACAGTAAATTCCCGAAGCTGGAAGCCTTTACCCGTTCGTTTATGAGCGAAGATTTTGGCAAAACGCAGGAAGCTTATTCTACGTTTATCACTTCGTCGCCTGAAGAACGGTACCGCAATCTGTTGAAAACACAACCCGAATTATTCCAACGCGTGCCGCAGCATCAAATTGCGAGTTATCTTGGCATGACACCCGAATCGATGAGCCGGATCAGGAAACGTATTGTATCTGAAAGTTAAAATCAAATGGCCTTTTTACCGCCTTTCACCAACAACCAGATCGCTAATGAAAGCTCTCCGATAACCGAAGGAATAGCCACCACAGCTGTAAATGCTGCTTCATAAGCTCTGTAATTTGGCATGATGAGTTTGGCAAGATTACTCACAAAATAAGCAGTGCCTGCTATTAACAGTAAAATCCCTATTATTTGGGGAATAAAGCCCGATTTTACAGCGAGGTAACCAAGAAGCAACAAATGGATGCCAAAGAACAGGAATCCAATCGCCCAGCTGTTATCAAATGCCTGAAAATGATTTAATGCCAATGCCTGAAGCTGATTTGGTTCCATCACAGCTGAAAGATTTCCATCAGTCAATACATGGTTTCCGTTCACCAATTCTACGATTGCCATGGCGAAAATGGCGGTGTAGATCAACCGGAACCAGGCCGTGAGTAATGAACCGTTTTTATTTACAGATTTCAGAAACACGTAAAGCGCCCATGAAATCAATAGATCGCAGATCAACGCAATGGCAAAGCCGAAAATCCCGATTCGGAAAGAAGTTTGTCCTGCAATGATTCTTTGGGCTGTTTCTGCGGCATCGTCAGGCACGATCAATTGCTGACGAGCATAAAATTCTGCAATGATAGCAGCGATAGCTAACAGAATAGATGAAAATCCTGCGATCAAAGCGGCTTTTCGTAGAATGGTTCTTTCGGTGGAAGTGTATGTTTGTGCGTTCATCATCAGTGTTTCTTAATTACACCGCAAAATTATCGCACATGACTTTGCGGTGCATTGACTTAAGATAAGAAAAAACGTAGCTTTTGATATAGGCAAACGTTAGTGCAGCCTCGCCCTCTTATGAAGCATCTGCTTTGTCCCGTAGGAACGTAATATTTAGCAAATAGATTCACGTCCAACATCAGCCCCGTGGGGGTGGGACATATAATACAACCAATACATCTCACCCCTATGGGGTGACAACGAATAAATGAAATATTGATCCAAGATATTACGTCCCTACGGGACTTACGCCTTCATTCGTGAGTACCCCCACAAAAAAAAGTCCCTTACCGAAGTAAGAGACTTTTTACATTTTGTATTGAAATCTTAGTTAACAGATCCTTCAAGATCAGCACCAGCTTTAAATTTCACAACATTTTTAGCTGCAATTTGGATTTCTTTACCTGTTTGTGGGTTACGACCAGTTCTAGCTTCACGCTTTGAAACTGAGAATGAACCGAAACCTACTAAAGATAAACGGTCTCCACCTTTCAATGCACTTGAAGTTGCGCTTACGAATGCATCCAATGCTTTCTTAGCATCTGCTTTTGACAATCCTGCTTCTGCAGCAATAGCATCAATCAATTCTGCTTTGTTCATAGTTTGGTTTTTTTTGAATGTTTTCAATTATTTAACAAGACAAATTTAGCCGAATAAGCAAGCCTGTCAAGGGTTTCAAGAAAAAAACACCGTTTTTGTTGATAAGTAGAGGCGTTTGTTGATAAAGGTGGCCGTTTTTTAGCGTTTTAGCGGGTAAATCAGCCTTTTCGTCGAACCGTTAAGTTAAATCAAATGATCCCGAAAGACGCATACCTGAACCTTTCCAGCCGAAATTGAACCATTTACGCTTCAATCGACCAATCGGAAACACTATTTCCAACTAACCAATCACGTGCCGACATCCGCTTTTTTCCTTCCATCTGCAATTCTTGGATTACAAGAATTCCATCTGTGCAATGAACTTTGATTGTGTGTTTGTCTGATGACAAATCATTCACAATTCCATCGCGATGAATCGCGATGCTACCACTATCTTCAATAGTGGTTTTGTACAATTTCACCTGTTTAATTTCTCCTTTACTATTCACCCAACGGGTCCATGCTGCCGGGTAAGGAGACAAACCGCAAATCAGCTGGTGGATTTCGCGAACCGGTTTCGACCAATCGATCTGCGTGTTTTCACGAAACAACTTCGGAGCAGGACGCATCAAACTGTCTTTAAACTGTTCCTGCGGAATTGGCTGTACCGTTCCCGCTTCAATCGCCTGAATCGTTTGTACTACCAATTCTCCTCCAGTAACCATCATACGATCATGCAGTGAGCCGGCCGTTTCGTTTTCAGCAATATCCATCTTCGTTTGCGCAATCACATTTCCGGTGTCAATTGCTTCATCTATAAAGAAGGTAGAAACTCCTGTTTGTTTGTCACCATTGATAATCGCCCAATTGATCGGAGCAGCGCCCCTGTAATCAGGTAATAAAGACGCATGCAGGTTGAATGTACCGAAACGTGGCATTTTCCAGACTTCTGCAGGCAGCATTCTAAAGGCCACTACCACAAACACATCTGCTTTCAAAGCGCGTAATTCTTCCAAAAAGGCTTCGTCTTTTAACTTCAATGGCTGCAGTACCGGAATAGCATGTTCCAGCGCGAATCGTTTTACAGGACTTTCATGCAGCTGCTGTCCCCTGCCCGCCGGCTTATCTGCAACAGTAACGCATCCAACCAATTGAATGCCCTGTTCAAGCATTTTTTCCATGATCCCGACAGAAAAATCGGGGGTTCCCATAAATACGACGCGTAGTTGACTCATGTTGCTTTTATTTCTTTGGTCCAGTTAAACAATCTGAGATAAGCCAGCGAAGTCAATCCCATCGTTACAAAATAGACGTATTCTACCAGCCACACGAGGTGTAACGGTGCTTTGGCAACCTTCATCAGCAAATACGCAGCCGTGAGATAGAATAACGTTGAAATACATTCTATTATAAAGGTAACACGTGTATTTCCGCTTCCGCTGATGGTTTGAAAATAAACGCTTCCCCATCCATAAATAATGATGGAACCGCTGATAATACGCAGGATTTGTGCGCTTTCACGAATTTGATCAGGATGCTTATTCACCAAACGGATCAACATTTCCGGATAGATTAACGCTCCGTGAAAAGTAATCACGAGGAAAAGTACTGTCAGCAGTTGGATTCTTCGCTGGATAATGGGTAATGCTGCATAATCTTTGGCTCCAATGTACTGAGCGATATACGTTTTGGTAGCACCCGCAAATCCCCAAATGGGAATAAACGCCAAGAAATACAGGTAGCGGATATTGAGCGAAACGGTCAACTCGTTCGTGCCCATTTGCTCGATCCAGATAAAGAAAACGGTCCACACCGAAAGCGCTACCAATCCCTGAAACAATAACGGAATTCCCACTTTCAGGTTTTCTTTCAGCTGATTGACATTCACTACAATCGCTTTCCAGAACGGGTACACGTGTTTCAGTTTCCCGTACAAAAGTGTTCCCAGCAGGAAAAGCATTCCGAGTATTTCGGCAATTGTTGAAGCCAAAGCGGCACCTTTGAGCCCCATTTCAGGAAAAGGACCTATTCCGAATACCATAAAATAGTCAAGAATGATATTCGACACCGCTACAATCAGTGCAGAAAAAAGAACCAATGTAGTTTTCCCTGTTGCCAGATAAGTCGCTTGCACGGTTAAACCGATCGTAGCTGCCCAAAAGGAATAACTTCTTATTTCCAAAAAGGATAATTCAGCATTGGCTAACTCCTTGTTCGTTACCATGTAATGCAAAAACTCCGGCATAAACAACTGTACAAACACAGTCAGCAATACGGCTGCGATCAATAACAATACGAAATTCGACTGAAATGCTGCGGCAACTCCGATAGGCTTATCTTCTCCAATGCGCTGAGCCATCACGATTTGTGCACCGTCACTTAAGCCGATAAACACCATGTATAAGGTAATGTACCACAATCCTGCGCTCCCGGAAGCATCGTAGGCTAACGTGCTATAATGACCGAGAAAAGCTGCATCGGTAATGGAAATGATGGATTGAATAAAACCACTCAACATCAACGGTAAAGCCACCCGCAAAATACTGCTATAGCGTATATCGAGCATTAGTTGATCTGTAATAACAATCCTTTCAGGTATTCACCTTCCGGATGAAATGCATTAATCGGATGATCGGCCGGCTGGTGCAATTGCTCGAGAATTTTCACCGAACGTCCGCTCTCAATAGCTGCAGCGATGATTGTATTGGTAAACAATTGTTTGTCAACTACCTGCGAACACGAATACGTCATGAGCAAACCACCCGGACGAATGTGTGCTATTGCCATCGCATTCAAACGTTTGTAGCCTTGTACGGCCTGGTGACGTTTATCGCGGTGTTTGGCAAATGCAGGAGGATCAAGAATAATAATATCGTATTCCTCGCCTGTTTCGCGCACATACACCATGGCGTCCGCCACAATAGAGATGTGTTTATCTTCAAAACCGTTGAGTAGAATATTCGCATCGGTCAGTTCGATTGCCTTTTTAGAACTGTCAAGTGAATGCACTTCCGTTGCTCCCTGTTGCAAAGCCGAAAGACTGAAACCGCCGGAATAACAAAAAGTATTCAGCACGCGCTTGCCTTGGGCGTATTTCCCTAATAAAAAGCGGTTTTCGCGCTGATCAATGAAAAAGCCGGTTTTTTGCCCGGTAATCCAATCCAGCTGATACTTTACGCCATTTTCAAGGGCTGTATGAGGTGTAAGCACATTGCCAAACAAATAACCGTCTTCAACCGGCTGCCGGTTGGGTAGTGTTTCTTTCGATTTCGAATAAATCCCGATCAATTCATCACCAAGCACTGTTTTTAATGCTTCTGCGATCAATGATAATTGACGGAACATTCCTAAGCTATGACACTGGATCACGGCAACTCCGCCGTAATAATCAATGATCAATCCAGGCAGCTCGTCGCCTTCACCATGTACCAACCGGCAAATGGAGTTATCTTCACGAAACAAATGCAACTGACGGCGCAACGCGACTGCCCTGGTAATGCGGTTGTTGTAAAACTCCTGATCGATTTCTTCACCGTCAAACGTCAGTACACGCACCGCAATAGAACCATGCTGAAAATGGCCTTTCGCCAATTCATTTCCCTGCTTGTCGGTCACCACCACCACGGCTCCGTCTTCTATACCGGCAGGCATTTCTTTCAGCGCGCCCGAAAAAATCCACGGGTGGCGGCGTTCGATCGATTGAAACTTGTGCTGTAATAACTGAACTGTTGGTAACATGTTTTTCGTGCTAATAGGGCGCAAAGATAACCAATCATCCAACGAAATCAGCAAAATACATTTCACGTTTATTTATTACCTTCGCCCTATGGCATATAACGTTCATGTTTTTTTACGAAACAGCGATTTTTCGCAGGAATTTGCTGATGAACAGCACAACGGGGAAGAATCTCCGGAAAACATTCGTCACGAATGGGAAGATGAATTTCGCATTACCGGCACTTTTTCCAAAGTTGAAGTGCTGCGCGATCAAACCTATGAATTGAAAGGCGATTTGGGCGATGACAGGCCGTTTTCGTACCAGATTCCGGGTGTTACTTCGGTATTATTTCATGCGGAAGACGGTGCTACAACGCTTATTTTCTCTGAAAAAGCGCTGGAAGAATACGTTCTGGATACCGAAAAGCGCTCGTTGGAAGTTTACCTCAATGATGATGAAGTAGTCGAAAATCCGCTTCCGGGAGTATACATCGTGTTGTCTGACTTTCCGACAGAACTTAGAAATTAACCGGTATGCTCGCCGTTCGTTCACTGAACCTGGCATTCAAGCACACAGTGTTGCACAATTTGACGCTTGAAGTACAAACAGGCTCTATCGTTGGAATTGTAGGCCCAAGTGGTGGCGGAAAATCCTCTTTATTAAAGATTATTGCCGGTTTACTCGATCCCGATTCTGGCGAGGTAACCTGGAACGGCAAACGCGTAAAAGGTCCGGCAGATCAATTGGTTCCCGGACATCCTGAGATTCAGTTGGTGAACCAGGATTTCGGACTCGATATATACCACACAGTTGAAGAAAATGTGGTGCAGAAAATGCTTTACCTTCCTTCCGACGTGCGGACACAATTTTCGGAAGAACTGCTCGATTTGGTCGAACTTACGCACCTTCGCACTCAACAAGCCATTCATTTATCGGGTGGAGAACAGCAGCGTTTAGCGATTGCCCGATCACTTGCGATGGAACCCGAGGTTATCCTGCTCGACGAACCGTTCGCACACTTGGATGCTCATTTGAAAGTGCGGATCGGTAACTACCTGAAAGTACTTTCCGAAGTGCGTGGAACCACCTGTATCCTGGTTTCGCATGAAGGACAAGACGTTTTGCAGTGGTGTTCGACAATTCATTTTATGCAACACGGTATCATTCAACGTTCTGATAGTCCGGAAGCATTTTATTTCAAGCCTGCTTCGGCTTATGAAGGCTTATTTTTCGGAGAAATAAATGTGTTAAATAAAGGTAAAAAGAACGAGATTCTTTTTCGCCCGAACGAATACCAAACGGTGAAATCAGGAGCGGGAATTAAGGTTCGATTTGTATCAGCACAATTTGCCGGAGCCTATTGGCGAAATACCGTTTGCACAAACAATAATGAAACGTTAGTTTTGTTTGCACAGCAATCACTGGATGATGTTGAAAAAATTGAGATCAAAAGGAAGAATTCGTAAGCTCACGTGGCTCGAAGTATGGGAGGTGACAAAATCAACTTTCATTGAGTTTTTTCAGGAAAACTCCTTTTTTCATGGAGCAGCACTCGCCTACTACGCCATATTTGCCGTGGTTCCGATGATTTATTTGTCGTTGATCTCGTTTGGTAAATTCGTCGGACAAACCAATATGCTGAAGATCATTGACAAAATTCTGCGCGAAGAAGTCGGTTTGGAAGATAGCAGCGGCATCATGTCTTTCCTGGAGGAAGTTGACTTTGAAAAAGGAAGTTTCGTGCTCAACGTTGTTGGTGTTATTGCCTTACTACTTTCCAGTTCAGCTTTACTCGCTTCACTGCGCACCAGTATCAATGAATTTTTCGATGTTCATTTTACCTTTGATAACCGCAAGCGCCAGATTTTCCATCACCTCGGTGCACGATTGATGAACATCGTTTTACTTCCTGTTTTCGGGCTCGTTATCGTGGTTACCTACTTCGGCGAAACGATTATTCTTTCCTTAAGTTCGCAGCTTTTTGGCGATCTGAATGCAGTGGAGGGATTTATCCTCGAAATATTAAAACACGCCATCGCTATTTTCACTAACGTACTCCTGTTTGCCATCATCTTTAAATACCTGCACGATGGTAAAGTGGAATGGAAACTGGCTATTTCAGGGGCGATGGTAACGGCAATTTTGCTTTATTTAGGGCAATTGCTGATCCATTTTTACCTAAGCAACTACTTCTTTGGCAGCAGTGTCGGAATTCCCGGAACCATTTTGATTATGCTGGCCTGGATGTATTATTCGTCGCAAATCATCTTTTTGGGGGCTAAATTCACGAAGGTTTACGCCGATAAGGTTGGTAAAACGATCGTGTTTCAAACACGCAGATTCCAGGCAAAACGCGCTGCTGTAGAGAAAGGTAGAACTTCCGGCAAATCTTAGTCCCAAAGGGAAAAGGTGATTTCAAGCAGGAAAACTCAACTTTCGAAGGTATAACATTCTCGTTTTCATTCTCGCTCTGAAAAAGAAAGAGCTTAATCGCTTATCACAATTAAACTCTTTCTTTTGGAGCCGAAACTCACCTTCTTACTATACAGGTATACGCTATTGAACAACTATCTGATAATTAAACAATTTCCGTGATTGAATTTCGAGTATATAAGTTCCTTTTGATAACTGATGTGTCAGTAACGAAAATTGCTGTCCGTTGACATTTTCTGTTCTGTAAACCACTTTCCCGTTGAGGTCTCTGATTTGGATCCAGTCGATTGGGTACTCCGAAGAAAGCACTGTCATTTGGTCATTCCCCGAAACAGGATTCGGGTACACTTTCATTCCATGCGCCAGTTCAGTTGAACCAAGATTCGGATCAACAATCGTAAATAACTCACGATTAGAAACTTCGGTGTACGAATCATTGGTAAACATCACGATAAAGTAATCGCCCGGCTGCGTAGGAATCAGTGTGTCTGTTAAAGTCAGAGAACCAAACGCCTGTCCACCGAAATAAGTATAAATCAACAACGGATCAATATTGGGATCATCCCCCTGATTGTAAATCCCAAGCCAGTCTTTCACAATTCCAGGCGCATCAGTCCATGTTGCGACGATACTTTCACCAAGGTCGTAAATGGGTTGATCAATCCACAAGTTGGTGATGGTGTCTCCTACCGAAAAGAAAAACGATTCTCCGATTACAGCCTCGCCTTTGAAGTAATATTTAGCTGAGTAGTACCCTTCTGGCAAACCGGCTACCGAAAGCGTTTGACTTGCACTTGAAACTACTCCCCAGTAGGCAGAAGGCTGCACGCCATGCTGGTAACCGACTTTCAGTACTTCAACCGAATCGGCTATTGCAGGAGCGTTGCTTATGTACAACGGAACAACCGCACCTACCGGGTAAACGGTTGTATCGGATGTTATAACCGGAATAGCGCCGTAGTAAAACGTATCTCGTGCAGCAACCTCAGTATATCCGTCCAATTCAAAAAATGCAGTGAAATATAAATCTGATTGTGTCAGTGCATTTCCCGTAAAATTCAGCGTTCCGCTGACACCATTGCAGTACTGCCAAGCGGTTGATGGATTTGGGCCAGGTACATCTTCCATATTGTATATTCCAACCCAATCGGTGGCATTACCCGGACCATTAACATACGTTGCAACCAAGGGCGAGCCCATTGCGTATTCATTCGAGTCCATGGAAACAAATGGTCCGCTGGAAAACGAGTTGAATACGGTAAACGAATCCACAGCACTCCATGAAGACCATTCCAGGTTGCGGTCACGATGACGGGCACGTACAAAATGTAATCCATTCGGCAGCAAACCGACAGGAATGGTGTATTCCTGGATATTGACTCCGGCATTCAAATCCCGGGATGAATCGGCTGGTTGGCCCGGGGCCTGTCCGAATAAGTTTTCAAAATCCCGGTATTTATCCAATTCCAGCACTGAAAAATCACTTGTCTGCGCTATCTGAAATTCTGTTGAATTTAATAATTCAGCGGTGCTGGTGGAATACGGTGTTGTGGTAATTGTAACCGGTAATTCCAGCGAATCACCAAATACATTGGCAATTGTTGGTTGGTTGGGAGACGGCTGGTTTTTGTAGCGGTGAAATGAATCGACCACTTCATTATTTTTCCATTGATTATTGGCAAATAGCATCGGACTTCCGATCGAATAAGTTTCAATATCTACTTTTCCGTTCACCACGTCTACATCCATAATCTGATAACACCAGTTGGAAATCGTTTTTTGCACACAATCAAAATCCTGCTCATTGGATTGTCCCCAGTATTGGTCCCAGGCAGTTCCTCCGGAAATAATGTTGTAAACCGGATTGTCCTTAAACTGGCCGCGTGCATACAAATGGTGATGTGCACCAACATGCATCAGGTATTTATCATGTTCCATGCAAAATGGCACTACCGTGTTTTTTACCCAGGTGGAAATATCGCCTACGTATTGCTCGGCTTCATAAGGCCGGTGGCTGAATGTCAGAATCCAGTCAACAGTCGGGTCGTTTTGCGCGGCGGCCATAACCTGCTGCACCCAGCTGAATTGCGTTGCGCCCGTATGTTCGGAACTGAGACTTAAAAACAACACATTCCCTGCCTGCAGGGCATAATAATTCTCTGTTCCCGAGCTAATTCCCTGATAGGTCATCTGATTCATGTAAAAATGCGAATAGTAGGCGCTCAGGCCCAAAGCACCGTAGGTTTCATGATTCCCTACCGTTGTCTGGATCGGCACATTCCCCGAAAGAGCCTGATTGTAAGCATAATGTATGTTTTCATACTGATTCAGGTTACCCAAATCCACCTGATCGCCCACCATAAACGTTAATCCGATATGATCAGAGGGCTCACCGCCCCATCGTTCAATTACTTTTCGTTTGGCGGAAGCAACCAATGAATCGTAGCGTCCGCTGGTTTGAATTTGGTTATCACCCATGATCAAAAAACGAATGTGTCCGTCGGGTGAAGCCGCCTGGCCGGGTAATGGCAGTGTTTTAAAGCTAAGCGTGTCTGAAAATTCGGCTCCGGAAATGACTTTGTAGTAGTATTTCGTGTTTGGCGACAGGTTGATCATCTGCACAGTATTGTAGAAATAATTGCCGCTGTAACCACCATCGATAAATTGAGATGCAGAACCGGTAACGGTTGAACTCAGGTTTTGCGGATTTGTGCCATACATAATGGATGGTGTATTGGTCGAGCCCGTTTTCCAGTTCACGTACATGGAAGTAGGTGTAGGTGCCTGTAGATAAGGATGGATACTTTGTGCGAAGTAATTTCCCAGCAGAAGCAAAAACAGCATGGAAGAAACAAATGTTTTCATAATTCGGAATTCTTTTTAATAAGATTTTGTTTCCGCAAAGGTTGTGATGGGAATCCTCATTCACCAATCATAAAAGGGGGACAAAGAGAGGTGGCCAAAGGGATACATCCGGGGGACATTAACACTTTCTTAATCGATTGATGCACTTAACGAAATAAGTCAGCTCTAATTTTGTGTCGAAGTTAGAGTTATGTTAAAGCTGCAATTGTTATGTCTGATTATGTGTGCCGGGACAATGTGTTTTTCCCAGTCTTTGTTCAAGCAAGCGACACAACCTGTTCCCAAAGTGGTGAACGTATTTGCTGCACATGAAATGCATCTTAAAAAGCTTCATCGCGCTCGTCGCAATTCCATTAACAACCATAATGATAAACAACTCAATGCAGCACTTTATGAACTTGGAATCGCTCATCGGGAAAACAAGCATTCCATCGATTCTGCCGTCTATTATTTTCGGCAAAGCCTTCGTCTGGCAACCAGTCGAAAAGACCATGATAAAATGGGCTTTTCGCACTATCAGATCGGTGATATTTACTTTAATTCGGGCAATTTCGATTCCACTATCTTTTATTACCTGAAAACTCAAACGGATTTTAAGCATATCAATCCATACATGTATGCTCACTCCTACTCTTACATAGGCGATCTTTATTTCACCTTTGAAGCCTACAAAAGCGCACTCAACTATTACCGTAAATCACTTGCACTGAAACAGCGCATATCCGCCAAAGAAGCCAATATACCATTTGCGTACTGGTGCATCGCCGAAGCGCATTATTCACTCAGTAATCAAGACTCGGCGTTGTATTATTACCGCCTGAGTTCATCCGTGGCGACTACTACGCGCAACATTCCCTATTACGGAAACGAGGGGATTGCCCAAATCAAGATTAACCAGCATCAATACGATTCGGCGCTGATTTACTTAAAACCGATCCCGAAATGGTACTTTGAGGCAAATGTCCCAAAATGGATTGCTGATATGGGATTGCTTTATATGGAAGTTTACGCACACAAAAAGGATGGTCGGAATTTCAATTACTGGCGGGAAATCACCCGAAAAAATGCGTTTTCTACTTTTCTTCCCGAACAGCGCAGGAAATACTATAAATGCGTTTCCGGCTACTTTTACCAGCTTCACCGGGTCGATTCGGCTTACCATTACCTAAAACTCGAAAATCAGGAATGGAACACGATAACGCGCCTCAAAGCACGTTCAAACATCGATGCTCTGATTGAGGCTTATAATTCATTAAAGCAGCGGTCTGAACTGCTATATCTGAATTCCGCATTAAAGGAAAACCAGCTGGACAAAAGGGCCATTAATCTTGAAAATGAGCGATTGTCATATCAAAACAACTTGTTTTCTATCCTCGTGACCGCTGCTATTGTTGTGTTGCTGCTTCTTTTAGCAATCATCGGACTCATTTACCGTCAAAAACAAAAAACGAAACAAAAAACAGTGTTGCTTCAGCAAGCCAATCGTGATATTACCGAAAAAATGAAGCAGCTCAACGAAAAGGAATTCCGGATACGAGAAATGCAAATGGCCAGCGAACACCTGTTTGCGATCCTTGACGAACAATTACGCATCAAAGAATGTAACGATTCGTTTGTACAGACAATGCCCTATCCGGTATCTGTCAACAGTTCATTTGAACTGACACTTGGCACCAATCATTTTCCGGGGTTAAACGACCTGATTCGTTCCGCTCAGCCGTACGAATCAAAGACGTTTCGCTGTAGATGGGATGATGACCAATTTTTGGCGATTGATTTCAGCATCATCAACCTTACAGAAGATCTCACCGTGAAAGGATATGTGTTAGAGGGGAAAAACGTTACTGAACAATTGGCTTCACAAGTAATGGAAACAAATTTGCTCATCCATGAATTGAATGAAAAAGAACAGCAGATTTTTCAAGTCAATAAAGAAGCTGCCCTGTCCAATCTGCAACTCGACCTGAGTCGCCAAACCCTGCATGAATTGAGCATAAAACTGGAAAACAACCTTCCGAAAGAAGCCCGGATGCAGGAATTGAGAAACCTGGTTCAGCAAGGTATTCAATCGGATAAATACTGGGATAATTTCATGCGACATTTCGACATTGCCCATCAGCAGTTTTTCAAAAAGCTCAAGCATCATCATCCCGACCTTACCATTAACGAAGAAAAACATTGCGCCTTCCTGAAAATAAAACTCTCGAACAAAGAAGTATCGGTGATTCTTGGAGTAGCACCTGATACGGTCAAAAAAGCGCGCCAGCGACTCAAAAAGAAACTTCATTTACAAATAGCCGATTCACTGAAACACTACATTGAAAGCTTCTGAAACCAATTTGACCACTTCATAAAACAGAAAAGCTTAACCATCACCTTTTGTAATTGGTTTTAAACTGCTCAGTTACCATTCATCAAATTCACGGGTTGTCAGATTCTATTTTTTTGGATGTTTGTACAAAGGCACGTTATGTACAACGTTATTGATGAGCAAAATATGGTATTTGATGAGCTTCCGCGCAACGGCAGCCTGATCAATTTTTCCATGTTGCGTGACCTCAAGTCCACACCGGTTGTATTTCGTAGTTTTTCGATTAAATATGTGCTTGAAGGTTGTGAAAACTACACCATCAACGGCAATCGGTTCCAGGTTGAAAATCAGCATTATTTATTGGCAAACACTCATTCTGAGGGAGCTGTGGAAATTGACAGCGAGAAAATAGTAAAAGCCATTTGCATCGATATTGCTCCCGATATTCTTTCGGAAGTCGTTGGCAGTTATTTGCAACCCGACAGTTCGTTTTCCGATCTGAACCTTGACCGTTTTTTCACCACTTCCGATTTTTTCGAAAGTTTTTATCCTTCCGACAATACGCTTCTGGGTAAAACACTTACTTCACTGGGAACCGAGTTGTCTGATTCTCCTTTTGAGAAACGCGAATTCAGTAAGGAATTCTACTACCATTTGTCAGAGCAGCTCATCGCTGATCACATTCCTGTTTTCAAGCAATTGCAATCGGTTCGTTCAGTAAAAGTGCAAACAAAAAAAGAGCTTTTACGCCGTGTGCTACGCGGAAAAGACTTCATCAACAATTGCTACATGCTTCCCCTGAGCATCGAACAAGTGGCGCAGGAATGTCATTTGTCGGAATACCACTTTTTCCGCCTGTTTAAAGCCGTCATGGGAATTAGCCCGCATCAATACCTGATTCGCAAACGCATTGAAAATGCACATTCCTTGCTCCTCGATAAATCGCATACGGTATCAGATGTTGCCTTTTTGTGCGGTTTCGCTGATGTATTCAGCTTTAGTAAAGCGTTTAAAAAACACACCGGAATCGCTCCATCTCTCCTCTTGAAATAAAGTAAATAGCAGGATTTGACAAACTTTTCAACTTGTCGTTCCTTAGATTTGTTTTAGTAATAAAATGACAAGTATGTTTTTGAAATATGCGGTTGCGGTATGTTTGCTGATCACTGTTCCCTCTTTTGCGCAGCAGCTGAAACGCGTTGCCAATAAAGGGATTTCGGTTGAAAAACTGACGGAAGCACGTCAGAAAGAACTCGGAATTACCGAAACAAGAGGTGTTTATATCAAGAAGATCATTCCGGGATTCACTGCGGAAGCACTCAATGTAAAAGAGAAAGACATCCTGATCCGGATCAACAATACCGCTATTGAGTCTGTCGACGATGTACTGCAACCTTCTTTAAAACTGCGCGAAGGCGATGATGTATCGTTTACCGTGATTCGCGAAAAGAAAGAGAAAACGCTCAAAGGCAAAGCGATTGCCAATCCGAAAGAAGATGCCGGAGATCTGTCCATTGAGTATGGCTCTTTTCCGTTTATGGGCGGCCAAATCAGCAGTATTTTTCTGCAACCTGCAACTCCCGGTAAAAAACCGGCAATTCTGTTTATTCCCGGATTAAACTGCATGAGCCTCGATAACATGTGGGAAGAACATGTTTACCGCAAACTGGTTTACAGCCTCGCCAATAAAGGTTATTTGGTGATGCGCGCTGAAAAACCGGGCATGGGCGATTCTTACAACACTCCGGCTTGCGAAGACATCGATTTTCCTACGGAAGTCAATTCGTTTCGCGAAGCCTTGAAAGCGTTGAAAAAACATCCGAACGTCGATACCAATAATATCATCGTTATCGGTCATTCAATGGGAGCCATGGAAGCGCCGTTTGTCGCTGAAGGAAATAACGTAAGAGGAATTGTCGCGATGGGATTAACCGTCAAACCATGGCTGGAATACCTGACGGAAATGGTACGCATTCAAAACCCGCGGTTGGGAATTGATTACCTGCAAAACGAACGCGATCTGAAACTCTACGAAACCTTGTTGTTTGAGTTGCTGGTGAACAAGAAGAATCTGGCCGATATCGTTCCACAAAACCCGGAATACGAACGTATTTTACGCCGTGACATGAACTACGAGGGTACCGAAAGTTTTTTAGGCCGTGATCTTTCGTTCAGTCAAACGCTTAATGACCAGGACATTGCAGCTGCCTGGGCAAAAACCGATTGTAAAGTGCTTTCTGCCTGGGGCGAAACCGATATCCAGGTGCTCGGCGATTTTTCTCACAAGGAAGTCGTAAAACTCATCAACACGTATCATCCCGGAAATGCAACTTTCCTCGAGCTAACAGATACCGACCATAATTTTCTGCTGATTCCGACCATGGAAGAAAGCTATCAGCGCAATGCTGACGGGTCATTGGGATCATTGTTCCCTACCCGTTTCAATGAGAAAATGGTCGAAGAATTTCATCAGTGGATCCAATCCGTTATTGTAAAATAAGTCATTGATTATGAGAACACACAACCAATCTCCGTTTACAAGTGCCGATTCTTCATCAAGTCATCCAGAATTGGTAAAACAAGGACTGTTTCATTACCTCACGATCTCTACGATTGGCAAAACCCATGTTGATCCCGAAGAACTGGAATGGTCGATGCAGGTTGTTGCCGAGCAATTGCAGCAGTTGTTGAATTCGCGCGGCGTGAAATGGGAAATTCCGTTGTTTGAACAATTGCGTAAAATTGATGGCTCGCTGCACACAGACACACAATCATATAAACTTATGCTGCGCCTGCCCGATGGTGTTACCTGGAACGATTACGATAAAGCGATCAAACGTTCATTGGAATTGCGTCGTGATAGCTGGGTGGTTCAAATTCGCTACGAACGTATTGTACAGGAATGGTGTATGAAACAGGTTCATAAAGGAAGTTACGAGACCATTAACGCATCCGTGAAGGAAATGACAAAACACGCTTCGGACGAAAACATGAATATTCGTGGTTCATACCACCTGGTTTTTCTGAACGATCCTGAGCAGGTTGCTGAAAAAAACCTCGAAACGGTGATCCTGATTCCCGTAGAACGATAATAAAAGCACTTTCCGAGGGCACAATGTGAGTAGTTTTGCAGTGTTTGCCGGGAGGTGCTTTTAGCAAAAAAGATAACATTTCTTAAAACACAAAAGGGTTGCCCGAAGACAACCCTTTTGCTATTTTGGTATTTAAAGCCTATTAATTAACAATCAATCGATTATTCACGACAGCTTCGTTGTTGTACACTTTTACATTGTAAACACCTGTTCGCAATGCTGTTCTGTTTTCCAAAACTAACGGCACCCCGGGTTCCAGCGTTCCCTGGTAAACAAGCGCTCCGGTAGAAACATCCGTTATCTCAACTGTGGCATTTGTTGCAGAACCCTGAAGTTCAATTGCTACACGACCATCTGAAACAGCCGGATTCGGGTAAATAGCCACTTTTAACTGTCCTGCGATTTGCTCGGAAACAAACACTTTATGCAGACAGTTTTTCGTCACGCGATGTACTACTTTGTAAATACAATCCTCATCCAAACCTGAAAATACCACCGGAGTATTAAAATTAACACTACGCGTTACAATTTGGATTTGTGTCCATACAATTAAATCCAAATCTGTTTCAGGTCCGCAATATTTATACAATATGAATGATTCAGAATCGTAATCGCCGGTGTAAGCAGGATTATTTGAAACGGTAATGGTAGCACTTGATCCAAACGGACTAAATGTTAACTGAAACTCTGGATTCGGTTCGCAACATCTGGTTACCTGGAAACAAGTAGTTGAAGTACAACCTAACAACGACGGAATATTCTCGTCACTCCAATAAACTGTTAAACAATAGGTTCCATCACCCATATTCGGAATACGGTAATCTCCCATAAACGGAGCTCCGCCATTGTAAGTCCACTCGTAATACAAAGCATCGGAATAAGCGGCCGGGAGTCCAACATAGGCCGGAGCATGTCCGCAATAATTATAGTCCTTGATGGTAATGGCCGGACCATAACCTTGCACCACATCAATAGAAGCAGTAGAAGAACAACCGTACTGATTGGTGACAATCAACGTGTAATTTCCATATTGAGTCGGAACAAAACATTGATCAGAAGAAACGATATAAGACGTTTGTGTCACCGGATCGTTGAAAAACCATTCGTAGGTAAAGAAATAAACAGATGTATTGGAAGGGCCACACAATGATTGGAATTGTCCATTACACACACTTACGCTTTTTGGTAAAATAACTTTAGGGTAAGACACAGCTGTCACAGAATTGGTAACTGTTGTACTGCAACCGGCATTACTAGCAGTAACCGTGTAATTAGTGGTTCCCAACGTAGGTGGAGTAACACTGATACATTGCGACGTTTGTCCGGTATTCCACAAATACGAATAGCTGGAACCCACAGGAACAGTAGGACATACCAGTGCCGAATTACCTTGACAAACCGTATAATTATTACCGGTGATTACAGGAGCATTCAGAGACGAAACCGTCACTTGTCGTGTAATACAGCATCCGCCTGAACAAATGGTTATTGTATGCGTACCAACTCCGGCTACAGTCGGACAAAAAACCCATGTTGCATTTCCGTCAAGGTCATAGATTGGTGCGTCAGGCACGCCCGGACCGGTTACGGTATATTGCCCGGGTAGTCCTGTAACAATATTAGCGCATTCCTGGTCTTTACACATTTTTGTTGGCAATGTGATACCTGAAACATCAAACGAATCCGTCACTTTCAGAATCACATTATCCAAATACTGAGTGAGACACAATTGAGCAGGTGTATGTGTAAACCAAATCAAGGCGTAGTTGAAGGTATAAGGCGTATTGTTAATGAAATTTTGCACCCTCGTTTCCCAGGTACCGACCCATGAAGGACTGGTAACATCGATATCAATGTCCAGGTAATTGGTGGTCGCGGCAGGACAATTGAACAAAATCCCTCCCGCACAGCTGGTAAGCGGATTAGTCTGTACAAGCCTCACTTTCAACTTCATTTGCGTTCCGGGCGTCCAATTTCCCGGAGACAAATAAAGCGGCTTCGTGTCAATGGAAATTGTTCCTTCGTCACATGGCTTTACAGCACAATTCATTGGCAAAACAATTGGTTCGTCGGACGGGCCACCATTGGCAGATGAAAGACTGGCTTGCCCGCAAGAAGCCAGTCCAACGAATTTTGTGGCGTTCCCATATGTATTACTCAATAAAAGAGGGCTAAACGGACCACCTGAAGGATTCCAGGTTATCATTGGTGATCCTGATACTGCATTTGCCAATTGCGTAGACGATGAAAAGGATTCAAAGTCTCCAATCGAAAAATAATTTCCCGGACAACTTTGGCCAGAATAAAACGGAGCTATTGCTAAAGCAACAAGCAACGCAAACAACATTTTTGTTTTTTTCATGATTATTTGGTTTAAGTAATTACATGTTGAATAGTAGAATACGTTATCAAATTACAGAAGAGAAATGAGGAAAACACTTCTCCATATTCTTACTGCTCTGATGTCGTATGCTATATTTAATTGTTAGAATATGAAGCGATCTAACGAGTCAACTTCAGGTAAATAGCGAATACGGTTATTTTTTCAATGAATGGATTTAAGTTTTGATCAATATGCTGCAAGATAGTGGATGAATATGAATGCTCGACATAAAAAAAGAGGAGATGCCAAACATTTTTTCACGGTACTGGTAAGCCTAAAAATGAATTCAACGTTTCTGAAAAATGTGGTGTTACTTGTTATACCAACTGAGAATGAGCGAACGAATGAATCGATAATCAGCTGTATATCCTCTTTTTCAATCATTATCCTTGTAATCGCAACAGTGCTGATTCTTCAACCCTTTCGGCTATCAAAACATCGAATTGAACAAAAATTCTCTCTTTTCTTAAAAACAGTGTTTTTTAGCATAAACTGAGACTATTCGAATCGAAGAATGACTTGTTCGTTCCTGTATATTCCAAAGAAAAGTCCCGCACGTTTCATTTTATCCCAATCTCCTCTTATCTTTAAGCAATTAATGATTCCGATGAAAAAACTTCAATTTACCGCGTTTATCGCTTTGGCTTGTTTGACAATCGCAGGCTGTAGCGAACAATCTTCCGATGAAGAAAACAAAGCAGCAGATGGTGTTGCAGTGGACCGTTTTGCCGATATCCAGGTATTGCGCTACGAACTCACGGGCTGGGATAAACTTTCCCTTGATCAGAAAAAACTGGTATATTATCTCTCTCAGGCAGGTTTGGCCGGACGTGATATCATTTACGACCAAAACAACGCTTATAATCTTGAGATCAGAAAAGCGCTCGAAAAAATAGCAGAGAACTATGACGGTGATAAAACCACCGATTCGTGGAAAGCATTGGAAACTTACACCAAACAGGTTTGGTTTTCCAACGGAATTCACCACCATTACAGCATGGATAAGATCAAACCCGGATTTGATAAAACCTATTTCAATGAAGTGGTGAAAGCCAGCAATGCCTCTATTTCGAAAGAAGCACTGGAAGCCATTTTCAGTAAAACGAAATACATGAAGCGCAAGGTGAAAGACGCAAACGTCGACATGATCCGGGCTTCAGCCAATAATTTCTATGGAGAAGGTGTTACGCAGGAAGCTGTTGAAGCATTTTATACCGAGCGAATTGACGTTAATGATCCCAAACCGATTGAATACGGACTCAACTCTACCCTGATCTTAAAAGACGGAAAACTCTATGAAGATGTGTGGAAATCGGGCGGGAAATACGGAAAAGCGATTGATAAAATCACTTACTGGCTCAAAAAAGCAGTGACCGTTGCCGAAAACGATGAGCAGGCCGCTGCGTTGCGAAAACTGATCGAATTTTACCAAACAGGTGATTTGAAAGTGTGGGACGAATACAATGTTTTATGGGCAGCTTCCACCAAGGGCGATATTGATTACATCAACGGATTTATTGAAACTTACGGCGACGCACTCGGCAAGCGCGGAACCTACGAATCGATTGTGGAAATCAACGATTTTGAAGCTTCCAAACGCATGAAAGTGGTTGCAGACAACGCACAATGGTTCGAAGATAATTCACCGCTGATGCCGGAACACAAAAAGAAAAAAGTGGTCGGTGTGAGTTACAAAGTGGTCCAGGTTGCCAGTGAATCGGGCGATGCTGCTCCTTCTACTCCAATTGGGGTTAATTTACCGAACAACAACTGGATCAGAGAAAAAATCGGTTCAAAATCGGTTTCGCTTGGAAACATTATCGCAGCATATGAAAATGCCGGCGGGCCTTCATTGGTTGAAGAATTTGCCCACGACCAGGAAGAAATCGACCGCGCGAAAAAATACGGTGCAATTGCCGGGAAAATGCACACAGCCTTGCACGAAGTTGTAGGCCACGCCAGCGGACAAATCAACAAAGGTGTCGGACAACCTTCCGAAACCCTGAAAAATTACGCTTCTACCTTGGAAGAAGCCCGCGCCGATTTGGTCGGATTGTACTATATCATGGACCAAAAACTGGTTGATTTGAAACTGATCGAATCACTGGAAGTCGGAAAAGCCGAATACGACGGTTACATCCGCAACGGAATGATGACACAATTGCAGCGCCTCGAATTGGGCCAGAACGTCGAAGAAGAACACATGCAAAACCGCCAGTTGGTGTCTGCGTGGGTATTTGAAAAAGGAATGGCAGACAAAGTGATCGTCAAAGTGAAACGCAATGGCAAAACGTATTACGACATCAAGGACTACACGAAATTACGCGCACTTTTCGGTGAATTGCTGCGCGAAATTCAGCGTATTACATCAGAAGGAGATTTCAACGCTGGCAAAAAACTGGTGGAAACCTATGGCGTAAAAGTGGACAAAGCCATTCACAAAGAAGTTTTGAAACGCGTGAAACCTTTGAATTTGGCACCTTACAACGGATTTGTTTATCCTGTTTTTGTACCGGTAACCAATAAAAAAGGTGAAATCACAGACATTCGCATCGAGAACAAACAATCGTTTTTGGAGCAGATGCTTTATTATGGAAAAACATACAGTTTCCTTTAACAGAACGGAACTTAAAAACCTAGAAACTCAGAAACTGTCTAACTAAAAGAAGTTTCTGAGTTTTTAAGTTTGGTTCCATTTTACTCTTTTGGATGAACTACCTCGGACATCTCTACTTATCCGGCAACGACACCGGACTGATGCAAGCCAATCTGTATGGCGATTTCATCAAAGGTTCGAATCTGTCTGATTTGGATCCGGCGATTGAGAAAGGAATCCGACTTCATCGTTCCATTGATCATTTCATCGACAACCACAAAGCGGTCCATGAACTGCTTCCGATCCTGCGAACTGAACTGCCTAAAGTTGCAGGTATAGCTGTCGATATTTACTTCGATCATTTACTTGCCAAAAACTGGTCTGCCTTTCATCCTCAGCCGTATACTGATTATTTAGACCATATTTACAAACAGCTGAATGTCAACGATCAGCGTTACAATCCGGCTTATTTGCTGTTTCTTCAGCGCCTTGTACAACATCGGTGGATCAACCATTATCCGACACTTGATGCCATAGATCGCATGTCGAAAAACGTCAGTTCACAACTTTCATTTCCCAATCAACTCGTAAATGGAAAATCGGTCTTCTTAATGTACGAAAAAGTGATCAGCGACGCTTTCTTCGAGTATATGTGGGCAGCCAATGAACATTTTTTAACTGAAAAATTAAGAATATTGTCGTAATTTGCAGTGCATAAAAGATTGGATGATTAGTCACAAAACCTACATAAGAATCTGCTTTTCACTGGTTTTAACCGGTGTTTTTTTGCTACAAACTTCTTGCGGTTCAGATGACGAAGATGCCCGGAAACGTCCTTTGGCTACCAATGACAACGATCTTCCCGGCGTTCTGAAAAAAGGAAAACTGCGCGTTTTGGCAGAAAACTCCTCCACTTCTTATTTCATTTACAAAGGCAAACGTATGGGGTTCGAATATGAACTATTGCGTGAGTTTGCCGAAGATTTGGGAGTTGAACTGGAAATCATTACCGTAAACGATCTCAACGAAATGAACCAGCGCCTCAATGAGGGCGAAGGTGATTTGATTGCCTGTAATTATGCTGTCACGCGTGAACGGCAGGATGTGATCAATTTTTCGCGGCCGTTTTACCAGACCAACCAGGTGTTGATTCAGCGCAAGCAGGATACGACCAAAGAATCTGACGAAGTCTGGAAAAAATACCACGTTTCAGATCCGCTGCAACTGGCCAAAAAGAAAGTCGATGTCTGGAGAAATTCCAGTTATTATGATCGTTTGGTCAACCTGCAGGACGAAATCGGTGCGACGATCTATATTCGTCCTACACAAGGAAATCAAAGCGTTGAAGAACTGATCGAAATGGTTGCCGACGGAGCGATTGATTACACCGTCGCCGAACGAAATGTGGCACAGATCAACGAGAAATTTTACGATAACCTTGATGTAAGCCTTGCTATTTCCTTCAAACAGAACATTGCCTTTGGTTTGCGAAAAGACGTGCCATTGCTCAAAAAACGATTGGATGCATGGTTAACGAAATTCATGAAAAAGGAAGCATACCGTTTCATCAAGCGCAAATATTTTGATCCTTACAAACAACCGGTTGGCGCAACCACTGTTTATGCAACGGCCAAAGGCGGACTTTCTCCGTTTGACCACATCATGAAAGCCGAAGCACAGAAATACGGTTGGGACTGGCGCTTGCTGGCGGCCCTTATTTACCACGAAAGTAAATTCAACCCGAATGCCCGTGCTTTTGGTGGCGCTTACGGAATGATGCAATTCATGCCGGGAACAGGACCAAAATTTGGTGTTTATCCTTCCTCTACTCCTGAAGTGCAAATTCGCGGCGGAATGAAATACATCGATAAAATCGACAAAATGTGGAAAGACATTGCCGATCCTATGGAACGCAACAAATTCATCCTGGCAAGCTACAACGCCGGCGCCGGACACATCAAAGACGCACAGAAACTGGCGGCCAAGCGCGGACTCAACCCGAAAGTCTGGGAAGACAACGTCGAAAAAATGGTCATGAACCTCGGAAAACGCGAATACTATTCCGATCCGGTGGTCACGTCCGGCGCGCTCCGCGGAACGATTACGTACAAGTACGTTCGCGGGATTATGGCAAGATATGAGAGTTATAAGGCGATGTTTTGATGTGAAATCTTCCCGTAGGGACGCAATAGCGTAACACGAATGTCAACTCTTAACATCAGTCAGCCTTAGGCTGACGAAATATCATTACACGAATAGCAACTCTAATTGCCCGTCCCGTAGGGACGTAATATGGTAAAACCAGCCTACCCAATAATCATTCGTCCCGTAGGGTCGAGACAAATTTTCATCATGTATCTTGCCGTAAATATCTTACCCCTACGGGGTAAATGGGTTTCTAACAACAATTTTATCTAAGATATTTCGTCCCTACGAGACGCCAGACACATTGGAAATGGCATTCCCCTAAAAAACCCTTCCCGATAAACAATTGAATAACTATTTTCAGAAAAATGGAGACCATCAACTTACGTTCAACTATTTTTACTACTATTGAACCGACGATAACTACGAGACAATACAAACGCTTTAATACCCACTCCATTCACGAATAAGACGATTTTTTCAGTGAAACAAAAGTTCACAAGTATTTGTTTCGTCAATTGTTAAGTTATGGCGCATTTTAAAAGACGACCTGCAAAAAATTACAAATAGTGAAAGACATAATAGACTTGTGCAACACATTAAACGAGGCAATTCACGAGCCTTTGTATCATAATTTCTATAATGAAACAAATGAATTGCAATATAACCAGGCGTTTACATCTATCGACTTAATTGAAGATAGTCAAATAGCAATAGAAGAATTTGGAAGGATTCAATCATTAGGTAAAGAAGGAAGAAGCACATTACTTATATATGGACTTCTTCAATCCTTGTTTCTCCAACAAGATGGGTTATATCATTTATACAAATGTGTAGTGAATGATAAAACAAAGCAAACGGACTTTTTTGACAATTTTTCATTTGACAAGAACATAAGAGAAGTGCGAAACGACATTGCGGGACATCCTACAAACAGAAAAAAAACTGAGTTTTACTTCATAGCTAAAGGACCTGTTTCAAAAGAAAGATTTACTTACGCAGGATATACACCAGCATTCAGAAAAGTTGAAGTGGATTTAAAAACATTCATAACAAAACAATCTGAATTCACTACAAATGTACTTCAAGCAATACTTGACGACATCTTAAAAAAGATTGAAATGAAAAAAGGCGAACATAAAAATAAATCACTTAAAGAAATGATAGTAGGCGTAGGTAGAAATATTCAGCTTATATATCGTGGAATAAGGGATGAAGAAAGAAATTTCCAAGGAGAGTGGGGAATTTCAGGAGTGAAAAACGCTATAGATGAAATACGTGTAGAATTGAATACACGATACAATGAAAATTTACCAAGCGGTATATCTGAAGCGTTTAGATTAACTGATTACATTCTTCACCGCTTCAACGAATGGTGGACAGAAAATAATCTATTAGGAAATAATGATGCAGAAATATTTCTTGATAGTTTAGGGAAGCAACTTGACGAACTAAAAAAGATGTTAATAGAAATTGACGAAGAATTTAATAAATAAAAAGCGCACCATAACAAGCGTTTGGCAAAAAAAACGGGGTCAGTGCTTAAATGAAGTTTTGTGCTTCGTATCAAGTTCCGTGCTGGCAGACAGTTTTCGTCTCCAAAATCACCAACTTCTTGTAGCCGCAAAACCTAAGTTCTAAGAAAAAATCACCTAAAAATCAAAATTACACGTGATAATTATTTATATTTGTACGTAAACAAATTATCATGAACACGAAGCTCACATTAAATCTTGATAAAAGTGTCATCGAGCACGCCAAAAGCTATGCGAAGGACAATCATGTTAGCCTTTCTAAGCTCATAGAAAATTACCTTGATTCGTTAACACGTAAAACAAAACAGAAATCTTCTGTTAGTTCATTGGTTGAAAGTTTAACCGGAATCATTCCAAGTGATTATGATGAAAAGAAAGATTACAGGGATTATATCACTAAAAAGTATTCCTAATGGAGAACGTTTTTGTTGATACAAATGTCATTATTGATCTTTTAGGGAAACGCGAACCTTTTTACAAAGACGCTCAGGATTTATTTACCTTGAGCGATAAAAATGAAATTCAACTGTGTATTTCCTCTCTTTCCTTTGCAAACGCCTACTACTCCATAGTAAAACATCATAAAGAAGTGAATGCAAAAAAGTACATGGCAAAATTCAAAGTTCTCGTTACTGTTCTTCCACTCGAAGACAAAGCTATTGAATTGGCATTGGCATCGGAATTCGAAGATTTTGAAGATGGACTACAATATTTTGTTGCAATGAACAATGAAGCAGATATTATCATCACACGAAATAAAAAGGATTTCAAGAGTTCAAAAATTCCGGTTTTAACTGCAGGAGAATATTTAAAAAAGTAAACTCCGCTGGAATCAATCACTGCATTACTCAAATCTTCCCTACACCTTTTTATATGAAATTAGAATGTCCTATCTGCGAAACAGAACTTATTTCAAGAAAGGTATCACCCTGTATGAATTGCGGTGGAAACTCAACAAAATTAAATCATTATCGTACACAAAAATTTACTGAATACGAGGTTTATTTTGATCAACGATTGATTCTCTGTGACTTTTGCGATGTTGATTTTAGCTCATATGATGTGACCTATTTTGGATTTAAAAAAGGAAAAAGAATTGGGTTAAATGATTTCAATTTTGTAAAAGAAATACCAAATAATGAACTGCACTTTGATCACTTTTGTCCTAAGTGTCTTCATAGATTGTCATTTTTGAAGTTTATAAAAAAATGTAGAATTGAAAATGAAGATCTTGACAATAAGTAAAATTCAAAATATTTACTGCCTCCCGAATAATATTCCCCCTATTTTTACCCCATGCAACAACTGATCGTTATTGAAGGTGCAACTGCCAGTGGTAAAACGGCTCTTGGCGTAGCGTTGGCGCAGCATCTCAATACAGTCGTCATTTCTGCCGATTCCCGTCAGTTTTACACCGAAATCGCCATCGGGACCGCAAAACCGACCGTTGAAGAAATGCAGGGAATTCCGCATTATTTTGTTGACTCCCATTCCATTCACCAGCCGGTGACGGCCGCTCAATTCGCGCAGGAAGCGATGGAATTACTGCAAACGACCTTGAAAGATTACCGGAATGTTGTCGTAGTTGGTGGCTCAGGTCTATTCATCGATGCGTTGTGTATCGGCCTCGACCCTATTCCCACAAATCCGGAAATGCAGCTGCAACTGCGTTCGGAACTGGACGAAAACGGCCTTGCTCCTCTTTTGGAAGAATTGAAGCAAACAGATCCTGAATACTTCGCTGAAGTAGATCGTGATAATTCCGCCCGGATTTTACGTGCGTTGGAAGTCATCCGTTCTACCGGGAAACCGTTTTCCGCCTGGCGCCAAAACAAACCCGCTCCGCGGCCGTTTACAACCCGACGTTTTGTAATTGAACATTCACGCGAACAGTTGTACCAGCGAATCAACCAGCGTGTGGATAACATGCTCGCCGACGGGCTGTTAGATGAAGTCAAATCTGTATATTCGTTCAAAGAATTGGCTTCACTTCAAACCGTAGGTTACAATGAACTATTTGACTATCTTGACGGAACATCCGATTGGCAAACGAGTATCGACAAAATCAAACAACATACCCGCAATTACGCCAAACGGCAGCTTACCTGGTTCAAACGCCATCCCGAAGCTGCCTGGATTCCGTACAGCGACACAAAAAAGATGCTCGGAGAAATTCTGCAATTGATTGATAACTAACCAACTGAAAACTTGGAACGATTCTTGAATTTCCTCTGATAAATCCACAAACCATGGACATACATTTTGAAAACGTAATGCCCCATCCGCTTGCCTCTATCGAACATAGTTCGGATAGCATTTGGGGAAGTAAAGTATCATTGAAAGGCGGACACAAAATCCTGCTCAATGCCTCGAGCGGTAAAGGTAAATCGACTTTTGCCATGACCGTTTTTGGCATCAGAACCGATTATGATGGCATTGTTCGTTATGATGATCGTGACATTCAATCGTTTTCAGTAGATGAATGGGTGCAAATCAGGCAACGCAAAATCGCAACTGTTTTCCAGGACCTGCAGCTCTTTCACAACTTATCGGTTGCAGAGAATTTATTGCTGAAAAATCAGCTCACCGATTTCAAAACCGAACAGGAAATCAAAAACCTGCTGGCTGTTCTTGAAATCGACCACAAATGGAACGATAGCTGCGGCTTACTTTCCATGGGACAACAACAGCGTGTAGCGATTGTTCGTGCGCTTTGTCAACCGTTTCACTGGCTTATTATGGACGAACCGTTTTCGCACCTCGATGAGCGCAACAGTGTGCGTTGCCTGGAAATGATCGCTGCCGAATGCGATGCCCAAAAAGCAGGATTCGTACTCACGTCATTGGATGATGATGAGCGTTTCCCTTATGATTACGAACTTAAACTCTGATACGCCATGGTACGCAAATTGCTTTTCCGGCACCAGGAAAAAACCCAGCTTGTCATCGCTATTATCGGCGCTTTTCTGGGAATGACATTTTTATTGACTTCCATTCACTACCTGATAAAAGTGAATGAATTCGGTGAAGGAGCTGAGATTCTCGGCCCCAACACGATTATCGTGCAGAAAAAAGTTTCCACTTCCAACACGCTCAACATTGCTAAAACGGATTTCACGATGCGCGAATTGGAAAACATGCGCAAAGAACCGTTTATCATTGATGTGCAGCCGGTAGAAACCAACAACTTTGATGTTTCCTTCGAAACCGCCGATAAACTCGTTCCCCGATTCCGGTCAGATGTGTTCATTCAAACCGTAGATCCTGATTTCCTGGATGTGAAATCGGATAAATGGAAATGGAAAGAAGGCGATTCGATTGTTCCGATCATTATGCCACGCGACTTCCTCGTGATGCTCAATACATTTATGAGCGCCAGTGGAATTCCGCAGGTCAGCGACGAATTAGCGATGGACATCAAGTTCAAATTCACCCTTTCCAACGAAACCGAAAAAGAATGGGCCAATGTGCGTATCATCGGTTTCACGAATGAAGTTTCCTCCATTTTGGTTCCACAGTCATTCATGAGCTGGGCCAACGAAAAATACGGAATCGATGACAATCAGCGCATTACGCAAGTGATGATTTCCGGAAAAGAAAGTGAATTCGGGCTGGTAGAAGAAATGCTAAAAAAGAAACACCTTGAATCGCGCAACGGACAAATGGTGATCGGCCGTTTGAAAAGTATGGTAGGAACGTTGATCCTGATCGTACTTGGTATTTCAGTCATTGCCGTTTTCGTTTCCGGGTTGGTATTGATTCAGTACCTTCAGCTCTTGTTAAGCAAAAACACCTATGAAGTACGAACGCTGCTGCGATTGGGTTATTCGCCAAAATTATTGACGCGGCATTTCTTCCTGTATTTCACCAAGGTATTCGGGATTGTGGCGACGCTGAGTTTGATTTCCTTCGTGTTGTTTAAATTCTGGCTCGACACCTTATTTGAGGAAGGCGGATTGTACATCGGCACCACTTTTACGGCAACCAGCATCGGTTCGCTTGTGGCTGCATACGGAATCTTTGCTTTGGTTTCGTACCTCAACGCCAAGAAAGGAATTTATCGTTCCAATAATGGTTAATATTCTGTTAAACCCGTGACTTTATTACTTTTGTAGACGTTATATTAGTTGTAACAAATAGCTATTTTATGAGAAACTTATTATTGTTATTATTTATCTGCACTGCTACACTCGGTTTCGGTCAAAAAATGCGATTTAAAGTTGCAGGTTTGAAAGACACAACCGTTTTCCTGACACGTTATTACGGAAAAGGATTGTACTACGCGGACACGGCTATATCAAAGTCCGGTGTAATCGAATTTGACACCAAAAATCTAAAACCGGGTATGTTTGCATTGTACATGCCGGGGCAAAAATACTTCGAGTTCATCGTGAACAACAACGAAGAAATCAACATCGAAACTGCCGACACCAACCTCATTGGCCAGATGAAGGTCAAAAAATCGGACGAAAACAAAGTGTTTGTGTCTTACGTGCAGTTTCTTCAGTCGCAACGCGTAAAAGCCACAGCGCTCAAAACGAAGCAAGAAGGCTTGAAAAAAGAAGATCCGCAATACGATTTGCTCGCCAAACAACTGGAAGTCATTTCAAAAGGAGTTTCGGCTTACCAGGATAGCATCATCAAATTACACGATCAGAAACTGGTGAGTAAAATCATCAAGATGTCGATTGATGTCAAAATTCCTGATGCTCCGAAAAACGAAAAAGGCGAAGTGATCGACCACATGTGGCAGTTAAACTATTACCGCAAGCATTTCTGGGATAACATTGACCTGAATGATGATCGTTTGGTAAACACACCGGTTTTTCACCAGAAAACAGAATTCTTCTACGGTAAAACCATGATTGTGCCGCATCCCGATTCTATTTTAGCTATCGCCTTCCCGTTCATCGACGGACTCAAAAAAGGCAGTGAAGTTTTCAAATACCACGTAGATTACCTGACCAACTGGGCAGCGAAATCAACCCAAATGGGAATAGACAAAGTCTACGTGTTAATGGTGGATCGCTATTACTGCGCACGCGACGAAAGTGGTAAATCGCCTGCATTCTGGATGTCGGAAGACAAACTCACCACTGCGTGCGAAGACATTCCTGTAAAGAAGCGAATCTTGCAGGGAATGGTTCCACCGAATGTGATCTTGCCGGATACGAACAACGTTTGGCGTGATTTCATGAGTTTGAAATCAGATTACACGATCTTGTATTTCTGGGATCCGGAATGCGGACACTGTAAAAAAGTGACACCGAAATTGCAAAAATTGTACGCCGAAAAATTGAAAGCCCGCAACGTGGAAGTGTTTTCGGTAGGAAAAGCAACCGGTGACGATTACGAAAAATGGAAGAAGTTTATCAAGGATAACGGATTGTCATTTATCAACGTCGCATTGACCCAAAAACTCTACGAAGCAGCCTTGGAGGATGCGCGTCAGTTTGTACCGAAATACACCAACATCGAATCGTTGAATTATTCAACAACCTATGATTTGTACGCCACACCGCGCATCATTGTGTTGGATAAGGACAAAAAAATTATCGCCAAGCAATTGACCATTTCCCAATTGGAAGATATGTTGGATCGTTTGCAGGAAATCAAAGATCCTGTGAAATTGTTCCCGCCCGATCCTGAGGAAGAGGCACATTGATTATTGTTATTTGTAATTGAAATCCCGTCCGCCTAAGGCGGACGGGATTTTTTTATGAATTTATTATACGTTACCGTAGGCGTGGGACGCATCCCGCGCCCATACATTAATGAAATGAATGCATGATGAAAACAATTACCAAATCAATGAATGGAATTAATTCCATTCATTGATTTGGTTTGTTCCAAAAAAATAATTTTGGTGTAAATATGGCGCGGGATGCGTCCCGCGCCTACGGTTTCCAATTTTTGACATTATTCCGTATATATTTTTCAACATTACCATATTCCGTTTCATCACGAATGATCCGATCATAATACCGCGATTGCCATTCGAACGGAATATCCTTGATTCGTGCATATGTTGTAACCGCGGCCTTAAATCCCCGAATAATTGATCCGATATTCTGTGATTGAATTCCCATGGAATTTGATGAAAATTGCTGGTTAAATTGATTTTCACCTAACGTGATAATCGCATGAAAATGGTCCGGCATTACCACAAATTCACCCATTAAAATGTTTGTATCCGGCCTTAACGAAATTGATTTTTTCCATTCATTTTCAGCCTGAATTCCCAACGGTGATAATTGCATCGTGGAATCGGTTATTTTCCCAAAAACAGGGATTCGTCCTTTCACGCAAATGGTAATGAAATAATCGTTTGGGCTACCGTAATCATAACCGATCAATCGGTTTGTTCCGTTTCGGTAAATGCCTTTAAATTTATCTGACATAGATTTAAAATACGCATTTCCGGGGAATTTCCCAAACAATCATAACGTTACATATGTAGGCGCGGGATGCGTCCCGCGCCCATGAATAAAATGAATGGAATAAACAATGATGAATTTATGTACACAAAAAATGGCGCGGGATGCGTCCCGCGCCTACACTACATCAAATAAAATGATAATGAAATTTACACCAACGCCCGTTCTTCCTTCGGAACGCGGAACAACATCAATAATCCCACCACGAAAAAGAATGCGACCGATAATACGGAGAAACGCATATCGTTGAACACCAATTCCATGGTCCCGAAAAACAAGGTGCCACACACGATCCCGATTTTTTCGGTAGCGTCGTAGAACGAGAAATAACTGGCGTGATCTTCGGTTTCGGGTAAAAATTTCGAATAGGTAGAACGCGCCATTGCCTGTACACCACCCATTACGATTCCCACGGTACACGCCAGAGCGTAAAATTCAAATGGTGTATGAATCAGGAATGCACCGCCGCACACACCAATCCAAATCACAATCGAAATACCCAATGTTTTGATGTTTCCAATTCGTTGCGATACACGTGACATAATAAACGCTCCGGCCGCGCCTAATAGCTGAATCAACAGAATCGCGATGATCAATCCGCTGTCGTTCGGTTTACCAGTAGTTGAATCAATGGGCCAATCGATTTCCTTTTTCGCGAAATAAGTTGCCATCAACATTACGGTTTGTACACCTGTATTGAAAAAGAAAAATGCTGCCAAATAGCGTTTCAAACGAAATGTCTTGCGGAATTCGAAAAACACTTTTTTCAATTCAGAGAATCCTTTCCAGATGTATCCTTTTTCCTTTATTCGGTTCGATGTCGTATTCGGTAATACGCGATACGTGATCTGTGAAAAAGCAATCCACCAGATTCCTACGAGGATGAAACAGAATTTCACCGGCATTGCTTCAATTTTTTCCGTTGTAATGTCGTCGAAATAATTAAACGTCAATGCAGGAATCTTTATTAACAGGAGACAAATAATTAGCAACAACATCGATCCGAAATAGCCCATTGAAAATCCGCGGGCAGAAATCTTATCGTGGTCTTTTGGTTCAGCAATCTCGGGCAGGTATGAATTGTAGAATACCAAACTGTTCCAGAAACCAATGCTTGCAATAAATAAACTCAGCAAGCCGACTTCGATCAGATCGCTTTTCAATAAATCATTGAAAAAGAACAAGGAAATACAGGCTGTTGCGCCTAAATAACAGAAGAATTGGAGGAAACGTTTTTTGTTTCCACGGTAATCGGCAATCCCCGAAAGCAAAGGAGATAAAAAGGAAACCAGCAAAAATGAAGCGGAAAGCACAAAACTCATCAAGGCCGAATTGGAAACTTCTAATCCGAAGAAATTGACGGTTACGTTCATTCCCTCAGGCAAAGCTTTGTCTAATTGATAACCGTTCGCTTTATTATAGTTTTCAGTAAAATGATTAGTCGTTACCGTATCGTAGAAAATCGGGAAAATAGCTGACGAAATCACCAGGTTGTAAACAGAGTTTGCCCAATCGTACATCACCCAACCGCGGATGGTGCGTTTGTTTCCTTTTTGGATGTGATTCTCTGTTGTAGTGTGGTCGATCAGTGATTCATTCTCCATTGCCCGGTTTTATTAGTGAGAAACAGTATTTCCATCTACATAATCCTGTAAATACGCGAATCTTTCGGTCAGCTTTCCATTTAAATCCGTTTCGCTGCCTCGACCGATCACGTCATCCGGGTCATCACCCAACAAACAAGGAAGAACATATTTAATCAGTTCATTTCCAAAATCTTCGGAAGCATCCATCGGCAATTCACACGGTAAATTGTCAACGGCCATTACGGCAATGTTGTTTTCCAACCACGGATCAACTTCTGTTCCTGTAGCAGGGTCGTAACCATAAACCGGATCCGCAATTTTTGACGGACGAATCGTACAGGCAATCGGCCCGGCGATATCGCACGAAATATCTGCTACCACTCTTACTTTTACTTCCGGTTTCTGAAAATCTTCCTGTGTGACGATATTTGGCGATTTATCGCTCCAGAAATGGCAGGCAATGTATACCTGGGCAACTGAAATATAGGGCGCAAACACCGATTTGTACAATTTCGGGTTGGCGTAAAAATCCTGTTTATCAAACGGGGTTCCGTCGATACGGGCATAATAATCTTCTACATCGAGGTGCGTAAATACCGGACCATCAAATTTCTGGTGTAAAAATTCTTCCGGACTTACTTCGGTAATGGTAAGTAAATCCATGATTTCACGGGCACCATGGCCTACTCTTCCAAATCCGGTGAGTACGATTTTGGTGTCTTTTGGCAATTCGATCTTTTTGATCTCTTCCTCCATTTCCACGCGATCTCTGCATTCATTCGCAGGTTTAATGGAATAAGCACCGCTTTTCTTTCCGTAGGTCAACAAACCGTTGTAACATCCTACTATTCCTGCATAACGTCCGAAACCGATGATGCGCTTGTTTTGCTTGTTTTTCAATACCTCGTAATCGATCAGTTGGATTTTAAGATCGAGAACAGCTTGCAGCAATCGACGGTTATAAGGTTGTTTCTTAATAGTATGCGAGAAAAACATGAATTTTTTCGATGGAATTAAATCCTCGATATTGACTTCCTTCACCCCCATTATGATATCACAATCATGCAAATCGTCAACTACTTCAATGCCAACCTGTCTGTATTCTTCGTCCTTGAATGCACGCACGTTGCTTGTCTGAACAACCACATTTGCATGCGGAAATTTAGTTTTTACCAATAGGCATTGCCGGGGAGTTAACGGAACTCGTTTGTCCGGTGGTACTTTTCCTTCCCTGATAATACCTAGTTTTACTTGAGCCATTCTAATTTTTTTGTGAACTCCCCAACGGTTGTTCCAATAAATAATTATCTATCAATTCGCGAACACAGCCCTTTCCCCCTTTGAGGTTCAATACTACATCCACGGTATGTTTTACCACTTGCACTGCATCTGCAGGACAGCAACTGAAACCAACGGCTTCCATAATCGGAAGGTCATTGATGTCATCACCTATCATCGCTACCTGATCGAGGGTTAATCCCAAATCGGTACACCATTGGTTCAAAATATCCATTTTGGGTTCGCGCCCAACATAGACGTATTTAATTCTTAGGGTGTTCGCTCGGTTAATAACCATTTTATCGACAAAGGCAGAAGAAATAATCCCGATTTGAAGTCCTTGTTTCTGGGCCTCAAGGATCGCCATTCCGTCTTTGGAATTGTATTTTTTGACCTGGTCGCCTGATTCGGTATAATACATCCCTGCATCGGTCAATACGCCATCTACATCCAGAATCAGCAATTTGATTTTGGCTAAAAGCGGTTTCAAATGATCCAGCACAAACAGCGGTTTGTAGAGCAGGGAATACAAATCCACTTCGTTTTCTTCGGCAAAAGCTTCCAGATCAATCATGGTTAATTCACCCACACTGTCTACCTGAAAATCAGCCATAAACTGGTTGAAATCCACGCCGAACTTCGTGCACAATCCTTTAATATTTTGTTCTAAAAACTGCATTATACGATTGAATAACCCACTGCATTGGCAATCGGTTTGATAGAAGTTAATAATGCTTCAAACTCGGCGTGATTCAGCTGCTGGGAAGCATCGGATTTAGCCACTTTCGGATTCGGGTGTACTTCGATCAGTAAACCGTCAACTCCCAAAGCGGTACATGCGCGTGTCAATCCTGCAACACCGTAGGCATAACCCATTGCGTGACTCGGATCCAATATTACCGGAAGATTGGTGTAATGTTTCAGCCATTCCACACCGCACAAATCAAGCGTAAAACGTGTTCCCGTTTCAAACGTACGGATACCGCGCTCGCACAACAGAACATTTTCATTTCCGCCCGAAAGCACAAATTCAGCTGCTTGTACAAATTCCTGCAATGTGGTACCGAAACCGCGTTTGATCAATACCGTTTTTTGCGTTTTGGCGCAAGCACGAAGAATTCCCTGATCGTACATGGCTTTTGCGCCTACCTGGATCACATCTGCATGCTCGATAATTTCGTCGATATGCGTCGCATCACGTGCTTCAGTAACAACGGTAAATCCATGTTCTTCGCGCATTTTGGCAAGAAGTTTCAATCCGTCGAGACCCATTCCCTGGAAACTGTAAGGGCTGGTTCGTGGTTTGTAACATCCTCCGCGTAAAGAAGTTAAACCGTTTGCTTTGAGTAATGCCGCAGACTGGCGAATTTGTTCTTCCGATTCAACTGAGCAAGGCCCTGAAATGATGAGTGTGCTACCGGTTTTACCACCGATGGTTACATTTCCAACCGTTACTTCTCGCGTTTCATTGCGGTAATTGCGCGACGCCAGTTGCATATCATTTGGAAACACCCAATGTTCGGCTACATGATTTTCAAGCCCGGCAGGAATTTCTTTCACTCCTGATCCTGTGATCAATACGTTAGTAGCATTGGACACAACGTGAAATGCCTTGTGTTGTTCTGCCAGTTGGCTTGCTTCAAGAGCAGAAACTGTATCTTTTAAATGTATAATCATAATTCTCCCTTGATCAGGTTCACAAAGGTAATAATTCCTTGCGCTTCGTTGGCATCATTTACAACCGGTAAATAGAGAATCGGGAAAGAACATCGTTTAATGAGTGCCAACAACTCATTCACTGTCGCCGACTCATTCAACGAAACAGGTCGTTCGTTCATGTACTCGTTTACCGGAACATTAAACGTGTCAGCGCCGTACTTTAACAAAGCCTTTCGTGCATCGGCGTTGGAAACCAAACCATTCAGTTTATTGGATTCGTCAACAACCAGGGTAAATCCCAGGTTTCCGTTTTCGATGCTTTGAAGTACGGATGTGAATGTGGCTTCGTTTGCCAAAATAGTTGGCGATTCGGATAAAGGAATCATAAAGTCGCGCACTATGAATTGTGAATTCACTTCACGCTTGGTCAAATCCATCAACGCATGTCCAATACTCGGAGCATTGAACAGGTATGATCCTGAAACGGAAGTATGAACACCCATATTTCGCAGGATAAAGGAAACCTCGCCGTTTACGCCGCCATCAACATGTACTGATTTGTGCGGGTATTTGTGTTGAAAATCGCGGATTTTTTTAAAGTTCGTTGCATCAAATATGCCACCACTTTGCCCGGGAACCGTTGCCATCAGTAAGATAAAATCGAATGAATTGTAAGCATCGAATTCGGCAATACTGGTTGGTGTTGTGATAGCCAATCCGCGTTTTCCGCTAATATCAGAAGGCAATTCCAGTGGAGCGACCAAATCTTCCAATTGAAATGTGACGTATTCCACAGGAACTTCACGCAATAAATCGAAGTATTTTTCGGGTTGTGAAGTAATGATATGCAGATCGATCGGGATGTTGCACCACGTGCGGATATTGCGAATATCATCGAATACACTCACGTCATCATTGCAATCAACATGCAGTAAATCAACTTTATGCGCCAGCAAATCAGCAATTGTAGTTTGCAAATCCCGTTTCTTATCCGAATATATGGAGGCTGAAATTCTCATGAGGCAAAAATAATGAAAGATGGGGCAAAAATAACAGTGAAGCAAGCGAACTTATTAACGGTTGAGAAATCGCCATACCTTGACTTAGTTTACAGGATTTGACAAAGAGAATGTGATCGAAGTATCTACTTTTGGTTGCACAAACACCTGGATTGACCAAATACGATTAACAATGTTTCATTGAGTAGTGTAACAAAGCAGATGAAAGACAGAACGCAATTCGTGGAGACGGGTTGCGTTTTTTGCTATTTTACTTTTTTGTCCTTCAATTACTGCTTCGAATATTGAATCAATTCATCAAGCTGGCGATTTGTCAAACCGGGAAACCGGTGAAATCGGACTGCAGGTAATCTCTTGGAAATACGTATAGCCGTAGAATCACCTAATCTGATCAATGAATCTTCATTTTGTAGATAACTCAAAAGCCATTCCCGATTGGGTAAACGTTTCATCATTCCTTGAAGAGCGGGACCTGTTGAGTTTTTATCAAAAAGGTGACAAGCAGCACAATTCTTTTTAAAGTAAACGGGCGATTTTTGTTTTGAAACCTTGATTTCCTGATCCTTATTCGCGCAAGCAAATCCTTTTTCTTTCCGTTGGTTACACCCCATATTTAAAACGGTAAAACCTACAAACAGAAGAATGATCAATGGTTTCATAAAAACCGCTTTCGCTGATCAGGAGTTGGCAAAGCACATTGCTGACTAGCCAGTTTGTGCCGGCGTTTAGCGATCCAGTTATAGACACCATCACGTATAAATCGCGGAATGATAATGAAAACCCGCAACCATGAATAAGGTGCTTTCAAATAAGCTGTGACTTTTAACGCACCGGTTGAACGTTCAAACAAACGTTCTCCGTTCCAGAAATAAAACGTACTTAAATTCGGTTGAGGGAAATTGTGTTCCCGGAAAAAACGTTGGGCGATTTCCGATTGTAATGCGCAGAAATGAACGGTCGAATCGCGCTCGTGATCCAGAATAAACTGCACAGAACGGTTGCAAAATCCGCAATCACCATCGTAAAAAACTACTGGGAAATTCATGGGTTAAAGATAGTATTTAATGACGATTTTTTGCGGAGGAAAATGGCAAAATTTCAAATTGGACATTGGGCAAATTGCCCATTTGGCAAATTTGGAAATTTGGAGAAAACCCCTTGGAGAAAATTCTAAGAACAACCTCCTCCGATTCAACAATCAGAAACTCTCCCAAAATTCCCCAAAATCCCAAACTCCTCAACTTCCCTACAACTCCCAACCACATAAAACCGTATTTTTGAGTCGCTAAAAATGAACCAATGAAAATAGGAATTCTTCTCTCAGGCTGCGGTGTTTACGATGGTGCTGAAATTCAGGAAGCTGTATTATCGATGCTTGCCGTTCAGGAAATCGGAGCTCAATACATCTGTATTTCGGTTGATGCGCCGCAACACCATGTGATCAATCACACGACAGGACAGGAAATGGCCGAGAAGCGCAATATGCTCGTGGAATCTGCGCGAATTGCGCGTGGAGAAATCCATAATATCAATACCATTGCTCCGGCAGACATTGATGCGCTGATCATTCCCGGCGGATTTGGAAGTGCGAAAAATTTCACCCAATGGGCATTTGCCGGACCAGATGGAATTATTTTACCTGAAGTGAAACTCCTGCTGGTCAACCTGGTGAATGTCGGAAAACCAATTGCTGCTTTATGTGTCAGTCCAGTTGTATTGGCAAAAGCCTTTGAAGGTTCGGCTATTCATGCCAGTATGACCATCGGTACCGACCAGGAAAAGTCTCCGTATAGTGTTACCGATTTCTCTGCCGGATTAGCTAAAACGGGTGTAGAACCAGTGATGAAAACCGTTCGCGAGATTCAGATCGATACCGCCAATAAAATTGTGACCGCTCCATGTTACATGATGGATGCCAACATTTTAGAAATTCGCAACAACATTCGCCAGGCCGTTGAAGCGTTACGCGACCTGGTTTAATCAATTACATGCAAGCATACCACGAACGAAAAACAGTGCACAATGCAGCTGTTCAACAACTGAAACAACAGTTTAACCGGCTTGCTTTCGCACGTCTGATAAGTATCGTTTCCGCTTTACTATTTGGTTATTTGACGATTCGTTCGGGAAATACCATTCAGTTAGTCATTGCTATAGCATCATTCGTCCTGTTTGTGGTGTTTATGCGCATGCATTTTGTGGTTAAACGGAAACTAGTACTCCAGCAAGCACTGGTGAAGATCAACGAAACCGAACTGGCTTTTCTGGAAAAACAGGAACTTCCTTTCGATAACGGAAACCGTTTCCTGGAAGGAAATCATCCGTATACCTACGACCTGGATATTTTCGGCGAACATTCACTTTTTCAGCATATTAATCGCACGCAAACCGTTATGGGAAACCGTGGTTTGGGAGAATCGTTGCTTGAAAAATCAAGTGCTGAAACCATTCGGAAGCGCCAGGAAGCCATTGCGGAACTAACTCCTTTACTCGAATGGCGACAATTGTTTACAGCTAAAGCGATCCTGGCAAACGACAATGAGCAAATCAGCGATACATTGCGTTCATGGAACAGTGATCAACCAAAAGTTCCATTGATCACAACCATCCTCAGTTATGCTTTTCCTGCTTTGGGAGCGTTGTTTACCATTCTCGGTTTTTTGAAAGGAAGCAGTCCGTTGTTTCTCAATCTTGCAGTTACCATCTTCATTTTCAATCTGATTGTATTGGCTTCGCAGCTCAAAAAAATGAATGCTGAAATTGCTTTTGCCGATAAGATCAATCAAACCTTATTGCGCTATAGCGAATTATTGCAGGCCCTTGAAGAACGGGAATGGAAAAGTGAGCTTTTGAAAGACATTCAGCAAAAATTAAACGCCTCACAAATTTCCGCCAGTAAACAAATTCATGCACTCTCACGCATTTTCGCTTCGCTGGAAAGCCTTCAGAATGGTATGGGCGCAATTCTATTTAACGGCACCATACTTTTTCATTTGCATACCTATCGCAAGTTGTTGCGCTGGAAATCGGCACATACAACAGAATTGGATAACTGGCTACAGCAGATCGGTGAAGCAGAAGTGTTGCTTTCATTTGCCAATTTACACTTCAATAATCCGGATTTCAACTTCCCTGAATTAAATGACGCAGCAATCCTGCGTTTTGAGGAATTGGGACATCCGTTGATTTCAGCAACGAAACGCGTAAGTAATTCGGTCGATTTTTCTGAAAAACAATTCATCGTACTCACCGGTTCTAATATGTCAGGGAAAAGTACGTTTCTGCGAACCTTGGGCGTAAACCTCGTTTTGGCCAATGCCGGAGCACCTATTTGCGTGAAATCTGCCAGTATTCAACCAATGGATATCCTGGTTTCGATGCGTTTATCCGATTCCCTGAGCGATAGTGAATCGTATTTCTTTGCTGAAGTCAAACGTCTGAAGGAAATCATGACAGAACTCGAAAACCGCCGTTGTTTTATCCTGCTCGATGAAATTTTACGCGGAACCAATTCAGACGACAAACGCACCGGAACCATCGAAGTGCTGAAAAAAGTAATTTCTAAAAACGCGATTGGTGCCATCGCAACCCACGACTTAGAGGTTTGCAACACGACAGATGAATATCCTCAGTTACTTGTAAATAAATGTTTTGAGGTAGAAATCATCAACAATGAATTGAAGTTTGATTACCGCTTGCGTGACGGTATTTGCCAAAACAAAAGCGCGACGTTCCTGATGAAGAAAATGGGAGTTATTTAGCAAAAGTTTACTCCTTTAATTTTCACCACAACGCTTACGCTGTAGCTTCAGCGAAGGCGCAAAGGCACCATTTTTTTTGAAGGATGGACGTGTTGAGATCACAAAGGCGTTCCACCTGGTTCCCTTTGTGTTCTTCTAACAGGTCAAACTTGTCTTTTCTTTGCTCCTTCGCTAAAGCTACAGCGAAAGCGTTGTGCCTTTGTGTTGAAAAAGCCCCGCACCTTTCCTCGATTACCAATAACTTATCAACCATTAATATCCATTAATTTATTGATTAAATGCGCTTTACACTGGGTTCATCATTCGGTAAAGTGACAAACTGTTGAAATTTATACGCGAAAATCGGGCATATTTAACGGAAGCGCCGTACTTTTGTGGCAAAATAGCATTGCTAAAAAACGAATGTATGAACGAATTTGGTAAACGGGGAAACAACGCCGATTTGAAGGCAACAATCGGTCTGGAAAATCTCGGAAACGTATTCTGGAACTTAACGCCTGCTGAATTGGTAGAAGATACCATCATTAACGGACAAGGTGTATTGACCGACACGGGAGCAATCGCCGTTGAAACAGGTGAATTCACGGGTCGTTCGCCGAAAGACCGCTTTGTAGTGAAAGACGCGAAAACAGAAAACAGCGTTTGGTGGGGTGATGTTAATATTCCTGTTTCAACAGCACAGTTCGATGCTTTGTACAATCGCATGAAAGCTTACCTGATAGGGAAAGACGTTTATGTGCGCGACGCTTATGCTTGTGCAGACGAGAATTTCCGCATGAACCTTCGTGTGACAACGGAATTTCCATGGTCGAACATGTTTGCTTACAATATGTTCCTGCGTCCTACAGATGCTGAAATCGAAAACTTCGATGCGGAATGGAATATTGTTTGCGCTCCGGGTTTCCTTGCAGATCCTGCAATCGACGGAACGCGTCAAAAGAACTTCGCTATTTTGAATTTCACCCGTAAAATGATCATCATCGGTGGTACAGGTTATACCGGTGAAATTAAAAAAGGAATTTTCTCGGTATTAAATTACGTTCTTCCGCACGAAAAAAATGTATTATCGATGCACTGCTCGGCAAACGTTGGGACTGATGGCGATACGGCCATTTTCTTCGGTTTGTCGGGAACGGGTAAAACAACCTTATCTTCTGATCCGAACCGTCGCTTGATCGGTGACGATGAGCATGGCTGGGCCGACAATTCTGTGTTCAACTTCGAAGGCGGATGCTACGCAAAAACCATCGATCTTTCCAAGGAAAAAGAACCGCAAATCTACGACGCGATCAAATTTGGGGCAATCCTTGAAAACATTGGTTTTGTAGGCGAAACGTCTACTCCTGATTACGCAGACGGATCCATCACTGAAAACACGCGTGTTTCTTACCCGATCGATTTCATAGACAATATCATGACACCTTCTGTAGGTGCCGGACCAAAAAATATTTTCTTCCTTACAGCTGATGCATTTGGTGTATTGCCTCCGATCTCCCGCTTAACGAAAGAACAGGCAATGTATCACTTCATGTCGGGCTACACAGCGAAAGTTGCCGGAACAGAAGTTGGTATTACAGAGCCTACAACAACGTTCTCTGCTTGTTTCGGAAAAGCATTCTTACCGCTTCATCCGGCAAAATACGCGAAGTTATTGGGTGAAAAATTGGACGGAACCGATATTAAAGTATGGTTGATCAACACCGGCTGGTCTGGTGGTTCTTACGGGGTTGGGAGCCGTATGAAATTGTCGTACACACGTGCAATGATCACGGCTGCGTTGACTGGAAAACTGGACAACGTTGAATTCGCAACACTTCCGGTATTCGAACTGGCATTCCCGACTTCTTGTGAAGGTGTTCCATCCGAAATTTTGAATCCGCGTGAAACATGGTCAGATAAAGGTGCTTACGATAAAACAGCTAATCATCTGGCAGAACAATTCGTGAAGAACTTTGAATTGTACGCTGCGGAAACATCAGCTGATATTTTAGCTGCCGCACCGAAAACAAAAATGACGGTTTAAACGAACCAACATATAGATTTAACGGAAAGGATTGTTTGAAAAAGCAATCCTTTCTTTTTTAGGGCTTTAGGAATCTGAAGTAAAAAAAATACTCGTATTTTAGTGATACACTTTTGAAACCCAGATCCATGGAAAACACCATTATTTCTGAAGGGAAAACCAATAGTTTGGTTCTTCCTGCAGCTTCCGGACTGCTTATAGGAGTTGTAACGTGCGTTTTTATACCGGTGGCCGGATTGATTCTGTTGGCGTTTGCCGTTAGTTTGTTCTTGACGACTACCGGACTCGAAATTGATTTATCTGGCCAGCGTTTCCGGAAATACACTTCTTATTTTGGGTTGAAGTGGGGAATCTGGCATTCTGCCGATTCGGTGATTGCGATTGAATTAAAATCTTCTGCTGAAAACAGAATTTATTACCATCGTACGGGAACGCGTTCGCACAAATCCATCACCTACAATCTGATTACCGAAGATATATCAGGCAAAGAGCAAACCATTTACGAGTTTAAGACGTACAAAACAGCCAAGCAGGCACTCAAAGCATTTTCGGCAACGTTGCATGTTGGAATGATGGACTATATCGCTTTAAAAATGCAGGAAAACCGTCTGAAGCGAGTAAATCGCTAAGAATATTTGGTAACTTGCTGATTGATTTCGACTCTTAAAAAATCATTTGTACAGGAAAAAATCAAACCGATAATGAAACAATTCATTCTGTTTTCTTTACTCTTCATTACATTTCAAACACGAGCTCAGCTGGAACTTTCACGTCTCAGCGACAGCTCCTACGTTTTCACCACTTACAGAACGTTTATTGACGAGAAAGATACTACGACCATTCCCTCAAACGGCTTGATCAAGATTACTTCTGCCGGAGTTCTCCTCATCGACACTCCATGGGATACAACGCAATTCCAGCCTTTGCTTGATTCCATTCAAAAACGTTTTCATTCACCTGTAAAATGGGTGATTTCAACGCATTCACATGCCGACCGTACAGCAGGATTGGATTATTATAAAATGAAGGGAATTGCCACTTACACTTCCTTTTCGACAAGGAAAATATGTGAAGAACGCGGCGAACCGCAGCCTGAATTTGTGTTTTATCACGATACCGTATTTCACTTGGGAGCAACAAAAGTTCAGACTTTTTTTCCAGGCGCCGGACATGCTCCCGACAATATTGTGATCTGGTTCCCCGAAGAACGAATTCTGTATGGCGGTTGCTTCATCAAATCGGTAGAAGCTACAGATATCGGCAACAGGGCTGATGCCAATTTTGGAACATGGGGAATGGCGATTCACCTGGTGAAACGCACTTTTAAACATCCGAAATGGATCATTCCAGGCCACCAGTCATGGGAAAGTAAAAGATCACTGAAACATACCCGAAAACTGATCCGGAAAATCTAACCATTGTTGTCATACTTCTGAAAAATCAGTAGTTTAAAGCCTCTTTAAACTGCTATTATATGACACAATTGACTTCATTATTCAAGGAATACTGTAAAGAATCCATTGCCAAAAAAACAACACCATTAACCGATCAGGAAAAAGCAGCCATTGTTGCTTCAATTGTAGAATCTCCGCTAAAAAGCGTTGTGCAAGCTTATAGCATTCTCGATTTTCACGATTACAAACACTTACATGCAGAAGGATTCGATACGTATTTCGGTTATAAAAACAGCTTTATAACTGCGGAAAATATCCTGGAGATTGTTCATCCTGACGATCAGGAAGCGTTCGGAAAACTCTATTATTTGTGCCTGGAAGGCTTAATGAATATGCCCATTCCGACGCAGGGAATCGGACATTTTTGCATTTCTTACAGAATGCGCGACGCCGCCGGAAATTATCACCGAATCCTGGAAACCAACAACATCATTGCCAGCGATCCGCTAACGAATATTCCACTGGTAAACCTGGCGCAAATCACTCTTTCGAAAGATTTATCGAATAGCAACCAGGTCACCTATTTTTTCAACATCAAAGATGAAGAAGGAAGTGTGGAAATCATGCAGGCTTTTCTCAGCAATTACGATTCGAAGGTGAATGTGTTTTCTGAAAATGAACTCAAAATAGCGCGTTACATCAAGCAAGGGTTAACGAGTCAGCAAATTGCCGAACAGTTGTTTTTGTCCAAGCATTCGATCGATAAATACCGGAAAAACCTGCTGGAAAAGACAGGATGTGTGAACTCGCCCCAATTGGTCCATTACCTGGAAAATCTAAACCTTCTGTAAAAAGTACCATAAATGGTATTGACTGCTTTCCGGCATAGTGGAATCTTTGAGGAAACTTAAAATTAATAACGCTATGAAAAGATTCACTTCCGCTATTTATGTGTCAATAGCAACACTCGTGCTTTTTTCCTGTGAAAAAGAGCAGACTCACCAAAACACGGTCGCCAAAAATCTGAAAACAAAAGTCTATGTACTGCATGGCCAGGAATACCTTGTTACTTATTCCGAAAATGCAAAAACGGGTGAATGTGTACTGGAAAAAAGTTCGGCAGCAAATCAAACCATCGGAGAATTCATCGCTAACCACGAACAGGCGGTAATTATTGATCAGGGAACAACCGGAAAATGCTTCCTTTTTGAGGACATGGCGGAATTCGATCAGAATCGTTCAACCTTTTTCAAGAAACATCATGGCATCTCGGATCAGGAAAAAACATCTAATAACCTGGTTCGTGCTACATTTTATGAGCATGCCAATTATGTAAATCCACTTGCTCCACTCACCTCTACGACAAGCACGGTGGCAAGTACGGTAACAGATCCTGCGCTTAGTTCACGGATTCAAACATTTGTAGGGGTCAACTGGGCGACTTCCAAGGTGTTTTGGAACAGCTGGGTCGGCGCATCGTTCAATGACAGAGTATCATCTATCTATGCTGAGAAAGTAACCGGTACCGTTAAACTTCAACCATGGAACCATTTTGTGATTGCCATTTATGAAGATCTCAATTATGGTGGTGATGTTTACTTTTTTGTACGAAATGATGCAGAAATTCCAACGGGCCACCCGAATCTGCAATTGGTAAGTATGTGGGGCGGATTCAATAATTTTAATGACGAAACCAGTTCTTTTTGGGGAAGCGCGTTCGTCTATTAACTCAACAATCACTTTAAGTCTAAGGCTGTTCTTCTTCGGAAGGATGGCCTTTTGTTTGCCAAATCAATTCTATGTGAAGCTATGTGGCCTATGTGGTTAATGAAAGCAACCAATTTTAGTGTTTATCTTTCCAGTTTATACCGCGATTCAGCAATCGTATTTCCCGAAAGATCTTTGGTGTAAACCAACCGGAATCCATCACCTTCGATGCGCTCAAACTGCAATTCCTGAACCTGTAATTCATCAGCGCTCCTGATACCGCAGGTAATTGATTCTTCTTCAAATGAAAAACTCAATTGCAATGGAACAGAACGATTGTTTTGAAAACGCAGGTCTTTGTAGCCGTAAACGACTGTTGCATCGGCTCCGAGTGGCGTAAAACGGTCTTCTTCCTTATAAATATCAACTGTATGGTTATAACGTTCCAAAACGGTCAATCCTGCAAGCAATGCGGTGTGGTAAACAATTCCCGATAATTGGCACAAACCGCCGCCAACTGCTTCCTGTAAGGTTCCGTTTACGATATTCCGGCCGGTTTTATAACCACGTTTAACAGAAGGATCACCGATGACTTTCCAAAACGAAATGACTTCTCCGGGATAAATGATCACTTGTTCCAATTCACGTGCCGCGCGTTGCAGGTTATGGACTTTGTTCTCAAACAACGAAGTGCGTTTAATAGCTTGAACTACAGCTAATTTCACCTCATCATCCAATACACCTCTCGAAGCAGCATGTGGTTCAATAAGCCGGTTTTTCCAATCGCGGTAAGCACGTTGAAACAAACGAAAACGTCGTTTGAGAGATGACGGAATTAACTTTTTCATCTTACTTTTTGAAGCACGACGATTACATAAGATGCATATCCTTTCAAAAACGAACGACACAACAGGTTGTCAAAAAAACGCATGAACGGCCGTATTCGAACCGGAAACCGATGAATGGGAAAAAACAAAATGCCGCGCTTGGAGATCAATTTCCAGTTGTCATTTCCCAAAGCCCACAAATCTGTCGCATTTTGTGCATTTGAACCATGCCAGTGTGCATCATTCACCTTCCGTTGACCAAACGAACGACGTTTTGCCGAAGGAAAATCCACGATAAATAAACCATCCTCGACCAGTAAACGATGCGCTTCCTGCAAAAATTTCGTGGTTGTTTTGGCATCCAGGTGCATCAAGACGTGCATGGAAAACGCTCTTTCAAACGATTCGGCCGGTAATCCGGTATTGGTAATTTCGGCCAGGTGAACGTTTTTGTCAGGAAATTTCTGTTTCGCTTCGCCGGTCATTCCTTCACTGAAATCAACGCCGTCGGTAGCGCGTGACATAAAACGTCCGGTTCCGCAACCCATGTCCAGCACAGCCTGCGTTGGATTTTCGGGCAGCCATTTATCCAAAAACGCGCATTCCTGCTTGTGAATATACTGACCGTAACTCGACTTACCGAAACGATCGTCATCGTATTCCTTGCCAATACGGTCATAATAAGCTTTTACAGTTTCGGTCATGCGGGATGATTTTGCGATTTAAAGATAGTGAAAGAAAAAAGCACGATTATGATCTGTTAATTAAAATTGTAATTTCATTGCTCAAATGAATTTATGAGCGACTTGTTAGACACTCCTATCCACAAATCCATTACTTACAGATATGGTACACTTATTTGGTGGTCATCTATAGTTTTGGTAGGCATTATTTTACTATTTATTCATTTTCCATTCTCAAATGAATTATTGTTAGCCTCTTCCGGGGGCTTAACAGCCTTTTCTTGGTGCTGTTTTGTTCGATTAAATATTCGAAACATCCCAAATAGCATTGTTTGTCTACTAGGTATTTTTTGGCTTCTCTACATGTTTTGGGGAGCACTTTTTAATGGTGGATATCCTTACAATTTCTATGGAATGACGCTTTACGCAATCGCATTTATAATAACGCTGAGTATTTATCTGATAGTGTTTTATTCAAAATACCGTTCAAAATAGCTGTAAATGTACAAGTTTCTCATTTTTATAGTTCCCCTCGTTTTATTCTCCTGCTCACAAGAAAAAACAGAAAAACCTGATGAAATTCTATTTCATTATATGATAAACAATCATGACAGCCGACGTATTTCTCTAGATACAGTAACTATAGAGCACTTACTGTATCATGATTCAAAAGACAGTCTGATTGAACAGTACGTTTTTAGCACTAACAATGAAAGCCATTTTATCTCTCTGTTTTCCAATGAACATTATGCGGGAATAGACGGTGGAGAGCTGTCTTTTGAGTTAGATACATTGGGCATCATTTATTCATGCAGCACTACTTGGTTTTCAAACATACGGTTAAAAAGCAACAATGACAGTATCAACGAATTGATTGATATAGCCATTGAAAATTGCCTTTCACGCTCAGTAAATCGTATTGATTATAAAAGTCCTAATACTGCCAAAATAGAACAGATAATTCCGTTTCGGCAACCAAGTAATTAGATGACAATACTTATGACACCCCCTTCACAACTCGATCAATTCCTGGCTTCGTATGACGAACAAATCATATACAACGCCCTTGTATTGCGAGAGCTAGTCATTTCTACGCTTCCTGATATTACAGAACAAATCGATGTTTCCGCCAAAATGATCGCTTACTGTTATGGAAACAAATATGCGGAACTAATTTGCGTGATCATTCCTTCGAAAAAAGGTTTAAAGTTGGGCTTTAACAGAGGTACGTCACTCCCCGACCCGAACGGTTTACTAAAAGGAACCGGGAAAATTTCGCGGTATGTGGAGATTAAGAAAACGGAAGATATACAGGATCCTGCCGTTAAAGTGTTGATTGAAGAAGGATTAAAATTGTATCGGGAACAAATCACAAAATGATCGATTACGAAACCTCCATTTCGCCTTTCTTTGAAGGCAATAAAGCCTACCTCGAATCGCTGGAAAAGCAATTACCCGGTTTACAGGTTTTTTCAGGCTATTGCAATGCTTATGGTTACGATGTGGAAGCAACGTTTCTGTTAAATCGGCGCACCTGGAATATTCAATTGATTAAATCCCAAACTACTCGTGGCGGAGCCATTTCCCAAAATTCGACTGATCACTTTGAAGCAAAAATCAGTGTAAGCGGGTTGAACTATACCATTTCTTTTTCCCTGGGAAGGTCATTCTTCATGTGGATTTTGCCATCAAGTAAAGTTCCACCGCCTTACTTTCTGCGGATCAATTCGAGTGACGAAGCTTATATTGAACAATTGGCTGTGATAACACAACTTTATGAACCTCAATACTTAAAACAAACAACCGGAGAACTTACAGGAAAATTTAAGGTCCAATTGACGGATCTAACCGAATTCATTGACCATTTGGAAAGTTTGTTTGCCTGAATGGCATTAAGTAACAATCGCAAGAGAACAAGGTGAAGTTAAACGTAACCGAGGCCCTGTCTGAGCACAACCATCGGGTTGTTCGTAAAACAATCTGCGAATGGTGTTTGCGAGCCTGGCAGCCTCAGGCTGGTTGGGTTGAGGTAGGTTAACGCGCCGTAGTTCTCAAGATTGGGACTTATAGCCTTGATTTTTTGCCTACTTACCTCCTTGTTTCGCTTTGCCAAAGCGACAAGTCGTCTTCACCAGCCTCGGCTGGCTCTTTATCAAGAAAAAGTAGGGGAAGATTCATTAATTATGGTTACCGATGCAAGAAGAAAATGAAACGATTAATACCTTCCCCACCAACGTCTAAGAAACCATTCGGTAGAAAGAACCAAAATCAAAATCACAAACAACCATTTCCAGTCGATCAAAGCTGTGTAGCCAGAATCAGCATATTGAATAGTCGTAATATCACCGCGTTTTTCAATTTCATCCAGTAATTGACTTGCATTTTTCAGCGGACGAAAAGTACCACCCGATTGCATCGACAATTGATTCAACACGCTAAAATCAGCGCGGGTCTCAGCTTGTTCGATGGAAATGTCTTCAACGACAAAATCACCCGATTTACTGTATTTTTTTCCTTTGTTGTTGGCGGTCACTATCCATTTATACGTTCCAGCTTTTAATTGGCCGGCATTGGCTTTGTAGAAATTGGACAGCGGAGAAAAATCAATGCTCGATTTTTTCTTGTCAGGGCCAATCAGCGTTAACACAATTTCAGGAGTCGTGATCAGTTCCATGGCTTCGTTGTAAAACTCGGCTTTCACTTCCACATCTTCCGTGACGTTGAAACGCTTCGGTAAAGTAACGCGCAATGGCTCTCTATTCTGGCGAACTACGAGGTATTGCACCATTTTTTGCACAAACTCGCGGAAGCCGTCAATCGATCTGCGTTGACTAAATTCTTTCATTTTCCAGCGCCAGATTCCTTCGCCGAGTAACACCCCGATTTTAACCTGATCGCGCTGTGTTACAAACAACAACGGATCGCGTTTGCTCACACTTCCGATTCGCTGCGTAAGGATGATTTCTGCATTTGCAGGTAAATTATGACTTCCGAATTTCACGCGTAGCGGTGGATAATACTGCAATGCATCAGTAAACAAACTTGTAAACGAGAAAGCTGAAAAACCGCCGGACACAGCACCTTGTACATCGTCCTGCTGACTGCTTCCCGGAACTGTGAGTCCGATTTCGTAGGAACGTACCACCGCTGAAGGAGTCGTTGGGCCCAATAATAACAAAATCGGGATTCTTTTTTCTTTGATCGTTTTGAACAATGCCGGGTTTGGTTTGCTACCGTTTTCATACCAAACCACCAGGTTCGGACGTTCTTTCGGCAACGTATAATTGGCCGTAAGCGCTGTTACAACCTGCGATTGCTGATCTTCTTCCAATACGGAACGAATCGCAGCCAAATCGGGATGAGGCGCGCTGGAAAGCAAACAAATCAGGTTTTTATTATCGACGATTTCAATGTAACAGGTTTGCTGATTGTTGTCGAATGTATATTCGCCGTTTTTGTGCTGTAAAACCACGGTATAGCGCTGAAATCCTTTCGATTTGGCATCTACATTAAACAATACCTGTTGCTGATCGAAAATAGAATTGGTACAGGTAACTGTTTGTGTAGCGATTGTTCTACCCTGGTGCACCAATGAAACCGTTGTCGGGCCTGTCGGAATGCGATTAAAATCAACCGTTACATCAATCGGGAATTGATTGTTGAGAAAAGCAACTTCATTCGTGTTGACGCTTTTAATCAGCTGATCTCTGCGGGTAATGGTATCGCCTACTCCGAGTGTAAAAACGGGTGTCAGTTCAATGCGTTCTGCCGGATACATTGGGTGTGTTCCGGTATTGAAATTTCCGTCTGAAATCAGGGTAATCGCACCAATGTTGCGGTTGAAAAACAATTCACGCACATGTTCGAATCCGCCTGCTAGATTGGTTTGTTTTCCGGAAAAGTCAATGGTTTTCAGATTTCCGGTTTTTTCACCGACTTCCAATGCCATGAGTTCAAACTCATCCCCGAAACGCTCTTCCAGCTGCTTTTGAAAATCCTGGATACGCTGTTTTACTTTCGCGCTGTCGGAATAGTTTTTCATCGAGCCGGAGTTATCGACCATGGTAATAAACAACGGTTTTTCGTCACGGTACCGGATCGATTCCCAGAGCAAGCCCAAGAGCAGTAAACCGACCACGAATAACGCAACTGATCTGAGCGCAAACAGCTGACGCAATTGCCTGACCGTCCAGTCACTGGCAATGCGTGGTTTATAATAATAGAAGTATGACAAGCCAATCGACAGGATTCCGATAGGCAGCAACCACCAAAGCGATATATCTGAAAAATAGTTGAACATGAATTATCAACGAAAATAAGACTTATTTTGCCTTATTCGCCAAGGTATATGAAATACCCAATCCCAAAACCGATTTAAATTGCGTGCGCGGGCCGGTGTTTCCTTTCGAATCGCGGATATCGATATCGTCATCGTACTGCAAATTCCATTGTAAAGACGCAGAAAACCAACTATTTACCTTAAACGTAAAAATACTTTCGGCATTTACATCGATGTTTTGAGGATTGTTGAGGTAATTGGAGAACAATTCCAGGCGCGTTTTCAATTCGATGTTTTTCATGATCTCTTTTTGGAATTTCACCCGGAAATAAGCCCCGAATTCATAACGGACCCGTTTTCCGGCACTGAGGATCAAACCATTCGTATCCACAGTTGCTGCCGTCACACCAAATGCACCAGCGTTGGACAACACCTCATCATTTACAATCGTAATTTTTGCTGCCAATGGCGATAAATACACATTAAAGAATTCCTTGGGCGCGTATTCGATCCCGAGGGAAAGATTAACGTATGCCGGAGCCATAAACCCGGAAATGCGAACCGAATCATTGGGAAAGGTAAAACCGTCAAGCGATTGTGTTTTAAAACCTGCTGCTGCAGTATAAAACCATGTTTTCTTAAACTCGTAACCAAACGATGATGCGAGATCAATACGATCATCCGTTTTCTGTAAACCTTCTTTATTTCCGATCGAATCAATGTATCGCAAGCCACCCAACGCGAATTTTAATTCGTTTTGCCATTTCAGCGCCCCCTTTTGGTAATTGGCCGTCGCTTCTATGAAACCAAGTCCGGAAACGTTATTTCGCCCACCGGCAGCCCAGTTTACAAAGGAAGTTTGCGTTCCGTTCAGACCGAAAATCGTTTTCAAATCCCAGTTTTTTGGTGGCTCGGATGAATCAAGCGAAGCGGTGTCTATTTGTGCATAGAAAGCAGCAGGAACGAAGAGTAACGCGAGTAAAGCAGTGAATTTCATCAGAAAGGATTTTGACAAAAGTAATCAATCAGGCCGAGAGAATCTAACAAGAGAAGTTCCAGTCTGTCATTCTTAACAAGGTAATTTAACGTTAGTTTATGCTAATACCAACTGATACTTTTTTGTCCGCCACGAATAAACGAATGATAAGCCAGCTTGAATTAGAGCTAATAACCGCCACAGCGATTCTCACTAATCGAAACAACAAAAATTACATGCAGATTAAAGGAAACAACGTTTCCTGCATTCGTTGATAATTTTACAAAGCACTTTCCGTCTCAGGCGGATTTATTCGTGGCAGAAAAAATAAAGGTATCGTTAACCATTCTTACTATTAAACACTAATTTTGCACAAACAAAATAAGCTATGTCGAAAGAAATTTACATTGTTGCTGCCGTTCGTACCCCGATGGGAGCTTTTTTAGGCGGATTGTCATCCATCCCTGCTACTCAACTTGGTTCCATTGCTATTAAAGGCGCGTTGGACAAATCGGGAATCGATCCTGCACTGATCGATGAAGTATTTATGGGGAATGTATTGCAAGCCGGTGTTGGCCAGGCTCCTGCCACTCAGGCTGCTTTGGGCGCGGGTTTACCGAACACTGTTCCTTGTACAACTGTCAACAAAGTATGTGCTTCGGGAATGAAAGCCATTATGTTTGGTGCACAGTCAATTCTTGCGGGTGACAATGAAATCGTAGTGGCCGGCGGAATGGAAAACATGAGCCAGACTCCGCATTATATCGACGGAAGAAACGGTACTAAATTCGGAAACATCACCATGTTGGATGGTATTACCAAAGACGGTTTGTTGGATGTTTACAGCAAAGTGCCAATGGGTAACTGCGCCGAATTGTGTGCAAAAGAATATAATATTTCGCGCGAAGATCAGGACAACTTTGCCATCACATCCTATACACGCGCTGCTGAAGCATGGAAAGCAGGAAAATTCAGTGACGAGATCGTAGGAGTTTCCGTGCCGCAACGCAAAGGTGATCCTATCATGGTGACAGAAGACGAAGAATACAAAAATGTGTTTTTGGATAAAATCCCTTCGTTACGTCCGGCTTTCGATAAAGAAGGAACCATTACAGCTGCAAATGCTTCTACATTAAATGACGGTGCTTCGGCATTGATCCTTGCTTCGAAAGAAGCGGTTGAAAAACACGGATTAAAACCGATTGCGAAAATTTTGAGTTATGCTGATGCTGCTCAAGCTCCCGAATGGTTTACCACATCTCCTTCGATTGCCATTCCGAAAGCATTGGCAAAAGCAGAACTTACAGCTGACCAGGTTGATTTCTGGGAATTAAACGAGGCATTTGCCGTAGTTGGAATTGCCAACACAAAGATTTTGGGATTAAATCCTGAAAAAGTCGATGTAAACGGCGGCGCTGTAGCTTTGGGTCACCCGCTTGGAAATTCAGGATCACGCGTTATCGTAACATTGATCAACGTATTGAAACAAAACGGTGGTAAAATCGGTGGTGCCGGAATCTGCAACGGCGGCGGCGGCGCTTCTGCGATGATTATTGAGAATTGCTAAACAATACTTTATAATTGATAGAAAAGGTTCGGCTTGGGTCGGACCTTTTTTTGTTGAAAATTTTTCACCATAAAGATACAACGCTTTCGCCGAAGCTTATGCTTACGCCATAGCTTCAGCATAGGCGCATAGCGAAGGAGCAAAGAAAAGAACATGCTGGATGTATTACAAAGAACACAAAGATGATTTCCGGTAGAACACATGCGTGTTCGGCACAATTATTCATTCATTACAGGGTCAAAAGATGTTTGCGTTAGTAGAAGACCAAATGGAAGTTTCAGGTAATTCCCTTTGTGTTCTTAACAAGTCTATCCTTCAAAGAGCCTTTGTGTCTTTGTGGGGAAAATCATTTGTTATTTTTTAATTCTACCAAATCGATTCTGTTAAATTATGACAGATTAAATCATCCTCTGTTACAAGCCTCAAAATGCAACACTCTTTTAATCTATTGATAAACAGACGGTTAAATACAAATCAACAATTACCTGTTATTATTTAAACATTTTGTGAATCAAAAGGCAACCAATTAGCTTTTGAACCGTTTGTACCTTTGAATGAATATTTCTTGTATTTCATTGATCATTTTTTTTGATTTGCGGAAATATCAACACTAAGAGAATAACATTTTACTACTACAACTATGAAAGCTAAAGGCAATACACTTTCCTGTATGCTTGTTTTCTGTATTCTGGCGTTTCAATCGCTGGGGCAAACTACAGCTACTCCCCTTACATGGAATTCTTATTTTGATGATGAGGAATTGCGTATCGAATTGGCCGAAGCACAACGGGCCGATTCCACAAACGGTATTTACAACAATTACCTGCTCATTCGGGTAACGAACAAAACTGGGGCGGAGCTCGAGGTTTCCTTTCAGAAAAATCTGAGTTACAATATGAAACCTTCATCTGCCGATGCGATTCAGCCATTGCGTTTACAAGCACATGAGATCAGAACCGGTTCCATTGACCCCGCTACCGATAAAGCATTGCGCATTTTTGTGAATCAATATGCCGGTAAGAATAAAAAGGTGCTTACCGATTATTCGCTTACTGGTATCAGTTCAACAACCGTAACTCACTAATCAGGATGAAAAAACAACTACTTATCCCCGCTTTCCTCCTGATTTCATCATTGGGAATAGCACAATGTTCGCTTACAACAATAGCCGCCGACCAAACCATTACTTGTGGCGATTGCGTCACGCTTTCCGCATTTGGGAACGGATCGGGCAACATTGCCTTCCAGGAGGACTTCAACTCGGGTTCACCCGTTGGCTGGCAGTTTACCCAAAACGTAACAATCGCCAACAATACCTGCGGTGTTCCTTCACCGGATGGTTCACCATTTATGTGGATGGGTGATGACGCCGTAAACCCAAGAGATATGGAAACAATCGGCTTCGATCTCACGTTGGGCGGGACCGTTTGTTTTGAAATGCGCTATTCTGTTCAGGCCGATGCTACACCATGTGAAGGTCCCGATGAACCGGACGAAGGCGTTTACCTGCAATATTCTACCGACAACGGCGCTACCTGGGTTACGATCGAATATTACGATCCGAACGGTGGTTATGATCCTGCTTTAAATGCGTGGAACCAATACTGCGCTACGTTACCTCCGGGTGCATTAACGGCCAATACCATGATTCGCTGGCACCAGGATGATGTTTCCGGTGCAGAATTCGACCACTGGGGCATCGATAATGTTATTATTACCCTAAACGACCCAACATTCCATATTGTATGGTTGCATGATGGTTACGATTATGGTTTCGGATCACCAGGCGGAGACAATCCGGTTCCTGTTTGTCCGCAAAATACAACTATGTATACCGCTCAGATCACGAACGGTGTTACAACCTGTACTTCCGATATTACAATTACAGTTGTTGATCCGACCATTATCATTGATGCCGGAAATGACACAACTGTTTGTCCAGGAGATTGTGCTGTCATATCAGCCACAGCTTATGAACTGGTAAGCCCTGCAAGCACGCCAACATTCGAAAACGGTGAGATAACACCTGTATTTAGCGGAAACGCGGCAATGAACATCAATGTTCAGGGGTTGAACGCCACTACGATCACTTCTGGCTCTATTACTTCTATTTGCTTAAATAGTTTCACGTTTAGCGGAACACTATTGTGTACTTCGTTTGGCGGTTGCAATTGCAACGGAACACCTATCGCTTTCGGCTCTTCGTGTAATCTCGATGTCAGCAGTTTTGATATTACGGTAACTACTCCAGGCGGTTGCGAGATTCTGTTAGTACCTGCAGGTCAGGCCAGTGGTACTGATTATACCAACGTGTGTTTTGTTCCTGCCGGCGGACAAAGTATTACTTTACCAAGTTTCCCTTCTCCTGGTAACTGGGATCCGCAACAACCCTTTTCGGTTCTAAACGGTTGTGCATCCAACGGGGTCTGGACAATGGAAGTAAATGCTCCGGGAGGTTTGGGTTTTGGTGTAGGTTTCCTGAACGGTTGGAGCATCACATTTGACGACCCTGAAATTACAGCTCCGGTTAATTATAACTGGACACCGGTCACCGATCTGGCAAATTCAACAACACTTTCGCCGACCAGCTGTCCTTCTGTTACTACTACCTATACGTTAACGGCAACGGATACAGACGGTTGTACTACAGTGACAGACGATGTTACGATTGCGGTCGGAAACTGCTGTGCGCTGACCATTGACAATCTTACTCCGGTAAATCCATCATGCGGCGCTTCCGACGGAAGTATTACCGTTACTGTTTCGGGTCAGATTACCGGTTTAGAATTCAGTATTGACGGTGGTTTGACATTTCAGTCATCCAATGTATTCAGTAATTTACCCGCCGGCGATTATACCATTCAGGCTATTGACGACAACAATTGCCTCGAAATTGCAACGGTTACTTTAACCAGCGCAAATGCCCCCACCATCAACAGCATTACTCCTACCGATGCCAGCTGCGGTGCTGCCGATGGAACCATTGCAATTAATGCCTCAGGCGGATCAGGAACGCTTCAATACAGTATCGACAACGGCGTGACATTTGTCAGCGCTTCTACTTTCAACAGTCTTGCAGCCGGAAATTATGACATCGTTGTAGAAGATGCCGGTGGTTGTCAGGCTAACGGAACCACAACCATTGCAACCTTAAACGGGCCTGTAATTAACAGTATTACACCAACAGATGCCAGTTGCGGTGCTGCCGATGGAACCATTGCAATTAATGCTTCGGGCGGATCTGGGACATTGCAATACAGCATTGACAACGGCGTGACGTTTGTCAGCGCTTCTACTTTCAACAGTCTTGCAGCCGGAAATTATGACATCGTCGTAGAAGACGCAGGTGGCTGTCAGGTTACCGGAAACACAACCATTGCAACCTTAAACGGGCCTGTGATCAATAGTATCACACCTACCGATGCAAATTGCGGCGCTTCTGATGGAACCATTGCAATTAATGCTTCGGGCGGATCTGGAACATTGCAATACAGTATCGACAACGGTGTGACGTTTGTCAACGCTTCTACCTTCAACAACCTGCCATCAGGAAACTACGATATCGTTGTAGAAGACGCAGGTGGCTGTCAGGTTACCGGAAACACAACCATTGCAAATCTGAACGGGCCAGCTGTAAACGCCGGACCTGATCAAACTGTTTGTACTGGTCAACAAGTAACCTTAAGTGGTTCAGGCGCCGGTATAGTTGGGTATGCATGGGATAACGGAATTATAAATAATACCCCGTTTACTCCTGCTTCTACCACAACTTATACAGTAACAGGAACCGATGCCAACGGTTGTATCGCAACCGACCAGGTTACCGTAACCGTAAATCCTGGGTTAGCGGTGAATGTGACGCCTTCTGTCACAAGTGGCTGCTCTCCTCTGGAAGTAACATTCGACAACACAACTGCCAATAGCGTCAACTGTACCTGGGAATTCTCAAACGGCGTAACTATTAATGGGTGTGGAGATCAAACCGTCACGTTCACCGGTTCAGGTTGTTATGACCTCATTTTTACAGCTACGTCAGCAAGCGGATGCACAGGAACAGCAACCTACAATGACATTGTTTGCGTTACACCTCCTCCAACTGCGGCGTTTTCACCTACACCGAATGTGCTTACGTTAGATAATCCGATCTCTACCATGTTGAATAATTCAACAAATGGCACCAACTACAGCTGGGATTTCGGTGACGGCACGGCGGGTTCTTCGGCTACTTCACCTACTCATACATTCCCAAACACAGGTCCGGGTTCTTATACCATTACATTAACGGTAACCAATGCCGATGGCTGTCAGGATATTGCAACCGGAACCGTAATCATTGAAGAAGAATTGATTTACTTCGTTCCGAATGCATTTACACCCGATGGTGATGAATTCAACCAGATTTTCCTACCTGTCTTTACCTCAGGTTTCGATCCGTACGATTTCAACTTCCAGGTTTATAACCGTTGGGGAGAACTTATTTTCGAATCGAACAATCACGAAATTGGCTGGGACGGCACCTACCACGGAAAATTGGTTCAGGAAGGTGTTTATACCTGGCAAATCGAATTCAAAACATCGAAGAATGACGAACGAAAAACTATACAGGGCCATTTGAATGTCCTGGAATAATAATTCCTTCACTTAAATTCAAACCGTCTTCGTGAAAAACACATGAAGGCGGTTTTTGCATTTAAAAGGCTTTTAACTACCTTTTAAAGTCATTTTTATACCGTTTACTAAACCACAACAATCTTCCGAAAATGAATTTTTGTGATTTCCACAACTAAAAATGTTCAGAAACACAACCGATTCATCCCTACTTTTTTTGTATTCGTCTAATAGTATTCCAATTATTGTTAAAAAAGCTATGTGCGCATTGGATTTAGCAAAAACAAGTCATAACTTATTCGGAATCTACTAAACATTGCGCTATGGAAACACCTCTACAACATCCAAAAGCGACACTGATTATTGCTGTAATACTACTTCTGCAACAATCATTCGTGTTTTCTCAATCTACTTGTCCAAATGCTGACTTCGGTCAGGGAAACTTTTCCTTTTGGCAAGGCACAACCGGTACTTATGCCGATCCTGACCAGAACCTGGGAATCGTAAATGGACGACACACTATTATGAATGCTCCAGGTATTGATCCGTTTACGTGTGGCGGGCTTAACGTTCTGCCTCCGGGAGGAACTTCCTCTGCCCGACTAGGCAACAACAATACCGGTGCCCAGGCCGAAGAATTGATCTACACGTTAGCCGTGACAGCACAAACAGCACTCTTTATTTATAAGTATGCTGTAGTGTTGGAAAATCCGGCAGGACACTTACCGGAAGAACAACCCGAATTTACAGTTCGTATCCTGGACAATTTGGGGAACCCGATCGGTGGGAACTGTGGTACCTATAATGTATATGGTGGACAGGAAGGACAAAATTTCCAAACCTGTGGCGGTGTAACCTGGTTGCCATGGTCAACTGTGGGAATTGATCTAACCGCTTATATAGGGCAAAATGTGCTGATTGAGTTCACAACCCGCGACTGTTTACTCACAGGACATTTCGGTTATGCTTACATCGCAGCAGAATGCGCTCCAATGGCTATTGATCTGGCTTATTGCTCAGGAGATACTCAGGTAACGCTTACTGCACCTTTGGGTTTTCAGCAATATGAATGGAATCCCGGCGGATTGTCAGGGCAACAGGTTACAATTCCTACACCGGCGCTCGGTACGGTTTACACGTGTACAATGACTTCCTTCTCTAACCAGGGAAACTGTGAAGTGGATCTTCCTATTCAGATCGTTCCCACAACGGTTACGGCTGAGTTTGCCGGACTTTCAGGTTGTGAAGGCATCGGACTTCCTTTTACTGATCAATCAGTTGTTACTTCCGGAAATGTTGTTGGCTGGACCTGGAATTTCGGTGATGGTAATAGTTCTAATTTACAGCATCCGAATCATACATTTACAGATGGAGGTTCCTACCTTGTTCAACTCATTGCAAGTTCTACAGAAGGATGTCTGGACACAATTGAACATGAAATTGATGTCTACAACTCTCCAACAGTTGCTTTTACCAGTGTCGGATCTTGCGCATCAACCGCTACTGCCTTCACAAATACCTCTTCGGATGTTTATCCGTTAACCTATGATTGGGCCTTTGGCGATGGTTCTCCGAACGAACAAACCATCAATGCAAACCATACTTATCCGGCCGGAGCCAGTTACAATGTCACGTTAACTGCTACCAATCTGATGGGATGTATTGCAAACGCCACCAATCCGACACAGATTTACCCGCTTCCCATTGTGGATGCAGGCCCGGATCAAACCATTTGCCCGGGCGCAACGGTCATGTTCAGTGCTTCAGGAGCAATGAATTACGTGTGGGATAATGGAATTAGTGATGGCGTTGCGTTTACACCGCTTACAACAGGTCTTTATACCGTTGTAGGAACAGATGCTAATGGTTGCAGCAATACAGACAACGCTCAAGTGTTGTTTTACCCCAATCCAGTGGTTGATGCCGGAGCCGATGTGGCGCTTTGCCTGGGTGGAACAGCAACTCTTACAGGAGCAGGAGCGGCCACTTATCAATGGGATCAGGGTGTTGTGAATGGAATTGGCTTTGTACCTTCCGTTTTGGGATCCACCATTTACAGTGTAATCGGAACAGACATCAACGGATGCACCGATACCGATTCCCTGGTTGTTTTGGTTTACTCAATTCCTACAGTCGCTTTTTCAAGTGTCGGAGCTTGTGCTTTAAACAGTACTGATTTCACAAATACCTCCTCAGATATTTATCCACTGACTTATGATTGGGATTTCGGTGATGGTTCACCAAATGTGCAAACCATCAATACAGGTCACGTCTACGCGGCGAGTGCTACTTACAATGTAACGTTAACAGCCACAAATTCAATGGGCTGTGTTGTCAGCGTCACAAATCCGACAATGATCTATGCCCTACCGGTTGTGGATGCAGGCCCGGATCAAACCATTTGTCCGGGTGCAACGGCCATGTTCAGTGCTTCAGGAGCAATGAATTACGTGTGGGATAATGGAATTAGTGATGGCGTTGCGTTTACACCGCTTACAACAGGTCTTTATACCGTTGTAGGAACTGACGCCAATGGATGCAGCAATACTGATAACGCACTGTTACAATTTTACAGCAATCCAACAGTTGATGCCGGGCCGGATGCAACACTTTGCCTGGGTGGCATAACTATTCCGACAGCTACCGGAGCTACCTTTTTTCAGTGGGATCAAGGGCTTTTAAACGGACTCGCTTTTACACCTTCACTTGGTACCACCGTTTGTACGGTAATCGGAACAGATCTCAACGGATGCACCGACACAGATTCGATGGTTATAACAGTAAATCCTATTCCGACAGTCGCTTTTACGAGCACCGGATCATGCGCTTTAAATGCTATTGATTTTACGAATCAGTCTTCTGACATTTATCCGCTTACGTATGACTGGAATTTTGGCGATGGTTCTCCCAATGAACAATCAGTTAATGGGAGTCATATATTCCCGGCAGCAGCTATTTACAATGTCACGTTGATAGCCACTAATTCTTTGGGATGTGCTGCAATTGCACTAAACCCGACGGTCATTTACCCATTACCGGTTGTAGGCGCAGGTCCGGACGTTACAATTTGTCCGGGAACAGATGTTGCTTTCAGCGGTTCGGGGGCTCTCAGCTATTCCTGGAACAATGGAATCAGCGATGGTGTTTCATTTGAACCGTTAACTCCCAATACATATACAGTTACAGGAACAGATGGCAACGGGTGCATCAACACGGACGAAGTACAAGTATTCTTTTACACCGATCCGGTGGTTGAAGCAGGCTCTGATGTAGTATTGTGTAACGGCCAAACAACAAGTCTTACAGCAACCGGCGCGGCCAATTATCATTGGGATTATGGAGTTATTAACGGAAACATCTTCACTCCTCCGCTCGGTTCAACCGTTTATGTCGTAACCGGAACGGATGCAAACGGCTGTATTGCCAGCGATTCCCTGACTGTTCTGGTAAACCCACTGCCAATTATAAATGCAGGACCCAATCAGACGATTTGTTCGGAAAGTTCTGTAATCCTTGAGGCATCAGGCGCCGTAACTTATTTCTGGGATAATGGCATCACAGATGGTGTACCGTTTCAACCGGCAACAACCGGAACCTATACCGTTATGGGAACAGATGCCAATGGATGTCAGGCGCTGGATGCCGTTACGATATCAATTGAACCACCGGTTGATGTCAATTTTACCGTTAATACGGCAGAAGGTTGTGCTCCGCTCCAGGTAACGTTTACCAATCTTTCTTCTGGTGGCAGCAATTGCTTCTGGGAATTCAGTGATGGCACTTCTGACGTAGGTTGCGGATCAGTGAGTCATTTATTTGAAGATGCAGGTTGCTATGACGTCACATTGACAACAACCACCGCACTGGGTTGTGTATCGGATACTCAATTGATGAGCGTTGTGTGTGTGTTTCCAAATCCGCTTGCGCAATTCTATTCAAGTCCGGCCGTGATGTCAGAACTCGATCCTACGACTACAATGGTTAATACTTCGGTAGGGGCCGTTACCTATGAATGGGAATTTGGCGATGGTGGTACATCAACACTGGAAGAACCAACGCATGACTATAGCGATGCAATTGCAAACTATACAATTGTACTCACTGCGATCAGCGAACATGGTTGTATCGATGTGGCAGAAGCAACGGTAACCGTGGAAGAAGAATTGATTTACTACGTACCGAATACATTTACTCCTGATGGTGATGGTTTCAACGAGGAGTTCAAACCACAGTTCACATCAGGCTTTGATCGGGATACCTATCATCTATATATTTTTAATCGTTGGGGACAATTAGTTTTCGAGTCGAAAGATGTAGACTACGGTTGGAACGGTTCATTTGCCGGAGAGATAGCGCAAGACGGTACCTATACCTGGAAAATCGAGTTCAAATCACTTGACCGCGACGAACCTCAGTTGGAGGCTCTTACCGGCCACGTGAACATACTGAAATAAGCTAATTGTCTATAACCGAAAAGGGGCTGTCTCAAAAGGATAGTCCCTTTTTGGTTTTGATTTTCTGGTTTAAATCCCGATTTTCTGGAGCGAATTCGCAAATTTGAGTGTTCGCAATATTGCGAACATGCGAATTCTCGAAATCCATTTTGAATCACACTTTTTTCCACAAAAAAGACGGCCTGTTACAGCCGTCTTCCAAAACTCAATTCTTAAAAAAGATATCAATCGATATCGGTGACAAGCTGGTATTTTTCAATCATTTTGCGCAGGTTGATCAGCGCATAGCGCATCCGTCCAAGTGCCGTATTGATTGAAATATCTTCCATATCCGCAATCTCTTTAAAAGACAGATCTTGAAAAATGCGTTTTAGAATAATATCTTTTTGTGTCTCGGGCAAATAGTCAATCAATTGGATCATTTGTTTTTCCAACTCATCGCGGGTAATGCTTTGCTCGATATTGGCATCTTCCAGTTTCAGAATAGAAAAGATATTGAAATCTTCACTTTTAGAAGAACGCTCGCCCACCATACGCATACGTCCTGCTTTTCTGAAATGGTCAATTACCAAGTTCTGCGCAATACGCATCGCCCAAGGCAAAAACTTACCTTCTTCATTATAATTACCCAATTTGAGGGTGTTAATTACTTTCACGAATGTTTCCTGAAAAATATCTTCTGCAAGCTCGCGGTCGCGAATCTTATTGTAAATGCTTCGGAAAATTTTGTCTTTGTGACGCAATAGTAACACCTCGAATGCTTGTTCTCCACCGTCTAAATAAATAGACACAAGCTGTTGGTCGTCTAGATTTTTCATAACCATAACTCTACTCTTAAAAAGTTTAACTTACTTCTGTAAATCTTGTTTAATGTAGAATTATCTCTATAGGCTTATGCGTTTGTATTCGACGAATATAGAACATTTTGCCAAAAAAACAAAAAAAGGGTAAAAAAAAGTCAAATTTCCTGTTTCGTTACACAATAATCAATGCTTAATGTTGAATTTTTAATGTTGAATTAATCTCTCATCAGAAATCTGCATTCAACATTAAAAATTAAGCATTCAACATTAAACAATGATTATCTTCGCAGTATGGCCGAAAAATGCATTCATATCAAAGGCGCACGCGTCAATAATCTCAAAAATCTCGAAGTTAAAATACCGCACGGAAAGCTTACCGTAATTACCGGTTTATCAGGCTCAGGAAAATCTTCCCTGGCGTTTGATACACTTTATGCCGAAGGGCAACGACGTTATATTGAAAGTTTATCGTCGTATGCGCGACAATTTCTCGGTAAACTGGATAAACCTGAAACCGACTTTATCAAAGGAATTGCACCTGCGATAGCTATTCAGCAAAAAGTAATTTCCAACAACCCGCGGTCTACAGTTGGAACAACAACAGAAATCTATGATTACCTCAAATTGTTGTTTGCCCGGATTGGAAAAACAATTTCCCCTATTTCAGGTCACGAGGTGAAAAAACAAAACGTACAGGACGTGCTTGGGTACATTTTCTCTGTAGAAGACGGAAAACGATTGCTGATTTGCGCACCTTATACACATCTCAAACAGTATGGAAAAGAACGAAGCCTGCAACTCTTAAAAGAACAAGGTTACAGCCGTTTGCTCATCGATCATGAAATGGTTGCGCTCGAAGACCTGACTCCTTCCACTCTTTCTGAAGATGCTATTATCTATATTGTGATCGACCGGATTGTTACGCAAGCTCCGGATGATGATACACGCGGACGATTAGCCGACTCTGTACAATTGGCTTATGCCGAAGGAAACAACGAATGCATGGTCTTTTCGATTGACACGAAAGAAGAACGTCACTTTTCGGGAAAGTTCGAACTCGACGGAATGGCCTTTGCCGAGCCGACTCCTCACCTCTTTACCTTCAATAATCCATACGGAGCCTGCAAAACCTGCGAAGGTTATGGTTCGGTGATCGGGATCGATCCTAATTTGGTAATTCCCGATACGAGTTTGAGCGTTTTTGAAGGAGCAATCGCACCGTGGAAAGGCGAGGTGATGAGCGAATATCAGCAGGAATTGATCTCCAATTCACGAAAGTTTGATTTCCCCGTTCACCGGCCTATTGATGAACTGACCAAAGAACAATATGATCTGCTGTGGAAAGGAAATAAGTATTTCACCGGAATCAACGGTTTCATTGCACACATTGAAAGCCAATCCTATAAAATTCAATACCGCGTGATGCTTTCCCGTTATAGGGGAAAAACAAATTGTCCTGAATGCCACGGAACCCGTTTGCGCGAAGATGCCAATTTTGTAAAAGTTGACGGTCGAAGTATCAAAGAACTGGTATTGATGCCGGTAGAAGAAGCATTGGAGTTTTTTCAGAATCTGAAAGTCTCCGAACATGACCAACAGGTTACGAAACGCGTTTTGCCTGAAATCACGCAGCGCCTGAGCTTTCTCTGCGATGTCGGATTGGGTTACCTGACACTCAACCGTGCAGCCAATACGCTTTCTGGTGGTGAATCACAACGAATCAACCTGGCCACTTCGCTGGGGAGCAGTTTGGTAGGTTCCATGTATATCCTGGACGAACCGAGTATTGGTTTGCATCCGCGTGATACGGAGCGATTGATCAAAGTACTCAAACGGCTCCGCGACCTCGGAAATACGGTCATTGTTGTAGAACACGAAGAAGATATTATGAAAGCCGCCGATGAAATTATCGACATTGGTCCGGCAGCCGGTAAATTTGGTGGCGAAGTGGTCTTCCAGGGAACTTATGCCGACCTGAAAAATGCCAAAAACAGTCTTACAGCCGATTATTTGCTGGGAAACAAAGAAATTCCGATGCCCGCCAAACGGCGCAACGGGAAAAATAAACTGTCGGTTTCAGGCGCGCGCGAACACAATCTAAAAAACGTAACTATCGACTTTCCATTGAATCGAATCGTGGCTATCACAGGTGTAAGCGGTTCAGGAAAATCAACATTGGTGAAGGAAATCTTGTATCCGGCGGTGCGTAAACACTTCGGGCAATTTGGCGACCAACAGGGGTTATTTAAACTATTGTCCGGCGATTTAAACAGCCTTTCCGAAGTAGAACTGATCGACCAGAATCCAATCGGGAAATCGTCGAGAAGTAATCCAGTTACATACGTAAAAGCATTTGATGACATCCGTGAATTGTTTTCGCGCCAGCAATTAGCCAAGCAGCAAGGTTTGAAGCCCGGTTTCTTTTCCTTTAACGTAGAAGGTGGCCGTTGTGAAATGTGCGAAGGCGAAGGTGTTGTAACCGTAAGCATGCAGTTTATGGCCGATGTGCATCTGAATTGCGAAGCCTGTAACGGTTCACGCTACAAACAGGATGCGCTGGATATTCGTTACCGCGAAAAAAACATCGCCGATATCCTGGAAATGGATATTTCTTCCGCACTGGAATTTTTCAAAGTCGGGAAAGATAAACTGGACGAGAAAATCGTGCAGAAAATTCAACCGCTCGAAGACGTGGGCTTGGGTTATTTGCAAATGGGACAATCATCCAGTTCATTAAGTGGCGGTGAAGCACAGCGTGTAAAACTGGCTTCATTCCTGATCAAAGGTGTTCAAAACACAAAGAAAACCTTGTTTATTTTCGACGAACCAACAACCGGCTTGCATTTCCATGATATTGAAAAACTTATGATTGCGTTTAATCGCCTGGTCAACGACGGACATTCGATTGTGGTTATCGAGCACAACATGGACGTAATCAAATGTGCCGACTGGATCATTGATATTGGCCCGGAAGGTGGCGAAAAAGGTGGAAATGTGGTGTTTGAAGGAACGCCTGAACAACTGATTACCCAACAAAACAACTATACGGCGAAACACTTAAAAGAACGGTTCAGTGCATTAGTTTAATCGATAAACAAAACATTTTATTCGACGAAACACACATTTAACTCATTTACCGGAATTGTATATGATGAACAATGTACATTTGGTGTATGAAACTATTGATCCGTATATCCGCAATTAGCTGTTTCGTTTTTACGACCGCTCTGTTCAATTCCTGTTCTGGCGAAACTACTACTCTTCATGCGAAAAGCAATCAATCCAACGTAAAGGAGGAAAAACCCAAACAGCAATCGCCAAAAATGTTGGTTCAGCAATTCGGTGGTTGCAAAGCGCATCAGTAAATCGTCAATTTTGCTAACAGATTTAAAATGTAAAATGCAAAGGTGATTTCGGAACGTATTTTGAATAATCACTAACAATACTACTTGATTCACATCGGTTTATGTGATGTACCAAACCCTACAACTATTGTCTTTCGTTTAAAAACTCCGGTTTTCAACAACTGGTTTTTTAGAAAAAAAACACAATCCGCTATTGTGTTAACAGAATATTCGTATTATTGCAAAGTCATTAACCCGACATTCATTCATGCAGTCCGCATGATACTTCCACAACAACAACAAGTTAGTTCAAATCATATCTATGAACATTCAAGACTTAAACGGTAAGTTATTACCAGAATTAAGAGAAATTGCAAAAAAATTGGGCGTCAAGCGCGTTGAATCATTCAAAAAAAACGAATTGATCGACCTGATCTCCAAAAATGAGACAGCCGTTCCTGCTTCCCCCGAATTGAAAGAAATGCCAGCCTCAGACGCAGGTGGTGACGATAAAAAAGGAAAAGGCCGACCGCGAAAAGCAGCCAGCACCGAACCGATCGGAACCTCCAATCCGGGCAAAAATGTTGATTTGTTTACAGAACCTGTAGCTGAATCAGCACCTGTAGAAGCAGTTCCGGCAGAACCAAAAGTTATTTCAATCGAAGATGCTACTGCGCCATTGCGAAAAATGCGTCCACGTAAAGATAAAGCAGGTAATGATAATCAACCCGAAGCAAGTGAAAATATTCCTGCTCAGGAAGTTATAACCGAAACAGCAGAAACTCCTGCAGCGGCTCCTGAAACAACAGAATCCGCCGCGCCCAACGCAAAACCGGCCAACGAAAAAGGAAATTTCAATAAGAATCAGCAGCAAGGAAACAGGGAACCACGTGAACAACGTGAGCCCCGTAACGTGCAGCAGCAACCAAATAACCCGAATCAGCAAAACCGGGAAAACAATCCGCAACAACAAAACCGCCAGCCTTTCAACAAACAGCGTCAGCCGCAAGGTGAAGTAAACGGTAATAGTAACGGAAACAATGCCGGCAATCAACAGCCACAACAAAACCAGAACCCGAACCCGAATCAAAATCAAAATCAAAATCAACAACGCCAGCAAAACCAGAATCAGCAAAACCAACAACGTCAGCAGCAAAATCAGCAGCCACAAGAAGAAAAAGTGGACGAAGAAGCTTACAACCTTGTTGGAATTGTTACCGCTGAAGGTGTATTGGAAGTGATCCAGGATGGCTATGGTTTCCTTCGCTCATCTGACTATAATTACCTGCCATCACCTGATGATGTGTACGTTTCTCAAAGTCAGATCAAATTATTCGGATTAAAAACAGGTGATACCGTTCGTGGCACGATTCGCCCGCCGCGTGAAGGTGAAAAATTCTTCCCGCTCGTAAAAGTCGATTCTATCAATGGCCGTCACCCAAGCTATATTCGCGACCGTGTGCCGTTTGAATACTTAACGCCGCTTTTCCCGGACGAGAAATTCAAACTGACAGGCCACAAAGACGAGTCGTTATCAACCCGTATCATGGATTTGTTTGCTCCGATTGGTAAAGGCCAGCGTGGAATGATCGTTGCGCAGCCGAAAACGGGTAAAACTATGTTATTGAAAGACGTAGCAAATGCTATCGCAGCCAATCACCCCGAAGTTTACCTGATCGTTTTACTTATTGATGAGCGTCCGGAAGAGGTAACCGACATGGCACGCAGCGTAAAAGCGGAAGTAGTGGCATCAACATTTGATGAACCTGCTGATCGTCACGTAAAAGTGGCCAACATCGTATTGGAAAAAGCAAAACGTATGGTTGAATGCGGTCACGATGTATGCATACTCCTGGATTCCATTACACGTCTTGCCCGTGCTTACAACACCGTTTCTCCGGCTTCGGGTAAAGTATTATCCGGTGGTGTGGATGCCAACGCGTTGCACAAACCAAAACGATTCTTCGGTTCGGCCCGTAAAATTGAAAATGGCGGTTCATTGTCCATTTTAGCAACAGCCTTAACGGAAACCGGTTCCAAAATGGATGAGGTGATTTTTGAAGAATTTAAAGGAACCGGTAACATGGAGTTGCAGTTGGATCGTAAGATTTCCAACCGACGCATCTACCCTGCTATCGATATTCTTGCTTCAGGAACACGTCGCGAAGATTTACTTGTGCGCAAAGATGTGTTGCAACGAATCTGGTTGCTGCGTAAGTTCATTGCAGACATGAATCCTGTAGAAGCTATGGAATTCATGAAATCGCACATGGAGCACACCAAATCAAACGAAGAGTTTTTAGTATCAATGAATTCATAAATCAATAAAGGTCTTGCTGATGGTGAGGCCTTTGTTTTTTAGTACAATAGCATGCGTCCGTCTATAAAAATCGCTTTACTTTTCGCCGGAATCTGGTTCCTGGTTCGAATGTGCTTCTTTCAGTTTCAGCTTTTTCAAAACGAATCCGGTGTAAAAATCCTGATCCTGTGGAATCTTTTCTGCCTGTTAATGGCCATTACGATTGGTACATTGGTTGAAAAACTAAAAGAGAAGAAAGAAGGTAAAAGTGCCGAAGGTTCAGCATTTGCTGATATCAAAGAAGCCATGCGTGGCGGAATGATCTATACAGTAGTAGTGGCAGGTTTAATTTACCTCTACTATTCGAAAATCGATCCGGCTTACAACGAACGTCAATTGGCGCGTATCGGAGCTAAATACCAGGAAGAGATCAACGATCCGAAACAACTGGCCATTTTCAAAAGCAATCCAGAGAATGCGTCGCTGACAAAGGAAGAGATTTATGCAAAAGCCATGGAAGGCCCGAAATCATTCTACAATCCGGGATCTACGATGATTTTATCGTTGCTCGGAATGTTGTTGCTCACTACTGTGAATGCAATTGTTGTGACGGTTGTATTTAGAAGAGTGCTTTTCAAGCAGGGGACTTTGTAGAATAATCTGAATGTTCGTCCCGTAGGGACGTAATATGGTAAAATCGATATCCACCCATATTATTTCACCCCGTAGGGGTGAGACATACACTATAAAACATATGACGAAATATCTTACCCCTATGGGGTAATGGTTCTACACTAATTTTCTTGCTACTATATTACGTCCGTCCGGGACTTAAATTAGTACATCCAAAATTGATTTTAGTTGATTAATTCCTCCCCTAACTGATCATAATCAATCCCGTCAAAATTCCCTGACGACATCATCAGCAGCACTGAATTATCCCAATTTTCAGCACGAATAAACGCCAATACATCATCCGTGTTATTCACAACTGTTACGTTTCCTCCAAAAGCTTCCTGCACTTGTTCTTTGGTGATCGGTTCCAGCTTTTTGTGTTTCACGACTTCCTCACTGAAATAAACCAACGCTTTATCTGCCGCATTCATCGTGTTGTCGTAATGAGGCAAAAATTCCTTTTTCAACGATGAAAACGTATGCAATTCCATACAAGCCACCACTTTTCGGCCGGCATACTGTTCTTTCACCGCTTTGGTAGTTGCTTTCAGTTTTGAGGGTGAATGCGCAAAATCTTTAAACATTGTAAACGTTTCGGTTTCAACCACTTTTTGTAAGCGTTTTCCTGCTCCGGTAAAGGTTTCAATCGCTGTTAGAAAATCATGATTGGAAATGCCCATCGATTCGCCCAACAGCATTGCTCCCATCAGGTTTTGCAGGTTGTGCGCTCCGAAAAGCTGTAAGTCGTAGTCGTTTCCGTCAAAAGAAAGAACCGTTCCTTTGTCAGCTACTCGATAAGCAGGTGTTTTATACGGTTTCAATTTCAACCTACCGACTTGTTCCTCGCCGAGTTGTTTCACCGTTTCGTCTTCGGTATTGTAGATCAATACGCCGCTGGGATTGATTTTATTGCAAAAAATCCGGAACTGTTCAATATAGTTTTCCCAGGTTGGGAATACATTGATATGGTCCCACGCAATTCCGCTGATAATCGCTGTATCGGGCTGATATAGATGAAACTTTGGCCTGCGATCAATCGGTGAACTCAAATATTCATCACCTTCCAGGATCATAAATGGTGCCGTTTCGGTGAGTTTCACCATACAATCATATCCTTCAAGCTGCGCCCCAACCATATAATCGGCTTCTATTCCCAGGCGATTTACAACGTGTAAAAGCATCGACGTAATTGTGGTTTTCCCATGGCTGCCGCCGATAACGATTCGGTGCTTTGTTTTACTTTGCTCGTATAAATATTCAGGATACGAATAAATCGGAATGTTGAGTTCTTTGGCCCTCAGCAATTCAGGATTATCTTCCCGGGCGTGCATTCCAAGGATCACAGCATCCAACGAAGGCGTAATCTTTTCAGCAAACCAGCCAATGGTTTCAGGAAGAATTCCCTGTTTATCCAAACGTGTTCTCGACGGTTCAAAGATCTCGTCATCCGAGCCTGTAACCGTTGCACCTTTGCGAGAAAGCGCGATTGCTAAATTGTGCATGGCGCTGCCGCCAATTGCGATAAAATGAACATTCATTGGATTGTCTTTACCTTCTTTGAACGATATTGTTCACACGAATTTAAGATATGAACCGCAAAAAAAAAGGTGAGCAACAAATAGTTACTCACACTTCTCATTTAATTCGGGTTTATTACTAACGTGAGTTCATGATAAGAATTCACGTTACTAGTAATTACGTTTCAACATCGCATCTTGTGTTTCGCGCTGCCACACATACTCTGTAGTCGGCTCACCGTTTTTGGTAAAGGTTAAACCGCTCAGTTTCTGGTTGCGAACGTAAATGTCGCCATGACCGTTTTTAATTACCACACGACGGGTTACAACAGCCGTAAGCAATCCTTCTTCATCGAATTGTTCAAACTGCTCCTGGGAAACACCTTCAGGGTATAATTTACCCAAATCATTGGCCACATCGTTATTATAAACGATTTCTTTTTTCTCGATCGCAGACAATAATTGTTTTGCCGATTGCGTTTTCGACTCCTGTTTGTTGTTTTGAGATAATTCTGTTTGTCCAAGCTCACTTTTCGCCTCTTTCAACGCTTGTTCATTGTTTTTTGACTGTGATTCGTTGTTTGTTGTGTTTTCCTGAACCGCTTGTGTTGTTTGATTCAGTGCATCCTGAGTTCCCTGGTGTTTTTCAACCTGGTAAGCATCGGCAGCACGATCACCCTCCGTTTTATCGTCATTGATCTTTTTGATCTTTTCAATATTTTCATTGCTTGCCGTTTGAGGTATCTCGGCGTACTGGTCCTGTTTGATGGTTTCGTTCGTAATCGCATCTTTCGTGTTGAGTGTTTTCACAAACAATTCGTTGTAATTCCCACGGTCAACTTCTTCTTTCGAAAGAACCGAAACTCCCATTATTTCAACATTTTCTTTACGTGCTGCATCGCGGTTATCAACCGATTCTTCAATACGTTTGTCTACACCTTCCGTATAGCTTTGGTAAGCCAATGTATTATCCAAATGGTTCTGATCATCTTCAATAGACAGTTCTGTCTTAACCTTTTCAATTTTGATTAGTTCTTCTTTATTTACCGGTGACTGCTTGGTTTCCTCATAACGTTTTTCAGCAACAGTAATCGCGGTATTATCCACTTCTAGTTTCACCGCCTCCAGGGTTTCATTGGTGCGGATTTGATTATCCTGCGTTACTTCCACCACCGAATTACTTGCATCACGCACAATATGCTCAGTAGCTACCCGATCAGCAAAATCGTCGATTGCATCAGCTTCCAGGTCCAGTTGTACTTTCATGTACTCTGTTTCGTTGTTCAATCGTCGTTCATACGTAGCCGCATTGTCGTTTCCTGTTTCATTTTCCAATTCTTTTTTGGAAGCCTTCAGTAACTCGTCATTATTGGCCGCGTAACCGTCAAGAATACCGCTTTGTTCCTGTTGAATACGGTTAGCAATATCAATCTGATTTTTCGCATCCAGGTTTTCTGCATTTTCATACATGCCGTTTTCCAATTCGGTTGCTTTAATCGTTCCGTCAATTTCTTTCAGCGTTCCGATATTATCCTGGCGATTTCCATCAGCGATAACATTGGCCTCACTGTTTTCCTTCGCTACAGTTCCTAACAACGTATTATTTTCTGCATTCGTTGCCTCACGCGCCAGCATCAATGAATCACTTTTCTCTACCGCTCTGTCAACTCCTTTTCTGAAACGTTTTTGTCTTCCGTTTTTTCGAGCAACATCAGCAGCTTGTAATTTTTCAGCTCCTTCAAGAATTGAATTGTCCGTTTCCTGTCCCAACGGTTTCAACGGATCCGGCTCTTTATTTACCACAACAGGTTTCGGGTTCAGGATTCCATCGATTTCAGCTAAACGCTGTTTTGGGTACTGATCATACGAACGTAATGAAGCTGCTCTTTTGTAAAGGTTTTTCGCCGGCTCGTAATCTTTCTTATCGAAATTTTTATCAGCTGCTCTAAGAATCTTTTGGTATTCTTTCTCAACTTCAGCAGTTGATTCTTTTTGCTGTATGCGATCACATTCAGCAATCCGATCAATGGAATATTTGTTTTGAGGATCTAGAGTAAGTACACTTTCATATAAACCTTTTGCACTAGCCCAGCTTTTCTCATCAAACTTGGCATCAGCTTTTGCTATCAACTTTTGAATTTCAGCTCGTTTGGCATCCAGTTTCGCCTCATTGTCAAGCACCTGCTGCATTTCAGCAATTTTATCCTGGGCAGCTTTGTCTTTTGCTTTTACAGATAATGCATCTTTATAGCGAGCTAAAGCCGTAGTATAATCTTTTCCTGTTTCTGCGGTTGCTCCGGCTGTCATGAATTCCTGGTACCTGGCCTGCAAAGCTTGTTGAGCAGCATTATTTCCTTCGGCCAAAGCACGTAATTCAGTAATTCGGTTATCCGGCAGCGTTTCATCAGGTTTGATCGTTTTCGCCTGTTCAAACAATGTAATTGCATTTTGGATATTTCCCGCTTTGGCAGCGGTTTCAGCTTCTGTTACCTTGGCATTGTATGCAACCTGTTTCTTTTTAAAATCCTCCTCGGCTTTGATCAATCCTGCGATCTCATTCAGTTTTTGCTGTGGAAACGGATCATTTTTCTTCAAGCCTAACGCACGTGTGTACATTTCCTGAGCTTTCGGATAGTTTTTCTCATCAATGTATTTCTGGCCTACTGTCAATACTTTCTGGTACTGAGTCTCAAATTCATCACCGGAACCTTCTGCCAATTTTTGTGCTTCGGCAGCTCTGTCTACCGGTTCTTTCTCATTCGGCTTAATTGCCAATGCTTCGTTGAAAGCCTTTACGGCATCCACATAACTTTTCGCAGCGAATAAATCGTTTCCTTTTTTCATCGCAGCGGCGTAATCAGCATCGATCTTCGCTTGGTTAGCATTGGCCGATTTTAACTGATTGATGGCAGCGATGCGGTCTTTCGGTAATTGTTCGTTTTTGATTTTTAATGCGTCAGTGTATTTCGCAATTGCCTGATCGTATTGTTTGCTGTTTTCCAAGCCCTGAGCTTCAGAAACCAATGCATTGTATTGTTTGTCTTTTTCAGCATTCTGATTTAATTCGGCAATTTTCGTGTCACATTCTTTGATCAGCTGATCAACACCTGCGTCTTGCTTAATAGACTTGGTTTCTGCTAATTTTTGTTTTGCTTCGGCATATTTCGCCTGCGCCATCAGTGCAACAGCCTCGTCTTTTAATTTCTTGAAATTCGCTTCTTTCTGGGCCTCGCCCATCAAATCATTTTCCAGTTTTACAACTTCCTGCATTTTGGCTGCAGCAATTGTATTTCCCGGATCAAGCGTTAATGCCTGTTGGTATTTGCCACGAGCAGCTGCCAAATCTTTTTTCGTCAACGCAGCATCGCCGTCTTTAATGAATGCTTCAACCTGCTTTTGTTTTTCGACACTCGCCAAGCGATTATCAATTTCGTCGATTTTTTGCTTCGGCAATAATTGATTCGGATCAAGCGTTTGTGCTTCCTGAAATTTAGCTTTTGCTTCCTGAAGTTTGTTAGCCGCAAGCAATTCATTACCCGCTGCAACTGCAGCTTCGTATTTAGCTGCGTTAGCAGAATTTTTCTTGATCTCGGTAATAGCTGCAATACGGTCTTTCGGCAACTGCTCATTTTTGATTTTCAGTGCTTCCGTATATTTCGCAATGGCCTGATCGTATTGTTTGCTGTTTTCCAAGCCCTGAGCTTCAGAAACCAATGTGTTGTATTTTTGTTCGGCTTCGGCCGCTTTGCCCAATTCTGCAATTTTAGCGTCGCAATCCTTGATCACTTGCTCTACCTGTGCGTCTGATTTGATTGTCTTGGCTTCGAGCATTTTTTGCTTCGCTTCCTGGTACTTAGCCTGACCATAAAGCGCAACCGCTTCTTCTTTCAATTTCTTGAAGTTTGCTTCTTTCTGAGCTTCACCAGCCAATGCGTTTTCAAGCGTAGCAACTTCCTGCATTTTCGCAGAAGCTGTTGCATTGCCCGGATCAAGAGCCAATGCCTGCTCATATTTAGCACGTGCAGTTGCTACATCTTTCTTGGTCAATGCAGCATCACCTTCTTTAATGAACGCATTGACTTGCTTTTGTTTTTCGGCACCGGCCAATAAACCATCAATTTCCGTTATTTTTTGTTGTGGGTAAGTTTGCGACGGATCCAATCCCTTTGCTTCGGTAAATTTCGCTTTGGCTTCCGGTAGTTTATTGACAGCCAATAAATCTTCACCGGCTTTTACCGCCGCAGCATATTTCGCTTTATTGGCTTCGGCAGCAGCCTTGTCTGCAATTAATTTATTGACTTCAGCCAGTTTATCCTTTGCTTCCTGTTTAGTACCGTCCAAAGTTGTAGCCTCTGTGAATTTTGCTTTGGCTTCCGGCAATTGTGCATTTGTCAAGGCAGCATTTCCGGCAGCCATTGCAGCAATGTATTTTTCTGCTTTTTGTGCATTCGACGCCAATTCAGCGATTTTTTTATCGGCTTCGGAAATACGTGGTTTCGGAGTCGTTTGTGCCGGATCGATTGTTTGCGCTTCCTGGAACTTCACTTTTGCCTCTTCGTATTTCGCAGCAGTAAATAACGCTTCGCCATCAGCCATTGCTTTGTCGAATTGCTGTTTTTGCTCCGCTTTTTTACCAGCCGCCAACAATTGAGCATCTACTGCATCGATTTTTGCCTGAACGGCGGGATCAGCTTTCAAAGCCAATGCTTCCTGGAATTTTGCTTTTCCCTCCGCTAATTTTGTTTGTTTCACCAACGCGTCACCTTCCAATACCAATTGCTTGATTTTGGCAGTCCGCTCGGCATTGGCTTTTTCATCAGCAATTTGAGCATCGATTTCAGTAACCCGGGCAGTCGCAGTTGCATTTGCAGGGTCCAATTTCAACACTTCCTGGTATTTTGTTTTCGACGGAACCCACTGAGAAGCCGTAAACGCAGTGTTTCCTTCTGTCAACAATTTCGCGATTTGATCTTGTTTGACTTTCTCTTTTTCAATTTCAGCCAGTTTCCCGTCTGCTTCTTTGATTTTAGCCTGGGTATAAGTTGATGATGGAATGATTACTAATGCTTCATTGTACTTGACTTTTGCTTCTGCCCATTTTTCCTGGGCCATCAATGCATCTCCGGCCGTGTTGGCGTCATCGTATTTTTTCTTTGTTTCTTGTTCCGCTTTCTGGGCATTTAACTTACCATCGATTTCAGTCAGTTTTCCAGTCGCATACGGATCTCCCGCTTTCCATTTAAGCGCCTCTTTGTACTTATCCTTTGCCGCCTGGAAACTTTTTTGGGTAAAAAAACTATCACCGGCCTTGATCGCATCCGTATATTTCTGAGAATTTTCAGCTTCTTTTTTCAAACGGGCAATTTCCGAATCACATTTAATAATCTGATCTTTGGGATGTTGCTCTTGTTTTTTTGTCAATGCTTCCTGGTAACGCGCTTTGGCCTCCTCAAATTTTTTCTGATTGAAAAGGTTATCAGCAGCTGTGATCAAACTCTGGTATTCTTGTTCTGCTTGCTGGTTTTGCTGTGCACTGGCCTTTTCTGCTTTCAAAATTCCGTCAATCTCGTTGATTTTATCGGAAGGATACTTTTCAGTCGGTTTCAATGTCAAAGCCTTTTCATAAGAAGCCAGTGCTTCCTGGTATTTCTTTTGGGTAAATTGCCCGTCGGCCTGTTTGATCAAATTATTGTACTCCGCTTCGTTCTGGCCTTTAGCCGCTTCAGCATCTTTGAGTAATTTTTCGACCTTTTTGATCATTTTATCGGCCAGCACCTGGTCAAACTCCAATTCCCCGGGTTTAGTGGGATCGTAATAAAACTCGGTAATCGGATTGGAAGTAACATAACTGAAATCGACCGCAGGGTTGTTGTCGAACAAGGAAATCTCCACACTTCCGCCCGGTGGTTTTCCCTGGATCAATTCATCATTTACGTTTTTGATATCGATTGTAATGGACCGGGTGACTTTACCAGCCTTAGAAACCTCAACGCGGTATTTTTTTCCGCCCGGAAGCTGTAATTTCACCTGTCCCGAGCCATCGGAAACCAATGATTGTACTTCAGTTGCACCTTCATAGGCTTTTACCGAAACACCAGATTCTTTTTTACGTGTGGTATAGTTGATCGTTTTTACAAAGAACTCAACATTCGCTTGCGCCAGTACATCAGGAGAAGCCACGAACATTAACAGGAGGAAAAGGAGTAAAAATCTCATAATAGTGTTTTAAACGAACTTCTGTACAACCGGTTACGTATTTGGTTTAATTTTGATGAAATATTATACAAATATTACGAAAAAAAATCACTTACAGCCCGTTTATGCTACAATTTGATGAACTGAGTTATTGGGAAAAAACAGCACTTACCGAGGAAATTGACTATGCTATTGTCGGTGGCGGAATTGTTGGTATTGCTACCGCACTTCGCCTGCGGGAATTGTATCCGGATGCCAAAATTGTGATCCTTGAACGCGGCTATATTTCAACCGGCGCAAGCACTAAAAATGCCGGGTTTGCCTGTTTTGGAAGCGTCACCGAGTTGGCCGACGATCTGAAGAAAATGGATGAAACGGCTGTTTGGAGCACAGTGGAAATGCGATGGCGCGGATTGCAGCGCTTGCGTGAACGGTTTCCTGACACTGTGATTGATCTGAAACTGAACGGTTCCTGGGATCTGATTTCAGTGAATGAACGAAAAACTGTGCCTGAACTCAGTGAGCAAATGCATCATTTTAATACTGAAATAGAACGGATTACCGGATTTTCTTCTTGTTTTTCCTACGACACAAGTATTTCAGAAAAAGCAGGATTCAATGGCATCGACGGCGGATTTCACAATAAGCTGGAAGGCGAAATAAATACAGCAAAACTACTCGCAGCAAGTAATCTGCTTCTAGCGAAAACCGGCGTTATCTGTCTGTTTGGTGTAGAGGTAAAAGGCATTCAACCTGGTGAAACGGAAGTTTTGATCGATACTAATTTCGGGACTTTGAAAACAGGAAAACTAGCCGTTACCGTAAATGGTTTTGCTCAGAAGCTACTGAACGATCAACGCATTCAACCCGCCAGAGCACAGGTAATTGTCACTTCCAAAATTCCCGGATTCGAATTGCCGGGAACGTTCCATTACCAGCAGGGTTATTATTATTTCAGGTCTATCGACAACCGGCTTTTACTTGGCGGTGGAAGAAATCTTGATATTAAAGGAGAAACCACTACCAATTTTGAAAACACAACTTTGATTATCAATTCATTGGAAGCATTGATACATGAAGTGATCCTTCCCGAAAAAAAGGTAACGATTGAGTACAAGTGGTCGGGAATTATGGGGGTTGGAGCCGAGAAAAAACCATTGATCGAACGCATTCACACGAATGTAGGTATTGGAGTGCGTATGGGTGGAATGGGTGTTGCAATCGGGAGTTTGGTTGGAGAAGAGTTGGCGGGATTGTTGAAATGATTTTAAAAAATCGTCAAAATATTGTTGATCAATGACTTACATTCGGTAATCCCGCAATATTACGGAAGTTTTTCTGGCTGGTTTTGTTGGAATTTGAACCACTTCCCTCTTTCGGAACTAAAAGTTTGTACTTTCATCCCCAAATTTACTTCTTATGAACGCAGCACATCAACACCTCCTGATTAACCATTTCCCGATCATTGCACTGATCCTCGGTATATTGGTATTATTGATCGGAATTCTTTCAAAATCTTCCGTTACCCGCAGAGTGGGTTTACTTTTGTTCCTCATCGCCGGAATCACCTCCATGGTTTCTATGTCAACCGGTGAGGGCGCAGAAGGGATCGTAGAACACATGGCTCCGGCAAGTTGCTGTGAAGGTGGAAAATGTTCACCTGAAATGATGCACAAAATCGAAGAACAACGCGAACACTTTATTCATGAACACGAAGAGCAGGCAGAAGCGATGATGCCGTTCATGTGGGGAATTATAGCGCTTTCGCTGATTGCTTTATTCCTTGAATGGAAGAAAAAATCAATGGCGCTGATTGCTTCAATTACTGTTTTATTGGTCGGAATGATTGCAACTTACTTTGCCCGTCAGGTCGGCACAACAGGTGGGGAAATTTCTCATCCTGAAATCCGTAAAGGATACAAAGTAGAACATCACGATGATCATGATTAATTGATCCGGAACGAAATAAATGAGACCCGTCCGCCTGAGGCGGACGGGTCTTTTTTTGTTTCCCACCAAAATTATAAATAAGAGCAACAAATAATTCCCACGAATTATCGAATTATGGCTCGCCTAACGGACTCGCTCTTAAATACTATTGTCATAACGTACTGTTTTTACACGTCAATTAGCGCGTCCGTTAGGCGCGAAAAATTGGAGTATTCGTGGGAAAACAATAATCTGCTAGCCGATTTGATTATAAAATAGGATATTCTTGGGGTTATTTCTCCGGTTGCGGAGTTTCGGTAGTTGTTTGAACACTTTCAGCTACATCCGTTGTGATGGATTCTACTCCATCCTGATCGGCAACAACAGGAGTTTCAGGAAGTTTTTCAACCGGCCTTACAAAACCTTTTGGCGGATCAAAATTAATGGACTGATCTAAGGTTTGTGCATGCTGACGAAACGGTTGTTCGATATCGTTTTTGGTATCATTGATCATGCGTTGCAGGTTAAAATCACCTTTCACATCACCGGCAGATTTCTTGATCTCGTTTTGAACGTCATTCGACGCGTCCTTGATCTGACGAATGGTTTTCCCCAACGATTGCGCGATACCGGGAATGCTCTTCGAACCGAAGAACACCAGCACAAATACCAGGATCAACAAGATCTCGGAACCGGCAATATCACTAAATATCAAAGGTAAATTCACCATAACGATTGCAAAAGTAAAGCTTATTATGGTCAATTCCGATCATTTAGGCGAATAAAAGCGTTAAAAAGTTACAAGAACAATCGTTTGAATTTTGGTTATATTTGCCTCGAAAAATAAAATAAACAAATGGCAACCACAGCAGATATACGCAACGGACTGTGCATGAAGCACAATGACAAGTTATGTCAGGTTATCGAATTTCAACACGTAAAACCAGGTAAAGGTCCTGCTTTTGTACGTACAAAATTACGTATGATCGAAACAGGTAAGGTAATTGACAACACGTTCTCTGCCGGTCATAAAATAGAAATCGTACGCATCGAAAACCGTGAATACCAATACCTTTATCAGGAAGGTGCTGAATACGTATTCATGAACAACGAAACGTTTGAACAGGTAAATATTCCAGGGAAAATGATCGAAAAACCAGGGTTCCTGTTAGAAGGAATGGTTTGCAACATTTTATACCATGCCGAAGAAGAAATGCCATTGGTATTGGAATTGCCAATGTACATTATCTCTGAAGTGACGTATACTGAACCTGGTGTGAAAGGCGATACCGCTACCAACTCTATGAAACCGGCTACAATTGCTACAGGAGCTGAAGTTCGTGTTCCGTTGTTCATCGATATGGGCGAAGTAATCAAAATTGATACACGTACAGGTGTTTACGTAGAACGCGTAAAAAACTAAACGAAAACAATCTTATATACAATCAGGGAGACGCAAGTTTCCCTTTTTTTGTCATGGAAAAACGCATCCAGCTCAGCCATTACGCACTCAATGTGCAATTTATCGGAACGGAATTCAGCGATGAAACCACAAAACCTGTGCTGATTTTCCTCCATGAAGCTCTGGGTTCTATTGTGCAATGGAAATTGTTTCCGGTCAATCTTTGCAATGAAACCAGACTTCCGGGAATTGTAATTGAGCGAAGTGGGCATGGGAAATCAGATCCGCTGCAACACCCGCGAACAAAAAACTACCTGCACGAATACACGTACGAACTTCGTGAAGTCCTACGTGAATTACTTCCTTTAAACAAACAGATTATTCTTGTTGGCCACAGCGACGGCGGAACAATCGCGCTTTTATATGGAAGTCTTTTCCCTGAAAACCTGCAGAAAATCATTACGATCGCAGCACATACGTTTGTGGAACCGGAAACGATCAATGGTATTCCACCAACAGTAACTGCTTACGAAAACGGTAAACTCGACGGTTTAAAACGCATTCATGGCCAAAAAACAGACGAATTGTTTTACGCCTGGGCAAACACATGGCTCTCTGATGAGTTCTACAGCTGGGACATTCGGAAGGAAATTACGAAGGTCCGCTGTTCTGTCTTAGCGATTCAGGGACAAAACGACCAATACGGAACCATGTCACAGCTCGAATCCATTCAGCAAGCCATTCACGATACGCAATTAGCGCTTTTGCCCGATTGCGCGCACCATCCGCATTTGGAAAAGCAAAGTGAGGTTATAACATTTGTTACCGGATTTTTGGCTACCAAAATAGTCCCGTAGGGACGCAATGTGGTAGTACGAAAACATAGTCAAAGACATTGCCCCGTAGCGATAATACGTTTAATATTGTATTGTCCTACCCCTACGGGGTAGATGTTTGGAAGGAATGCCGCTTCTACCATATTGCGTCCCTACGGGACTGACAATATGATCCGTGAAAATCCCTCCCGTTTTACATCCATATTAAGAAAAAATTATTCTTTCAAAAATACACGTCAAGCCAATCAAATACAGTACATTTGCCGCTTAAATTTAATATAGAAAAGTCGAATGAGTACAGCTTTGGGGAACCATATCCTTGTGGAGTTTATGGGGTGCGATCCGCACATTATGAATGATGTATCATCTATTGAGCGCGACATGGTCGGTGCAGCTCAAAAGGCCGGTGCAACCGTCATTAATTCTACATTTCACCATTTTTCACCGTATGGTGTTTCGGGTGTAGTTGTTATCCAGGAAAGCCATTTGGCAATCCACACATGGCCCGAGTATGGCTATGCTGCGGTTGATTTGTTCACTTGCGGTGAAATGGATGCATGGATTTCATTCGACTACCTAAAAGAATGCTTCGGCGCCAAAAACTATTCGGCATTGGAAATGAAACGTGGCGCGGTGCAATTACTGACACGCAACGATTTCGACATTACTTCTATGCGTCAGAAAGCGGCCGAATGGACCAATCCTGAAATGTATACCCGCAACGTTTGGTTTACGGACAAAGATGCCGATCAGGCAATTTCATTGCGTTATACCGGTGAAGTGTTTTTCGATGTCCAATCGCCTTATCAGCGTGTTCGTATCCTTGAATCACCGAAATATGGAAAACTGCTGGCGTTGGATGATATGTTCATGACAACCGAAGCCGATGAATTCCACTACCATGAAATGATTTCTCACCCTGCTATGTTTACCCATGGAAATGCCAAAAATATTTTGGTGATCGGTGGTGGTGATGGTGGAACAGTGCGTGAAATCCTGCGTCACAAAGGCGTTGAGAAAGTAACGATGGTTGAAATCGATGGTGAGGTAATCAAGGCTTGTAAAGAATTCTTACCGAAAATTGCCGCTGCGTTCGATGATCCGAAACTGGAACTGATCGTGGGCGACGGAATTGCTTACGCAAAGGAAGCTGCAGATAATTCATACGATATTATTATAGTAGATGGTTCCGATCCTGTTGGACCGGCTGAAGGATTGTTCTCTGTGGAATTCTACCGCAACTGTCATCGTGCTTTGAAACCAGGCGGAATTTTAGTCGCTCAGGGAGAATCGCCAAAATTCAACGAACAAGCGTTCACAGAATTAAACATCACATTACAGCATATTTTCGGGAAAGAAAACGCGCCTGTTTCTTTATTCTATGTTCCGACCTACCCTACTGGAATGTGGAGTTTCCAATACGGATTAAAAGACGCGGCTCACCCGAAATCGGTTTCCAATACTGCAGAAATTGATGCTTTTGTTGCCGAAAAAGGCCTTCGTTATTACAACAGCGAACTACAGCAGGCAAGTTTTGCGTTACCTAACTTCGTGAAACAACTCATCAATGGCTGATTCCTTTGATCCGAATGGCGTAGGCATTGCCAATGGAAATATTTTCGGTTTTCCGGTGGAAGAAGCTACCGCCGATTTAGTCATTATTCCCGTCCCATGGGATGCAACCGCATCTTACGGAAAAGGTACGAGCGATGGCCCGCAGGCAATTCTGGATGCTTCCACGCAGTTGGATTTTTATCATCCGCAATTGCCTGAAGCCTGGAAAACGCAAGTTTTTATGACACCTATTTCGGCCGAATGGAAGCAAATCAATACCGACTTGTGTGTTCAAGCTATTGAGTACATCCAGTTTTTGGAACAAGGCGGACAATTAACTGCCGACAGTCCTTATCAAGCTGTAGTCAATGAAATCAATGCGACGCAACTGGCTCTGAAGGAAAACCTGAAGGAACGTTGTACCACATTATTAAAAGAAGGCAAAACGATTGCGGTTTTGGGTGGTGAACACAGTACGCCTCTCGGTTTGATCGAAGCATTGGATGATCTTGGAAAACCATTCGGAATCCTACAAATAGATGCACATGCCGATTTGCGCATTGCGTACGAAGATTTCACGCAATCACACGCCAGTATAATGTATAATGTAGTGAATAACTGCAAAAACCTGGAGAAACTGGTTCAGGTTGGTATTCGCGATGTGGCACATTCGGAAATTCAGCTAATCGCTGAATCAAACGTCATTGAAACGCATTTCGACTGGGAAATCAAGCGCCGTCAATTTGAAGGTGAAACCTGGAAATCGATTGTCGATGGTATTATCAAATCACTTCCGCAGCGGGTTTACATTTCGTTTGATATCGATGGTTTACATCCTTCCTTATGTCCGAATACCGGAACACCGGTTGTTGGCGGATTTGAACTGGACCAGATCAACTACCTGTTTTTTCAACTGGTAGAAGCCGGCAAACAAATTATTGGTTTTGATCTGAATGAAGTTGCCCCGGGAACTTCCGATGATTGGGATGCAAACGTAGGAGCCCGCGCCTTGTGGAACCTGGTTTGTGCCACCGAAAAAAGCAGAAAAATCAATTACTAAATTTTCCAACTATACAAGCCCGAATCGTTCATTATCAACGGTTCGGGTTTCTTTTTTATTACTATATTCGTCAACCGAAGTAAACCAATGATTCGATCTTCAGTGAAATATGTAATCTGGATGTTCCTGCTCTTGTTCTTCAAGCCTGCAGCAGCACAGAATATGTCGGTGAACGGTAAATTCAATACCCATTATTTCTCGGTTGACGATTTCGGAAGTGCCGGACAAATCTGGGCTGGCGCGCAAGGTTCCGATGGAAACGTTTATTTCGGTAATCGTCAGGATATCCTGGTTTACAACGGTATTGAATGGAATAAAATCAAAACCGCTTCAACCGGCAAAGGCAAAAAATACAGCGATGTTGCCCACGAAAGTATGACACGCGAAATCTACCGGGCATCAGATGATGTGCTTTACGTAGGGCGTGAAAACAACTTCGGGTACATCGCTTACAATGATTCGGGTGCTCCCAATTATTATCCACTTTTTGCTAAAAAAGGAACAAACGAACCCGGCAATTTCTGGAACATTTACGAACTGAGCGGGCAACGCATTTTATTTGTCGGAGAAAATGCTCTCTACACCGTAAAACAAAAAAAGATTGAGCAGAAACTTGAAATTCCGGAACAGTTTAAGGGATTTTCATGCAAAACATCCAGCCGGTTTGGGAAAGGGTTTTTACTTATTTATCAAAAAGGAACCGATGACGGCAAGCGCATTACAAAATACCTGTTCATTGATGCGTTAACCGCTAAAATGAAAGAGTTAAAACTCCCTGAAAACATCCGATTACGGAATATTCGCGGAAGTTTTGAAATAAACGGAATTTGGTATTTACTGGATATTAGCGGTGATTTTTATTCTGCAAAACCTGAAAACGGAGGTTACGTCTGGAATACGGAAAAGGAATCGTTATTTCCTGAAATGCGGGGAGCTTCGCCCAACTATATTCGCCGTGACGGCAATTTTCTGTTCATGGGTACCGAAACACAGGGTTTGCTCATTTCCGATTTGGAAGGTCACATCATACGTCGCATCGATTTTTACGATGGATTGGAAAATCTATACGTTTTTAAGTTATTTCATGACGCAGAGGGAAATTTGTGGCTATGCCTCGACAACGGTATTCAACTAATCGAAACATCCAGCCCGATTACTTATTTCAAAAAAGCTGAAGGTATCAGTTCCCTGGCCGAAGCTATTGTCTTCGACGGAAAAAAAATGCTGGTGGGACTTCATCCGGATATTTCGTCGCTTCATATCGCCAACACACATCGTTCTTTTGCAACGAATGCAGCCATGCAACAAGATGTGTATGATTTGGAAACCTTCACCACTTCCAAAGGAAAACGTACCCTGGTAATAGCCTACAATGGTGTTTACGAATATTTTCCTTCCAACAATTCCACCAAATTCCTTTCCCCAAGTTACGCCTATTCATTGTGTCAGGATCCTAATAACAAAGACATTGTTTACCTAACACTTGAGGCCGGAATTGCACAATTAAAACTGCTTCCGAACGGCTCATGGGAATATAAAGACCTTTACATTTCCAAAAACGGCAGTACCTTCAGTCTTACAGTACTCAATGGAAAAATTTATTTTGGCGTTACGGATGTCGGTTTGGGAATCTACGATGTCAAAACGAAAAAAACACGTTTCATAAAAGAGGTCAATCCCAAAAAAGGCGAATCCTGTTCTTATTATGTAGAAAAATTTCAGGGCGAAATTGTAATTGAAACCACTCGTGGTATTGCCATTCTATCGGAGGATGAACGTTCCATGAAAGCTATTTCGCAGAACAAGGAATTTTTCGGGGATACCAAAAACGACCTTCATCGCATCATCAACATCAACGATGAACAATTGTGGGTAGTTGTGTACCGTGATTTGACCGACGGGAAATTTGAAATAGTAACCGGATGGCTTGAAAAGCACGGAAAAAATAACTGGAAATGGATCAAATGGCCGCTTGCAGGAATGCGTAAAGCCGGAATTGTTTCATCTATCGTGCAAGGACCAGACAACGAAATCTGGCTCGGCGCCAGCAACGGGATTTACGTTGTGAATTTTGATGCGATTCGCAAATACAGAAATCATCTTACAGTTTCCATTGATCGTTTTGAAGCGGGGGGAAAAACACTGCGTTTTAACGTTTTCAGAGCGAAAAAACTAGAACCATTGACGTATGGACAAAACTCGTTTAGCGTTACGTTCCATGCCAATTCCTATAGCGGAAAAGACCACATGGAATACCGTTACAAACTGGAAGGCTTCAACGATGAGTGGTCAGATTGGTCGGATCAGTATTACAAGGATTTCCAAAAAATCGGTGAGGGAACGTATGTTTTGAAACTGCAGGCTCGCAACGGATTCGGAATCGAAAGCGAGGTGTTGGAATATGAAATCACTATTCTTCCGCCTTGGTACAGAACCATTTGGGCTTATATTCTCTACCTGATCGCGTTGATTGTACTGGTTTTCGTAATCGTACAGCTTTCAACTCAACGTGTGAAGCGTCAAAATCAGCGACTGGAAGCAACGGTACAGGAACGAACCAGTGAAATTGCCGAGCAAAACAAGCAATTGGAGCAGCAAAAAACGGAGATTATCCAAAAAACAACGGATATCCTGGATAGTATCCAATATGCCAAACGGATTCAAACAACCATTCTACCCGCTTCTTCGCGTCTAAATGAATTGTTCCATGAGCACTTTGTGTTTTACCGACCGAAAGACATCGTATCCGGTGACTTTTACTGGGCACGTGAATTACAGGGTGTAACCATGTTTGCTGCCGTAGATTGTACAGGACATGGTGTGCCGGGATCGCTTGTGAGTATCGTTGGTAACAACGGTTTGCTTCGTGCAGTCAACGAATTTAAACTCACCGAACCGGGCGAAGTATTGGATAAATTGCGTGAGATTGTAGTTGGTGCTTTCCGTTCGGAAGGGCAATCGGATGTAAAAGACGGAATGGACATTGCCTTGTGCGCCATAGACTTTGAAGCCGGAATCCTCAAGTATGCCGGAGCCAACAACGAATGTGTGATCATCCGGAACGGAGAATTGATCGAATTGAAACCGGATAAGCAACCGATAGGACAGTTTGTTGACGCAAAACCGTTTAGTCAGAAAGAATTCCAATTGCAGGATGATGATTGTATCTATTTATACACCGATGGTTACGTAGATCAATTCGGTGGCGAGAAAGCAAAAAAATTCAAATCACGTCCTTTCAAAACCATGTTGCTTGAATTATCTGCCCTACCGATGGCACAACAATTTGAAGCAATCAAGAATGCATTTGATGGCTGGAAAGGTGATTTGGACCAGGTAGATGACGTTTGTGTATTCGGTGTTCGTTACAAAAAGAAATAATATGCACACTCTGAAACTAATTCCCCTTGTCTTGTTTGGTTTGTTGGTATTGCTGACAATAGGCTGGATTTTTATTGGCTGGAGCTTCGTTACTCTCCTTCCCTGGTTTATAGTACTTACAGTCATGTTTGTCTGTAGTGTTCCGTTTGCGTTTTCACCCGCTGGGATCATTCGGCGCGTCACAAGTGTTTTCCTCGTCCTTTCGGTGATTCTTTCAGTCATGCTTCTCACCAATCTTTCGGATATTCGTTCAACGTGGGAATTGCTTTCACAAACCGGTTTGATCGGAATTCAGCTTTACCTTTACCAGCTGGCACGTTCTTCGCAATTGATCAAAGGGAAGTTATCCGTTCTTATTATCGTACCGTTTATTGCCAGTGCCTGTTCGGTTGGAGCAGCCAATATTTTCGGAACGTCGCTCACAATTGCCTGGTGGAGTCTTTTTATCGCACTACTACTTGCCCTTCTTGGCTTGTTGTTCGGATTTAGAAAAAAGCAAATTATCTGATTAAAGTACCCTTCCTCCCACAGATGCACAAATTTGGCTCGGCTAACGCCCTCGCTTGTTGATTCAAAATTGTTTTGACAAGGATAGTGTTTAACAGCGGCAGAAAAATTAGATTTTAATAATAAAGTCAAACTTAAAATAAGCGCTGCCGTTAGGAGCGCAAAAAATCAGTGCATCTGTGGTAAACAATATGTCGGCCGGTCTTGTAGAAAGGCTTATTCCACATAAGTTCCGAAGCCATACAGGCGTTTCAGCCAATACTCCGACGATTCAATATCAGTGATCATAATTCCTTTCGAAGAACTGGCGTGGATCATCACCAAAGGCGCTCCTCTTTCGGAAACGATCATTCCCACGTGTGAAACGCCTGAACCATTGTTAAAGAACACCAAATCGCCTTTCTGAGCATTGTTTTGCTTGATTTTTTTCGCCGATTTATATTGATCCTCTGCCCTGCGTGGTAATTCCTTTTTGAATTGTTTCATCACGTAAGTCGTAAAACCGCTGCAGTCAAAACCACTCGGATCGGTTCCTGCCCAAACATATGGCACGCCGAGTTGTTTTTTGGCATATTCTACCATTTCATCGCGGCGTTTTTTCATCGCAACGCTTTCTTCCACTACCAATCCATTGTCAGGAACCACAGGAGGCTCATAATCAGGATTATCCAGATCAGGCACATTATCAAACAAACCGAAGAGAATTTGCTGCAATTCATCAAATTTATCCTGGTCCGTCCGTTTGAGCTCTTTCGACCAGTCGGTCAGGAATTTTTTCACCTCCGTCACATGATCGATGTGCGCATTGAACACTTTCATTCCATCAGAAGAAGACTTCACCTCCAAAAACAATTTCCGGGCGTCCTGCAACGAGTTCGGATGAATCTGCGACCAAAAATCCTGGCGACTCAGGTGAAACATTGCCAAACTCTTGTAAAATTCGGGCTGTAGTGAATAATCATAATCGGGTTTGTCGAGCAGACGATTGGCACGGCGGTAAACCATACTGTAATGGTCTTGATCGTAAAGAATTTCGAGTTTGTCAAAAGCACGTACCTGTGCATTGATTTCAGTGGAAACGAAGACCAGTAGAAAAATTGTCAATAGGCGAAAGTAAACTTGCATAGTCAATTGATTTCAACTTCGAAAATAAGGAATTTGACTGCAAGTATTCAGGGAAAAAAGTCAACAATCCATTGTTAACGGTTTTGTTGTCGGAAATTGTCTTTTTACGCCCTTTAACATTTATTCAGCAATTATGACCGTACCATTTCGTAATATTTGCGTTAATTCGTTTACCTTAGTATATACAATATATTTCAAAAAATGAAACAACTCATTCTTACCGTTGTGACAATTGCTGCCTACGCAGTTTCTTTTGCACAACCGGTCACCAAATCACCAGCTTACACCAGCGGACAGCGGATCGAAGAAATCTTAACCTATATCGATAAGTTGTATGTTGATGAAGTACAAGACAAAGAACTGATGGATGCAGCAATTGTAGCCATGCTGGAAAAATTGGATCCGCACTCTACCTATATCTCGAAAGAAGAAGTTGACGACGCCAACCAGCGTATCGAAGGTAGTTTTGTAGGAATCGGAATTCGTTTCCAGATCCTGAAAGACACATTAATCGTTGTAGAAACCATTGCGGGCGGGCCTTCTGAGAAATTAGGAATTCGCGCCGGAGATAAAATCGTTTCCATCGAAGGACAAAGCGTAGCCGGTGTCGGTTTAAAAAACACCCAGGTACGCGAAAAATTACTCGGCGATATCGGTACAAAAGTCCGTGTCGACGTATTGCGAAAAGGAACAAAAAAAGCGCAAAACTACGTGATTACCCGTGATCGTATTCCGGTAAACTCGGTAGATTGTTCCTACATCGTAGCTCCGGGAATCGGTTACATCAAACTCAACGCTTTTTCACGCTCATCACATGATGAAATCACAAAAAGCATCAAACAATTGAAGTCGGAAGGTATGGAAAGCCTGATCCTTGATTTGCAAGGAAACGGCGGTGGTTTATTGAACCAGGCACAGCTGTTGGGCGACGAATTCTTGTCGGATGACAAACTGATTGTTTACTCTGAAGGGCGTGCGTATCCGCGTCAGGACTTGAAAGCCAATCCAAAATCAGTTGGAACATGGGAAAAAGGAAGATTAATCGTGCTGACGGATGAAAACTCCGCTTCAGCAAGTGAAATCCTTGCCGGTTCGATCCAGGATTGGGACAGAGGTTTGATCGTTGGCCGTCGCAGTTACGGAAAAGGATTGGTTCAACGTCCGATTGATCTGACTGACGGATCACAAATGCGTTTGACCATTGCTCGTTATTTTACGCCGAGCGGACGCTTTATTCAGAAATCATACGAAGATCTCGAAGCATATCACAATGACTACATGACGCGTTTTCTGAACGGTGAAATGTCGCACTTAGACAGCATCAAATTACCGGATTCATTGAAATTCGAAACAAAACTAATGAAACGCCCGGTTTATGGTGGTGGTGGTATTATGCCAGATGTTTTCGTTCCGATCGACACAGTTGAAATTACGGATGTTTACCGCGATGCCGCAAGTACTGGTGCATTTAATACGTTCGCATTGACGTATGTGGAAGATAACCGCGACGAATTGAACAAGAAATACGAAGATTTGGATCAGTTCATTAAAGGATTTACTGTTGACAAAGCGTTGATGGATAAATTCTTCGAGCATGTAAAAAAAGAAGATGCTGAGTTTAAATTCGACGAAAAACAATACGCTACCAGCAAGGATATCATGACATTACGTCTGAAAGCTAACATTGCGCAGGATTTATTCGGTTCGGAAGCATTTTATGAAATTTACAACGTGAAAAACGAAATTCTTCAGGAAGCAATTGCTTTGATCCAAAATAGTAAATACGATTCTATGAATTTGGCAAAAACCAATTAATTTTAGGCTGATTTATTTTTGGATTAACTATGAAAAAAAGTTTGATTGTTTTTGCGGGTGGCATCTTATTCTTAACTGCCTGTGCTGAAACCGAAACGAAAAAAGACGGTGAAGTTGTTTCTGCCGTCGCATCCGGAAGTGAGGAAGACCAGGCACTGATCAGGGAAAATGCTGCGCGTATTAAGGAAGAAGAAACACGTGAGCGCGAAGCTTCGAAAAATGTCACAACTCTGAAATTTGACAAGGAGGTGCATGATTTCGGCGAAATAGCAACCGGTTCCGAAAACAAATGCGTGTTCAGAGTAACAAACACCGGAAAGTTTCCATTGACTATTGTTGATGTAGGCGCCAGCTGTGGCTGTACAACCCCGAAAAAACCTGAAAAACCTATTCCTCCGGGAAAAAGTGACGTGATAGAAGTCGGATTCAAGCCAAATGGCCCAGGCCCTTCTGAAAAAACAGTTACCATTCAGGCCAATACAGAACCGCGCGTTTCAACGGTGAAAGTAAAAGCGATGGTGAAGTAAACTGATAACTGATATTTAGTGAATCCCTTTCTTTTGTTGGAAAGGGATTCTTTGTTTAAAACAACCTCAAAATAAGATTTAGGTCCTCATTCCGACTGACTTCACTACATTTGAACAATAACTTAGTCCATTCTAATTATGAAATCTTTATACCTGTCCATGTTGATTTTCTCATCAACAACAATTTATTCACAGCAGCTTGTTTTGCAACCAGATGCTAATGCAGGTATTGATGCTTCATTGGGTTATCACGACAACTTCAATACAGATTTCAATAACTACGGAACCGATACCTATTTTAAGGCGTTTTGTATTCCGGGAGCAAGCGGTGGCCGGAATTCAAACCGTGGCGTGATCAAATTCGATCTTTCAGCACTTCCGGCCAATGTAACAATAACGAGTGCGACTTTAGAACTTACTGCTACCGGCTATCTCAATTCTCTCTTACCCGGACATTTTGGTGACAATGCAGCTTATCTTACACAAATTGATGCAACATGGCTGGAAAACACCGTTACCTGGGCCAATGCTCCAACGATTTCAGCAGCCAATCAGGTTCTGATTCCTGCAAGTAGCAATGCAAACCAGAACTATTCAATCAATGTCACCACTATGGTTAGCAATATGTATGCTAATCCATCTATTAATTACGGTTTTCACCTAAGTTTGGTAAATGAAGATCCGAACGATGCTGCAGCAATTGCTTTTTTCTCAAGTGATTACAATGTTAGTTCATCAAGGCCGAAACTTATTATCAACTATATTTCGAATGTAATTGATTCACTTTGCACAACCAACGACGGCGCCAATGGAACCGATGCCTCATTGGGGTATCATGACAATTTTGGCACATCAGCAAATAACTATGGCAATGATCTTTATCTAAAAGCATTTTGCATTCCAGGTGCAGACGGAGGAGAAAACACGAACAGAGGTCTACTCTATTTTGACTTATCGTCTGTGCCTGTCGGTTCTAATGTAATTTCAGCGTCACTTGAACTTTACGGAACAGGTTACCTCAATGACCTTCTACCTGGGCATTTCGGAAATAACTCAGCTAAAATCTACCGAGTTACCGAATCCTGGTCGGAATTCAGTGTTACATGGGATAATCAACCCGCGGCCTCAGTCTCCGATTTTGCAGTAGTTCCCCAAAGTTCAGCTTTTGATCAGGATTATGTAATCAATACTACGACCATGGTGGATTATATGGTTCAAAATCCACAGGAAAATTATGGGTTCTTGCTGCAATTGGATACAGAATCACCTAATTCTGCCGCTGCTTTAACATTTTATTCAAGCGATAGTCCTACCTCCGATAAATGGCCAAAATTGTGCCTGACCTATGTAAGTAATGATTCGGTTATTGATATTGAATTACCGCTTGAAGAAGAGGTGTTTTTCATTCCAAATGTTTTAACTGTAAATGCTGATGGTATCAATGATTCATTTTCGTTCGATGAAGACCAGTTTAGCCATTTCGAAGTTACCATTTTCAATCGCTGGGGAAATACAGTTCATGAAACGACTGACAAAGAAGGGTTGTTATTTTGGGATGGTCATAATCTGTCTGGCGATAACTGTTCCGAAGGAATTTATTTTTATCAATTTTCAGCTACAACCATTTCAGGTAAGTCTGTCCAAAAGACAGGATTTATTCAGGTTATAAATGATTGACAAAAGACGACTGTTTTTCATTAAATGAATTAGCCAATGAGATATTATGCCATTCGTTACCTGGAAAGCAAACATTCGTTTATCAAACAATAAATTTACTCCTATTCAAAAGTGGTTGTATAATTATCGAATTTTATTTCAGTAAAACAACATGTCCATAAAACACGGTTTCTTTTCCGGCACAATTGAGATACACAATTTTCACTTGGTAGATTCCGTCCTGGCAAAGAACACCTTTATAGGTTCCATCCCATCCTGAAAAGGTTCCCGATTCCTGATACACCCGTTGCCCCCAACGATTGTAAATTTCAACCTGATCAACTACATAATTGTATCCCTTGTCAATAAATACCGAATTAAATTCATCCTCACCCGGAGTGAATGCATTAGGTAAATAAAAATACTGCTCGTTTTGCAAATCGATGTAAATGGAATCATCGAGCGTTCCGCAAATATTGTATGCATGAATAGTATACCAGCCTGTTTCGTCTATGAAACCATCAATTAAATGGCCGTTTTCATCCCAAATTTCATAATCATAATTGGTTTCAATTCCCAGTGTTGCCTGATTAATGGATTCGTAACAAAGTAACAGGGAATCTTGTGGTATGTACAAATCAATTGCGGACATTCTATTCACTTCCATACTTTGCGTTATAGAGCCACATTGATTTGTAAGAATACAGGTATAACTACCTTCCTGCGCGATCCACTCCGTTGCCGTCGATGATCCTGAACTCCAGGCATAGTTTCCGGCTGATCCTTGGGCGGTATAAGAGAATCCAACTCCTATTTCAAAACACGTATCCAAGACTGCGGGTAGGTATAATTCAGGGAAATGGTTTATTGTTACTGTACTGAAAGCAGAATCAGTTCCGCACTGGTTCGTGACTGCAACCCAATAAACACCGGAATTAGTTACCTGAATCTGATCCGTTGCATTACCGGTTGACCATTCTGTTGTTTGCGCATTGGTGATTTGCGCCAGGATAGGAATATTATTTCCATTGATAATACAGGTGTCAATAAGACTTGGTGTCGTAACTATGGGTAATAAACTGGTTGATACTTGTATCACCAATGAATCGATGCCACAATCGTTACCGGCATATATCGTATAATTTCCTGATTGGTTAATCGTACGCTGCCCGCCAACAGTTCCGTCATCCCACACAACAGAAGTCGCATTTGTCACTACAGGATTTACCGTGAGCGGATAATCGTCTTCGCAGACCGTGTAGTTTGTTGGATTGGTCACGTCCGGTAAGTAGTTCAATGTCACCTGAACGGTGTCACTCACCAGCGCACAGCTGTTTGATGCATTTACCCAATACGTACCGGATGAACTGATATCCGTACTTTGAGAAGCTGCCGAATTACTCCACTGAAAATCGGTAACATCGGATGAAATGGCTGTCAATAGTACGGTACCTCCTACAGAGATACAAGTGTCTATTGAAGTAGGAAGCTGAACTGTTGGGTTTGGTAATGTTGTTACTTCGATATCAACGGTTGCTGATCCGCAGTCATTCGTGGCCGTAATCGTGTAAATTCCCTCCTGTGAAACGTTCAATGTATTTTGAGTGGTTCCATCTGACCAGGAAACGGACGTATAATTTGTGAGTGTCGGGCTCAACAAATAAGGGTAATCATCTGCACAAACCTGAATCGAAGTAGTTGAAACCACTGCCGGAGCAACATTCCCATCTATCGTTATCGAGTCTGTTAACGTATTACATCCATCGGTTGCAGTAATCCAATAAGTGCCACCAACTGAAACAACGAAAGGGGGAATACTATTCGCATTTGTTGTCATTGGATCGTTATTCCAGGAATAATCCAACGGAGTTGATAAATTACCCAATTGTGCATTCAAATCCCAGGTTTGCCCCGGAGAAAAACAAATGGCCGTATCTGCAGGCAATTCCAGAGTAAAAGTTTGACTTACAGGAATGGCTGGTACAATTGTATCGTAATAAATACAGCAATTGGCTGGGTTAACGGCGGTTACAAATACTGTATCATTTGAATTGACTGTAATGTTGTTCCCCGAACTTCCGTTTGACCAAGTGTACGTCGCATTACTTACTCCGCTAAGTTGTGCTGTAATAGTGGCAGAAGTACAAGATGTATTATTTGACAAACTGATGGTTGCTGTTGCACATTGATTTGTAATCACCACATTATTACTTGCTACGGAATTCGTGAATGTGAACGGAACTGCGGCATCCACCGATATTAACTGACCTGAAAACGGCGTCAGTGCGGTTGTTGTAACTGCAACATTCGTGTTTAATGAGCAATCTGCAAAATTATCCAGGTTGTCATCCAGAATTATTTTCTTGATATCCCGCAGATTTGCGTTGGAAGTATATGTGGTTGCCAGAAAGTAATGTATTCCATTACGATACTCGTTGTGTCCGGCAGCGAAATTACCAACACCACAATAAACAGTATATACTCCGGTCGGCGGCGCAATTAGTTTACAACTGACATAATTACCTTGTTTGTCTGTTTTCAAAGCAAACAAACGCATATTTGCCAGTCCATTATTCACAACGCCATAAATCACGTATCCTGTAGGAGTTCTGTTAAACGAACGAACCACTTCAATGGTCACTCCCTGAATATCATAATACTTGGCAAACTTGACATTTCCCAGCAAATCACACTTCAAGATGCCCGATCTGTAATCGGTACAACCACTACAGTTATCATCACCGGAATAGGCAACAACCAGTGAATCGGCACCATCAAATTCGATTCTCATTCCGTAAAAGCGGTGAACTCCACCATTCAAAACATCATTTAGTAAATACCGTTTGAGGAACACATTTCCTGTGATATCAACCCCGATCAACAGAGCTCTCATACTATAAGAACTTGCTCCGTTCACGTAGGACCTACCCGTAATAAAAATCTGACCGTTTACAATCTCTGTGGCGCCGGTGAAATCATCTAGGTGATCAGCATTGTAGGGAGGAAATCTCAATGATAATGTAGGTGTTTCCCAGATAATTTGTCCGGTTAAACTGGAGACACCAATCACTTTTCCATCACGATCAATTCCATTTACATTCACTGCTGCGACAAGCATGTAAATTCCATTGCTATAGCGCATTGTTGAAAAACAGCTAACCGATGAAGTAGCCGTTTTAATCCAGTACGGCACTCCTGTTTGAGCGTTTAATTTGAAATAAACGGCACCACCAATATTACTCCCTGTACTTACCCAGCCACAACCGAAAATCGTATCGGCCAAAACATCAATGAAACCGATTTCTGAAGTATACTGCGAATTTGTTGTAAACGAAAGCGTTTTTGACCAAATAGTATTGTTTTGCGCATCTTGTTTTATAACTAAAGCAGCATTTCCTCTGGTTCCACCAACAATTGTATTGCCAAAATCATCCACACAAATGCTAAGGCCATATTCATTTGTTGCGGGTTCACCGATTAGAGTATTGGTTTGTGAAAAAGCGCTTAATGGTAATAAAGCAGCAATCAATAGTAGGACAGTATAGATGGATGATTGCTTCATACTTATGTGGCTAGGGCCCATTGTTAACGACTTAAAAGTAGTTTAATTTTAGTAAATGAACTCACTAATCGTCGCGTAGTTTATTTCTATTTGTTTGATAAACAGCAATTCGTCCTGCAATCTGTTTCATTCTTTGTTCAATTGTATAATGTTCGGCAATTCTATCTGACGAAGCTTTTGAGTGCTCTTCCCTATCGTTGTTGATCTTATTCATTAACGACAAAAAACCTTCAGCCAGCAGATCTGGCTTTTTCTTTTGTAAAACCAATCCGGTGTCGCCTATTATTTCAGGAATCACATTTACTGCCGAGCCGATCGGAATGCAACCGGAAAGCATTGCTTCACACAAAGAGCATCCGAATCCTTCGAATGAAGAAAGCTGCATGTAGAACAAGTTGGATGCGTAGATTCCGCGCAATTCATCCTGCGTTAACCGGCCTAAAAAGCGAACATTTTCCGGTACATGAAGTTCTTCCGGCATGGTCATTCCTACGATTGAAAAAGGAATTTCGGGCAAGCGTGCAGCTGCTTCGAGTAATAAATCAATTCCCTTGAGCTCAAACTGCTTCGCGCCCGAAACAACACTAACAACTCCGTTTAACGAATCTTTCCGATGCAGCAAGCCTTCTCTCCAATAACCAATACTGAAACCGTTTGAAATGGTATAATAAGGCGTTTTAATCTCCGGAAACGAATGTCTGACCCCATAGACCAACGGCTCACTCAGATATGCATTTCTGCCATCGATCAGCGAAGAACTCACCGGCCATAATTCCGTAGTATGTTTGATAGACCATTTGCAGAAAAGACGCATGATTTTCTTTAAATGCGAACCATAGTTTAATTGTGGAATTCCCACCGAATCTGTTCCATTCAGAATAATAAATGACGAAATGCCTTTCATTTTGGCGAAACGTACAGGTAAATATGAGTGATAACCTGCAAAAGAAACGATTACAACGTCTATTTTACGGTAATTTTTGAGCAGAAAAAAGAATTGGGTGATGAGGCAAAATGGTAGCTTCAATTTATTGCTCCATGGTTGCAGGCGATGAATCACACTGTTTTCTTTCGATAAAAAATCGATATCCGTTTTGACAAAACTGGAAAGAGAAGGATAACCGTAGTAAATCGTTTTCATCACTTAAACACCTTTTTTATCATACTATCAGTGTATTCTACCACATCATTGTCCAATTTAAGCCAGTAAATCGGAACCAAAAACAAGACGGATACGACGATCAGTTTTATGCCGATGGAGAGCAATTCGATACCAAACAATACCGGAATCCATTCAAACAGCGCCAGAACGATCAAAAACAAGGCTATTATGACTAACTGACTCCACTTGAAAGGATGAATCTTGTAAGCAAAATACACAAACACCAAACGGCACAAATTGTAAAAAATATAGGCAGCCGTGGTTGAAATTGCCGCACCGAAAATACCGTATTTCGGAATCAGAAATAAATTGAGAAAATAAACCGAAAGCAATAGAAATAACGTAAAAATCAGGTCGTATTTATATTTCTTGGAAGTCACAAAAATCACCCCGTTCAATCCGCAATACATGTCCGCAATCCTACCAATCATAAGGATTAGAAAAATGATCATTCCATCAGAAAATTCGGGCGGCAAGAAATGAAAAATCTCAAACCGGTTGCCCCAAAACACCAAAAATGTTCCCAGACCGATCACCAACCCGATCGAGCTGATTCGGGTAAACAAATCACTCATACGGGTCATGTCGCGTTCCTTCCAGTATTTGGCCACAAAAGGAGAACTGATTCGCACCAACGATTTATAAGGAATCAGCAAACCACTGACAATGAAAATAATAGTAGAAAAAACACCCGTTGCTTTCAATCCAACCATACTGGCTACCATCATCGTATCGATGGAAATAACAACCATTATTCCGATGAAATTAATATAGCTGTATGCCGTATAGGAGAACATAATACGTTTAAATCGTTTCGGGATCTCAATTTTCGACATGCGCCAATGCAGCTCTTTGTTTCGGAACAGTTGAAGTGCCAAAATAAACGTTGGTGCAGCAAACGAAAGGCTGTGAAGCACCAACAATTCGAAAAAGCCGATCCAATGAAGTGCGTAAAGAATAATGGCTCCTGTTACGATCAAACGCAAAATCAATTCGGTGGCAATAACCGAAATGATATTTTTGTAAAGCCCTCTCAGAAACACATCGAATGTCATAAACAAGGCATACGACACGCCTATCGGAAGCATCCAATAATAGTAATCGACAAATAGTTTGGATTTTTCGAGGTAGAGTGAACAGATAAAATCTTTTAAAATAACCGATAATATGGTAAACACCATAATTCCTATAAGCGTTACCAAAATTGAGAACTGAAAAAAACCAAAATTTTGTTTGTCTTTATTCCGCAGAAAAGGGAAGAATCGCCAAACTGTATAGGACGTTCCCAGATTAGAGAATTGGGCAAATAACAATCCGACTGAAAGAATCAGGCTCAGCAAACCGATTTGCTCGGTCGATAGAAAAATCAGAAACAAGACGCCTTTATTCAGATAGCCCAAAATCAGTCCCAGGTAAGAGATAAACGTTGTTCTTAATGCATCTTTTTGAATTATTCCCACTTCGTTCAATTCGAATCTGTCCGCTTTTTCCCTGAATATTGAAAACCGGGGACTGGCTGATTCCTTCATACAAACTTAGTTGTTTATTTCGAAACGGGGTTGCATCTGCGAACCTCAAACGCGACAATCCGGCAGAATCATTATCTTTGAATTCAAAACTGTATTGTCGATGCCTTTTCTAAAATCAGTGGCGCGCTCCGTCTTGTTTCCCGTTATTCATTTTTTTCGAATAGATTATTTGATCGGTCAGCGTGCGTCCTCCAAAAACCTGATTTTATGTTTCCACGGTGTCACCAAAACACCAAACCAGGCTATCAATAAGCGCCACATGGCTGTTCGTGAATTTGACCGGTTGATTGGTGCCATTTCACGCAATTATGAAGTCGTAGGAATGGATGAAATGTTTCATTCCACGAAGCCTGCATCCGGTAAAAAGCGAATTTGCATTACGTTTGATGATGGTTACCTGGACAATCTCACAACAGCACTTCCCGTTTTGGAAAAACACAAGGTTCCCGCCACTTTCTATATTATTTCAGAAGGAATTGTCAATGACAACTTTATTGTTTGGACTGATTTGCTGGATTTGATTCTTTTTTCAACTAACGATGATTCACTCCAATTCGGAAATCACCGTTTTGATCGTAGAAACGGACAATTTCGTTGTACCGAACTTAATGAGATCGGAATTGCCGATTATTTAAAAACACTCGGGCCTGAAAAATATGAGTTCCTGAACCAAATTGCGGCCGGCCTCCCCCATTTTGAAGCTCTGAAAAAGCAATTCCCCGATTATTGGAAGCTGATGAACGCCGCCGAATTGAAGCAATTTGCACAATCAAAATATGTTACCATCGGTTCGCACACCAAAGTGCATCACAATTTAGCCAACGTAGATTTACAACTTGCCGAATCGGAATTAAAAACTTCGAAACAGGAATTGGAAAGGGTACTTGAGCAACCGATTCTTTCCATCGCCTATCCCGACGGATCGTACAATCGAGAAGTGAAAAACAGTGCAGAAATGGCCGGTTACAGGTATCAGCTGGCTGTTGATTACCGTTGCAGTGATGATGCAGACGATAATCGCATTTTACCGCGCTTAAGTATCAGCAACAGTACCACATATCAATCAAATGCATTGATGATCGGGCGATCGTTTAAGCGTCTGGGGTTTTAATAAACGCATGGATCAGCCCTTGTTTGGCAGGTGGAATGAAAAAGAAATTTGAATTTTCGTTGCTCACTGTTGTTGAGGCACTTAAGCTGTCAACTTTCAGTAATTTGCATTCGCTTTGGAGAAACTGGTAAATATCATACTTCATCTGATCATGAATCAACGCGTCCATTTCAGCTTCAATTTTACCATTTAATACTTCACAAATAATAATGGGCTGATGAGTTAAAATTGTATTCATCGCTCCTTCCAACACATGATTTTCGGTACCTTCTGTATCCATTTTTATCAAATCTATTTTGTTGGATGAATGATTTTTCAAAAAGTCATCCAGGGTAATTAATTTGACGTCGTATTTGGAGAAATTCTCAATCTCCCAACTGTTAATGGTGTTTCCGATTCCGCTGGCGTGGTGTTCCAAATAACCGTATTTCAGATTTCGTTCCTCAAAAAAGGAAATCACGCCACTTTCATTTCCAACCGCACTGTCTACTACCTGAATGGTTTTAAATGCGTTCAATTCAACATTTCTTCGCAGAAAATAAAGAGGTCCTATGGAAGGTTCAAATGAAAAAATGGTCATCTCCGGCTGTAAAACGGCCCCCAAAAGAGAATAATACCCCACGTTGGTGCCAATATCCACAAGTGTGTCACTACCGGCAATCAGTTGTTTGAAAATTGGCGAAAATTCAAAGGAAAAACCGCTTTCGTTCCAATATAAATGACGTACCATCGGACAGGATTCATTTGAATAAAACCTGAGATTTTTTCCCGATTCAGCATCTTTAATCGTGAGTACGCCTGTAACCGGTATCCGCATGGAGTTAGGAATCAGTTTTCTGAACGGGAACATCACATTACGGTAAATGATATTGATGATGCGGGAATAAAATATGCGATAGAATAACTTCATGTACTTGTTTAAAATGTATCAAAATCTGCCAGGCTGAATTTCAATTCGAAGGCAGGGAAATCTTCCGTCAAATTGACGTATCCAACAGGAAGTCCTTTTTCTGACGAATAGTTTTTGGTAAGTATCCCTGATAACCATGTATCATTGCTGCACTGGAATACGATTTTATGGCATCCGCGGGAAAAAGCCCAGCGGGCAATTTTCTTCAGGACTTTCTCATAATCGGCCGATTCCTTGTATTCGATGTCACCGATTTGCAAAACACCGTCTATTTTTGCCCAAACTTTTACACCTGCAGCTCTAAACGTAAAATTGGGTGAATAGGCTTTGTAATTCCAATAATCAAGATCTCTTTCTACTCCATTTTGTCCGGAAGCGATAATGGAACTTTGAAAATAATCACGAGTCCGTAATCGTTTACTTAAAAGCAGCCGGTAACAATTCCCGATCCAACCATACTTTGCAGCAAGTCCTGCCATTGGTAATGTATAGATTTTCTTTGAAAACTTCGTTAGATCAACATTGTGTTGCCAGTTCAGTTTTTTCACAAATCCCGGATATGAATTGCTGTTGGGGAAACCAAAAACCAACTGAACACCATTTTCAGCAGCCAGTTGATAGGTTTCTTTTGCCAGTCTCACAAACAATCCCTTTCCCTGATGCAATTTATGTGTCATCGTATCACCGGATTGAGCAACCAGGTAAGAGCGATTCTCTATTATCACTTTTACAGGAAAAACGCCGTAATAGGCACTAGGGAACTGGTTTTCATTACGGGCAATAATTCCCAGATAAGCAGCGCCGGTAAACTGCGTATCAAACTTTCGAAGCAGGGTGCTTTTATTTAACTGTACGCCAAAAGCGCTTTCTGCGATGGTAATCAAATCAGGAATTGTCTCCGGCGATACGCGAAGACTGGTGTATTCATGTTTTTGTTCCGGATCAGCAGACATCATCTTTGATATTACGTACGACTCAAAAACACATAATTCCCCCAATCGTCATAGGACATGGATTCTTTTTTCACCAATCCGCCTCTGTGTAACGTATAAGGTTCGTAATCCAATTCCAACAAGAAATCGAGCATTTCTTTTACAGAATAACCCGCATCTAAAAAAGTCTGATGGCTCATTTCGATCAGAATTCCCGGTTTGAATTTCCGCAATGATTTGGTCATTCCCTTCAACGCGTACAATTCAGCTCCTTCAATATCTATTTTCAAGAAATCAAAACGTGTGAGCGAATCAAAAAACAAATCGTCAAATACTTTCAGCTCAATTGTTTCTTCGAATGTACTGCGTGTATCGCCGGCAAATAAGGTAGAAAGTCCTTCGTGGCGTCCACTATGCAATGTTTCTTCCATTGACGTGTAAATCGGCAATTGATCTTCTTTATCAAAAAGTCCGATTTTATTGATCTGTACATTCTTAAGATGATTCAGCCCAACATTGTGCGTTAGCGAGTTAAAATTACTACTCACTGGTTCAAAGGAGATTACTTTTCCTTTTTTTAGTAAGGAAGCGGCATACAGTGTGAATTCTCCCTGGTTGGCACCAACGTCAACAAAGGTCATATCGGGCGAAAGTGCTTTTTTCAGGTAGAGGAATTCATTGATATGGTGATAGCCAGTCCAATAAATACTTCCACCCATGTAGCTGTTCTTATCCACACGCATTTGCAGTTTGCCCGCAAAATTGGAAATCGTCACATTCTCTATTCCCTGATGTTCTTTAAATCTTCGTTTCCTGGCTTTTCGTGCCATTCTAACGAACACCATACCAAGAAGGTAGGTTATTTTGGAACCAATTAATAATGTTATAAAATATCGGTAAAAACCAGGCATATTTTCGAGTTAAATCAATTTTCGGTTACTTGGGTAGCTTTCTTCTTGCGCCACTCTATTATTCCGTAACCGATCAGCGTTAGCAAAATCAACAAACTCGCGATCATCGACCAAGTGTTGTACTTATGAAATTTCGGTAAATCGTAACTGAACACTACTTTGTGTTTTCCTTTGTCGATTTCTAATCCGCGGAGCAAGTAGTTCACCCGGTGAATATCTGCAGGTTTGTCATCAATCGTCGCTGACCAGCCATCAGAGTAGTAGATTTCAGAGAAAACAGCCAGGCCTTTATCCGTCGCTTCTACGTTGTAGACCAATTTGTTTGGCGCATACGAGAGCATGGTTACTTTACCTTCGCCCTTGTAATTTCGCTGCGACAGGTTTTTGGCGACTTCTTTACTAACAATTGCTTCATCGGTTACATTGAATTCACTGGTTACTTTGTAAGAAAGCAGTTTTACAAACGATTGCGCCGTATCTGCATCCAGCGTTTGCTGCGGAACAGTTGCAACAACACCATTTGTGTCCTTTACTATAAATACTTCTAATCCTTTCGGAACACCGTTTGAAAGTCCAAAAGGGATGGTATCAGTAATACCCGGCATAAGATATTGCAGTTTTTCTGATCCGAAAACAGTGGCACTTTTCGTTGTTTCGCGGTTGATCAGCAATTTACCAGTCCCTTCATTTTTAAGGACATATTTCGACCCCAAAGCTCTGATTTCATCATTTGGATTTGAAATCACTTTCACGTTTTTCACAAACCAGCCATTGCCCATCGCAGTAGGATTCGGACGCATAATCAATGGTGAATTCGGATCGCGCTGATCTTTCGGCTGCAGGAAATAACGCACGTTCATCATATCGAGCACCTTGTTGTTGGTATACGACAAATGGAATTCAATCAGGTTTTGGATCGAACGCAATTTAGCTCCATGATAACCGCCAAGCGACTTATGGAAATAAGAAGTTCGCGCGCTGTTGAACGGATTGGAAAAATCAAACACGCGGTAATTGGTTTTTTCATTAAGTGCGGAAAATGCATACGCGTCTGCGATACGGCGTTTTTCACTGCTTGTGGCCTCTAATTCATCCGCCAGACGCTCACCTTCTTTTCTGCCTGCGTTCACGGCATTTTTCAAGCCTGGGTTCATCTTCAATTCTGCTTCCATGATCGCCAGATCGCCTTCTTCAGCTATATTCGGATAAAGCGTGTTCAGTTTTGTATCCCAATATTTGTAGCCGCTACCTTCATCAGCATTATTCAGGTAATTGCGGCTCACTCCCATCAGATCGATGATGATCAATAATCCCAAACCTGCAATACTTGCTGCGGTAGGAATAGATGTTTTGAAGAGCAGGAATAAACAAATGGCCGCCAAAAACGCAAAACCTATTGACCTGTTCAACGAAGAATTGTAAATCGATTTACGGGCAGTTTTTAAGCCTGATTCCATTGTTGCACGGGCGTCTTCCTGCTTATCAACCTCTGATTTTATAATTTGCTGAATCTGTGCCGGGTTGTTAATGTCAATTTGAGCTTCCGCCAATTGTGCGGGATCAGCATCCTGAATTTGTTTCAGTACCGCTTTTTCCTGTTCCTGACGGGTTGGTACTTCCATTTCGGCATCAGACAAATAGGTTGTATCCAAACCTCCAAAACGCAAACCGATCAGCAATACAAGGAAAGCACCTGTTGTAATGTAAAACGGTTTGATATTGACCTTAATCTGTTCGCGTTCCTTGATTAATTTATCGAGGAACAGTATGGCGAGCACCGGCACACACAATTCTATCATTACCAGGATGATTGTTACGGCACGGAATTTATCGTAACCCGGTACATTATCCAGGAACCAATTGGTCATTCCCATGTAATTTTTACCCCATGAAAGCATGAGCGTAAGGATCGTAACGGCGAGTAGCGCATATTTGATCGGATCTTTGATGTAGACCATCCCGAGCAATGCCAGGAAAACCAATATCACACCAATGTATACCGGACCTGAGTTGGATTGATTTCCCCAATAGAAATTGCTTTGCATCACGGTATTCAGCTGTTCACCCGACAAATCAGGATTCGCTTCGATCGCTTCTGCAAACGGAGAATCCTGCATTCGCATAGATCCGCCACCTTTTACATACGGAGATAATAAGGTAAATGATTCGTCAATTCCATAGCTGTATTCCACAACGTAATCACGTTTCAACCCGGAAGTTGAATTGGCAGCGTTGGATGTTCCGTCGGCATTGATCGTCAAATCGTTTGCACCACGAATGGTGTATTTGGCATAGTCTGCCGTGAGTTTAATATTTCCATAATTCACGGCTAACGCGAGTACATATCCAACACCGATTCCGGCGGATGCCTTGATAAACGGCATGTAGGTTTTGTTTTTGATGGCGCGAACTAATTCTACCAATCCCATTCCGAGCAACAGGAAACCGAGGTAATACGTTACCTGAAGGTGATTGGCTGCCATTTCAAAGGCCATGAAGACGGCGCTGAGAATGGCTCCCCAAATCCAGCTTCGGCGATACGCAAAGAAAAATGCACCTATGACAGGCGCCATAAAGGCTATTGCAACTCCTTTTGAGTTGTGTCCGGCGGATAAAATCACAATATCATAACTGACAAATGCGAACGCGATGGCTCCGAGAATGGCGACCCAACGGTTGACTTTCATCATCGACATTGCCGCATAAAAACACAGCATATACAGCAACACGATTCCTAACGGCGAAGGAAAAACTTTTATAAAACCGGTGATCGTTTCCGAAAACCAGTTTCCATGATAGATCGTTGAGGTTTGCATCGAAGGCATTCCCCCAAACATACCATTGCTCCAAAGCGGCTCCTGGCCATTGTTGTGTTCACGGTAAACAGCTATTTCACGCGAAATACCTTTATGTTCGGCAATATCGTGTTGTTTCAACCCATATCCCTGCAATTGTTTACTGAAGTAAGCAACACTGATCAATAGAAAAATACCGATTGCGGCAAAATGAATCCAATTGCGTTTGAAAAATGAGGTAATAGCCATTTTATTCGTATTTGGTAGATGTCAATAATAAAAACGTGGTGAATATAAGGATTCCGCGCTTTCGACCGAAGAAGTTGATTGAAGTTTGTGCGGATTGTTGAAAATTTTGAACGAAAAGCGCCTATACCTCTTCAAAATCCACGTCTTCCGTAGCTGTATTTGAAGTTGTTTGTTGCTTGTCTTTTACCACATTGATCTTTCCGAAGTTGCGTAGTTTTTCATTGCGCTCCTGCTGAAACGAACGATCACGCTTTAGCAACTCCCGTTCTTCCTCGATGTTTCGTTTGGCGATCATTAAACGACCGATAAACCGGAGCGCAACCATGGCCCCGATTATCAGTAAAATTGTTTTGACTAATCCTGTAAAACTGGCAGCAACCATTTATGTTTACTTAGACAAGTGCATATTTCGTTCGGAATAGATCTTCGTGAAGAATGGATCTTTCAGGTTTTTGATAAAACGAATCGCCTCACCGGTCGATTTCATTTCAGGACCCAATTCTTTTTTCACATCCGGGAATTTCTCATACGAGAACACCGGAATTTTGATCGCATAACCTTCTCTTCGCGGCTGGAAGTTGAAGTCTTTCACTTTATTATGTCCCAACATTACTTTAGTGGCATAATTCACATACGGTTCGTCGTAAGCTTTAGCAATGAACGGAACGGTACGTGATGCTCGCGGATTGGCTTCGATCACATAGACTTTGTCGTCTTTGATCGCAAACTGAATATTGATGAGTCCTACAGTGCGCAATTCAACCGCAATTTTCTTCGTGATGTCTTCAATTTGCTGCATCACAAAATCTCCAAGGTTGTATGGAGGCAATACTGCAAATGAATCTCCGGAGTGAATTCCCGCAGGTTCAATATGTTGCATCACACCAATGATGTACACGTCTTTTCCATCGCAAATCGCATCAGCCTCGGCTTCAATAGCTCCGCCCAAGAAATGATCCAGCAAAATCTGGTTATTCCCCATTTCGTTGATGATATCTACTACATGGTGTTCGAGTTCTTCTTTGTTGATGACAATTTTCATTTTTTGTCCGCCCAATACATACGAAGGACGTACCAACAACGGGAAACCTAACGTATCTGACAATTCAATTGCCTGTTCGGCGCTTTCAACCACACCGTATTGCGGGAACGGAATATTGTGCTGTTCGAGTACTTTGGAGAATCGTCCACGGTCTTCGGCTAAATCCAGGGCTTCAAAACTCGTTCCCAGAATCTTAATACCATAACGCTCTAGTTTTTCGGCAAGCTTTAGAGCAGTTTGACCGCCCAATTGCACAATGACGCCTTCCGGCTGTTCGTGGGTGATGATATCGTAAATATGTTCCCAGAAAACCGGTTCGAAGTACAATTTATCTGCCGTATCGAAATCGGTAGAAACCGTTTCAGGATTACAGTTGATCATAATGGTTTCATAACCGCATTCTTTGGCCGCCAATACGCCGTGAACGCACGAGTAATCGAATTCGATTCCCTGTCCGATACGGTTTGGTCCGGAACCAAGAACAACGACTTTTTTCTTATCCGAGCGAATACTTTCGTTTTCAAGTTCGAATGTAGAATAATAATAAGGTGTTTGCGCTTCGAATTCAGCCGCACAGGTATCTACGAGTTTAAAAACACGTTTGATGCCCATTTCTGTTCGTTTCACATGTACTTCTGATTCCAGACAACGTAGCAGGTGCGCAATCTGACGATCGGCATAACCTTTTTGTTTGGCTTCGAATAACAAATCCATCGGAATGCTTTCCAAATGAAATTTCTCAATTTGGCGCTCCAGTTTGATCAGGTCCTCGATTTGTTTCAGGAACCAAATATCGATTTTCGTTTTCTCAACGATTGTTTTAAACGGAATTCCCAGTTTGATGGCATCGTAAACGTGGAACAAACGGTTCCAGCTCGGATTTTCCAAACTGTGCAAAATAGCACTTTGATCAGTCAGTTCTTTTCCGTCGGCACCCAAACCATTTCGGTTGATTTCCAACGACTGACAGGCTTTCTGCAATGCTTCCTGGAACGAACGCCCGATTGCCATTACTTCACCTACTGATTTCATTTGCAAGCCTAAACGACGATCAGTTCCCGGGAATTTATTGAAATTCCAGCGCGGGATTTTTACGATCACGTAATCCAGTGTCGGTTCAAACAACGCAGAAGTGGTTTTTGTGATCTGGTTATTCAATTCATCCAGGTGATAACCAATGGCCAGTTTAGCGGCAATTTTCGCAATCGGATACCCGGTCGCTTTTGACGCCAAAGCAGAAGAACGCGATACACGCGGGTTGATCTCAATGGCGATAATGTCTTCTTTTTCATCCGGTGAAACGGCAAATTGCACATTACAACCTCCGGCAAAATTTCCGATTGAGCGCATCATGTGGATGGCCATATCACGCATTCGCTGGAATGTGGTATCAGAAAGTGTCATTGCCGGGGCAACTGTAATCGAATCTCCGGTGTGAATTCCCATCGGGTCAAAGTTCTCGATTGAACAAATGATCACCACATTGTCGTTGGCATCGCGCAGCAATTCCAATTCGTATTCTTTCCAGCCCAACAAGGCTTTATCAATCATTACTTCATGGATCGGCGATAATTGCAAGCCGCGTTCCAATAAAGTGTCAAATTCTTTCGGGTCGTGAACGATAGACGCTCCTGCTCCACCAAGCGTAAACGAAGAGCGGATACACAGCGGGAAACCGAATTCCTGTGCAATTTCTTTTCCTTCAAGGTAAGATTTTGCTGTTTGCTGCGGTGCCATCGGAATTCCGATTTCGCCCATCAGGTTGCGGAACGATTCACGGTTTTCGGTAATCTCTATCGCTGCGATGTCAACACCGATAATGTCAACGCCATATTCTTCCCAAATGCCCATTTCCTGGCATTGGATACAAAGGTTCAAACCTGTTTGTCCGCCCATCGTAGGCAAAACGGCATCAATCTTATGTTCTTTCAGAATCTCGATAATGCTTTCCGGTTCAAGCGGCTTTAAGTAAACATTGTCGGCCACTACTTTATCGGTCATGATGGTTGCCGGGTTGGAATTGATCAATGTGACTTCAATTCCTTCTTCGCGCAACGATCTTGCTGCTTGTGAACCTGAGTAATCGAATTCACATGCCTGACCAATGACAATGGGGCCTGAACCAATAATTAAAACGGATTTTATCGAGTTGTTTTTTGGCATTTTCTGCGCTTTTAAGATACAATTTGACTTATTAACTATACTACAAATTGAGCGCAAATTTAGTCAGAATAATTGGGGAAGGCCGAAAATCAGTTCATTTTTTTCAACAGTTTTGAGTCAGCTAAATCGATTCATTCAAATCACTGCGACAACAGTCACATTTGCATTGCAGCTAGCGGTTTTTTTATACTTTTGCAGCCTGTTCGAGTGCCTGAAATAAGGTGAAACAGCTCGCTAAACACGTTACTATGGAAGACCTTAAGCAGTTTATTCAAGACGAAATCATGAACCTGGCCTTTGTAAAGGTTGGTGAAGATGATTCGATCGTGAAATCAAAACTACTGGATTCGATTACTGTGGTGGATTTGTTAGTAAGTATTGAAGAGCACATTGGGAAGAAAATTCCGCAGCATCTGATCAACGAAGATAATTTCGATACGATCAACCGTATTTGCGAAACGGTGCAACAAATCGATTAACGAAAATGAGGCGCGTTGGTTTACAGTATTTGCTTCCTGCTGCCATTGCGGTTGTTGTATTGTTCTTTTCGATTAAAACCATCAACCGGTATTGTTTTACGCTTCCTGAATTAGCAGCTACCGACCCAAACCTGCGTTATTTGGATAATTTCAACAACAATCCGCAATACGAACCCTTATTCCTTGCAGCAAATGATTCTTCGGAAACGATTTATTTAATGGGGTCATCGGAACTGACGCATACCTCATCAGCTACACCTTATAACTTTATTCCGGATCGTTTCCAAACAAAGGTTGTCGCTATCGGTCATGCCGGAAATCAATGTTTTTCGATCTATTCTCAACTACTGGCCAACCAGGATAAATTGGAAAACGCGCCGATTGTGATTTTGCTTTCACCGGGATGGTTCCATACCCATTTTTCAGCGGGAACTGCTTCCGTTTCTTTTTTGGAGTACAACACGCCTACTTTCCTGAACCAGGTTTTGGCGAATGCTCCTGATGACGAATTCAGAGCTTACGAAGCTAAACGTATTGCCGATTTTTATACGGAAATTGTGAATCCAGATCTGAGTTTAAAGCTGTTGAATTACGAACATCAATCGTCAAAAAGTTTCATTCATAAAGGCTGTTATTATCCGCTGATCGCTTTGGATGAATGGTTAAATGAGCAAAAAACCGAAATAGTTGGAAAACCACAGGGACGTGTTCACAGGAGAAAAGCAATCGTTTCAGAAGATGTTGATATCAAATGGGATAGTTTATTTTCGGCTAGCAAAGAAGAACAGCTCAAACGTTCAACCAGCAATGAATTATGGATTGAAGATGCATTTTTTGCTGAAACCAATGGCAAGCTCGGTGAATTGTTCCCGGTTTCGGATGCTAACAATACGGAACTCGAAGATTTCAGGATGCTGGTGAAATTGCTGAAAGCCCGCAAAGCGAATGTTTCATTTGTGATTATGCCTGTCAATCCGGGTTATTACGAAAACAGCGCTGAATTGACTCCTGTTATCCGACAACTTGAATGGGAACTAAAAATCAACGGACTTCCCTGGTTAAATATGTGGAACGACGATCCGAAAACGTTTGATAACGGAATTTTGTCGGACGTGATGCACTTTAGCGATTATGGCTGGTACCGCGTGAACCGGTTTATTGTAAACACTTATCACCTCGCCCAATGAAATTAAACGCACCCTTACGGTTTTTTCTGAACGTGTTGCTGTACAGTGCAATTGTAGTTGTGTTGTATCTTTTGTATTCACCCCTGAATAGTCATCCGAAAAACAAAACCGGATCTTCGACTCAATTCGTTTACCAACAATTCTGATATGCTGCCATTCAGCACATATGAGTTTTTCCTGGTCATGGGAGCATTTATCGGAGTGCTGCTTGTGTGTAAACTGTGGTTGCAGGACAACTCCTACAAACATGTGCTCGCCGGCTTAAACCTGCTGTTTTTGGTTGTTTTCTTTCCACAGCCGTTGCATTTTTTCGCACTGATTCTTTATTCGTATTTCTTTGTTTACCTGTTTTCATCGGTTTTAAGACCGAAATTGAAGATTTGGGGAATCATCGTCCTGTTGTTGCCGATGTTGCTGGTGAAATTCGACATTCAGATTGCTTCGTATCCATTTAAGATCAACAACCTACTTTCGTTTGCCGGCTTGTCGTATGCCAGTTTCCGTATCGTCGGTTATTACATGGACAAAGCTCCGGTAGAAAAAATGGCGAATCCAGTGACGTATTTCAATTTCCTTTCCTTCACTCCTACTTTACTTATTGGTCCGATAGAACGTTACGGACGTTTTCAGGCAGCGGAATCAACCGGATTTTCAACTTTGACAAGCGACCATTTTATCACAGGCTGGAATGCTTTGCTGAAAGGATTGGTGTTTAAATACATCTGCGCTGAGGTTATTGATCGTTACTGGCTCGGCGGATTTGAAGGAACAACCTACGCCGGACTTTCCGGGCTGAATGATTATTACGCGTATTATTTTTACCTGTTCTTCGACTTTGCAGGTTATTCATTCATGGCACTGGGAATCGGCTATATGATGGGAATGAAAGTTCCGGTCAACTTCACTAATCCTTTTCTGGCGGTAAATCCACAGGATTTCTGGCGACGGTTCCATATCAGTTTGGGTGATTGGTTGAAAGACTATTTTTTTACGCCGCTTTACATGTTCCTTACGCGTAAAAAGAGTTTGAAAAAATATCCGATTACGCGTCAGAATGTCGCATTGTTGCTCACGTTCACGTTAATGGGCTGCTGGAACGGATTCACAACTAATTTCGTGTTAAGCGGTTTGTTATTCGGAATGTATTCAGTCGTCCACAACACGTATGTGATTCAGTGCAAAAAGAAAAACAAGGACGTTGTGTTTGGCACTATGAATCCGAAAGCGGTTCGCTGGATCAGCATTATTGTGACATTTCACCTGACTGCTTTTGCGTTGTATGTGTTTAGCGGCCGATTTTAATTTTCCGGAATATGAAATACGATTTTAACCAACAGTGTTTTCTGGAATCGGCTCACGAGGCTGAAAAAGCTGCTGTGATCGGAAGTGATACGACTGTTAGCTGGAAGCAATTAGCTGAACAGGTTGATCATTTAACACACTTGTTTCGCGAGTTAAACATTCCGAAAGGCCATCCGGTGATGATTTACGGCCACAAGGAAAGCGCTTTTCCTGTTGCGATGCTGGCTTGTTATCATGCTGATATTACGTACATTCCGATTGATATTGTTTATCCGATTGAGCGCATTCGCAAAATTGCCGAAGCAACCGGTTCGCAGGTATTGATTTGCACCGGCGATATGAAACCGGAAGTTGATTTTTCGGTCATTATTGATTATTATTTTAAACCGACAATTCACCGAACTCCGGTTTATCCTACAGTCGAAACGGATCATTCGGCAGATTTACTGCAATACATCATTTTCACTTCCGGATCGACGGGTGAACCAAAAGGAGTTCAAATCACCAAAAGTTCCATTCAAACCTTTGTGAATTGGGCAGCTGTTGATTTCGGTTTTTCCGGCAATGATGTGTTGATGAACCAGGCCCCATTTTCGTTCGATGTATCGTTGTGTGACGTTCTCAACGCCTTTGTTCGCGGAGCAACACTGGTGCTGAGTTCAGGTGAACAGGTAAAAGACCAGGACGGTTTTTTGAAGCGATTGGCAGAAACCGGCTGCAGTGTATGGACTTCCACTCCATCGTTTTTGTACCTGTTTCTGCGTCATGAGAACTTTCATTCAGGAAATCTTCCGGCAATCCATACGTTCCTGTTTATGGGCGAAGAATTGCCAAACCGGACTTGTGGATTGCTAAAACAGCTTTTCCCGGAGGCACGAATTTTGAATGCTTACGGTCCAACGGAAGCCACCATCGTGACCACATTGATTGAAATTACAGCGGAAATCATTCGCGACTATCCCTTGTTACCTATTGGTTACGCGATGCCGGGAAGCACCTTACTTATTGACAAATCAGAGACTGAAGCAAAAGAAGGTGAATTGATCATCGTGGGCAATCATGTGTCGATTGGTTATTACAAACGGCCGGAATTGAATGACGAAAAGTTCTTTCTATACAATGGCCAGCGCGCTTTCAGAACCGGCGATCTGGCCTATTTTGAAGAAGATTTATTGTTTTGTCTTGGCCGAAATGACGACCAGGTAAAACTGCACGGTTATCGCATTGAATTGAATGAGATCAGTAATGTTTTGTGCAAGCACGACCTTGTTTCGGATGCCGTAAGTGTTGCCTTGAAACGCGGAAACGAGGTAAAAAAGATCATCAGTTTTGTGATTCCAGCCAACCAATCGGAGTATCCGACACGCGAACAACTTTCTGATTTCCTGGCTGAACAACTTCCGTATTACATGGTTCCGGGTGATGTGGCGCTGGTGGAAGATTTCCCTTACAACAGCAATCACAAGATTGATAAGAATCAATTGACGGAACGGTACGTGAAGCGGCAATTCATCAATGCATAAGTGAATTTAACGGCCCACGTAATATTGCAAATTTACGTGGAGGTTTTACACACGTAAATTTGCAATATTACGACGGTTCTTTTGAGTTGATCAACGCAATTTTTCAGTACCCCAACTTACCATCACGAAGGATTAATCGGTATATTTGTTCCACAAAAAATCGCATTATGCAACTGGTACTCAATCAACAGCAAATAGAGCAGAAAATCACGCGTTTATCGCATGAAATCATCGAAAATACGTATGGTGAAACCTCTCTGTTCATTGGCGGAATTGTAGGAAACGGCGAGATTTTTGCCAACCAGATTGCCCGGATCATTCAACAGCATACCAAGCTGGATCTGACCGTTTTCACAGTTGATTTACACAAAGATTTTCCGCTCGATCATCCGGTTTCATGCTCTATCGATCCTGCTATTTTAAAAGGAAAAACAGTGATCCTGGTCGACGATGTAATCAACTCGGGAACCACGATGCAATACGGCTTGATGAAGATTTTGGAACAACCGGTGCGAAGCGTAAAAACTGTTGCGCTGGTAGATCGTTTGCACCGTCGATACCCGATCAAGTGTGATTTTGTTGGCCTGACACTCACAACAACTTTGAAAGATCGTGTTGAAGTCATGCCGTCGAACGGTTCACTGGAAGCTTTTTTAGTATGAGTATTCAGCGCGTTACCGAATCTGCAAGTCATTATGACAACCTTGAGCAGCAATCGACCCGTTCGTTGCTGGAAGGTATCAATAAAGAAGATAAAAGTGTTCCTCTGGCCGTTGAAGCTGAAATTCAACAAATCGAACAACTCGTTGACGCGTGTGTTGAACGCATGCAATCAGGCGGACGCTTGTTTTACATTGGGGCGGGCACCAGCGGACGCTTGGGTATCGTAGATGCGAGTGAATGTCCACCTACATTTGGTGTTCCGCAAGGAATGGTAATCGGATTGATTGCCGGAGGTGATTCTGCCATTCGAAAAGCGGTAGAATTTGCCGAAGATGATCGCGAACAAGGTTGGAAAGATCTTCAGGAATATGCTATCTGCGACAAAGACATCGTTGTTGGAATTGCTGCTTCGGGAACTACGCCTTATGTTTTGGGAGCATTAGAAACTTCGAAATCAAATGGCATTCTTACCGGCGGAATTTCCTGCAATCCGGGTTCGCCATTAAGTCAACTCGCTGATATTGCTATTACTCCGGTTGTAGGTCCTGAATTCGTCACCGGAAGCACCCGCATGAAAAGCGGAACAGCCCAAAAACTGGTGTTGAATATGCTTTCAACGGCTATTATGATCCGTTTGGGTCGTGTACGCGGAAACAGAATGGTGGATATGCAGCTGACGAATGATAAACTGGTTGATCGTGGAATTCGGATGATTATGGAGGCGACGGGCTTTGATGAGGCAACCAGCAATGATTTGTTGCAAAAACATGGTTCGGTGCGAGCTGCTGTTGATGCTGCGAAAGGTTAAATCATTTGTAACCAACACGTGTTCTGGGCTCTTCTTTCATTTCTTCATTCATCTCTTGTACATACTGAAATACACGGCTTATTTTAGCGTCTTGCTCATATAACTGTTCTTCCAATGAATTCATTCTTTCCTGTAACTCCTTGCTGGATTGGATCATTTCTTTCAGGCGAGTGTACACGCGCATAATCTGAATGTTTACGGCAATCGCTCGTTTACTATTCAAGACACTCGATAGCATTAAAACACCATGTTCTGTAAACACATACGGCAACGTTCGTCTTCCGCCATGCAAACTTGAAGTCGCAAATTGCGACTTCAAGTTGTCCCACTCGTATTCTGTCAATTGAAACATAAAATCATCAGGAAAACGTTCATTGTTTCGTTTCACTTGTTCGTTTAGTCGTTTTGTGTCAACCTGATAAAGTTCAGCCAAATCGTTATCAAGCATTACTTTTTGATCACGGATGACGAAGATTTTTCGGTAAATAGTTTCGTCGGGTAATTGTATATTCATTATTGTCATTTACTTGAATATACGAATAATTTTTAAAATAAAGCCGTAGAAGTCAGTCTATAGTTACCTTTGCCTCATGCGTTTTGATATACTTACCATATTGCCGGAATTACTGGAAGGGCCTTTCTCGGCTTCCATGATGAAACGTGCCCAGGATCGTAATTTGCTGGAAGTTCATATTCACAACATTCGCGATTACTCGACCAACAAGCACAAAAACGTAGACGATTACCAATACGGTGGCGGAGCAGGAATGGTGATGACGATTGAACCGATTGCCATTCTGATCGAAAAACTCAAAGCAGAACGCACCTACGACGAGATCATTTATATGACTCCGGATGGTGAGGTATTGGAACAAAAGCACAGTAATAACTGGAGTTTAAAAGAGAACATCATGATTCTTTGTGGCCATTACAAAGGTGTGGACGAACGCATTCGCGAACATTATATTACCAAAGAACTTTCGATCGGATCCTATGTACTCACAGGAGGCGAACTGGCTGCTGCCGTTTTGGTGGATAGCATTGCGCGCTTGATTCCCGGTGTTATGAATGATGAAACTTCGGCTTTAACTGATAGTTTTCAGGACAACTTGCTTTCCCCACCGGTTTATACCCGTCCGCCCGAGTTTAATGGTTGGAAAGTCCCGGAGGTTCTATTGAGTGGTGATTTTGCTAAAATTGATGTATGGAGGGAAGAACAAGCCATTGAACGAACGAAAGTTAGAAGACCTGATTTGTATGAAAAGTTCAACCAAGAAGGTTAGTTGAAAAGATATAGATGCAGCGCCTATCGGTAAGTAATATACCTAACTTGTTTACACGGAAGGAATATTACTATTTTGTTTAGTATTGCGATTGTTAGTAATATACCTAACTTGTTTCAAGGTAAATAATATTACTATTTTCCTGATTTTTTTCACCTCGCTATTGCTACAAATCTACTTTTTCACTATCTTAAATGGAAACCAATTAAAAAATCCTTACCCATGGGAGCCATTAAACCTTTCAATTATTCAGATTTTGAACTTTCAGTTGCGCTCGGTGCCCGGGCACTTAACCATCCGTGTCGTGTAAAAATGATGAGTCTCATAAAAGCGCATAAAGGCATTACGTGTGTTGATCTAGCTAAATACTTCCAAATGTCAAAACCTTCAATTCGAGATCATATTGAAAAACTTAAAGATGCCGGATACATTTATATCGAATATTCCCCACACTGTTATAATTTATCAATTGATGAAGAAAGTCACGAGCGGTTTCAATCCTTTCAAAAATTCTTTGCTGGTAATCCTGCCAGTCAATTTTACTTATCAATAAAGAAGTAATTTTACCGACAGAATAATACAGAATGACGGATTCCAATTTAATTGATGCTACTGACTGCCTGAAAGAAGGTGGTATCATCCTTTTCCCTACCGATACCATCTGGGGATTGGGTTGCGATGCCACGAACGAAGCAGCTTGTCAGCGGATTATGGATTTAAAACAACGTCCGGAAGACAAGAGTTTTGTGTTATTAGCCGACAGTTTTCAAATGATCGAAAAGTACATTCCCCAATTTCCGGATGTGTGTTATGATCTAGGCGATCTGGCCGAAAAACCACTCACTATTATTTATCCGAATGCAAAAGGATTGGCTACTGCAGTTTTGGCAGCTGACGGTTCAGTGGGAATTCGACTTACCAAAGATCCGATTTGCCTGAAACTGATTCGAGCGATCAGGAAACCTATCGTTGCTACTTCAGCCAATTTTTCGGGTGAACCGCACCCTACCCGCTTCGCTGAGATCAATCAGCAAATCAAGGACGGTGTGGATGCTATTGTGATGGAACGTTTGGAAGAAAAATGCGCAACTCCTTCGCAGATTATAAAAATCGGATTGGATAGTTCAATTCAAATCATCCGAAAGTAGTAGCGCATTTTATCTAATAAAATTCCTCAACATCCTCATGCTCAATGTCCGGAATAACATAACCGTTTACTTCAGTATGCCGGATCTGTCCACCGAGGTAACCCGTTCTGGCTACTACTGAGAATCCGAACAGAGATACCACGAGTGTAATCCAGGCAAACGTATTCGTTGTTTCACGTCTTCTGACAGTCATAAATGTGGCCAGTATTGCTAAAACTCCCAATAAAATCATCGCAATCAATGCATAATTGGCTGCATCTTCATGTTTCTCAAGCATTTCATTGGCAATTCCGGGAATGTTCTCCACCACTTCTTCGGCTCCGTCGCCGGTAAGATAAGCGATTAATCCGCCAAATGCTGACAGAAAAAAGAGGACATAAGCTGCTAGTTTAGTGGTTGTGCTTTTCGACCAGATTCCTATTGCCAGTACAATAGCACCGAAAAGAGACCCAAATATGGGCATGTGGTTGATTAATAAATGTACGTGCGCCTCGTTCATAAGCCGTAGAGTTATTATTCAACCCCAAGTTATCTGTATTCGTGTATAATTTTGTTACATCGGGATCGCCGGGAATTACATCTATCACACACTTTATGTGAGTGTTCATCTTTCCGAAAAGACTCCATTTTTGCTGAACAGAAATGACTTACTCTTCGTATATTTGCACCCGTCAAACGAAGGGCGATCACAGAATGCAGCAACACAATTACGCAGACAGGCTTAAACATCCCGTGTTTAAAGTCATTTCAGGCATCATCACGGAACAAGGTTTAGAAGCTTATGTGATCGGTGGGTTTGTACGTGATTTATTACTCGAACGTCCGTCAAAAGACATAGACATTGTGGTTGTCGGAAACGGTATGGAGCTGGCGAAAGCCACAGCCGAAAAACTCCGGGTGAAAAAAGTCTCCTACTTCAAGAATTTCGGGACGGCGCAGTTTATATACAAAGACCTCGATGTGGAATTTGTCGGTGCGCGCAAAGAATCGTATCAACGTGATTCGCGCAAGCCGATCGTGGAAGACGGAACGCTGAGCGATGATCAGAAACGCCGCGATTTTACCATCAATGCACTGGCACTGGATTTACGTGCTGAAACTTTCGGGAATATTATTGACCCGTTTGGCGGATTGGAAGATTTGGAAAAAGGAATTCTGAAAACGCCTTTGGAACCGGAACAAACCTATTCGGATGATCCGTTACGTATGATGCGCGCTATCCGGTTTGCTACGCAGCTCGATTTTCAAATCGAACGCAAAAGTCTGGAAGCTATTCGTGCAAACGCTGAGCGGTTGGAAATTATTTCTGAAGAGCGAATCATGGACGAATTGAACAAGATCATTAAAACGGCTAAGCCTTCACGCGGTTTTGAATTGTTGTTCTCGACTCAATTACTGCATCAGTTTTTCCCGGAAATGGTCGCACTTTACGGTATCGAAACCATCAACGGAAAAAGCCATAAAGACAATTTCTTTCATACACTGGAAGTTTTGGATAACGTATGTCTGAATTCCGACGATTTGTGGCTGCGCTGGTCGGCTATTCTGCACGATATCGCCAAACCGCCTACAAAACGATTTGATGAAGTGGTCGGCTGGACTTTTCACGGACACGAAGAACTGGGAGCCCGGATGGTTCCGAAAATCTTCAAACGCCTGCGACTTCCACTCGACCAAAAAATGAAATACGTGCAAAAGCTGGTGCGTCTTCATTTACGGCCGATTGCTTTGGTAAAAGGTTCGGTAACCGATTCCGCTATAAGACGCTTGTTGTTTGAAGCCGGCGATGATATTGAAGACCTGATGACGCTCTGCAACGCTGATATTACTTCGAAAAACGAATTCAAGGTAAAGAAATACCGCAAAAACTTTGAACTCGTTTCACAGAAACTCAAAGATGTGGAAGAAAAAGACCGCGTACGTAATTTTCAGCCGCCGGTTTCGGGTGAATTGATCATGGAGACATTCAACCTGAGTCCGTGCAGTGAAATTGGTACGATTAAAAGCCGCATCAAAGAAGCAATTCTGGAAGGAGAAATTGCCAATGAACACGAAGCAGCCGTCGAATATATGCTTACAGTCGCCAAAGAATTGGGATTAGAAAAACAGAACAACTAAATACGGTAGAATCTTACTATTTTTGAACAAATTTTTACCTTACATGGGAGCTTTGAAATTTCGCGTTTTATTGGATTCTGAAAAAGACCGGGAAACATTTCGCGATATACTTATTAACGACACCGACAACTTTGAAACGCTCTACCGTGCCATTTTGAACGCCTTCCGCTTTGAAGGTCAGGAAATAGGTTCTTTTTACATGTCAAACGATGATTGGGACAAAGGCCATGAAATCGGGCTGATGGATATGCGCTATTCCGACGAAGACGAAAGCCTTCCGAGCGTCATGAAAGAGGCTGTTTTAAAAGACTTTATGGAAGTTCCCGACCAGAAAATCATCCTGGTGTACGATTTCCTGCGCATGTGGATTTTCCTCATCGAATTGCTCGAACAAACCGATCAAACGGTTGAAAAACCCGAAGTACTTCTTTCAATTGGCATCGCACCACCCGAGGATTCCAAAATGATCCCGGAAGATTCCGATTTCATGGAAGAAGGTGATGAAGACGAACTATTCGATGACCAGGACGATTTCGATGACGGTTACGACGAAGAAGATTACTCGAATTACGACGAGTTCAATTATTAAAAAAATGAAAATGTAAAAATGTAGGGATGACTCGCGAGTCGCCCTTACATTTTACATTTTCAATTCATAATTCAATATGGAGGAAAAAAAATTCGGTGACCCGATTGGAGTTGCCATCAAAGAATACGCAAGCAATCGCAAACCCGACGATATCATAGTAGCTTCGGATATTTGTGACGATGATATTATTCCATTGGAAGTATTGTTTCGCGGCTACGATGAAATGCCTGAGATCGAACAAACGGCGCTTGACCGTGCTTCAGGGAAAGTATTGGATGTAGGAGCCGGAGCCGGAATTCACGCTGTTTACTTACAGGACCAGGGAATGGATGTAACGTGTATCGATATTTCACAAGGAGCCGTTGATTATCTCAACGCTAATGGACTGAAAGCGAAACGCATTAACTTCTTCTCACTCAAAGACGAACAGTTCGATACAATCCTGATGCTCATGAACGGCATAGGAATTGCAGGAAAACTTTCCAATTTGGAAACAACATTGACACATGCGAAAAGTTTGCTGAAGCCAGGCGGGAAAATCCTCTGCGATTCATCCGATATTCGTTATTTGTACGAAGACGAAGATGGCGCTCTCTGGATTGACCTCAATACGGAATATTACGGCAATTTCCGGTTCCAGATGAAATACAAAAAGGAAAAAGGCCCTTGGTTTGACTGGTTGTATGTCGATTTTGACACACTTTTCCAGGCAGCCAAAAATGTGGGGTTGAAAGCACAGCGCGTAGTGGAAATTGAAGATCACTACTTAGCTGAAATTACGTTGAGTTAAATGAAAACATTCATCACGTTCATCTTTTCGGTTGTGATTGCCTGGTTCGGTTTCGGGCAGGAAAAAACCTTGTTATTCAGTATCAAGGGAAAAGACACAAAACCTTCTTACCTATTCGGAACGGTGCACATGATCGCTGATACGGCTTATTATTTCCCGACAAAACTGGATAAAACGCTGAGCAAAGCAGATCAATTGGTACTGGAAATTGATGAAAGTATCGCTGATCGCGCGAAAGCACAAAAAATGCTGATGCTCGACTCCGGAAATGTATTCGACCAATTCACCAAAGAACAAGCCGACAGTATCATTCAATGGGGTTCTTCCCTATTGGGCATGAAACCCGAAGTGTTTGAAAAAAATTTTAGCGGCATGAAACCTTTCGTGCTGATGCAAATTGGTGTGCAGGCAATGATGAACGCGCGTTCGAAGTCCTATGAAATGGAACTCATGTCGAAAGCCAATGCCAACAAACAACCGATCAAAGGCTTGGAAACCATGGAATCGCAGTTTGCTATTTTCGAGGAAATGGAAGCTGAAGCAGTTACCGATATGATCATGGAAGGTATTCGTCATCCGGAAAAAGCGGAGGAAACTCAGCGGGAACTGGTAAAACTGTACGTCGACAAAGACGTGGAAGGTTTGGCAAAACTCATTACAGAATCGGATGATATGGGCAACAGCGCCGAAGAATTATTGTATCGCCGCAATCGCAACTGGATTCCCTTGATGACGGAATTTATGACAACTCAATCGTGTTTTTTTGCCGTAGGTGCGGGCCATTTAGGCGGTGACCAGGGCGTTATTCAATTACTCAAAGATGCAGGTTACACCGTTACGCCCATTGTTTACTAAACTCTCTTTACTCGTTTTGATCGCGCTGTCGCTCGGGGCTTGTAAAACGTATTCCGAAGACGATAAAGCTTCTTTTGACAAAACCATTGAGCAATACATCGCCAAAAAGAAGGACTGGAAACTAACCAAATCAACTTCAGGCTTGTACATGGAAGTCATACAGGAAGGAACAGGCGACGAGCCGGTAATCTTTGGTAGTGAAGTGACTGTTGCGTACAAAGGTCAATTGTTGAACGGCAAAATCTTCGACCAAAAAACGGCAAAATCTCCGCTCAAAAGCAACCTAAAAGGTTTGATCATGGCGTTCCAGGAAGGATTATTGGGACAGAAAGCAGGTGCAAAATTACGCATGGTGGTTCCGCCACATTTGGGATATGCTGATAATGAACTGGAAGGAATTCCGGCGAATTCGGTGCTGGTGTTTGAGATTGAGTTGTTGGAGGTTTATTAGTTTTTTATTCAGGCTTCTTTTTCAACACAATGCTTACGCTGTAGCTTCAGCGAAGGCGCAAAGTCACAACGTTTTTTTGACGAATAGGCGTGTAAGTTCACAAAGGGATTTTCAAACTTTCAGGTTCCAGTTTTAAAAATTCGGATACGTGTTACCGCAGGAACGGAAAAAGTCATTCTAAATCGTCAACCGGAACGTCAATCAGCCTTATGTGCTGATGCCTTTTTATCAGCGATAACAAAATCATCGTTTCTGGCACTGCAAACGTTAGTGTAGCTAAGTAGTTTATTAAGTTCGAATGAAATTCACCCAAACCATTGTCTAAACCAAATCAAACCGCTACTTTTGGGTTCGATTTAAAAACGAATCTAATTTCTCTCAAACATGAGTGTTCTGGTAAATAAAGACTCTAAAGTAATTGTACAAGGATTCACAGGAAGTGAAGGTACGTTCCACGCGGGACAAATGATTGAATACGGAACCAACGTTGTTGGCGGTGTAACTCCCGGAAAAGGAGGTTCTTCTCATTTGGATCGTCCTGTTTTTAACACAGTGGCCGATGCCGTTGCTAAAACCGGAGCTGATGTTTCCATTATTTTCGTTCCGCCGGCATTCGCTGCAGATGCGATCATGGAAGCTGCCAACGCAGGAATTAAAGTGATTGTTTGTATCACGGAAGGAATTCCGGTAAACGATATGGTGAAAGCCAAAGAATACATCAAAGGCTACAACACACGTTTGATCGGCCCTAACTGTCCGGGGGTTATTACTGCAGGCGAAGCGAAAGTTGGGATTATGCCCGGATTCGTTTTCAAAAAAGGAAAAATCGGGATTGTTTCGAAATCAGGAACATTGACATACGAAGCTGCTGACCAGGTTGCGAAAGCAGGTTTGGGAATTACTACAGCTATCGGAATCGGTGGTGACCCGATTATCGGAACAACTACACGCGAAGCGGTTGAGTTATTGATGAACGACCCTGAAACAGAAGGAATCGTAATGATCGGTGAGATCGGTGGAAATCTGGAAGCTATCGCTGCTCGCTGGATCAAAGAACACGGAACAAAACCCGTTGTTGGTTTCATCGCCGGAGAAACTGCTCCGAAAGGCCGTACAATGGGCCACGCAGGTGCAATTGTTGGTGGTGATGATGATACTGCTGAAGCGAAAAAACGCATCATGCGCGAGTGCGGAATTCACGTCGTGGATTCTCCTGCACAAATCGGTTCTAAAATGGCCGAAGTTATTGGAGTTACAGCTTAAGAAAGCTACTACATAATTCAACAATCCCGGTTTGTCTCTGGCAAATCGGGATTTTGTTTTTAAATAACATGAGTTCGTCATCAGAAGACAACCACCTGATCAACGTATTCTACAGAAAAAACTGTTATCATGACTGTTGAATAAGTTGTCTGTCGTAAGCATCCCTAGTAGGCTCATATCCAGTTCTTTTCTCTTTACTTTTAAGGGAATTAATAAAGAAAATCACTATGGGAAAAATCTACTTTTTAAGCGCTCTTGCCATCGGCACAACATTCAATTTACTAGCGCAACCCACGCTTACATCGGCAGGACTCAATCCAATTGCAGGTGAAGAATTTACTGTTTACAACAGTAACTGGGTTGATCCTGGAGCAAGCGGAAGCAATGTCACCTTCGACCTTAGCGGCCTTGCTGAAACTGATACGACTTATGTGGTCTACACCAACGGAAATGCTTCTTATCCCGGAAGTAACCTTACCGCCAGCTTCATTACCTTTTCAGACACAAACAATTTCTATATGAATGCCTCCGCCAGCGGGCTTTCGCTTGTAGGAATGTTAGGAAGCGGAGGTACGTCTTATCTCTATCAGGACGGAAAGGAAGTGAATGAGTATCCACTCATGTACAATTCTACGAATAGCGATTATTTTCACGCGACTTTTACAGTTTTAGCGGACTGGGAACAATATGGAACAATTACGGCCGAAGCAGATGCTTACGGAACATTGATTACACCTGAAGGCACGTTTACGGATGTGATCCGGGTGCATTACATACAGAATTTCACCGATTCGTGTTCATTCGCAGTAATTGACTACCTATCCGATTATTATGTCTGGTACAAAGAAGGATATCACAGAGAGTTAGCCACCGTTAACTACCAGACAACTCCACAAGGTGGATTTACCCAATACGCCACTTATTTGGAGGCCGGTAATTTAGGATTAAATGAAGAAGAAAAATCTTCACTTTTTGTTTACCCGAATCCTGCTATCGATGCCGCAACGGTTCGTCTAAAAGCGAATGAAACATTAAAAACATTGAACTTGACAGATATGAACGGCAGAGCAATTGAAGTATCTTATACGAATGAGGCAAACCATGTTTCATTGGATCTTCGAAATCTTGACGCGGGCCTTTACCTGGTTGAATTACAGTACGAATCCGGTGAAATCGGACTTGGGAAAATTGAGGTGAAATAAATGAGTTAATTAAGTTAACTAGTAGTCAGTTATTGAGTTATCAATCCCGGTTTGTAAAAAAGCAGGTCGGGATTTTTTTTTATAGTCCCGTAGGGACGTAATATGGTAACTCGCAGACCTCTCCCTTAAACATCTGCCCCGTAGGGGTAGGACACACAAATAACAGTTAAATATCTTACCCCTACGGGGTAAAGCTTGTGCTGTAGATTTTGGTTTACTATATTTCGTCCCTACGGGACTGGCGATCCGCGATAAATCTCACTCCGACTGCTTGTTAATAATCACCTGGATTCGCTTTTCATCACCGACCAGCCAAACGGTATCATACTTCTCGAACACCAAATCGGATTCCGGGCTAAGGATGCGCTCACCATTACGCTCTACTCCTACTACCAATCCGTGCGATCTTTCGCGAATAGCTGTTTCCCTGATACTTTTCCCAATAAAAGTCGATTGCCGGCCAATGGTGAATTGATGCAATGAAATTTCAGTATGAATTCGGGGTTCCACAAATGCCCTATCGCGCGAAATTTCAATAAGATGTTCAAACTTCCGGAGCTGCTCATCTGTTCCGATCACTGATAAAACATCATTGGGGTACAAACGTTCGGTTCGACTAGGGACATTGATTATCAATCCATTACGCCTAATTATAGCAATATTGATTCCATAGGTTTCCCGCAACTTCGAATCCATCAGAGTCATCCCGATAAAAGGAAGTCCGGCATGCAATTCCAAAATTGCCATGTGTGAATCCCAAGGCGTTTCGATATCAGTTCTCAAACTCAGATGTTCTTCGCGCTGGTTAAGATTGGACAAAAAACGAAGCTCAATTCTGCCGTAAAATGCCTGAATTCTATTGCGAAACAACAACAGAAAAAGAGTGGTGATTAATACACCAGCAAGTGCCACCCAAGCCGAATACATGGTTTGAAACAAAAAACCAATATAAAACAAAGCCAGTACTAAACGAGAAATCATTAATGCCATAAGCGGTCCACGTTGTGAAGGTTTCTGCCACAACTTGGCAAATTCGGCCCTGTTTTTTGTTCTGAAAGCCAATGCCCAAAGAAAAGGCGCCAGTAAAATTAGCGTTAGCAAGGTAGTGATAATGCCTCTCGACTCATTATCAGGCATGAAGGGATACAGGTATTTGGTTGTCAATAAAATGATGGTGATGATTACCACAGAAAAAATCACTGTATTGGTGAAATAAAACCGCAATATTTTTTTCCAGTCGCTGGCTTCGTTCACTTTTGATGCTCCCAAACTGTAATCGTTGAGCTTGTTGATCCATTTTTTAGGCAAACGTCTTTCAAGCGATTTATAAACCGGTACCGAAAGCCGGATCATAAAGGGTGTAGTAAACGTGGTGATCACCGAAACAGCTACAGCTATCGGATACAGGAAATCGCTCGTTACCTGGAGTGTCAATCCCAGTGTGGCAATGATAAACGAGAATTCACCAATCTGCGAAAGACTCATTCCGGATTGAACAGCGACTTTTAGTGGTTGTCCTGAAACGAGCGCCCCCAACGTCGCAAAAAATGGTTTCACGAACAGTAGAACAAGCGTTGCAAGGGCAATTGGTAAGGTGTGTTCAACCAGCATTTTCGGGTCAATAAGCATTCCCACTGAAACAAAAAAGATAGCCCCAAAAAGACTTTTCAATGGTTTTAGCACATGTTCTATTTTCTCGGCTTTGGCTGTTTCTGCAAGGATTGATCCCATGATAAACGCTCCAAGCGCAGGCGAAAAACCAGCCATTGTAGCCAGAACGACCATTAAAAAACAAAGCGCCAGCGACACGATCAGTAAAGTTTCCTCACTCAACAAGCGCCGAAGCCGTTTCAACAAAGAAGGTAAAATATAAATTCCGGAGAGGAACCACAAAATCAGGAAGAACAACAATTTGAACACAGAAATGATCATTTCCATTCCCTGGAAAGTACGGCTGATAGAAACCGTGGACAATATCACCATCAGCACAACAGCCACAATATCTTCCAGCACCAAAACACCCATGACGATTCCGGAGAATTTCTGGCTTTTCACTCCCAATTCGTCAAACGCCTTGATAATAATCGTCGTTGAGGCGATTGCAAGAATTCCCCCAAGAAATAAAGAGTCAATATTACTCCAATCCAGGAACAGCCTGCCGATCAGAAAGCCAACCAACATTGTCATTCCAACACCTGTAAGCGCTGTGATTACAGCTACTCCACCAACTTTCAACAGTTTTTTAAAACTGAATTCAAGTCCCAGGCCAAACAACAAGAATAACACTCCTATTTCCGCCCAAATCTTTACGCTTTCTATTTCCACAACCGACGGAAACACCTTGAAATTAGGTCCAATCAAAAAACCGGCAATAATATACCCAAGCACAACAGGTTGTTTCAACCACTTAAAAATTAGTGATATGATAGCTGCCGCAATTAAAACAAGAGCAAGGTCGTATATAAGAGGTGATAAATGTTGCATGTTATGGTTTTAGAATCATCTGAACATTTTCGAACCTAAAAATACTGTTTTTCCTACTCTGAAGTCTTGTTTATATAATATAATGAACGGAAAATAAGTATTTCAAAACTGCGGGCAAGTTTGGGATATTACGAACACGAACCGAAGTTCGGGATATTACGAACCACTCTATTCCTGGTAATTTTTCATCAGAAAAACAAACTGAATTTTAGTCTGATTTAAACCATCGTAAATCCACATACCCGAGCAGCATTGTCTTTGGCTTAAATGGTAATACGATTCGGTCGTAATTCTTTGTGTTTGAAAAGTACTTTTTACCTATTTTCACTTTATGAAACAAACCAAAGATCCCGGGCTGGGAACTACGTTTAACGGGTCGGTAAAGCGCATGCTGAATGAAGACGGCGGGTTTAACATCAAACGTGTTGGAACGGTAAGTACTTTTCGCGATTTTTACAAATACCTGATTGACCTGCCAACGTTTAAATTTGTGGGTTTTATCTTCCTGTTTTTCGTTGGAATGAACCTGGTATTTGCATTGGGCTATCTCGCAATCGGTGTCGATCAACTAAGTGGAATTCCCAGAAAACAACATCATTTGGTCAGTGCGTTTTATTTCAGTACACAAACATTCACCACGGTTGGTTACGGTGCCATCGCCCCGAAAGGAAACGGCGCATCATTGCTCGCATCGTTTGAAGCTTTTTTCGGATTGATCAGCTTCTCCATCGCAACCGGTCTTATTTATGGACGTTTTTCAAGGCCGTCCACCAAGATTGCTTTTTCGCATAACGCGATCATCACACCTTATAAAGACGGCAAGGCCATGATGTTTAAGATGGTGAATAAACGTAATAGCATCCTGCTCAACTGCAAAGTAAATATCACGCTTTCGATTGCCCACAAGGATCGCAAGGATGGTCACATGATCCGTGAATACTACAACATTCCACTGGAAACTGATTTTGTACGCTATTTCCCACTTACCTGGACGTTAGTGCACGTGATCGACGAACAATCTCCGCTGTATGGCCTTGATATTGAACAACTGCAATCCCGGACTTCCGAATTGCTAATCCTGATTGAAGCTTTCGATGAAACCTATTCGCAAATGGTACTTCAAAAGCATTCGTACGCTGATCATCAATGGGTTGAAAACGTGAAATTTAAGCGGAACTTTCACGCAAACGAAAGCGGACAGATTATCCTCAACATCCATGAATTAAGTGAACTGGAAGAATTGTAAAAAATCGCTTACAGACCAATCTTTAAACCGAAACACATCACTTTATTGGTTATTTTTGAACCATGTCACAACAACTTCGGCTTGCGGTAACTTATCCGGTAATGGAACATTTTTACACTCTCCAGGGTGAAGGAAGGTATTCGGGTGTTGCCGCTTATTTTATAAGGCTTGGCGGTTGTGATGTAGGATGTGTCTGGTGCGACGTGAAAGAATCGTGGGATGCCGATGCACATCCGAAAATGAGTGTAGCGGAAATGGTAAACGAAGTTTCCAATCATCCCGGAAACCTGGTTGTCATTACCGGTGGCGAACCTGCGATGTATGATCTGACGCCATTGGTGGAAGAACTCAAAGTCGCAGGAAAATATGTGGCCATTGAAACTTCAGGAGCTCATCCATTGATTGGTGAAGTTGACTGGTATACATTTTCGCCGAAGAAATTCAAGGAACCCGTTGCCGAAGCTTATCAAAAGGCATCTGAATTAAAAGTGGTGATTTACCACTCTTCTGATTTTGCCTGGGCCGAGAAACACGCGCGTAACGTTTCCGAAGACTGCCGTTTGTACTTACAACCGGAATGGTCAAAACAGGAACGATTATTGCCTGAATTGATCGAATACGTAAAACAGCACCCGAAATGGACCGTTTCGCTGCAAACGCATAAATACTTACAAATACCTTAAACGCATGAGAATTATCGGAATTCTGCTTTTTATCTTCTCTATCGTTTCTTGCTCCAACGCACAGAAAGGATATTCTACTACCAATAAAAAAGCCATTGTGCTCTTTGAAGAAGGTAAAAAAGCACCGGAGGTTACACGTGATCCGCAAACCGGCCGGCCGAATTACAAAGAAGGAATCCGGTTGATGGACAAGGCGTTGGAAAAAGATCCGAACTTCTGGGAAGCACATGTTGTGGCCGCAGAATTTGCCGAATATGCTAACCTCGCTGATGTAGCTATTGATCATTATATCAAAGCAATCGCGATTAATCCGGAACACAGTCCTTCGGGAAGTACTTATTTTTACCTCGGCAACCTGTATTTCGTCACCGGGAAATACGATGAAAGCATCAAAACCCTGCAGTTTTACGTCAACAATCCGCGCGCCAATCCCGATATGGTACTCGACGCACAGGAAATCATGGCTTCGGCTGAATTTGCCAAAGAGGCAGTAAAAAATCCAACGAAGTTTGAACCAATCAACCTTGGTCCGGGAGTGAACACAGCCGATCCAGAATACTTCCCAACCATCACTGTTGACGGAAAAACAATTCTTTTTACCCGCTTGATCAACGACAGTCGTGTGGAAGGTTCACTCCCGAAACAAGAAGATTTTTACGTTTCCAATCTGAGCGACAACAACGCCTGGCAAACCGCCATTCCAATGCCAAACAACATCAATACGGTACGTAACGAAGGCGCACCAACCATTTCAGCTGACGGAAGAAGCCTGATTTTTGTGGCTTGTTCAATGGGCGATGTATTGGATTATGGCGATGACAGAAGCGGCCGTGGAAGTTGTGATTTATTCATCACCAAGCGATTGGGAAGCAAATGGAGTAATCCTGAAAATCTGCCGGGAAAAATCAACAGCGGAAGCTGGGAATCGCAACCTTCGCTTTCAGCCGACGGAAAAACATTGTATTTCGTGAAACGTGTCAGTTCGCGTGGCATGACACAAGACGCCGATATTTTTATGTCGACCCTGCAGGATGACGGAACCTGGGGTTTGCCTGTTCGTCTTTCCAACAATATCAACACACCAATGATGGAAGAATCGGTATTGATTCACCCGGATGGAAAAACCTTGTATTTCTCCTCACGCGGCCACCAGGGAATGGGTGGTTTGGATATTTATGTTTCGCGTTTAGATGCAGCCGGAGTTTGGGGAAAAGCCGAAAACTTAGGTTATCCGATCAATACACGTTACGATGAAAACTCGCTAATGGTAAGTTCAGACGGTGAAATTGCGTTTTTTGCTTCTGACCGCGAAGGCGGTTACGGCGATTTGGACATTTATTATTTTGAAATGCCTGAAAATCTTCGTCCGACCAAAACCTTGTATTTTGATGGTTTAGTCTACAACATCGATAACAAACGACCGGTTCCGGGAAAATTCTCACTGATCGACCTGAAAACCGGTAAAGAAGTGATTCGCTCAGAGGCCGACGGAATTACAGGCGCATTCACCGTTACATTGCCTGTTGACCGCGAATACGCATTGAGCGTAAGTTATCCGGGATACAACGACTTTTCAGCGCATTTTAATATGACGATTCCTGACGAACAGGAAGTTGTTCACATGGATGTGCCGATGGTGCCGCTTACCAGTCCTGAACCGGTTGCATTGCGCAATGTATTCTTCGATTTGGCCAGTGCGAATTTACGACCCGAGTCTTCGGTTGAATTAAACAAATTACGCGACTTCCTGAAAACCAATCCGACGCTTAAAATCGAGTTGGGCGGACACACGGATACGCGTGGTGATGCAGCAGAAAACCAGGTTCTTTCTCAGAATCGTGCAAAAGCGGTATTTGATTATTTGGTGAAACAGGGAATTGATGCCAAACGCATGACTTATAAAGGTTACGGAGAAACCAAAACGATTGTTTCTGATGAGCAAATTGCCAAAATGGCCAGCGAGAAAGAGAAAGAAAGAGCACACCAGGAAAACAGACGCACAGAATACAGAATCATTCAGTAATATGCATTTCTTACGACTCGTACGTCCGGTAAACCTGTTGGTGATTGCGCTCACCATGTACGCCGTGCGCGTGTTCTTTTTGCCGTACATGCATGAACCTTGTTCGTGTCTTGGCTGGAACTCGGAACCGTTTGACTTTTTCCTCCTGGTTCTCTCTACCGTGATTATTGCTGCTGGCGGAAACATCATCAACGATTACTTTGACGTGAAAGCCGACCGGATCAACAAACCGGAAAAGTTGATCATTACGAAATACATCAAACCGCGTTGGGCAATTCTCATGCATTGGATTTTCAATTTGGTTGCGTTTGGAATTGCGTGCTACCTGAGCTGGCGACATGAAACGTTTTGGTACATGTTCATTCATCTGCTCAGTATCAACGGACTCTGGTTTTATTCCATGTATTTCAAGCGCCGGTTCCTGATCGGAAATGTGATTATCTCCATACTCACAGGATTGGTCCCTATTTTATGCGGTATTTACTTTTTGGATATCACAGCACCATTCGACAGGGATAATCTTTCAGTATATTGGACCACCAGCGACGGAAGCTGGATCACTGATTTGAACCTGAAAATCTTCTTCGTGTTGTTTTTTGCCATTTTTGCGGCTTCGCTGAACCTGGTTCGCGAAATTGTAAAAGACATGGAAGATGTGCCCGGCGATTTGGTGTTAAAAGCAAAAACGCTTCCGATTGTTCTGGGACAGCAAAAAACCAAATGGATCGTGATCTCACTGATTCTGGTGATGCTTATTTTACCTACACCGTTTATCTGGGAAGCTTATGCCATTTACGGAAACGCGTTTGTGATTGCCATGGCCCCTGCCCTTTTGGTAATTATCGGCTTGCTGATCGTGATTTTTCAATTGTTGAAAGCTACCGAAAAACACCAGCTTAAACGCGCAGATATGATATTGAAACTAGTGATGTTTATCGGTTGCTGTATGCCTTTTTACTGGTATTTCTTATGACAAAATGGATTTTAGGTTCGGGATCACCCCGCAGAAAAGAACTCTTAGCCGGCATTGGCATAGAATTCAGCGTCCGCACCAAAGACACCGAAGAAATTTATCCTAAAAACCTTGATCCGCAAGAAGTTCCGCTGTTTTTGGCAGAACTAAAAGCCAAAGCACTTCTTCCCGATTTAGCAGAAAATGAAACCGTTATTTGTGCCGATACGGTCGTGATTCTCAACGGCGAAATCATAGGAAAACCTGTAAACCGGGATGATGCTATTTCGATGCTGAAACGACTTTCAGGCCAAACACACGAAGTGGTTACCGGCGTTTTTATCGGAAACACGAAAAAACAGCTGTTACAGTCCGATTCCACGATGGTCACATTTACTATGTTGACGGATGATGAAATCGCAAACTACGTGGATCTTTATCAACCGTTTGACAAAGCCGGTTCTTATGGCGTTCAGGAATGGTTGGGTTATGTGGCGGTTGAAAAACTCGTTGGGTCATACACAAATGTGATGGGATTGCCCACGCATGTGGTGTATCGGATGATCGAAGATTGGGACAATTAGTCCCGTAGGGACGTAGATATTGTAGAACCGAAATCCCCACCATTTTTTTGCCCCGTAGGGGCAAGATATTTAACGTGTTATTGTATTGTCCTACCCCTGCGGGGTAGATTTTGACGCGGGATATATTCTACTACTATATTTCGTCCCTACGGGACTGGATCAGGTCGATTTCAAAAACAAAAAATGCCTGTCCGACGAACCGAACAGGCATTTTGTTTCGTATTGTCTTCTTACTGTTTCACAAACTGACTTACTTTCGTTCCTTCACTTCCTGAAGCGGTTACGTAATAGATTCCTTTGCTCAAATCAGAGATTTGTAAATCAACTCCTAAGTAATTTCCAACTGATTGTGCGGTTGTTTCTTTCAAAACACGTCCGTTCGCATCACATAAAGTAATCGTGATTTCTTTCCCTAACTGGCCATTGTATTCAACTCTTACCTCATCGGTAGCAGGATTGGGGAATAATTGCAACGATTCATCCAGCATTCCTTTGTCTTCGGTATTCAGGGCAAAACCAACCGAGAAATCATAACGGTGGTATTTACCGAAATCCGTGTTAAACGATTCGATCACGCCAGCGCCTACATAACGCAAACGGAATTGGCCGCTTGTTTCGCCTTCTACCTGCGATGAATACCAGAAACCAATTCCATCGTGATCGGAATCCTCCAGGATTATAGAATAACAACCCGGTGCCAGATCAAATGTATCGCGGTATTCGGTCGTATTCGTCAATGTTGTACGTTCAAATACAGTTGTTCCGTTTCCATCGATCAGTTTCCAATTATTTTCAACTGCTTTATTGTTCGTTTTAAAGTAAACATAGAACGGCCCGTTGATCATTTCCGGAGTCTGGTAAGCGGTTTTGAATACGTTATTGTGTTCGTATTCATCCAGGTTTGGTGTGTCTTCAACATCGTAAACCTGCGCGTGGAAACCATCACTTACATTGGCACCAAACCACCAGTTTTGATCTGTAACCGGAATTTCAACCACTTCTTTTTCCAAAAAGCCCAGATTTCCTGTCCATTCATATTCCAACCAGTTTCCGTAAGTCACCCAGCAACGAATTTTGCATTTGGTCAATGGTTGCTCCCCCGTGTTTTGAATAATTACACGCGGATTCGAACACGTTGGATTCCACTTACTGTAATACTCCCATTTGTTCGGATTTAACACATCTACAATAGCAGCGTCGTGCTGGAAATTCGGCGCCGAATAAGAAACCAGATCAAGCGCCATAACGTAGTTACCATTTCCTTGTGCCTGGTCGTTTACCGGAATATTTTCAATGTCATAATCCACTTCGATTGTATCACCCGGCGTTACATAAGATGTGATTTCGTGGTGATAATCTTTTACCATATCACCCGGGCACCAGCCTTCGCGGGCATAAGGCCATGTTCCACCCTGTCCGGTATTCGGATTGGCCCCGCAATCACTTTCTTCCCAAATATCCCAGGTAAAGCGCGGAACTCCGTCAATAAAAATTTGGTGATCTTTCGGATCCCACTCGCAGCAGTTAACACTACCATTGTGACCATGTCCGGTAAAACGTGTTCTGATCTTAAACATTTCGGAAGTATCCGACAAAGCTACTTCCTGAGCTGAAAGCACATTATCATTGTCCAAATCGCTGTACTGGTAACTTCTGAAATTCGACCAGATTGGTTCGATATTATCCACATCACGCGGCGGTGTTCCTTCAATAAATGCAAAACGCAAATCAATTAATTCCTGTGTGTTATGCGCAGCTAAATCAACCATTCCGTTGAGGTATTGCTGGTAATCGGTCACATCGTAAATCCAGGTAAATCCTTGTGGCCCCAAATCAAAACCGATTCCGTACGGTGTAATATAACGGCCGATTTCCACATCGTGTATCACTTCAAATGGCGCGTTGTAGTAGTTAATCGTATCATTTGTGATGGTAGTCGCAAGCGTGTTTAACGATGAACCAACAGGCGAACTATTTGTTGCAAGCGTATCAGTGGTTGTTTTATCATAAATCAATGAATTGTTCAGGATGTAGAAACTGTTGTCGAGCGGTGTGTATTCGTACAGGGTTTTCGGTTGCGGAAATTGTGTTTCCAAAACAGAATCGACCGTTGCCACAAAATAAGTTCCCTGAACCAATGAAACTACCGGACGGTCACCACCGGAAATTTTTCCGGCAACCGGATACGCATCCCATTGTACCATATCCGTTTGAGAAGGCATTCCCAGGCGGTTATTGCCTGATTTATCGACCATTGCCAATGTATTGTCAAAATCGTAATACACTTCCAGCGCAGCGTAGTTCGGGTGAGAAGCATCGATTTTTTTGTCTTTCCAGGTAGCAATTGTTGCTGCATCCAAAGCAGTTGTCCACACAGCGAATTCATCCAAATCACCGCTGTACTGATAACCCTGATCCCAATTGGAACCCAGGAAGAACTTTGCTACTTTTCCAATCGGACGAGTCAAGCCAGTTCCCGAATGCCACAAAACGCCATCTTTGTAAATGAACATTTCGCCGGTGCTCGTTTTTTTGACGAATGTCCACTGGTGCCAGTTGTTATCGATATCTGCCGCTGTGACAACTTTGTTGATTCGGTCATAACCATTTACCGATCCCGCATCGAAATAAACCGAGTTGTCTGACCATGGAAAGTGAATATTCAAAATACGGTTATTCAATGAATCGACTGCTTCAAGAACTGATGTATTGGTGCCGAAACTGGCATTTCCTTTGGCCCAGAAAGCGATGGTAACATCTCCACCCAAGTCGACATTGCTTAGGTTTACTTCCGCATGATTGGAAGTTGTGGTTCTGAACACACCATTTCGTCCGTCGTAATCCAATGTAGAAGTTGAGATTCCGCTGGCTTGTGCATCCAATTGAATCATCGAACCGGCCGTATTTGCATCCGTGTAACTTAATTCAATAACGATGTTTGAAGCTCCGTCCCACGTAAAAGGAGTTCCGAAATTCACCTGGTAATCTCCTGCTGAAATTCCCGAAAGTTCATCATTAAATACCGTTGTAAAACCAGCTGTTTCCCAAGCTGTCAATGCAGCATTGTTGGTCGATTTTAAACGGATGGAAACATTTTGCAGGTTAGATATTGCGTTCAGGAACGAAAATTCCATTGCCTGTAAATCACCGGTTGTTGCTCCTGAAGCCAATAAATCGGCTGCTGAAACGATCCATTGCATCGTATGTCCGTTGGAACCTGAATTGACAACAGCCATAGGTGTGGCGGCCGTTCCGGCAATGGTATAACTGGTTACAGTATTCGGCAAACGACGTTGTACGTTTTTCCAAACCTGGTCGTAAGTTGGGGTGAGATTGTACGAACTGGTAGCCGGGGAAAGCGTATTGATACGATAGTGCATTCCGTCAACGCGTACAGAGTCCATCACTCCTGTATGATCAAAAATCCGGGTGTAGGTCAAATAATCCCATTCGCCGCAATTGTATTGATCCCAGGTAGTCAGAGGACTGCATTTCAATTTGTAGTACATCAGTACTTTTTCAAAACGTTTGGTATCCAGTGAAGCAGGGAATTGAAATTCGGAGCGTCTGGAGGTAATTGAATCGAAGGTGAATGTCTGCACCCATGTTGTATCCTGGGCTGTGGCTGTTTGCAGTGTAAAAAAGGACACAAGTGTCAGTAAAAATAACTTCATTAGAAAAACGTTTTAGCTTGCCCAAATATACGATACTTCGATGGGTGAAAGCTGTTCTTTTTGGCTAAAATTTTAGCATTCTTGGGATCTAATAATCATTGAGTGAAATTCGGCTCTCACAAACTGCCGTTGAATTATATAGTTTACGTACTGGCTGATTTCACCACAACGCTTACGCTATAGCTTCAGCGAAGGCGCAAAGACATAACGCTTTCGCCGATCGCGTGTCGCCAATAGCTTATGCTTACGCCATAGCTTCAGCGAAGGAACAAGGGAAAAGGACGTATTTGGTTTGCTGAAAAGATCACAAAGAGATTCAGGTAGAACTACTTTGTGGTTTTAACACGCCCATCCTTCAAAAAGCTTTGTGTCTTGCGGTGAAAAATCATCTAACTTCCCAGATAGGTAATCGGTTCGCCGTCGTTTTCTCGTAATAAATGCTTCGTTTATAAATAAAGAAAAGCTGGTCCCATGAGTTAATGGCAAAAGCAGGATCGGAAAGTTTTTTTGCATTAAATTCTTCTGCCAATTTCAGATCATTCGCTAAGATCTCGGCGGCTTTTTCTTCAAAAACATACGCAGAAAAGTATTCTTTTTGTTGCAGGTAACTGTCGAAGAAATTCCAGGCAAAGTAGCTGTCTTCGGCCGCCGGTTCCAATACCGAAACAATGAAGTAAGATTTCGGTTGCCGGGTAGAAATCATAACGGTTCCAGCTGGAATCAGGATTTGATTCTGTTCCTTTTCGACCACGGTTCCCGAATGCAGGAAATGACCCTCGTATGGTTGTTTGCCCGATTCGTATTTCAATACTTTGTTCGTGGTAACTAAAACGAGCGAATCATGTAAAACCGTCGACAATTGAACACCATTGGCTTTCAACCGGGCGATGACTTCGGTGTTTGAACCTCCAATAAAATAGGCTTTAGGAATAACAACCGAATCGATAGAACGATGCGTTTGAAAGTGAGGAACTTTCTTCGTGAACGGTTGATTTCTGTCGTAGAATAAGCGCTCCAAACCGGTAACAGGACTGGTTTTGTAGATTGCTTTGTATCCTTTGAATAACACTGAATCTGCTTTTTCGGTGCGTTTGTAATTGTAATGAAAAACGGGCTGTTCCAAACTCCAATCGATGGCTTTTTTGCGAGCCAATTCAATATCCGGAGCGCATTCTTTGCTCCAAACAATCAGTTCTTCCAAAAACTGCAGGGTTGCTTCCACTCTTTCGGGAAACGGCTTCAGCATGTGGGTTTCGACGGTAAAACTAAGCGCATGAAACAACGAGGCATATCCCATCGCATAACGCGGCAGATCATTAAAGGCGATAATTCCTTTATCGGGAATATCTTCCTGCAATTCGACATATGGGAACAAATCTGTTTTGCGTTTTTTCAGACGGGAAGTCAATGAAGGAATGCATTTGTCGTAAGTAAGCGTGCGCATGGAAGGCGCCATCCGCTCTTTCATTGAAGAAATATAAGTGAGCGTGTATTGATAATCGGCACCATTACTGACGTGCGTATCTACAAACACATCCGGATCGAGCGCCTGGTAAAGTGTGACGAACGTAAACGCGTTGGGAGAATCCATTTTGATGAAATCGCGGTTGAGGTCAAGGTTTTGGCTGTTTCCGCGGAAACCATATTCTTCCGGTCCGTCCTGGTTGGCACGACTGTTCGATGAACGATTAAACATTCCACCTACGTTATACGCCGGAATAATCGCAATCACCGGTAAGTTGGCGGTTTTCTTTCCGTTCTTGATCCAATTGTCAATCCAGATCAAACAAGCGTTTACACCATCCGGTTCACCGGGATGAATGGCATTATTGATCAAAACAGTTGTACTGGTTTTTGCTTTTTCAAACGTTTTCAGAGAATCCTGCGCACCATTGATGATACACAGATAAATGGGCCAATCGGTGTCTGATTTCCCCATCGCGTACAACTCAATCTCAGAATGTTCCCGATCAAGCTTCTGGTAATAAGCAATCAATTCCGGATAAGTTGGCGTGGTATTTCCTGACCATTGTGCATCGGCAACGGTAGAAATCAACAGGAGAAATGGTAAAAAGAAGTTTGTTTTCATGAGCAAAAGTTGCCCTAAAATAGCCATTACCGGCAGAACAAGATGCGATTACCGATTGGAAAACGCTAAACTATTTCCAGCGCTGTTTCATCCATTTGGCCTGCTGTTCTTTGGTGAGAAAGGTCCATGCAAGGATTCTGCTGGTTTTATTTCCTTGGGCCATCGGAAGGATTTTCACTTCCAATGCTCCCGCAGAACGCAGATTTCTACCCGCATTTTTGAGATTTGATTCTTTGGAAATCAGCGTAGAAAACCAAAAACAATTGGAGGCAAATTGTTTGCTTTCAAGGATCATTCGTTCTACAAATCCAGCTTCACCACCCTCGCACCACAATTCATTGGATTGTCCGCCAAAATTAAGGACCGGGGTTGTCGTTTTTTCCTGTTTCAGGTTCGATAATTTGCGCAATGTACCCGCGACAGCTGCTTCCTGAGAAGCATGAAACGGCGGATTACAAATGGTGAGGTCAATCTGCTCATCTGGTTGGATGATTCCTTCAAATATGTGATTGACATCAGCCTGTAAACGCACGTCGACATTTCCTTTCAGTACGACATTGGCTTTTACCAACCGATTGGCTGACTCAACCGCAACCGGGTCAACGTCAGAACCGATAAACGACCATTCGTATTCTGCGCGGCCGATAATCGGGTACACAGCGTTGGCGCCTATTCCAATATCCAAACATTTGATTTTTTTACCTGTAGGAACTTCGCCTTCCGATTTTCCTGTTCGTGTATCTGCCAATAAATCGGCGATGTGGTGAATGTAGTCTGCCCGGCCGGGAATTGGAGGACACAAATAATCGGCTGGAATGGTCCAGTCTGTGATTCCGTAAAAGTGTTGAAGCAAGGCTTTATTGAGCATTTTCACCGCTTCCGGATCAGCAAAATCAATGGTGAAATTACCGAAATCATTTTCCTTGACATACTTTTTCAACTCCGGAGAAGATTCCGTCAACGCTTCAAAATCATAGCGTTCGCGGTGTTTATTGCGCGTGTGCAATTTTACTTTTTCGGTTGGCTGAACTTTCTTTTTATTGTGCATGATAAACGATTATATTGATTTCATTGCGTTCAACATTTTTTTGTTTTCCGCTGAAACCAGACGGCAAAGATACTCCTATGATTGGGTTTTTCTTCCAATTACATCATCTTGCCTTCTTTGATGTATTCTTTTTTGATCCCGTCCACTAAAAATTGAGCCGACATATTCTTTTTTCCGGCTTCGGCCGTTTTCAGGCAGGCATATTGCACCACGTTGACAATATTGGCTCCGGTAAGATCATACGTTCGTGATAAGTTGCGCAACGAGACATCTTCTTCGAGCGGTAATTCTTTCGGTAAGTTGTTTTTCCAAAGTAGAATACGTTCTTCCACTCCCGGACTTTGGAATTCGATAATTGTCTGGAAACGGCGTGTAAAAGCCATGTCCATGTTGTTTTTGAGGTTCGAAGCCAGGATCACCAAACCGGGATGTGTTTCGATACGTTGTAATAAATACGAAACTTCCTGGTTGGCATATTTATCATGTGCATCCCGAACATTGGTCCGTTTTCCGAATACAGAATCGGCTTCATCGAAAAAGAGAATCCAATCTTTGTTTTTGGCTTTATCGAAGAGTTTGGAAAGGTTTTTTTCGGTTTCCCCGATGTATTTCGAGACAACCATCGACAAATCGATCCGGTAAACATCACGCCCGGTGTATTTCCCCAATAAACTGGCTGTGAGAGTTTTACCTGTTCCTGGAGGTCCGTAAAACATGACTCTGTAACCGGGTTTCACTTTGCCTTTCAAGCCCCATTCTTCCATCAATACCTGGTTGAATTTAAGCCATGTCTGGATTTCGTTGATTTCGTCCATGACTTTTTGCTGCAGGATCAAATCGGCCCATTCTAGATTTGTTTCAATAATATCTGCCGGGAAATTGGCGCTCATTCGCGGTTTAAGGATTGCTCCCGTTGTAAAAAGCGCGATGTATTCTTCATCCATTACCAAACGGCCGCTCATTAAAGGCTCGCCCATTGGCACTAACTCCAGCTCAATCACAGCCATGCTAAACAATACCGAGTGAGAAAGTAAATAATCGGTCATTTTTAACCGCGATTCAAGGTCGCTGCCGGCCAGGATAAAGAGTAAGCCTTCACCCGTTGGCAGAATTCCCTGGTGATTTTTTCCTTTTACACCACCAAAATCGGGGAAATCGCCACCTTTCGGGAAGAATGCGCTCAATTCGGTATTCAGTAATCCCGGATTTACGTGTGGAATAAGCGTTAATGCAAGCGCCATTAGATCTACTTCCGACAATTGGTGCTGCGTTATAAAATTGGATAATGCACTCTTGTCTAATGACAATTCGAGGGTTGGCGGAGATGCCGGTTCTTTTTTTAGTTCGGTGATCAGGCGGAATTGAAGCATTTTGGTTACAAAGTCAATGAGCTGCGTCAAAACCTTGGTTGGCATCGGTGTTATTTGAGACATGTGAATCGTGTCATTTTAAGTGAATAATGGTTCAAACGTGAACAATATACGGAAAGAAATTGAAATACCTATGCGTATCGCCGGAACAATCGACAAACAATTTCAGCGCTAAATCATCGGTTGATTTCTGCTAAACGTGGTGTCGCTTTTTCACTTTCACCTGTGCCTTCACTCCTATTTTAGCATCAATCGGCACATTGATAAACGTGGGGGTTTCCACTGTTCCGGTGTTCAAGGTGCAGATGAGACGCAAATACACAGCGCCCAGCATGAGTTGCAGTTCTTCCTGCGTAAAAAACAGAGAATTAACGGTTTCACACGTTAAAACGCCATTTAACAATGTACCGTAATCAGCGCTTTTGATGGTCATTGTTTTTGGTGAAATGGCAAGCGGCTGATAATATTGATCCAACCAGACGAATGTACCTGTTGCATCAATTTCAAATTCATTGCTCACGATTATATCCAGCGAGGCTTCTTCGATGGTAGAAAAATCAATTGTTGATACATTTAGCTCCAGCGTGTCATCAATCACCAGTGAGGAAAGTTGCATATTAACCGGCACATCTCCTTCGAGCGCCAGTTCAATAAAACTGTTTTCAATGAATTCGTTTTGAAGCGTATATGCGACTGGATTAAACTGAACTTCGTAATCGGCCTCAACGGTGACTGCTTTTGCTTCTATCAGATCGATGATGGATGAATTTTGCTCATTCAGAACAACTGTTGCGATTCCAGGATCGATATCCGTACCGTTTATTTGTGCCGGATCGAGTGACATCCATTGATTGAGCAGGCTGGTTTGCAATGTTGTGCTGGTTCCGTTTTGATCGATTGCTTCCAGGGAAATCAACTTGAATTGTGCCGGAGCATCTACACCGTTTTTGATCGAAAGTGATAACGATATGGCGCTCAGATCAAACGAACCGGAGGGAATGTTCTTGAAAAAATCGGCATCCGTTGACACAGATTGCTGGATGACTTCATTTCCGAAGAAACCGTTTGCAGCTTCCAGAACCACATCTTCCAGGGTGACTTCAAAATATAATGTATCATAGCGAGTGATGGTAACCGGTGGTCCGGCAGGATCGGTTGTGATCTTCAGTTTCGAGAAAACGGAGTTGATCGAATCCTGCATTTCTCCCATTGTTTCAAAAGTGAAACCAGAAATATCAACCTGACCGGTAATAAACGACGGATTAGCAGACGTTCCAGGCGACGCGACTGGCGATGCGATCAATGTTGCCCCGTTTTTGTCTGAGTATGGAAATTCTGCTTTAAACGTTGTATTGGTAGGGATTACATTGCGTGCTTTGTATTTCAGGATTCCTGATTTTACTTTAAAAGAAGTCAGCTGCACAGGATCTAAATCCAGCACCATATCAAACTGGTGGTAAAGCGACGAACCCGGCTGAACCGTGTAACTATCAACATCCAGGGAAATATCAGCACTTACGGTTGTATCGGGAATGGTGATCAATTCGGAAACGGCAGATTTATAGAGCGATTCTTCAAAGCGGATATGCGTAGTTCCGTTGTCATCATACACAATGGAATCTTCCACAAGAGAATTAAGTGTGAGTGTATCATCTACAATAGGAAAAGTCCAGTCACCTACCCATGTTGTTTCTTTTTTGCAGCTGGAAAATAGTGCAATACATCCAAAAACAATCGCCAATTGCTTCATTCAACTAATCTTTCATTTGTAACAGTCCGCTAAATATACAGGTTTTGTACAAATCGAAAGAATTTAGTGAAATGTGTCACTTTAAACCTACCCGAACTCAAGATGCAAAAAAGGAGTACGCTAAAAAAACCATGAATACACCCGTTATCCTTTTGAAACAAGCGGATTTATTCTACTTTCTCCACTTTTTTGGTTATTTCAGGACGGCGCAGTTTTGTTTCGCTTTTCCAGTACTGCATCGTGGCAAATGAAATAATGACATTGGATGCCATTCCCTCAAAAAGCAATGCCATACAGGCATTTCCCAGGCTTATATTCTTGTGTAACAACAATCCGCCTTTAAAATTCTGAATGAAATCAGGATCAAAGAGCGTTACATAGACTGCAAAACTTATCACTGAAAGTACCACCGCTACTGCATTCGCAAAGAACAGGGAAGACAAGGCGGCCGGATAATTGTTTTCAAAGACGCGCAGATTGTGAAGCTTGGCCAAACGATTGGTAAAATGGACAACAATTACAATGTTGAGCAATCGCAAATAGCCTACATCCTCCAAGCCAAAAAGCTTCATTAGCAAAAATAGAAGCGCAATTCCGGTATATATATACAATCCGAATCGCAGGGTTTGTGCTTGATTTTTCATGACGAAACCTTTATAAGTGTCCTGAGAAGTTACGATAAAAAAGTTGGAGTTCAAAAGAGAATTAACTTTTGTAAACACTTTAATATCAGGAATAACTAGTTTGAGCTGGTTTTATAGTTGGCAAAAAGACTCTGAATGGGATCGCTTCGATGAGTGCCGGAATGAGCATGATGGCGGTTTCTACAAAGAAGACCAAGATGTCTTTGATGGCCATAATGGCTTTGATGAAGCCCGCACCCGGAATGAGCAATGAAAGCAGCCATTTGATACCCGCTTCGATCACTTTGGTGATCAGCATTTCTTTGATCGCGTCGATGATGGTTTACTCCTGAGGCGCACACGTCCTTGAGATCAGAGAATTTTTCTTTGGCAAATTCCTCCAAGCCCATGATGCCTCCGCTCTTCATTCTTTTGAAGATCGTGAAACCGGCCTCGGTACCTGTTTCCAGCACGTTAACGGTTGGTTCGCCCATCGATTTGACCGCTTTCATGCGCAACATGTCCCAACCGATGCCCAAGATTTGGAAGGTGTTTTGAATTTTGGTTATATACCTAGATCATACTATTTACGGTACTTGACGGATATTCGTACACATTTGTGCGGAATCATGTGAGATTTGCAGGCTGAAAATGTCGTCCGGAATTACAATACTCAACAGTAACTAGAATTCCCACGAGCCTTTCGAGTAAACCGTCCAGATGAAATTTTGATATATTCTTAAAAAAAAGAATTAATGCCCTATAAACTTTTAGGAACCCAATTTGGCTCCTCAAATTGAATTTTCACATTATCGGGAACATAACCTTTTATTTCCTTAATTGGATTACCAACTAAGGAAATAAAGCATGACGAATTCAAGTAGTTTAAAAATTTTGAATCGAATTCAACTATATCGTTATGTTCGAGCAAAACGTATTCAAAATTCTGAAGATTATCTAAATTTTCAACCCTAGAAATATTGTTTTCTGACAAATTTAATTGTTTGAGTTTCTTCAAATTTCCAAGTCCTTCAATAAGTTTAATTAATTGATCAGAAATATCTAGGACCTCTAACTCATACAGCTTATCTAGCCCCTCAATTTTACTTAATCTCATTGAGGACAGATTAAGGTATTTAAGATTTTTTAGATTTTCCAGATTTTCAATTTTAGAAATTGAATTTCCAGATAGATTTAATTCAATTAAATTTGGATATTTTTCTACTCCAACTAAGCTAGTTAATTTGCCTGACCTTAAATTAATCGATTCGATATTTTTATTTAACGATAATTTAGAAAAACTATCAATTCTATTAAAACTGAGGTTTAGATTTCTAAGTTTATCCAGATTTTCTAATTCTTTTATTTCATATAGATGGTCAGAACCACATAGACTCAGTAACTCCAGATTTACAAGGTCTTGAAGAAATTTTGTGTTTTTTAATTCTACACTATTCAATTCCAGGTGATTTAGTTCTTTCAAATATTTTATTTGTTCAATTTCACTAGAAAGTAATGGATTATAGCTGAGAATAAGTTTTTTTACTTGATTGAATGACTTGATTGATTTAATGTTTCTTATTTCACAAAATTCAAGAGATAATTCTGTTAATGATGATGAAGTATCAAGGAATCTATCAATATTAGACAATTCTATCTTTCTAAGATACAGTGAGGTTATTCGCCCTGATTCATCTGTATTATAAGTGTTTTCACCCTTTAAAGGTAGAATGCTTTTTAAAATTTGAACATTAAATTCTCTCTCTAGGTTTTGAATTATTTCATTCATATCTATTCAATTATCTCTTAAATATTCAAATTTTGCATCATTGTCATCACCTTTTGCTTTTTTAAGACCGGAACTTAGCTTACCATTTAATAAATCAATAGCAAAAGTAAAACAATCTTTGACCCCGACCTCATAGGTTTCGTTCTTATATTCAGCCTCCATTGTTTGTATTTTACTTTCCGTAAGATTTTTTACACCTTGTGGAGATACATTAACGATCATGAAATTTTTACCATGCCCCTTGTCTTTTTCGACTCGTACTTTTTGCCCACTTAAATCAGATGTCTTTATATACATTTCATTCCCTTTATGTGGGATGATTCCCAAATGAAGCATCATTCCAGTTGAAAGAACAACTTTGAAGTGACGAGGGTCACTCTCTCTTGTAAAGTATGCTTTTCCCTTAGGTGGTAAGTCAAGAAAATCGTGTTTTGCCTCTCCACTATCATTCTCAGTATTCGGAGCGATACTAATTTTAAAGTCAATATCACTGTCTTTTTGATCTTGCTTCAATGGAGTCAATTCAATATCAACATTGATACCTTTTTTTAGTTTAGGTTGATATTTGTTTTCAAGTGCTTCTCCTTGCTTCTCCTTGCGCTTATGAAATTGTTCGAACGATTCCCCATCATTAGATGGTTCACTTAGTTTCTCTTTTATTGCTTTGACGTATTTCTTATGTTTCGCTTTATCCTGAGCTGTTAGCTTTTCAGGTTCACCATTCTTATTCTCCTCCTTAATCTTCTTAGCAGATTTCTTCTTGTTGAATTTCCGCATCAACTTCCGTCCAGCTCTCTTTGCTTTCTTGAACAAATCGCGTACTACCTTATCCACTCGTTTGCGGATTTTCTTAAAGATTTTCTGAACCCGCTTCGCTAAATCGCCGAGACCGATGAGCTTCGCGAACAAACCGATCACAAGAACAATCAGTTTCGACAATCCGAACTCGAAGGCTTTGGCTACGCCTGCTACTGAGCCCGATGCCAATGCAAGGATGGCTTCGGTGATGGCAGGAATGAGCATGATGGCGGTTTCAACAAAGAATACAACGATGTCTTTGATAGCCATAATGGCTTTGATGAAACCTGCACCCGGAATGAGCAATGAAAGTAGCCACTTGATCCCCGCTTCGATCACTTTGGTGATCAGCATTTCTTTGATCGCGTCGATGATGGTTTCCTTGAGGTCAGAGAATTTCTCTTTGGCAAATTCCCACAAGCCCATGATACCTCCGCTCTTCATTGTTTTGAAGATCGAGAAACCGGCCTCGCTACCTGTTTCCAATGCATTTACGGTCGGTTCGCCCATCGATTTGACGGCTTTCATCCGCAGCATGTCCCAGCCGACACCCAAGACCTGCATTACGAGACTGAAAATACCACTCAGGCTGAAAATATCTTCCGGTATCGTGATGCCCATTGGCCCCATGGTTCCTGTGAGCCATTCCAATAAACCACCCAACAGGTGTTTCTGTATGTTGGTTTTGAACAAATCGATTCCCTGACCAATACCATCGAAGAGGTTGCCCATAAATCCAATCGGGTCGGCCATGATCACACTGATTGCGCTCGCAATAGCAGACAATAAGCCCATGATTGCTTCTTTGAGCTTACGGATGGTTTCAAGCACACCATTGATGAAATCCATCGCCATGTCTATCAATCCGCGGTTGGCGGCTTTCAACTCTTCGATGCGCTCATCTACTTCGTTGAGACTCGCCACATATTCTTCGGCAAGCATGTCTACCAGTTCTTCTTCCTTGGCGTTTACTTCTTCCGAGAGCTCGTCAAACTTCTCACGAATCGCTTCAGCGGCTTCTTTTCCGTATTGTTTGAGGTTTTTCGGAAGTTTCTCTACATAGTCGTTCACTTCCTGTTTACCAGTTTCGATGCGCTGAGTAGCGCGATTGAGTTCATTGGCAATGTGGTGCGCGATTACGTCCACTTCAGCATCCATTGTTTCCACAAACAATACGCGTCCATCCACATAGAATTGGTTCACTTCGTCTGGCAAACCGGCAAACAAGTCATAGGTCCACAAGGCCCAACCACCTATTTGACTCAGGTAGCGGTCGTATTTGTACTGTGACATTTTATCGCCACAGTATTTTTCGAATCGTGCTTTGGCTTTTTCGGAGGCGGCTGTAAAATCTGTTTCCACCTTTACATCCAAATCACTTAAGATTTTGTTTACATCCGTTTTCGTGCGATCGTAAATCGTATTGATTTCTCCTGCAACACGCTCGCGCTCGGAAGTATCTTTGCCACCTGTTGATTTCTGATCGCCTGTGACTTTTTTCACCGACTGATCGTTGAGGATTTTCATCCCCTGAAGCTCCTCCTGCCCCATTTTCTGCGACTTGGAGGCGTTTTTCTGCAACACAGTGCCTTCATCCGCGCGGGCGGTTTGAGAAATTTTCGACGAGTCTTCCTTGGCTTTGTTTTTCTCGCCCAAAGCTTGCTCAAACTGTGGTTCCTGGGAAATTTCCAGCTGGTGATCCGTCACTTCGTTTTCTGCCATCGCATTATCCATACGTGCAGCGTCGTCGGCAAGTGGTTGTTCTACCTCTGTTGCCGGACGTACCTGTGGAACAGCTTGCTGTGCATTGACATTTTTGGGATTCTTGCTTTTCTTAATCGCAGGAAGTTCTTCCTCCTTGCGCTTGTGTTCGGGCTTTACACTCGGTTCTTTATTGGTCGACTGGTCAATTGCACCACTTGTGGCAGCTGTTTCGGCCTTCACATCACCTGTGGCCTTTTTGTTGACTTCGTCTATATTGTTTTCTTTTTCAAACTTATCCGCTGCATCGTTGTCCGCTGGCAATTCCATTTCTGCAATTCGGGCGCTGAGGAGCTTTTTGAAGTTTTCGGCACTGAATTCCTTCGGTTCCTGTTTCTCCATCTCATCCACCTGATCGGCCATCGCAAAACTTTCAGCTTCCTCACTTGGTGATTTGGCGGCATCCAATGCGTCCTCTGATAGTGCATCAGGGTCTTCTGTTGATTCTTGATCGACCGATTCTTCTGAAATAGCGGCTGTTACTGCCAAAAAGTTCGGATCTTCTTCCGGACTCGGTTGCTTTTTTTCTTCTACTGCTTCCCCTTCAACCGGCACTTCACCTTCTGCTGTAAGTGCATCGGCCGTGAGTGGAGTACCTTCTATTGGTGCTACTTTACCCGGAATTGTTGGCGTGAGAGAAGGAGCTCCTGAAGTTGTTGCAGCGCCTGCAGTTGCTCTCGGAGTTTCAGTTCCAAGCTGTGGCTGATCGGTTGTTTTGTCTGTGGATGTTTCACCCTGACCGGTCGGTTGTGCTTTATCGCCGGCTGCGTTTTTATCTCCCGGAGTTACGGCTTTATCCGTATCAGCCGCAGATTGCTCTTTCTTCTCGCCTGCAGCACCTTGCTGAATGGTATGGGTTAATTCATGCGCCAGCAAGGTTTTCCCTTGTTGAGTGGCAGGATTGAATTTGCCTTGATTAAAATAAATATCACCTTTATTGGTAAATGCCTGCGCACCGATTTCTTTGCTCATCGAAGCGGCACGGTCGTCGGTATGGATTTTAACACCGCCAAAGTCGGCTCCGAAGCCGCTTTCCATTTCTTGTTTTACACCACCCGAAAGAGGTGATCCTGAACCTTTAGAGGAACTCAGCTGATCGTTGATGGACGGTTTGGAAGGTGTTGATGGGGCCGAAGGTTGCAGTTTTGTTTGTACTTCTTCGTCTTCTTTGGCTTGAGCTTCTTCTTCCACCAGTTGAGCAGGTTCGTCTTCCTTGGCTTGCAGATCATCTTCTTTTGCCTGTGCGGGCTCCTCTTCCATCATCTGGGCAGACTCGTCCTCTTTGGCTTGGAGATCTTCCTCCTGTGCCTGTGCCGGTTCCTCCTCCATCATTTGGGCGGGTTCTTCCTCTTTAGCTTGGAGATCTTCCTCTTTTGCCTGAACTTCTTCCTCTTGTGCTTGGGCTGGCTCGTCTTCTTTAGCCTGAACAAACGGCGTAATGCCTGCCGCTATCGGTTTTTCCTGAACTACAGGTTGCTCATCTTCTTGTTTGAGTTGAACGGGAGAAGTAGAAGGTACAAAAGCCGGTGTGGGCGTTGATTGTTTTGAAACAACCTGCTCGGCAGCATGATCTGCCTCTACTTCATATTTATCACCTGGTTTATTGACATTTAACTTGGCCTGGATGCCCAAAAATGGCTTCGACCCTTCCGATTTGTTCGAATGGGTAGACGACGGTTTTGATTTTTTGATAACTTCCATAGCGCCAGGTTAAAGTCAAATGGCCAATACTTCCGAATCCGGAAGTACTGACCAATTGATGATTGTATGTGAGTAGTGGTGTTTCATTGTTTTAATATCTCATCAGATATTTTGTTTTATTTAGTTACGAATACATATTCATCGCCAGCCCATTCAATCTGATATCCCATTTTAGCGATTTGCTCCTTTAAATTCTGTACCATCGCATTCGATTCACCTGTAGATTTAATAGAATCCGGACGATGCTCAGGATCGCCGCCATTTGCAACCCAATAATTGAGTCTGCTTAAGAGTTCTTTTGCTTCCTGAGAAACTTCTTGCTTTTGTTCCATTTTCTTCCCTTCTTCTGATTTTGAATCTGTTTGAGTTCCACAAGAAAAACTACATCCAATTACACCCGTAATGCCGATAAAAACAATAACTCTTTTCATTTTTCATCTTGTTTTTGTTAATGAGAAAATTTCCCCGTAGCTGAAACTTTTACTTTATACTTCCAAAAAACCGTTGCAATGGCCTTTGATTCAGCACCTCCAAGATTTCCGGAAGTAGTAGCTGGTATATCAGAAAGACGGTAGACTTGTAATTTAAAATTCAAATTGTAATCTGCTCCTGTTTCAGTTGACAATGCAGGCCCGGGGCTGTCTGTAGCCGTAAATTTGGTGCTTCCTTCCTTATTGTATGTCCAACGAGCTCCCGGTTCACTCCAATAAATAGGGTCAGGGTCTAACGAGTCCACCTGATAACTACCATAATTTGCTGTCACGGTTGAGCCATACAAGACCGCAGTAAAATACCTCCCATTTCCTTGTTTCATATAGCCTTTAACCCAGTTAACCAGTGCATAATCTTCTCTTTTCAGACCCTTTGGAACCGTTACATTAAATTTAATATTTTTCCTGGATTCCGTTGCTGAATCGGTGTACGAATTACCCGAAAATGAAATCACTATTCCACGTTCCAGCATTTTAATTGCACTTGATTTGAGGCTTGGGTCAATCTTTGATTTTTCCAACATTTCATATCCGATAGAAGCAGCCGTTTTTGGTCCGACTTTGCCATCCTCAATCAAGCCTTTCAGCACCTGCCATTCTGCAATTGTTTTAACCAGGACTTCATCTATTTCGCTACTTTCTGCTGAAAGCCCTAACACTTTTCGTAACACCTTAATCTCTTCAGGGTTTTTAAACCTTTTTGTATTGTAAGAAATCGCATCCCCTACCTGAGACTCGGATAATTCCATTACTTTATCACCCTTTTCATCCGATTGACTTGTGGCTGCGTTTTTATCATCCTTATCACCCTTTTGTTGCATTTTTATCTGCTTCTTTGGAGTAATCCTGCCGCTATTTGCAACTTGTTCAGAATTAGTGTTCGCTTTATCAGTTCCAGCTATTTGATGATTGTTTGATTCACTTTTCTGTTCGTTCAACAGCGTTTTAGCCTGCACACCAAGAAAGGGTTTATGCTCATCCTTTTTGGATGACTTAATTGGTCGTCGTATTTTCTTGCGCATTTTCATATCACCACTCCACAAAAATTAATTCATCCAACCACGGAAGGCGAATAATACTAATGGTCCAATTCAACTGACTCATTAAAACATCAACCATTTTACGCTCCACAACCAAACGTGGATTGGGTTTTTCGTTGATTAATTTTCCGTGACGTTGGATAAATGTTTCACGAAGAGCAGCGGATGAAGAAGATTGAAGAGGTTTCCAGTTTTCACGAACTGCTTTCAACATGTTTTCAGCCTCCAGTTTGATGGCGTCAGAAATGGTTATTTCTCTCGGAATACTTTCAAACGGATCTATTCCAACCAGGTATTTCTCAAACGACATTACCTGCTCAAAATCGTGCTCTCTGCCCGTAGCTACGTAATGTAATACATGAGCAGCCAATACTTTATCCGTTATTTTATTTTCTTCGTTCAACAAATCGATTCCAATGAAAAAGTGTTTTAAGAATGGATGAAGAATAACCAAACCTGCATTTTCAACCAATAAATGTGTTTGTTCATCCTTAAACAGTTTCTTTTTAGGTTGAATCAAATCTTCTCCCGCTTTGTCTGAATTTGCTGGTTTACTGGTTTGTGGCAAGGATTCCGGATGAATCAGATCAATTTTCTCTTCAACTGATTTCAATGCAGAATCTGCAGCTTTTTTCGATTGAACGGAAGTGTCTGATTCCTGAAAATCTGCATTTTGATCTTGATTTCCCCCATTAACAGCAGCTTCTTCGGTAATTTTCTCAGCATCTGGAGCAGCTGTTTTCTTATCCAACAGCTCTTGTTGTTCTTTCTCAAAAGAAGATAATTCATTACTGCCTTCCAACGATTGAGCTTTTAAATCCGTTTCATGCTTTTTGGTTTGTGATTCTTGACTCACATCTTTCTTCGGAGGTTTCACTAAACCTGACGGACTAACACTTTTCGATGTATTCTGAGGATTTGAATTCAACGAGTCGACCGAAATTTGCCTGTTTTTCAAAACAGAAGTTTGCAGCGCAATGTACTTTTTCAGCGAGATTGGTTTCGATTGTAATACATGCATCCATTCCAATAATCTGATTCCGATCAGGGAAAGATCATCCGGTATCAATGAAAATTTGGCAGCTGAAACATTTGAAACTCCATCAACATTGGTTTTCTCCACTTTTTTACCAGTTGATTTCTCTAAATCCGGATTCTTGTGACTTGATTTTCCCGATTTTACCAGATTCGTTGCTTTTGGAAACAACTTTTCCATTAATGCTAAAAATGTTTCTTCAGACAAAACAATCTGATTTTCAATAAGTCCGGTGATATTGAAAACAGTTTCCCAGAAACGAGTCCTTGTTTGAGTGTCGGTTCCACGAAGTAATTCACTGATGAACGCTGTGATGGATTGCTGTTGTTTCGGAAGAACGGATGAATAGTTCATCGAAGCAGCATTTCGGTTTAGAGCGGTTACCAATGAAATCAGAAAACTATCCGAAAACTGTCCAATCAACCGGTTACGAGCCTGAGAAGAACCAAAAACAAATTGTCGTTTTTTATTCACCGTATCAACTTCCTGAACAATTGATTTCAGCAATTGTTCTTCCTGAGCGACACTACCCGAATTCGGCATTTCATGTGTAAACCAATCTGTGGTTCCATCATTCAAAAAGGAAATCCAGGCCAGCACTCCATGCTTACTTTTAGCAGATACTTTCAGGTTTTCAATTTTCGGAGCATCATTTAATAGAGCTGCATTACCGAAGTGTGAATCTGATTCATTGGTCGTTGCTTTCTTGTTTGACGAAAAATCTGCCAAACCGGAACGCGTGACAGAAATAGCTTTATCGAATTCAAGCTGGATTTCCTGTCCCAAACCGCTGATATTCCATCCGTTTTGTCCGCTGTTAACAGTCAATTCCAATTTATCCAACTGAACGACTTCATCGGCAGACAAGTAACCTGTCAATCCTGCAAAATACCGTTCGATAGCCGGAACAACATGCGTATCAATAAATGACCGCATGTTGTCCTTTATCTCATACCCTTGCTGCACAGAAGATGTACTTACTTCCAGTGTCAGTTTATGGATGATATGCTGGCTATCCGTTTGCATTGATTCTTTCTGTTCTATTCTTTCGTTAATTCAAGTCTATTGTACCTCAAGATACCTGCGGTAACCATCAATATAAGTCCATGAAGGAGAACCGTTAGATCTGTATGGCAATGTTTCTGTAACAGTTCTCAATAATTCATCTTGAGCGTCAATTACCACGCCTATTGCTTTAAAGGAAATCTGACTTTCAGGATTTAAATGCTGATCAAATTGATCGAAAAGCGGACTGACATTTTTCAGGTCTGTTTCAGTCTGACATTGAATAATCGCAAGGAACTTCTCCATGATAAAACGGTAGAGTTTTGTCAATTCTTTCGATTGATCAGGAAAATCTCTTTCAGGAGTACGCTTGATTTCCTCGTAAATACGCAATTCGAGGGACCCGAGTTTATCAAGAACTTCGCTGTTTTTAGCTCCTGACAGATATGCATTCGGATTTTCCAACACCAATCCGAAGTAGTCTCTCACATTAATAAATAAGTCTTGTTGCACTGCTGTTAATTTACCGAACAGCGGATTGGATTCAATGAATATTACCAATTCATCGTATTTATCTTTCAGCTTCAATTCGGCATCAACAGCACAATTCTCGGATTGTGGGGTGAAGAACTGTTTTCTTGCAACTTTTTCCGCACATTGGTTTTGCACCTGCAACACCGCGTAAAATTCTGTACCCGGATTCAATTTAAGCAAATCGTCCATCAGTATTATCGGTGTAAGTGTATCATTAACACCCGGGAAAACCTCATTGCCATTCACATCCACAAAAGTCCATTGATAAGCTTCAACATCGCTTGTAGTACCTGTTAATTCCAAGCCTACATCGGTCATTTCACCTGTTACCACAACCGTAGGATCAGGCTTGACAGTAACACTGAACACCTCTTCTCCGTTCAGATAAATCGGTACTTCGCCTTCAAACGCATTCGCAGGTGTGAAGGTATTCGTTGCCGGATCAACTCCATCACCCGAAATGTCTGCCGTGGCTCCATCAGGTGTAATAATGAAATTGTAAGCCGTATCGTCATTGAAGCAGTATTCAGTTTCCTCCAATGAGATTTCAACTCCTTCAAACACGACGTTGCGTTTAATAATGGTTGGACACGCACCACTTGCCGGAGAAACCGTTAAAGTTACGTCAAGCGAGTTGGCCGAATTTACCGGAAGCGTGTAAGTATGTGTTACATTTCGCAACGATGATGATTGACCATCGCCAAAATCCCAGTTGTAAAGCGTTCCTGCCGGGAAGTTTCCGATTGCAAGGAAGTTAACAATAGGGCTTGTTACCGGATTTGCAGGTGCCGAAATAGCCGCCGTAAGTGGTTTTACAACTGTTAGTTTACAATTCGTGATTTGGTCATTTACCGTAAAGCTAATCGGAGTGTTCAGACTTCCCGTCGGGAACAAGCTCGGATCAATGATGAGTTGTTTACCGGTAATAGTCATTCCTGCAATTGTCTGATCTGCTTTGATAATTCCTGTGGCTGGTTCAACACTGAATGTCAATGTAATCGGAGCCGTTCCATTCAGACAAAGTGTATCCATCGGTAAACTTAAGCGCACAATAGGTGCCGGCATGATGAAATTGATTGGTGAACAATCAGAACAGCACATGTACGGCAATGCGAAATCCGCTACTACCGTACCATTAGGTGCGGCAAACAAATTCTGTGTTATGGCAAGCAAATTCGGGTTGACCGCCAATGCACGTGTGTCTGTAAGAACGCGTTCGGTTGGTGTTAACGTAAAACTACTGGTTTTAGCTATCGTTTGTTTACTTGCATCGAAAGTAGAAATGGATGAAGTTTTGGTTGTTCCAGACGTCAATTCTGTTCCTGAAGAAGCAATTGTTTCACTCAGTGTTACTTTTTGCGGAATAATGCCGCTTGAGTCCTGCAATAAGTTTGCAGTAGAGATGGTAGCCGTAGACAAAGTTGTCGACGTCGTCGGAACGGTATTGGCCGTTGCACCCTTGCGCAGGTATACCAACACAAAAGTTCCACCTGGTTTCACTCCGCCCATGTGTTCAAGGCCAGGATGCTCCTCCACAAATTTTTTCAGGGTCAGTTTTTCCAGAATAGTATCTTTACGACGATCAATTTCAACCAACAGGGTTTGTAATTGTTTTGACGCACAGCAAATATTAGAAAGCTGAGAGATCAATAGTTCCAGAATAGCACGGTTAGTATTACTCAGATTCTCTACATTGGCTTGCGAAACCTGAATTTTATTCAATACCGAGCACAAATTATTGATGTTGGTATTGTAGCGTGAAATCACCAAGTCTGTAATCCCGGCTATTGTCATCGGAATGGAATTGGATAATACATGCGCGTATGACATGATCTGAATGGAATTCTTTACCAAAGCCGTGTATTGATCAGCCGTCCAAACAACTTCATGCTGGATCACCACATCATTTGCAAAAACATTGGCGCCTGCAATAAATTCAGCCGGCGTTCCTTTCGGATTTTGTAAAACAGCTTGTAAATAGCTGTGTCCGACTGTATATTCGGTCGGAGTAAGGCTTTCGAGCACCACATTGGTACGGCCAAACTCCTGTTCGTTATTTGTCTGGGCTTTTCGTTGATCCGCGGTACTAACAATTTGTGAAATCGGAGCTGAAACTACACTTGGCTCAAGCGCATTACTAGTAACGGTTTTTCCTGCCACCACTTCACGTACTGCCGAAAATGTTTCTTTCGGTAAAAACTGGGCGTCTTTGATGTTTCGTCCCGGTTCTTTTACACTGAAAGCAGACACCAATGAAATTACTTTGGCAATAGTACATTCCTGCTCTTTCACCCAAGCTGTAAGTAATACAGCCAGATCTTCAAATTCACATTCGTAGTTGGTTGTATCAATCACAATACTGCTGTCCAAATCGATACTGATCGCTTTCAGATCAAATGACAATCCATTTTCCTTTTTGATCTGGTCTATCTTAGCCATTACTTCTTTGTAATCGCGGCCCTGATGGCCTTCGATCCGTAAAAAGTTCGAACCTTCAAGATTGTAACGAAGTGGTGTTTGAATGGCCAGAGAATTGTCCAGCCATCCCGTATTATAACTCAGGTTGAGTTTGTATTTTCCTTTCAGGGTTTTTTCGCGGTTCCACGCCCGGAGCAAACTGTTGTTGAGATTGTAATAAAACGGAATTGCTTTTTCTCCCAGCTTATATCCATGTTTGGAAGGCGTGATTTTTATATCATTTCGATATAAGCCGCCTGTGTTTGTTTCTGGTAAAACAGGATATGCATTGAGTTGGTGAAGCATTCGGAATAAGGTCCAGATAAACGGCTCAAATTCTTTTGATTCGTCTACCAGGATCGGCGATTTGTAAAAATCGTGACGGTAGCGGCCTACCAACGAATCTTCTTCAGTTGGTGTGAGTTTCCCCAGCATCAGATGTTTTGGAAATGATGTAATCGAAGGACAGCATTCGGTGGCGACTTCAATGAAGAGTTCTTTTGCTTCATTGTACGAGTCTACAATGTCTTTTAGCAAATCGTACCGGTATTGAAAATAGAGCGACTGACTTGGTGTAGCAGCCGGCAATTTGGTGTTCAGCGCCGTTAGGATCGAATCAATCGGATGATTTTGGTAGTACTGGTGAATTTTGTTTCGCATCAGCGTCAATCCGTCTTTCAAATCGGTAATCAACTGCGCTTCATTGGATAGTTCGAAACTTGCTTTCAGATTGGTCAAGCTTGTTGTGTTCACTGAGTTTGCAACAACACGTTTCACCGACAAATCTTTCATTTTCAGGTAAGTCGACATCAATTCGTGTTTATCAAATATCGTATCGGTTGACAAAATATGATCAGCATCTGGTTGTGAAACCAATAACACACGTAAACGGGCGACCTGCTCACGTCCCTGATTATCACAAGATAAACCATCGCAGAGATTCGGCTCGTCTTCGTAGCTTTCCAGGTACAACAAGACAACCATATCCTGAAGATCAGGGAAAGTGGCAAGCAACGGGTCTGTAGATTCGGAAGTTATTTCCGTTCCCGGAATCAGTTCCCACAACGGAATTTGTACGTTATCACGGATAAACGGGCTATACCCGGATCTGTGATCATCATAAACTCTATAATTGGTATAGGTTTCAGGAGCGACTTTAATTTTCTTTAGCGGTTTGTTTTCACTGTTTTCGCGCAGGTAAAGCAAATCACCATCTGTGGTAACTCCATAACCTTGTTCGACCACAATTTTGGTAACCTTTGAATTGAAAAGTTTCTTCTCTGCTGTAGTTATGAGTTCAGCATCAACCGGCAGGAATTGTTTTTCCTGGATCAGGCTCACTTTGAAGCCGCACACGATTCCGACACCGCTCAAACTGATCCGGGTCAACCTGTCCTGATCTTCAAAATAAGTAAGGAACTCATTGAGTTGTGTGGCCGTAAGCACCTGGTCATTCTGAAATGAATGGTATGAAGTTGTTATATCCTTTAATTTTGGTGTCATAGTGATATTTGATGCCATAGTGATTGTATTAAAGTGTTCCTAAATTAGTTCTGCCTAGTATTATTTTGCCGTCCAGCTCTTCGGTTTCGCAATTGTATAAAGTGCCGGAAGGATAGATGGTGTTGAGATCACCCAATGCGTCGATCAGGGCTTTCAGGGTTGCCGGATCATGTTTTTGTTCGAGATCAGTGCGCTTCAATAAGAATTCTTTATAGGCATTCTCGAAATTAATCAGATCATTCTCCGTATCCGGAACATGTCCTTTGCGCTCTCCTACCCAGCAAATTTTCGGTACCACATGCGCCGGAAGTTCTTCGCGGATAAGTTCCTCCATGAAATCCCGAAAATCAATGTTCGAAAACCGCTGTGTATATCCCGGAAGCACGATACTCACGCGATAAGAATAAGGATCGATGCAATTACATTCCACGCAATCATCCAGATATACCGGTAAAAATTCATCTGCTGGCACACTTGTCATCGTAATATCCGGACGCATTAAAATGTGTTCTACCAGGAAAATTCCTTCTTCGGTAAAACGGTATTTCATGAAATCAATGCAGCTCAAAATAGTATCTTTCAGTGCTTCTGCAGTTGCATGCTGCGTATTGTGCTGCGCAATGATGTAATTCGGATTAGGTGAATTCTTGTCAATTATATCAAAGGAATAAGACCCTGCATTCGGAACCCGGATCAGGATGTTTCCTATTTCAGCATTGTCAATAAATTCGCCATCTTCATACGCTTTTTCCACCAGTTTTTCATTCGATTGAATGATGTGCAGAACCGCTAAGTGAAGTTCGTTGACCGCTTTGGAATACGTGGGATAATCAACCGTTGATGACAACACAGTTGTATTGGTATCGTCTTTTATCAGCCAGCTGTATTGTGTACCACTCATATAAACGTTTACATACGAATTGGCAATATCTCTTCGCCGGAATCCCTCATCTTTGAATCCACAAAGGCGTGCAATTCGTCTTTCAACGCCGCTTACATTATCCGTATCCCACAATTTAGCAGGTGGTTGTCTGTAATAATTGAGCGCTCCGCCACGGTTTCCGCTCACAAGATGATAATCCTTTAAAAATTCTTGTTTCGATTGCACAATCAGCTCCGTAGAAGCAGAACCGTACAGTTCTTTCATCAGGAATGTATATTCACTGAAACGCTCTGCAAACCTGGAAATAAGATGATCGAGCAACTGGTTTTTCCGCTCGTTGATATCGTCTTGCGGTTCCAGCAACAATTCAGCTAATAATTCGGGGTCGTTGGCCGGATAATCGGTGGGAGAAACCAACTGATCAAAGTCTTTAATGTCCTGAACAACCTGCGTAAAATACGTTCGGCTCAGATCGCTGTTGAGCGAAAGCAAATCGCGCACAACACCCAATTGTGAAAAATAAGACGCCAGGATTTGGTCGAAGAACAACAAATAGGCTTTCAGCTGTTTGGCTTGCGACTTACGTTCTACCGTAGCTGTTGATGGTAAACCGAACGGACTTATTCCGTAGGTATCCGGAAAATCATTTTGAATTGTTGTATACCAATCCGTATCCAGGTATTTTGCTTCGGGCAATTCGAGTATTTTGTCCAACCCCGACAATTCACGGCTCAAATCCAATGCTGCTTCCAGTTTGGCGAGGTGTTCCTTTACTTTTTCTTCCGAAACAACAACCGGAATTACATCTTTGGTAAAATTGAACACGGCATCGCTGCACAGTTCAGGACGTTTATTCGCGTCGACACAAATCACCCAATCATCTGCTTCGCTGCCGTCACAATTACCAATAGTAATGTCTTTGATCACTTTCACCCCTTCGATGGAAGAAATGATGTTCATGATGTCAGAAAGCCGAACCTGTGAACGTAAAGTGGTTTTCTTTAATTCGTCAGTATCGATAAAACCGTGATCTAATAACGGACCATCAAAGATTTCATCTGTTCGATACTCTTTCCCGATCATTTCTTTGAGTGAATAGAAATGTACCGACGGAGCAAAATAGCGTTGAATTTCAAAATAGATTTTTGCCTGGATTTCATCTTCGTCGGCATCTCTTTCGATTTCAATATTTGAGCAGATCAGGATCGGCTGTATACCAACGGCAGAAATATCGATCAGATCTTCGCACAAATTGCGATTAGCATGATACTTTTCACGTATGCTCTTCTCGACTGATTTCTTGAAATCGACCACTTTCGCTTCATAATCATTCTGTGTTTTGTCAAAATCAGAAAGATCAAAATCCACCAACAAATCGTACAATCCATTGTAATCGAACTGACGTATGAATCTTTCAGGGACCGTATCAAATGTCGTCAGGTCATAAGAAAGCTCATCGTCTTTACAGTTGACATAAACCGTTTTTTTGTGTTTGCTCAACCAGCAATTGCGCACACCATCAATGTCAATAAAGAGCTTGCGGTAATCCAATGGTGTAAGTGCGCGGTTTGGGAGAATTTCACTGGCTGAAAAGAACTGATTTCCAAAACCGGAGCCATCCTCCTTTGCAAGTAAATTTTCAATCGGTAATTCGATCCGGTTCCCCAAATCGGTAATCGCATAGCAAAGCATTTCCAGGATAGTGATCCCCGGATCATGATCATTGTAGTCTGTCCACAGCCTGCCGCCCAACGATTCGATGTATTCAATTCCTATTTTTTTCAGGAACTGAAAATCCAAATCATCCTGCGACGAAACAATTTTTGGAATAGTCGTATGTGTAGTTAAAGCTGACATGTTTCTTCTGTTTCAAATGATGATTCCTGCTGACATTTATTGGTTGCGATTCCCACAAGATGCACTTTGGCCGAAACCAGGATAGATCGCGGTGTTGACGGTGAACAATTACGCGATTGCAACTCACCTTTTTTGAAAATGCGTACATCCTCTATGTAGTCAACATAATTGAGTTTTTCGATGTAATGAATCAGCGAACTGCGGTAAAGAATCACTCCGAATTTGATTTCACGTGATTCCTCAAAGGCCCATGGTGAAAGGAAGCGGATAATATCTTCGTTCAATTGTTTTTTATACGTATTATCATCCAGTCCCGCATTGAATTTAGCCGCCAGTTCAATTTGCACTTCCTCATAATCAGGATTCGCTACATCGAGTGTAACATGCATCGAATTCAATTCGTTCAGATATTCTTTGATCTTGTTGAGCTTACCTTTGCTTAAGCGTGGCTGATAAATGTCGTATACGGTTTTGTTGATGGTATCGGGAATGACAATCAAACTAACCGAACCCGGTGAAACATAATCCTGATCAAGCGTATGATTCAGACATTTCACTTTGTACACATGCGGGAATTCCTGCAAAACCAAATGTTCATAATCCCAAAGCGTGATTGCCCGGTTTTTATGCCGTAAACGCTCACTCACACGCCGGTAATATAATGCATCACTTTCTTCTGGTTTCCCGTCAACTGTCGCATACGGCTGCTGTACCGATTTGATCTGTGAAAGCCGTTCTACCAATTTTGCAATTGTTCCGGCAGGTAAACCATTGGTCAAATGCGATGTATCATTTCCATTATTACGGAAAGTTGCTTCGGCGACCTGTGCGTGAATTCCGTGAACTTTGCAAACCGCGTCATACCGTTTATTGTACATTTTAGCCCTGATCCAGAACAGTCCTGACGGAAGCAACGTATTGTTGTCGTTGGCATACTCGGGAATTGTGAACTTAATCCTTCCCGAAATCAGGAAGTTATCAATTTCATTCAGCGTCATTTGCAACGAATCCAGTGATCGCCAAACGTTATTACACAAAATTTCCCATTGTATTTTTTGTCCGTCGGTAAATGATTTGGCAAGTGGATTTTCAGTTCCTTCCGCTACTTGTACCAACAAAGTAACCAACTCGGAAACCTGCGCATTCTGTAGGCCAATATACAATTCACCACCTTTACAATAAGTAGGTAAAACGGCACAATTCGTAAATTTTTCTTTATCGGTGATTTTCAAATATGCGTGTTCTTCACTTTGTCCGAACGGGTGCTCATGAAACAACTGAATAGTCCGGTCTTCAAACGTATCCTGCGAACTATTATTCACATACACAGTGTCAAAAGCTGTGTAATTAAGTTGTAAATCTTCGGCAAAAGGTGTGTATGGTTCATTTGGAATTGGAAGCGCCTTGTTTTGTGCAGAAAGTGCAATCGCATACATGGAAGGATACAATTCGTGCATAAACGATTGGTTCAACCGAATGCGAACCGGCCCTGTTTCACCTCGATCATAACTCGCACCCAACAATTCAAACGTAGATGTAAATGAACTATCGGCTTCCTGGTTGAACAAGCGCATTTTGGTTCCATTTCCAACCCAGGCCTCTTTGTACAACAATTGAGCTTCTACCTCAAAATAATCGTTGTTGAGTACAATTGGTTTATAGACACTGGTATTTCCTGAACTTTTTTCGCGTCCTTTCAGCTGAAAGTTTCTGATACCATTTTCCAATCCGAAAAACTGATAGAGGCTAAAGTATTCTGTGTCAGATGTATTCGGATCGTAATCCTCGAACATTTCTTCGTATTTCTCTTTGGTGAGTCCGGCAACGAAACTTGAATCATAGATGGCATAATGCAGCTTAAAATTGAGTGGTGTACTTTTCCACTTCATCTGCAGCGACATGGTTGCCCATTTCTTCTCTGACATTTCCTGATTGAATACCGAAAACAAAGAACCTTTTACAGGCCTTGTGGTGAACGGATAAAACGGTTTTTCAGGATTCAGGGTACCGGCATCACTTTCAATTACCAGGTTTTTTGCTCCTGAAACTTCTACCCCGATTGTCACACTTTCCAATTCGCGTTTAGCGGCAAATGTGCTGTAAACGTCATAATTGTCTTCGGTAGTTGTTTTAAACAGAAAACGAGCTACAGGGTTGGCTGTATTGAATTGTTCACCATGGATCGCCTGCACATAATCGGTAATCGCTACCACGTCCTGGTCCAACTCTATGTTAAGGTAAATATCTTTTCCATCAATTCTGGTAGCCGTAGGCTGAGCTGTATTCGGATCAGTAACAAGCACAGGCTTAAACGGACCTACCCAGCCTTTTTCTCCTGTGAGCCAAACATCTATTGTTTCCAATAAATCTTCCGGCTCAATGGTGGTAGTTACCAGTTCAGAAGTAAAGGAAAATTTGACAATGATTTCACGTTTACCCTCTGCCAGGCGCATCACAGATGATGCTACCGCAAACCCCAGTTTAGCTTCGGGAAGTTCAGGAAGATCCTGTATTTCCTGCGCCGAATCGTCCAGGAAATACCCAAAGGGATACCATGTTGGAGATTCCGGAGTAAGCGCACCACCTATTCCATCAATTGAATTGGCCACCGGAGCAGCTTTAATGCTAAAACGCCCTTCGGTATCCAAACCGTTATCTTCATTTGCAGGCAGGTCATTGTATACATTTTTGATTTGAGCAACCACTGTTTTCGTTACGGGCAATTCCTCTGTCAATGCATATATGCGTTTTTTGCCTAAGCCATCTTTTCCGCTATCCAAGGCGGTTTCATCTTTTACAAGATAGTCAGTCACCCCTTTTGCCAATTCAAAGATCAGATAAGCTTTATCCGCTTCAGCCGGTAATGCGTCAATTTGCAAAATATTCCGGTAGTAAAAATCAAGGTGGCGTTTTGTGATGCGGTTCATTCGTTCGGTTGAAAGCTCCATGAGCTTCAGGAAACAAACAAACAGGGTTAAATGAGGAGTAAGTTTTCCATCCGGAACAGGATTTTCTACCTGTGCCAGAATTGCTTTCAGTTCATCGCCAGTAGCAAAAAAGGCTTCCCAGTTGCCTGCAGGACTTTGATTGTCGCTGGTGGAAAAATAGTTGACCTTGCCTGCAAAATTGTAAGCAAACTGCATCCATTCCTCCACTCCGAAAGCTTGCAGTTGAACTGAATCAGGTTGTAAAGAAGCCAGGTTTCGATCCAATTGATCGGTACCGTTTCGCTTTAAAACACTGACTATTTTATCTTCGTTACTTGCCATAACAGGAATAGTATGCTGGTTAAATATCCGTTCCCTCTTCTTTGTAGAATGGGAACACTAAGTTTCTTCGTGAGTTGGTTGTCCGAACGCGGTAATCGATTAAGATCAGTAATTCGCCTTCCAAATCGTTACCTTCGGTGATGTCTACCTTATCTAAGGTAATTCGTGGTTCAAAAAACAAGATCGCTGTTTTGATCTGTTCCGAAACCAATGTTTTTAATGTTAAATCCAACGGACTAAACAACAGATCTTCGAGATTACATCCGTATTTGGGAACCATGACACGTTCTCCCAAACGGGTAGACAACAATATTCGAAGGCTTTCATCGATGTCCTGTTCGTTGTTACTGGTTTTCGCAGCCTTTAACTGTGCGTCAAATGCAGGAGGAAAACTCCAACCGGTTCCTATAAATGAGGTGAATTCTTCCATAATTTTATCCTATTAATACAGTTGGTAATCCGGCGACTATTGTACCGCCATGAGCTGTCGAATCGCCCATTCTTGCGGCGGGTTTTCCAGCGATCAACACAGTGGTTGAACCCATTGCAATTGTATCGGGCGGGCCTGTACAAACACACATATCACCGACCAAAGCTGCAGGCATTCCACCGATTAACACGGTTGGAGCTCCAGGGGGCAGGATCGGCCCTCCAACATGAGGAACAGTGCCTGTCACCATCGGACATACATGCATATCGGTTATTCGCGCAGCTGGATTTCCCATTTCGTTTAATTTATTTGTACCAATGAACCTTTTACTACTGCTATGGCTCCTGTTGAAAGTTCAGCTCCGGCCGATCCTTCTGCTTTCAGCTGCGCACTCGCTTTTATATTGATATTCATTCCCTCCAACTTGAGGTCTTTTGTAGCTTTAATACTAATTTCTCCTGCACTTTCCATGGTGATTCCCTTATCATCCATAGTGATGATGTTTTTGTGTTCATCTTCCAATGTGATTACACCTTTATCTTCGTCCATGGTGAATTTCTTGCCCGCCGGAGTTTCAATAGTCACTGATTTTTTGTCGTCATTGAAGATGAATTTCATTTCGCTCCTGGTGACAAATCCTTTTTCATGATTGTCATCGGCTGCCACGATTGGAGCGGGTTTGGCACTGCTGTTCATCATTCCAAGCACAATTGCCTGGTTTGGATCTTCGTTGATGAATCCAACGATTACTTCATCTTCGATTTCAGGGCGAAAAAAAGAGCCGCGGTTCTCTCCTGCATCTAGTGTGCTTACACGACACCAGATCCCCTGTTCTTCGTTGTTGATGATCGGGATCTTTACCAAAATACGATCTTCACCATCCGGATCATCCTGTAATTGGGTAACGATACCTACATGAAGTCCTTTAATCGCGGGCAACAATCCCGATGCGGGTGGTGTACCCATATCGAACGTTTCGGAAAACCATTCCGGATTTAACCCGAATTGAGCATCAACGGTCCAGTTTCCATTGGCGATTGCATGAAAAACTCCAGTAACATATACATTACCGTTAAAGCGATTTCCGACACCTTCCATTTTGAGTACTGTATTGGGTAGTACCGCCGGAATTCCCTGAAATTTCACACGTCCTCTTACTTTCGAAAGTTGCTGAAAAAGCAGCGTAGCATCCGACCAACCCTGCATCAACGCATCATTGACAAAGCCACCATGGCGTAATTCCAGATTCTCCAAACCAATGACATCCGCCAAATCTGCCGAAGTCAGGTTACCATTCAGTGATACAGCAGGATCCGCACCTTCGGTATCAACCAATTCCTGATCGGAAGGATTCCAAGTGTAGGATGTCGCTTTTTTCAGCTGGTTCCGTGCGTCAATTTCGGCATCAAAGTCCAACATCGACGAGCCGTAAACCACTGTTTCAATTTCTGTTTGACTGAATTCTGGTTTTTTGATCACGATTTTTCCATCGTTTACAAAGCACAATTTTCCGTTAGCTTGTGCACGAGAAACCATAAAATCCCAGTCGGAAGCATTGTACTGCACCAATTCTTTGTGCTCATACGTTGTGGCTTCCACATCCATTTCCAATGAATAAGCACCTATTAATTCTTCGAATACATCACTGTCTTTACTATCATAGAAATACTTGCTTTTTCGGCCAATGGTCATTTTCACCGCTTCATCTTTACACTCAACAATAAGATTGGAAACTCCTTCGCGGATTTTGATCGAATGCTTGATGATCATTCCCTTAAAGATCGTTTCCTCATCAGAATGGTAGCCGGCTGTAATTTCAATTTTTTTGCCGGGGATCAGAAAATCTTCATTACTCAGTAAAAAGTCATTTTTGGAAACGTCACCATCCAACAGCACCAATTGGGCCATCGGAATCCGATTGACTTCCTTAGACACCACAATGCTCATTACATGATAGATATTGGAAAGTTCCTCCCCTTCTATCAGAATTTTGTACGTGACTAAATCGGCACTTTTACTTGTTTTTATGACTCCTGAGTTGTTTCCCATTTTGTTATGACTGTTTTTGGATCGGTGGAAAATAAATCTGTTGTCCCGCTCTTAATTTTCGAAAGTTTGCCAACCCGTTTACTTTGGCTACTTGTAAATAATATTTGGAGTCTCCGTAAATACGGTAGGTCATTAATGGTAACGTATCACCTTCCTGGACTACGCGGATATGTGTTAAATCCGGAGATTGATCATTCTGTATTGCAGCAAGTTCTTCCTTTTCTACGAACTCAATAAACTTGGCTTTGGCTACGGCGCGCAGGACAGTACCGTCCGGGCGAAATAATTTGTATTCGATGTTTAGTTCGGAAAGCATGCATTTGAAAGCCAGTGCGCCCCATAAAACCATCAGGTAATTCGGTTTGTGATTTTCACCTTCATAAATAAGCACTACTTTCTTAAATGCTTCGATGTCATCTTTGACATCTAAATGTTTTTTACCCTCAATAGAGGGATAACCCGGAATAACACCAGTTCTGTCAAAGAGAAACTCGAGGTCAAGCTGCTGAGGGGTTGTCTTTTCAAATCCTCCGTCAGTACCTGTTTTACCTGCAGGTTGAGCTGTACGCAGTACTATTTTTGTTCCTAAATTAAATTTCTCAGGCGGAATCGTTGTTTCAAAACTTGATACTGTTGTCGATTCGTCCGTGAAATTAGGATCCTTATAAGCCTTAATGATCAATTTTGACGAGGCAGAAGTGATAGCGGTACTCATAATCAGCGTTCTTTTTGTTGTTTCAATAATTCTACTACCTGCTCTACACTCTCACTCACCAGTTTAGCATGGTCAGGTGGAGCGCTTGTCGTTTGGTTACCCGCACTTTCTTCTACGTGAATGCGGATCACTAATTCCTTGATTTCGATTGGCATGGTTTATAAAGATTGAATTTTGTCAACGATAGAAAGTGTTGTAAAATGGTGGTATGCCAGCTCAATTGTTTCGGCTACGACTTTACTTTCCATTGAATTAAACTCTTCTATATCCCATTTGACCGGATAGGCATGCACCACATTCCAAGTCATTAGTGGAACGTGTTGTTCACTTAGTAAAGTGATCGTTAAGTCAACCGGTTTGAATTCAAAGTTTTCGAGAGCGTCTCTGAACCAGTCAATCAGTTTCGATTCCAATAACATTCCCCTTTTGAGGACCAAATTGGCATATTTGGTCCTCACAGGAAGAATGTGTTTGTAACGGTTTTCTCCACCAAAACCTACTTCTTCGGTTTCAATGGATGCCGAAAGTCCGGAAACCGTTTGAAACATTGTATCAAGCTGGCTGTCTTCTATTCCATTGAAACGAACAATAAAATGAAAACCTACTGGCGGATGATATCCTAACATAATTAGTCGTTTTGGATAGTTAAACCTTCGTGTACGATTTCCATGGACTCGATTGCCACTTCATTTCCATCAGCCTTTAAATCGGTTGATTGAATTTTGGTTGGCCAAGCGTTTTTCACTTTCCATACAATTACAGGATCATGATTTTCATCCAGCAATTTAATGGTAAGATCACGACGCTCAATCGTATTTAACTTCACTGAGTTCCACCAGTTGAAGTATTCATTATCACTTTTAAACGTACCGCGTTTCATAGTAATATTTGAAAACTTCGTCATTCCCGGCATTTTTAATTTGCTGTATTCGGGACTTGCACCTTGACGGTATTCAATTACTTCCGTTTCAACATCTAATCCTGAAACTTCTGTAAATCCAATCTTAGTTCCACCCCATTCAACTTGAAAATGGAACTTCGGTAGTGGGTAATTACTCATATTTTTACTTTTTAAATTGGTTTAATTCAACTGGTTAATTATGCTTCCTGCATTTTGTGTGAGAACTTCAACACGATAAATTCAGCTGGTCTGACAACTGCCATCCCTATTTCAACATTCATGTATCCATTCAAAATATCGTCGGCAGTCATTGTTTGGTTTAAACCAATACGAACATAAAATGCCTGCTCTGGTTTAGCACCTGTCAACGCTCCTGCTCTCCACTGAAGTGTCAGGAAGTTTTCAATCATTGCGCGCAGACGTACCCATGTATTGGCGTCATTGCCCTCAAACACAAACTGGTCAGTTGCTTTTTTCACCGACTCTTCTACCATGTTGAAGAAACGACGTACAGGAACATAACGCCATTCGTTGTCGTTACCGGCAAGTGTACGGGATCCCCAAACAAGAACTCCTTTACCCGTAAAGGCACGAATTGCATTGACTGATTTACCGGCTGTAACATCAACATTCATATCGGCCTGCTCTTCATGAGAAACCTGAACTGAAGGCTTGATTACATAGTTTAAACTTACGTTTGCCGGAGCTTTCCAAACACCTTTGGTTTTGTCAATACGTGCATAAATACCTGCCATTGCAGAACTTGGCGGCAATTTAATCGGAAGCTGACCAATTTCGGATTTGATTTTGTTGTACAGTAAATTATCATTACCAGCAATAGCAGCTAACGTAGTTATTGAAGACCCGCCTGGTGCCAAAGCATCAAGTGCCAAATACAAATCATCTACTTTACCTCCAGTCGTGATGGAGTCATCAATATCAACCAAAATGGTTGATGTAGGAACGTTTGCCGCAACTACGCCAAAAGCTGTATAGAATGAATTTGCTACATCTGAAATAAGTGTTACCAAGGTTGGTTTCGTAGATATCCCATTCAGGTCATCCATGCGTGTTGCCAACAACAAAAACACCGACTCGATTTTAGTTGTAATCCAAGAATCCAATGCATTGGAAGCAGCAACTGTCGGAGCATCAGAAGTTTCCTCGCGCCCAATTGCCAAGATCGCATCCAATTTAACCTTCAAGTCATTCAAATATTGAACAGAACTTGCAATATTGGCACTCAAATCAGTCTTCAAGCTAGCTAAGGTAGGACCAGGCGTTCCTGCAGCGACATTAATTGCAACAAGAGCTGTCAGATTGGTTTGTAATACACCTGATGAAATGGTATCAACTATTTTTTGAACTCTTTCAGCTTTTGTTAAACCATTGGTCATTGTCACTACGACATCTGCCTCATTGTACTGATAATCCAAAATTGTTTCCAAAAACGGATAGTATACAGCTCCGTATTTCAAATAATCCTTCTCATTACCAATGTTAGCACGTAATCCGGCGATAGGATCTACATCACCACTTCCCGGATCGTAGTCTACATCTGAGAAAGTATCAATAATCGTAAAACGATCCTGTAATTCGTTACATTGAGTCAACGCATCCTTGTAAAGGCTATAGAACTCACCATCCTCACCCGGGGCAAATGATGTAGCGTCCGGGAAGAGTAACAAGGTAGGTTCGTCTTCTTTGCGAATCGCAGCCAATCCGTCAGACAAATCATCCTTAACGATAATCACAGCTGTTCCACCTGCTCCGTACTGGTTAACCGAAACGATATAGCAAGGTCCGCCACCGTTTGCAAAATACAGTTGCATTGAATAATACATTAAGAACGGAGACTTGTTAGCTCCAGGACCTGTTGCTTCAATGTCTGTTCCCGTAACCAATACGGTAATGTCTTCTTCCGGTTTTGCAAAACCAAAATACGTTTCATACTCCAGCATTGATGTAATGCGTGTTGGTTTGAGAGTTAAATCTCCTGCTGTTTTTCTTTTTGCTATTTCCGTATATCCGATAAACGCGGGGATAGCTGTTTCAACTTGCGCAACGGACGGAGGGAACTTTGAGATTTCCTCTACATATACGCCTGGTGTCTTGTAAGATGCCATAAACTATAGTTGTTAGATAAAAATTACTGAATAAGTCTTCGTTGGTGTGATCTCGATGGTCCCCAACGAAGGGTTTGGGTATTGATACGCCTGCTGTGTAGGATTTGTAGCAACCGTAAAGTCATTTGCCGGGTCAATGTTTATAAACCCGTTTTTGGTAAGCGGCAACGCCACTTTTGTCTCTACAATGAAGGAGACCGACTCCTTTTTGTACTTCCAGAATGTTTTCTTCGCATCAAAGTGAATTTTAAATTTCGGGGAAGTGGCTTTCACCGACCCCGCGGTTAATAAATCGCGGGATGCCCCGACTCCTTTTGTTTTTATGCAGATGATTCCCGTAACGCCTTTGCGTTCGGCAACCGGAACATACAGATCCAGTACTGTTATAGTATCAGCTTCCGACAACAGAAAAGAATCGTCGGCGTGCTTTGCATCCGCCTGCAGCGGAATCGGTGTTAAGACCGTTACTACTTCCGCAGGCTGGTAATTGGAAAAAAACAATACACGCGAACGATTTTCTGTTAATTGAGTCGAATAAGTGAATTCGGATGGAATTTTTGCTTTCAGTAAAAAGACAAAAATCTCACTATCCGCCAAGCCGGTCAATGGAATTGAATCTGTTTTTTTGGTCGTGATCATTAAATGCAGACCGTCATTTGAAACAACCGGAAGAATCCGGTGATTCCGAAGCTGTTTGGCAGTAGCGATCGTAGGTACAATATCAAATGTGTTCGATACATGATATCCCTTAAGTGCTTTTGATTTTGCAGCTGTGGTCATTGCATCATAACCCGTCAATCCATTATCCAAATGATAACCGTGTAATATGATTACTTCACACAAACTTCTATGCAGGTCGGTTTGAAACATTCTTATTCAGCTGTATTGGTTCCTATTCCTATTCCTCCGATTCTCGAAGAGCTCGTAATATTTACGTCACGTACGATTTCAATCATACTTAATTTGTACAGTGCGCTTGGGTATTGTTTGCCTCCTAAAGCTCCCCAGATAAAATTGAGTTCTTCAAAAGAAGGCGTGTACAATTCAACCGTAAAACGAAAATCCTGTACGCCACTCATGGCAACATTACTTCTGTTATAATCACTATTGGCTTGTGTAAACAGGCGTTTTCCCTGGAAAAATTCAACGATTTTTGAGATATCTTTTAGAGAACGTGCGTAAGTGTTACGGTTGGCGCTGAACAATATGAACAAGTTGAGATTGATCTTGTTATTCTGATAAACAACCTGATTGGCTTCCTGCTTGATGTTCGGAAAATTCTTGAGTGTTTTTTCCTCGTTCATGTTTAATAAGGTCATCAAAACCGAATCCCGAAAATCGATATTGGAATCTGTCTGGTCTTGCTCGATCATAGCAATATTATCCATGTGAACCGGCGTGCCCATCGATTGACTTGCGAAGTAGTTGTTGACTTCGTCGGTTAGTATCTGCAAGACTTCGTATATCATAACGTATTCAAATTCAGTGTTCAAGCCTCAAAAAAACACCAAAAACAATCCTTGCCGACAGAACATAACATTCCACCCCGACCAAATGCCGGTTTTTAATCGGTAAGAAAAACCTCATGACAGCAGGTGACTAGCCAGAGCTTTCGTTTTTTGAGACAAAAGCGCCGATACAATCACAGCATAAAGATGCCGTCGCATTGTTCGTTCTAACTGTTCTAATAAAAGGCTCGAAAAAATTCGCAGGTCTTATTATCAGTGAATAGTGTCAGAATGTTCCTCGTTTTCAGTGGTACTAAAATAACTATAAATTCCACATGTGCAACAGTTGATTGTCTTTTTTTTCATGAAAAATTAGTTTAAACGATTAAATGGGATGATTGGACAGGTATTTAACAGGATTCAGCTTATCGTTTCAATGATATATTCAAAAATTATCAGGCGATGTTTGTCCAAATCAATCGCCTCTTTCCTTTTTTGATTTACTTTGCGTAAAGTACAATTCATGACAGATGTTATTGCATTTCTGGACCAATTCAAGCGGGAGCGAAACTTCACTTCGGTGTTACCCCAAATGAACGAACATCCCGAATTCAGATCGGCACTTTTACATCAGATCGAACGCAATGTATACCCCTATTCGGAATACGCTTCCTGGATTGCACAACATTTTTTTAAAGCATATCCGCAATACTTAGAGGAATGGGTGCCGTTCTTTAAAACAGTCATTCTGCAGACACCCAATCACAGTATTCAACGGAATGTCACCCATCTGTTTATGGACAATAAAGTGGATCTTGAGGAAGACGGAGAATTGCTTGACCATTTTTTGAAAACCTTTGCTTCTGCTGGTTCGTTGCCTGCTTTAAAACTCACTTCATTCAGATCGATTGAACGGCAATATTTTAAAGCTTATCCTGAGCTCATTCATGAAATGGCACTGATGATGGAATTGCACAAAGAAGACAAACGTCCTTCTATTCAAAGTATCAGAAGGTATTTTTATAAAAAATATACTCCTTATTTAAATCAATAAATCATGCGCATTCTTACCTTTTTGTTTTTGGGAATCACCGTTACCGCTAATGGTCAAAAATCATCTGCTTTTCAATTGGAAGAAATTATGAAAGGCGATGGTTTTATAGGTCATTCACCCGAAAACATCCGCTGGTCGTTTGACGGACAAACCATTTTGTTTGACTGGAACCCGTCAAATACGTTCGGGAATACACCTTATATATATAACTTGTCTGACGGAACCTCGAAAACGCTTCCTGTAAACACGATTACGGTTTCGGCGGCACCAATCGGTACAAAGATTGTCGGACAGTATTATTTTCAGCACATGGGAAACCTGATGCGTTATAATCCTGGTAGCAAACAAACCGAACCTGTTGTTTCCACCAAAAACAGGATTCGTTTATCAGAAACGGTGTCCAATCTGCGACATGTTTATTTTGAACAGGAAAACAATCTTTTTTTCTTCAACGAAACCGTTGGTGGAATTACGCAGGTAACCGATTTTGTTCAGGGTAAATTACCTGAAAAACAAGACTCGACTTCATTGATGCGTCAGCAAACAGAGTTGTTCAGTTATATCCGTTTGGAACAGCAACGCGCTGAATGGCAGGAAAAAAACCAAGCGAAACGAAAACTTCCAAAGACCATCTATTATGACCGGAATGAGCAGTTAGAAGATCTCCGGATTTCCCCCGACGAACAATTTGTTACCTTCAGATTGAGTAATTATCCGGAAGATCCTGAAACGCATGTGGAAGAATATATTTCAACAAGCGGTTACACGAATCGACAGAGTGCGCGGGCAAAAGTGAGTAACAATGATCCTTCTCACCGATTGGGTATTTATGATCGTGAGCACGATTCTGTTTACTATGTATCGTTTTCGTCATTGACAGACATTCGCAAAAAACCCGATTATCTGAGTGAGTACGGCGATACCAATCCTCTTTACGAAAAAGACAGATCGGTGATTATGCACGCACCGGTTATGCATCCGAAAGGAAAATTGGCGTTGGTGGACGTTCGCAGTCACGATAACAAAGATCGCTGGATCGTTTTGCTTGATCTGGCGAAAGGAACAATACGTGAATTGGAACATCAGCACGATGAAGCATGGATTGGCGGCCCAGGCATTTCAGGCTGGAACGAAGCTGCCGGAACCTTGGGTTGGCTGGATGATCAGTCGTTTTATTTTCAATCGGAAGTTTCGGGTTATTCGCATTTGTATTCAATGAATACAGGAACAGGCGTCACCAAACAATGGACTTCAGGTAATTGGGAAGTGTATGATGTGATACTGAATAAAACCGGGGAAACATTTTACATTATCGCGAATAAATTGCATCCGGGTGTTCGAAACGGCTACAAAATTGCTGTAAAAACAAATGAGCTTACACCACTTTTCGAAGGGTATTTCGGGATCGAATGGTCACTTTCGCCGGACGAAAAAAAATGGGCGATCCGTTACTCTACTTCTACTCAGCCGTGGGAATTGTATGTGGCCGATAACAAACCGAATGCGTTCATGCGCCGTGTTACGACTTCTACATACAAAGGATTTAATGAATTGAAACTACAGGCTCCTGAAGTGATACAGATTCCAACTTCGGATAATAAAACGGTAACCGCCCGGCTCTACAAACCTACCGAATCAAACGGAGCGGCGGTGATGTTTGTTCACGGAGCCGGTTATTTGCAGAATGCGCACCATTATTGGAGTTATTATACACGCGAGTTTCTTTTTCATCAACTCCTGATCACAAAAGGATATACGGTTCTTGACATCGATTATCGCGCCAGCGAAGGTTATGGCAGAGATGTTCGGACGGCTGTTTACCGGCACATGGGCGAACGCGATCTGTTGGATTACGTAGACGGAAAATCTTTTTTGGTGAAAAACCATGGGATTGACGCCAATCGTGTTGGGATTTACGGCGGCAGTTATGGTGGTTTCATCACGCTTATGGGTATGCTGAAAACTCCGGGAACTTTTGCTTGCGGGGCCGGCTTGCGCTCGGTAACCGATTGGGAACATTACAATCACGAGTACACGAGTAATATCCTGAATTATCCGGGGACAGATCCGAAAGCTTATCGAAGAAGCAGCCCTATTTATTACGCCGAAGGCTTGAGTGGGCCTTTGCTTTTGTTACACGGTATAGAGGATGACAATGTGCAGTTCCAGGATATCGTGAGGTTGAATCAACGTTTCATCGAACTGGGAAAAAGCAATTACCAATTGGCAGTTTTCCCTACAGAAACGCATGGTTTTAAATCGACCGTGGCTTGGACAGATGAATATCGCAGAATTTTAGAATTGTTTGAACTCCATTTGAAATAATAATTATGCACATCAGGGAACTGACATCCAAAGAGGAAATGCTGGAATATCTTTCGGTCATTCAGGAATTATATCCTGAATTAACTACCGTTTATTACGGCGAAATGCTCGACAAAATGCTACCACACAATTATGGTCAGATAGGAGTGTTCGAAAATGACCGCTGTTTGGGAATAAGTGGTTACTGGACCGGAACAAAATTATGGTGTGGCACTTACCTGGAACTGGATAATGTGGTCGTTATTAAAGCTGCACGAGGAACCGGTGCTGGGAAAATGCTTTCAGCATACCTCGATCAAAAAGCGAAAGAATTGGGTTGTCACATCATGACGCTGGATGCTTATTCAAACAATTTTAAAGCGCACCGGTTTTATTACAATCAGGGTTATGCGCCAAGAGGATTTCATTTTATCAAGATTTTGGATGCGGATAAGTTGACGTGATTTAGGATCGTTTTTCTGCGTAAAAAAACAGACGTAATATTGCAAATTCACGTACATTTATTTGACATGCCAATTTGCAATATTACGTCTGCTCATTTTTAGTGATATCAAGGCTTTAGTTTATTTTCGGCGATTCTGCTTTTAGCTGAATTTTATTATACTTCCTCGCATGAATCATGCCCACAACAACCGGCCCAACCGGCAGAATAATCCAACTCGCGTAATCAATAAAAGTTGGTTTTATCCGAAGTGTTTCCAGCTGACTAACCTGCAACGAATCCTTATAATCTACATAACAAACTCCTTGTCGTTTGATTCCTTTGTTCAATGTATCAGGGAAGGGATTGAAACGAAAATTCCATCCTTTTGTGTCAGCCAGTAGCGAATCATTCTGAAATTCAGGGAAAGTTTGATTGAAATACAAAAACGCGCGTCGGTTACAATCAACTTCAACGGGATGTGTATCATGATCACCTTTACTCATTATGGCAGGTAATCCGACCCGAACGAAATAAGCAAATCCCATACGTTTACTTTGTAAATAATGTCCGTATTCGTGCTGGAACATGCGGTTATCAGGTTGCCCATTGATAGAAGTATCCGCCAAAATATAATTGCCAAGCGTCACACCAAGCCAGTCAACACGCATATTCAATGAGGTTGCTCCAAAAGCGTATTCTACGGTGTTCACTTTTCCCAGCACAGTATTGTACCACTGAGCAGTTAAGAATCCCGCAGCAGTTTGCGGAGCCTGGTAAGTAAAGCGCGAAATTACTTCTCCGAACCGGAAATAGCCGGAATGCGTGGAATCAGAAACAAACAAACCTCCCCAAATACGTGCATCTGATTTGGCACGATGATTAGCCGTTTTCCATGCCTGTTTGAAACGTTTTTCTTTTGCTCTGAAAAATCCACCGAAATAACCGGTAAGCCATGAATCGATGATCATTAATTGAGGTTCGCTGGAAGTCTGTATATTTTTCACCGCAGCAGCTAAAGGCTGAACAATCAGCAGACAACAGCAAATCAGGAATAGGCGAAAAACCTGTTTCATGGATAATCACTTATTAGAAACGTGGAAACGAAAATACGATTCGATAACAAAGTTACGATTCCGTTTTTACACGTTCCAATTCTTCCCTGATAAACAATTCTACCTGTCCGAAATCTGTGACGATTGCGGTCATCAATTCTGTGTAAAAGGCTGGCTCTTCATCTTCGCGCATCATTTGTTCGAGCATTGTGACAATCGTTGACAGCTTAAACAAGCGCGCCGGACTGAGTATTTTATGTACCTTCTCGCGTATTTCTGAATGGATTTCATAACCCGTAGCTTCTTCCAGTTCCCTGAGATATTCCGGCATGTTTTCCAGGAATACTTCATACATTTCCACTAAATAGGATTTATCTCCGCCCGAACGTTCGTACAACAATTCCACGTCGACCAACGTAGATTGATGGCCCGGTTTAAGCTCCGATTCATTCCAGGACAATTCCTGAATCGATTTACCAAGCCATTTACATAACATCGCGTACAAATCCTGTGGTTCGTAAGGTTTCGACAAATAATCATTCATACCAGCCTCCATGTGCTTGTGAAAATCGCTGGTCATCGCCGACGCCGTCAATGCAATTACAGGAAGTGCGCAAACAGGTTCGGGGAAAGTAGTACGTATGATGTGTGTTGCCTCCAATCCATCCATCTTAGGCATGGAAATATCCATCAGAATAATGTCGACCTTGCGTTTGTGAAGCCAGTCGAATGCTTCCTCCGCATTATTAGCAACCAACACTTCCGCCCGCCACGATTCCAGTTCATATAATGCTACCCGTTGGTTGATTTTATTATCTTCCACCAGCAAAACACAAATACCCTCCAGTAATCGACTATCGGGTTCAACCGGAATTTGTTGGTTGTTCACTTGTTGTTCCGCGGCAGGTTTCATAGGCAATTGCACGGTAAAGATAGAGCCCTGGCCATCAGTGCTCTTCAGGGAAATACTTCCGCCTAAAGCCTCTGCAAGTGTTTTACAAATACTTAATCCAAGTCCGGTTCCGCCTGCCAAGCGCGTTCTGTGATCTTCTACCTGCGCAAAATTTTCGAATACAAACTCTCGTTTATCAGCTGGAATCCCGATCCCGGTATCCGAAACAGCAAAGGAAACGATGAACGTATCATCTTTTAAATCGGTACACGTAACGGAAATAGATACACGACCTTTTTCGGTAAACTTGATCGCATTGCTGGTAAGATTCAACAAGATCTGGTTCACCCTGATCGGATCGCCCAACAACCATTTAGGCACGCTTTTATCAATGTACCAGGAAAAATGAAGGTGTTTTTCGTCGAATTTGAATTGTTGTGTCCGGCGCAGATTTTCAAGCAATGCTTCCAGTTCAAACGGTGTAGCCTCAAAATTCATTTTACCGGCGCGAATCTTGGAAAGGTCCAGCAAATCATTCACCACATGCAGCAAACCGGTTGCCGTTTGAACAATAGTTGTGGCAATTTCTTTTTGCTGAACGGTCAGTGCAATGTCTTTCATTTGCCGGGAAAGTCCCATAATCCCATTCATTGGTGTTCGAATTTCATGCGAAATATTGGCAATGAACAATTCTTGAATTTTGAGTGCATTTTCAGTGATTTGTTGTTCACGCTCGGCTACTTCGCGCGCAACGGAAATTTCGGTAATATCTGTTTCCACCAGCACCCAATAACTCAATTCATCACGTTCATTAAAAACAGGTGTCATCGACGATTGAATGTCAAGACGTTTACCGCTTTTAGTTTGATTGTGTGATTGGTAGGTGATTGACCGCCGTTCCTGAAGAGCAATTTGTTGGTACTTTCTCAGTTCCTTCAGCGTTAAACTGCTCAATGAAAGGAAATCTTCGCCAGTATGTTTGATGAAATCCTCGATTGAGTCCCAGCCAAACATGCGCTGATAACCTTCGTTCATCCACTCGGGAGTTCCGTCTTTATCCGTGATGATCACACCGTTCATCGTTTCGCTGGCTACGATTGATAATTTTTGCAGCAACACGTTTTTATCCACCATCACCTTGTGCATCCGCGTTTTCTCACGGTATCTCAGGTAAATGCCTCCTGCGAGCAAAAAAGCCAGTAAAACTCCAATGATCAGCAGGTTCCTGATCTTGGCTTGATTTTCAATATTTCGGGTTTGGAATTCCTTCGTGCTATTGAGTAACTGGATTTGTTTATCCTTCTCAATGATCTCATTTTCGACCTGCAAGCGCAGGATTTCCTGCTCCTTTTCTTCGTACAACTGAAAATCGAGTTCTTTTTCATACGCCAACCGGTTGAGGTACGCGCCTTTTGTATCGCCGGTTTCATACAAAATTTCCGACTTCATTTTGTGGTACATCCGCAAACCTGTAATCAGGTGATGTTCTTCTACATTTGTTTTGAAATCTTCGAGGTAACCAAGCGCTTCCTTATAATTTTTGGTTGCCATCAATGAAGCCGCCATCAACAATTGCTGTTCGGCCAGCGAAGTATAATCAAGGTTCATTTCGTAACCTCTCAACGCCCGCAGGAAATACGATTGTTCTTTCTCCCGATCGCCCATTAAACCATATGCTTCACCTATATTTCCGATACAATACGGAGCCGAAGCACTGTTGGTATCATTTCCGGTCATCGCTAGCGAAAGCTTCGAAAATGCAATGGATTTCCGGATGTACTTCTCATCTTTTTCAAACCCATAATAACGCATGTAAAGATTGCCGAGTGCGATATTGATCGATAACTGATTCCGTTTATCTTTTTGTGCTTTATAATAATGTAGGGCTAGCCTATAATACCGACGGGCGACATCTAAATAGTGGCGATTTTTTTGTGTGTTGGATAAATCCACCGCAGTATGTCCCATTAAAACCAGTACTTGTGCACGTTTTTTCCATTGCGATTTCTTACCGTACAAAAACTCCGCTTTTTCCAGGTGGAACATCACTCGGTCAAAGATCTGCAATCGCTTGTAGCTTTTTGCAAGATTATGATGGCCTTCCGCAATGAGCATGGTGTCGTTTAACTGCTCGGCAGCATTTACGGCATTCAAACTGGCGATGATTTGTCGTTTGGTATTTTTTTCGGTTTCGGCCAGCATTGAATATACCTGGTAACGAAGCCGTTTATCTGTCGATTCGTTTAACTGAAGTTTGGCAGCTAAAAGCAATTGGTAGGCAGAATCGGGGTCTGAAGCAGCCTGCTTCTTACTTTGGCGGAGAAGTTTCACCACGCTTGTAGCTTCAGACTTTGGGGCAGCGGATTGTCCGAACCCGATAGAGGTCATCAGAACAACAGCTAGTGTTATTCCGAAAGCGCTATGCAGGAAGGGTTTATCCATTCTCCCCAATTTTCGACGTGATCAGTTTCAAAACAGTACAAAGGTAGAGAAAAACGACTTGACACCCGTAAAAATGAGCGTCAGGTTTTTGACATTCAATAAGTTAATCAGAATTGAAAATTGAAAATGTAAAATTGAAAAGGGACGGTTACTTGATGATTTTCTACTTCAGGTTTCCAAAAACGGAGTACTTACCAAAAATCCCCCTTTTCAATTTTACATTTTCAACTAACTTTTGCCTGAAAGGCTGTAATTACTTTCTGTGCGGTATCATGTTCAAGCGAAACATTGTGTAATTTGGTAGAACTAAAACTGTATGAATGAAACATTCTCTTCTCTCCCTTCTTTTTCTCCCATTATTTTCTTTTGGCCAGGATGCCAAGGGCAACTGTTCGCATGTAAAATCGGCTCATAAACAGCTCAAAAGCAATACGTTTACATTATCTCAAATTGCTGAAACGGAACGCTACGATGTTCACTTTTATTTCCTGGACCTCAATATGACCAACACAGCTACCACACTTTCGGGAGCCGTTGAAATTCATGCCTCGGCACGCGAGAACCTCGATTCGGCTTTGCTGGAATTATTTCCAACATTTGTCATCAATTCCATTGAAGTTGACGGAAATCCGGTTAGTTACAGCAGAAATGCCACCGCTTTGAAAGTTCCCGTAAATGCCACGACCAATCAGTCATTTGTGATTCGGGTTGATTACCAGGGGACTCCGCCAACCGCTGCCAGCAATCCATTAGGCGGAAGCGGAATGACCAATGATTTTTCACCTTCCTGGGGAAACCAGGTTACGTGGTCGCTTTCTGAACCATTTTCTGCTTATGAATGGTTTCCGGTAAAACAATCGCTTAGAGATAAAGCCGACAGTTCTGCTTTTCATATCACTGTTCCAACTGCTTGTAAAGCCGGATCAAACGGAATTTTGGAACAAGTGGTCGATTTAGGAAATGGTACGCATCGCTTTGAATGGAAGCACCGACATGCCATTGATTATTACCTGATTTCAGTTGCCGTTGCTCAGTATGTGGAATATACCGTTACCGCTAATCCGTCTAATTCAGGTCCGGTGACAATCCAGAATTTCATTTACGATAATCCGCAGACCTTACTCAATTTCCAGGATGACATTGATGAAACAGTCGATTTTATGGAACTTTTCGCCGATTTATTTGGCCCTTACCCGTTCGCTGATGAAAAATACGGCCATTCTATGGCCCCAATCGGTGGTGGAATGGAACATCAAACCATGACTACACAGGGTTCTTTCAGCAGAGGGCTTACCTCGCATGAATTGGGACATCAATGGTGGGGCGATCACGTGACCTGCGCTTCATGGTCGGATATTTGGATAAATGAAGGTTTTGCTTCTTATTCCGAGTACCTGATGCTGGAAAACCTCTACCCCGGACAGCAGCAAGGTGATATGCTTGATCGTCATGACAATGTAAAATCTGTGCCTGACGGAAGTGTTTGGGTAGAAGACAGCTTGAACGAAGGACGTATTTTCTCCGGACGATTAACCTATGACAAAGGCGCGTCTATTGTTCACACATTACGATTTCTAATTGACAATGACAGCTTGTTCTTTGCAGGATTGCGTCAATACCAAACACAATATGCACATTCAACCGCTTTGGGGGTTGATTTTATCCAGGTAATGGAAGACGTAACCGGAATGGATTTTACCAATTTCATGGAGGAATGGTATTTCGGAGAAGGTTTCCCTACTTATTCGGCACGATGGAACATGGTTGGCACTGATTTGCTACTGGAAATTTCGCAAACAACTTCAGCAAGTGCAGTAACGCCGTTTTTTACCAATGACCTGGAAATTCGCTTTGACCGGCAGGGAGTTGCCGATACAATTATTCGTTTTGATGTGAGCGGAGCAAGTAATCAATACCTGGTTTCAAATCCGGGAACTGTGTTGAATATCCTCTCTATCGATCCGGCAAACTGGATCATCAATTCTAACGGAAGCATTGTACACGATGTGAATTTCGTGACGGCAATCAACGAAAACACGTTTGCCAACACGGTAAGTATTTATCCGAATCCAACAGATGGCCCTTTTACTGTAGCCATGCAACAACCGGGCAAGTATACACTTACAGTAATCGATACAAAAGGACGAGCGATCAAAACGGTTTCGTTTGAACAGGAAACACTTATCGATTTAGGATCGTCTGCGCAAGGAACGTATGTATTGCAAGTGAACGATGCGAATAGCGATTTGAAAGTACGACGATTGGTGAAACACTAAAACGCACCATTCTATAAACGACAAAAAGCGTGGGAATCTTCTCACGCTTTTTTTATCTCCGAACGGAATTGATATGTTTCATGCTTACAAAAACACCCTTATTACAATTTTTAGATGGAATTTATACAAATAAATTCCTTGTTTTCAAATGAGATCGGATAGTTCTATAACAAGATGTGATTATCTACCTTTGTGCCAACAACTCATTTAAACCAATTTACAAATATGAAAACACTTCAATTATCACTCGCAACACTTTGTTTGTTGTTCATTGCCGCGATCAGCAACACCGGAAATGCACAATCAAATCTCAGTTCATGGACGGCGTTGACCGATTTTCACAAAGTCATGTCCCAAACCTTTCACCCAAGTGAAGAAGGAAACCTGGAACCGATCAAAACACGCATCGGAGAAATGGTTGAAAAAGCAGAAGCCTTGAAAGCATCAGAGATTCCTGCTGATTTCAACAATAAAAAGGTTAAGAAAGCGGTAAATAAATTAGTTACCGATTCCAAAAAACTGCAAAAATCAATTAAGGCCGGAGCAACTGATGCTCAAATTACAGCTTCATTGGCTTCCTTGCACGATGTTTTTCATGAAATCGTAGGATTGTGTTCTGCCAACGAAGAGCATGACCATGATCACGAAGGACACAGCCATGAATAAATTTTGAATGGATTAATGCTGAATTTTGAATGAATATCCCATTCAAAATTCAGCATTATATTTGTTTCATGGTTCCTAAAACCCTTGAATCCCATTCACCGTTGTGTACTTCAATACATTTTTCTTCTCGGGATGAATGCGTGCAAATGCCGATTGAACAGCCAGCGTTCCTTCATGAAAACCACACAAAATCAATTTGAGTTTTCCTTCGTATACATTCACATCTCCAATCGCATAAATTCCGGGAATGTTGGTAGAATAATCAAGCGTATCAACTTTTATAGCGCCTTTTTCAATTTCCAACCCCCAGCCCGCAATCGGACCCAATGAAGGTTTCAAGCCAAACAATGGAATAAAATGGTCAGCTTCCGTAATGATTTCTCCGGTTTTCGAATGATGAATAACAACCTGCTCCAATTGTGAACCACCATTTAAACCAACCACTTCCGATTCGGTAATGAGATTGATTTTTCCGCTTTCGGCCAAATCAATAACTTTTTGAACTGAATCCAGATGCCCGCGGAATGAACTGTTGCGGTGAACCAATGTCACCTCGGAAGCAATTTCCCGCTCAGCCAAATAAATCGACCAGTCCAGCGCCGAATCACCACCACCGGCGATCACACATCGTTTACCACGATACACTTCGGGATCTTTGATCATGTAATCAACTCCTTTTTCTTCAAAATCGGCAATAGTTGCAATAGGTGGTTTTCGCGGTTCAAAAACGCCCAATCCACCGGCGATCATAACTACAGGTGCCTGGTGTTTGGTTCCTTTTACGGTTGTTACAACAAAAGAACCGTCTTCTTGTTTATCAATTGACTGAGCAGCTTCTCCCAACGTAAATCCGGGTTTGAACGGCGCTATTTGTTGCATCAGGTTATCCACTAATTCACCGGCCAAAACAGAAGGAAAGCCGGGAATATCATAAATTGGTTTCTTCGGATAGATCTCCGAACACTGACCACCCGGTTGCGGTAACGAGTCAATTAAATGACATTTCAATTTCAATAATCCTGCTTCAAAAACGGTGAAGAGTCCAACCGGACCGGCACCAATGATAATGACGTCTGTCTGAATCATGTTGTTTAATTTATTGTTGAGTATCAGTTAAAAATTCCGGCAGCTACGGTATTATTCGTGTTTTCATTGATCAAAACAAACGATCCTGTTTTGCGATTCACGCTGTAAGGATCAGTACTCACAGCCTCTGCCGTTTTAATGGTCACATGCGCAAAATCGTTCAGTTTCAGGCTACCATCACTTTCCAATTGTTCGTAGGAATGAATATCGATTTTACCACTCAATTCCTTCAATACGGCTTTGGTGCGAAAGCTATTCTGCTGCAAAAGCAATTTTTGTCCCGGCTGAAAAGGTGTGTTATCCATCCAGCAAATCGTTGCCTCCAATGATTTTTCTGTTCGGGGAAGCTGATCAACCGGCACAATCGTGTTCCCCCGACTCACATCCAGATCTTCGGCTAAATGAATGACAACTGCTTCTCCGCGAAATGCTTCCTGCACATTTTTCCGATTGAGTTCAATGGCGCTGACTCTTGTTTCCAAACCTGAAGGCAATACCTGAACACTGTCCCCAACCCGGAAATGTCCGCTGAGAATACTTCCCGCATAACCACGATAGTCGTGCAGTTCATCCGTTTGCGGACGAATCACATATTGCACCTGGAAACGCGGTTCTTCTTTCTGCTGATTTTCAGCGTTTTCAATTGTTTCAAGAAAACCGAGTAATGAAGGTCCATCATACCACGAAAGTTTTTCTGAAGTATGCACCACATTGTCACCTGCCAAAGCACTTGTTGGAATAAATGAAACCTGTTTGAGATTCAACGGTGCGGCAAATTCAGTATATGCAGCCTGAATTTCATTATAAACGGTTTCGCTGTAATTCACCAAATCCATTTTATTCACACACACCAACACATGTGGAATGCCCAAAATGGACGAAATAATACTGTGTCGCTTCGTTTGATCAGTAATTCCGTTGCGCGCATCTACCAAAATAATCGCCAGATTGGCATTAGACGCTCCGGTAAACATATTGCGCGTATACTGAATATGTCCGGGCGTATCGGCGATGATAAACTTGCGCTTTTCTGTCGTGAAATACTTGTAAGCTACATCAATCGTGATTCCCTGTTCGCGTTCGGCCCGAAGTCCGTCGGTAAGCAGCGCCAAATCGATATCCGAATTTATGCCTGTTGTTTTACTTTGACGTGTGAGTGTTTCAATGATATCGGTCGAAATCGATTCACTGTCGTATAATAACCGCCCGATGAGCGTGCTTTTGCCATCGTCTACGTTTCCTGCGGTGAAAAATCTTAGTAACTCCATGTTTCTTTTTAATGGAAAATGTAAAATTGAAAATTGAAAAGAAAAATTGGCTTATGTCTAGCGCGTCCTTGTCAATTTTACATTTTCAATTTTAAATTAATTTAAAAATATCCTCCTTTTTTCCGGTCTTCCATCGCGGCTTCACTGATGCGGTCGTCCATGCGTGTGGCTCCGCGTTCCGAGATTTTAGCCGCTTTGATTTCCGAAATGATGTCGTCAACTGTATGTGCTTCGCTTTCAACAGCCGCGGTACAAGTCATATCGCCAACAGTACGGTAACGAACATTTCGCGTCACTAATTGGTCCGACGAATCAAGCTCCAAAAACCGGTTATTCGCCATGAGTTGTCCGTTTTCGGTGAGCACGCATTCGCGCTTGTGGGTAAAGTAGATCGACGGCAACGTTATGTTTTCGCGTTTGATATAGTTCCAAACATCGAGTTCTGTCCAGTTACTAATGGGAAACACGCGCACATTTTCACCTTTATCGATTTTACCGTTGTAAATATTCCACAATTCGGGACGCTGCAATTTCGGATCCCATTGGCCAAACTCATCGCGTACCGAGAAAATGCGTTCTTTGGCGCGCGCTTTTTCTTCGTCCCGGCGCGCACCGCCAATACAGGCGTCAAATTCAAACTCATCGATCGTTTCCAAAAGTGTATACGTTTGAAGCGCATTCCTACTCGGAAATTTTCCTTTACCATCCTGCAATTTTTGCCGTTGAATGGTGTCTTCTACCGAACGGACTATCAGTTCTTCACCCAGTTCTGCCACCAGCTGATCACGGTAATCCAACGCTTCCTGAAAATTGTGTCCGGTGTCTACATGCACCAGCGGAAACGGAAATTTCCCCGGACGAAACGCTTTCAACGCCAGATGTACTAAGCAAATACTGTCCTTTCCACCGGAAAAGAGCAATGCAGGCCGGTCGAATTGTCCGGCTACTTCGCGCAGAATGTAAATGGCTTCCGCCTCTAATTGGTCTAAATAATTGTTCATTTTTTTGTTTTGTTTTCTGTATGTTCCTACACATGCAACCCGCACTCTTTCTTCGAATTGTCTTCCCACCACCAGCGGCCGGCGCGGAAATTATCTCCTTCGCGAATGGCCCGCGTACACGGCTGACAACCAATGCTCACAAACCCGCGATCATGCAGCGTGTTGTAGGGAATATTGTTGGTTCGAATGCGCTCTTTAACTTGATCCAGACTCCAGGCCGATAGTGGGTTCACCTTTGTTATTCCCCGTTGCTCATCCCAGTCCACAACAGGTAAATCCTGACGGTTTTCAGAGTGTTCGGCGCGTAAACCAGTAATCCAGCATTCCACATTTTGCAACGCGCGATTCAATGGTTCCACTTTTCGGATAAAGCAGCATTCCTTACGGTTTTCAAGCGATTCGTAGAAACTGACCGGACCTTTTTCGGTCATCAGTTGCTGCACGGCTTCCGTTTGCGGCGAATAAACTTCGATGCGTTTTTTGTAGCGTTCCAACGTACTGTTTAACACGCTATACGTCTCGGAAAACAACCTACTGGTGTCTAAAGTGAATACCCGAATGGGAAGATCCAGCCGGAAAATGACATCTGTAATCACCTGGTCTTCCCAACTGAGACTGGTCGAAAAAGCCGCACGATCACCGAAAACCAGGGCAATATTCCCCAGTAATTCTTCCAGTGACTGATCGGCAACTTGCCTGATTTGTTCGTGTTTCGTCATTCGTTTCAAATAAAAGTGATGATAAGCATGCGCAAACTCACAATGATCACCACAATACCCACCAAGAGCATCATGGCTTTCACGTTGAGTTTTCGCGATAAATAAGCAGCAATCGGAGCAGCACACACTCCGCCTAAAATTAGTCCTGTAAAAATCTGCCAGTGTGCCGCCCCGATCAAGGTGAAAAAGGTAAATGAACTGGCGAGCGAAACAAAAAATTCCGCCAGGTTCACCGACCCGATAATGGTTCGTGGATTTTTTCCCCGTGCAATGAGTGTAGAAGAAACAACCGGTCCCCAGCCGCCACCGCCAATCGCATCCAGGAAACCGCCTGCACTTGCCAGCCATCCCACATGTTTTACTTTCTTGCGATTGACACGTTTGCGAACAACTTTATGAATGATGATGATTCCTAAAATCAAGGTGTAAATGCTCACAATCGGTTTGATATAATCGTTGTAATTTTCAAATTCCGTGAGAACATACGCTCCTAAAATGGCACCTATTACTCCCGGAATCAGGATGGTGCGAAACAGTTTGTTATTGACATTTCCAAAACGCAAATGCAAAAAACCCGAAACACCGCTGGTAAAAATTTCGGATGTGTGTACGCTCATGCTCACCACAGCCGGACTAATCCCAAACGAAAGCAAAAACGTTGTAGCGCTTACACCATAAGCCATTCCAAGCGCACCATCGATCATTTGCGCAATGAATCCTCCGAGCATGTAGTACAGAAAATCTACTTCCAATGAATTGACCATTTCAGTAGCAGAAGACCAGATTGTCGACAATGGAATCAATGTAAACAACAGGTGTCCGGCCAGCAACATCGCTACAACTCCAGCCACATAACCAAAGAATTTCCGGAACGAAAACAAGTACCACGGTTGTTCTTTTTTCCGGGTTAAAACTGCCGTTACTTTGTTGAGTTTTTGGACCTTTTCTTTAAAATCACCTTTCAGATGCAAACGCAAACGACTTAAATTATCCAGTGATTCATCCAATTCGTTCGGTAAATCTACCTGTAGCACTTCCTTTAATCGTTTAGCAATTGTCGGAGATTTTCCGTTGGTCGAAATGCCGATTTTGAGGTTTCCTTTTGTGACAACCGATCCCAAGTAAAAATCACACAATTCCGGTTTATCGGCGGCGTTGTATAGAATTCCACGCTCGTTTGCTTTTTCGCGGATTTCTGCTGAAATGGTTTCACTGTTCACTGCAGAAATCACCAATTGCTGACCTCCCAGGTATATTTCGCTGAAACGATCTTCGATGAGCTCGACAGTTGATTTATCCTCCGTAAAAGCAATAAACTCGTCCGAAAACCAATCGGCAACAACTGTCACCTGCGCAGAAGGAGAATTGCCCAAAACAGCCTGTAATTTTTCCAGCGCAATTGTACTTCCACCGATCAGCAAAACCGAAAGATCGTTGGCTTTTAAAAACACCGGAAAAAGCTCGTTGCTAGTCGCTCTCATTTGTGCCGGTTTTAATATTGAATTGGAGTCCGGTAGTGTGCTGGTTTCCATCAACTGAAGTTTGGTTTTGATTTGAAGTTTGTAAAACAGAAGCTTCCTGCGCAAATGAAAATTGCTCAACTAGAACGATTACTATGATTGATAACCACTTCATGTTAATTCTGAAAAACGAATTGGTGGCTATTGAACGACTTTAGCAATCCGGCTTGTTTCACCACTTCACCAATTACAATCACTGCCGGAGCCGGAATCCGTTCGGATTTGGTGCGGGAAACGATGTTACCGATGTTGCCAAAAACCGTTCGCTGATTGGAAAGCGAGCCATTACTGATGACAGCGGTGGCTTCGGTTTTCTTTCCGGCTTCGCTGAAAACAGCAGCAATTTCGGCCAATTTGTTGAGACCCATCAGGATCACGATTGTTGCGTTGGTTTGAGTCGCTTGTTTGATTTCCGGATTTAAACTTCCGTCGGAAAGTACAGCCGTGAGGACATAAAAACCGTTGCTCGAACCACGATGCGTCACCGGAATTCCCGCCAGCGCAGGTACGGAAATGGAACTTGAAATTCCGGGGACCACCTGCACCGGAATCCCGAATAAATGGGCAAATTCGAGTTCTTCGTAACCACGCCCGAATACAAACGAATCACCACCTTTCAAACGAACAACGTTTCCGTTTTCAATGGCCTCCTGCACCATCAACCGGTTGATTTCATCTTGAGAATAAGCTTTTATACCTCGTCGTTTTCCTACGAAAATCTTTTTCGCGGTTGGCGCCAGATCAAGGATGATTTCGTTGACCAATGCATCGTAGAGAATCACATCGGCTTGCTGAAGGGCTTTCTGGCCTTTAATCGTAAGCAAATCCGGATCTCCGGGACCTGCACCTACTAATATTATGTTGGGTTGTTTGTTCATTTTGAATGTTTTGATTGGTTTTTATTTTCGAAACGACATCGCGATAAATCGCGATGCTACCGTTTCGATTTCGCCTGTTTCACAAACGATTCAATTTCTGCCAGATAACTTTTCGTAAAAGCTTCACTGGCCTCGCGCATTCGAATCTGTAAAATCATTTCTTCGAAACTGTTGTAGCCCTCAAACCGGTAATCGGGCATCAAATGCTGATCAAAATCACTGATGATTCCCTGATGCGTATTACACCGGATGTTATTCCCAAGCAACAGCGCCTTGGCCGTATGAATTCCTGCCGCATAAGCATGGTACACAGAATCGGCATATCGTGCTTCGCTGAAGGCTTCCTGAGCCGTATCAATTTTTTCTTCGGCATCGAAAATCAATGTCGCGACCAAGTCAATCACCACACCGGCACATTCCCCCACGCCAATGGCAGTTTTGAATTGCTCTTCCTGTCCCCAATCGACATAATCCAATGGGTTTAGTTGCGTCGTATCGGCCAGTGGTTTCAGCAAATCGTAGAAATATTTATTCCCCTGACGATCATAGTATTCGTTGAACAATTCGTCTTCCGAGCGCACTTCCAGGTAATCATTGATCAGGAAACGGATGCTATCCAACACGCGCTTGCTTGGTAATTTGATTACTTTTTCGGCAATTCGCCCAAAACCGAAACCATTGTTTCCGCCACCGAGTAATACTTGCAACGCCGGAACCGTGGCTCCGTCAACTTTCATCGAACTTCCGTGAAAACCGATATGCGCCAAACCATGCTGTCCGCAGGAATTCATACAACCGCTGATCTTGATTTTGATGTCGGTATTGTAAATCAATTCCGGAAATTCATCGCGAATTACACTTTCGATCACCCGCGCAACTTCCGTGCTGTTGGAAATTCCAAGGTTGCAGGTGTCCGTTCCCGGACAAGCTGTGACATCACTCAAACCATTGTATCCCGAATCTGCAAGATTAATTTCTTTCAGTTTGGTGTACAATTCGTTCAATTGTTCGGGCAAAAGGAATTTCAATAATACACTCTGATCGATGGTAAATCGCGCATCATCTGCTGCGTAATAATCCATTAAATCGGCCAATCTTCGTGCCTGATCGGTAGTGAAATTGCCTAACTGAATCTTCAGAATAGCTGCAACATAGCCGCTTTGTTTTTGCTCGAAGACATTTGTTTTTAACCATTCTGTAAATTCAGGATCTGTTGAGTTTTCAATCACTTCGACCAATGTCGTCGCCGGATTGTAAGGTGAAACTTCTGGTTGCTGTTCGAATAATTGCACATCGGCTTCGGTAAACTGAACCGCTTTCCGTTCTTCTTCGACCAACGCTTGAAAAGCTTCCCAACCGATTTTCGCGATGAGGTATTTTAAGCGCGCTTTGTTACGGTTATTGCGTTCGCCATGACGATCAAACACTCTGATACTTGCTTCGATAAACGGGATAATTTCCACCGCAGGCAAAAACTCGTACGCTGTTTTCGCTAAAACGGGTTGCGCTCCCAAACCGCCGCCAACCAATACTTTGAATCCTTTCAATCCGTTTTGAACCAGCGGGATAAAACCGAAATCGTGGATGAACGCATACGCATCATCATTGGTATTGGAACTGAACGCGATTTTGATTTTACGCCCGAGTTCCTGTCCAAACGGTTTGCGCAAAAAGTAACGAAAAACCCAATCAGCATAAGGCGCGACGTCGAATGGTTCGTTGGGATCAATTCCTGCAATCGGACTGGCGGTCACGTTGCGAACCGTATTTCCGCAAGCTTCGCGCAAAGTCACATTGTCTTTTTCCAGATCGGCCCACAACTGTGGCGTTCTGTCCAAGCTCACGTAGTGAATCTGAATATCCTGGCGTGTGGTAATGTGTAAATGTCCGGTGCTGTATTCATCGCTTACAGCTGCAATTCTACGCAACTGATTCGCTGTTACTTTTCCAAAAGGCAATTTGATCCGGATCATCTGTACACCTTGCTGGCGCTGACCGTAAACACCTCGTGCCAAGCGTAATGCCCTGAATTTATCTTCGTGCAGGGAACCATCTTTGAATTGTTCGATCTTGCGGCCCAATTCCAAAATATCCTTTTCCACAATCGCTTCTTTCAGAGAAATTTCCTGCTCCAATTCCGTTCGATAACTTTGCATGATAATCAGTTTGTTGCGTTGTAGAGGTAATACCACTCTTCGTGTGTCAACTGAATGGTGTTGGCTGTAGCGGCATTCTGAATGCGACGTTTTTCCTTGCTTCCAATGATGGGCAAAGCTCCTAGTTTGTTGAGCCATGCTACCGCCGTTTGTTCCACATTGGCTTCGTGTTTTTTACCTACAACAGTGAGCGCATGTCGCAGTTTTACAGATTTCGGATCTTCACCGAGAAGAATTCTTCCGTCTGCCAAAGGCGAAAACGCAACCGGACGACTGTGCTGTTCCTTGATAAAATCCAAACGGCCGTCCTGCAACGCACTTGTTTCCAGCAAATTCAACTCAATGTGATTGGTAATGATCGGCTGCGATAAATAACCGGAAAGCAAGCGTTGCTGCGACACATTAAAATTGGAAACACCAATGTGTTTGATCTTTCCGGAACGCTGCAACTTCAATAAGGTTGAGGCTGTTTGCTCGAAATTTGACAAGTGATCGTGATTCTCTAAAATGTACAAGTCGATCACATCGGTTTGCAGACGTTTCAGCGAATCTTCCAAACTTTGTGTCAGATTTTTGGCGCTTAAATCGTTGTAGGAGCCATTACCGTAATTTTCGGGCGAAAGCTTGGTTCCCACTTTGGTAGATAACACCAGTTCATCGCGTTTCAAAGTCCCGTCGGCCAGTAATTTCCCGAACTGCGTTTCCACTTCACCGTTGGCAAACGACGGACTCAGATCGTAGGTCGTGATTCCCAGTTCGCGGGTAAACGTCACCACATCCCTGAAATGTGTCGGGTGGTTAAAATCGGTGCTGTCCCATCTCCAGAATCCGTAGATTGCGGCTGATACTTCGGGACCATTTTCGTTGATATATATTTTTTTCATCGTTTTTCTTTTTAAACCGGCCGGATCGCTTCAAGCGTTTCCAACCTCATTTTTGTGCACTAAAAAACCCTTCTCTACTAGTGCGGAGAAGGGTTAAACTCAATACTTAATGTATGTAATTATTCCATCCGCAGCCCCATTCCGCGCATACAGCAGCACATGGCTTTGTGAAAGAATTTTTTGTTCATGATTTCTCTATCGTTATTGATGGTGCAAAGTAAAGGTCGCAAAACGGGTTGCGCAAGAGAATTGCAAGTTATTTTCTTGTTCTCCTATCGGATAAATAGGAATTAAAACCAAAGAATCGTTTTATTTACGGCTATTTTCCGATTTTCGGAAGAGTTTTTTTTCACGTAAAATTAAATCGGCGAGGCTCGTTTTTGATAAAATATGGATGCTTGCTTCACGTACTTCGAGCATTACTTCGTGCAAACCACAAAGATCTTCGTGTGGACATTCAACGCATTCTTCGTAGAAATTCAGGCTCACACAAGGGATTAATGCGATGGGTCCGCCGGTTGAACGAATAATCGCGCTCAGCATAATTTCATCAGGATGTTTCACCAGGAAATAACCGCCGTTTGCTCCCATTTTACTGTTCACCATGCCTTCATTGCGCAGTTGCAGCAAAATTGCTTCGAGGAATTTACGCGGAATATTTTCCTGCTCAGCAATAGTTGCAATGGATATATGCTGTTTGTCGCGGTAGACTTTTGCTAAAGCTGTGAGTGCCTTGATGGCGTATTTGGAGCGTTTCGGGATCATGTTCGAACATTGTTTTGTCCGGATAAATATACTACTATTTTAATAGGAGTTGTGATTGAACTAAGAATTAAATCTTTTCTACATTACCACTATTCTGAACTTAGTACAACTCAAACTCCACCACTCCATACCTCGCCTTCACCACCACGCGCGCAAAAGCATTAAAATGCCACCATTCGCTTGGAATATTGCTAAATCGCTGCGAGCGCATGACTTTTCGCAAAAGCTGACGATTGGCCACTTGTTGTTTTGTCAATTCTCCGGAAGCCAAAAACTGCGCTTCCAGGCTCGGATAGGCAATTTTACGGCTATCGTCGTAGCCGGCTCCCATGTCAAGCGGATTTTTATTGGCATCACAAATCGTCAAATCGACCGCCGCGCCATAATTGTGTACGCTTCCGTTGCGCGGATTACTCACAAATTTCCCTCGTTGCGCCACTGGTATCGTATCCAGCGCGCGCCACATTTCCCATTGAACCGCCAATGGACGAACACCGTCGTACACCAATAAATGCAGGTTCGAATCGATGGAAGTCAGCAATTCCTGGCACCTGGCAAGTCGTTGCGCGACATCTCGCTGTAGGTAAACCGTTTTGAGCGTATCGTAGAGAACACGATGCATGAAATTGTCGGTCGACGCGTACTTGAGATCCCAGAATACATTTTTGTTATACGAATCAACTCGCATCAACGTGTCTTTTCCATTGACCAAAAAGTCAGGAATTTCAGGTGATTTTTCGGAGATCGTATCAACGACATTTTCGGTTGACAGAGCTGGTTCAGGGTTTTCCGGCAAACTGTTTTTGCAGGCTTGAAGTGCCCATAAACAAGGAATAATAAACCAAACGACAATGTGTTTCATGTTACAAAAATGATCATTTTCTCACGATCCAAGGTGAAAAACTTCCGTAATATTGCGGGATTACCGAATTTAACTTATTGATAAATAACTATTTACCTCCAATTTCTAACCACATAGGACACCTAGCTCACATAGAACTGAACAACTTAAAAACTCAAAAACTATATACTCCTATATACTCCATTTGGTCAATATTCTATGTACTTTTGCCTTCTTGAAAACACAAGTTTATGCCAAAGATTTCGCAGAAAGCCATTGATATGCCGGCGTCGCCAATTCGCAAGTTGGTTCCGTATGCCGAAAAAGCCAAAAAAGCAGGAAAAATCGTTTATCACTTAAACATCGGACAGCCCGATATCGAAACCCCAAAAGTGGCATTGGATGCCATTCGCAATTTCGACCATAAAGTGATAGAATACAGCCACTCGGCCGGATTCGAATCGTACCGTAACAACCTGGCTGCAACGTATCAAAAAGGTGGTTTGCCTGTAAATCCGGAAGATATCATTATCACAACCGGTGGATCGGAAGCATTGATTTTCGGATTCATGACAACGTGCAATCCGGGTGATGAAGTTATTATTCCTGAGCCGTTTTACGCGAATTACAACGGATTTGCCGTGACAGCCGGACTCAACGTAGTTCCTGTAACTTCAAGTATCGAATCAGGATTTGCATTGCCACCTGTTGCTGAAATTGAAGCAAAAATCACTGGCAAAACAAAAGCAATTGTGATCTGCAACCCGGGAAATCCAACCGGCTACCTGTATTCGAAAGAAGAATTGGAGCAATTACGCGACATCGTTCAAAAACACGACTTGTTCCTGTTTGCTGATGAAGTTTACCGCGAATTCTGCTACGACGGAGCGGTTCCGTTTTCGGTACTGAACCTCGAAGGCATCGAACAAAATGTGATCATGATCGATTCGGTTTCGAAACGCTACTCTATGTGCGGCGCGCGAATCGGAGCTTTGGTCACTAAAAACAAAGAAGTAATGGCTGCAGCGTTGAAATTCGGACAGGCGCGTTTATCGCCACCAACCGTAGATCAGGTCGCTTCGGAAGCAGCATTAAATACACCGCAATCGTATTTCGACGACGTGGTTGCCGAATACGTGGAACGTCGAAACATCATGGTTGACGGCCTCAATAGCATTCCCGGAGTTTTCTGCCCGAAACCAAGCGGTGCGTTTTATTGCGTAGCGAAGTTTCCGGTCGACAACGCAGAGCGTTTCTGCCAATGGTTACTCGAAGACTTCGAGTTCGAAGGCCAGACAGTGATGATGGCACCGGCCAACGGATTTTACGCAACACCGGGCGCCGGTGAGCAGGAAGCTCGCATTGCCTACGTGTTGAAGAAAGACTCGTTGCACAAAGCCGTAAAATGCCTCGAAGAAGCGTTGAAGGTTTATCCCGGGAGAATTTAATTCGCCGTGGAAATTCTCATAATACTCATTCTTATACTGATCAACGGCGTTTTTTCGATGGCCGAGATCGCCATGGTTTCAGCCCGGAAAGCCAAGTTGGAATCAGCTGCCAAACGTGGTGATAAATCGGCAAAAGCAGCCTTGGAAACCATTGCCGCACCCAACCGTTTTTTATCGACGGTGCAAATCGGCATTACCCTGATTGGGATCATGACCGGTATTTTCAGTGGTGAAAATATCACCAACGATATTCAGGATTATTTCGAACAGTTTGCCTCCACAAAACCTTATGCACACACGTTGAGCGTAACGGTGGTTGTGGGTACATTGACGTTCTTTTCACTCGTTTTGGGCGAATTGGTGCCTAAACGCATCGGTTTGGCCAATCCGGAAAGTATTGCCAAAATCATGGCGCGGCCGATGAAAATCATCTCTACGATTACTTCGCCGTTTGTGTGGTTGCTCACTACCACTTCCGATTTACTGATCAAACTCTTTCGTATCAAACCTTCTTCCGACAGTAAAGTCACAGAAGAAGAAATCAAGGCCATCATTCAGGAAGGAACCGAAGGCGGTGAAGTACAGGAAATTGAGCAGGACATTGTGGAACGCGTTTTTCACCTCGGAGACCGCACCATCAGTTCATTAATGACACACCGTAACGACATGATTTACCTGAGTTTATCCGACGACGGCGAAACCATTCGTTCTATTGTAAATACCGAAATGCACTCCATTTATCCGGTATTTGAAACCAATAAAGATCACGTTAAGGGCGTGGTATTACTCAAAGATTTGTTTCGTCACATCAACGATGCCGATTTTAACCTGGAAAGTTTGCTGATCGCTCCTTTCTTTTTGTCGGAACATATTTCAGCGTATGAAGCACTGATCCAGTTCAAAGAATCGAAAGGTCATTACGGAATTATCACCGACGAATTTGGCCAGACACAGGGAATTGTGACTCTCAATGACTTGCTGCAGGCATTGGTAGGCGATTTCTCTGACTTTTACTCCGAAGAATTCAACTTTGTAGAGCGCGAAGATGGTTCATGGCTCATCGACGGACAATATCCGCTGGCTGAGTTTTTCCGTCATTTCGACCTCGAAGATGTGGCTTCCGACCTTAAATTCACCACAATCGGCGGATTAATTATGCATGAAATTCGCACTATTCCAACCACAGGACAGGTGATTCAATGGATGAATTTTGAAATCGAAGTAGTAGATATGGACGGCGCAAGGATTGACAAAGTGATTGTGCGCGTACTTGGAGAGTAATTCTTAATGTTTAATTTTGAATTTTGAATGCAGGATTCCTTTAATTTTAATACCGGAATTCAATTCAACATTAAAAATTAAGCATTCAACATTCAAAGATCAATGAAGCAATTCGAGATTCCCGAGTTTTACCGCTCTCCGATCATTAGCAAAGTCAAGGCATTCCGCAAGGCGCAAGATCCGCGTAAGAAAGATTTCACGCCTACTCTGCTCGATTTTGGGAATCTAAAACTGGTAATTGCACGCCATTTCGGATTTTGTTACGGAGTTGAAAATGCCATCGAAATTGCCTACCGCGCTATTGCCGAAAACAAAGGAAAGCGCATTTTTTTGTTGAGTCAGATGATTCACAATCCCGGAGTGAACGAAGATCTGACCAATCACGGAATCACATTTATCCAGGATACAAAAGGCAATCAGATCATTGATTGGTCTGAAATCACAGCAGATGATGTGGTGATTATTCCTGCTTTCGGAACCACGCTTGAAATTGAAGCGTTGCTGAAAGAAAAAGGCGTAAACGTGGAACAATACAATACGACTTGTCCATTCGTAGAAAAAGTGTGGAACCGTTCCGAAAAACTGGCGCAGGACCAACACACGCTTGTCATTCACGGAAAATACAATCACGAAGAAACACGCGCTACGTTTTCGCATACTGCAGCACATACACAAGCTGTGATCGTAAAAGATCTTGCCGAAGCCAAATTACTAGGCGAATGCATCACCGGAAAACGTTCAGCAGAAGAATTCTACCAGCTGTTTGAAGGAAAATATACCAAAGATTTTGATCCTGAAATTCATTTCTCGCGTTTGGGAGTCATCAATCAAACTACGATGCTCGCTACCGAAACACAGGAAATTGCCGAGTACCTGAAAGCGCTCACCGAAGCACACGCATTGGAAAACAACCTCGACAAAAGCTTCGCTGACACCCGCGACACCTTGTGTTATGCGACCAACGACAATCAATCGGCGACACTAGGGCTAATGGAAGCGAAACCGGATTTGGCCATTGTAGTTGGCGGTTACAATAGTTCCAATACCACGCACCTGGTTGAATTACTGGAACAAACCTGCCCTGCTTATTTTATCAAAGACGCAACTGAAATCAGCGATTCCGGAGCAATCAACAGTTTCAACATTCACACAAAAACAATGGAGATGGTTTCCGATTTCCTTCCACAATCAGAAAAACCATTAACCATTGCGATCACTTCCGGCGCTTCCTGTCCCGACGCTACGGTTGATCAGGTGATTCAACGCGTGTTAGAATTCATTCAGCCTGAAAAAGACCTGGAAACGGTACTTCGATCAATTCAGTAAATTTTCATACATATCTCTCTTACTTTTTCGCTGAAAACAATCCTCGTTTATAAGCCACGTAAGTTCCAATTCCCAGCAGAATAAGTACCCACAATTTTGTAAGAAATAACACGAGTTCTACTATGACTTCCCAGCCAAACGCAAATGAATCAGAAAAGCGGCTGCCGATGCCCGGTTGGTATTCGTCGATTTGTTTGTAGCCGGCCACCATTTCGCGTTTGATTCCCTGGCGCTGATAGATTTGCAATTCTATGGTACTATAGGCAATCTGATCATTTAGTTTCAGTGTCTCAATTGTTGCGTTGTCTGCCGCTTCTTCCTGCCGGTTTTGCAATTCAGCTGCAGCTGTCGGATCGAGGTTTTTGTTATCAAATGTGCTCGCCAAACGTTCGCCACTTCTGGCGGCTCTACGTTGAGTCAATTGTTTTTCCAGGATGCTCAGCGCCACATCTTCAGCTTTGATCACGCGATAATCGAGGTAATCAATGTTGCGTGCGATGTCTTTTAATGTGGTATCGAGCAGTTTGTTCGGAACCCGCAACGTGAGTGTATTGGTAATGGTATACCGGGTGATTTCAACAGCTGAATCAGCGCTCACGGCACGCGTGTCCACGTTATCAATATTGCTTTTCATATCCGTAAATGTGACAAAACCTTTGTGATCGCGTACAATTTCTTCGATATCATACGTTGCATTGATCACACTTTTCACCTTAAACTTCAGATTGGCCGTTCGGATAAACCGGCGAGAAGAATCAGCTCCTGTTTCAACCGCTGCTGATGAAGGAACAAACGTGCTTGTTTCATCCGTTGCAGTAGCAGCAGGTTCATTCATGCGATTCATTCCATAATCTGCATGCTCTTTTTTCTGTGGGGCTGTAGATTTACTTTCGTTCGATTGCGCACAGGCGGCCAGTAACAATAAAGTTACTCCAAGGGTGATGGTTTGACGTTTCATAGTATTTGGTATTTGTTGGGTAATACATCCGAAACGAAAAAAAGGATAGTAATCGTTGGCAAACTATTCAACTATTAACATTCTTTGGGTTATTCTCCCGAAACGTAATTCAATGCTTCCTGCGCAAAATGCTGCCAATGTTCCTGGTAGTGAAATGAAACCTGTATCCATTCTTTCATGGGGCGCTTTTTTCCTGACGGATCAAATAACTGCGAACCGTCTAAACTCAGCGCTTCCTTGTGCGTATCACCTGTAAGTTTGAAAACCATTTCATGTTGAAAAAAACTGATGAATGCTTTTCCGTTGACTTTAAAACAGGGTTTACCGAAGAGCTGACTTTCAACCGCTCCGGGCAGTTCTCTTCCGATGGAAAGATATGTTTGTTCTGGATTCATAATACTTGCTAAGCTAGCAAATCTGAATTATAATTTACCACAAAGGAGCAAAGAAAAAGGACAAATTTGACGTGTTACAAAGATCACAAAGGCGTTCCAGGTAGATCACCTTTGTGATCTTAACAAGTCAAACTCTTCAAAAAAACTTTGCTCCTTCGTTGAAGCTATCGCCTAAGCGTTGCTCCTTTGTGGTAAATTAGAAATCAGCTTTCAAAATCATCCAACCACTTCGGATCGCTCATTTGTTCTTTGATGCGTTCCACGTCACCAAACGCTGTCACCAGCAAATCGCGCTTGCGGTTATCACACAAGTCTTTTCTAAACGCGTGGCCTTCATCCATGATGTAATCTACCATGGCTTCACCGATGGTTTTCATGAGCGAAAATTTCGACACATCGTCCAGATCGATTCCTTTGAGTTCCTGGTCCGTCAGATCGCGCAGCCATTCGGCATCTACCTTTTTGATCGGTTCAATTCTTTTATTGGGTAATTTTTCCATTGTTCTGGTGTCCAGCGACAATTGAAATCTTCTGTAATCGAGTTTCGGGATTAACCCCGAGCGGATCAGGTTGTTTTGCATATCGCTGGCATCCTGGCTCGATTCCCGCATTACAAGGTCTAACCAGAAAAGCACATCTGCTCCTTTTGGATTAACGGTGTCATTTGGATTGATAAACTCAATGGATGTACCTGTTCCGAAACTGAACATCGTCAATTTGCCCAGATCGTATTTGTCTTTCGGGCCGTAATGAACCGCCTCCATCACTGCGGAAAGCGACGGATTGTTGTAGGTTGTTGTTCCGCCATCCACAAACCGCTCAAGTGGTGTAAAATAAGTCGGTGCCGACATAGTCGCTTCCATTACTGCTCGCAGCAACACGTCTTTGTAAGTTCCTGAAAACTTGCCGTTATGCTGAAAACAGGTAAAAAACGTTTCTTCGCCAGCTGTAATATCTTTTGAGGTGATGAGCAAATCGATTTCCGAATTGGTACAAGCCGCCTGAAGTGTTATATCTCCCACTACTTCCCGGAGCGCATTGCGGTAATTCACCTTGTCATACAATGGCGGATTGATGGTTCTGTTGGCGAGTAAACCTTTCTTTTTGAAAACTTTAGTCACCAGTTTAATGTACAATTCTTCTATTTCAGCAGCTGATTTTGAGGAAGCGATCAGGCCTGCGATAATTCCACCGGTTGATGTTCCGGCTACCATGTCGAATAACTGATAACACGGGATGCCCGCAATTTCTTCCAGTTTTTTCAGTAACTGAAGCGTCATGATTCCCCGGATTCCTCCACCGTCAAGACTCAAAATGAGTTTATCTTCCTGATCAATTCCAAGCGCTTTACGGGCGACGGCTCTTTTCTCTGTCAATGTTTGTTCCATCCTTATTCGGTTTTAGTGATTGCAAATTTTGTTAATTCCAAAACTAACAAATATGAGATGTAATTTAACACAAAGGTAGGCAAACATCACAAATCAATTATCAACGCAGTTGCCTGTAAAATGATATATAGGGTCTTCGCCGTTGCCAAAAGAAAGGAACCCTGCGTAAATTTAGTCCGGTAAAAACTTGCATAAGTCTTAGAATGCACAAAGAAAAAAGACAAGTTTGACGTGTTAAAAGACCACAAAGGCGGAGCCAGGTGGATCACCTTGTGATCTTAACAAGTAAAGCTCTTCAAAAAACTTTGCTCCTTCGCTATGCGCCTATGCTGAAGCTATGGTGTAAGCATAAGCTTCGGCGAAAGCGTTGTGCCTTTGTGTTGAAAGTTTCTTAACCCAAGTCAACGAGATAAGGAAAGTACCCTAAATACCTTTGTCGCAGAAATACAATGAATTATGACAACAGGGAATATGAATACAATCACAGCTAACAATTATGGTGAAGCTGATGTTTTAAAAATGACAACCGCGCAATTGCCTTCCCCGAAAGCAAACGAGGTGCTGGTCCGTAATTATGCCACTGACGTAACCGCGGCCGATATTATGATGCGAACCGGCAAACCGAGAATCGGACGATTATATCTCGGACTCACAAAACCAAAACATCCTGTTCTCGGATTTGATTTTGCCGGGGAAGTGGTGGCTACCGGACAAGATGTAAGCACGTTTTCTGTTGGTGATCGAGTTTTTGGTGGAACAACAGCTTTGGGATGTTATGCCGAATTTGTTTGTGTGAATGTCAACGATGTGATTGCCAGGATTCCGGAAAATAGTTCTTTCGAAGAAGTGGCACCGGTGGCAAGCAGTGCGATTACAGTCATCAATTTTTTAAAAGGCCTGGGCCAAATTAAAGCGAATGATCGCGTGCTTATCAACGGTGCTTCGGGAAGTCTGGGAACGTACGCAGTTCAATACGCCAAATACGTAGGTGCGGAAGTGACGGGTGTTTGCAGTACTGCCAACCTTGAAATGGTGAAAGGCATCGGCGCCGATTTTGTGATTGATTATACCAAAACAAATTTCACCCAAAACGGAAAACGGTACGATATCATTTTCGATACAGTGGGCAAACGCTCGTTCTCGGAATGCAGGAAAGTGCTTTCACCTAACGGGATTTATCTGTCTTCTGTAATCGGGTTACCGCTCTTGTTGCGTTCTTTGATGCAAGTGTTTGGAAGACAAAAAGCCAGATTTTCGGCAACAGGAGCTTTGCCGGCGAAAAAACGATTGGCCTATCTCAATGAGATTAACACGATTATGGCAACAGGAAAGCTTAAATCGGTGATTGACCGCAAATATACTTTGGAAGAATTAGCGGAAGCACATCGTTATGTGGAAAGCGGGCATAAGAAAGGGAATGTGGTTATTGTAATTTAGTGGTTAGTTATTAGTGGTTGGTTACTAATCGTTTTCTGATACGGCTGAGGGATTCTGGTTTTACGCCGATGTAACTCGCCAACTGGTATTGCGGAATACGCTGAAACAAATCGGGGCGTGATTTCAGGAGTTTTTGGTAGCGTTGTTCCGGGGAATCGGTTAAATAAGACGTCAGGAGATTACGCTGTTCATTGAAAACGGCTTCTACTACTGCCCGGGAAATGGTTTCGAAACGCGGAAACGACTGGAACATTTCCCGCGCCTGCTGTTCGTTGCCCGCAACCAATGTGGTGTCTTCTGCGCAAACAAGATAGTGTAAAGCGGCATTGTGTGTTGTGAAGCTATTTGTGGAAATCACCCATTGTTCTTCGGTAAAGAAATTGGTGGTTTTCTCTTCACCGTCGACCATCAGGAATTCGCGCACGCAGCCTTCGAGGATAAAATAACTGTCGACTGATTGCTGGCCTTCTTTCAGTAAAATGGTTCCTTTTTTGAAGGTTTTCACGCACATGCTTGACTCAATTACCTGAATTTCGGCTTCGGAAAGTGGTGAAATGTTGTGAAAATGAGCTACGAATTTGTGCATGGTGTGTTTTAAACCTTAAACATTTCAAAAATAAGCTTTTGGATCAAGAACCACGAAGGAGCTTCATCGATTTTTCTAAATGATTCAGTCACAGGTTCCTCAGATGTTCACAGATGAAATTTTGATAATTCAGCTTGAAGTATATCCAACAAGGGCAAGGATTTCCAAAATAAAAAACGCCAGGCCGATATATGCCATCGTTCGGCCGCTTTTTACTTTTTTATAGGATTCAATTCTAAACTTACCCGGATCTTCCTGGTAACTTGTTACCGCAACTTTAGCTTGCTCCAGGCTGATTTTTATCAACACCAAACCAATAATTGCTCCGGGAAAAATACATAAAATCAGTCCAAACAATCCTTTATAAAAAATGCTGGTGTCGTTGATTAAATCTTCTTGTTTACCTGCATATTCATTATTTGGTAATTGATCTAAAATTTCCTGATTCATCTGTATTGTTGGTTTGATTTCGGTGAATGTACGGAATACTTTTTCGTAATGAGCTCGTACTCGACATCATCGCCTTCCAGATCCGCTGTTTTAACGAAGCCGGTTCGTTCCAGCAACGCTACCGCTTTGAGATTGGATTTGGTGGTGATGGCATAGATGCGTGGGAGATTCATGGTTTCCAGTCCGAAATTGGCAGCTAACTGTAACGCCGGGGCCATAAAACCCTGGCCTCTGAATTGCGGTAACAAAACGCACCCCAATTCTCCACCCTTTTCAAATCCACGGTAATAACCGCAGGTTCCGACCAACTTGCCACTTTCGTTGTCCCGGATTCCCCAGTGAATGGAATTACCGGATTGGTAATCATTATCGATTTTGCCATTGATCACCAACGCTTCTTTGAAGGTAGTTGATTTGACGCCATCGTAAAAACAAATCTCCAGCAGGGCTTCCAAATCAGAAGGAAGAATCTCGCACAGGGTTATTCGTTCATTGGAAACGGTTGGGAAAGGATTGTATGGAGGAAACTGTAGCGCTTTTTCGGGCATGGTTTAGAATCGATTGTTCAGGTAATTGAAACTTGTGATAACGAAGTAAAATTAAGGAAAATAGTCATCCTAGGTTGGCGACCGAATTCTTCATAATGACTTCACCGGATAAATTATAGACTTTGACGCGCTTACAAAAGTTCAGCTACCAGCGATGATAAGATGCATCATCCAAAGAATCAAAAACATTCCCATTATCATCCAATACTTCGCCCCATTCTGTCAATCGATAATTTACGATTCCGCTCTCGGTAAAATATCCAACTATATCCTGTTTTCGTTCAAAATAAGAATCTGCCTTTTTATAAACCTTAGAGACGATTCCATCATTGATTTCTATTAGCCAAGAGGGCATTTTTGTATCGGCTGCCTGATATTGATTAATATTAGATTTAGAAATCACTTTACTCAAATTAAAATCCTTTCCAACACTAGCAATGTCTGAAACATTATAGTTTACAAGGAAAAAAACACCTGACCGAACAAAATAATCATCTGCTTTTATTTTGTCCAACTCAGTAGTAAAATGATGAATTCCTTCAATTCGAATTTTAAATTTTTGGTTTTCACTCGATTCTTCAACACATAAATACCCAATGAGATGTATTGAATCACCTGATTCAGAATATGAATATCGTTTTATGTTTACAATAAAGCTATCAACAATGCTAACCATCAATGGACTAAATCCAAGACTATCGGCTGATCTTGCAACTATATTTTTATCCTGGTCAACTTTCTTTGATTCACAACTCAGAATAACCAAGAGAAACAAAATGCCATATATCACATTAATTCTTTTCATAACCAGTTCGTTTTATTTCGATCAATTCGGATGAGCCCAGGCCTCTGCAAACAAATAAGTATAAACAAGAGCCAGTACCAATCCCGCGGACAGGATAAAAACCCAGTTTTTCTTTTGAAAATTAAACTGATATTCCAGAAAGCGGTACATAAAATAAAGTGCTGCTATTGCCAATCCTGAAAAAAGGAAATAGAGTCCTAAATAGTGGAGCCAGGTGTACACAGGATCATACAAATAATCGCCACGTATTTCTCCCTGCAAAGCATAAAAAAATGCGATCAGATTATCAAAAGCGAGATAAGAACCATAAATGGCAAACAATACCCAACCTGTGCGTTGCGAGAAAAAATAAACGATGATACCTGTTAATAGCAACATTACACCAATTGAGGTCGCTATATTCGATTCATCTGAACTACTATAATCTGCAATTAACTCAAAGAAATAGTGAATTGTATTTCTGCAAAGCAAGGCAGTATAAAAAACAACTGCTAAAAAAGGGTAAGTGAATTTTTGTGTTTTCATTGATTATTCATCCTGTTACTTTTTTATGGCTTGTACTTCGAAAACTGAAACCAAGCTGTATATTCCGGTCATGTTGACCACCCTTGTCCGGTCTAAACTGACCACCTGTTAATTTTGTGTCAATCACAGTTCGGTATTAGGTTGTAGCTATTTTCAGGAATGGTCAATGAAAACCGGAACAACATGGTCAGTGACGCCGGAATTTCCATACAGGTTTCAAAACTAAACAAACTGCTTCGGCTTTTTCCCCTGCTCCGCATTTTCTACAATCTCAACAATCCGCTTATTTCGGGTTTCTTCGCGTTTCGCCGAGACAATCCAGTACAGCAGTTGTTTTTTCATCGATTTGCTCAAACCCAGGAAAAACTCTCTTGAACCGTGCCTGGAATCGAATTCACGTTCCAGATCTTCAGGAATGGTTAATTCTTCTACTTCGTCGAGGATGGTCCAAGAACCGTTTTGTTTGGCAGTTTCAATGATATCCAAACCAGCTTGGGTCATAAGTCCTTCCGCAATCAGTTGTTCTATTTTTGCTTTGTTGATTTTGGACCACGTGCTGACGGCTTTTCGTTTGCTGAAATATTGCATGGAACGTTGCTCATCGATCGGACGTTTGGTGCTGTCTATCCAGCCGAAACACAAGGCTTCGTCAACAGCTTCACTCCAGGAAATAGTCGGGACACCCGATTGTTTTTTATACATGATGAGCCAAACCGATTGTTTTTGAACGTGGTTTTCCTGCAGCCATGCTCGCCACTCCTGTTGGTTTGCGGGGTAAAATGTTTCGGGTTCTTTTTTCTGCATGTGCGGCACCGGTTTAGAGTCGCTAAAATACAATATCGGATCAACATTCCTGCTAATTGATAAGGTATCTACATTCGCTATCGCGGCAGTTACTGCGCTAACGCTTGTTTCATCAAAAGCCATGCTTTTTCTTTCCCACGAATTCACGAATTTTTGCTCGGCTAACGCACTCGCTTTTTGTGAACTTAATGGCGTAATTGTTTATGTCTTCAACGCGTCCGGTAGGCGCGTAAAAAATTCGTGAATTCGTGGGGCTCTTTTACACTATATTCGTGGTAAGTGATCACTGCGAGTCGTTGATCAGCAGTTTTGCCAAATATTTCTCAAGTTTGTCAATTGCCTGCTCCTGGCCTTCGTCTGTTTTGTGCTCTTTGATCACACTTTCCCGCATTTCTGCCGTATCGAAGACCATCGTCCAGTCCAGCCACGTTTCTTCGTCTTTGAATTCAAACAGAATGGTGGTGGTGAAGTGCGGATTGAAGTGTTCAAACACGATTTTCCGAAAAGGAATAATTTCCTTGAAAACACTTCTGTGCGGAAAGTCGGTACCATCTAAATTCTGCAGCGTCAGGTTCCATTCGCCGCCTTCGTTGAAATCCATTGTGTTGATGGTCATCGTAAACCCGTTCGGCCCCCACCAATGCATCAGATGCTCGGGATCAGTCCATACCTCCCACATCAATTGAAGCGGAACATTAAATGTCCCGGTGATCCGGATGGCGTGGTTTTCTGTATTTTCCATGACACATTGTTTTGGTAATTAAACTTTCAGCGAGCCACGAAATCCACGGGCAGCATAATACGATTCGGCGCCGTTGTGATACATAAATATGTGTTCATAACGACGATCACAAAAGATAGCGCCACCTAATTCCCTGATATCGGAAGGTGTTTTGACCCAGCTTGAGGTTTTCAGATCGAACTTCCCGAGTTTCTGTAACTCGCGATATTCGTATTCACTCAACAGCTCGATGCCCATTTCAGCAGCCATATCGATCGCGCTATTCGCCGGTTTGTGTTCTTTTCGTGAATCCAGCGCCTGGCGGTCATAACACAAGCTTCTGCGCCCTTTCGGGCTTTCAGCCGAGCAATCGTAAAAAATGTACTCATCGGTTTGCTTATCATAACCGACAACATCCGGTTCACCTTCCGTGAGTTCCATTTCATCAAGCGACCACAATTTTCCCGGTTTCGCTTCCAACTTTGCCTGTACTTTTTCCCATTCGAGTCCTTCGTGACGTTTCATGTTTTTCTCAAAACGGGTTTTCAGTGTGTCAAGCAATGCTTCGCGCTGTTCCTGGGATAATTCTTTCTTCGTATTGGCCATTTTAAAAAGTGTTTATTGAAAGCGTTTCCGGCTTAAGATGAAAGCCAGTTCACCAGTCAAGAAAAGTAATGACTATTTGCCACAGATCACGCGGATTTTCACAGATTTTAACTCAATCATTCAACCCTTTTCCCTCGAAAATCTGTTGCGTGGCCTTTTCTACCCGCGCTTCACGTGTTTTAGCTTGTTTCGGTTGCGAAAAATACAGCAACCAGGCACGTTGTCTTCCTGGGGTTAATGCTTCAAAGGCTTTTTTCAACGCTGGCAATTCGTCGAGTTTCTGCTGAAATTCTTCCGGCATACTAAACATAACCGTTTTCTTAAGCGGTGCTTTCAAGCCCGCTTTTTCAACCTCGACCGCTTCATGAATGTAAGCTTTCAGGACTTTTTCAAGTTCCACGATTTGCTTTACGCCTGTAAATCGGATCTGACGTGCAACCTGTACATTTTCGGTTTGCTGAATCAGGATATTGTCAGGATCTTTCAGCAAAACGCCTTTAAACAATAACAGCGCGCAGTATTCCTTGAACACATGGATCAATACAATGTTGCTTTTCTTCTTGCCTTCAGAAAATGTGTAACACGGACAGCCCCATTTCAATTCTTCGGCAAGTCCGCAGTCGAGCACGATCATTCTCAGTTTTTCGACCTCTTCCTGCCACTGGCCGGCTTTTGTAAAGTACCAATCTACTTTCGGATTCATATTTTTCAATTATTGATAACCACAAACGGTTTTCTGCCTGCGGGTCTGAAATACCAGGATACAACGGTCAATGTTAAAAGCAAGATCGAAGGAATGATTTCATTCACCGGACTCCCAACTACAATGTGTGAAATGGCCGCTCCGGACATGCAGAAGAAAAATCCGGCATAGGCCCATTCCTTTAGAACCGGAAATTTAGGAATCAGGATTACCACAACACCCAGGATTTTCCAAATTCCAAGGATTGTGAGCAAATAAACCGGGTATCCCAACGATTTGAATTTGACGACTTCTTCCTCCATTTTGATCAGTTGCACGATTCCGGTGGAAAGCATTCCCAATGCCAGCCAGATGGTCGAAATCCAATAGATAATTTTAGTTGTTTTTGACATAATACTTTCTTTATTAGAAAATGGAAAGAAGCTTCCTTTTTCAATTTTACATTTTAAATTTTCAATTCCTCATTAGTTGTTCTATCCTGTTATGCGCCATATTAATACCCTGCGCAAAAGGCAATTGCAGTATCTGATCCCTGATTTCCACCGATCTGTAAACGACCTGCATGGTGAGTTTACTGGTGGTTTCGGTCAATTGTTCAAACTCCAAAAACTCGAGCTGAGGACCAAAAGGCGCATTTTCCATTTCGAATGTGCGGGTAATTTTCGCGTTGGTGCTAAACTCATGGATCACACCGCTGAATCCGTGTTTGTTTCCCATTGGATCGGTTGTTTCGAACTGGTAACCGCCCTGCTTTTTATTTTCGAGTTTCAGTACTTTGGTTCCCATCCATTGTTCAATCAATTCGGGTTCCTGGTAGGCTTTAAACAGCAATTCCAACGGTAAATCAAATTCGCGTGTGATTACCAGTTCCTGTTTGCCGTTTTCGGCATCGATTATCGTTTTTCGTTCCATCTCTTCTATTTTATAGTGAAGTGTCCGCCTAAGGCCTACTACTTCACTGTTTTTTGCCCGTTTTGACAGCGTAATCCTTCATAACAGCTTCCAGTTTATTGAACCGATCATCCCACATCTGGCGGAACGGCTCAATAAAATCGGCTACTTCTTTCATTTTTTGTGCATTGATGTGGTAGTAGATTTCCCGGCCGTTGTGCTGTTGCTGCAACAATTCGCATTCGGTGAGGATTTGAATGTGTTTGGAAATCGTTTGCCGCGACGAGTCAAAATTGCCGGCTATCGCACTGGGCGTCATTGCCTGAAGTGCCACCAGCGTCATGATCGCCCGCCGGGTTGGATCGGCTATTGCCTGAAATACATCTCTTCTTAATTCCATTATGCAGCTATTTGACTGCAAATATAAGCGCAGTCATTTAACTGCGCAAGTATTTTTAAAAAAATATTTCGGAAATTGTTTAATCCCGGTTAAGAACAGATTTGGCAAATCAATAATAAACGGTAAATTCCGTAATCAGTCTGAGCCTGACACAGTATTACAGTATTGCGGGATTGTCCAGATACGGATTCGGTCATTTCCCCGCCCCCAGCTTCTTCAACATTTTAACATGCCCGCGCAACGCTTTCCAAAAGGTTGGTTCCACATGATATGTTACGCCATATTCAGCGGCGGTTTTCTGCACCAACGGCGCAAGTGCGGGATAATGAACATGACAAACTCCTGTAAACAGGTGATGCTCGATCTGGTAATTCAAGCCACCTATAAACCAAGTGATAAATCCCTTTCCGGGAGCAAAATCGGTTGTGTTTTCTACCTCGTGAATGGCCCAGGAATCTTCCATTTCCCTTCCCCCCATTTTTGATTCTACCGGTAACTCAAATGTGGATGCTTCTACGATGTGGGAAGGTTGAAAAATACACGAGAGCACCAAACCAGCGGTAAAATGCATGAGCAGAAATCCTAATACAACGGCATACCACGGCATTCCTGAAAAAAGGATCGGTAGCACCATGATGTATCCGTAATAAAAGATTTTGTATAGTGTAACTCTGAAAATGGCCTGCCCAAGTGAGACGTGATGGTTCACGAGCAAATCATGTTGTTTATAACGTACGATCTGGAGATAATCTTTTGCTGTCATCCAGAAAAGGGTCATCACCGCGTAGAAGAACCAGGCATACAGGTATTGGTATCGGTGAAACCAGTAATAAGGCTGGCGCGGTGAAAATCGCAGGTATTTGATACTATCCAAATCATCGTCTAAACCGGCGATATTCGTGTACGTATGATGCAATTGATTGTGCTGAATTTTCCATGTCACCGAGTAGCCACCGATTATCTCAAGTATGGAACCGATAAACTTATTCACCTTTTGGTTGGAGGAATAGGTTCCGTGATTGGCATCGTGCATAACCGATGTACCAATCCCGATCATTCCCACGGCCATTAACAACCAGAATCCAAAAAACAACCAGGGCCTCCCTGCCGCGAAACCGGTGATCATCAACGCACAGGGAACAAAGTACAGGGAAAGCATTATAACAGTTTTTACCCACATTTTCGTATTGGCATACGGGGAAATATTATTTTTTCTGAAATACGCATTAGCACGTGTAATGAGTGTATCGTGAAAACTGTCGGAGCCTCCTTTAGCGAATCGAACGGTATGTAATTTTTTTTCCGCCATAGTTTATGTGTTAGTAACAGTCAAGTTACTCATAAAACAACGGTGCTAATCTGAATAAAAGTTAAATCAATTCTTAGTGTTGAATGCTGAATTTTGAATTAGAATGACATGCACATCCCTAAAATAGGTTGACCGGTTTTAAGGATGTACACTAATTAAAAAATCAACATTCACGTAAACTCCAACTCAAAATGCACCCCTTGATCACACTTCTTCTTTTTCACGGAACCATTCAGCTGTTCAGCAAAACCGTCGATCAGAAAGTGGCCGAAGTGTTGGTCTTTTTCAAAATTATTCGTGTAATTGTACCCGACACCATCATCTTTATATGTCAGTAGGTACTTGCCATTGACCAACTGTAGCGAAAGATAGATCGAGCCGTGATTACGTCCCCGGAAGCCATGCAGGATCGAATTTGTGATCCATTCGTTGATCAGCAATGCCAACGGGATCATTTTATCAACGGGCAGTTCAATGTAATCCAGGTCGAGTTCCAATTTAAAATTGGCCGGCTCATTTGCCAGTGAATTCAAACAATCATTGAACAGCTTTTTCCAGTAATCGGCAACATTGATCAATGCCAGGTCTTTGTGTTTGTAAAGCGATTCGTGAATGCTGGCAATGGTTTCTATCCGCGATTGCGTTTTGTCGAGCACGCCGTTGATATTGCTGTCACCTTCTTCGATTTGCAGGCGAATGAGACTCGAAATAATCTGCAGGTTGTTTTTTACCCGGTGATGCATTTCTTTCAGGATCACGTCCTTTTCATTGTTCAGTTTCTCGAGTTCGGCTGTTCGGTTTTTCACTTTATTCTCGAGATCATTTTTCAGTTGAAGCAACTCGTCTTCGACTTTTTTCCGGTGTGTGATATTGGTCGACAACACAAAAATTCCTTCTGGAATGGGTTCCAGCCGCAATTCGAACCAGCTTTTGGTACCATCGTTGTAGGTAAATTCATTTTCAAACTGAAGGGTTACCCGTTCGTCCATGCATTTTTGCAATTGGGTGAACATGAACGTATTTTCGATGCCCGGATAACATTCCATCATGGTTTTTCCTATCAGACTTTCCACGGTACTTTGACCCTGAATGGCAACAGTCGTGTTCACATAGAGGTATTTCCAGTCGTAACTTATGACCTGAAATCCTTCCAGTAAACTGTCGAGAATACTTAAATTTAAAATTGATCGTTTCAATGTAGTGGTGTGTTTAATGATGTAAAAGCGTGACCAATTACCACCCTAATTTACAAAAACCAATTAATTGACAACAAATACCGATAAGGAAATTTTATCGGTTGTTTGTAACTGTTTCCGAACGAACTATTGCGAAAGGCTTTGGTCATTTCCAGTATGCGTAAATTCTGCTTTTATTTTTTCTGCCGTTCTGCCCGGAATGTGATTCATCCTAAATCCTGTTAAAAACAACCAATAGTTGTCAAAAACAACTAAAAATAACCTGATTACAACCATAAGTAGTTGTACTTTTAAGATTCAGGAATCACACCCGCCTACCTTTGTGGTATCGAATTATTAAATAGCAAGACTATGTTAAGTACACAAATGATTGGCAACAAGATTGCCGAAGCACGAAAAAAGATGAATGTTTCCCAGGCACAACTTGCCGAACGTCTCTTTATTAGTTCACAGGCGGTCGGAAAATGGGAACGCGGGGAATCAATGCCGGATATCATTACGTTGAATCGCCTGGCGGAAATCCTGGGTGTGGACCTGAATTACTTTTCAGAAAGCCCGGAACGTCCCGACGCCGAATTTGATGCTTCTTTGTTAACCGAGTTTTCGACAGAAGCGCTTTCGGGAAAGCAGCAAAAAAAACTCAATTGGGACATGTCGCGCGGAAACTGGGTTGACGCTGATTTTTCGGGATTGAAGGATTTGAATGAAAAATTCAGCTCTTCCAACATGCAACGCTGTAAATTCATCGGCTCCAATTTGTCGGGTCTTCTGTTGAAAAACAACAACATCGACAGTTGTGACTTTTCAGGCTCCGATATTAGCAAAAGCCACATTCAGGGCTCCAACTTCCTCAACAACAAGTTTAACAACTGTATCATGATCGAAACTGAATTTTCAGGAAGTCATATCAATGGCTGTGATTTCACAGGTGCCGATTTAACCGGAATGGTGTTTAAATCAGGAGGTTTTGAGAAAAACACAGTGGTCAACGCGGTGTTGAACCGTACTTCGTTTAGCGCGATTTATCTTGCCGATGTTGTATTCAGTGGCACAATTGAAGAATGTTCGTTTGAAAACTCCGCTTTTAAACGCGTGACTTTCCAAAATGCTACGCTGATCAATACATTCTTTAAAAACAGAAGTTTGAAACAACTGAAGTTTATTGATTGCAAGGCAGATCGCATGACCTACGAGTTCCTAAAAAACGGGAAAGCCGATTTGAGTGGAATAACGTTGATAACAGCGTGATCTTCTCAAAACCGAAAACGAAGAGCGTAATTGTGAGAAACGATTACGCTCTTTTTGTCTACATCTCAACTTCGTGATAAAACTCTCAATAAAAATGCCTATTCTTGGTTCCCAAAAACGCTCTGTCTCATGAATAAACCGGCTATCACTGCGCTCATCACCGTCCAGCAAACCAATAACTCCAACAATTCCAGCTTACCCGATTCTCATTTAAAGGATTTCGGCGGGAAACCATTGTATCAGTTAATGATCGAAAAACTGTTGGCTGTTACAGCAATCAACAGGATTGTCATAACTACCGATGTTGCCGCAGTGAGGACTAAATACGCCGGTAACAACAAGATCTCGGTGATTGATTTCCCAAATCCGGAGACATTCTCAGATGACGTTTCACAACGGATCCTCGAAGAAATGCCGACTTCCGACAGAAATACCGCAAATTCACTCGATAAAATCCAGGGCGAGCATTTTATGCAAACGCAATGTATCAATCCGCTGCTTTCCGTCCGTACGATTGAAGACGCTATCGAGCGTTATTATGATTATGTTCTCAACGACGAATACAAACAATTTGACTCGGTCATGAGTCTTTATCGTTTGGAAAAACGATTATACGATAGCAGCGATTATCCAACGATCACGTTGAGAGACGAGCCGCATTTTGTGATCTTTGAAGACACCGTATTCAACATCTTTAACCGTGCGGCATTCAACCGGAACGGAAAGAAAAAATTCGGCAAAAACCCGATGTTCTACGAAGTGCCCGAAATCGAAAGCCTGACCGTGGAATCACCGACAAGTTATACGATGGCAAAATTGGCGTATGATAATAAAGGATTGTTTTAATTCTTCATTCTGATTCTCACTCTGTTTATCAAGCCATTTCCCTGCAATACTCTGCACAATTCTTACACGCTTTAGCACACTCCTGGCAATGCTCGTGCTCGTGTTTTCTACATTCTTCCGCGCATTGTTCGCACAATTCAGCGCATACCAAACAGATTACTTTTGCTTTACTGCTCCCCAAACTCATTAATTGAGCGGCCGTATAACAAATAGCTGCACATTCCATATCGAGTTGAATACAGCGCGCCATTGCCCCCACATTCTCTTCGCTAAGACAAGACGAAGCACAATGATTGCAGATTGCCGCGCAATTCAAACAGGCTTCAATACATGATTTATGATCGTGATAATTCATACGACTGATTTTAGAATTAATCTCAGCAATATAAGGCCTTGAGCACAAAAGAATCTTACATTATTTCCGAAAGAAATTACATAATTCCTGAATGATATGGTGGTAGGCGTGTGATGCATCACGCGCTGATACCACCTGTGAAACATGTAAATAAAACCTCAAAACGTATAAAATATGCGTCGACCCACCTGCATACATTAGCTGAATAAATGACGGATCATCATCCTGATTGTAAAAAACAAGTTATGAAAGTATCGAATAAATCCATTCTAATGGGCGTGATCGCCGTTGGAATACTCACAATCTCCTCGTGCGCACCCATGTATAAATGCGGTGACCCGATGCCGGAGAAACAGAAAGGCGGAAAACGACTTCAGGCAGTTGTGTCGGAACGCGATTCATTATGTATGGCGCTCGCTGATCAGAAAATGGCCAACGACCGGCTTACTACCGACAACAGAGCCCTTCAAAACAGGCTTTCCGGACAGGAAAATATCAATGAAAATCAGTCGGAGCAATTGAGCCAAAAGAACAGAGACCTCCAAAACAAAGAGCGGATGCTTCGCGAAATGCAGGCGATCATTGCCCGTCAGAATGAAATGACCAGAAAACTAAACGAGACGTTGCGTGGTGCATTGGTTGGATTTAGCCCCGACGAATTGACGATGGAAATCCGCGATGGCAAGGTGTATGTTTCGATGTCGGACAAACTCTTATTCAAATCCGGTTCTGCTGCTGTTGAACCCAAAGGAGTTGAAGCATTGCAGGCATTGGCCGATGTACTGAACAAAAACCCTGATATTCAGATTCTTGTTGAAGGTCATACTGATAATGTTCCGATCAAAACAGCCATCTACAAAGACAATTGGGACTTAAGTGTAGGACGTGCAACTTCGATCACCCGTTTGCTGAATGAGAAATATGCCGTTGCAGCAACACGTATGACTGCTTCAGGCCGTGGTGAGTACTATCCGAGAGCAACGAACGAAACGCAGGAAGGAAAAGCCATGAACCGTCGCACAGAGATCATTCTTTCACCGAAACTGGATGAGATCATGAATTTATTAAACAACGCAGAAGCAGGGAATTAAGTATCGATAATCTTGAATATGAAAGCGCTTTTTCCGCCTGAGGTGGAGAGCGCTTTTTTTGATTTGGTTGCCGGGAAACCTGCCCGTTTGAACACTCATTTTGTCCGATTGACGAATTAATTGAAAACCAATAAAAAGGGTTTCACTATTTTGTACGTCATGTCCGAAAAAATACCCTATAAAAAACTCGCTCTCAATGCAGTTATTACTTCGTGCCTGGTAGGATTGTTAGCCATTGCAACCCACGCAGTAATGAACTTAAAGTCGTTGTGGTGGCTAATCCAGATCGGAAGTTTAATTACGGTCTTGTTTTTGGTTGTTTCATTTATGAATATCGCCGTATTGGCCGTACTCGAAAAGAACAGCCAAAAACCGGTATTCACCCTTTTGCGTTATGTAGTGAGTTTCGCGGGAGCTTCGGTTATTGCCATTGCAAGTTATTACATTTCAGCTCACTTTCACCAGGAGCACAATGGAATTTTGCGGTTTGTAAAACAGCGACATCTTACAGATGATTATTTAAGGATTTACGCCTTTTTCATCCTGATTTTTGCCATTAACTCCATCGTACTGCTCATTCACAACATCCTTTTGATGAAGGATTTAAAGAACAAAGTGGAGCTCGAGAACACTGAATTGAAACTCAAGAACCTGGAAGCCACTTATGAGCAGTTAAAACAACAAATTCATCCGCATTTTCTGTTCAACAGCCTTAGCACACTCAAATCGCTTATTCAGCGCAATCCGCAGACGGCAGAAAATTACCTCATAAAGTTATCCGGTTTTCTGCGGACATCAATGGATCAGGCCAGAACGGACTTGGTTACGCTCGACGAAGAACTGAGTATTTGCAGGCAATACCTCGAGATGCAAAAAATGCGATTCGGTGATTCGCTGAATTTCAGTATCGATATCCCAACTGAGAAACTGAAATTTCATGTTCCGTTTTTCTCCATTCTTCCCTTGTTGGAAAATGCCATTAAACACAATGCGTTCACCACACCAAAACCTCTTGAAATCAGTATTTATTATGAGGATGGATATGTAGAAATCAAAAACAGGAAACAGCTCAGAGAATCTGTTGAAGAAGGATTAAGTTCGGGGTTAAATAATCTGAAAAGACGTTATCAGATGCTTGCGAATGAAGAAGTATTAATAGAGAACAACGAAAACTGGTTCAGTGTGAAAATAAAACTTCTAAGGAATGAAAATCGTAATCATTGAGGATGAGTCGCTTACTGCTGAAGATTTGCAGCGTTCTATTTTAAGCATTTCACCCGAAAGTAGGATTGAGGCAGTGCTGTCTTCTCTTCAGGAAGCAGTTGATTATTTCAGCCACAACCCAATGCCCGAACTTTTGTTTTGTGACATTCAGCTCGGTGATGGTTCTATTTTTGATTTGTTGAAAAGAGTAAAAATCGATGTCCCGGTAATTTTTTGTACTGCTTACGATGAACATACTTTACAGGCATTCAAGCTCAATGGAATCGAATACATTTTGAAACCGTTCAGCAACGAAGATGTCCGCTTGGCATTGGACAAATACGAACGGCTGAAACTGACTTTTAAAACCCAGTTCGATTACGAATTACTCAAACCACAAAATCCGCAAAACCTGTTGGTTTATTACCGCGATAACATCATTCCCGTGAATTGTTCGGACATAGGTTTGGTTTACATTTCCAATCAAATCACTTACCTGCAAACGCTGGGAAACAAAAAATACATTCTGAACAAGACCCTGGATGAATTGGAACAAATCCTTGATCATGGGTTTTTCCGTGTAAACAGAACCGCCATAGTCAACAAAAAATTGATACAGGAAGTAAATAAACAACTCAACCGCAAGCTGGTAGTTAACCTTGATCCTTGTTTCAAAACAGACATTAAAATCACTGTCAGCAAATCAAAATCTCCGTTGTTTTTGAAGTGGCTGAAGAATGCATGACGCTTCATGGTTGTTTAAACTTTCAGATTGTCCGCTTCACCTTTTAATCTTTCATACCGCATGGGAAATAGAAGCATATTCGCTTGAATTTTAAATCTTAATACATGTTTTTTCCATTTCACATTATCGGGTTGTTAACCTTTCAGATCTTTGCGTTGATCGCTGCTTTATTCTTCAAATCACACGTTCAGCGAAATGAACTGGACAAACGCTTTCAGCGGGCAAGTAAGGTTATTTTAATTACAGTACACGTGCTTATTTTCCTGACAATTGCGCACCTTGTCGTTTTTCATTTCATCCATGGATGCATCGGACAAAACTCATGCATGAAAATGATGCAGCATTAAAAACCTGGCTTAGTCAAGTTGAACAAGGAGCAAACGTTCATTAACTGTGGACGTTTGCTTTTTTGTTCCAGGTATTTGACGTGAGTTCAGGATAATCAAACAACAAATTGGTTGGAATGAAATATCTTCACGGTATGTAAGTTATTCACCGAAATAGATTGGGATAATCAGAGTGAGAATGAGGATGAGAATGAGAATGAGAATGAGGATGAGGATGAGGATGAGGATGAGGAAAAGCATTACTTTCCCGTTGTATTAGATGTATCTCCTATTTATCCAAGCCCGATACAACAATGTTTCCATTCAGGTAGTAAACTATCCAATTGTTGAATAGCGTTCCATTTAATAACTCATTTTTGTAAATCACGTTCAAACTGTCCATGTTCATGAATGAAATGACACTACCGTCAGGGCTGAATTTCAGATCATGTACAAAAGTCAATCCGCCATATTCTTTTCCCATAAAATGAATAGAACTGCAATCGCTCATTGTTAATAATTCTGCACGACGTGCCATGAATTCAGCTTGGAACTGTTCTTCCAATTGTTCAATGATTGGATCTCTATCCAATGAGATAGAATAAAAATCACTTTCCAGAAAACATTTCATGTCTTTAATTTGAACGACCGCTGAGGATGACAAAGCCTGATTCCAGTAAAATGAAATGATACTTGGATAGGACACCTTCGATTCACCATTTATGAAAACCTGTGATTTCCCTTCTGAAATTGCAGAATAAATCAGGTCATCTCCGCTCCATTTTAAAAAGTTATCCCGTTCTTTTCCTATTGTGTAGAGCATCGGGTACGGACCGTACTTTATGTCACCACGGAATACGTAAAACCCATCGTTTTCATAAGCTATATATGCAATCTCCCCTTTTGAACTTTCCTTGAAATCAAGAATACTTTCGAAGGTTTTAGTGCTTTTACCATTGATAATTAATCTGAATCCGGCAGGAACTTCTCCGTACCATTCTTCACCTTCAGGATCCGGATTTGGTTCTGCAGGTTTCATTATACTTTCGAAAAGAACAGGTCCGTGGTTTTGAGTCCAGGTTACCAGTTTGAAATTCCACATCTCACCACGGGCAATCAATTGGTCATTGAAGTAATAATAGCTGGTATCTTCTACCGACACACACTTTAAATAATCAACCCCATTTGGAGAAATGTTCTTCCAGTCATACTCTTCCTTTTTAGAGATCGGTTTCGAAACCTGGTTTTCATAGAGGAATTGATTACCGTTTTGCTCATATTCAAACTGAATCCTGTTCAATGAATCGAATACAAGATCATTCACGGCGTCATAAGGCCCCAATACTGAATTCGATGAAAAAACCCTGGCTCCATCCTGAGCAGCGGTATATGCTTTAACCACAAAATCTGTGTTCGTGCTGTTAAAGCTAAAATCATACAGTATAGCAACTATTTTTTCAATCAACCTGTTCCCAACATACAAATCGTCTGTTACATCATAGGTGTCATCATTCAAAGGAGCTACGCAGGAAAACACCGGGGTCAACCCATCATTTTCCGTATGCATCCATCCCTGGAAATGCACCGCATAATAAAACCCACCCGTTTTTTTTCCTTCATAGATGAAGTAGTGACTGGCATCGCCTGAGTTGCTGTCAAAAGACATTAAAACATCCAAGTTATCTGAAACATAGATTCCGGTTACATTGTCTTTGTATTTGGTACTTTTTGTTATTGATTTAGGTGTTTCGCCTTCTAACGAAAAAATCTCATAATACATTCCTTTTTCCGAATAGTCAGCAATAATGGCTTTATTCTGAGTGATTTTGATTAATTCGGGTGATTTGTACGGGCCGAATTTAAACTTTCCATAGAGTACATATGTTTTACCTTTTTCTGTAACGGTGACGTACGAAGTATCCATCAATGAATCAACCGGCGGGCTGGTTGATTCTATTCTTTTTTTCTGAATGTCATCGAATGGGCCCCATTTTGTTTCTCCAGTTACGATAAAAAAGGAAGGTTTGCCCTTTTCATGTAACAGTAAATCCTGGAAACCAATAGTCATTTTGGTATTCGATTCTAAAACTGCTACTATTTTCTTGTTTTCACCAACGTTTATCACCTGTTGTGAAAAAACGGAATTGGACATTGGAATCAGGAATAGTGCGAAAAACAAGCGAAACAATGTCATAAAGTCGGTTTAAGATTTGGAGGTCGAAAGTAGATAATTTTTCCTTTAAAAAACAAAACGCCATCCTGAACATACAGAATGGCGTTTCAACCTCACAAATACAGCTATTTATTTTTGTACAAGAAGTCTTTCGGTCATTTTAATTCCATTGGAAATCACTGTCAATGTATAGCTACCGGAAGCGTAGTCCCCACAGTTTACAACAACTCTGTTATCTTCCACTGTGTAATCTACAGGATAGGTTTTCCCGACAATATCCGCAAGAATAATTTCGTCGATTTTTGAACCATTTGTTTTAATGGTAAAGCTGTTCACGGCAGGATTCGGATAGATTTTTAAACTATTTTCAGTACTTCCAGCTACAGAAAGGATCGTTGTATGACTTGCTGTACCGTCGAAGTCAACCTGCATCAACCTGTAATAGCCAACTGTTTCGAATGGATTCGTATCTGTAAAGGAATAATCATTTTCGTTATCAGAATTCCCTTTTCCGTTCACAGCTCCTATTGTTTCCCAGACCATTCCGGTTTCGGAGCGTTGAACATAAAACTTGGCATTATTCTGTTCGAATTCTGTTGACCAGATCAATTGAACCTGATCGTTTATCCGCATAGCATCCCAGTTAGAATAACCAACCGGCAGAACGATCCCACAGTTCGTACTGGCTGTATTTGATCCTGCTTCATTGATATTGATTGTCTGAACTGTATTGGCATAATTGGTAACCAGTAAAACATATACCTCTCCACTGGCAACACCATTTACAACAGCCTGTTCAATTGCTGACGAAGAATAGCTGCAATCTTCAGGAGCACCATACGTATTGCATTGTGACTGGGCTGTAGCAAGACTGGGAAAAGGACCCCAGATCTCATAATCTACATCGGAACCAGCCGTAATATCGATAACAAGGTTTCCTGACTGGTCGATTTCCAGGTAGTACCAGCTTGGATTCGGTGAAGTGAACAGGCAATCGTAATCGTTTCCCGGATTAATAGCACTTGCATCGGCACCGCCTTCGTTAGCGATAAAAGAAATAGGAGATCCTGAGCAAATCGGGCTTGGGGTAACACAAGTAGTGTTGGAACCTGGTCCCGCCGTTGGTACTGTATTGTATACACAGAGATCTCCGGCCCAGTTGCTATTATCGGAGCCCTGAACACGGATTCTGTATTGCTGGCCTATTACCGTTGGCAAAACAATCGTCTCAGTCCCGTCACTTCCGGCGGCATTGGCACATGTAATAGCTGTCATATTTGTGGCGCATGCACCAGAAAAAATGGTGACGATCGGATCAAAACCTGCTGTTACAGGATCGTATACAATTGTTGTGGAGGTACTCGCCGCAGTGAACCAACCCCAGGTTGCATCCACATCAGTTGCCCCGCAACCAGCAGCGCCATCCCAATAGTCGTTGTTATGGTCGATATCAAAAAAGGAAATAGTACAACTATTATTAACCGTAATCTCACCTCCGGCGTTGTCGTTACAACTATTGGTTTGAGCGAAAGCCGAAAGCGAACAGCCGGCGAGTAAAAGTAATGCAGTACTTATAGGTTGAAAATAAGACATAATATTATTGTAAAATGTAGTAGAATAAAAATGCTGTCAATCAATTAATTACCGTAGCGTTCAATATCCTTACGCGTAATAGACTCTCCTTCAAGAACAAGTATTTCCAAAGGACGTTCCAGGCAGTATTGCTGACGTTCAGACGATAATACAACATAGGCCGACTGGCGAATGATCTTGACTCCCTGGTGGGTTCCTATCCAGTCTTTGATAACTTGCAGGTCTTCGTCCTTCGCTGGTTTTTCTGGTGCCGTTCCAATACTCTTAGCCTGTTCGGATTGCTCCAGCAACTCAAGCGTTACGTTGTTTTCATACAGAATGTAATCTGTTCCGATTAGGACCTTTTCTTCATCGCTGAAACTTGCGTAACGTGCTGCGGAAATAAGTAAGGTGGTTGGATGTGACGACTGCCACTGTTGGATAGCTGCGTCTTCCTGACAAAAAACATGCATGCAGGACATGAATGTCATTAGTAGTAGTGATGTTTTTCTCATAGTGTAAATACTCTGTGACAAAGAGACACAACTTTTTACAGGTGGCGAACAGGAATGAATATTTACAGTTTATAAACGATTAAAACGCTGGTTTTAACTAACATTTTCTTTCATTTTATTTTTACAACATTTTCATTGTAAATTGTTAAATAATAGCGTATTAGATATAAGTAGATTGTAGTTCATTGATTAGCAGTTGGTTTCGATTTTCACAACTATATTCTCTCCCGGCACTTGCTCACTTTTAATTATTTTTTTCATGTTAATCAAGTTCATTGTTGTCAATTTTGTTTAGTCAGTCGTCTGATTGCCACTAAATGTCCAAACAACACCATCGGGACGATAACTGTTGGCAATAAGTTGAACGGGAAATACAAAACCGCACTATTTGGCTGGTCAAATGCTAACTTCTGGAATGGTGACGGAAATGCAAATATTGCGGTTATCACAACGTTTAGCAGAAGCAAGAGACAAATGATATTCCACACCAACAAGAATTTTTTGTTTTCGCCGGTTGTCCGAAAAGCCAAATAACCAACAATGGGAGCAGTTATACCTGAAAACAAGTCGAAGTTTGTTCCCTCAAAGGTCATATAAACGGAAACAACACCCTGATAAAAAAGCAACGCAAGGGTGATTTCAACCGGTATGCGAATGCTGTGAAAATAGGTCAGCGTTTGCAGGTTAATACTGTCAATAAATTTTCTGCCTTTTACCGTCAAAAAAGCTGTTGCGATGAACACTAAAGTTGGGAAAACTCCGAACAACACTAGTTTTGGCGGAATTGTTTGGGTGTCCTGGTAGATTCCGCTAAGTCCCAGAACGGATTGTAAAATGGTCCAACTGATCGCAATAAACAGAAAGGTTTTGGATTTTGTAGCAAAGTAGAACCAACTGATTGTTCCGATAACTATCAGTGCGAACAGAAAGCTAATGTATATTGGTAGATTTTCCATTGTAGTTGGTATTCGTTCTAAAAGCCACAGAACGGTTTGCGGCCTGGCGCAAGCGGGCGATCATACCACCAATCTTTCTACGAAGCCGAATAGTCAAATTTACGAAAATTGCATAGGAGCGTGACGTACTTTGGAAACACTAGATTTTCACCCCATGTGAAAACAGGAATTTGCATCTTAAAAATTGAATTTCATTACAATTTTGTTCAAGAAGTTCTTTTAATCGATGACTTTAATTGTTTAGTGTACGATTTTATAAATGCTTCTTTATCATTTATAAGCTCTTTTATTATCGCATTTCTTTCAGGAGGTATTGTAGAATGCTTATCTGCCCATAAATGAATTTCAATCATCAATGGTAGTAAATCAATTCCTTTTTGGGTGAGCTGATACAATACTTTTGCTTTACTGTCCGGATGATTTAACTTGGTGATAATGCCATTGGATTCAAGCATTTGCAATCGGGTTGCTAAAATATTGGTTGCGATCTTTTCCTCCGATTTCAGAAAATCACCATAAGTGCATTGCATAGAGAAAATTAAATCTCGTACAATCAATAACGACCATTTATCTCCCCAAATATCTAAAGAACTGCTGATTGGACATTCAGACCTTTTTTTTGTAGCTGCCATAAAATATTTTTTAAATCACTTGCATTTTGAAAGTTATTTGTATTATTGCACTTGCATAATGCAAGCAAATTTACAAATAAAAGTAAGAACATGAAACAAAACATTATAGTAACAGGAGCTTCTTCGGGTTTTGGATTGTTACTCGCAACGGAGTTACACAAAAAAGGATACCATGTAATTGGTACAAGCCGTAATCCTGAAAGTGTGCAGTCAAAAGTACCTTTCAAAATTTTGGGATTAGACATTACCGACGACGATTCTATTCAATCCTTTGGCAAAAAACTATTTAGTGAAATCGATAAATTGGACGTCTTGATAAATAACGCTGGATTCTATTTGTCGGGACTCGCCGAGGAAACCAGTATAACACAGGGCAAACAGCAGTTAGAAACCAACTTTTGGGGAACTGTTAAGTTAACGAATGAGTTACTGCCCTATTTCAGAGAACAACGTTTCGGAAAAATAATTACCGTAAGTTCTATTATGGGATTAATCAGTCTTCCGGGTGGAGCTTATTATGCCGCTTCCAAGCACGCTCTTGAAGGATATTTCAGAGCATTGCGTTTTGAACTGAATGAGTTTAATATACAAGTGAGCATGGTTGAGCCTGTAGGATTCAAAACCAATATAATTACGAACTCTAAAGTTGCGGAAAACAAAATAAGCGATTACGACACCTACCGAACAAAACTAGAAGATTATACAAAAGATTTATTCTCAAATTCAGAAGAACCGACAGCTGTTGTTAAAACTCTTTTGAAATTGGTTGAAAGTAAAAACCCCAAATTTAATAATCCGGTAGGTAAAGGATCCTCTTTATTCCCTGCAATACAGTTTTTTTCGTTTAAAACCTTTGAAAATTCTATCATTAAAAACATTAATAAATTCAAAAACACATAAGTATGAAAGCATTCGTAATTAATAAATACAGCAAAACAGAGGATCTTCAAATGACCAATGTATTGGTTCCTGAAGTAAAAGAAAATGATGTATTGGTTGAAGTGCACGCATCAGGGCTAAATCTTTTGGATTCCAAAATAAAGACCGGAGAATTTAAGCAGATATTGCCTTACAAACTTCCTTTGGTTTTAGGCCATGACGTTGCAGGAATTGTAACTAAAGTCGGCTCAAAAGTGACGAAGTTCAAGGTTGGCGACGAAGTTTACTCTAGACCTTCTGATTTAAGAATAGGAACCTTTGCAGAATTCATTGCCATTGATGAAAAAGATGTTGCGCACAAACCTAAAAATCTTTCCATGGAAGAAGCTGCATCAATTCCGCTGGTAGCTTTAACCGTTTGGCAAGCTTTGGTTGAAAGGGCCAATCTCAAAAAAGGACAAAAAGTATTCATTCAGGCCGGTTCGGGCGGAGTTGGAACAATCGCCATTCAATTGGCAAAACATCTTGGAGCAACCGTTGCAACTACTGCCAGTGGGAAAAGCTTTGATCTACTCAAAAGCCTGGGCGCCGATGTACTGATCGATTATAAAAAACAGGATTTTGAAACTGTTTTGAAAGATTATGATGTTGTACTGAATAGCCAGGATAAAAAGACGCTGGAGAAATCGCTCAAAATAGTAAAACCGAATGGAAAAGTCATTTCTATCTCAGGGCCACCTACTCCTGAATTTGCGAAAGAAATAAAAGCGCCATGGTTTGTCAAAATCATTTTATCATTGATTAGTTCCGGTGTACGGAAAATGGCAAGGAAACTGAGGGTTGACTATTCTTTTCTTTTCATGAGAGCTGAAGGAAAGCAATTACAAAAGATTACAGAACTAATCGATTCTGGAGCAATTAAACCTGTTATGGATAAAGTTTTTCCTTTCGGCCAGACCAATGACGCCTTGGCTTATGTAGAAAGCGGTCGCGCAAAAGGAAAAGTTGTTGTAAAAATGAAATAATTACCTTTCGTATGGGCTTATTGAAGCATAGAAAACCCAGGCATTGCGCTATAAGTCTGGGTTTTTTATGGCCTGAAATGGGGAAATCTGTACGTATTTGATGGAAAGCTTACCTCAAGCCCAGACTATTCATGTTGATGATTACAACAATGTCCAGTACATCACCAACAGCGTTCCGGGAAGCACGAAGACGAACGACGCAATTCGTGCAAAGTTAAACCATGCACTTTGTCGTTTAAAAATGAAGGTGATTAAAGGAATCAGCAGAAAAAGCTGGAATGCAGGAAACCAAGTAAAGATGGAACTCTGTCTGATTTCTTCGTGCCTTCTTATTGTAGATTCATTGACTTCAATATCGTAGCTTAGCTTCTTCCCCGTTCGAAACACAGGAGAATAGGTCATTTCAAGCGTGTTTTCCATATGGCCACTCCAATCTCTCAATTCGGGCGTGAACATATATCCTTCCACGTCCAGTATCGTGTGCCACGTCCATTCCCAGTCCCGGTCAATTTTCCAATCGTTTTCAGATAGTTTTTTTGTTGGGCCATCAACGAAAATCTCGAATGTGGTAATCAAAGCCATCAGCGTACAGAAGACAACAACGGTTTTAAAGAGAAGCCATGGCGTACCTGAGGTAATTCGTTCATAAAATTCTTTCTCCTCGCGTGCTTCTCTTTCTTTTTTCAGCCGCATTCTTTCAGCTGCAATTCGCATGGATTCTTGTTGGTTGATATTTCTGGACATGAATTTAAGTTATGGCTACAATATTACCATTTTCTTCGAATTCAATTGATGATTAAATAGTTTTTCGTAATCAGCCAGGATTAAATATGCTCTCGTACTCCTGGGTATGATTTAGATTCTATACTGAAAAACAACCCCATACTGAGAAAAAAAGAAAAGCATCGTTAGCTATTGCGGATTTTGAGCGGGTTTTACACCTTGCAACTATGATTAATGTAACGTTTCAATGCGAGGCCATTTCCATGCATAACGGATAATCAGACAAAGAAGAACGACTTCTACAACAGCGCCAAATATCATGTGCATCCAGGCATCTCCTACCAAATTAAACAATGTATAAGGAATATAAACCGTAGCCACGATTATGTTTGTAAAGCGATTTACTTTAGCCGGCAGGGCAACAGAAAGGAAAATCATCAATGCCGGAATTGTCATTGAGACGAGTGCTGCCAACAGAAATCCTTGTGTAATATCAAATACAAATACCTTGCCTGCCAGCATACCTTCCAGTGAATCCGGCATAAATAAGTGGAAATAATCTACATAGATGTAGAGAAACATAAAACCCGCCCACAGCATAGCAAGCTTTAGCTTCAAACTGACCTTGATTTCTTCCAGCCCATTTTGTTGTGTTTTTTGTGTATTCATAAATGATCAACTTTACTTGTTACGTGAAATGATAAAGCAAAAGTAGATTGGTGAGACACAATAACCCGTTCACTTAAGTTAAGAAATAAGGTTAGCTCTTTTTTTCAAGTATTCTTGCTCTTAGTCTGCTTAGTGATTGAGGTTTGATACCCAAATAACTCGCTAATTGATGTTGTGGAACACGCTGGATGAGGTCCGGTCTTTTTTGTAGTAAGTTGAGGTATCGCTGTTCGGGTGAAGAAGTCTTAAACTTGTCAAAGTCTATTCGTTGTTTGGCTAAAAGTTCTTCGGATAATATTCTGCATATGGTTTCAAACTTTGGAAACTTACTATTTATTTCTATTTCCATATCAGAATTTGAAACTGTAAGTATCGTATCTTCTAAACAACTTATATAATATTCTGACGGCGTTTTGCTTATTACACAAGGGGGTGTCAAAGCTTCCATTTCTGTGTAGAAAGCAGTCGTTTTTTCTTCACCATCTAAAACATAATAAGTCCGAATACAGCCTTGTAGAACAAAGTAGCTATCTTTCGATTTTTGTCCTTCTTTGAGTAAAATCGTTCCTTTCTTTACCGAGCGAAATAAGTCCAGAGAATCGATTGCATTCTTTTCATTTTCCGTCAGCGAAATGTATTTTGATATAAAGTCAAATAGTCTGTTTTTCATTATTTTGTTGTTGTTACTGCCGTCTGTTACACTTGCCGCACACTTGTATACTGACGAATATAACAAGATTACATTGTACAATAATCTCAATGATTACGGATCACAACCAAAGACTGTAAAGTTTGTTTATTGAATTAGCAAATCCTGGTAAAGTTACGTTGAAACATATACCACCAGTAATAGTTCTTTCATCGAATCTTCCTGGGTTCTGTGATATATTGATCGAACAAAAAGTCGCCGTTTGCGAGATCGATGACAGCGAGCGCTATTCCATAATTCACTCTCCCTTTTGAGTACATCAGGATGACCTGGTTGGGGAAAGAGGTTTTATAAATCCGGAATTCATGCTCGGCCCAACCTTTGAAGACGTGACACCGTATGCTTATTCCGTTGCGGTAGATTTCCAGGCTGACTTTTGAAAACCCCATTTCGTTTTCACGTAGTTTCGTTACAACAAACGCATTATTGGGAATCTTTTCAATCACCTCGGTATCGGTAGCATTGAGATCACGATGAATGACTTTTATTTCTGAACGTATTTGATTGTCGGGTGCCAGCTTCAGCGTTCTTCCCATCTTACCGGAGAGCATCTGCACACTTCGCTCAACAAACGGGCTGTTAATGTCAATCCCTTTTCCCTGCTGATGAGCTCCAGCCGTGAATTGATAGTTGGACAAATCGAAAACATAGTGCCGGTAAATGTCAAAACCCGGAGAATCGTCGGGCATATAAATACTGTGACCGAAAATATGGAAGAGATTCATAGCGCTATCGGCGACCACCTCATCAATCGCGTGAATTTTTGTCTTCCTCCTGACAATAAACAGGAAAGTTAGTCCTAAAACCAGGATAAAGCTTCCAATGATTACGAGTATAAGCATAAGTACTAAGTTGGGTTAAAAATAGCTGAATTTATCTGGGAGCCAAATTGTACCGACCAAAGCGTTGGGATCAACACTGATTAAAATGAAAAACCCGTTTCATCAAAGATGGAACGGGTTTTTTCGTGACCTCAAGCGGGGAAACTTCTAACTTTTTAATGGAGGATTTGGAGCGGGTTTTGCGACTTGGAACCATTGATAAATGTTACGTTCTGGTATTATTTTTCCTCAATGAGTTTTAGTGTAAAAATCATTTGACTATCTTGATTTAAAATAAAATCTTCATAGCTTTTTTCAATGACAAAATCTGGAATTAAACCGTGACCTGAATATTGCAGAATAAACAGATGGCACAGCTATTTTCGAATACGAAAAATAAGCATTAATCAATATGATTCACTCTTCAAAAAGACATACTCCTTTTAGAAGAAATTCCCCCACACGTTTAGATTTTGTCTGAAACGTTTACTCTTTGATCACTTTTAACAGGGATACTTTACTCCCATCAACTATTTCAATGAAATAAACTCCAACAGCACCTTCCAAATTCAAATCAATCTGTTTCACTGATGAATACATTTTACGATAGACTTCCTTACCTAATACATTGCGCACGGTTAGTAAGGCATTACCAAATTCAATGTCAGAAACAATGGTCAGAATTCCACTTGTTGGGTTAGGGAATAAAGTCATATTACCGGCAAATATCTTTTCATCAATTCCTATTGTCGTAATATTTACACAAGCAGAAGTATCAACACAACCATTTTCTGCTATTTCAACAGCATAACTTCCATTCATTGTTGGCGAATAGTTCAAGCCGGTTGCACCCGGAACAGGAGCATTTTCATTGTTACAATCCAACCACTGATAGGTGGCTCCAGCATGGTCTGCAGTTAAAATATTGGCTGCAACGCTTACTGTATTCAGTGGTGTTTCATTGATCGAAATGGCAAAGGAGTTTTCATCTGAACAAGTTCCGTTTTCGACGTAAACATACAGCGTTTGAGAACCCGAAACCAAATCTCCTGCCGTGAGCGGTGTTCCGCTTCCATTACTTCCGGTAAAGTAATTTCCAAAAGTAAGTGCCGGCAGCTCATAACTATCACAAGCTGTTATATCTCCTGGCGAATCAGCTGTAACCATTGAATCAATCGTGATCAAAAACGAGTTTTCAGCTGAACACGTTCCATTTTCGACGTACACAAAAATTGTTTGCGAACCGGAAATCGAATCTCCTGCCGTGAGCGGTGTTCCGCTTCCATTACTTCCGGTAAAGTAGTTTCCAAAGGTAAGTGCCGGCAGCTCATAGCTATCGCAAGCTGTTGCATTACCTGGCGAATCTGCTGTAACCATTGAATCAATTGTGATCAAAAACAAGTTTTCAGCTGAACACGTTCCATTTTCGGCGTACACAAAAATTGTTTGCGAACCGGAAATCGAATCTCCCGCCGTGAGCGGTGTTCCTCCGCCATTCGTAGCAGTAAAGTAGTTTCCAAAGGTAAGTACCGGCAGCTCATAGCTACCGCAAGCTGTTGCATTACCTGGCGAATCTGCTGTAACCATTGAATCAATCGTGATCAAAAACGAGTTTTCATCTGAACACGTTCCATTTTCGGCGTACACAAAAATTGTTTGCGAACCGGAAATCGAATCTCCCGCTGTGAGCGGTGTTCCTCCGCCATTCGTAGCAGTAAAGTAAGATCCGTTTGAAAGTAAAGGCAGTTCAACGTAACCACACTCAGTTATATTAGTTGGCGCATCTGCCGTTACCGTTGTATCAATGGTTAAATCCAGAAGCACAGTACTGTCACAACCACTCACGACACTGGTATAGGTATAAGTCGCTGAATTATTATCTGCAAAATAGGTGTTTCCATCAATCCATGTGTAACTTTCACAGGCTGCAAGTATATCATTTGACAAGTAAGTTTCACTATTGTTGTTGGTTTGGGTGATTCCTGCCTGAGATGTGCCCCAATTGGAACTAGTACCGGTCAATAGAAAGCCAGTTAATGTAGCATGATAGGTATTGGTTAAGTCGCTCAAAGTTGTTACTCCTGTGTTGGTGCCGTTTGCTATACCTTCATTAAAACTGTATGAGGCTACTAAATTTGGCTGTGTTGTTGTAAATTCACTATTCATTGAACCAAAAATTTCGCAGGGTGTTCTGATATCGTCCCATATTCTCAATTCATCGATGGAACCTTTATAAATTTGTTGCCCATCAGATCTGGCTCCAATTGTCATAATTCCATCATTTCCTAAAGAAGAAGATCCGCCATTGAGTCCGGTAATTTGAATTCCGTTGATATACGATGTTATAGTATTCGTGCTTGCATCCCAGCTAAATGCAAGATGGGTCCATTCAGATGATAAAAGTGTTACTTGCGTATTCACACTATAGAATGTACCATTGTCCCGAAGAAAAAAATACGCAACATTACCGCTATTCACTAGAACCGAACAAAAATTATTTGCGTCTTTTTGAGCAAAGAACACGCGCTTAGAGGTCGCATTAAATTCTTGTTTAACCCAACACTCAATGGTAAAATCATTGGAAGGAATATTGTCAAATACGGTTGGTAAATTCGCAGTGCAATATCCATTCGAGGCATCAAAATTCAATGCATTTCCCGCAAGTTGTGAATAGGCGCAAAATGACGAATGAATCGTAAGCAGAAGTAATAAAATGGTAATTCTCATGGTCTTTTGAATTTATTTCTCAATGTCCTGGTCCTAATTGCTAAAAAGAATACTCTGGTTTCATCCTGAGTTGATTAACACAAAACTACAATTGCTCCCGCTGCGGCACAATACGGGGTGACACGTAAACCAGTACGTGCTGGTACGTATCTGCTAAGTTCAGGTCCCCCTTCTTTTCCACGGACAACAATGAAAACCAAACTACACCCCGCCTATCTTCTCCTGATTGCTTCCGATCGTGCATTCCGGATCTTCTCAAGAGCCTCCATCCTTGCTTTGGATATCTTTTCAGTTACACGCAGGTGCTCTGTTGCTTGTGTTTTTCGTTTTGAATCGTGTATTTCCAAGAATCGTTTTTGCTTCTTAGCATGCTGATTGATGGTAGTGTCGTTCTTTCTGAACCGCTTCGCATGGCTTATACGTCTTTCATTCTCCTGATGCATCCAGGTAAGTTCCAAATAAGTTTGCATACGGGCAGCATGGACCAAATCATTCCCGGATTCTATTTCATTTTGCTGCTGCGCTTTTGCGTATCTCAGGTACTGTATATGTGTGAATCCCTGCCATTTTGAACGCAATATGGTGGCGGTATCCGGAATTGTTCCGATTACCTCCAATTGCTCAACTCCGAGAGCAGATGCACCATATATTTCTGAGGTTCTGATGGTTTTATCTTCGCCCCAGAAAATCTGTTGAGATGTTTCGCAGAAACACAAACCAGAGCGCATTTTCCTACTTGATTCTGCTACTTTAATCAGGTCCTCGTAAAAAGAGGGAGGTTCAATATGAGACCAATCGGCAGATTCAAGGTCATCCACCTTTTGTAATTTCCGCACAAGTTCTGTCCCTAAATGATAGTCAAATTTTTCCTGTTTGAATTGAAAGGAAGCCACCAGGGCCTTATCAAACCTGTAATATTGATGTAATCCTTCCGGAAATCCATCTTTACCGCTCACGATCCAACTTGTAATTGCTTTTTTTCCTTCATTCCGCTCTAAAGCGATATTCCAAACCCGAAGTTCTGCAATACAAAAGTCTGGTGATTGGATTTGATGCGCAGAAGGAGGTAAATCCGGAATGGTACCTATATACAGATCTGATGGTTTCATATCCCAACATGTGGGATACATATCCGTAAGTGGGTGCTCAAACGATTTTCCGTTACAATAAATGTTCAGCTTTTTGCTGTCTATGGAGATCGTTAATGTGATCCATTTTCCCACACAATTTTCAAATGCCTTGGGGAAAGTCAAATCAATCAGGGGTTCGGTATGTGTGCTGCCCGGATCATACCATCTGAAAATAAGTGCAGCATCTTTTGGCCGTATGAAAACAGCAGGCATTCCGGCTCCGCCCAATAGGGAGTATTCTTTTTGATTTCCCAGCCTATTGAGACGTATCATGCATTGCAGAGAGAAGTCTCTGTATGGACGAATCGGGGCAGGTACTTTTATTACCGGTGTTTTCTTTCCTATTCTAAGTGATGAATTAATATGTGGATGATAGGCATAGATAGCTTTTGCTGTTTCCGGAATCAAATAAATGATTCCCAATTTTTCTGAATATTGCACATCGTTGAAGTGCGTAAATTGCTTAAAGGTATGGATGTGTTCCTGCCCTGAAATCCTAATTGGCTCAAAGTGGTTTGCTAAACTATTGGGATGAATCTTAAATTTCCAAAGTTTATTATTGTCAACTATAAAAAGAATATTTCGAAGGTGATCGGCTAATAAAAACTGCCTTCTGGTAGCTCCGGGTATCGGCCCCGGTATCGGTAAAGAATGATTAAATTCCCTTCTGATTCGATTGTTTGTTGAAACATAGCACACTGCCCTATTATTAATGACCCAAGTACCTTGCGCATGGAAGTGCACGGCAAATAAGGGCCATAAAATGGTTGTCATTATGGTTTGATCGATGCGCGCATGAGCAACATTTCTGCTTACGGTAATCACGTTGTTGTCTAAAATCCGAACTGTATTTTCATCTACGATATGTATATTCCGGATTTGGTCGAAACGATCTGTTGATTCCCATTGATCAGCTGATTCCAACTCATAATTAAAGAGTTCTTTATTATTTGAATACATGAATAACCACGAAGCGCCGCGAAAACCTTTCCCGATAAGTGAGTTCTCACTTCTGACTTTTTCTTCTAAGCTGTTTTGTTTAATGAGGTCGTTTAGATCTTCTTCCAAAATTTCCTCTGCTTGCTGCACAATCCCAATACTACTTTTTTGGAGTGCATCATGAACAATTCCCTGCACGGGTCCGCCTACTTTCGTGAGTACGTCTGCAAATGCGTTTTTCTGTTCTTCCGTATTTTTTCTGTCAGGCATAAGACTTATTTTTTTTTGTGTTTTTGTACTGTTTGTTGGGCACGTTCTTTGATTCCCTGTATCACGGCTTGCGCGTCGGCATGGATTCTATTTCTAAACTCTGTCGGATTATGTAGGTTAATGACTGATTGCCAGTGTGCTATATCCGTAATTCGCTGTTCAGCATGGGGGTCCTTAGCGATTGTTCTCCTTTGGGGCTTTAACGGCTCTTTTTTATCATTCCATTGGTTCAATATCCGCTGTGCTTCTTCCTGGTGACTTTCCGCGTACTGCGTACCCAGTGTGAGCATTTCACTTGCTAGCTGGATACTATCCGTCCGGATCCGTTCCCTCCGGATTGCAATTTCTGCTTTATGAACATTCCATTCATCTAACCTTGCTGCCTGGACCCGAATAGAATCTTCCACTACTTTGATATAGGATTTCCGTTTGTCATTTTGTCGACGCAGCCATTCTTTCCTGGAAATTGCGTGATGCTCTCTCAACCATTCATCCCGATCAAAAATGAATAGAATGATATCCTGAACGTTTTTCAGGATTGTGGTTCCCAGGCGGTCTATCATAATTGGTTGTAAATCACTTATTTTATTAAATGTGATCGGTTTTTGGTGATCTTCGGAATCGATTCTCCATCCAAATAAATCGACATAAAAGGAGACATCAATCACCCTGGGTTGTTCATTGCCCAAATGTATTTCAAGCGCAGTCCCAAAGATCAAATCGGCATCAAAATCATATTTTACACCAAGAAATTCCCCTTTCAACCGTTTAAGCACCCCCGCATAAAAGCCTCCGCTTGCATGGAATTCCCCATTCATGGTAAGTGAACTAGCCAGGTTAAATCCTATAATATTTCCAAAGGAGTAATTAAAATCCAGCTCAAAACCATCCTCTTTTAGTTCGATTGTACCACCGGTACTGATCAAATCAAATAGCTGCACACTAAAGTTCCCGCTAATATATGGAGAGGCCGTCGTGTTCAGATTAATAACAGGACCATTCGGACTGACCACAGTTCTGCCCTGAACTACTGTTTCTCCACGCTGCAGTGCGGGCATAAAGTTTTGTACATCCTCTAAAGCATGCGTATCCGGATTTCGGCGCTGTTTAAGGTATAATCCGGCGCTGTTCCCTTTTATCTGAAGGATATCTATGGATATGGGATCCATCATAAATTGCCCCTGAATGCCATCATTCTCATCGATTTCCAACATTCCATGGAGTTTGAACCCAAAGAGATTAAGTGCTGCATTTACCCCGAAACCGGGTTGAATAATCGTGCCGTCGGGCAGGGCCATTCGTACTTCAGACCAATACAGGTCCAGCTGCTCGGCACCAAAGAATAACGCTCTCTGTTGCTCATTTTTAATTTTCAAACTTTCGAAAAGCAGGTCCATCAGCGGAACAAAACCAACGTGCGTCACATCCAATTGCAGATACCGCGGATTTGGAATATCTCCTACCATTTCCAACATGAACCCAAATTCATTCCCCCTTCTGCTTCCGATGTCCATCGTTCCTTTCAATCCGAATTCCATTCCCGGAACAGCGAATACCTCCCCCAGCATGAATTCAAGATCATGTATTACAAAATCCGGCAAATCAGGGAAACGGAGTCCGTCTTTGCCGCCTGTAATTGCAAAACCTCCTTCCAGTTGGTCCGGTGAGATATTAATAGCAGCTGCCCCTGAAATAACATGCCCGTTAAATGTCACGGTAGCTTTTGCCTCCAGTATAAATGAAATCACAGGAACAGTAATGATCAACGAAACACGCTCCAACAGTAAGCCTCCTTTCTCATTTCCAATACGTACATCCGTTAAGTCCGCTTCAATCACTCCGCTTTTCAAATCCGCATCGTATCCGATTCTTAGGATTAATTCAGGAGATTTCAGCGATTTTTTAAGTGCGTCGATGTGGAGCACCTGATTTTCTTTAAAAGTAACATCCAACAGGAGATACATGCCTTTATCTATCTTAAGTCCTTCTGTCGTAAAATCAGGCAGCTCAGGCAAACTAAAATTTGAAAAATCAGTTGTTGCAACAATCAGAGCAGCCGCCTTCAAATTCACAAAATCAAGTGCGTCACGCTCAGGTTTGAAGGGTAGATTTTCATCATGTGGATTATTGTATTGAATTCCAAATAAAAACTCCAAATTATTAGCACCTTTCCTTCCAACCATTACCGCATGTTCTCCTCCAACTGTTTCCACAATTAAACGTATAGTCCCGGAATCGTTGTGATAAGATAACCCTATTGCAGAAAGTGTAAGTGCATCAACGGTGCTTTGAGGGATATCACTTAAGTCGACATCAGCAATTAAAAGTGTCAATAATTCGGTTAAATGTAATCCTTTCCCTTTTTCTGCCTCCCAATCGATTGATAAAGACCAATCTTTATGGCCTACATCGATATTGAATCCAAGATGGGATTGCTCAATAGTGATTTCTCCGGAGAGTATTAACTGAAAATCATGCTTGTTATTTTCATTTTTTGTGAAATGAATTTTCAATTCGATTTCTCCGCTATCCACAGGACCTAACTTTTCATTTAATTGAGCTCTTGCAGAAAGATTGAAATTCGTTGACTTGGTTTCAAAATCAATTCTTAGTTCGGATAAGGTTATATCCGGAATATTTTCGGGAGGAGTGAAATTAAACCATTCTGCAAGCTGTGCAAGAGCATCCTTTAAATGAATCGCATGTTCAACTGCTGCATCTGATTTAAAATACCAGCCATTTTCAGCATTGATGCGGTTTCTGCTTGATGCATGTATGTGTAAATCAACTCCGAAAAGTGTGAAATTGGCATCAATGCTGCCAAGAACGGGGCTATCTTTTGATTTTTCCACATGAAGACGTACCCTGTCAAAGGTTAATTCAGAATCCCCAACCGCTATTTTTAATACGTTAGAAATACCAATTGTACCATCAAAATGAAGTGGCTTCAGTCTAAAGTTGATATTTAATGTATCGATGTTTAAACCTTCCGGCAAAATGGATTCGTTCGGAACAAAGGTGTGAATAAAAGTCCCGAGCGGTATTGTACTTCCCGGAATAAGACTGAGACTGAGTGAATAATCCGGATATCGTAATGCATAAGCGACCTCTACTCCATCAATCGTTAATCGACCACGTAAGGTAGCAGTAACAATGGAGGTGTGTTTTAAATCCAGGGTCATTTGAAGAGCTGTCACTTCAAAGTTTTGCAGTATTTCATACTGTGCATACACCTCGTCTAGCCGTTCCGACAAATCCGTTAATCCAAAGGCTGCTGCAATGTCGTTGATTCCAGGGAACGATTTTTGATCAATCGGTGTAATTCTAACGGTACAGCGTAAATTCTCATCCGGCTCAATGAAAAAATCAAATCCAACATTCCGGGTTGCATCCAGCACCATCGAACCTGTTATCTGAATTTGTTGAAAAGGGGAAGACACTTCATCTGCACTATCAAGAATTCCCACAAATAATCGAAGATTCCTGATAGGTGAATGAAAAGATCCAAAATCAAGATCAGGGAGTGTGAGTAACAGCCTATGTTGTACTCTCAGACGTTGAACATAATAGGGTAAAAGCTCATATGTAAATACATTACTTAAATCAAAATGTTCTGTAATGTTGTCTACGACCGTTTTAAGCCGGTTAGTTAAGAACTTACCGGTAAGTACATTCGGCAGTTGAGTAGAATGGATTTCTAAAAGAAATGCTCCACCAAATATGGATTCCGGCAATTTGGAAGTCCATTGAACAGAATTCTCAAATAAGACTGTAGTGCCTTCTCCTTCAATATATGTATAAAGTACCCCAGTGTCTGACTCCTCTAAAGTAAATTTTATGGAAGAAAAAGAGGCTGGGTTACTATTATTTGCGAGCGGAAGTGCCAAATCAGTGCTCATGGTAATCTTCACCTTGTTTTGGCCAGGATTATTTTCTTCTATACTTATAATCGTTCCGCTCACATATTCGAATTGGCATCTATTCAGGAATGACCGGATGTTACGCGGACCAATTTGATTTACAGCAATACGATGTTCACTACCTGTTTTCAGATTATCAAAAGTTGCAGTACTGCTCATTGGTTAGCTGGATTTTTAAACGAAAAAATTTGATTAGCTCCGGTATAGAAAAATGAGCGTTGATTTTCAACTTCATTGTCATCGGAATCAACCATAATTACGTCTTGGCTCCAATGTGCATTATCAACCATAAATTCACCTCTATCATTAATAACTTCCATCAAATTAGAAGGTGCATGGGTCAAAACAATAGACGGAACTTCAGGTACTTCCGGACGAAGAAGCAATTCTTGCAAGAAAAGACATTGTTCAAAATAGTTCAAATTCCAGTTGAGAGCACCTCCTGTGTATTGAGCAGTAACATAAATATGTCCAAGGTAGTCCACATTGTTAATATCAGTGCCTCCGGCTATTCCAAACTTAGAATCTGGATTAAAAGGGCTGTTGTTACGAGGGATATAGTTGAGATTTTGAACCTCTGCATTATGACAGGAAGTCATCAATACTCTTTGAATATAGGTGGCATTATAAAATTGTTCAATCACTGAAAGATGTGGATGATTGTATGTAGCGTGATGTCCACATGAAATTACAACCCCAATAGGTTTTAAGGTATTTAAAAAATAGTTATCATTGGCAGTATTGCTGCCATGATGTCCGGCCTTCATGCAACTTAATTGACCGGTCATTCGATAACTTATATAAGATACACAACTTTGTTCCTGTTTCTTTTCTAAATCCCCGCCAAACCAATAGGTGAATTCTCCCATTACCAGCAATACTCCAATGGAAAACTTGTTGTCGTCACCAAAACCAGTATATGCGACAGTTGTATCAACTTCATCAGTATCCGGGTCATAAGTATGTGCAATTCCATTAGCAATAACACATTCCAGTTCAATACCAAAAGGGTTATTCATTTGGCCAACCATCAAATCACGGCCAAGTAAGTAGTTACAAGGTTGAAATTCATGTTCATCGTATGTATCCCATTCTTCAGAATCCACATATTGGTTTAAAACCCCTCTTTGAATAGAAATAGTTTGTTTTGTATTATTCGGAAGGTTGTTATTGGTTTCAACGCCGTTCTTGTAGCGATGAGGGTTTCCACAAAAAACAAATTCGCAGGCACGCCTTACATTGGTAACATTTTGAGGAATGATCCTACCTGTTTCATCGAGTGCCGGAAGTATGCTGCCATTGTTATCATAGAGTGGTTGTTGATGAAGTAGTTTTGCAATGGCATAATAAAATTGAAGATTGTTTATTCCAGTCATTCCGGTATTATCGATATCAGGATGCTCTCCTCCATTATTCCTCAAACCAAAAGAAAACCCCTGATCATATATGATTGTTTCACGAAACAGGTTGCGCAAATAAGCCGGAGCATCAGATCCTGCGGCAAGATTCATCAGATTTGTAATACCCAGGTAATGATCAACATCAAAATGGGATATAATAATTACATCAATTTGTTTAACACTATTATTTAATAGGCAATCGTAAAGAACTATATGTGAATTGGTTTTTTCCTCGGTAGTATCCTCGTACTGTCTCGCTCCACCACAGTCGATTACTACTGTACGAACAATTTTATTATCATCCCATTGATCTCTAACGAAAAGTACAGAACAATCTCCTTGCCCTACATCTAAATGTATTATCTCTATAGCATATCTCATAAACCTGTGTTATTTAATAACCGGAAGATTCCTGCCGGAATCCTAAGTTCTTCGTTAAATTGATTCATTCATTCGTTTAAAACTTCTTAAAATGAACAATCGTTGAAACAAACTTAATTGATGAGTACCTGTAAATCAATACGTAGAGCCACGTAATCTTAGCCGGATTTTGCTTAACGTGAGTTCGGGAACATTTGCTGCAATGAATTAAAGCGCATTTTTATTTTCAATTGCCCATTCTAAAAGACCATTTGTTTTTCCTTTTAAGTTGAGCTTGATAATAAGATTGCTTCGGTGTTTTTCTACGGTTCGTTCTGATATAAATAATTGATCAGAAATATCTTTACTGCTATAACTTTGAGCAATTAATTTGAGAATTTTCAACTCCGAAGGCGACAGGTTTTCAAGTAAATCAAGGGTGGAATTTACTTTTTTCAGATCCGCGTTATCAAAAACGGCACTGTAATATTCTTTCCCGTTTAAAATCGTTTGAATACAGTTTTCGATTTCAGACAAAGCATCTTCTTTTAAGATGTATCCCGAAATATTTAACGCCTTTGCCTTCGCTATAAATTCCACTTCTTTGTGATAAGATAAGATGATGAATTTGGTTTTGGCGTTTACTTCTTTACAGTGCCTGGTGATTGATAAACCGTCCATTATGGGCATTTCAATGTCCAGGATTGCAATGTCAGGCTTTTCCTCGATGATTAATTTTAACGCTTCACTTCCGTCAATTGCTTTGAATAATTCGGTATAGCCCAAATTGGAAAGCTGATTATACAAACCTTCCAGCAGTAAGGGATGATCGTCTGCAATAACTATTTTAGGCATCTTTAACGGGTATTTTTAAATAAATAGTCGTTCCTTTTGCTACTATTGAGGTAATGCTCAATTCAGCGTTCACTATTTTAGCTCTTTCCTGAAGTGTTTTCATGCCTAAAGAGTTTTTTATTTTTGACTTCTCACTCCAATCAAATCCTTTACCGTAATCTTTTATAGTCAGAACAATGGCGTTTGATTCTTTTGTTGCGACAATTAATGCTGAAGGAGATTCTGAATGTTTTAAAATGTTATTGATCGACTCCTGAACAATTCTATAAACGCCAAGTTCTTGTTGTTTGGTTAATAGATTGTCAATTTCAGCCACTTCTTCGGAAATAAAAACAGAGCTGTTGGCATCTACTGTTTCAATCAATTTTTTCAGTGCGGATGTCAAGCCAAATTGTTCCAGTACAAAAGGATGCAAGCCCTGGGTGATTCTTCTGACATTATTTAATGTTTCACTAATACTGGTTTCCAGTCCCTGATCTTTTATAGACTGTGCTTTATTTTTTAATAGAATCAAGTCTTGCCCCACAGAATCGTGCAGCTCTCTGGAAATGCGCGTTTTTTCATCTTCCTGAGACTGTAATAATTGTTGCGAAAACGCTCGTTGGCTTTTTTCTTCCTGTTCAATCAGCTCTCGCTTCTTCCGGTTTTTATTTCCTCTTAATATCAGTAGAAAAATAGCAATGATTAACAGTGCCAAAATACTAAGAAATGTAATATACAGTTTTCTGGTTTTTAACAGTTGATCTTTTTTTAAACTGATTTTTTCGTGTTCAGAAATAAAGATTTGTTTTTCTAATTCTGCATTGAATTTTGCCAGGGTTTTGGTTTCATCGTTACTAAGTGTGCTATCCCGGTAGAGATGATAGAGCTTGTAATAAAAGAGGGAAGAATCGTATTGATGCAAGGCTTCAAATGCTTTTGACAAACAAGATGCACATGAATAGCGGAAGTTATCACTGGTATAATCCCAAACTAAATCCTTTGCCTCCCGGCACATCTTCAAGGCCTTCTGAGGTTGTTTCAGTTGATTGTACACCACTCCCAATTCTTTTGCACAAATAGACTGATCGTAAATGGAGCCCATTTTGATCGATTCATTATAAGATTTTTGAAGGTAATAAAGTGCAGAATCCACCATTTTCATGCGTGAAAAGGTTACACCAATATCTGCCTGACTACCTAAGGCATAATGGTCATAACCAGCCTTTTCAAAAGCATTCATTGAAATACGAAAGTGTGTTATCGCTTTTTGAGGTTGATGGAAATTTGTAGAATAAATATTTCCTAAAGAAGAATGGATCGTTCCCAATCCGAAATAATCGTTGTTTTTTGTCGCAATAGATACCGCTTCCTCCAATTTGTTTATGGCTTGAATTGTGTCGTCCATTTGGGCATAAATAAGAGCGCATACCCCTAAAATTTCTACTTTCTTCTCCGCATTTTGAATACTCGCTATGTTCACTTTATTCAGTGCTTTGGTAGCATCCAAAAAATTAGATTGCGACAAATAGGTTTTTGCAATTTCAATTTCATAAATGGGTTCCAACTCATGCAGAATTCCTTTTTGGCGGATAATCTTTATGGCAGATTTAAAGGCTTGTCTTTTCTTGGTGAAATCTACCTGGCCGAACAGAATGGCTTTATTTTTATAGGCTAGAATTTTTAAGGTGTCGGATAGTTTGTTATCTGCGATGATTTGATTTAAGACGGCGTGTCCCTGAACTAATTGATTCGTTTTAATTTTGTCTTTTACAAAATCTGAGAAAACAGCCTCTAATGAATCGAGATTTTGATGACGCAAGGCTTGATTTATTTTTTTAAAAAAAAAGGAGTTCGAATGTTGAGGAAGTGTTTGTGTTTTCTGAAATAAAAGATTCGCGCCTTTTGCTTCCAGGTTTGTGAAAAGAAGTATAAAAAAGAAGAATATCCATTTCATAAGGACAATTTCCAAGTTCGGTGTGAAGATACAATCTTAGGTTCAGTTTTAAAAGAACATGTTGGTGCAGTGAATCTCATGGTTTTGACGAAGAAAATTACATGAAAAACAAAAAAAAGCCCCAAATCGGTAGTTTTTACCACTTAAAAACGGTCTTGGTGACCCCGAGCAGGGAAATGTCAAACTTTTTGATGGAGGATTTGGAGCGGGTTTTACAGTTAGAAACTTTAGATTACCGTGGTGATTTTTTCAATAGATCATCCTACATAATCATTTTAAAAAATCTTCTTCTGTCATTGCGTTATTCAAGAATACTCCGGTATTATTCCCTGTTGATACAGCATATGATACGGCACGAACTGGGTTGGTACTATCTCCACAAGCGAATATATTATCCACCGTTGTTTTCTGAAATGCATCTACTTTGATAAGTCCCTGTTCTGTCAATTCACATCCTAATAATTCGGGGATTTTACAGTGCTGTTCAAATGGAGGTCTTGAATAGATCGCTTCTAATTCAAAAGTTGAATTGTCTGAAAAAATTATTTCTTCAACAACTCCCTTTTTGTGTTTCAATGAGGTAATTTCCTTTTCAACTATTGAAATGTTGTGTCTTTTGATTTCATCGGTTTGCTCTTGTGTCAATTCCGATTTTCCATTGGTAAATACGGTTAAATCTTTTGTCCAGTTACGAATGAGTCGAGCTAAATGAAATGCAGCATATCCATTTGCCAAAATCCCTGTCTTTTGATTCTTTACTTCATATCCGTGGCAATAAGGACAATGAATTACTGTAATCCCCCAACATTCGGAAAATCCATCAATGTTTAGCATTTTGTCTTTTAAGCCCGTCGCAAAAATGAGTTTTTTAGCTGAATATATTTTTCCGGATTGAGTTGAAATCTCAAATCCTTTATCGGTTTTCGTTCCACTAACGGCAAGGTCAGTTACGAATTTTACCGTGTCGTATTTCAACACTTCTTTTTTTGCTTTTTCCGCAATAACGCTTGGTTTTTCTCCGTCTTGCGTAATAAAGTTATGTGAATGAGGTGTTTGTCGGTTGCAAGGCAACCCGCTGTCAATGATTAAAACATTTCTTAATGCTCGTCCCAAAGCCATTGCTGCCGAAAGTCCTGCATAGCTTCCGCCAACTATGATTACGTCAAAATTTTTGTTATCAGTCATGTCGTTAAAATTTGAAAATGCTGTTAATGGAAAAGGTATAGCTAAAATTGATAAAGCAAGTCCCCCTTGTTTTACTAGTTCTCGTCTTGATATTTTTTTCGTCTCAGTCATGTGTTTTCAGATCTGTGTCGTTTCTTAAAGTTGCAAGGCTCCATGCCGCGATCCGTTCCGCGATCTCCTCGGGTGCCTCGATGTGAAGGAAGTGCCCGGTGTCTGGGAAGATCTCCATCGCATGCTGGGAGGCGAACCGATATCGGTCGTCAACCTGCGCGGGGAGGATGCAGCCGTCGTTGGCACCGTAAAGCTGCAACAAGGTCGGCGGATGGTCTGGGAAACCGTGCAAGAAGATAGTTAGTTGACCATTTGGATCACCACCCTGCAGAGCGTGAAAGGTGCCGTGTGGCAGGTCGAAGGTGACGTGTTCGAACTCTATGTGTGTCATCTCTTCTCCAAGAGTCGTTGGATGAGAGACGGTGTCTTCCGTTTTTGACATGGACTCACCTTGTTCTGATCCGTTACGAATTTTCTCAATTGTATTCATATCTAAGATGATTTATTTTGCTGTTTTTACACTTTTATATATTGCTCATTCAAACTGTGTATAGCGCAATTATTAAGGAACAGTACCATTCGCATTTTTCAAAATGGAATTTTCAAACACATCACTTGGCACTTGCCAGCTTCATCTTAATTTTCATCATCACCGAGTCGGGCAGTATTCCTGCTAAAATGGAATTGAACCGGTTTTGAAAGCCTACAATTTTCTTTCCTTTTCCGTGTAGCAAAAGTTTCACTCCTTCGCTAGCAACTGTTTTTGCGGAGGTAAGCTTATTAGATTTCAGAAGATTGGTTTCCCGCATTTCCGATGAAATAAACGCTGTTTCTGTAACCCCGGGGGCAAGCGTGGTAACTACTACGCCAGTTCCTTCCAGTTCAGCAGCGAGGGTTTGCGAAAAGGCTAAGACAAAAGACTTGGTGGCTGAATACACCGACTGGTAAGGGAAAGGCAAATAGGCAATCACTGAAGACACGTTCATGATTCTGCCCGACTTTCGGGCTGCCATATCTTTAGCAAATAATTTGGTAAGGATAACCAGGCTGCTGATGTTGAGATCGATCATGTTCAATTCTTTTTCCAGTGAGGTTTCCAAAAAATTGCCGTAGTCGCCAAATCCTGCATTATTAACCAAATGAGACACCTGATAGTATGCTGATTGGATTTCATTAAATAGCTGAGTCGCTTGCTCTGTTTTGCTTAGGTCTTTGGCTATATAATGTACGGTAATTCCATATTTGGAAGATAATTCCTGCTGCATAGCTGCCAATCTATCCTCGCTGCGGGCAGTAAGGATAAGATTGTATTTTAAAGCCGCAAGCTGTTGAGCCATTTCATAACCAATTCCGGATGATGCTCCGGTTATTAAGATGTATTGTTTCATTTTTTATATTTTTTTGAACGTAATTAACAATATGAACATTGTTCACTTATAAGAAAAAAAATTATTGTTTGTCAAGTAATTTTAAAAATTCATCATATCCGTCTGCCACAATTGTATCCGGATTTTTTAAAAGAACACCTTTTGTCCTTGCTCTTATTTCAAGGCTGCAAAGACCATGCACACAACCCCAAATCAAATAGGACAATGGCTCCAGGTTATGCCCTTTGAAATGGCCGGCCATAATGCATTCCTGCACTGTTGTTCGCAATACCTCAAAGCTAGCAGTTCCCTCTTCCCACTCATTCGCCTGGATCTCATTGAGAAACTCCATTGGCGCTTTTAAACTGAACATCAGGTCATATTTATCGGGATTGTCCATTGCATATTGGATATAAAGTTTGCCCATAGCTTTTAGCCGCTCCATCGGGTCATTTAAATCATACAGCACCCTGAATTGCACACCAAGTTCGGCAAAGCATTGTGTGTGCAGAGCATGAAAAATGGCATTCTTATCCTTAAAATAAATATACACCGTGCCGATACTGTAATCAATGGCATCGGCAATATTGCGGATAGTAGTCTGCTCAATGCCTTTTTCAACAAAAAGCTTCATGGATGCTTCAAGTATCAGGGCTTTCAGTTCTTCCTTTTTCTTTGCTTTGCGGTCTGCACTACTCATTCTTAGATAATTTGAATACAAAGAAAATGAACAATGTTCATTTTTCCAAATAAACTTTACAAGAATCTTGATGATTGTTTATAACTAATTGATTTTAAATGTATTAAACTCCAAATAACCTCATCAGGATTAAAGATCCTCTCGTAGTGTTCATAACGAGCATAGAACCCGCCATTCGCTTCACGTATGCCTGGTTTTTCATTCCACTCGCTTACAATCCCGAAACTTCGGGATCGACACGACCAAAATGAAAAACCCGGTTCATCAAAAGATAAACCGGATTCCTTTCGTGACCTCAAGCGGGGAAATATCTAACTTTTTGATTGAAGATTTGGAGAGGGTGTTACAACTTGAACACTTGGATTTTGAAATTCTTGAGCCAGAATTCCTATGATTAGTCAAATTGATTTTACCTGAATTTATAATCTTCAGGAACTTTTCCTGCAATCATATTTGGCATTTCATCTGCCTGGTTGTTTTCATCCCAGTAATAAAGCTCTGCAGTCCTGTATTCACCCAAATTTAGCTCATCAAACTCGTCATTCTTTCCGCTTGTCACAACCCCTAATTCTTTCAAAACATCATTTATATCTGTTTCTTTTAGCAGGCATGTTGCATTTTCATAAAGTGAAGCAATTTGACCACCCAGACCAGCAAAATAATCCGTTTGAATAATTGCGTATTTTTCAAATCCAATTTCTTCCGCGATCTTAAAAACAATTGGACTCGCCCACCTCAAATTTTCACTTTCGGATTCAATATCAGAGCCTAGTACGTCCGACCAATGAAACAACGAATCATCAAAAAGGATAATAATAGTGTACTCTTTTTCAAATGCAGCAGCTAACTGATACTTTTTTATAATAGCTGTATTTGTTTCTGCTTTCTTTCCAATTACTGCGTGTATGTTATGTCCCATTATTGATTTTTACCTTAAAGTAAGTTTTTATTGGAAATATCGACGCTTTTCCATTCTCACACTCCGCTCTCGCTCTGAAAGAAAAAAGCATCAGGAGGAAATTTGGTCAGAATGAGAAACGAAACGAGAATGATGTAAAAGAAAAAAGCGTCACTATCGTAACGCTTTTTTCTTTTTGTGACCTCAAGCGGGGAAACTTCTAACTTTTTGATTGAAGATTTGGAGCGTGTATTACAACTTGAAACGTTGGAAAGTCCAATTCTTTAGCAACAACTTTCACCCTTTTGTATCGGTGGACACTTTACAGTTCCATAACTACAATAAACGCAACAATCTCCTTGCAATGGTTTTAGTACTGCATGACATTTCTCACAATCATAAAAGTAAGAACACGCATCTGTTGGCATAATTTCATCTTTCTTGTGTCCACAATTTGGACAAGTTATGGTAGAATGCAACTCTACTTCCTCGTTGGAAGCGCAACAACGACCATGTAATCTGTGTCGGAAATAATCTACCCCCGTTGCAATTAAAAGCCCCAACATTCCTGCGTATAGAAAGTATACCCAGCATTTACTATCGTTGAAATGGTATCCGTAAAAAATGAGAATAGCACTTGGAATAGCGATAAGTAAGGGGTACATACAACTGTGTTTCCTATAGGAAATGAAAAAACCAACCAATGAGACAATGACCATTATTTGAAAAACACACATTGTCCAGCCCCCAAAAATCTCAAAACTACCTAAACCAAGGGCGGAAGCAACAAGAGCAAAAATCGGAAAACAGCACGGTGAAAGAATTGCTACAACTAACATTCCCAGTACTCCCCATTTACTTAAACTTTTACCCCTCTCATTCATTATTTCGATGCATTATCAGTAACTAATCCTCAACGAGGATATAAATCTATAATGGCTTTTAAATCGTTTGGAATCTCCATTGGCTTCAATGGCGGAACGTTTGCACCACCAGTATTACCCACGGGTATTTCACCAACAAAGGATTTCACGCCACCTACAAGCAATCTCGGAAATTGCCCGATAATTTCTTTTAAGTTCTTCCGACGGAATGCAAAAAGAAGCATTCGCCAGTGCGTTCGCGTGTGATCTATCGGCCAAGCCTGACCAAGTATATGAGCGCGTTCCAAATGCGACCAAGCTTTATGTAAATCGTTGTTACATTCTGCCTGTTTCGACAAGTTATATTCTTTCGCTACTTCTTTGCGTAATCCACGTGGTATGAGAATATGTATTTTCATCTGATTTTAAATGTGCATTTGACCGTTGTAAAGCTTATTCCTCGACTTTACAACAACCGTCTCGTTGCTTGTAACCGTTCGGATCAGCCTTCACTTCATCAGCATCAAAACCACGTAATGAGATTTCTTTACGGATTTGTTCGGGTGTAATTTTCTTCGTCCAGTAAACAACTGTTGTCGTTTGATCTGCTTCGTTGTAAGTTACCAATTGGATTCCTTTTACAAAGACCATCTCCCCTTCCAGTTTGCCACCGCAACTTTCGCATACTTTGCAATGATTGCATGTGTTAGGTGTTTTAATGGTGATGGTTTGTCGCTTCGGTTCTTTCTGTGCCAAAAGCATTTGAGAAGCAAACAAAAATGCTATAAATAAGCCTGTTCTAATCATATCTATTTTTTTAATTTTAATAATGCTTCGTATAAAAGATCTTCATCTCCCGGAGCGTAATTGTTTCGTGAGTATACAATCTCACCACTTTCGTTGATTAAAAAGGTGTGTGGAGTATTGTTCACGCCCATTGCTCTTTTAAAATCACTGTTTGAATCCATCAAAACTAAGAATTCCCAACCACTTGCATTAACCAATGTTGGAACATTATTCTTTGTTTTTTCATCATCGAGTGACACGGCTACGATAGTAACTCCTGTTTCGTCTTTCCAATCTGTGTAAAGATCACTTAACGTCCCTAATTCTCTTTTACATGTGGGACACCAAGAAGCCCAAAAGGTAATGATTATCGGTCCTTTGATACCTAAACCACCCGTATTCACCTGATCACCATCTACGGTTCTTAAAGAAACGGATGGGAGCTTTTTCTGCTCGATGTTTGTTTTTTCTTCTTGCGCAAACGAAATGGTACTAAGCAGTAACATCGCCATCATTAAAATTTGTCTTTTCATTCTCTTTGTGTTTTTTACAATTGATAGTTCAATAAATCTAAAGCTTTCTTTTTACAGATAAAATCTAATATACTTTTACTCTTTGAATTCTTACGGCATTCAAAATCGCCAATAAAGCCACTCCGACGTCAGCAAATACTGCTTCCCAAAGTGTGGCAAGTCCACCTGCACCAAGAGCTAGAACAATTGCTTTAACCGCCATTGCTAGGATAATGTTTTGCCAAACAATCTTCTTTGTGAGCTTTCCAATTTTGATTGCAGAAACAATTTTTGACGGCTCGTCATTTTGGATCACAATGTCCGCTGTTTCTATGGTAGCATCGCTTCCTAAACCTCCCATGGCAATTCCTGCATCTGCTAATGCAATTACAGGCGCATCATTCACTCCATCGCCCACAAACGCAAGGATTCGTTTTTGATCTTTCAACGCCTGCACCTTTTCAACCTTGTTTTCAGGTAATAAATCTCCGAATGATTCATCAATAGAAAGTGCTTTTGCGACCTTGTTTACAATGCTTTGCTTGTCGCCTGAAAGCATCACTGTTTTGATTCCCAGACTGTGTAAATCCTTAACGGCTTGCTGTGCATCTTCTTTGATTTCATCGGCAATGGTGATGTAACCTGCATATTTTCCATCAACAGCAACCACAACAATGGTTTCTAGGATGTTTTCAATTTCAGAATCATAAGCAATATTGAATTTCTTCAATAGCTTCAAATTCCCCGCTAACACGTCTTTTCCGTCGATTTTTCCTTTTAACCCGTGTCCCGAAATTTCCTCGACTTGTTCTATCGTAGATGCTTTTGCCGAGTCTCCCACGTGCAAAACAATTGCTGATGCAATCGGATGTGTCGATTTACTTTCAATGGATGCGGTAAGTCTTAGCAATTCGTCCTTGTCTATTCCCTCGGAAACCACTTCCTGAACCTTGAAAACTCCTTTGGTCAATGTACCCGTTTTATCCATGACAACGGTATCTATCTTGGTCATTACATCGAGGTAATTCGATCCTTTGAACAAGATTCCGTTTCGGGATGCTAAACCAATTCCACCGAAGTAACCGAGCGGAATGGAGATCACCAATGCACACGGGCAGGAAATAACTAAAAAGACCAACGATCTGTATAACCATTCGGAAAACTGATAATCGGAAACGAACAAATAAGGAAGCAGACAAATCCCGATTGCCAAAAACACCACAATTGGAGTGTAAATCTTGGCAAACTTGGAAATAAACAATTGCGTTGGAGATTTACGTGAAGTAGCATCCTGAACCATCTCCAATATTTTCGAAAGCTTACTGTCTTTGAACAAGGCTGTAACCTTAATGTCTGAAACGGAATTGAGGTTAATCATTCCTGCCAAAACTGCTTCTCCTTTTGCTTTGCTATCGGGTTTGCTTTCTCCTGTCAATGCAGCGGTGTTAAACGAGGCAGAATCAGAGATCAATTCACCGTCCAATGCCACTTTTTCGCCGGACTTCATTTGTATAACTTCACCAACCTGAACTTCTGACGGCGAAACGGTTTGTAATTGTCTATCTCGCATCACATTGACTGTATTAGGACGAATATCCAACAGCGCTTTTATACTTCGTTTTGCTCTTTTGACGGCAGCAGCCTGAAATAATTCACCAACCGAATAGAATAACATTACTGCAACTCCTTCGGAATACTCTCCAATACAAAACGCTCCAATTGTAGCTATGCTCATTAAGAAGAATTCAGAAAAGAAAGCCCCTTTTGCAATAGATTTCACAGCATCTATTAACACAGGTAGACCAACCGGTACGTATGCTACGAAGTACCAAATCAATTTAATATAGCCTTGGAAAAAAGCGGGTTTAAAAACCTGTTCAAACAAAATTCCAGTGAACAGAAGTACAAAACTTGCGATTGCAGGTAGGTATTCGAGCCAAGCAGGTTTTTCAGCTTGGGAATGGTCATGACTCTCGTTTTCTTCATGCGTATGCCCTTCACTATTGATATGTGGAGTGCCACTTTTTGCATCTATTTTCTCTTCTAACGAACAGCAAGTTATTTTACCTTGTTCGTCATAAGTATGGACGTGATTTGGATCTGAATTAATCATATCATTTGTTTAAATAAGGGCAGAGCCATTGAGAATGAAAAAGTCATTACTTCATGTTAAAAGCTCCCAAGACTCTGCCCAAGATTATTAATGTTCGTGTCCTCCGCCACCTTCACTTTTCAGTAGATGGCTTTGAATGTAATATGCACCTTTCAATACAATTTTCGCATTCGCTGGAAGGTGTTGCAGAAATGTCACCTGAACAAATCCCAACTGTTTCGTTCCTGTCTTTACCTCGATTCGTTGAAAGTGATAGCCTTTTCCTGCTTCCTCCGAATGTTCGTGTTCGTCTCCGTGATCGTGTCCGGCTTTTTCGTCGTGTCCTTTTTCTTCTTCCACTTTTTCCAAGATAAATATGAATTCTCTTCCGTCTGCCTTTACAATGGCTTCTTCCGGAAGTGATTGAACTTTGTTCATTCCAACATCAATCAACGCATTCACATACATTCCTGGAATGAGTAATTGTTTCTCATTTAGAATATCGGCATGAACCGCAATGGATTTGGTTTCATTTTCAAAGGCTTTTCCTATGCTGAAAATTTGTCCGATGATTTCAGTGTTGTCTTGGTTCGTTAGTGTAAAACGTACTTGCTGACCGGGTTTTACTTTTTGTAAGTCTTTTTCGTAAACCAATAAATCTACGTGCATTTTGGTGTTGTCTACGATACTGAACAAGGGTTCACCCAGTTTAGCAGTAGTACCAATTTTGACATTGATCGCAGTAATATACCCGCTGATCGGTGCTTTAACCGCCATGATTGAAATTGCGCCTCCTTCACCCGATAGGTTCAAAATATTCAGTTGCTTTTTCAAGGATGTGAACCGTGCTTTTTCACTTTCGTACTCCGATTTTGCCTTTTGAACAGTCTTCTTTGCATTGACGTTTTCAGCGCTCAACGCTTTTTGCCGTTCGTATTCTTCGGAAAGCCATTCCAGATTACTTTTCGATTCCAAGTAAGATTGTTGCAGTTTCGTGAATTCAAGGCTTTCAATGGTAGCCAATGTTTGTCCTTGTTTCACGTATTGCCCTTCGATTACTTTAATGGATTTTACTGTTCCTTCCACCAAAACGGTAGCATCCGCCTGATTTTGAGGCGGAAGTTTGGTATAACCGTTGGCATGGATCACTTCGCTCAGGTTCTTGTAGGAAAAAGTACCTAATTCTATTGCTGAAGCTTTGTACTGTGCTTCATTCAATTCCACTTCTTTTATTCCGCTTTCAGCTTCTTCTGTGTGATGTTCTTCTTCGGGAACTGTTGTTGGTTCGTTTGATGAACCTAAGGCAAAATAGAGTACTATTCCCAAAAGGATAACAGCACCAATGATATATTTGATTGAATTTTTCATGTTCATTATTTGTTGAGTAAATATTGAATGGCGCTTACGTTCTGATTGTATTGGTTCAGCACATTCACATAACTGATTTGACTTTCCAAAGCGGTTTGAATTCCCTGCAAATACTCGATGTAAGAAATATCTCCTTGCTCATAGGCTTTTGTAGCATTCGTAGAAATGGTTCTTGCAGATGGAAGCACCGAATTTTCATAAAACTCTACTGCCGATTGCAAGGTTAACAATTGCTGTAACTGCTGAGAATACTGGTTCTTCAACTGCTCTTTCATATAATCTGCATTTGCCTGTTGCGCCATTACGGTTGTTTTAGCAGACTTGGATTTCGCAACAGAAGAACCTACAAAAATGGGAATGGAAACCCCCAGTGTAAATCCTTGGAAACGAGGTGCGCCGTTGTAATAAACAGTCTGGCCATTTACCTCTTGATTTCCAGTGAGCGATTGAATGAAATATCCTGCGCTTAGATCGGGGAACATGTTTGAACGTTCCAATTTCTGATTTGCTTCCGCCAATTTCACTTCCTGCAAGGCAAGTTTTAACTGTGGATTTTCTTCTAATGCAATTGAATCCAAGGTTCCCAGAAACGGTTGCATTTTGAGCGTTTCGGCTACTGAAAAATCAGTCTTTAAACCTAGTAAGGTCTTCAAACGACTTTGTTCGGCAATCAAACTCATTTCATTTTGCCTGATCTGTTGCTGCAATTCCTTTTGCTTGACAATTGCCGTTGATTTCTCTAACTCATTTACATCACCAGCCTGAAACCGAAGATCTGAAGCTTTCACAAATTTGCTTAGCACACTATCCTGAGTAACCAACTGCTTGTGAACTTCATTCAGGTACAAGAGGTTGAACCACGATTGACGGATGTAAAACCGAATTTCATTTTGGGTTTGTCCCAACTGGATTTCGCTCGACTGAATGGAAGCATCTATCACACCCATTTTCGCCTTAAACTGGAACGGATTGACGGATTGTGAAATCATGTAATTCTGGTCAAATGCTCCTGTATTGTACTGCCCGAACATACCTGAAACGTCAGTTTTTGGCAATTCAAAGGCTGTGGGTCGTAATTGGTTTTGAGCTTGTATATTGAGCGTTCCTGCCTGAATCAACTGGTTGTTTTTCATCCCCAAGTCAATTGCATTATCAAGTGTTAATACCGTTTCTTGCGAAAACCCGTTTAACGTACCCAAAGCAAACAAGATTGGAAGTACTATCGCCGTTTTACCTTTTACTTTCAACTTTCCTTTTTCAAAGAAAATGTAGAGGATCGGAAGCACAACCAAGGTAAGGAAGGTAGCAGTAATCAATCCGCCAATGACAACGGTTGCAAGCGGTTTTTGAACTTCTGCACCTGCACTGGTACTCAACGCCATTGGAAGGAAACCCAATGATGCAACTGAAGCGGTTAAAAGCACAGGTCTTAAGCGCACTTTCGTTCCTTCACGAACTCTTTCTAACACATCGTCCATACCGTCTGTTTTTAGCTGATTGAAATAACTGATTAATACGATTCCGTTCAGAACCGCCACACCAAATAGTGCAATGAAACCAACACCTGCAGAAATACTGAACGGCATATCACGCACCCAAAGTGCAAATACGCCTCCGATTGCAGAAAATGGAATTGCAGTAAAGATTAAAAGTGATTGCTTCACGGATCGGAAGGTGAAATAAAGCAAGATGAAGATCAGCGCCAATGCAATTGGAACTGCAACCGACAAACGTGCTGATGCCTGAACCAAATTTTCAAACTGTCCGCCATAGGTTAGAAAATAACCAGCAGGCAATTTTAATTTACCATCCAGTTTTTTCTGGATTTCTTCGACGACACTTTGCACGTCTCGATCCCGAACGTTGAAGCCAACAACAATTCGTCGTTTACCATTTTCACGACTAATCTGCATTGGTCCGGGTTCGTAGTCAATGTCTGCAACTTGTTCCAAGGGAATTTGACTTCCCGAAGGAAGGGTAATGTACAGTGTTTTCAAATTTGAAATGTCTCTTCTACTGTCTTCCGCCAAACGAAGTACAATATCAAATCGTTTTTCGCCCTCATAAACAACACCTGTTTTTTCTCCTGCAAAACCTGTACGAATGACTTTGTTCAGGTCTCCAACATTCAAACCGTAAAGTGCCAGTTTGTCTTTGTTGTAACGAACGGTTATTTGTGGTAATCCTGCAACCCGTTCGGCTTTAGCATCGGCAACGCCTTTTACAGAACGAATGAGATTCAACACTTCATCGCCTTTGCTAACTAACATATCCAAATCATCACCGTAAATCTTCACGGCAACATCGCTTCGCACACCTGTCATCAATTCATTGAAACGCATTTGAATGGGCTGTGAAAACTCGGTTGTTACTCCCGGAATTTCGTCCAAGGTTTCTTCCATTTTCTCCATCAATTCTTCTTTGGAATCGGCAGATGTCCACTCCTCTTTGTCTTTCAGGAGAATAATCATGTCTCCCGCTTCCATAGGCATTGGGTCTGTTGGAATTTCAGCCGAACCAATTTTGGTAACAATCATTTTGATTTCGGGGAATCGTTTTTTGAGTAATTTCTCTGCTTTCGTGGTTGTTTCTACTTCTTGTGAAAGTGAACTACCCGAAGCAATGATTACGTGTGTCGCAATATCTCCTTCGTCTAAAGTTGGGATAAACTCACCACCTAATTTTCCGAAAATGACCAAAGAAATAAAGAGTAATACCACTGCGATTCCTACAACAAAAGCTTTCATTTTCAACGCACCGTTCAACAATGGTGTGTAGATTCTTTGAGCTCCTTCTATGATTCGATCGCTGAAGTTTTTCTTGTGTCCTGTTTGTCTTTTTAGAACCAAAGCGGACATCATTGGGACGTAAGTCAAGGAAAGCAGGAACGCCCCCAAAATGGCGAACGAAACGGTTTGTGCCATTGGCCCGAACATTTTCCCTTCAATTCCTACCAACGCAAGGATGGGTAGATACACAATTAATATGATAATTTCTCCGAATGCTGCACTGCTTCTGATTTTGGATGAAGCTTTATACACCTCATCGTCCATTTGCTCACGAGATAATACCACCCTACTTTTCGATTGCAAACTGTGAATGATTGCTTCTACAATAATTACTGCTCCATCGACGATCAATCCAAAGTCAATTGCACCGAGGCTCATGAGGTTTCCACTTACACCAAAGAGGTGCATCATGGAAACTGCAAAAAGCAATGCCAAGGGAATTACCGAAGCCACAACCAATCCCGCGCGCCAGTTTCCGAGCAATAGGACGAGAATAAAAATAACGATCAAAGCTCCTTCAATGAGGTTCTTCTCAACGGTGCTAATTGCCCGATCAATGAGTTTTGTTCTATCGCTAAAGGCTTCAATGGCTACTCCTTTGGGTAGGGATTTTTCAATTTGAGCCATTTTTTCTTTTACACGGCTTACTACCTCGGCACTGTTTTCGCCTTTGAGCATCATAGCCACCCCGCTCACTTCTTCGCCATTACCGTCTTTGGTAACTGCTCCAAAACGTGTACTTGCACCAATGCGCACATCTGCAACGTCACGAATCAGGATCGGGATTCCGTTTTGGGTTTTCACCACGATCTTTCCAATGTCTTCCATCCCCGTTACCATACCAATTCCACGAATGAAGTAGGCATACGGTTTCTTGTCGATGTATGCACCACCTGTATTCTCGTTGTTCTTTTCCAAGGCATCGAAAATCTCCACAATGGTGGTGTTCATGCTCTTCAACTTATCTGGATTGATAGCAATTTCGTATTGCTTCAAATATCCACCCAGCGTATTCACTTCGGCAACGCCTGGCGTACCTAATAATTGAGGTCTGATGATCCAATCCTGAATAGAGCGAAGCTCGGTAGCATCGAACTTTTTCTCATAGCCCTTTTTGGGGTAAACAACGTATTGGTAAATCTCCCCCAGTCCTGAACTGATTGGAGCCATTTCGGGCGTTCCAAGTCCGGGAGGAATGGAGTTTTCTGCTTCTTTCAGGCGTTCGGTTATTTGAGCACGTGCCCAATAAATATCTACGTCTTCTTCAAAAACAACGGTAACTACGCTTAACCCGAAACGGCTTGTGGAGCGCAATTCTACAATGTGCGGAATTGGCTTTACGGAAAGTTCGACGGGATAGGTAATAAATTGTTCCACTTCCTGTGTTGCCAACGTTGGCGAAGTGGTGATGATCTGCACCTGATTGTTGGTTATATCGGGCAATGCATCTATTGGAAGCTTGTAAAGGGAGTAACTTCCTACTCCGATTAAAGCTAAGGTGAACAAGCCTATAATGAACTTGTTCTTGATACTAAATTGAATGATTTTATCTAACATATTGAGTCTTCTAATCGTAAAACAATGGTCGGCAAACGAAATGCGCGACTACACAAGGCGGTATTTGCCCTGCAACACTTATTTAATAATCGATTAGCTCAATTTTGGCGGTTGCCAAATGGAGGAATGGAATTCAGAGAAAAAGGTTTGGTAAGGCGGAACAGGGGTTCTTTCAGCAAAGAATGCAATGTCTTCCGAAATTGCCTCAAACGTATCTTTCTTTTCTACAACGAATGTGAGTGAAACCAATGCATGATCGTGGTTCGTAGGACACTCGTCTTGTTTGTGGTGCGGGTGCTTAGGGCTTTCGTGATGCCCTATACCAAAGTGTTCACCAACGAAATCGATAAAGCTTAGCTGATGATGCTCTTTGTTGTGATGCTTGTAATGCGAAATGAATTCAGGAACAAAAGAAAAGGCATGCGCTGTTTCCCCCGGAAGTGTAATCACCAGAATAAGAAACAATACAAACGTTTTCTTCAAACTTTTCATTGGGATAAATGTAGTGAAAAATGAGCTGTTAAAAAATTACTTTGTCACAATCCAATTCACTCGTATTAATACTCTGTCTTCAATTATTTATGATCGTAAAAAGATTCCGCAAAAGGTGCAAGTTGAGTTATAAGAATGAATCATTCAACATATAACGAATTCAAAGAAGATAGCTGAATATCTACACACTGTTTTTACTTGTATTCATTTTCCACCAATCCAAAATGTTGTTTTTAACCCAACAGAATAAAAATTATTACCATTCGCACCCAATTCATCAGTACCAAAACCATACCCCTTCGTGTATATTCTGAAAGTTGGTTCAATTAGTAAGTGGTAAGATTCCGCTAACTTCATTCTATAACCTAAACTAGCGCTGATTACTACGTTTTTGGATAGTTCAACCGACATATAAGTTCTTTTAAAAGCAACGTCTGGATTTCCACTTATTGTGTAGTAGGACGGGGAGTAGAATGGTTTAATGAACTCAACCCCACCGCCGACAAAGAATGATTTGAACAGCCTGTAATGAACTAGTAATGGTACGTGTACTTCATTGAGAGCAATGTCGTAAGACATAGTTACAGTAGGATTTATAAAACCCAGTTCCGGATTGTAGTAGTTATTCAACACGACATTATCATTCACGTACGTGAATTGCTTCAGCCCGCAACCGAAGCCTATTCTAAAAACGAATTTTTCTTTAAGGGTAAAATTCATTTCTGCCCCGACGGAAAAACCGAACTCCGATTGAACCGACTGATATGATGCTTTGTCTTTTATTATGAGATTGTTCAGCTCAGGAGAAAAAGAAAACCCACAACCGAGATTTTCGGAAATTAATTGTTTTTGCGCCGAACATCTTATGCCGAAGCTTGAAAAAAGGAAAGTAACGATAAGTGTCTTAAAAAACAGTTTCATTGCGTGACGAATAGTAAGTGTTTGCATATAGAGAAAAGGTTAAAAATTGAAGCCAATTCCAATATTTAACGAAAGGTCATAACGGCTTGGAATATTTGTTAATCCGAACTTTTCCTCGTACCACTTTTCTGCATAATTTCCCCAAGAATCCCTTGCCCCTGAGTAAACTATACCTAGAAAATCAACGTGAGTGTAAATAGTCATCCAGTCAATAGGTGAATATTCTATTCCTGTTCGTGCATTTAAGCCGAAATCAGTTCGGTGATAGCCATAGAAACGAGGTTCGCCCCAACTACCGTTGAAGTACGTATAATGATAAATTCTTTCAGACCCCCATAAATAGTTAATACCACCACCATAGATAAACTTAACCTTGTCTGTGATTTGGAGATTTCTCAAATAGGTGATATTGGCAAATTTTAGGAATCTGGCGTAAACAACCGGCTTGACCGTAGCATTGTTAAAAACTTCCACGTAGTCGTAAGCTGCGTCCAATCCTGTGTATTCTGCCGAAATTGAAGAGCGTGAGTTTAGTGACCTTTGAAACTGCATCCCTCTCGAATCGTTCAAAGCGCCACCGAAAAGGTTTTTAGGACGTCTTTTTGCTTGGTTTAAATTCTTGTTTATGAGTGAAGATCCATCAAAAAAATTATGAATTACGCCAGTTTGCAAAGAAATGCGATTGTCTTTCTGACAAAATATAATACTTGGAGCGCAAAGCGCCCCAAGTATTATACAATACCTTTTTATTTGTCTCATTTTTGAACGATAAATCGTTTCGTTACGATATTGCCGTCAAATGCAAATTGAATGTTGTACACTCCATTTTGCAAGATGCTTATATCTGTTTGAAAGATAGTGTTTTCATTATTAAATTCCTGAACCAATTTACCCATCATGTCATAAATGCGTATCGCATCAGTAGTAGCGTAAGGCAATGCTATATTTAATTCTGCACTTGCAGGGTTAGGATAAATTGTCAAATCTTCCTGACTGATCTGCGGTATGTCAAGAGTATAGGTACATGAACTTCCAGGACCGACTCCTACTGCCTGCCATGCACGTGCTACCATTTGGTGTTCAATTGAACACTCGCCGTACAAATTAATTGCAGCTTGTAAAGTTGCTTCCCTCGAATCCGTGAACTGGCTTGAGTTCATCATCATCGAAGTAAGCGCAAGATAAGAAATTCTAGAGGCTTTTATCATGCCGATTCCAGTAACAACAGGACTAACATTTCCTTGACTGAGGATATAAAACCACTTGTTCTGCACTCCTGAATTAATGTGTACCCCTCCATTATCCACTTCGATCGGACAATCACAATAGTAGCTGTCATAATAGTAGTCAGGCTGTCCTAACACGTAGTTAGGAAAGTTGTTTGAATCGTAAGTGCCATCCCAATGCGTACCTCTCGTATCAGGCTGCGACAAAGACCGCGTAAAATCCACTGTGTTTGGAATTCTGTTTCCTAATATCCAATCGGTGTATGTACTCTCCAACTGTATTGCCTGAATCATCGTTCCGAAAATATCACTGAATGATTCGTTTAGCGCTCCGGACTCGAATTCATAAACCAATCCCGCCGTATGATGTGTAACTCCGTGCGTAAATTCGTGTCCGACAACGCTCGGCTCCATTCCTAAGTCATAGGCTGTCGGCGCAGTTCCGAAATAAACATCATTTCCAATTCCGTCGTAGAGAGCATTTACTACTCCGATTTGCGTATAAACATGAAGTTCTGAACCAGCACCGTTCGTACCATTTCGACCAAATTCATCCCTAAAATAATCCCAGCTTTCGCCGACGTGAAAATGAGTTGAAGTTTCTGTTAGATAAGTACTCCCCCAGTTAGTACTTGCATCTCGCGTATCATCCATATCGTCCCAAGCAGTAGTGCTGCTGACAAATTTCTTTGTATGGTAATTGTGTCCATTGTCTTCTGCATCTAGTTCATATTTTTGAATGAACCCTCCTCGCCATTTCGCATCGAGGTTCTGAGCTCCATAACTATACACATCACCTGTTATGTCAATATGTGTGGAACGGACTTTTAATATATCACCAGTAACAGCATCGACGTAATAGTAATGACTTTCGTACGTTGGCTGAATTGTCGTAATAAGGATTTTGTAAGCTAATTTATAACGGTCGCCATCTATTTCCAGCGTCATATCTTTGATTTCGTCTATTGCAAAAATTAATTCTGCCGTAGGATACCAAGTTGCAGAACTATCTGCCTGATCCGTTCTGATCTGCTGTTCCCAAGAGGCACTTTCCCACGCGAAAACAATCTTTGGATCGCCCTTGAGTTTCTGAATTAGTCCGTCGATGGCGTCACGACCGGTTATTTTTGGTATTCCATCCGATATAATCGAATCCGCAATTTTAGCATTAATGAATTGCAGTGAACCGTCTTCTTGGTAATGCTCAATGCAACCTGCTCCCTCAACTGGAATATTTTTGTAAAGCTGTTGGTACTTGTAATGAGTTAATCCGACTAATTGATCCGTATGATGGTCAATTAGCAACATATCGTTAACTAAGTCAGGAACTGCGGCTTTATAATATTGGTAGAGTGAACCCGCCTGAATATTGTTAGGCGTGTTAAAGTAGAAAAAACCACTTTCAATCGGTCGGGAAAGATAGGGTGTTAGTAAATACTCGTATTGCTGATACTGTCCAAAACTCATTTGGGCAAAAGCAAGACATAAAATAGTAATAATTCTTTTTTTCATTTTTTGAGTTTAAAGTGAATATTGAAACGTTTGATTTTTGTGGTAGGATCTATTGATTTGGGTTAGTAATTATCCTAAAACTTGCCGTTAGGATTTCTACGGCTGTTGAGTGGTCACTACAACAAAAGCTATGATTGAAATTTTGATACTGGAAGTAATACTGCGCATGGTCAACGCCGAATTCTAAATTCATGCAAATAGGGTTCATTTTAACTTGTCTTGTCGTTTGAACGACAGCAACAAATTAAACTGTTTTTTTCCAAATGGTTAGCAGACAATTAGGAATAATATATTCTTTTGAGTAAAATGAGTATTTTTGATTTCCAAAATTGGGTACTTATGGCTGATGTAGAAATAATCCCTCCAGTAACTGAGAAGGAATTAAGAGTAGGACTTAAAATTAAGGCAGTAAGGGAACTACAGAATGTCTCGCAAGATTTTTTGGCTCGGTCGCTTAATATCGGACAGAGTACATTAAGTAAAATAGAAAGCGGGGAAACCCCCATTCTTTTTGATCGCCTTTATGATATTGCTCTGGCGCTTAATGTCAATGTAAATATGATAATCAATTTCGACAAGGATGTGTTTTTTTATCATTGCTCGCAATCCGGTATGCACAATCAAGTAACGAATAATCATTACCACGCTGAGGAAATTAAGGATATGTATGAACGTATCATCAAAGAAAAGGATTCACAAATCGAATTATTAAAATCTATTCTGCCAAAGTAGGCGAATAATTTATTCCAGTTTGGAAATAATTTATTCCTTGTTTTATCGAATACTTTTTAAATATTTGACCTGATTTAGGTGGTTAGGTAGATTAGCGACATTTTGAACTTTTCAAATGTCGCTTTTTCAGACTAGAACATTTAATCGGTGAATAGTGGTTATAAAGGCGATAATGTGAACTCACATTGTCGCCTTTTTTATTACTTTACTTTTCTGTAAAAATCTATTATGTTATTTCTCCGTTGGATTGAGTACCCACACATGATGGTTTGTGTTCACAGAACCGACGACAATGGGTATCATTGTTCTAAATATGCAGGGGGTAAAAAAGTAATGGGAGTTACAAGACAATTCCCAACAAAAGAAAAGCTAAGAACCTTTCTCATAGAACTACCATCTGCTCCTACCGAGATTATCGAACAATTCATTCAAAGCCTTGAATAAAAACATAACTGCCCACCTCTAGGTGGGCAGTTATGTTTTTATTATACTGTTTTTCATAATTAAAAATTAGTTGCCCACCTACAAGTGGGCAACTAATTTTTAATTAACCTGTTTTTGGGGAATTTTTGTAATAAAATGCTAACTGCCCACCTAGAGGTGGGCAGTTAGCATTTTATTATTTTCTCTTTTCTGGCAATTTCAAATCAGGAAACAGAATAGCATGTAATTCGTTAGGTTCAATTTCCAAAGCCAACGCAATTAAATGAACTTCCTTTCCTCGAATTTCTGTTTTGTCATTTTCACAAAGATTATACATCCTATTCTCAGTAATACCCGTTTTACGCGACAATTCAGCACGGCTAATAAGTTTTTTCGTTATGTAAAGTCCAAAAACTGTCATAGAATCCAATAATGTTTGTCTTGTAAAATTATCGACTTCAATGAGAAAATTGAGTTAAAGTCTCTCAAACTTGCTATTTCATTGATTTATTCATAATATTGTTGAGTTATTCAATGTTATTATAGAATTTCTCAAAAGAACAGTTTATGCAAATTGAAAAGAAATTACCTAAAAAAACAATTATTCGTCTTATCAAAGATGATTTAAGGCACTCAAAACTCGTTTGGGGTTTGAATATGCTAGGATTCAAAAACGACAATGCAGTTTTAAGTATATCTCAAACAGTTTTTGACATAATGGAACTAAATACTAATGACAGGCGTTTGGACCATTTAACCGACGAATACAACGATAGGAGTTACCAAGTGAACGAATACGCTTCTAATGATTCGGAATCATTTCAAAGGCTTGCGGTAGAAATATACAATTGGTTGCTAAAGGAACGAAAGAAGTACATTAAACGACTTATTGAAAACAATTAGAAGAAGATCAAGTGATATTATTTTCTAACTGCCCACCTTTACGTGGGCAGTTAGAATTTTATTAATCAATCTTAGAATTTATAATAGTTTGATTTTTCCTCTTTGATAGCTTTAATAATCTCCTGTGTTCTTCTATCTGCATACATTCGATTAAGTGAGGTAATCGCCCAAATAAATGCGGGAATCCAACCAATCAAGGTCAATTGAAGAAGCAAACAAAGCATTCCTGAAAGAATTTTTCCCTGAATCATGAGTGATAACCAAGGAAGGAAAAAGGCAATTACATATTTCATTAGTATCGTGGATAGTCGGCACAATATAATAATTTTCAGTAAACAAAAAGCGAACATCGGGTGATGTTCGCTTTTTCTAACCTAACCTAACCACTATTCACTGAATAAGCCTTGAAAGGCTTGAATTCAGCACAAAGATACTGCTTTCTTAGTTATAAATATTCACTGACCATATACTGCAAATACTCGTCTACTGCTTCTTTCTGATTCTTATACATTCGTTCACCTGAATAGATATGTCGTTTGTCCAACAACGGTTTTAAAATACGCTGATAGTTTGAGGAAAGATAATCTTCAACAGCTTGCTTAAAATCGTTCAAGGTGAACCGTCCGCGAATCTTTCCAGTATCCTTGTTCAGATAACAGCAAAAGCGAGGGTTTCCCTCTTTGAATTTCAGTTCAATGAGTTTTTCCATGATTAGCAAGTGTTCCAAGTTTCCGCTTATCTTGCTTTTGTGTCTTTCAACGGTATCGTCGGTTCTGTGCAAACGGATTTCGTTACAGTTTCCCCACAATTTCGGGTGAAAGAGTTTTCCGACCGTCTGAACGTGAATGATGACATCAACTGAAACGTGCCTTTGCGTACAAATTGCGCCTATCAAATCCCCAGGAAGTGAATCGGTAATATACTTGCTAATGTCTTCGATCAGTAAAAGCCCGTTTCGATAATGCTCCAGTATGTAACCTAATGCCTGAGCCATTTCTGCAAGTGTCATTCTTTGCCCATCGTCTTTGAAAATGGAAACACGCTTGGCAAACGGGCGGGTTACTTTTGCAAATGCGGGAACTTGCGAAAGTTTGATTAAACCAATGTTCGGGAATTTTGCGTTTCCGTGGTCATCCCGAACATTTCCGAATTCATTGTTTACATCAAAAATTAGAACCTTTCTACCTTGCTTGGTGTTATTGCTTCTTAAATAATCCGCAATTTGGCAAAGGGTCTGAAACGTTTTTCCGACCCCTTTTCGCCCCGCCACCATGATTAATTTTGCTTCTCTCCATTTGTGCGACATGGGAGATTGATTTAGGAAAATTCACGGTCGCAGATTATGCGACCTTTGCGCCTTGTAATAAGAGAGTCATGTGCTTTTGATAAGCCAAAATTCGGTTATGATCCGTTCGTAGTTTTAACGCAACAGAAAGCATTTGCGCAAGATGACTTAGAACTGCCGCAATCAAACGCTGTGTAGGCGTAAGTTCCATATTCTGCTCCAGAAGCACTTCTATAAGCGGTTCACGAATATCGCTTAACGTATCAGAATCGACTTCGAAAATCTCATCCAATTGCTCATTGGTTTGCTTAATGTATTCGTCAAACGTTACCCCGTCCGAAACTTCAATAGACAAATCAATTTCTCCATTGAAAGCCATCTTTTCAATTTTGCTTTCAGGGAATTTCGAGAGCCATTTGAACGGTATTGGTGCTAGTTGTGCATAACCTTTCAAAAGGGTATCTGCGGTCTGTTCGGCTGCTCTCCGTTTTGTATGTGGTGGAAGATCCGAAAGCGGATTGCCTTTGGATTCTTCCAGTTCCAAACCGTCATCATCATCCATTACAGGAGCGACAGAACCTCCGTTAGCCTGATTGTATGAACGCTCAATAATGGGGTCGGCAAACGGATTGTAGTTGTCTGCAACAAACTCATCGGGGTTCTGTTCAAAGCGTTCTGCAGAACTGCCTGAATCGGGTTCAATTTCCGAAGTCGGTTCATCCTCCAACAATGGTTCTGGCTCTTCGGCTAAATCCGTTTCTTCGAACGGCTGTTCGTCCTCTTCGAAATCTTCCTCGAATTGCACTCTGTCAGGATGGTTGTCCAGTTCATCAACGAACTGTTTTGCGTAAATTAAATCGTCAATTGTACTGCACGGAGGTATTGCATCGGGGTTGATGCCCTTTTCGGCAACAACCCTTTTAATTCCGTCAATCAATGCTTGTTCCTCAATGGTCGGTCTTCCCGCGCCATTTTTTTTATAAAAGTCCATGACTATTATGATTTAGGTTTGAAATTGACGTAGGCGTTAACGAGCGTGTCAATTTTATTGTATTTTGCTAATAACTTTCTGTTTGCGGGAATAGATTCATCCAATGCTTTAAACATCGCATGAGAACGTTTGGAGAAATGTCTGCTTTTATTGAACATTGATGAAATTTCCCCATCCTTTAGGTTCAGGTATTTTTGTGCAAATACGCAAAGAATAATTCGAGCATCAGAAATCTCCTGCCGTCTCTCATTTGAATTGAATAACTCATATCGGCTAAATGGTGTTCCTGCGTGTTCATACTCTTGCAGAATCTTACCAATGATGTAAGCTCCCAAGTGCTTTCCGTCAGTCTTTCCCATTTTGATAGGAATGGAATCCAAATATTCTTCCATTGCCTTAGTACCGAACTTGGATAGGTATAAACAAAACTTTGTAAATACCTGTACAAACTCCTTGGTTTGTACATTGAAATTGCTTGGAATGTTCATTACTGTGAAAGTTTACCAAGTCCAATAATTGCACCGATTGCTATTAATATTGCAACCACCGCACCCGTTTGGGATGAATTCTTTTTAGAATCCCATTCTTTGCGGATAAGGCTTTCCAATTCCGTTGAAAATGAATGCAACGAGGTGTATTCATCATCGGTCACAATTCCGTCATTCAATGCCTTTGCAAACTCAACATCGAACAAGGACAGTTTTTCTCGTAACGATTCACTAAAATCAGTCGGAACAAGCCCGTTATCTTCCATGAATTCCCTGTGTGGCATATCGTCCCCCATTAACCATTGGGATGTGTTTTCTGTTTCCATTTTTTCTAAGTTTTAATTAATAACCTGAGCGGGTTCTGTCGGCTCTGTTACTTCTTCCCTCGAAATAAAACTTGCCTGTTTTGGATATTCTGAATCCGGGCATTTGAGCCTGTTGAGCTAAATCCGCTAACTTGTCTTTTGTGTTGTGAACCATGGCTTTTGCACGGGCAATTATCACTTTGCCTTTTAGGGTTCTGTTGATTTCGTTAATTACTTTTTGTGTTACGCCATACTTTTTATGGGTTTCGGTTAACTGAACATGACCAGGTTCGAAATCTGGAATGTCTTTGTTGATGTAATCGTTATCGAATTCATCTTGTTCCTCGACTGATTCCGACTTGGAAGGTGAGTTTTCTTCGACTTTTTTCAAGTCAACTTGAATAGGTTTGTACTCATTTTCATAAAGAAAATCCAACCATTTTTCAAGTCCTAGTGATGCCTGATAGGGTTCTAAATCTGACTTGAATTTCTCGCTACTATCAAAGGTCAGCATATCAAAAAAACGGTTCAAAGCCATGTCAACCGATAGCTGTTCTTTTGATTCATCCAAACGAACCAAAAGAGTCGGTTCATTCTCTTTACCATTAAGCTGATAGATTCCAAGAACAGGCGCTTTTTTGTTTCGATCATCACCAAGAATAATCCGAAAGGCTTCTTTTGATTTTTCAGACACCAATCGAACCGATTCCGCTTCATTGTTAAGCACTTCAATAATCTCTGGAAGAATCGAATAAAACCGATGATAATTCAACTTTTTCAATCTTGCATGGTCTTCTTTTTGCAAGTCTTCCCAAGCCTTGATTAAATAATCTGTTGCACCTTGATGGTCAAGAATATGTTTGATACGCTCGTTTAGATCCTGCATATCTTGAACATGAACTCCGTTTTCTCGGAATGCAACAATCATTACAAACTTTTCAAGGGATTTTACTAGTTCTTCCTTGTTTGATTTGAAAAGGGAAATAATCGGTGGTTCTTCCTTTTTTTCATCTTCTTTTGTTGCCTTTGGCTCTGTTGGTTTTTCTGTTTTTTCAACCTTCAATTCAGTGCTTTGCTCAACTTTGTCTGCCTTTTTGTATTTATCAACGATAATACTTGAAGGAGAACTCGGTGGAACAGTTGGCGCAATACCTGTCGTTTCTTCTTCGTCCCATTTGATTTTGTGACCTTGATTTTTGAGGTTTTTCAGCCAATCAGCCAAGAAATCATTTTGGTCTTTTCTCTGATGTCTGCTGAATACATCCCGATTTCGTTTGTCTGGATATACCTCAATGTAACGCAACGCATCTTGGAAATGCAAAGCTTCGATTGTTTTCTTTTTGATGTTCACAAAGATTTCCATGTCGGGATCTGCAACCATGTCACCATTCTGCAAATAATAATGTGAAATCGCAATATAGAAGCCTGTTTTATCACGGTCTAAAACCTCTAAATTGAAGTCCATATAACCCGTCTTTACTGACTTTCCATAGATGTAATCATCTTTGTAATTTTCCAATTTATCTTCCAATCCCGGAGCGATGGCCATAAGCCTATCGTAATTTTTCTCATAGATTGTTTGCTCAATGATTGGCTTTGATACTTTGGTAGGCGCTTGAACTGCGGGTTCAACTGGTGGTTTTGCAGTTCCCGATAAGGTGGCTCTTACTTCTTCGATGTATTCAATAGCTTTCTTGCCTTTGAGAAGTTTACTTGCTTTGGCTCTTGCCACTTCCCAAGTTCCTCGTTCATACGACCGAATAAATGATGCTAACTTGCTGACATTGCTCGTTAACTCTTCGTTGGATAATACTAGATTTTCTTCTAACGTAAACCCACTATTGCTGGATGACATGGCGGTGAATATTAGGTTGCTCGCCTTTTTCCAATCGGTTCAATGGTTTACCGACTTTTCGACCGAAAAAGCATAGGTTTTCCGATTCGCTTTCCATTCCGAAGAATGGTTTCTTTTTTTTGATGTCTTTTTGCATCGCTGAAAATTTTATATAAATAATTCGGCGATACCTTTTGATTCGGGGCGTTTGGACAAGCCCGTTTATTTAGGGGAACGTACAAAAATGTACGCGTAGGTACTGTATCCAACGACAATATTTTGAAATTGTTACATTGAATCAAGAATATTTTTAGTTTTTAACATTTTTAGCAATTCGCCTATTTTCATTGACTTGCATACCGTTTATCGACGAAATTGAATCGGTCATATGGTCTAAATAAAAGATTGAACCAGTCGGAAAGTTAATTTCGTCGAAATCAATCCGAGTTGGTTTTGAGTTGGATTCAACTCGGATTCAACTCGGATTCAACTCGACAGTAAAATACTATTTCATTCGTCTATCGAAAAGCAAAATCAATGGGGTCGGAAAGTTGAATTAGACAAGTCGAAAAGTAAGATTCATCGAAATTAATCTTAGTCGGATTCGAGTCGGATTTAACTCAACTGCAAAATTCCGTTTCGTTCGTCTATCGAAAAGTAAAATTAATAGAGTCGGAAAGTAAAATTAGGCAAGTCGGAAAGTAAGATTCATCGAAATTAATCCGAGTCGGTTTCGAGTCGAATTCGAGTCCATTTGACACAAAACAGGTATGCTATAAAAGGTGAAGGAGGGCAACGGGTGTTGTCCTCCTTTCACTAATCAACCTAACCTAACCACCTAAATCAGTACTAAAATAAATAAAATCTTAAATTTACCAATGTAATCTACCATTATGAAAGAGAAAATTTTAGTATTTCAGCACTTCTTATTTCAGTTATCTCCTGTTGACCGTGAACAACTATCAATATTAGAGATGGAATCTAAAGAATTAAGGAAGCAGAAGAAAAATCAATATTTTGATGATGCCTTAAGCCAACTTGAAGATTTCGATGACGGTAAACACGTGTGTAAGATTTTCTACAAAAGTGAGGAAAACTATATTTTCAAAATTGGTCAGAGAAGAACAACCACTATTTCAGACGAAAAATTAAAAGAGTATTTTACGGAAGACCATCCTTGGATATTTGTTCTAATTAGTAATCATCCAGAGGTACAGACAATTTTAATTGCAGAAAATCAATTAGCCTTTTCAAAGTCAACAGTTGCCCGTAATTTTTTGAATAAAGTTTTAGGCGATTATCTTGAGCATAAAGGTTTGGAACTATCTATTGAGCCAAAATTTAAAAAGAAAGAGTTCTGGGATATAGTCGGAAGTAAACCCATTTCAAAGATCGACTTTACAATTGTAAAGCCTAACATGGCTAATATTTCAAAAAGCTTATCCAAGGTAATGAAAGAGACAATTGATTTAGTCGATTCACATACAAGTCATGTAAGTTTTAAAGCAGCTGATAAGAGTTCATTGAATAATATTACTCGCTCCAACAAGAATGTCAGTGGAATGGTAGATTATACATCCGAAGGTGGTGGAAATATCTCAGTAAAACTTAAAGGTGTAAGACACGTAATTAAAACTTCCGAAATGACGACAACCTCGGAAATATCACAGGCAGAAATTGAAGGTACGCCAAACGCGATAATACAATTTATGAAATCATGGTTCAAACAATAAAAACGACCTCTGTAATTGTTCTTATCGCAATTGTAATATCAATTGGGTGTGAAGAAATAGGTAGTAAGTTTCTACAAAAATATTTGTGTGAAAATTTACTCACGATCATTCTTGGCTTTTTAGCAATTAATACGGCGACTTTAGGAGTGTTAGCAACCAAGTTACATGACATAAAAAAAGAGTTACAGAATCTGGATTTAACCGATGTCGTTAAACAAATGAAACTTTCTCTTACGGAGCAAATTGTATTGGTGTTTATTACACTGTCTTCTTTAATTTTTAGAAATAGCGACATTGATTGGGTTTATAAATGGTACATCACCGATATATTCAATGTTGCAACATTTCTATATGCCATAAACATATTATGGGATACTGGTAAATCAGTTTTTATACTTATAATAGATTCCAATTTCAAAGACAATAGTGCCTCATAATTGAGTTGAATACACAAATTGTGTTACTCCAAAAAATTTAACTGCCCACTTCACCTATTTCTGCATATCCCAATAAATAAGACCTTAACAATTAGTTGCCCACAAACCGTGTGTTTAGTGGGCAGTTACCGATTTAACATTTTTGAAACTTGTTCGTTGGAGGAAGAAAACAAAGTCCTTTAACTAAATTTTTTTCAAAATGGACACACAGAAGTTTACAGGTAAGCAGATGCTTATCATTTTAGGTTTAAACGTTGCAGCGGGTTTAATTGTAGGTTTAGTTATCTATCAATTTACCAAACCCAAAGCAACAGACCCATCAACCACACCTCCCTTAGTGGCAAAACAGGGAACAACGCCTACTGTAACAACGGTAACACCCCCCGCAGTAGTCGAAGGCTAAATCACATAACAATTCAGTTATGAAATCAAATCAAAAGCGTACTCCCTTCTCGGAAGTACTTAACCATCTGGATCGCAAATACAGCAATTTTGACGGCACAGGTTATCAGGAACCTTACTATGATTACATAGAGGGAGCGCCCGAAGAAAACACAACACGCATTTTTCAGGCAGACCCTTACCAAATCATCGTTGAAAACCCTGATAAAGTGGCGCACAAAGCAATCCTTTTCGGCAACGACAAGTTTTTGCTTAAAGCTAATTTTGGGAGCGACCCAGAAATCAAAATCACCATGGGACAACCAGGCGTTGAATACGTCGAGTTGTTGCAATCATCATCCAGTCCGTTTCTAACGCAGTTCATGCGTATCGAATCGGAAAACAAGTTGCAGATTAGCAAGTTTATCACTGTCAATCAGAAAAACGCTAACGGTAACTGGTTTCAGCGCCCAATGAATATGCAACAGTTCAAAAGTGCGTACCAAAATCAGGAGAATATGCTTGATGCGCCTATCAACGAGGAAATCAAAGGTTCAACCTATTGGGAAATCGAAATTGAACCCCTAACACGGGTTTTTTACACGATTTTCCCGCTTTACAAGGTTGATACTTCTGAACCGCTTCGTGGTAATGAGGCTATCAAGACGTTCGCTCCAGCTCGTGTCAATACATCAGGTGGATTGGTATTACCGCAACAAAATCTGCTACCACGCAGATAAAAGCCCCTAAATCAAAGGCTGTTCGCTTCATGCGGACAGCCTTATTAAAACATTAGCCATGAAAAAAATGTTGAATTTTTTTCTTCCAAAACAAAAACTTTCGGCTGACGGTTCAAACACTTCGGAAACCTTAAGAGCCGAAAAACAACGTTTGGAAACGCGTTTTGCGCAGATCCCGACAACGGTTGCGAATCTTCAAAACTCTATCAATTTAATGTCTTCGGACATCACTTGGTTAGGTGGTTTGAACAACCGTCGCAAAAAAGACTGGGAGAAGGAAAATGGAAAAAGTGTTGAACAAGCAGTATATGACGCTAAAAATCGCATTGTTGATTACCAAGCGCAAATATCCGCTTTGAACACAGAAAAAGGCAGAATCCCTGCACAAATCGAAGCTATTGACAGACAGCTTGAAGCACTCGTAAAAGGTGAAAGCGATGGACTTTCGAAGGGATTAACTGTTGCACACGCGCAACAACTCGGACAAATGGAATTGCAGAAGGAACAGGAGAAAATCACTCATGAAACCAAATTGCAAGAAGTTGAATTGCAACAAGCCCAAGCGGTTGCACAAGCAGAAGCACAAAAAGCACAAGGAATGAACCCACGACTAAAATGGGGTTTAATCATTGGCGGGTCAATCATCCTGATAATTATTGTCGTGGTGGTGATTCGTCAGCAAAAAAAGGCTTTAGCACTTAAAGCAGCAGTCGTATGAAACTCGCAGAAAAAATATTAGAAAATGAGCGAAACCAACGGGGAGCGGAAAACAACGCGCTTGTTCGCACCCGCCTTAAAGAACTGGTGTACGCTTTTCCGAAAGAAACTTTGGAAATTCTACATAAAACGGGTGTACCCATTGGCGTTGCTTTGCCTTCGCCTATCCTCTATGCTGTCGTAGTCAAACACTTGGTTACGAACTCTCAGCTTCGGGAAGCAATCGCAAGAATGCTCATAGAAGCAGACGGGTATTCCTCGGCAGATGGTCAAGTTTGGCAAATGGTCGGAGGTGCGCTTTCGGCTGTCGGATCTGTTCTTGGCGGAATCGGAAGAGGACAACAAGAACAAACAGATACCAACGCAGAAAAGCAAGCCCAATTATTACAACAACAGTTGGATAATGAACGGGCAAAACGAAACCGTCAAACTTGGATGTGGGTAGGTATTTCAGTAGTTGTATTGATTGCAATAGTTATCGGAATCCGTGCCTATATGAAATCCAAAGCAACACCCGCAGTTGGTGATTTAACAAAGTCAGTAGCACCTAAATTACAAATGACATGAGTTTCATGACCGAAAAAAAGGCTTTAGAAGTCTTTAAAATGCAGATGCAAGCGGAACTAACCGGTCCCGACCAATTAGCCCGTGATTTGGAGAACCAATTGAACGATGCGGGTTGGTTTATCACCAGCGGTCCAGATGGTCCGACAATCAAACGCAAAGACGGCACGGTTGACGCTTCGGCAGTTGACTGGCTTTATGCACCTAAAGAAAGTACGGTTGCGCCTAATTCGAGTAGCGATAACCCGAACGGGAGGATTTGGCGCAACGTGGGAATTGCCGTACTGGTAGCGATAGGAATTGTACTTATCATTTGGGGTTCTGTCAAGCTATACCAGAAGTTTAAAAGCAAAGGCAATGCAACCGCGTAACCCACAGGATTATCGAGACGGGGCGAAAGCATACCGCAACGGTTTTTTACTAGGCGCTTTCATTGGAATAGTGATCTGCCTAATTCTACAAAAAGCCATTTGGTCGCTTCCCCTTGTTCTCGGACTTCTTACAGGCGCAATTGCCATTAACAGAAAAATTTAAAAGTATGACAACTCAAGCCCCTAATTCGACAGCAGTAACAGGAGGAATCAAGACCAGCGACCCTCGAATTGTTTCCCCTGATATAAAGGTCATTTATCCGTCAGAAAGCGAACAAAAAGACCTTCAAATTTCTGAACAACAAACCACCGCGCCAGTAGCACAGGTTTTGCCAACTGCACCGCTTTCCACAATCGAAACAACCAAGGAAAGTACCGTAATTACAAAAGAGACAACAACCCCCACAGCGACAGAACCCGCAAAAGTTCCGACATGGAAAGACACCCTAAAAGAACACGCAGTATTGTTTATTGCTGTTGCGCTCATTTCGGTCGGAATCGGGGTTTTAATCGGTAAAAAAATGTAGTCATGCAGTTCGATTTGTTCCCCCTCAAAAAGCCCTTTCACCTCATTTTAGGGTTTCAAATTCTAAGACCTGTCAGTATTCTTTTGACGGTTTTTGATTCCAGTACCAAACGCATCTATGCACAGCGCAGATTGAAACTTTCCAAAAGTCTGGATTTGCTTGTTAAGATGCCGATTGTTCCCGATGAACTGACCGCCCGAATTGTTTCAGAAAATGAAACACAGGGGCGTGAAAGTTTCGTTTTAAAGCGGATTGAAGTAAAACCCGACACGAAATGTCCGCTCGAACTGACTGAAAACGATTGCAAGTTTATTGCCTTTGCCAAGTGGTTTTCAACCGAACTGCCACACCTTGAAGCGGGAGAAAAGGGAACGATTTACCAAAGTGAGGGCTTTTCTATCCTTTACCTTGATTCGCTCAAAGAAGGTGGAACAGAACTGACAACACCTGCACGTATAGACCGAAGTTCCGGAATGATCGAAATTTCGAAAAAGGCAATTGCCGACTATACTGTTCCAATGCTCATTATCATGCTTTTGCATGAGTATGGTCACAAGTGGAAAAACCCTGAATATAAAAAAGAGGTTGCCAATGAATTGACTGCGGATATAATCGCTGTTCACATTGCTCTAAACCTCGGATTTGATTACACCGAAGTAGAAAACTGTTACCGTGCGGTATTTGCAAAGAAAGACACGGATTTGAACCGCAAACGCATGAAAGCGATTAGCGAGTTTATCCACCTTTTCAGAGCAAACGAACCGACACGTTGCAAAGCTCCACGCCATGCGAGTAGACCCAAGTAAAGTAATTCCGACCTCAGACGATAATGCTGAAAGTTGGATTGTGTTTCACAAAGCCTTAAAAAGTTGGTTTGGGAAACAAGCTGCAAACGCTTATTTCCTCAAATTCTGGAATCAACGAGCGGGTGCGGGAACTTCTGCCGATACGCGTGACTTACGCGAGTACATGGAAGAGCAGGGAGTTGATTTAACAACCGATTTCAAAGGCGAAATGACTGATTTTGGAATGGGTATCGTGGATTGGTTCGGTGATACTGCAAATGTACTCAGAGCGGTTGTAATCGGAACGGTGATTTTGGGAGTGGGCTTAATTGCCTATTACATCATCAAAAACACCAATCGCGGAAAGTCAGCGGGTCAAATGATTGCTGACGCTCCAATTGGTCTGAAAGGTGGTACAAAATTCCTCGGAGGTTCTAAATCCCTTGGCGCACCAAGTTCTGTAAAACTATTGTCATGAAACGTAAAGTAATCATAATAGGCTTGATTGTCATTACCACAGGAGCAGTTAGTTACCTCATTGTTCGGAGTGTTCAAAAATCGGGAATTAAGAAAAATTTGGATGAAGCTTATAACAATCCTGACAGTCAAAGCGCATCGGGTGGAATGAATAAATTACTTGCTTCTGGTGTGTTCAACCCGACCACTTATCAAAAGTCGGGAAAAGCAACCATAACCCTGATGGAAGCGAGAGAAAGAGCAAAAGACATTTGGGATGCCTATTCTTATTTTTTCTCCAGTGACCAAATGACTATTGTAAATCAATTCAACGGTCTGGGACATCAACACGATGTTTCAAAGATTGCTCACGAGTTCCAAGAATCCTACGACGAAGATCTGTTAGAGGTCTTGAAATCGACCCTAACTGATAAGGCTAAACTAAATATGCTCATTGCCAAAATCAATAAGCTACCAAACAAGTAAAGTCATGGAACTGGAAAGAAAACATATTTTCCTTATTGCGGGTTCAATTCTCGTATTAACAGCAATCGGAATCGGTATTTACTTAATTGTAAAAAAGCCATCCGACGAGAAAGACGAAACCGATGACAAAGAAAAAGGGAACGGTTCAGGAAATGAAGACGACCCGAAGACAGAAGAACCAACGGTAACAACGAACCCGTCACCGACAAATACAAGCAGTATTCAAAACGGTAAAGTCGTACCCATTTTCAACGAAGAAAACGAATTGAAAAACGGGCTTTCCCAAATCAAAAACAGAGTACTCTATCCGAAACGTGCTTGGCAAGGCGGTTGGGATTACACCAACGTTCGATCAACTGCAAGTGTAAATACCGAATCGGCTTGGTACGACCCATTTGACAACCTGTTAACTACTATTGGAGCGGGAACGCCCATCGGTAAAGTTATCAGCGAAACGACAGGAGTTTACAACTCCCACCCTTACCGATGGTTTAAAGTGAAATTGACCAAGCCCGTAGGGTTTTGGGGAACTGAGGAAGGATTTGTAAGAGCAGACACAGTAACATTTGTACCCTACGCAAAATGACACCTGAAAACAAAAAAGTAGTAAAGATTATTGCCGTTTCAGTCGGAATAATCCTGGTTCTCTCAGTCATAACGATTTTGATTATCAAACAAGTTCAAAAAGGCAGAGAAGAAAGGGAAGCAAGCAGAATTTCCGATGGCGGGGATTCTGCACCTTCCAAATCAAGTTCAGGCACTTCGGGCGGTGGTTCATCAACCGGTTCATTCGGTGGTCGAACCTTCTCGAAAGCAGAAATTGAAAAAATGCAATCCTACCTGTTCAATATGGGCGCAATGGCGATGAATGAAACCATTGTAAGTGCCATTCGAGATACAGGAGGAATTGACGGAAGAATTGGAACTGGATTTAAAACAGCATATAACGAAGCAATCCGAATTGGAATCATTCACAGCCTAGATGAACTCTATTCGGAAGCAATGAAACACTAATGAAATCTAACCAACAAATAGTAACCAATTAAATCTTAAATATCATGGCAAATTTTGAAAAATCTCAAGTAATCGTCGGACTCAATGAGGGTGGTTATCAAAACGACCCCGACGATTCTGGAAACTGGTACATGGGTGCGCTAATCGGCACGAACTGGGGAATAGCTGCACCTACATTTGCAGGTTTCCTTGGACGAACTCCGACAGTAGCCGAAATGAAAAACCTTTCTAAAGCGACTGCCGAACTGATTCTAAAACGCAACTTTTGGGATAAAAACAATTTCGGAAAATTAAACAATCAATCGGTTGCAACTATGCTCTACGATGGTGCAGTAAACCATGGAGTTAGTGGAATGCGCCTACTGGCAGAAAAAGCCCTTACGCGACTAAAACACCCACTAGTTTACTACAAAGTGTTTACCGCTGAAGGAATTGAACTGATGAACAAATTGAATCAAAAAGAACTGTTCTATGCACTCAAAGAAGCGCGCGCAAATCGCTATCAGGCTTCACCGAAGAAAAAGTATATCAACGGTTGGATGAACCGACTAGAGCGCATCAAATACAGTCCTGAAAGTACTTCGTCAGGTTCAAGTTACCTTGGATATACTGCACTGCTTTTAATAGGTTTCGGACTTCTCTTATTCGCATTGTGATGAAAAAGGTTTGGATTCCTGTTGCGATTGTTACCGTTGTCGGTCTTCTGGGCGTTGGCATTTACGGAATCGTTTCGATTTCCAAAAGTGTCAATTACGAGGTGCTTAGTTATGCGGTTCAATCATTGGATAATGTCGGGGTAACTTTTCGGGTTTCATTCCTAGTTACCAACCCATCAAGTATCAATTTAGAGGTATGGAATCAGGAGTATGAATTCTATGTTGGAGGCTTTAAAATCTCCGATATTACTTCAACTGCTCGCTATACTTTACTTGCTGACAATTCCTCGGTTATTCCGTTAGACGTTCGCTTTACGTGGGATGACATTCAAACGAAAGTTGCTCCCTTGTATTCGCAGACTTCAACAACCGCAATAGGGGATCTTCCTGTACTTATAAAAGGCAAACTATCCGCAAAGACTTCATTCCTTCGAATCTCACACGTTCCCGTGCGGTTCAATGGTCGTCTTTGGTGGTTTTTACCCTAAACACCTAAAGCCATGAAAGGGCTTAGTAAAGAACACATCAACTGCACGTTCCGGGAATCACTTTTTTCCCTGTGCGTGAAGTACAAAATTCCGCCTTGTCAAATGACTATGAGCATTCGGATTTTGGAGAAAGGAAAGATACTCTTTCAACTGTGTCGAAATGGAATCACGGAAATTGAAATTCCCCTGCTCGACATTTTAACCCCTAAAATGGTTGGACTGCGGTTCAGCCCAGTAATACTAGAAAAATTATTTAGAACAGTTCACAACGCTTTCATGATGGAAACCAAAGCCGAAAACCCTGCGCGGATTTCGCTTGTGTTCTATCAGTCTGACAAAGGTAATTGCCCGTGTATTGGAGTCCGTCAGGATGAAAAGACATTGAAAGTAATGAAGCTTCATGACATCATTGAAGCCATTGAACTGGAAAGTGAACAACTCAACTAAAACACAGAAATCATGATTAATCCAAAAGAAGCGCAAGGAATGCTTGTTGAAGTATGTGGGAAAGTAATTTCCACCCTTGCAGAAGAAAATAACATCGAAAAAGCACTATTAAACGTTCGAATTGACCTCGAAAATCCAACCTCTAAGCCTTTATTTGCATTATTCAATCAGTCGAAGTTTTTAAAACGGGCTGAACTCAAAGAAATCATTCATGCGGGCGGTGGTAAAGGTTTAGGAATGATAATCGGAATGTATGTGCGGGACGTAATTAAAAACATCTTCGTTACATCCATGAAGGAATTTCAAACCACCGAATCAAAAGAGTTGTTTTTACTTCTCTATGTGAAACAAGTCGATGAATTGAGTGTACCGTACATAGCAATCTATAAGCAAGGCGTTAAAATGGATGCTTTGCCCGTAGCGCAACTAATTGGCGTAGAACATGGAAACACCTAATATCATAGACAGCAAGCTATGGGATAAAGTAAAACAAAGCGTTGTACTTATCCTCATTGGAGCAGTTTTTTCTGTTGTGCCGTTCTATTTTCAGACCAGTGCCATGACAGAACAAAACCGTCAAACTAACGTTACTCAGCAAGAGGAAATCAACCAAACCCTGATACGAATTCAAAATTTGGAATTACAGGGAGCAGTTGACGACACCGAGATTAAGCAGATAAAAGAAAGTCTTCAAAGAATTGAAAAGAAAATAGACCGCCTTATTGAATCCGACAAATAGAAATAACAGCAAACTAACTAATCGTATCATTTAGATAGATTGTTAGTTATTGAACAAAACGGATTCTGTATTTTTTAGGTAGCCATAGCCCACATGTAGGAATGGGAAGGGCTAACGGCAAAGGCGGGAACAGAACATTGCACAAGTTTGGACTAGATACCCTTTGAGCGTGTTCGTAGCTCCCGCCTTCTTCTTTTCTATCTGAAATCACATTGTCACATCGCCAAAGTAATGAAAACCAGTCGTATCATCCTGATTTCGAGTGTTGTTATTTTGTTAAGTGCAGGAATTGGAGTTGCAATCTATTTCTATTTCACCCGCGATTCCTTTGTTAAACGGCTTATTCGAATCGCAAAGGGAGAAGCATCCAAATGGGAAGTAATCACAGAACTTTCAGAAAAAGCAAGTAACTACCTCTTAGAGTATTGGAAAGCGGTAGGGTTTAATTTCTCGGCTTCACAAATGCAAAATTCTTCGGTTCAATCAACCTATCCTTGGTCAAGTGCTTTTATCTCATGGCTCTTTTACAAGGCAGGTGCAAATGACCAATTCCCATACGACAGTTCTCATGCAGGTTACTTTCAAAAAGCAAAAGCAAACCGCAACAACAAAAACGCACCACTTAGAGGTTTTCGGGTGTCCGAATATGCACCCAAAGTCGGGGATTTGGTAGTATATACCCGACAGGAGGGCAAAGGCTACGATTCAAGCGGTTTTTTCGCTTCGCACGGAGAATTAGTAATCGAAACAGGTAAAAACTACATCAAGGCAATTGGTGGAAACGTCAGTAATAAAGTGAAGATTTCCTCCTACAAAACAGACCAAAACGGGAAACTATCAGGAAACAATACCCCGTTTTTCATGGTCATTCAAAACAATATCAAATAACACTTAAATCAATTCATCATGGCAACAAGTAAAAAGAAATCAGTCAACAATTCTAAAGGCTTTCGGGTTTCTTATTCCATGCTTACGCACACAGGTAAATGGAAAAGAGATTTAACCGCAATAGTTTATAAAACAAGACAAGAAGCACAGCGATATGCTGACCAATTGAACAGGGGAAATAGTACAAGAAACGCCCGTGTTCGAAAAGCATAAAGTATAATCCTAAATCAATCATCATGAAAAAATTAGTAGTAATCCTCACAGGAGGAGGAGCGCGAGGAGCGTTCCAAGTAGGCGCATGGCAGCGCATTTTAAAAGACGGAATCAATTTCGGAAACGGACAAGAAAAGCCAGGCATTCCACACGCAGTTTTTGGAGTGTCGGCAGGCGCATTAAACGGAGCAATGATCGCCATGGGGAAAAACAAAGAATTGTTTGAACTATGGAATCACATTGCAGGACGACCCGAAGAAATTTTTGTGAGCGACTTTTTAAAAACCGAGAACAACAAAACCACACTTGATACGGAACGACTAGGGAAATTTCTATTATCCGACATTTCGGCGTTTCAAAAAGTGGGGTTGTTGTTCAAAGGATCACGGCAGAAAGTCCTTCAAAAAATCATGGATAAATTAAAAACGCTAAACTCGATTGCGGACAACACCCCATTATTTGAGAAAGTGCAGTTGCTTGTTCAGCTAAAAGACATCAAAAGCGAGGTTTTCCAAGCGGGGTTCGTATCGCTCACAGATGGAAACTATTACAGTGCCAAACACACTGATTTTAGAGACAATTTCGAGTTTCAGAAGGCGGTTTTAGCATCTTCTACCATGCCCTTGATTTGGTCGCCCGTTGACCGTATTTCGACCACTCAATTTGAAACGTCGAACCTCATTGATGGGGGATTAAGAAACATTAATCCGCTTGGTGATGCGGTACGCTACGTGCTGAATCAATCCGATTCGGACGAATACCATTTTTTGATTATTTCGACCCGCACGGGCTTAGTTCCGACCATGAAAGAAAAACCGAACATTCTGAATGTCATTCAACGAAGTATCTACGATATAGCTTTAAGCGAAATTGGAGATACTGACGTAAGCGAGTTTTTACGGATCAACAGATTGGTAAAACAAGCAGAAGCGCAAAACGTCGAATTGTTATCTGAAAACGGTCGGAAGCTTCGACGGTTCAAAGTGAAAATTATTGAACCGATTCGGGAACTTTCAGAAGCATTGGACTTCTCCCGTTCCATGGTCATGGATTCGTATTTGCACGGGTATTTGTGCGCTCAATCGGTGGTGAATTCACCAGATTGGGAATAGAAAACCCACCACCCTAAAATGAAACCGCTGAATCGCTTATAAATACTGGGGTTCAGCGTTTTTTATAAACTTTTTTCAAAATTGGGTGGGTCGGAGTTGTAGAATTTTACTTCCATTGTAATGAAAACAGCAGTAGAACTGTATTTAAAACGCTCAAATGCTCGTAAATACAACGTATGTGATACAAGTAAAAACAACGCTTGTACGGGTTCTAAAAAGGGGATTAACGCTAAAAGTTATTCCCATGGAATCATTTTCTAAACATCGCATTGAACTTGCGAAAGAGAAGCTACGGGAAAAACTTTCGTTTCAATACGTTTCGAATCTTCCCGCATATCGAAATATAACTAAAGCACAGTACGAAAAGTTGATTGCAAATATTGAAGCAATTAGCTTGGCTCTACTGGAAACAATTGCAAATTCTAATAACTTGAATCATGGATAATTTAAGTGTGTTTAATCATTTCGCACCAAAAGCAACGGATAACTCAGAGCTTGCGAAAACAGCGGTAATTTATACCCGTGTTTCGCATTCATCACAAGAAGATAACACCAGTTTGGAATCACAACGCAAACGATGCGAAGAATACGCAAGTGCGAATGGATATAGCGTAGTTGAATACTTTGGTGGAACGCATGAATCCGCAAAAACGGACGACCGAAAAGAGTTTAACCGAATGCTCACATTTGTAAAAAGAAACAAACGGGTAAATTACATACTCGTTTACAGCTACGAACGTTTTTCGCGCACGGGAGCGGACGGAATGAAGATTGCACAAGATTTACAAAAGCAATATAAAGTAACTACGCTTTCAGTATCGCAGGGAATTGACCCTAGTACAATCACGGGGGAGTTTCAACGAAACATCATGCTTTTATTCGGTCATTTGGATAACCAAATGAGAAAGGATAAAACAGTAAGCGGAATGCGTGAATTGGTAGAAAAGGGTTACACACCCTATTCCATTCCAAAAGGGTATGTGAACTTGAATAAAGGTTCAAAAGCAGTTGACCAAAAAATTGTGCTTAACGACGAAGGGAAATTACTTCGTAAAGCGTTCATTTGGAAAGCTGATAAACAGATGCGTAATTGCGAAATAATCCAACGGTTAAACGCTCTAGGTTTGAAACTGGACGACCGAAGATTGTGTGAAATTCTAGCAAACCCATACTATTGCGGAATCATGGTTTCGAAGCTAGTTCCAAACAAAGCGATTGAGGGGAAACATGAACCAATGATTTCACGGGAAATCTTCTTAAAGGTTAATCTTATCGTTGCGGACAATCGAACACACCCCGTTTCACACAAAGCAGAGGACGAAAATTTGCCCCTAAAACGCTTTTCTCATTGTTCGGAGTGCAATGCACCAATGACAGGTTATATCGTCCGTAAAAAGAATCTATGGTATTACAAATGCAGAACAAAGGGGTGTAACACCAATAAGAGTGCTAAACAACTTCACGACCACTTTAAAACGCTTATTTCAGAGTTCGAAGTAAATCCGCAACAAACGGAATTAATCCAACTTGGTATTGCATCAATGTACTGTGTATTTTTTGAAGAAATAAATGAAAATCAAAAGTTGTACAATTCGAAGATTTCGGAACTGAAAAATAAGATTGAATCAGCAGAAGAGAAGTTGGTAACGGGCGTAATTGACAGACCAATGTTTGATAAATTCAAAGCAAAGTTCAGCGATGAAATGAACAAAGTGGAAGATTTACTAGCACAAATCAAACGCGGGAGTTCTAACCTCGAAAAGTGCTTAAAATTGGTGGTTAAATACTGTCAGAAACCCTTATTATGGTGGGAAAACGCTTCGATAGGAGATAGAATGATTTTTCAAAATATTGTATTCCCTGACGGAATTATCTATGACCGAAAAAAGGATAGAATTCTAACCCCTAGAGTAAATTCATATTTTAAACCAATCCCGCAATTGGAGGGCGTTATAAAGGGAAAGAAAAACGGGGATAGTATCAAATTTGATGCTATCCCCGCTTGTGTGACCTCGTCAGGATTCAAACCTGAAACCTCCACAGCCGTAATGTGGTGCTCTATTCAGTTGAGCTACGAAGCCTTGATTGCGGGCACAAAGATAGCTGCTTTTTTCGTTTCTGCAAGCTATTTTCTAAAATTATTCAATCTCAGCAGTGATCCCTCTGTCTAACAATGCGGTACACATCGGTTCTAATTTCTCATACTCGCCACGCTTCACCTGGCATTTCCCATTGAAGTGAATAATGTAGGTGCACTGCTCTGCCTGCTCTACTTCGTGTTTGCAGACTTTGATCAATGATTCGATCACGTGATCAAACGTATTGATATCATCGTTGTAGACGATCAAATCGCGCTGATCGACTAATAATTCTACTGTTTCGCGTTCTGTTTCAACTGCCGTATTCATGCTTTTTCTTTTTCACAGTTCATCCGTCCAATACGGAAGTACTAAGTTACAAACTTCTCTTCTTTTCGCTTGCCTTTTTTAACAAAAGACAATGAAATAGCGAATCATCGGGCTGACTAGAGTTGCTTTTCTGCCTCCAATTGCACTTTTGCCGCTCCATACTGCTGTAAGGTCTGCATCAGTGATTCCTGCTCCGCTGTCGGAACATTTTCAAACGAAAGCATAAAACCTTTCTCTGTAATTGTTCCACTATGCGGTTGTGTGATCCGCAATAACCAATCTGCAGCAGCTCCCGTCATTTCCAACGATTCCCATTCTGCTACAATTGTGGATCGCTTCAGTTCAAATGAAAGTGCATTTTGTGCCGTTTGAACCGTATCCATTTCCAGTTGCAGGGTTTGCAATTGAGCAATAGCTTCACTGCTGATGTATTCCACCGATTTAATGTGTTTGTCAGCAGGATCGAAGTAAAAACTGCCATAGTTGTTCAAACGGCTTATCTCAGCGCGCGGATAAGCATCGTACTGCTCTTTGGAAACAAATTGCACTTTCGGTTCCTCCGTTGTTTTTACCGGTGGCTGAGAAGCGCTGTATGCCGCAGCCACATCCATTGCGTTGGCCGGAATAATCGTTGTTTTCGGTTCCAATACCGCATTGCCCTGTTCTGCCAGAATGCGTTTTGCTTCTTCAATAGTAATTCGTTCTCCCAGGTAATAAGCTGTAATGAAAGCATCTGCAATTCCACGCTGAACCGCCTCTGCCCGCTTCGGACGTGCTTCATCAACACTGTGGAACATCCCAGACGAATAACGAATTTGTCCGTTTTCCAGACGTTTGGTCACCAGCGGATCGATGTTTTTGACCTGTGATGCCGGAACCGGACGGTTGTAAACCCCAACCTGAACGGTAAAATACAATCCTTTGTGTTCTTCGGCAGCTTCTGCAGCCACTGCACCCGGAGCTTTGTTATAATCGGAAGGCTTGATCACCGGTGCCAAACGCGCCTGGGAATCGGCAGGAAGTTGTGCTAGTGTGTTTTCTGCAATTTCCATCAGAAGCGAGTCCTGGTTTTTCGGAATACACAAGCCCAAATCTTCTAAACGGCGAGCTTCTGCCAGCGTAATACGTTCACCGTCGCAGTAAGCCACCACGAATGCGTCGGAATAACCCAGCGCACGGATCTCGCGTTGCGCATCAGCCACTTTGTTTCGATTGCCAAAATATCCTGCCAGGTAACGTGTAATACCGTTATTCAGTTTTTCACCCGTTACCGGCGTAAATTCTTTAAATAAATCTTCCGGAATCGGTTTGGCAAAAGCCCCTACCTGAACGCGGTAAACCAATCCTGATGGTGCTTTTGTACCGACAGGAAGTACTTTTTCTGTACGCACGGCTGCCGGTGTAGCAATCAATTCAAAACCATCGCCCAAGGTAGCGGCAATCACTGAAGCTGCAGCCGGCGCTTGTTTCACAGGAACCACTTCACGCGCCAGCAAGTTGCGTACCTGTTCCGGATTTTCGGTTGCGTTCACAGCAGTTTCCAACCCCTGTTCCTGTTGGTCCAATTCCGCACGAAGTACCATTTCTTTCGCCGAAAGATCACGTAATTGTTCAATCAATGGCGCCGATTCTTCCGGAGATGCGCCGGCCAATTGCCCGCGGACGTTTTCCTTTTCATGCACTACAGCTTCCAATTCTCGTTTTGTTTCCTGTGTTTCGGTGTATTGCTGCAACAATGCCGGATAACCCGGAGAAGATGCTGTTTTCACTTCATCTTCGTAAGTAACCGTTGCCTGTAAACCTTGTTTCACAGGACTCTCAGCTATTTTTTCCTCATCCAACTTCGCGAGCATTTCATCAATCGAAGCTACAGCAGTTTCCAGTGCAGTTAATTGCGCTTGTGCCGATTTCACTTCTTCTGCTTTTTTCGGATTGTCTTTACCGGCAGCAATTACTGCTTCCAGCTGACCGATTTCAATAGAGAAACGGCGGCGCTGTGTTTTCAATTCTTCAGGAGAAGCTGTTACCAGTTTTTCGGCATCGTAGATCTTTTTACCAGCAAGATAATCGTTGGTTGTTGCTACAAGTACCGAAGCTTGTTCTTCCTGCTGCAATTGCGCTTCCAACTCACGTTTGGTCGGTTTTGCAGAAGTTGGCCCCGTTAAATCAGCCGAGCGTTGTTTTACTGCTGTAACCAACGGATCACTAGCAGGTTGTCGATCCAATTCGCTGGTAGCCACCAGGCGTTTTGCCTTCGTTTCTGCTACATTTTCTTGTAGCACAATCGTTTCCTGGGTCGCTTTTTTCGTTTGAACGGCTGTCAATTCTTTTTCAGCTGTTCGTTGTTCCTGCGGAGTCAGGTTTCCTTGCGTTAAACGGGCCTGTATTTCACTTTCAGCAGCAGTAAGTTGCGTTAATTCCTTTTCCGCTTCGGAAGCATTCGGGTTGTTGGCCAATTCGGTAAACGATTCCATTTCGTCTAAATCTACTTCCACTACCCCAATACGTTTGCGCACGGATTTTAACTGCTCGTTCTTTGCCTTCACCGCTTCCTCATCAACCGGATCGTTTCCGTTCAGAGCTTCGATTTGTTCAGTCAAACTATTTTCGTACTCATGCAATTCGGTCAGCATACGTTTAGCTTCATCGATTGATGCCGGTTTTTGGTTCATGACAAATTCATTGTCTTCACCCAGTTCTTCTGCAATACGGCCAGCAACAGCCGGATCTTCCACTACCGGATCATTGAGCGTTTGCTGAAGATTCACTGAGCGTTCCATCAAACCGGTAATGGTTTTGTTTTCGGCCGCCAATTTAGGATCAAATCCTTTTTGCAATTTCTTGATATTGGTATTCAATCGTTTGATCAATTTATCCTGCAATGCCTTTTCCTGCTGCGTGAATTTGGCGATTTCTTCTTCCGAATACTTATCGCGGTTGGCAACATCAGGTGCATGGTATTTCGGATCCAGCTGTGCAATAAACTCATCCGGTTCAATCTTCGCTTTCTCAATCGCGATCAATTCTTCTTCGGTTTCGCTTACTTTCGATTCCTGGATGATCTGAACTGCTTTCAGTTCGTCAATGTCATTCAATAATTGGGTGTTGGAAGGATTTTTCTGCAATTCCACTTCTTTTTGTGAAATCGCATCCGCAATTGCATCCAGTAACCCTTGTTCTTCCGCTAGCAATGCCAGTTCCTGCTCTGTTCCTTCTTCTGTTTTGGCTTTGATGGCAGCAACGTTTTTGGCATGAGCAGGACGAACGACCATAGCAATCAATTCCAACGGGTTTTGTTCCGGAGTCGCATTATTTTCAATTTCAGCCAGTTTGGTTCTTCTGCCGGAAATACGGTTCCCAACTTGTTCCTTCAATGTATTCAATGCCGTTTCGCGCGATTTGGCCTGTTCGTTGTCAGGATTACGCAACAATTGTCCTTCAACATCCTCCAATTCGCTGTTGATGCGATCACGCAATTGCTCGTCAAGCGCATTTTGAGCTTCAAGCGTTTCTTTCGGTGTCGATTCATTGATCGCTTCCAATTCTGTATCATGATTTGGTGCCAGTGCAGCCAGTTCCGTTTCTGGTGAAATCGCTGCCACAGGATTCCCATCCAACCCGGCGATTTCCGTATCGCGATCACGTATGCGTACTTCTGTATTGGATTTAAGTTCGGTTAATGCGTCTTTGCGCTCCTGTAACTTCTGATCGTTTGGACTTTGTTGCTGCTGCTGCTCAACCGCGCGAATTGCCTGATCAATTTTCCCGATCAAAGCTTCATCCAGATCATTTTGTTTTTCAAGCGTTGCTTTCGGTGTCGATTCATTGATCGCTTCCAGTTGTGTATCATGGTTCGGAGCCAGTGCTGCCAATTCCGTTTCAGGCGAAATAGCAGTTGCCGGATTATCCAGGTTGGCAATCGTTGCTTCACGATCCTGGATTCGTTCTTCCGCATCCGTTTTTAATTGAGTAAGTGCGGTTTTACGTTCTTTCAAATTCAGATCGTTCGGATTTTGTTGTTGCTGCTGCTCAACCGTACGAATAGCCTCGTCAATTTTCCCGATGAGCGCTTCATCCAGATCATTTTGTTTCTCCAATGTTCCTTTGGGGGTGGACTCGTTGATCGCTTCCAGTTGTGTATCATGATTCGGGGCCAATGCAGCAAGCTCCGTTTCAGCTGTAATGATTGCGGTTGGATTTCCACTTAAACTGGCAATGATTGACTCACGGTCTTTAATACGCTCTTCAGCCTCCGTTTTTAACGTTGTCAAAGCCGTTTTGCGTTCCTTCAGTTTCGGATCACCCGGATTTTGCTGTTGCTGCTGTTCAACTGCGCGAATCGCCTGATCAATTTTACCAATCAGGGTTTCTTCCAGGTCGTTTTGTTTTTCCAGCGTTGCTTTCGGGGTCGATTCGTTGATCGCTTCCAATTGCGAATCATGGTTCGGGGCTAAAACAGCTAATTCCGATTCAGGAGTAATGGTCGCCACAGGATTTTCTGGCAAAGCGGCAATTTTGGTTTCACGTTCTGTAATCTGGTCTTCCAACTTTTCCTGCAAACCTTTCAGTTCTTCTCTACGTTTGATGGCTTTTTCATCCTTCGGATTGGTCGCCAATGTTTCTTCAACCTTTACCAATTCTTCATCCACCTGCTGATCCAAATCACGATCAATCGCCAGTAAAGCTTCTTCTTTTTCCTTTGGATTGGTTCCCGGACGCTCGTTAACCGCCTTTATTTTTTCTTCGTAATCATCGTTTAACTGCTCAACTACCGGGTCAGAATCCTGGTTGTCAGCAATCGCCTGAATCGCAGGATCTTTCTTTAAATCTTTTACCTGTTGATCGATGTAAGCTGCCAGTGTATTGTTGTTTTTTGAATCAACCGCTGCCAATTTGTTTTGTACTTCAGCCGGAGCAACAGGGCGTCCATCGTTTACAGAAGTTACATCCTGCAGGAAAGCGATGCGTTCATCAAGTACTTTTTCTTTCTTCGATGCTTTTTCAATTTTAGTTTCGAGGCCCTCGCGAACTTCAACAACCATTGCCAATTCCCCGGTTTTACTATTGATGGCGCTTTCGATAGCCGGAATGTCTTTTTTCTTGGCAGTGGTCAAATCGGTTTTCAACTGGTTGATTTCCTGCTCCAATTGTTTTTCGGTTTTCAAGTAGGTATCACGCTGGTCAGACCATGTTTTCTTCTCTTTTTGCAAGTCCATTTTCTCGTCAACCAACGCATCAACCGGATTGGAAAAATCACCTTCTTTCACATCGTTGATGGTGCGGATATTGCCCGTAATTACCTCTTTCAGATCGTTGATATTGTCAGCCTCAACATCTTTTTTGATTTCGGAAGTCACCGCCTGAATGGAAGCCAGTAAATCTTTGTCAGCCGTTCCTTGTTTGGAAACGCTATCTGCAAATCCAAGCAATTCGCGTGCTTCGTTTTTCAACTCCGTTGCACTCTCAATCTTTTCCTGCGCTTGTGTTAACAGTTCAAATTTCTGCTCTTTTGTAGGCGCTGCATTGGCACGATTTACCAGATTTTTTGCTTCTTCCTGGTTTTTGGCTGCTTCATCCAGTTTATCAGTGGCCTGGTTCAACGCACCATTCACAAGGTTCTCGTTTGTTTTAACCTTTTCTTCCTGCTTGTTCTCAAGTTCTTCAAAAACGGTTACAATTTCCTGCGGACCTGCATTTTCGAAGCCCAGTTCAGCAAGAATCTTCGTATTTTCCTGGTTTGCATCCAATTGTTCCAGATCAAACTGGTCGGCATTCGGGTTGAGTTCAGATCGTTGTTTGATCACTTCAGCTAATACACCGGCCGGATCCTCGACTTCTTCGTTGAATAAATCCACCACACGCACTACGATGGAATTGTCGAGTGTTTCTTCGAGAATTTTTTGCTTGAGCGGTTTAAATTCTTTCGTAAACGGGATTGAAACCAAATATTTATGCGAAAGCGTACTTCCTTCCACCTTCATTTCATAGGTATACTTCCCCCCTTTGGGGAACGTAATGAGGTAAGAACCTTTTTCGTTGGAAGCAAACGTTCCTATTTTTTCGCCCGAAGCATAATCAGTTACTGTAATCGAGATTTTTTTGTTTTCCGGGTGAATACTTGAAAGAAAATTACCTTTCACAACGGCAAGTTGCAGCGGTACGCGGGTCACACGTACTTTATACACATGAATATTTCCGTTGGAACTTTGACGGGTGGAAGCAAAATAAGCGTTATTGTCCAGCGAGTCGACTACAAAAAACAAATCGTTGTCTGGTGAAGAAATCGCAAAATCCATGTTCTCCGGCGGACCGAAGGTATTATTTTCCACATCAAGTTTCGAGCGAAAAATATCGTATCCACCCATTGAATTGTGCCCTTTCGAACTGAAATAAAGGTAATTGCTTCCCGCCTGCATGAACGGAAAATCTTCATCGGATTTCGTATTCACGCCTCCTGAAATTACCTGCGGTAAACTCCAGCTTCCATCGGGCAATTTTCGGCGCATGTAAATGTCTTTCTGCCCGGTATCACTGTCGCCGTAAGACGCATAATAAATAGTCGAATTGCTTTGTGCCGGGAAATGAATCAATGGAATATATCCTTTTTTCTTGTCGATCTTGCTTTGAAAATCGGCTGCAACAATGATATCACCACCAATGTGTTCCGGCAACTTATACAAGCGGAAAAACTCTTTGGCGCTGGTTTCGGTCTTTTGCAACACCACCAGATCACTAATAGTTGTGAGCAAACGTTTCCCGTTTTGGCACATTTCAATTTGCCGGTCTACCTCAAATCCGGTTTTGGGTTTCCCGCCTGCCTTTTGTTTGTAGAGCTCGTAGTTTTTAATGGCTTCGTTGAACTGATAATTGAGATGATAGGCCTTTGCCAGGAAATAATAGGCCCGAACGTCGGTCGCAGCATCTGTTACGGCATAATTGAGGTATTTGAAAGCGTCTTGTTTTTTGTAGGAATTGTACAATAAACAGGTCCCGAAACGGTAATTATAATCGTGTGAACGTGGATTGAGAGCCAGTAACCTGGAATAAAGCGGAGTAGCTTCAACGTACTTTTCTTCTTCGAAGAATTTGTCTGCCTGGATTTTGACATCGGCCTCTGTTTGCTGCGCATAACCGGTTGATTGAGCCGCAAAAAGCAGTACAATAAACGAGAGTAGCCGAAAGAGGTTTAGTCCTGACACTTAATTCATTAAAATCGTTTCACTGTACGATCAACGCTTGAAAAGGTTCATTTTGTTTTCATTTCCCTCCACGATTCTGCCGATGTTCTTTCTGTGGGCTATAATTACGATAGCCGAGAGAATGGAACCGAATACAGGCAGTGCAAACGTTTGTATGGGAAAAGCGAACCATAGTAGCAGTGCAAAAGCAAGTGCCGCGAGGATGGAACCGAGCGAAACGTAGTGACTAATCATAAAAACCAACAGGAAAACCGCGAGGCAAATAAGCGCTGCCAGTGGTTGTAAACCAATTACAGCTCCCAACGAAGTAGCAACCCCTTTTCCACCTTTGAATCCGGCAAAAACGGGAAACACATGCCCCAAAACAGCCAGGAAGGAAGCTACGAGTTGTACGTGCGTCAGTTCCGGAGCTGTAAAATCATATCCCAACACAAAGTATGGCAGCAAAACAGCTGTCATTCCCTTCAATACATCGATGGAAAGCACTACTCTGCCAGCCTTTTTTCCCAATACACGAAAAGTATTGGTCGCACCTGCATTTTTACTGCCGTGTTCCCGAATATCTAATCCGTATTTGATCTTGCCCACCCAAACTGCGGTTGGAATCGATCCTAAAAAATAGGCCGGCAACGCTGCCAGATAATCCGTTGGTATAATCATTCAAATAGTCCCAATAGTTTTGCTAAAAATACTTGATTTGACGATACCTCGTATATAAAATTCTTCGTTTTACGCTTATCCTCCTTAATTGCAGTGATTGCAGTTGTCAATTCGGTGTCATTGGAAACGATACTCATTTTTCCATCACGCTTCTGCATTTCGTAGTTCAATACATAATCTGCTGCGCCCGGAACTTGCATGAGCATCACAAAACGGTCGGCATTTTGCGAGTAAATTTGCTGGAAAAATGCTTTGTATACCACTTGGCGCATCACCGGTTTTCCGTAGAAATTGACAATCGCAGCACCGTCAACATTGGTGATCAAACCACGCTCCTGGTTGCCAGGTTCAGCAAATGATGTCAAACGAATTCCGGTAATAACGATTGATTTCTCCAATGCATCCGGCACTTTCTTGATTTTCTTTTCGCTCGAAAGCGTAAATTCCTCTTTTACTTTATCGGCCGTTTTACGGTCAGACCATTCCAATAACGCTTGTTCCAGTGTAGTCGAATTAAAATCAAGCGGTTTGGTTCCTTCAACAGCCACAATACGTTCGGATGCCGATTCAAAGATCCCTTTATCCATCGGAAGGTTGAAGCGCATGGTCGTGTTCATGGTCGTCTGGCCCGAGTTCTGGTCGTAATTCACCGTTCCAACCACATCAACTGTCGCATCACCGAAATCCATTCCAAGGTTGATGTTTCCGTCACCGTTCATCGAACAACTTTCGGTATGTAAAGCAATGAAATTACCCGGTTCACCACGGTTGACCAGTTTTTCTTTCGATCCGATCTGGAATTCTTTCGCAGCAAAGTCGTATTGCAACAATCCACTGGCAGTCATCACAATCGGGTCGTTGGCTACTTCGAGTGCCGACAGGAAGGTCGGATACAAACGGATACTATCGGTGTTTCGTGAATCTCTCCAAACAATTCCGGCAGAAATAGCCTGACCGTCGAGTGTTTTCATGTTTTGAGATACCGGGATCTGAATATTTTTCGGATCGATCTGCGCGTTAAACGACATCCAGTTTTTTGGGAATTTCTCGCATTCGTGATTGATTCGCGTTGCTCCGTCAAAATAAATCAGCGGATTGGCTGATTTGATTGCCAGTTTTCCATAATAATCAAATTGCTTGCTGAGTTTGAAGTTGGCATCGTTTTTCACCACTCCTTTCGCGAATGTCTGATAAGACGAGTCGACTCCGATTTCGTCTACATGCAATAGGGTTTTGGTGGAATCGGCATCGAAATACGGATAATCACCCACAGATGTAAAAGCTCGCCGGGCAGTGATTTCGGTATTCGCATTCACAAACGTGTGGAATTTGGTCACGTAGTTGGCCACGATGCGCGAATTCAGCAACGGGTCCATTTTTGCTTTTTTGCGGATAATCACTTTCATACTATCCGGATAGATACGCGCATCGGCGACATCAATAAATTCCGTTTTGGTACAGGTAATCGTTTTTTCTCTCAGACTGAATGCTGCTTTCGGCGCTTTAAACTGCAAGGAATCCTGTTTCGGGTGAATGGAGAAGAAGTTCGGCCCAACAAGGTCAAGATCGGTATTGATCGCAATGTCTTCGCGTTTTCTCGATTCCATTTCAACTTCATCCTGATCCATCAACCAGGTAAAGAAGTCCATTTTACAGACATACTGATTCACCGGAAAGGTAATGGTCGATTCACCGTCGTTGGATTTAAATTCACCCTTGCGTTGTTTAAACGATACGTGTGCGTTGACATTATCGGTTTTAAATGCCAGCGGATCTTCATCGGCTTCTGAGAAAGTGTTTTTGAGGTTGAAGACGGCAGTATCGGCATCAACGTCCCAGCGTTTGAATTTAAATTTATCAGAACCTAAATTGGCTTTTTCAAGGTTCATAATCCCGAAACCGGTCATACCGCTTGGTTCCACAATTGCAGTTCCTCTTAGTTTTGACTGTCCGCCAAAGAAAACCAAATCGTCTTTCGGCGTAGAAGCTACCTTTAAGATACTTCTTTTAGGAACGTAAGTAATGTAAGCATCCGGAGATGAAACATCCGGGAATTGCACCCCTACCTCTATTGGTTTGTTGGAGAATTCGGCGAAACCAACCGTTGAATCCGGAAGGAACGTAAATGCTTTTGAGATGGAAGTCGATTGCACGAAGTCAATTTTTCCGGCTCCTTGTAAACCATTGTTGGAAAGCACAATTTTATTTTCATATTTCGCTTTCGTTCCGTAGAAATCATGTCCGCCGGCCGGAGCCTTGGTTGAAAATCCGAAAGAATAATCCGGCATGATGCGCAATTCTTCTTTGAAAACGGGGAAGATTCCGGCTGAAGTCAATTCACCTTTCAGTTTGAAATTGCGTTCTTTCAGATTATCCAAACTGTCGATTTCAAATGGTTCGCAAGTGAAGAAAAACTTGGTGGAATCATAAGCTCCGCGGAAAATCTCTCGTGAATTGTAGTAAACCTTGGTTGGTTTCACCGATTTTAATTTTGGGTAATCAGTAATCTTCGGATCGTTTCCTGAGCGGTTATTCGGTGCATCAACCTGAATTTCTCCTGTGATCCCGATAATTGCGCTGGTCATTGCAATCGATTTATTACCGTCAGCTTCAGAAAGCGGTTTCACACGAAACAAACTACGGTCGGTTTTCAAAAGGTTAATCTTGTTTGCTTCGTAGTTGTAATTAGCGGATACTGTATGTGTTTCCAGTTTACCGACACTGGCCCAGCCCGAGAATTCGAAATCGCGGTTTTTCTTGAGCACAATGTTTGCATTATCAGGTAACACGAATGCTGCCTGTGCATCGGAAATACGCACCTGGTCAACTGCTTTCAATTTGATTTCCATGGTCGACAAACTGAATATTCCGAATTCTTTTACCGCACGGCGATCGATGTTTTGCTTTTTATAGATCGAATCCATTTCACGCAAATACGCACTTTCTTTCATCTGTTCAGGCGTATAACCTTCCAATGTTTTCGGGCGTAAATCGGAAACGAAGATCAGGTTGTCAAAGTCTTTTTTACCCGCACGTGCCTGGATGAAATTATCCAGCTTTGGATTCACACGCACTTGTTTGCTTTCGGAATCATAGCTCAGGAAACCGTAACCTGCAAGATCAAGGATAATTGATTTTGCCTGTTCAGTTGTTTTGCCCATTGCGGTGGCAATTTTGCCTTCGTCAACCACGTATTCATCATACTTGTAGCAGTATTTTGAGATAGCTACCAACGGGTGAACCTGTTCCATTCCCTGCAAACGGTCATACAAGCGTCCGTCGTAGTAATTCTTCGATTCAAGGCGGGCAACCAATTGTTCCTGGCTGGTGTAAGGCTCAAACGTTAATGAAAGATCGGATGATTTGCGTTCCCAGGTAATTTTAGGAACGTACATATCTACCATGTGGTATGAATCGGAAAACGGCGCCTGGGCTACTCCTGTTTTACCGCGTGTGAGTTCGAAAATATCTTTCTCTTCGTTGTAAACGAAATCGAGTCCGGGATGGAAGATCGAATCTTTTTCACCGACATACATCAACACGCTCGCAATCTGCGCGTTGATTTTCTTAGGGGCGATTGTAAATCGCTGGCTTTCACTTTTCATGAATACCTTTCCAGCGCGTTTTACCGTAAGCCGTGCAGGTTCTTTCGGTGATCCAATTCCAACGAAACTGGCCCCTTGCAGCAAAAATCCGCCATCGTAATCAATATCCGGACGAATGTTCTTGATGCTCAATCGCTTTTCGTAGGAAGTAAATTGCGGATAAATAGCGTCGATATCACGCACGATCTTGAACGCACGATCATTCAATGAACCACCAATGGGTTTATTAAAATAAGGTGTTGTCAGTTTTACGGAATCTACCGAAACATCCGAAGATTTCATGGATGCATCGTATTTTCCGATCATGGCAAAAGTTGTGGCAGGATCCAACCCTACTTTTTTCCAATCGATTTTACCGCCGTTTCCGTCCCATTTTTTCAGGATCGGATCATACACCCCACTTGTGTTGTAAATCAACAAACTATCGATGAAACGTGCGTCTTTTTTGTCATTTTTATCGCGGTTGGGAACGCCACAAAGTAAGGTTCCGTCTGTAAAACGGATCAAAGGTTTGTCAGTAAATTCAAATACGTACGAACCGTAGAAGTACCATTTGAAATTACTTGACTCGGCAATGCGGTTTTCGGAGAAAAATCCGGCAGAAAGCTCGATGAAGTTTTCGAATTTCTTGATGTTTTTCGCATCAAGTAACTTGTCGACCGAACTGTGCCAGGCCGTATAACTAGAGGCCGGTTGCTTGTTTTTTACAAACGAGTAAACCGAGAATACATAGTTGTAAATCTCAGGATATGCTTTCATGCGTTTGCTTTCCATCAAATTACAGGTAGCCACCATTTGTTTGAAATAGCTATCCGAAAAACTTGATCCTTCCAGCAATGATGTGGCCAGTTCTTTTTTGATGAAATCTTTCTGATCGCCCGAAATGTAATCGTTGGTAGCAGCCTGTAGTGCTTTTACGAACTTTTCACGGTCTTCCGGATAACTTTGTGCAATTGCAGTTGCTCCACAAAGCAACACCATCCCAAGTACAATCAAATGCTTCATAATTGTTTTATTTTTTTATAAGCTTTACGGCAGCCCATGTTTCTTTTTCAATCGTTTCAAGGTGTTCAAAACCCAATTCTTCGCCCAGCTCGATCATTTCGGCAGCATCAGTCACAAAAAAACCGCTTAGCAGCAGCATTCCTTTTTGTACCAGCGCTCCATGATAGATTGGCAGCTGTTTTTTCAATACATTTTTATTGATGTTAGCAAGGATCAAACCAAAATCTGTTTCGGTTATCAAATCGCTGTCACCTGTCGCGGTACGAATGTGTTTACACGCATTTCGCTCTGCATTTTCTATCGTATTTTCAACCGACCATGGTTCAATGTCGATGGCCAGAATATCCGTTGCGCCCAGTTTTTCAGCCAAAATGGCTAAAACTCCCGTTCCGGTTCCCATATCGAGCACTTTTGCCGGAACAGTTTCCATATCCAGCAAATACTGGCTCATTAGGTAAGTTGTTTGATGATGTCCGGTACCAAACGACATTTGCGGCTGAATAATAATCTGCTGGCGGCCTGCATAAACGCTCGCGTCGTGAAAAGGAGCCAGAATTACCAATCGGTCATCTACTTCAACGGGGTCAAAATCGGCTTCCCATTGCGCATTCCAGTTTTGATGCGGAATAATCGTTTCCGTTTTGGTAAATGCCACTTCGCTGTTCAGTTGCAGTGAAGTTGTTGCCAGCAATTCATCGACCGAGCCAATCGTAACGGGCGCGAATGCCTGAATACCTGTTGTGGTTTCAACAAAACTTTCAAAGCCAAGTTCAGCCAGTTCGGCGATTAGTACTTCTGCCCACGGATCGCGCGGTTGCAGATCAATCGTTACTTCGATGTAATCCATGTTTTTTCAGCTACCAGTATTTCGAAATCGGATAGCTTTAACGCTGCTCCACCAATTAACCCTCCATCTACGTTAGGACACGCGAATAACGCACTTGCATTGGAAGGGTTACAACTTCCGCCGTATAAAATGCTATAATTTTCAGCAATTGTTTCGCCATATACACCGGAAATTGAGTCCCGGATGGCGGCATGCATTTCTTCGGCTTGTTCGGTTGAAGCAGTCAAACCGGTTCCAATGGCCCAGATTGGCTCGTAAGCGATCACGGTTTTTTGAAATTCTTCGGCAGGCAAATGGAATAAACTCTCGTGCAATTGATTTTTCACAAACGATAAATGATCATTCGATTCACGCACCTGCAACGGTTCGCCACAGCAAAAAAACGGACGAAGCTTATTTGTCAAAGCAGCATCAACTTTCTGTCGCAAAAATTCGTTGGTTTCATTGAAATACTGACGTCTTTCGGAGTGTCCGATCAATACCGCATCAATTCCCATATCGGCTGCTTGCTGCATAGATATTTCACCTGTAAAAGCACCATTTGCAACCGGGTGAGCGTTTTGTACTCCTACTTTGATCTGGTGCAGGAACTGCGTCATCAGACGGTCGATATAAAGTGCAGGGGGAAACACAACAATTTCTACTTGCGGAGTTACTGTCAATTCGGTAATTCCCTGATACAATTCAACGGCCTCTACCAGCGAGAGGTTCATTTTCCAGTTTCCGGCAACTATTTTTTTACGCATGTTATTTACTTAAATGAGTTTTTACTATCCAATCAAATGTCGGCAGCGAATTGTGGGTGTATTTGCCCACTACTTTTCCTTTTTTCAGTACCAATAAACATGTACTTGATCGAGAAATAACTTTCAGTTCGGTTTCATCGTTCACAAAGGTCGGAATTGTGAGTCCGTATTTAGAACGGAAATTTTTGATCATTTCAGCATACGCATTGGTGAGAAGGATCATCGGAATCTTTGCCTTTTTAGCTTGCGCCTGCAATTGAAGCAGTTCCGGTATTACATCCGGATCAATTTCTTCCAATCGCTTGATCACCACTACCAGCAATTTCTTTTCCTTCAGGATCAGTTCCAGCGCCGAAACTTCCATAAAATCGGGATTAGCGACTTCTATCGTATCCAAAACCTGGTAGTTCTCCAACGGATAACTTTCGACATTGTATTCGATTTGCGGAATTTCAAGTGTTGTGCCTCCGGCAATTTCTTTCAGGCGTAAACCGGTAGTTGTTGATCCTTCCAATTGTTTCGCAATCGCGGGTAGTTCCAGTTCATATTTCGTCAGATCTTCAGCATCTAAAAACGGCCGTAAATCGAGCGGAGAATCGCTTTTCATGCGCGCATTCAGGTTTGATCCAACAGCATACGGACGGTAATCCTTTAACGGATCATATTTCAGTACATACCACACAAAGAAAGAACACCAGAAGGTAACAATCAGAGAGCTTCCAATATGGTTTCCAAGTAGGCGTCCGCCGGAACGGTAAATCCACAAAGCGGAAATGAGCGCTACCGCAGCAAAAACGAGTGGAAAATACCAGTCAAAAACCCAACAGAAAGCAGCGATAATCACCAGTGAAAGCGGAAGGATTGTCCAGTTTTGGCGTATGGAATTGGGTTCAATAATCCGTTGTGCTGCGAAAATCCAACTAACGAGGTACAATAATATGAGGTCTTTCCATAAAGATTCGTGTGGTGTCAGCGATCTGCCCACCGAGCCTTTGAGCGCATCGCCGAAACAACCGCAATCAGCCACGCATTGGGGCGATCTCAGTTCATCGACTACGACTTCCTGAGTGTTTTTGGAAATGATACGAATGTCTTTATTGGTTTTGCTTGCGTCGATTTTTATGCGGGCCTGTGTAGCTTGTTTAGCGTCGGAAAGCTCGTAAGTATCGCGATCAGTGAATTTCTTCGTCGGGTCGCAATTAGCAGTATGCCAGGTCAGAAACGTAAAAAAGAGCATCATTAGCATCAGGAACCAGCTTACCCATTTCATTTTTCCGCCAATGAGCAATAATACACCCAATACGATTTCAATCACACAAACGACAATGGAAATGGTCAATGCCGAATCGATGAATGATTCCATGGAGAAACCGGGAGCGCCAAATAATTCTTTAATACGATACGCCAAAGCACCGTCCTGAAAATATTCTTCCAGTTTGTACGAAAATCCGACGGGATCATTGGCTTTGATCAATCCGGAAACAATGAACAATGAACCGACAAACACCCGTGCCACAGTAGCCATCATCAACCGGCCTTTCAGTAAGATCAATCCGGTGATGGTCAATAGCATTACTCCTATCCCGATGCAAGCCAGTAAGACTTTCATCGATACAAATGCTTCGTGAAATGCCATTGCAGTAACAGCCAGCCCGGCAATATTCAAAATTACCAGTACCGTATTGAGTGGCATTGAATGCCCTGCCATGGTGCGTGATCCGATCATTTTTTCTCTCCTAATTGGTTAAATGGATTAACGCAAATACAGCGTAATTGAGCATATCGAAGTAATTGGCATCGATTCCTTCGGAAGCAATTGTTTGGCCGTCATTGTCTTCAATTTGTTTTACGCGTAACAATTTCATTAAAATCATATCGGTCAAAGAGCTCACACGCATATCGCGCCAGGCTTCGCCGTAATCATGGTTTTTCTTTTGCATCAGATCGTAGGCTTCCTGCGCAACCTGATCGTATAAATCGACGGCCTCGCGCTCGGTGAGTTCCAACCCCAGGTGTTTGTGATCACGCACTTGGATAATCGCCATGATGCAGTAATTCACAATCGCTCCGAATTCACCTTCGATACTCTCACCTACCTTGTTTTCATTGGTTTCCTGGATCGTGCGAATACGATTGGCTTTAATGAAAATCTGATCGGTCAATGAGCTGGCACGGGCTATTCGCCAGGAAGTACCATAATCTTTGGTTTTCTGTTTAAAAATTTCGCGACAGTTCTGTACGATTTGTTGATATTGTTCCGATGTTTGTCCCATTATCCGATCTATGGAATTTTTAAAGGTTGAAAGTAACTATTTTCCGCGAAACAGCTTGTTAAATCTGGGTGGTAAGTTATTCACTATACAGCAGCCACAAGTGATGGGAATCCTGAATATTACTCCTGATTCGTTTTATTCGGGCAATCGTTTGGCGCTCACCGACAATTACTTATCGGTAGCTGAAAAGATGATTTTTGATGGAGCAAGTATGCTGGATATCGGTGGATATTCTTCCCGGCCGGGTGCTGATAACATTTCCGAGGCTGAGGAATTGAATCGTGTGATTCCGGTTATTGAATCGTTGCGCAAGGAATTTCCGGAAATTGTGCTGAGTGTGGATACATTTCGTTCGGAAGTCGCAAAAGCAGCTGTGGAATACGGAGCCGATATCATCAACGATATTTCGGGCGGTGAATTGGATGACAACATGTTTGAAACAGTGGCTAAATTGGGCTGTCCATACATTTTGATGCACATGCGTGGAACTCCGCAAACGATGCAAACCGTAACCGATTACGATCAACTATTTGCTGAAATGATCGCTTATTTCTCTGAACGAATTCAAACATTGCGATCGTTGGGAGTTAAAGATATCATCATTGATCCCGGATTCGGATTCGCCAAAACGGGTATACAAAGTTTGGAACTCGTGAAACAAATGGCTGATTTTCATCTGCTCGGTTGCCCTATCCTTGCTGGTGTTTCACGCAAATCGATGATCTATAAAACGCTGAACATTACAGCAGAAGAAGCTTTGAACGGAACCACTGTATTAAACACTATCCTGCTGACAAAAGGAGTTACGATTCTTAGGGTTCATGACGTGAAGGAAGCGGTGGAAGCTGTTAAACTGATCTTTTGATGCTTGATGCTTGATTTTTGATCACGCCAAAGGCGGAAAATTAGTTTGCCGTATCAGCAGCAAATAAAAATTTATTCGGTGAAACCAGGTTTGTTTTAACAGCGTACATCACTATTCCGGCGGTGTTTTTCACACCAAGCTTCGCCATGATATTTTTACGATGCGTGTTGATTGTATGTGAGCTAAGAAACAGGTTTTCAGCGATTTGATTATTGGTCAATCCTTCAGCAATGAGGGTAATGATTTCCAGCTCACGTTCGGACAAGGAAATCGGTTCACACGTAAAGGAATCGAAATCAATATCGTTTACATCGATGGAAGCATCACGAATTGTTTCGAGAATCTGGCCGCAAAAGAATTTGTTTCCTCTACCTGTTTCTTTCACTGCGTTGATGATCTCCATGCTGTCGCAATCCTTTTTTACGTAGCTTTTAACTCCGCTTCGCAAGGCATTCACCAATGTTTGAGCAGATTGTTCAGGCGTTATGGCTACGATTTTCAGGGAAGGGAATTTTTGCAATAACTGGGGAATGACATCAATCGAAAATTGAGACGAGGTATAATCAATCATCACAAGATCAGTAGGAAAATTTTTAACTATTCCGAGCAATTCGGCGCTTGACCTGGCTTCACCGATTATTTCTATGGCACGTTCGGAGGAAAGAACAGTCCGTAAACCGATTCGTACAATTTCGTTGCTATCTGCCAGTACTAACCTCATCCTTATTAAGATCGATTATAAACAGAGCAAATATAGCTATTAAATAACAGCGCGATCCTTTTCTTCGTGATTAATTTAAAACTGTAGTTTTTGATTTTTTTTGAGTTTGACAGTTGGTGAGTTTAATAGTTGGTAAGTTTTTGAGTTAAACAAAACCCAGGAACTCACAAAACTTAAAAAACTCAATGATATTCATCTGAAAACCAATGAAATGAACTTTCAACAAGCGGTAATTCACGGTATGGAAGAGGCCGCAGGAACAAGGTATCGTTGTGGGAATCGCCCTGCCAGAGTGCCCAAAATCCGTGACTCGTTTTTCGGATCGACAATTTACTTTGCGCTTTGGTCTCTTCATCGATCAGGTTTAATTCACCCGTTGTTTTCGAAACGATTTTCAAGCTCAAATGGTCGTGCTGTTTGTTTTCAAAAATCACATAATCCTGGCGGTGAACGTATACCCGAGTCAGGTTGGAATGTTCTGCCACACTGTATGCTCCATGATAATCAGGCCGGGGCAAATCATCATCGTTCATGCTTCCGGTGATAATCGACGGATAAACCGATTCGACCACAAAAAGAGATAAAACCAGCGCTCTCCCCCATCTATAATATGGCCGTTCCTGGGTTAGCCGAAGCGGTTTTGATTTTACCGGAAGCTGCAATAACATTCGCCATTGATCCGGAAACTGCAGCAATAATACAACAGTAAAAAACAGGAGTGAAATACTGAATAATTTCACCGAAATATCGAAGGAAAAGTTCACCATTACTACATTGATAAAAATCCCCAAAGCGAGCAATAAACCTATAAATCGCGTGCGTTTGATCACGATCAGCGAACCGGCAATCAATTCCATTACTCCCATAAAAATGACATACGACGGGCTGCTACCCATCACCGACCAGTAAGCAATATCTTTTGATAAAGCGCCCAGCTGAGTATAAACGGTATTCGGTTCCGGAAGGTAAAACTGCATTTTGGTGAGCTTGATCCAGCCATATTCCCACAATTCGAGCACCAGGTAATAACGCATCACAACGAGAGCGGTTCTATCAGTACGAAAAGTGAGTCGTTTTACTACAGGGAGAAAAGCGATTAAACCAAACAAAAATCCCAATACCGGTGCTATCAGGATCAATAAATACATACCCGAACTGTCTTCCCGGTAGGGTAATTCCCCGAAAAGCGTATCGTTGAATCCAAAGACCAGTTTCTGAACCGGTTGCGTAATGATCGAAAATAAATAGTAGTGCTTTGGAACTAAAATCAACCACCAGCAAAGAGTAGCCAATAAACTCCACCGAACGTAATTACGCATAAACCGCCACCCGCTTTTGTCGTTTGTTGCTTCGTTTACTCAACCAGGCGAAGCCAAGAAATGTTCCGCCTCCGATCAGCAAAATCAAGCCAACTTCACTCTTGCGACGTTTGTGTCTTTTCTTCTGTTTTTCCTTTTCCGGAATCCCTAAACCTGGAAGATGTTCTTGTCCGGGCGGTGCTTTGTACTCCTCCGGAGAAATCGATAGTGCATTATTTTGCTCGTCTTCTATTTTCTTCGGCTCGAAGTTGATAAACTCTACTTCTTCACCGAACATCATTTTCAGGCTATCAACCGTCATATTCGGATCGTTGAGAATCGGGTGATGATAAAATGTATCCTCTGAAAATTCACTTCCCTCCCAACGCGCATTTTTCATCAAAACGGTAGAGTCACTGAGCTTGGTAACCGCAACCATCCGCATAGGAGGAATTCCGAAAGTGCCAAGGTTTTCCGGCCTTGCTTCTCCGAAATTACGTGAAAAAGACGCACTAAAACTCCTCTTGTTCCCGCTATGGCTTTTGTGAGAGATCAGGGCGGTTTGTGCCGAAATGGCAATTGGAGAAAGGAGAAATAGTAAGATGCCTATTTTGATCATGTTGCTTGATTTGATAGATATTACAGCCGATAGTAAAAAAGGTTCATGATAAAATTGATTTGGGCAATTTATGGTGTGCAAAATGTCAAATTTCCAAATTTACCATATGGCAAATTTGGAAATTGACCAATTTGGAAATTTTGTACGGAAATTTTCCCGAGAGAATTCTAAAATTTCAGTCTTTTAAGCATTTCAAATTGGCAACTTTTAGTCAGTCTGAGGCTGATACACTTCCAAAACAAAGTCCGTAAATAAAGGGCAGCAGACTCATTTGTAACGAAAAAACCCTCTCCATCTGCCTGAGGCGGACGAAAAGGGCTACACTTATTTTTTATTCAGAATCGCTTATCGCGTAAACAACATTTCGCGGAATTTCGGCAACGGCCACAATTCGTCGTCAACCAACAATTCAAGCTTGTCAGCATTGTAGCGAATCTCGTCGAAATACACCTTTACTTTATCGCAGTAAGCCAACGCTTTTTCTTCGGCATGCTCAATTTTATTGGCTTCCTTGCGTGCCTGCAACATGATATCACAGGTCGATTTCATCTTATTGAGGTGATTTGAAATCTTCTCAACCAACTGCATCTGACTTTGAGCGGCAGCTTTTCCTGCTTTCTCGCCCATAATGGAAATCATTCCCTGGATATTTAGAATCAACCGGTTTTGGTATTCAACTACAGCAGGTATAATATGCGTTTGCACCAAATCTCCCATCAAACGGGCTTCGATCTGCATTTTCAAAATATAGCTTTCAAACTCAATTTCCTGTCGTGCTTCCAGCTCACGCGGAGTCAACACGTTCATATCGTTGAACAATTTGGCTACTTTTTTATCGCTCCAGATTTTCAACGCACGAGGCGTATCTTTCAGGTTCGACAAACCGCGTTTCGCAGCTTCTTTCACCCATTCGTCGCCGTAACCGTTTCCTTCGAAACGAATTTTCTTGGAATCTTTGATCAGCTGCTGCAATTCTTTCAAAATAGCTTCATCTTTCGCCTCACCTTTATCGATGCGGGCATCAACGCTCTTTTTGAAATCCTGCAATTGCTTCGCCATAATGGTATTCAATACGATCATAGCGTGCGCGCAGTTGGCAGAAGAACCTACGGCACGGAATTCGAATTTATTTCCGGTAAATGCAAATGGTGATGTACGGTTACGGTCGGTATTGTCCAACATAATTTGCGGAATTTTACCGATATTCAGTTTCAACTCGGTTTTGTCTTCCGGTGTCATTTTACCAGCTTTCACGCTTTTTTCCAACTCATCCAAGGCAGAAGACAACTGTGTTCCGATGAAAGTTGAAATAATAGCCGGCGGAGCTTCATTGGCGCCCAAACGGTGGTCATTTCCAGCGGATGCGATACAAGCACGTAACAAATCGGCATTGTCGTGAATCGCTTTGATCGTATTTACAAAGAATGTGAGAAACTGAAGATTGGTTTTCGGATTTTTACCCGGAGCTAACAAGTTTACGCCGGTATTGGTACTCAACGACCAGTTGTTGTGTTTTCCTGAACCATTTACTCCTGCAAACGGCTTTTCGTGCAGTAACACACGGAAATCGTGCTTACGTGCTACTTTTTCAAGAATGTCCATCAACAAGAGATTGTGGTCGTTTGCAAGATTACATTCTTCGAAAATCGGGGCGCATTCAAATTGGTTTGGAGCTACCTCATTGTGGCGTGTAGTTACCGGGATTCCCAACAAAATGGCTTCCGTTTCAAACTCACGCATGAAGGCCGTAACGCGTTCCGGAATAGAACCAAAATAATGATCGTCCAATTGCTGGCCTTTTGCCGGAGCGTGACCAAACAATGCGCGACCGGTCATCATCAAATCCGGACGGCAGTTAAACAACGATTGATCAACCAGAAAATATTCCTGTTCCCAACCCAATGTTGCATTTACTTTATCGACGTTTTTATCGAAATACTGGCAAACCTCAACTGCAGCTTGATCAACCGCGTGCAATGCTTTCAACAACGGCATTTTGTAATCCAGCGATTCGCCTGTATAGGAAATGAAGATCGTTGGAATACACAATGTTTTACCGATCACAAATGCCGGAGAAGATGGATCCCAAGCAGTGTAACCACGAGCTTCGAAGGTATTTCTGATTCCACCGTTCGGGAATGAAGACGCGTCCGGTTCCTGCTGTACCAGCAAATCACCATCAAAACGCTCGATTGCTCTACCCGGGCCAACCGGTTTGAAGAACGCATCGTGTTTTTCGGCAGTTGTACCTGTAAGCGGCTGAAACCAGTGTGTATAATGTGTGGCGCCTTTTGTCAACGCCCAATCTTTCATAGCCGAAGCCACCTGATCAGCCATTTTACGATCTAATCGCGTACCGTTCTGAATGGATTCAACCATCGATTTATACGCATCCGACGGAAGGTATTCACGCATGATTTCTGTGTGAAATACATTTTTACCGAAAAGATCCGATACTTTTCCATCATATTCGATGGGTTTTGGTGTACGATTGAGTACATCCTGATACGCTTGCAGTCGTTTTGTTGCCATGAAATCAAAAATTTGATGCAAAGGTATCTTTTTTAGAGGGGGTAAATCAAAATTTCATGTAATTTTTTATGAACACCCCCTGTTTATTTTGTCAGCTTCACATTTTTATCGGTAAAAATCAAGAAAATACATAAAAAGATGGAGAAGAGAAATCGTTGAAACCGTTCCAATTGAATGAAAGTCAAGAGTGGCTAAGTACGGAAAAGAACTTATGTGTACTTTCGATCTTGAAATAATACAGAAGAAAAATGACTTTTCAAGCTTATTTAGCTTATTTCGAAGATATACTGGTTCAGGAAACACCTTTCTATCCTTATGATAATCCCGATTATCTCAATTACGCCAAATTAAATTGGTCGAGAATGAATCGTTGGTTAAAGCATGGTGAACTAATGCCGGAAATCAGGCAAACAATAGCCGGAATTATAATACCGCAGCACTGGTTGATTATTACAGAGCCATGGTGTGGAGATGCTTCGCACATTGTACCATTCTTACAGATGATTGCGGATTTGAACCCTTTGATTACGGTTGATTATGAACTTCGTGACCAGGAACCATTTCAAATTAATGATTATTTAACCAATGGTGGAAAAGCAATTCCTAAATTGATCATTCGCAATCAAACAGGAAACGATTTGGCTACTTGGGGGCCAAGGCCAGCTGAATGCCAGGTGCTTTATCGTAAACTTTTAGATGAAAAAGCAGATCTTGAAACATTTAAGGTTAGTTTGCAAAAGTGGTATAACGACAATAAAGGAAAAGATATTCAGGAAGAGATTTCGAATATTCTAAAGTCGATTAGTTGACTTTAAAGTTCAATCGCTGGTATTCTCCGCTTCTACCTTGATTTTGACAAATCAACGGCATGGAATGATCTGGTTAAATCAATGTAGGACTCGGTATAATTTCCTGAATTGTCTCTGATCGTTAATTCAGCAGTAGTTGATGCAGACGCTGTTTTTGAGAACGCAATAACCATCCTGATTGGTTTATCCGGTTTTCCATTAATAGTCACGCTATGAAAAACAAATAAGCCATTCTTTTTTCCTAAATTACACAGTAAACTAAACGATTCGAAAGGAACAATGATCCAAAGAAGTCCATCGGAAGTTAATAAAGAAGCAGCTATTTGAAGAAGGGCTAAATAGGAGAGATAGTCGGTGTGCCGGGCTAAATTTCGCTGTCCGGAATCACTTTTGGAACTATTTTCAAAGAATGGAGGATTACTGATTATCGCTTCAAAAGACTCTGTGGTATTCAAGAATCGGATATCCTCATTTACAAGAGTTAATTTAGAGGAAAAGGGTGATTGGCTAAAATTATACAACGCATCATTCGAGGCTGATTGATCGATTTCTACGGCAGTGATGGTATTTGGTTTAAATCGTTGAGCTAGCATTAATGAAAGTACCCCGGTTCCGGTTCCAATGTCCAACAGATTTTTTGGTGACTTGGGGAATGTGCAAATTGAACCCAGAACCATCGCGTCAGTCCCTACTTTCATGGCAGAATTCGATTGTCGTATAGCGAACTCTTTGAACTGAAACGAACTCATTTATGAAAGATACATCTCAATTAAGCCTTCCGGGGCTTTGATATAAAGTGTTTTCTCTGCTCGGTCAACCCGTTGAATAAGGCCATCTACAAATGGAATGAGAATTTCCTTTTCGCCGTTCATTACTTGCAATAAAGGATTTACAGAAAGATCAATTACCTGAACTAATTTACCAACTTCTCCGGCTACAGTATCAACAACAGTAAAATCAATAACCTCGTGATCATAAAAATGCTTATCGTCTAATTCTGGTAGAAGCGATAACGGGAGGTAACAACTTTTTCGCAAAAGTACTTTTGCATCATTTTCAGAATCGACACCCTCAAGCTTTACCGCAGCAAAACCTTTGTTTTTAAGTTGGAAAGATTGAACGAAAAAAGGAGTCAGATGGCCATTCAATTCAATGAAAAAAGCGTCTAGAGAAGCGTAATCGGCTGGATTGGTAACATCCAAAAAAAGCGAAACTTCACCTTTAAATCCGTGAAGTTTCGCAATATAACCAAGTTGGAAGCAATCAGATTGCTGCATACTTTTAAAATAAATTAAGCCTTAGCTTCTCCTTCAGCCGTTGGCTCTTCAGCTGCAGGTGTTTCTTCAGCCGCCGGAGCTTCCTCAGCTACAGCAGGAGTTTCTTCAACCGCAGGAACTTCCTCAGCTGCAACAGGAGCTTCTTCAACTACCTCAGCAACCGGAGCTTCTTCCGCAACAGTTTCTTCCACTTCATTTACCTCAGCAACAGGAGCTTCAGTTGTGTCTTCTGCTTCAGGAGCTGCTTCTTCAGCAACTTCTTCTACTTCAGGAGTGTTTTTAGCTTCAATAGCTTTTGCTTTGGCAGCATTCGCTTCAGTTTCTGCTTTCAAACGAGCAACTTTATCAGCTTCAGCGTTTTTACCAAGTCCTTCAACTTTACCCTGAATTTTACCAGCTTTTTCAGCTTCCCAGGCAGCAAACTTTGCTTCTACCTGTTCTGCTGTAAGAGCACCTTTCGCAATTCCCTTCAACAAGTGATTTTTGAACAAAATACCTTTGTAAGAAAGAATTGCACGAGCAGTGTCAGACATTTCTGCACCGGTTTGAACCCATCCTAACGTGCTATCGAAATTGATTTCGATTGTTGCAGGATTAGTGTTCGGGTCGTACACACCCAATTTCTCAATAAATTTTCCATCGCGTTTTGCGCGAGAATCTGCCACTACTAAATGGAAAACTGGTTTTCCTTTTTTACCGTGACGTTGCAATCTAATACGTGTTGCCATAATTGTTTATTAGTGGAGGTGCGAAACCCCCGTTTAATAATGAATAATAACCTGACTGAATGCCAGACAGGGGTGCAAAGATAGCTATTTCATTTTAATCTGCAAATTGAAGCGTAGAATTAATAAACGGTTTCAACAATAAGTGTTTTAACGGTGTCTGAAACGGACACGCGGTTACGAAACGGTTATTTTAAGACCCAAATTAAGTAGCTTTACACTTTTGCATTATCAATGAAACAACAATCACTTTCCGAATCTCAATTAACTCAACTCGATTCTCTCAAAGAGCTTGTTAAAGAGCGTTTCACGAGTCATGGTGCAGATCACGACTGGTATCACATCGAACGGGTTTATCAACTAGCCGTATTCCTGCAATCAAAAGAAGGTGGCGATCTGATGTTGGTTTCCTGTGCAAGCCTTCTTCACGATATTTCCGACCATAAGTTGAATGGTGGAATCTTAAACGATGGCGGAAGAGTAACGCGAGAGATTCTAAACGATTTGGGGCACGAGCCTGCGTTTGCTGCAAAAGTCGCCGAAATCGTGGATGGTGTTTCTTTTAAAGGAGCCGGAGTGCCAGACAAAGCAACAAGTCTCGAGATGCAAATTGTTCGGGATGCTGATCGGTTAGATGCCATGGGAGCGATAGGAATAGCAAGGGCTTTCCACTTTGGAGGAAGCCGAAACAGGCCTTTCTTTTCTCCGAATGAACTTCCGACGCAACATGCTACTTTTGAAGCTTACAGCTCTGATAAAAGTCACACGATGAACCATTTTCACGAAAAACTACTTCTTTTAAAAGACAGGCTCCACACAAAAACAGCAAAGGAAATGGGTGAAAGACGCCATCAATTAATGGAAAATTTTGTCGAAGACTTTTACCGGGATTGGAATTTTAACGGTGAGAACTGATTATCTAAGTGTTTACTAAATCGAGTTTCGAAAATTATTCCAACTTTTGTACCCATGATTGAACATGTAGCATTGGGTGTTGATATTGGCGGCACTAATACAGCTTTCGGGATCGTTGATAAACAAGGAAATGTACTCTTTGAAGAATCTGTGTCAACCAAACAATTTGATTTTCCGGAACAATTAGTCGCCGAAATATACAAACGCGTTTCCCAAACCCAGTGGTTCGAAACAATTCTCGGAATAGGAATCGGTGCCCCAAATGGAAATGTGTTCACCGGAAATATCGAATTTGCGCCGAACCTTAAATGGAAAGGAATTATTGCCATCGCTGAACTATTCGAACAGAAATTTAACCGTCCTGCGGTGTTGGCCAATGATGCAAACGCTGCAGCTGTAGGCGAACATTTATTCGGATGTGCAAAGGATTTATCCGATTTTGTGACAATCACTTTAGGAACAGGTTTAGGAAGCGGGATTTTTATTAATGGCTCATTAGTACTCGGGCATCAGGGTTTTGCAGGTGAATACGGGCATATACGCGTAAGACACGATGGCCGCTTGTGTGGATGTGGACGACATGGCTGCCTGGAAACCTATGCTTCAAGTACCGGTGTAGTAAGAAGTATTACCGAATTGGATTCCCCGAATAAAACTATATCCACCATTCAGGAAGGGTCTACAGCCAAAGAAGTGTTTGTGGCTGCGGAAAAAGGAGATTTGTTCGCAAATGAAATAATTGAATATACAGCTGAAATATTAGGTTCTGCACTGGCCGATTTCGCGGCTTTTTCAAATCCGAAAGCTTATGTTCTGTTTGGAGGATTGGCACAAAGCGGTGAAAAATTTGCCCAACGGGTGAAATATTACCTCGAAAAAAATGCACTGAAAATTTTCCAGGATACAATCGAAATCAGGATTTCAGCTTTACACGATAAAAATGCCGCTGTTTTGGGCACCGCAGCTTCCCTGTTCTGGAAGTCGATTAAAAAACGCTAACATGAAACAATTCCTTGTCTTAATCATTACTCTCGGCACTGTTTTTACAGTAAAGGGACAAATTGAGCAGTTAAAAATTGCTGATCAGAAAGCGGAAGATTTAATGGGACGTAATAAACGGGCTCCATACGTTGATCCGTTGGCATACGTAAATCCGTTTATCGGAACCGGCGGACATGGACATACATTCCCCGGTCCTGTTTCTCCGTTCGGAATGGTACAATTAGGTCCTGATACGCGCCCCGAAGGTTGGGATGGCTGCTCCGGTTACCATTACAGCGATTCCATTATTTATGGTTTCAGCCACACGCATTTGAGCGGAACCGGAGTTCCCGATTATGCCGATTTATTGATCGTTCCACAAGTAGGAAAGCTAAAGTTGGAACCGGCGTATAAAAAAGAAAAAGGTTATGGTGCAGCTTTTTCACATAAAAACGAAGCAGCGAAACCTGGATTTTATTCTGTGAAATTGTCTAACCCGAATGTGGACGTGCGATTGACAACTACCGAACGTTGTGGACTCCATGAATACACATTCCTGACCGAAAAAGGTAAAAAATACATCCTGATCGATTTAGGATACCGCGATAAAGTAATCGAAACGGAAGCAAAAGCCGAAGGTAATAATCGTGTTACCGGCAAACGAATTTCAGAAGGATGGGCAACGCGACAACATTTTTATTTCGACCTGGAAACAAGTATTCCTTTTTCAAAAGCAAAATGGACCGCAACCAAAAACGGAACGTGTGTGATGGTGTTGGAATTCCCCGCATCGACCAAAAAAGTAATGCTCCGTGTAGGAATTTCAGGAACTGATGTTCAGGGAGCAACAGCCAACTTGAAAGGGGAAGTTCCGAATTGGGATTTTGATACATATATGCGTTCCGCCCAAACAAAATGGCGAACTGCACTTTCTGATATTCAAGCTTATACAAGCGATGAGGAAGTGAAGTTTAATTTGTACACCGCGCTTTATCATGCTTATGTTCACCCAAGTGTCTGGACAGATATTGATGGCCGTTACCGCGATTTTAACAATCAAATTCAACAATCGACTTCAGGGAATTTATACTCCGTTTTCTCTATTTGGGATACGTATCGTGCCGCTAATCCGCTGTATACACTTTTACAACCCGAGAAAGCTTCGCAGTTTATCGAGTCTTATTACCAGCAATATGTCAATACGGGATTACTGCCTGTTTGGACACTTTCGAATAACGAAACCAATTGCATGATCGGTTATCACGCCGTTTCCGTTATCGCCGATGCGCACGCAAAAGGAATCAAGATTCTTCACCAAAATGAATTACTTGATGCGATGGTCGCGACTTCCAAATACGATCATTTCGGTAAAAAACAGTATGGAATCCAGGGGTTTATTTCAGCTAGTGACGAGGCCGAATCTGTTTCCAGAACGCTTGAATATACCTATGATGACTGGTGTATTTCCCAATACGCAAAACAATTGGGTAATGAAGCCATTGCCAAAGAATATCAGCTTCGTTCTGCTAACTGGATGAATTTATATCATCCCGAATCCGGTTTTTTTCAACCGAGAAAAGGAGGAATGTGGTTGCCAAATTTCAAACCGAATGAAGTGAATCAACACTTTACAGAAGCAAATGCCTGGCAATATTCAATGGCCGCTCCGCATCACATAGCTTCAATGGTTGAAATGAAAGGTGGCGGCAGACGCATGGAACGTTTCCTTGATTCGCTTTTCTTGTCGTCATCAGTTATGTCGGGCAGAGAACAATCTGATATTACAGGTTTGATTGGCCAGTATGCACATGGAAATGAACCGTCTCACCACATGTCATATCTCTACAATTATTGTGGTGCGCCCCACAAAACACAGCAAACTGTTGACCGGATTCTGCGTGAACAATACCATAATGCACCTGATGGCTTATCGGGAAATGAAGATTGCGGACAAATGTCGGCCTGGTATGTTTTAAGTGCAATGGGCTTTTATCCGGTGAGTCCGGGTTCTGCAACGTATGCTTTGGGAAGGCCTTTGATGGACCGTGTTTCGGTAACGGCTGGTAATGTCCCGTTTACGTTGGAAGCTATCAATAATTCACCCGAAAACAAGTACATCCAGTCCATTAAGTGGAACGGCGAAGATTATAGAAAGCTGTACATCACCCAGGAAATGATCACAAAAGGCGGTTATTTACAGGTGACAATGGGAGAAAAACCGCAAATTGCGTTGATGCTCTACAAACTTGATTTGGAAGAAAAAACAAACCCCGAATTCATTCCAGTGCCTTATTTTATTGCCAAAAGCACCACATTTTCTGATTCCATAACTGTAAGTATTGACAAGCTTCCGTCAGAAACCGGGACTATTGTTTATACGACTAATGGAACGGAACCAAATGAAAAAAGTGCGGTCGCTGAGAAAAACAGACGCTTTTACGAAACTACTGAGCTCAAAGCACGCATTTACAGGATGGAAGGAAAAAAAGTGGTTTACGGCCCTGTAGTCACTACTATCTTTTCGAAATACCAGAAAAACAAAACGATCAACGTACAAACGGCTTATGCGAATCAATACTCCGGATCGGGAGATCAAACGCTCGTCGATGGACAATTTGGCGGCGATGACTACCGCGGAACCGAGTGGCAGGGCTTTCAAGGCAAAGACATTGAAGCGTTGATTACGATGGACGAGCAGCAGGAAGTTTCGAAAGTGATCGTTTCTTGTTTACAGGATACCAAGTCGTGGATTTTTCACCCGAAATCATTAACCATAGAAGTTTCTACAGACGGAATCAACTACAAAAAAGCAGGAACAATTCAGAATACTAAAGTCAGTGACCGCCTGGAAGGATCGGCTTCTCACCGTTTTGAAATCGATTTCCCGCAGGTAACTGCAAAATATATCCGCATTCGTGTTGAAAACTATGGTGCTTGTCCGGCATGGCATTTGGGAGCAGGTGGTTCGACTTGGTTGTTTTTGGATGAAATAATCGTTGAATAATGTTGAATGCTTAATGTTGAATTGGAGTTTTCATCAAAGCCAGATTTCACCACATCTCAAAGTTTGTCTTGAGTAGTTTTTACAATTGAAGTTAAAATGCGGACGAGTTGTTCAGATTCATTTTTTAATGGCTGAAAGTCATATTCTACGAAGTCACTGGCCTCAATTAGTTTAATCCAATATAAAGTTTCCCTTGCTTCTTTTGAAGAGATACTCATTTTCGCTGCAAAATCTCTTCTGCTGTAAGCTGCACCGGCTTCCTGAACATTCGCGCCAATACTCGTCGAACTCCGGAAGAATTGTTTTGATAAAACGAATTCATTTTTAGCCAGGAGTAGCTTGTATAATTCCATTGATTGTAATGCGAAGTCAAAGGACTTCTTCTCAATTATATTTTCCTTCATTTCATTTAAGATATGAAAAAAGATGATTTAGAACCGAATCCCCTAATTAAAAATTCAACATTAAGCATTCAACATTGAAGAACATCCAACATTCAAAATCAAGCATCCGTTTAATTATAAACTCTGACAACAGTACCAATTCTGAAAAGTTATTATCTTTAGCCCTCTTCAATAATAAACCAATAACAGTAATGAAAAAACTAATAATTGCAGTTGTCGCTTTCGGTTTTTCTTTTGGGAATTCCGCACGTGCCGACGAAGGTATGTGGCTTCCGTTCCTGATCGGAAGAAACTACGAAGACATGAAAAAGCATGGCTTGAAATTGTCGCAGGAAGAAATTTATTCCATCAATAAATCATCGTTAAAAGATGCCGTGATTTCTTTCGGTGGATTTTGTACCGGTGAAATTATCTCCAGTCAAAGTTTGATCTTAACCAATCACCACTGTGGATACGATGCCATTGCCGGTGCTTCAACTCCTGACAACAATTACCTTGACAACGGTTTCTGGGCGAAAAACAACGCAGAGGAAATTCCGGTTCCGGGACTTACTGCTACTTTCATGATCCGAATGGAAGATGTTTCATCGACTGTTTTGAAAGAATTGAACAATTCGATGACTGCCGCTGAACGTGCCAAAAAAATCAAGGAAGTAACCGATATTTTGGTGAAAGACGCGGTTGCCGGTACTAACTATGAGGCATTTGTTCGTGATTTTTACGAAGGAAACGAATTTTACTTATTCGTAAAAGAAACATTTACTGATATTCGTTTGGTGGGAACTCCGCCGCAATCTGCCGGTAAATTCGGTGGTGATACTGATAACTGGGAATGGCCACGTCACACTGCCGATTTCTCCATGTTCCGTATTTACTCCGGAAAAGACAACAAACCTGCGAAATTCAGCTCCGAGAATGTTCCTTACAAACCAAAGCATTCACTTCCTGTTTCCATCAAAGGTGTAAAACAAGGTGATTATGCAATGATCATGGGCTTTCCGGGCAGAACAAACCGTTACCTGACTTCTTATGGTGTAGAACAAGCTGTTTCGTTGGAACAACCTAAAATTGTGGATGTGCGTGCCAAGAAATTGGAAATCATGAAAAAGTATATGGACAACGATGTTGCGGTTCGTTTGAACTATTCTTCCAAATACGCACAGGTTGCTAATTACTGGAAATACTTCATCGGTCAAACCAAACAATTGAAAGCAAACGGTGTAGCTGATAAAAAACGTGCTGTTGAAACTGATTTTCTGAAATTCGCGCAGGGGAAAGCTGAATATGATAATGTATTGACTGATATCGACAACGCTTTCAAAACAACCAATAGTATTGTTTATTTGCGTGTTTACCAAAGTGAATTTGTTCGTCAGGTAGATATTAATTCCCTGGCATACATGTTGAAGTTGTCGGCCGATGCTTCTGCCAAAGGTGATGCTGATCGTGCGAAACAATTGAAAGGAATGGCCATTGAACAAGCTGAAACATTCTACAAGGAGCGTTCAATGGACATTGAAATGGAAACGTTAGAAGAAGTATTGAAAATGTACTTGCGCGATATTCCTGCTGCACAACGTGTAGGTTTAGCTAAGCATCTTACCGAAGAAGGTGTTCCTGCTTTCATGGCTCGCTTACGTGCCAACTCGATTTTTACTTCACAAGAGCGTTTTAATGCATTCATGCAACAATATGACGAAGCTGTTTTGAAACAAGATCCGCTTTTCATTCTGATCAAAGATCTGGACGATGCGTATGGGAAAGCAATGGCCGAAACTGCGGTAAAAGAAGCAAACGAGAAGTTACAACGAGCCAATCGTTTGTTTGTTGATGGCGTGCGTAAAATGCAGCCGAACAAAAAATTCTACCCGAACGCCAACTCAACAATGCGTTTGACGTATGGTAATGTATTGGCTTACGAACCGCGTGATGCTGTGAAATACGATTTCTACACAACCATCGATGGTGTGATGAAAAAAGAAGATCCGTCAAATCCTGAATTCAACGTTGATCCGCGCATGAAAGAAGTGTGGATGAAAAGAGATTTCGGTCAGTATGCTGATAAAACAACCGGAAAATTGGTCGTGAATTTCTTATCGAATAACGATATTACAGGTGGTAACTCAGGTTCGCCGGTAATCAATGCCAATGGTGAATTGATCGGTACTGCTTTTGATGGCAACTGGGAAGCAATGTCCGGTGATATTTACTTCGAGCCGAATATTCAGCGTACCATCAGTTTGGATGTACGTTATACGTTGTGGTTGATCGATAAAGTATACGGTGCAACCAACATTGTCAACGAAATGAAATTGGTGAAATAATTTCCAATCATATTTATTGTAAAAAGGAGCGTTCTAATCGGGATGCTCCTTTTTTTGATGTGTAAGACCGCAATTAAAGAACGGCAAAAGCCCCGCCAATTCAATATTGACGGGGCTTTTGCTTATTTCAAAAATGAAGTTTCCGAATTTGGATGTTCGGGATATTCCGAACATCCAAATTCTCGAATTCCATTATTTATGCTTTATAAAACGGCAATTTCACCACTTTCGCTTTCACACCTTTATCTCTGATCTCAATAAATATCTCCGTATCAACCGCTGAATTGGAAACAGTAACATAACCCAAACCAATCGCGATTTTCATACTTGGCGATTGTGTTCCTGAAGTTACTTTTCCAATCTCGTTTCCTTCGCCGTCCAAAATGCGGTAATCATGGCGCGGAATTCCACGGTCGATCATTTCAAATGCAACCAGTTTACGTGCTACACCGGCTTCTTTTTGGGCTTTCAGGTATTCAGAATCCACAAAGTCTTTGGTGAATTTGGTAATCCAGCCCAAACCTGCTTCCAGCGGAGAAGTTGTATCGTCGATATCATTTCCGTACAAACAGAATCCCATTTCCAAACGCAACGTGTCACGTGCAGCCAAACCTACAGGTTTGATTCCGAAAGCTGCTCCGGCTTCAAATACCTTGTTCCACACTTGTTCCACTTCGCTGTTTTTGCAATAAATCTCAAAACCGCCTGATCCGGTATAACCTGTTGCTGAAATGATCACATGTTCGATTCCGGCAAACGGACCTACCTCGAAATGGTAATATTTAATCGCGGACAGATCAACCGAAGTCAATGACTGCATCGCTTCAACGGCTTTCGGACCCTGAATGGCAAGCAATGAATAATCATCAGACAGGTTACGCATTTCCACACCCAAATCATTGTGGGAAGAAATCCAGTTCCAGTCTTTATCAATATTGGAAGCATTCACCACCAATAAATATTGTTCCTCTTTCATGCGGTAAACGATCAAATCGTCTACAATTCCGCCCTTCCCGTTTGGTAAACAGCTGTATTGCGCTCTCCCGATTGTCAGGGTCGAAGCATCATTCGATGTTACTTTTTGGATCAGCGCCAGCGCATTCGGACCGGTCAGCAAAAACTCACCCATGTGCGATACATCAAACACGCCTACGCCGTTACGCACGACTTCGTGTTCAACATTTACACCTTCATATTGTACAGGCATGTTATAACCCGCAAAAGGAACCATCTTTGCTCCAAGACTTTCATGGACATGCGTAAGCGCTGTGTTTTTCATTGTGAAGTTTGTTTAAATACGAGGGCAAATGTAGTAAATTACTTCCCAGTAAAAACGTAACCAAATAACCGCTAAAAGCGAGTCACTAATAACTAACCACTACTTTGGTACGGCATTGGAAATGAAAAAGAAGGCTTAATCACTGTTTCCTAAATATCCTGGGGCTGTCGGGCCGTTAGAAAGCGCTTTGCACCTGAGCACAATGGGTTCGGCATTATTTCACTTCAAAGATCAACTCTGAAATAGATTCTTCTTTAAAATACATCCCCGAAATATGATGTAGTTCATCGATACTCAATTTATCGATGCTTTCATACATTTCCTGGATTGTGTCAATCTGGTTAAACTGTAGTAAACTTTTACCTAATCCCTGCATTAGTCCGACATTACTATCGAGTGAAAGAGCAATATGGCCTTTCAGTTGTTCTTTTGCCTGTAATAACTGCTTTGGGGTAAGTGGTATTTCCCGGATCTTCTTTAGCTCGCGGTAAACCACCTTCCTGGTCTTGTCCAGGTACTTTTGATCTGTACCAAAATAGATAGACCAATAACCCAAATCGGCATAAGGAGCATACGAAGCTTCTATGTTGTAGCTATATCCATATTTCTCGCGAACACTTAAAATCAAACGGGAGTTGAGAGCCGGACCGCCAAGCAGGTTGATCAATAATGTCATCCCTCGACGATGTTCATCACAATAACCCGGCGCCATTCCCCCCATCACAACATGGGCCTGGTAATTGGCTTCCTTCACTCGCTTTCTAAAGATGGCATAATCTGAAAAACTCTGAGGTTTGATAATCGTTTTCCCCGATTTCATCTGCGCGAAATGCTTTTCCAAGGATCGGACAACCACTTCCAAAGGAATGTCTCCGACAAAAGAAATAACCGAATTTTCTGCAAAGAAAAAACGATCTACATAACTTATTAAATGTGCTTGTGAGAATGCTTGAATGGTATCGGGTGAACCGAGAATATTGTTACCCAGAGGGTGATTCGGAAAGAGCAGGTTTTCAAAATCATCAAAAATCTTTTCGCCCGGACTATCGAGATAGGAGTTAAACTCATCTAAAACGATTTCTTTCTCTTTTTCAATTTCTTTTTCGGGAAAATTGCTGTTAATCGCAATATCAGCTAGTAATTCTACAGAACGGTTAAGGTGATTTTTAACGAATGATGCATACACACAAATTTCTTCTTTGGTTGTATAGGCATTGATTTCTCCGCCAACAGAATCCAAACGCGAAAGGACATGAAAAGCTTTTCGTTTAGTGGTCCCCTTAAAAATACAATGCTCCAGGAAATGGGCTATCCCCACTTCATTCTGTTGCTCATACCTGGAACCCGCCAATACCGTTACACCTAAATGCGCCACCGGCGAAACAGCATGTAAATACACCAATCTGATGCCGTTGGAGAGCGTACTTATTTTGGGTTGAAGTTCAATCATTCTAAGGATTCTTTCGATAAAGTGTCCACGAATCGTTTGTTTTTTCAAAGACAATACGATCATGTAAACGGGAACGCCTTCCTTGCCAAAACTCAATTTTCACTGGCCGAAGTAAAAAACCACCCCAATGTGGCGGACGTGGAACTTTGTCAGGAAAACGCTCTGTCAGTTCCACAACACGCTGTTCCAATTCAGCCCTGCTTTCCAAGCGTTCGCTTTGGTAAGAAGCCCAGGCTCCTAATTGACTTCCTCTTGGTCTGGAGGCAAAATAATCATCACTCATTTGTTCAGGTACTTTTTCAACCAAACCAAACACACTAATCTGACGTTCTAAACCAGGCCAGAAAAATAAAGCGTGTGCTTTCGGATGAGTGATTAACGCCTTCCCTTTATCACTTTTGTAATTGGTGTAAAAAACCAATCCTTCTTCCACTAATTCTTTTAAATATACAATACGCGATTGGGGAAAATCGTCCGGACCAAGTGTAGAAACAGACATTGCATTCGGTTCACTTACCGGTTTTTCAATAGCATCTTGTAACCATTGCGAAAATAGTTTCATCGGCTCATTTCCAAAATGATCTTCTAACTTCCCCTGGTCGAACTGATGATGGTCATTGCGCAACTGGCGCAGGAATTCGTCCATCTTATTCTTCTTCTCCGAAACTATCGTCAATGATGCTGTCTTCGTCGTCCAAATCGGACCCCGAGGCTGAAAAAACGGTTTTTGTTCCTAAAACATGTTCAGCTACTTCTTGCTTTACTTGTTTTTCAAAATCAACAGCTACCCTATCCTCTCCTTCGTCACCGAATGGAAAAATGTCAACAATTGGCGAAATCGCGATATTCGGAATCTGGAAATCGATCATCATTCCGCCTAAACTCTCGTGTAAACGATCATAAGCTTCTTTTACCGAATGGGCTGAAACCAAAAAGTTCTGCGAAACTTTCTTTGCTTTTTGACCTTCTTCGCCACCATCTCCGCTTTCAAAGTTGATTTTACATTTAAACCATACTTCCGAATCTTCGTAATGAAAAATGTCGTGAATATCCGTACGTGTAATTCCGGTAACCAAAAACTCACCACGGATTAATGCGCCAAGCTCTTCGTAGATACGAGCTTCTGCATCTGTAAATGTCATTGCAGCCAAAAGATATGGCTCTGAAACGCGCTTAAACGTTCCGTCTTCCAATTGCTTGGTATATTTTACTTTAACTGTAAACCAACTATTCATGTTGTTAAGGATTATCTTTTTTAGAGGTACAAATTTACGAAATTAGAATGACCCGCCGGAAACTTAACCTCTGTTTAAATCGTTTCATGAAATAAATTCTTGGGTAGTTTTCAGCGAAATCTTACCTGACTTCAAAAGAGTTATTAAATAAAAGCCCTTTCTTAAATATACCGAGGTTGTCAGGCCGTTAGAAACCGCTTGCACTTGGAAACACTACGCTTCGATGAAAACAAGCTGTCAATCCTGGTAAATCTGATCATTATACCACACCAGCACCGAACGGTTCGACAATTGAATACAAACCGCATGCCCGCTAATCGTGAATTCCGTTTTCGTTAAGTTGGTAATATCTTTCAATTTTCCATCAGTATACCCTGAAACGCCACCAAGGTTATTGCGAAAAGCCATTACATCGTTTTTCAAGACGACATCTTTCGCAGCGTAATTACATACCATTTTTCGCTCCCCGTCGACCAATGTATAGGTAGAATTGGCTTCACCCCAAACCAGCACATCATCTTTCGCATCCCAAAACTGGAAAAAAGAGGCTAGCTCGACTTGTTTGCCTTTGCCGTAATAATTGAGATTCCCCTGCACATCTTCATACACCACAAAACCCCTGCAAGCCTTTATTTTAGATACATACAAATCTTCCACATCGAGGAATTCTCCGTTTTCAAACACGGCAAATGTGCGTGAATTGGGGTCGTTAAATGCCAGCATATCCGTACCGGCGAAAAACTCCAGTTGCTGAACACCACTGTAGACACCTAGTTCATAAATCTGTCCGCGCCAAAATACTTTGTAAAGGTTCCCATTATCGCGAAACGCAACAATATTATCACCAATCATGTCAGGCATGTACATGTCACCGGTAAGTTGATACAGTTCAATTACTTTTCCCTGGTAAATCGCATTTACAGTTTTGTAACGCGTGTCCTGGTACACAATAATTGAATCGCCAACTGCATAATCACCACCGAACGAGGTAATTACTTTTGTTTGACCGTCTTCGAAATAATTAATAATCGGACCGATATTCCATACCAACAAATGGTCAGAAGCTTTGTAAGAAACATTCTGATTGGTCAGTAAACGGCTTTGTCCATTGTGATATACCTTAAAATCGCGCTGAGAATTATTATAAGCGACCAGTTCGTCACCGAAAAAAACATCTGTAGAGGGCTGGTGTTCGATTTGGGTAAAAACACCGTCGTCAAATACCTTGAAAAAATTATTGAAATCCATGTACGGAAAAAGTCCTTGTGAGGCTGCCACAAACGGAAAAAAGGCTATAAGTAAAAGGAACTGCTTCATGAAATCAAATGTAAGCAAAAAGCAGACCAGTTTTAGTGTGGATTCGTATCAACGACTTTTTCAACAGGATAAGCATTCATTGTAGCCGTAGCAAGAGCAATTCTATCACCTGAATCATTTTCCACTTCCGCTTCAGCAAATAAAATCCGGTTGCCCGATCTGGTTACGTTTGCTAACACAGTAAGTTTATCATGCAGCGAGGCCGGAGATACGAATTGAATATGGATGGTAACTGTCGCAACAATTTTATCTTGTTCACAAACGTTTGATAAACAAGCTACTCCCATGGCTGCATCCAGTAATCCGGCAATCGCACCTCCATGAGATGCAATTGGCGTAGCAAGGTGATCTTCGGTAATCGTCATCCGGTAAATCGCTTTTCCCGATTCCGGAATCTCAAAATCCATCCCCAAAAGACGGCCAAATGCATTCCATTTGATGTATTGCTGAATAATCGGATGTTCTTTTAAATTTCTCATTTTGTTGCTTTAGATGTTTTTTTTGCGTCAGCAGAAATGGCGAGACTTAATCCGGCTTGTTCAAATTCTTCGTAAACACGTTTGTTCAGATCAAAATAAACTTTCCAGAAATCATCGGTTTTGGCCCATGCGCGAACAGTGATATCAATCGAATCGGCAGTAATTGCTGCCAGCGCAATAAATGGTACCGGCTCTTTTAACACACGCTGATCGTCTTTCAGATATTGTAAAATAACGGTATGCGCTTTCACATAGTCTTCACCATGTGCCAGGGAAATTGTCCAGTCGACGCGACGCTTTTTCTCTTTCGTAAAATTGATCATGCTGGCGTTGGCAACCAATCCATTGGGTAAAATCACCACTTTGTTGTCGCTCGTATGCAGATATGTATAGAAAATCTGAATTTCAACGACTTTCCCCTGGTGCGTTTGTGTAAGAATCGTGTCGCCGACTTTAAACGGCTTGAATAACAGGATCATTACACCACCGGCAAAGTTGGACAATGTTCCCGAAAATGCCATACCAATTGCAAGTCCGGCCGCACCGAGTATCGCCACAAAAGATGTCATCTGAACACCAAGTTGCGTCACGGTGGTTATAATGACCAGGATTTTCAGTGAAATCGTTGCAAGGCTCGACAAAAATGTCACCAGTCCGGCATCGGTTTTACTCTTGGTCAATATTTTACGGATAGCTTTTCCCGACCAACCAGCGAGCCACCATCCTACTACGAGAATAATAACCGCGATGAGCAGGTTGGAACCCGAACGCACGATAAACTGCTGGGCTTCTGTCCATGAAAAACCAAAGAAATCTCCGGTATCTTTCGCAGCATTTGCCGCCTGTTCAATGAGCAACATAGGTTAAGGAAATTTTGGGAATTGCTGGAAATTAGGCTCTCTTTTCTCTAAAAATGCACGCTTACCTTCCTGTGCTTCTTCCATGAGGTAATACATCAATGTCGCGTCACCGGCAAACTCCATTAATCCGCGCTGACCGTCTAGTTCGGCATTTAAACCGCGCTTGATCATGCGAATAGCCAACGGGCTGCGTTTCATGATTGTCTGGCACCATTCAACCGTTGTGTTTTCCAATTCGGAAAGCGGAACAACTTTGTTGACCATTCCCATTTTTTCTGCCTCTTCGGCTGTATATTGATTGCACAGGAACCAAATCTCACGTGCTTTTTTCTGTCCAACATGACTGGCTAAGAACGATGAACCGAAACCGGCATCAAAACTTCCTACCTTCGGGCCTGTTTGACCAAAACGTGCATTCTCGGAAGCAACCGTCAAATCGCAAACCACGTGTAATACGTGTCCACCGCCGATTGCATAACCATTTACCATCGCAATTACCGGCTTTGGCATCGCACGGATCGATTTGTGAACGTCCAATACATTCAATCTCGGAACACCGTCGTTACCGATATAACCGCCAACGCCTTTTACATTTTGATCACCACCCGAACAAAACGCTTTGTCTCCTTCTCCGGTCAATACGATTACGCCAACATCCTGACGCTCACGGCAAATCTCCAATGCATCGAGCATTTCCATGTTTGTTTCAGGGCGAAATGCGTTGTAAACTTTTGGTCGGTTGATGGTGATTTTTGCAATGCCATCAAACAATTCGAATTTAATATCCGTATAGCTTTTGATGGATGTCCAGGTACGTTGTGCCATGAGTATAATTATTTGGTGCAAAAATAATCATTGGCCACGTTAAAACGCTCTAAATAATCATGAATTCACTCCTCTTCTTCGTCGTCATAATAAGATTCCAATTCATAGCCCGCAGGTATTTCCAGGGAAAACGCTTTGGCAGGATTGGTAATGGTTTTGGATGATTTGATCAGTTTCAGGCTAAAAGAACTTCCATCCTCTTCGTCCTCAAGAAGATATTCAATAATCGCTCCTTCCTTGATGAAAAAAAAGCCGGTTTCTTTTCCCAATCCCAGATGCAGCCCCATTACGACCCAACCTGAACCGAAAACAACACCTTCATCCAATAATTCTATTTTTCGGCAATCCCAGCCCTGAATGTTTTTTTTATCTGCCAGCAAACGATATTCATCTTGTTCTATCATTTCCTGCTCAACGATTTCATAAGCAGAAGTAAAGCCATAGCCCTCGTCTTTACTTAGATCGGCAATAAACGCCACTTTTTCCTCGTCTACATTCGTTAATTCAATAACTTTCAGAGCCACGGAATCCAGTACAAAACGTTCCTGAATTTCTTCGATCCGGTAGTTGACTGCAAACTTCTTGCGGGTTTGAGCGATCTCAATATCCATAGTGTCTGCAACCGCTTCGGAAGGATCATTGGCGATTAGTCGAAATTGCATTTCACAAGTTTGTTGCGCTACAGCAAGTTGTGTAATAAAGAGGATTGTTAGCAGGAAGATTGATTTCATTGTTTTTTTTGATCAAATATAAATTAAAAACCTGATATCAAAATGATTAGCTTGATCCGTTGGGCGTGTACATTGTCACTCCACGCTGCTCATATTCGCTGATCATGACATCCAGCATTTTTCGCGCATCGACTAACAAAACAGGCGCATTTCCGAGGGTTACTTTCTGCAATGCTCCCATTTTTTCAAACAATGGAATCAGCTCGTCACAACGACGTTTTGCTGACCATTCCGGGTTATGAACTCTGGTTTTTACCGTTTTTTCTTCGCCCGTTTCCAGTTTTACCTTCACGGAAAACACTTCAGGGTAATAAACAGGGAATTTAAACGCTTCAACCGCGTCTTCGAGCACATGTAAACTTGTACCGGCATTGGCAAGTGTTACGCCGATGTATAAAATCTTACCACCTGCAGCGGCTACTTTGTAAAACGGACTTTTGGAAGTATAAGGCGTTTCTTCACCCAAGTGTTCATCCACAAAATCAATCGCATTCGGGCCGATACAAGAAACCGGTTCCGTTGCCGAAACAGAACGAATAGCTTTTGGATGTTTGCGAAACAATTCCGTGATAATTCCAAGGGCCGATGGTACATTTGCCACATCAAAAACTTCCAGTTGACGAATGTATTCGAGCTGATAGCCCGCATTGGGTGAATTGGGCATTAATACATGTCCCGAATCGCCTACGGAAGCTAAAAGTGCATCAATGACTGTTTGCGGGCCACCTTCCACAAAACCGATTTTCGATAAACTGGAATGTACCAATAGAGTGTCACCTTCTACAATTCCGATTTCGCTGAGTTGCTGTAAAAGTGTTTCCTTCGTCAAACCTTCTCCCGCCTCTCGCTGAGCAGCAATCGTACTTCGCACAGCTTCCTTTTTCTGTTCGCGGTAACGATTCAGTAAGAATTGGGGGGTTATCGAACGCAACAGATCACGAAAAGAACTCATAGTGTAAATTTACTGAATCTTCGGTTGAATAAGTCGATTCTCGGGCAGGTACAAATAATGCATTTCAGCTCCTTTTGAGAGCAATAGAAAATCGCCCTGGACCTTGCGGATTTGCCCGTATTCCATCGGAACAAGTAACTCACCTTTATCAGAGTAAACGCCGTATTTCGAACCGCGTGAAACCAGGTAATGTCCTTTATCCAATCGTTTCACTTCGGTATGTTCCAGCGGAATCACAACTTGTCCTTTGGCATTGATTGCTCCCTGAAGTGTGAGTAATTCTACAATACCCAATCCATCGACAAAGGTTTCGGCATATTCATAAGTTGGCTGAATGAGCATTTTGTTGGTCAAATCCACATACCCCCATTTTCCACCTTTTTGAACGGCAATCAGTGTCCCAACATCCCCCATATTGGTATACTGAAAAGGAATAATCACTTTTCCGGCACGATCGATCAAACCGAATTTATCGCCTTTCAACACTTTGGCGTAATTGCCCACAAAAGCCCCCTGCTGCAGAATATTCGGGAACAAATCATAGATCGGCGGAATGATTTCGGCTCCCTTTCCAGAGAAATAACCAACCATTTCGTCTGTGATGAATATTCCGCGCTCGTTGGAGGCTGCTCCGATGGCTTCATAAGTCGCTGGAGCAATAATTTTCCCTTTTCGATCCATGAGCCCCATAAACTCACCATCAACAAAAGTAAGGATCGAGTCATTGAAAAATTCTACTTCCTCGTATAAAGGTGGCACGATGAATGCACCATATTGATTAATAAACGCATCTAATTCGCCCACTTTTACACGCGCTTTTCCGCCTGAAAAAGAATACGCTTCATTATATTCGGGCTGAATTCGCTGAAAGCCGAACTGGTCGAAATAACCATAAAGTGAATCTCTCTGCACATAAATCAAATCTTCCGAAAACTGTCCCAAATCATTGAATTCCGGCAGAAAAATCAAGGCTCCGCTTCTGTCAATGATCCCGAATTTCTCATCTTGTTCAACAATCGCCCTTCCTTTCTCAAAATCATTGGCACCGGTGTATTTAAAATCGATCACCAGTTCATTGGCTTTGTTTACATAACCGTATTTACCGTTTTTTTCCACCCACGCAAGACCGTCTTTGAAAAATCCAACGGATTCATACGCAGCCGGAATCACAATTATCCCGTTGAGCGACATCCAGCCAAACAATGATTCCTGTTTGTAGGGAATCAACACCGATCCGGCAAGTTCTTTGTCGCGCGCCAATTCCTGCTTAAACGGATAATCTGGGTATTCCTTCTGGAATGCTTCTACCCTGCTCGGCGAATAATCAGACATGTACAATTGATACAATCGCCGCCAGGCCTGGTCTACATTTCTGTTCGCCGGATAAGCTTTGATAAACGCTGCAAAAGCTTCTATTGTATTCTGAACGGTTGCCAAACGATAAATCTGGTCCTGCGCATCAGCTACATAAGGATTTCCGGGAAACGATTTTTCAAACGACATATATGTTGAGAGCGTTCCGGAAGTGGTTTGTTCCAAATACTGCAAGCGGTAAAATTCTTTCTGAGCACGAGCTGCGTATTCCGATTCAGGATATGTTTTCAGAAAATTACTGTAAGCCGCCGAGGTGGATTTGTCGCCAGCTGCTTTAAAACCGATGGAATCTCGCAGATGAATAGCCGTAAAACGCTCTTGCGCCCATGGATGTTTGCGCTGATAATTATCCATTCCTGCTTCAGAAATAGTGGCAAGAGCTTGTTGAAAGAAAACGGTAGAAATAGCTGAACGCAGGGTGACAATAGCCAGGTAATCAAACTGATAAACTTTATACTTTACTTTTGTTTTTTCCTTGATAGCGGCATATGTCGCTTCACTTATCTGTATTTTTGAAAAGGCAGAATCGAGGTTGTGAAACGGATTGTCGGTTCGTGAATAAATCACCGCCAAACCGTAATTGGCCGCTGAAGGTTCTTTTTTCAATGCTTTTTCAAACAAGGCTTTGGCATCAAAGTAATTGTATTGCTGCAAGGCCTTGAAGGCTTTGTCTATTGTTCCGGCATTCAATGCATTCGGTAACAAAAACAAGCTAAATAACAGTATGAGTCGTTGTTTCGTGAACATCATAGTGACAAAGATACAAGTCTGGATGTGTTCCGATTTCCAAATTATAAAAAGTTATGAGAAAAACAGGAACGACGTGGTGAAGTGGCAAAAAAAATCCCGTCATCAGCCATAGGCGGAAAACGGGATTCGGTATAAAAAGATCTTGATTACTTTTTGTACTTCGCGTAACGAGTGTTGAATTTGTCGATACGACCAGCTGTATCCACCAATGTGTTTACACCTGTATAGAAAGGGTGTGATTTATGAGAAATATCCAATTTAATCAATGGATACTCATTTCCATCTTCCCATTTTACCATTTCAGAAGAATTAGCTGAAGAATGACACAAGAACGAATACTCGTTTGTCATATCTTTAAACACTACTAATTTATAATCTTCCGGGTGAATACCTGCTTTCATATTGCGTTTTATCTTTATATTCTTACTTCAAAAATCGGTTTGCAAAGATAAGCAAACTTTTTAATTTCCAACAAAGAGTCTGTTTAAATTTGTTCCAATTTCATTCTTACCCATCATTTTGTAAGTCATTTCGTTCGATTTTTTCACCAGAGACGCAGGCTATGGCTCCAAAATCTGCCTCATGCCTCCTCAAAATGATTGGCTAATTTATTTCATCAAACAATTTTAAACAGCCTCAAAAAATAAACCAATCACTCTTTCGTTATTTTTGTCATGATGAAATATACCGTTTCCATAATTGCGACGCTACTGCTTTTGACATTAAGCCTCACTACTCAATCGTGCAAAAAGAAGAACTTTGCTTCAAAAGGCAATCTTGAATTCTCAGCGGATACAGTTGTTTTTGATACGGTTTTCACAACCATTGGCTCTACTACACAACACTTTAAGGTTTATAATCGCGATAATAAAACGCTTACCATTGATGAAATTGAGTTGGTTGGCGGTGCTTCTTCACCATTCAGAATGAACTTCGACGGATTACAGGGAACATCATTCACCAACATCGAAATCGAAAAAAACGACAGCCTTTATTGTTTCGTGGAAGTCACATTAAACGTCAATGGCGGCATTCTTCCCATGATTATTGAAGATTCCATTCGTTTCCGGACCAACGGTAAAGATCAATATGTACGACTCGCCGTTTGGGGTCAGGACGCTTATTTTCATTACAATGATATCAATCCTACAGGAACCTGGGCGAATGATAAACCGCATGTGATTTACGGCGTTTCCAGGGTTTTGGGTGGTTCTACATTGACCATTCCAGCCGGAACCGATGTATTCCTGCACAAATTGAGTGCGTTGTACGTGAACCAAAGTACCCTCATTGTAAACGGAACGGCAGCAGAAAAAGTGACTTTTCAGGGTGATCGCCTGGAAGCTGATTACGACAATGTACCGGGCCAGTATTATGGAATTTACCTCGACAGTGCCGACAATTGCCTGATCAATCATGCGGAAATCAAGAACGGTATCACGGGAATCCACGTAGAATCGAAACTCGGTGGTTCATCCAATACAACACTCACGCTAACGAACACCGAAATATGGAACAGTGCCAGTTATGGAATGCTGTTGTTTGACGATCCGAAAATTGTAGCGGAAAACGTACTTATCCACAGTAATGCGGTTCATGCCATGATTGTGTTACAAGGTGCCGATATGAAGTTTACACACTGCGACCTGCTTGGTTACGGCGGTGGCGACGGTTCTTATCCGGCTGTCGGCATGCGGAATTATTACACCACCAACGGTGTCACCACCTTAACCGACATTTCTGCGGAATTCAACAATTGTGTGATTTATGGTGGTGGCGATGAAGAATTGGTGATGGATACCATAGATCAGGGCGGCGTAAACATCAGTTTCCTTTACCGGAACTGCGATATTCGTTTGCCTTCAAGCAACAACCCGATGTTTAACGGATGTTTGTTCAATCAAAGTCCGGCGTTTAAAGATACCGGCGGCGATGATTTTACGGTTTGGAGTACTTCAGCCCTTAGAGACGCCGGAAATCCTTCCTTTTCGTTACTAAAAGATATTCTCGACGTTGATAGGATAGATGGAAATCCTGATATTGGGGCTTACGAATATCAGCCGTAGATAACCCGTATATATCCCATACATACCCGTTAGATACTCCACCTTTTAGTCTGCGAAGTTGTAGAACGAAGCAGGCTTTTGTAAAATATCATTCTGCTTCTGCTCCTGTCTCTCATTCTGAAAAGTTTTATTCGTAGAATATAAAAACCGCTTTTTCCATCGGATAGATATTGAATTCAATCAATCCCCGTGTTTATAGGGTTATAAGTGTTTCTAACCACTCCTGAGGCGGGCACGCGGTTAAGAAACGGATAATTTCGAGGTGAAATGAAGCAAACAAAAAATCCATCACCCGCCTAAGACGAATGATGGATTCCTAAAGATTGTGATTGAAAATTACGCGTTAGCAGTCATGTTGTCTAATACATCCATTACCCCTTTTACGGCAACGGCTGATTCTTCCAACAATTTGCGCTCGTCAGCGTTCAAATCCAATTCGATGATTTTCTCGATTCCGTTTTTACCAAGAATTACAGGAACTCCAAGATAAATATTGTTCATTCCGTATTCACCTTGCAACCATGCACAAACCGGGAATACACGACGCTGGTCACGAACAATTGCCTCAACCATTTGGGCTGCAGCAGCTCCCGGAGCGTACCAGGCAGAAGTTCCAAGCAATTTAACGATTTCACCACCACCGAATTTCGTGCGCTCGATGATTTCGTTTAATTTTTCCTCACTGATCATTTCCGTAACCGGAATTCCACCTACGGTGGTGTAACGAGGAAGCGGAACCATTGTATCTCCGTGTCCGCCCATCAATACTGCCTGGATATCTTTCGGTGAAACATTCAATTCTTCAGCAAGGAAAGCACGGTAACGGGCTGTATCCAAAATACCTGCCATCCCGAATACTTTCTTAGGATCTGTTTTTGCATTCAGGTATGCACAGTAAGTCATTACGTCCAACGGATTGGAAACCACAATGATTACAGCATTCGGTGAATACTTAATAACGTTTTCAGTAACTGTTTTTACGATACCGGCGTTGGTAGCGATCAAATCATCACGCGACATTCCAGGTTTGCGTGGAAGTCCGGAAGTAATTACAACAACATCCGAATCAGCTGTTTTTGAATAGTCATTCGTGGAACCAACTGTACGCGAATCGTATAGGTTGATCGGAGAAGTCTGCCAAATGTCTAAGGCTTTTCCTTCTGCGAATCCTTCTTTAATGTCCAACAATACAATTTCATTGGCAATTTCTCTATGGGCCAAAACATCGGCGCATGTTGCCCCTACATTTCCGGCTCCAACTACAGTTACTTTCATTGTCTTTTATTTAATTGAAATTTCATTCTAATTTGCGACGCGAAAATAACAATAAATGTTTGGAGCTGGGCGCTAAAGTGTTCATAATTCTCGTTATTTGTGAATAGATTTCTGAAAACAGGCAACCATTGAAAGAGGTGAACGTTTACCAAATAATACAACTGTGAAACAACATTGGAGTGTGGAAGAACTAATTGAGCTGTGCAAGAAGTCCGACAGGCGGGCGCAAGAACAGTTATTCCGCCATTTCTACGGTAAAATGTTGGCTGTTTGCCTACGCTACATTTCGGATAGGGATTCCGCACAAGAAGTTTTACAGGAAGGTTTTATAAAGGTCTTTGATAATATTAAAGGGTACGACAGTAAGGGCTCGTTTGAAGGTTGGGTTCGGCGGATCATGGCAAATTGCGCCATCGATGCGATTCGAAAAGTTCGTAAGGACACACATCTTTCCGATAACGTGAACGACTTCAAGTACATTCCCGATGAAGATGAAGGGGAAGATTGGGACATCACTTCGCTGAAAGCAGAAGTAGCGATGGAAGCCATTCAAAACCTTTCTCCGGCATACAAAATGGTGTTTAACCTCTATGTATTAGAAGATTATACCCACAAGGAAATTGCCGAAGCGTTGGGAATCAGTGAAGGAACTTCCAAGTCGAACCTTGCAAAGGCTAAAATGAACCTGCAGAATTATTTGAAACAAAAATTTATACATATCGCGTCATGAAAGAAAACATTGAGCGCATTATTAAACAACAATTAGAGAACTACGAGCTTCCGTATGATGGTGGTGCGTGGGAACAATTCTCTAAACGTCTGGACGGAACTCCTTCCACTCCATTCTACCGTAAATGGTGGTTCGCTGCGTCTATCGGTACGGTATTGGTAAGTTCTGCTACTTATTTCGCGTTGACTTCTACCGAATCAACTGACGATCAACAGGCTCCTAAAACAGAACAAATCGTTTCGACACAGGAAACTGACCATTCGGCCGATTCAAAAAGCAGTCAAAACGATACTGGTTCAACTTCAGACGCCATTACTCCGGATAATATATCACCGGAGATGGCTCCTGCGCCACAACTAACGGTTGTTGTTAATCCACCTGCTTACTATTTTGAGATTCCTGAGATAATTTCTGAGCCGGAAATGTTGGTTTCAGAGCCGGAATTACGTCCTCACTTTGTGAAACTGGTACTTCCTTCTCAAATATGCCTGAACGAGACCTTTACGATTGAAAATCCGAACGATGCGGTGGTAACAGTTACCTACCCGAACGGACGAACAAAACTGATCCAGCCAAAACAATCGGCAGAGATCAAATCGTCAAAATCAGGTACAATCCAGGTAGAAACAGGCCTCTCAACAGAACTGATTACTGTTAATGAAGCTTCGGCACAATTGTACATTGACGTTGATGCTTCGTTGTTGTACGAAAACGGGATCCCAACATTGAAATTTGATGTTAGCGGAACCGATCAGGCTGTTACATGGGAATCGAATGTTGCGTCAAAAACAAGCGACAAAAATCGGCTTGTCGTTCATCCATATACTGAGCGTGAGGTAAATGTTACGGCAAATTCAACGGATGCCAACGGTTGTGCTGTTACAGAAACCAAAACAGTTACATTAAACGAAATCTACAATCTGATGGCGCCTACCGGTTTTTATCCTTCCAGTGGCGATTCACGTACCAATCAATTTATTCCGTTGGCTCTGACCATGCGCGACACACCATTCGAAATGGTGATCATGGATCCGAACAATATGACGGTGCTTTATAAAACTTCCGATGCTTCTCAAGGCTGGAATGGTATTGACTCACGTACGGGACAATTGGTTCCTACCGGATCAACGTGGTTGTGGAAAGTGGTGATGAAAAAACCGCTTTCAGGCGAACCAAGTGAATACAAAGGGTTGATCACCAGCGGAAAATAATTTTTATTCACCAGCTAATAAATGGATGAAGGGAAAGGAAACTTTCCCTTTTTTTATGGAATAATGTTTGAAATTGCTTTGCTTTCTTCGATTCAGGAAACAACAAACGGTGTTCTTCCATTTTGCGCAATGCTTCCAGTTCATTCGTTAAAGCAATTGTTTCGGGATTGAAATACCAATATTGGAACAACTTCCAGACTTCGTCAACCGCCAATTGATTCGGATGTATACCATCCGGTTCGAAATAACGATAATCGCGCAGTACATCGTTGATCAATTCATACGAAGGAAAGTAACCAACCTGAAAATCATTTTGTAATTGTTGCACCAACTCAAACAAACGTGCTTTGGAACGATTATTTTCTACCCAGCCATCACGCGAATAGCGCACAGGACTCACGGTAAAAATAATTTTCAGCTTCGGATATTGTTGTTGCAACTGACTCAAAGTATGTTGCCAGCTTGTCAACATTTCAGCTGTTTCAGTTAATTCTTTTTCAAAAATGCTTCCGGGTTGTTTGTGACAGTTGGCCACCACTTCGTTCGTCGCCCTCAACCTGTATCCGTGGGCAGAACCGAGTGTAATCACCAAGCATTCGGCCCGTTCGATTACTCGTTTAAATTCTGCCCGGATGGTTGATAAACGATTTCTCAGTTCCGATTCAGACATCGCATACACTTCGCTTCCGGCATCCCAGGAAAGCCAGACATCTTCCGAACAAAGGATCCGTTCTGATCCAGGATTTAAACATAAATCGATGAATTGTGCCAACGCAACCGGGTGAAAAACAACTCCAAACGGATTGGAAACAGATTTAAATCCTGCTCGGCGTAATCGCTGATGTAAATGAGTTGAGAAACAGGAACCAAGTAGTAGGATTTCCTGCTTGTGATCGATCGTTGGATGATCAATCGGCCGTGGGAAGTGCTGAATCGTTTCCATTCAATAAATCGAGTGTAAAATCAAATAATTCCGACCATCCTTGCCATTTTCCTGAATTACCTATGGTTTCATTGTGCCAGATAAAGCAAAAAATACCACCGTAAGCCGTCACTTCATCCACTAGCTTCTTCACAACAGCTTTACTTTCTTCAATTGAATAACCAAGGTATTCATTGAAAGTACCATCCATATAGACAAAAGGAATCAGTTTGTAATCTGTTGCCTGGTTGCTTTCCAAATCAAAGAAATAAACCGGATGGGCTGTTCCCAATCGAAAACCGGGCTGGTCGGCAAACCCCATGGTATAGTCTTTTTTGAAACCTTCGCTGATCAATCGTCGATAGGTTTGCGGCAATTTTACTTTCAAAAAGTGCTGACGGCTTTCAACTACATCTTTTACCAGAATTTGAGAGAGACGTTGCTTTTCTTCCTGCAATCGTTTGTCGGAAACATTACTGGCGTAACTCGGATGAAGTCCTATACGGGCGACAGTTTCAATCGTTCGGATCAGTCGCTGATGACGCGGATCTCTCCAGGTAATATTGCGGTCAAATTCACCGATGTCTCCCAAGAGCCAAAAAACGCGCGTTTGATCAAAGCGTTCTGCGCATTTCTGAATAAGATCAAAGGTGTCATAAGGATCTTGTTGTTGTCCGGAAAGCACCATTCTCCGAAGCGTGGATCGCTCTTTATTTCGGTTGAATGCATCTTTGGCCATGGAAAACCACTTTCGCCAACCATCTTTCCATTTGAAAGCAAACGTATTATCGATGTCAAACGACGGCATTGCTGTAATCATTCTTCCCGACGCTAAATCAGCCAATTTCTCGGGAAAAAAATGCGTTACAATGGCTTTCACCCAATGTTCAACTATCTGTTGCTGCAACCAGCCGAATTGAAATAATAAGCTTTCAGATGCCTGAAAACGCTCGTGTTTGTCGCGTTTGGGATTGGTATATTCTTCATAGCGGCTAATCACATAAAAAACTGACGCAAACGGATCTGTTTTTCCATCAATTGCTAAGCATTTGGTCGTTTGCCATTCGCTTTTTGTGATCGCCAAATGGGGATTAATTACCTCATCAAAAAGCAAAGATGACGGACTTAAAACCTGAATTCCTTCAAACGGATAATCCGAATAACTGAATTTATCTTCTGTTGACGTTGTAAAAACCGATAAATCATTGGTAAGTTCATAGCGCAGACCATGTTGTTTGAATACAAAATCAAAGGTGTATTGCAAACGCTCGGTGACCTGATCTACAAAAACTATCATTGAAACAATTCTTCCGAAATGGTTTTACAAATAAATTCAGAAGCAGTTCCACCACCGAATATTTCCGGGAATGAGACAGGAGGTTGTTCCAGGAAACGGTTCGCAGCTGCAATCAGCCGTACTTCGTCCGCTCCGGTCAATACGGCCGCTCCGGTTTCAATCAGCTCGACCCACTCAGTTTCTTCGCGCAAAACGATACAAGGTTTTCGGAAAAAATAAGCTTCTTTCTGCACACCACCACTGTCGGTTACTACTAATGAAGCTTGCTGTTCGAGTGCGATCATATCCAAAAAGCCAACCGGATCAATTAGATGAATTCCCGGTTCTGCGGAAAGTTGTTTTAAAAAAGCAGGATCGGCCGTTTGCTCCAGGTATTTACGTGTGCGCGGATGCAACGGCAAAACGATATCCTGCCGATGAGTTTGAGCAACGGTTAACAATCCTCTGAAAATCGCCTGTAATCGTTTCGGATCATCCGTATTGGTATTTCGGTGAACAGTCGCGAGTATGAAAGATTTACCTTTACAACCGATTTGTTCCAACAAAGTTGATTGCCGTTCGGCCAGTTTGGAGAAATGCAGGCTATTATCATGCATGATATCCCCGCAATGATATGTTTTTGGAGAATCAATGGTAGCATGTCCACTCAAATCCATTGAAAATCCTTCGCGTTGCAGGTTACTGATTCCTTGTTTCGTTGGTGAAAACAACAACGTAGAAACATGATCAGTCATGATCCGGTTGATCTCTTCGGGCATTGCTTTATTAAAACTACGCAGTCCGGCTTCAATGTGAACTACCGGAATGCCGATCTTCGATGCTGCCAGCGAACCGGCCAGTGTAGAATTGGTATCTCCGTAAACGATTACGGCATCGGGTGAATGATTGATCATCAAACTTTCCAAATCGCGCATCATAGCCCCGGTCTGATCACCATGAGAACTACTCCCGATACTCAACTGTGCAAACGGTTTCGGAATGCCCAATTCTTCAAAAAAAACAGCTGACATATTTTCATCGTAGTGCTGGCCGGTATGCACGATCAGCTCTTCTATTTCATTCGCGTAAAATTTCTCTAAAGCTCTGCTAATCGCTGCAGCTTTAATGATTTGAGGACGAGCACCAATGATCGTCATTATTTTTTTCATCACAATAATCCGTTATCTGAGAAGCTAAAGTAACCATTATCGGTAATAATGATGTGATCCATTACGGGCATTTCAATGAGCTTGCCAAATTGCACGATTCTTCGTGTGAGTTCGTGATCACTGTTACTCGGGCTGTTGTTACCACTGGGATGATTGTGAGTCAGCATAATACCGGAAGCTCCCGCATCGATTGCCATCTTAAAAATAATCTTAGGATCAACGTACGTTCCGGCCAAACCACCTTTTGAAATTTGACGTACTCCCAGCAGGCCATTGGAGCGATTGAGTAAAATGATGTGGAACTCTTCATGATCCAAATCTGAATAATAAGGTTTAACAAGGTTATAACCATCCGCTGACGAAATTATCTGTTGCTTTTTTGCTGCCTGCTGCTCTTTCCTTCTCCTGCCCAATTCTAAAGCGGCCATGAGTTTTATGGCTTTTGTAGGGCCGATTCCTTTTACAGAACACATTTGGGGTAAACGCAATCTCCCCAATTCATAAAGATCGCCATTGCACAATTGCAGCAGGTTTCTTCCTAAATCAACAGCGGTGTTATTTCCTGACCCAGTGCCAATCAGAATGGCCAGCAATTCCGCATCAGATAAAGCATTTTTGCCTTTCGATATCATTTTTTCACGAGGGCGATCTTCCTCGGCCCAGCTTGTTATTGCGTTTGAATTTTTCAACATATTTTCGATTTTCCAATCTTAAGATACTAAAAAAGTTGAGGTCATCAGATACAATCAACAACTTTTTCCCTCAAAAAAACCGTACTTTTCAACACTCAATTTTAGTCCGGTTTTCCGGGAATAAAACGAAAAAATGGACTCTCTCACACAAATTGTATTGGGTGCTGCCGTTGGTGAAGCGGTTGCAGGTAGAAAAATGGGCGCAAAAGCGGCACTTTGGGGTGCTGTGGGTGGAACACTGCCGGATTTGGATGTTCTTTTCATGTCGCTATATCATCCGTTCGATGCCGCGCTCGTTCACCGTGGTTTTTCACATTCGTTGTTATTTGCTGCGCTTTTCGGGCCACTTTTGGGCTGGTTGTTTGCTAAATTGTACAAACAACGCTACGAACAGAAAACCTGGATTTGGCTTTGGACACTGGCAATAGTAACACACCCGATGCTGGACATATTTACCAATTACGGAACGCAATTTTTGTGGCCATTCGATCCGCGAATTACCTTCAACACCGTTTTTGTAATCGATCCGCTTTACACAGTTCCTTTTATGATCTTGCTATTGATCGCTTTGTTTACAAAACGTACCAATCCAAGGCGTTCAAAATGGAATTGGGCGGGAATCATCTGGTCGAGTGGTTATTTGCTTTGGGGAGTTGTGGTGAAATTGATATTACTCAGTCAGGCTCCGGGCTATTTTCAGGAAGGAAATCACCATGTAAAAAATTCGATGGTAACTCCCATGCCGCTTACCTCTTTTTACTGGCAAATGGTGAGTGAGGATTCAAAAAACTATTATGTTGGTTACAAATCAATTTTCGCTGATTTTGATCCCGATGATATTCAGGTGATTCCTAAAAACCATGAATTGTTTGGGCAAATGAAATGGAAAGACAAAAACCGCAGTGAACAACTACGTTACATTACCAATGACTATTGCGCACTCGAACAAACCAACGACACTATTTGGTGTTATGATCTGCGTTTCGGAACAATGAAACAACTTACGGCAGGTGTTTTGAACGAACCGTTGATGGGTTATGGAATGATTGTTGACAGGCAGGTTGTGCAAAAGTCTTTTCGCCTGCCTCGCGGAAGTGCCTTTAAAGCCATTAATTTTGGAAATTATTTAGATAAAGTATTTGGAAAATGAAACAACTCATCGCCATCACCTCCGGAGCAGCATTACTGTTATTGGCTTGCGGACAGAGCGCACAGCCCGATCAAACGGTTCCCGAACGTAAAGTTCCGCAATTACCTAAGATTGAACGATCTTATGAGCTGGCTGATTACTTGTCTGAAAACGAACAATTGAACAAAGATGTTGATTCTATTTTCGCTTCGCTGGATGATACGGCCATTGTTGCACAATTGATTATGCCGGCTGTGGGTGAATACGGACAAACATTGTCTACGATTAAAAAACACATCAATAAACGCCAGATTGGTGGTGTATTGATGCTAAATGGAACCAAGGCTGAATTCACGAAATGGATTTCTGATTTTAACACAATGAATATAACATTGGGAAATCCGGGATTTTTATACAGCGCCGATGCCGAACCTAGTTTGGTCAACCGCAAAATCAAAGGATCACATCCGGTGAAAAAAGCCAATGAAATGAAAACCGTTGAAGAAGTCAGCGCATATGCGGATACGATTTCATTTGATCTGAAAGATATCGGTATCAACTACAACTTTTCACCGGTGGTAGATATGTCGCCCAACAAAACGGTTGGTTTCAGAAGTTTCGGAGCCGTTCCGGCTAATATCATTCCATGGTCGAATGCGTTTATCCAGGCGACTCAAAAACAAGGAATCATTGCTACGGCGAAGCATTTCCCCGGACATGGACTCGTTTCAGGTGATACGCACAAATCACTTCAGGTGATTGACGGTGAACTCAAAGAAATCGGAAATTACCCGAAACTGATTGCTGATGGCGTTTTATCGATCATGATCGGTCATTTGGCTGTTGCCAACAATCCGAAGTACAGCACCAATGGACTTCCTTCAACAACTTCAAAAGTGATCGTGACCGACCTGTTGCGCACCGAAATGGGTTTTAAAGGATTGATCGTAACAGATGCCATGAATATGGGGGGGGTAACTGCCATTCCTGGTTGCAACGTAAAAGCTGTTGAAGCAGGCTGCGACATTGTTTTAATGCCACTTGATGCAGCAAAAGCGCACTCCGACATCTTAAAGAAATACCGCTCCGACGGTGCATTCAAAGCGCAGGTTGACGCAGCTGCTAAGCGTATCATTCGTATGAAATTATGCGTTGGGGCAATTAAATAATTCTCATCCGCTACGGCGAATGAGAAGCGACAAAGGTTTCCCACGAATGCACGAATTACAGCTCGGCTAACGCACTCGCCTATACGTAAAGCGTGTCCGTTAGGCACGCAAAAAATTTGTGAATTCGTGGGAAAGAAAAAATGTCTCGGCTAGCCGAGACGGGAATTCTACAAGACATATTGAAAAAGGCACGGAAATCAATCCGTGCCTTTTTTGCTATTTAAATTTTATTGCGCTTTTAATGCAATGACCTCAGCCAGTAATAAAACTTCTCGTTGGAAGGCATCATGGTTTCGAAACGGAAACCCGGTCGTTCGTAAGTGGTCATTTTGGCTTGTAAATTCAAAACGATTTCTTCTCTTGCAACTATCAGTTCAATGTATTCACCAGTAACCAGGCTGGCTACAAAATTGTCGAAAGTTTTCTGATCAACACGAATTCCGTTACAGGCAATTACCTCATCACCCACGCTGATTCCTGCTTCTTCAGCTGTAGAACCCGAACGAATCGATTTCACAATGGTTTTACCACCTTCCTGTGCTACCGAAGCCCCGAATGAAGCAGCAGGTTTTCCGGTATAAACAACGTTCACGGCAACTTTACTGAAAACGGATTTAAAGTCAGGAATTTTTGTTCCGTAAACATGATCGTTGAAAAACGCATCCATATCTTCGCCCATAAACGTTTCCAATGCTTGCTGAAACTCTACTTCGGTAAAACCACGCTTTTTCTTCACGTAAAATTCATCGTAGAGGTAACGCATAAAATGGTCGAGGCATTTCTTGGCCTCGAATTTATCAATGATCATCACATCAAGTAAAGATGCCAGCATCGCTCCGCGCGAATAATAGGTCATGGTTGTATTGCCACTGTTTTCGTTCGGACGATACGCCTTGATCCACGCATCGAAACTGGCATGCGCTAGCGATTGCACACGCGAACCGGTTGAGCCTTCCACATAATTGATCGTGCCCTGCAATTTGCGCAGGTAATCTTCTTTGGAATAATAACCGGCTCTCACCATCAATAATTCATCGTAATAAGAAGTAAATCCTTCCATTACCCATAAAAGTGTCGTGTAATTTTCTTCGTCGTAATTAAACGGCCCCAATTCAATCGGCCTGATGCGCTTTACATTCCACAAGTGAAAATACTCATGCGCCACTAGCGAGAGAAAATTATTGTATTCGGTAGGTGCGTATGTCCAGCGATTAACACTCAACACACACGCATTTGCATGTTCCAAACCGCCTTGTCCATTAATGACATTGTGAATGATAAACGTGTATTCCTTACATGGATTCTGACCGAAAACATCCGTAGCCGCAGCCGTGATTTTTTCCATGTCCACTTTCAGTTGTTCCATGTCGTAATTGGCAAGGCCATACAATGCAACCTGGTGGTGAGTTCCTCCAGTTTGAAAATAGAACAGCTCGTGATTTCCGATTTCAATCGGTGAGTCGACCAGTTCGTCGTAATTGGTAAAGGTAAAACGTTCCGCTGCGGCATCACCCTGAACGCTCTCAGCCGATTTGGTCAGCGGAGTCGTGATCGTTTTGAAAGAACTGTATGGATACACATCCAATGTTCCTGAAAGGTGCTGAGATCCGGCTACATAAAAGAAAACACTACTTCCGGAAACAAAACCATGCGACAAATCCAGGAAACTGGTACGTACCGTTAATTCAAAGGCATATACATCGTAGTTTACTTTTACTGATTTGGCTTTTCCTTTGGCAATCTTCCATTCGTTTTTTGCCGTTTTGGTTACTTTCAGTTCCTTGTTGTTTTCATCAACCGCTTTTACATAATTGACGTGTCGCGAAAACTCACGAACCAAATAAGAGCCCGGCGCCCAAACAGGCATTTTAACAGTTAATTCGCTTGCTTTAAAGTCGCGTAGTTCCATTTCAACCTCAAAGTAATGATTCTGAGGCTTGGGCATTTTAAGTGCATACTTGATCGATTGTGCAAAAGACAAAGTTGGTAAGCAGCATGCCAGGATGAATAATAATCTCATTTCCACTATTTTGTTCAAATATACACTCTTTAATGTCAACTATTACCGTAGTGGGTATTATTTAAAACCGTGTATTAACATAGTTTTCACAGCAAGTTCAAGCTGAAACAACACGTGGTGTACACCTTTGCAAAGTATTACTGGTGTAGATGAAACGATTGTTTTTAGGGGTTTTTGGAGGATTTTGTGTGGTTTTGGTATTCATTGGGGTGATTAATTTCTACCACATCGAAACTATATATGTTATGCAACAGGAAGTGGCAAAATCTGACCATTTGGCGCAAATTTTACAGCAGCACAAGGAACAATTCAGATCATTTTCACAGCATCACCCTCATTTTGATTCGGTTGCGATCAATCTTGAACAACAATTGAACCTCAATAAACAATTCTGGACAAAAACTTTAAACAAATCGATGTCCAATAATGCTTCTTTGCGAAAACATAATCTTTCAGCGCTTAATGACGGAATTGAGGTTTCAACCTTTAGCAAGCTATTAAAACTGGAACAACAATTATTACAAAAAGTAGGTCGGATCGGATTCAAAGACCAGGGATTAATTGGTAAAATGCGCAATCTGGCACATCAAATGGAAAACGATTATCCGCAGCACAATGAGCGGTTGCTGAGTTTACGGCGACACGAAAAAGATTTCCTCATGCGAGTCGATCCTGCTTATTCCGAGCGGTTTAAAGAGGAAATGACGCTGTGGAAAAAACACGTTCACTTGCCCGATGCGCTGGACAATTACACTGTTTATTTTGATAGTTTGTCCACTGATTACCTTCAATTGCTTTATCCGGGAAGAACAGGTTTTTACAAACATTGGCTCGACCATTTTGAAGCGTTGCAAGACAGTGTCAGAAAGCAGCGATCAGGTTTATTGAAGGCCAGCCTTGACGCTTCATCTACAGCCGAGCAAACCATTTTACTTCTCAACGGATTAATGGTATTTTTTGCCATCGGATGCACAATTTTGTTTACACGAAAATTTTCACGGCAGGTAAAAAATCTGCAACAAACCATGGCCGGTTACATTGCGACGAATTATCAATTTCACCAGGATACATTGCTGCGAATTCCACGAAATGATTTCGGGAAAATCACCCTGCACTTTTTGAAACTGACCCGCAAGATCCGTTCGGATATGCAGTTACTCGAAGATCGTGTGGAGCGCCGGACCAAATCACTGCAATTCAAAAATCATCAGCTGGAACTTCAGCACCTGGAAATGATGGAAAGTTTACGCTATGCGCAGGATTTACAGCAAAGTTTGCTTGTATCGAGGGCAAAATTATTGAGGTCTTTTCAGGAAGCCTGGATCTATTACCAACCTAAAAACATGGTAGGTGGTGATTTTTACTGGATGAAAGAAGTACAGGAACACGAGCAGTCTACACTTTATTTTGCATTGGCAGATTGTACTGGACATGGAGTTCCGGGGGCGTTGCTGAGCGTTATGGGAATGAATGCGTTGGATGAATTGATCGGTTCTGGAATTCGTCAACCGGCGCAGTTACTTAATGCTTTGCGATCTCTTGTGAGCCGGCGTTTGAATACACAGGAAGACAAACGTTACGACGGAATGGACCTGGCCTTGTTCGCTTGGGATCGTCAGCAACATACCATCACTTTTGCGGGAGCTCAACTTCCGCTTTGGATTCTTCGCGATGGTGAATTGGTAGAGATCGTGGGGCAACGCATGCCAATTGGTTACACTTATTTCGAAGTCAATTCATTTGACGAATACGAAATTCAGCTGCAACCGAAAGATCGGTTATTTTTATTCTCGGATGGAATGGTCGATCAGTTCGGCGGCATCAAATCAAAGAAAATGGGACGAAAATTCCTGCGAGAATGGTTTATCCGACATGCCAATGAACCCACAGCAATTATTTATTCCAAACTCATTCAGCAGTTTGAAAACTGGAAAGGAAATACCGAACAAACGGATGATTGTACATTTATCATTCTCGAACCGGGAGTTTCTGCTCAATCATTCCTGTCAGCAACAGTAAGTATTCAGTCGACCAGCCGGGTTCTATCAAATCGGAAAGAAAAAGCGGGCGTGTCGATAGGTGTTTCAAACAAATGAGGGTAATGTGCCTGCATTTCGCGGTGCATCAACGAAACGGGAACATCATCAAACGAACCGTAAAAATGAAGGTATTCCATGTATTGTTCATCACCACGAAAAGCCTGGAATAACGAATCGGCGGTTCCATCCCACTCCAACGGTTCCACCCGGTTAATCCTGCAAATCCTGCGATCAAATGCGGGAGTGCATTTCGTCCAGACTCCATCCAGCAATACTTCTGTAAAACCGTGAAAGACAATTTCATCTTTGCGCAGGTAACTAACCAGTTTATCGACTCCAACATGGTTTTTCACAATTCCGAATCCCAACCGGGCAGGAATGCCTAAAGCGCGTAAAGCCGAACAACAAAGAATCGCTTTTTCTACACACCATGCACGCGTTTTTCCGATAATGGAACTTGAAACAAGTGCCTGTGGTCGCAAATCGAGGTGATATGGATCGTACAAAAATCCATCACGTACTTTCAGGTACAATTTTGTAGCTTGTTCCTGCGGATCGGTGAATTGACGAAATTCTGCTACATAATCCCGGATCTTCGGATGTGAATGATCCAAAAATGGTGTTTCTTCCAGAAAAGTCGGGGATTTTGAACCCAATTTATTGGTTATCATGGGGCGAAATTACGAATTGATCGGTGTTTGGCGTTCAAAAATAAAATTCCCGAATTCGATAATTTGAGTGTTCGCAATATTGCGAACACTCAACCGCGTTTTTTCACCAACCATTTTTGTAATTTCGCCATATGTCGGAGGAAGAAGAAGAAAAAAAAGTCAATTTGCGGGAAGAGTTTGAGGCACACTTAAACAGTCCGTTACCTCTTCTGATCCGTATCCGTAATTTTATCTTCGGCAAAGAAACACCTGACAATTACACCAAATTCAGTTTTTTTCTCGCTTTGGTGATCTGGTCAATCTTTCTTATTTGGTCGGTACTTGGCTCTATTGCTATCCGCATGCGGGAAATGATTGTAGACCAAAAAGAAATCGACGTTACCGAAATGATCGAAGCCCGTGGAATAGAGCTCGGATTTGAACCCAACGCGTTCATTGACCGCCTGGAAGCTTTTCACGCATTATCCATTTGTTTCTGGTTGGTGGTTTTTATCGGATTAGTGCTGCTTTGGCGTAAAAACGAACGATTTGTTTACTTTTTTTTCACCGGTTGTGGCTTGTACCTTTTGTTTATGTGGGTGATGCTGGGTTTTGGTTATTACAGTGGTGATACTACCTTTTTCGACAAAATTGCCTTTGCGATTATGGTTCTGCATACGGCGGTTTATGCTTATTTTCTTAAACGCGAGAAAAGTGGTCAGCAATTGAACTTTTTCGGAGTGGATGACGAGGAATAAACTTAACCAGAACAATCAGTAACATGTATGTTGTCTATGTGGATTATGCGGTTAAAATTCCGCAATCTCGTTCACTATTTCCTCAACGGTTTTTCGATCCGTTTCAATGACCACATCAGCTTGAAGGTAAATGGGTTCACGCGATGACAAGCGGGCAGTAATTTCTTTTGTAAATGTTTCATCCGGAATTGAGGCAACCAATGGGCGATCTTCGCGCTCATCTTTCAATCTGTGGGTAAGTGTTTCAATCGACGTTTTCAGATAGACAACGCGACCTTTTTCTTTTAAGCTCTCCAACAGATTATTGAAACAAGGCAGTCCGCCACCGCAGGAAATAACTTCATCTTTTTCATCCAGCTGATCAACGAATCGTTGCTCCCAGTCACGGAAAACCGATTCGCCTTCCAACTCGAACATGCGGGAAACCGAAATAGCTGATTGTTCTTCTATCCAGGCATCACTATCTGTAAAAGGTAATTGTAACTGTGCTGCCAATTGTTTGCCGACAGTACTTTTACCTGATCCCATAAATCCAATAAGGATAAACTTCATAAGGCGAAGTTACAACTTTCGGTGTGGATACGAATTTATCCCACTAAGAGTTTGCCATGAAATTATTGCGGTAAACCACAGAAAAATATGTGGTAAATACGGTAAAACAGTACAATTATTGCTTGTATTATTGAAGATTCGAAAAGTTACTTATACAAATTCCGTTATTCGGCGACCAAAAAACTATTTATTACGAAATATTGAAGCTCCTTACTTCCATTAATTGAGAACACACATGCAGGCCACGTTCAATGAAAGCGACATCCAATCGCTCCTTACCAAAGTCAAAATTTTTAATCACCAGATTGGCACTTATGAACTGTATACGATCAATGATGCTTTTCACTACGTTGTAAAACTGAGCAACGGAACGATCTTTTTCACCATTGAAGAACTACAAGCTAACGCAATCGAAACGCTTAACCTGGAAATGCTCACTGCGATTACCAGACGGTTTACGCCGGTTACCAGCTCGGGCGATTCTATCAAAGAAGAATCTGTGATCTCAACAGTCAAACAACCAGCCAATAATCCTGTCAAACAACGATCATCAGCCAAAACCCTATTGTATGTAATTGCATTGATCTTACTGGGACTGGCAATCGGTGTATTGGTGTTTTACCTGATTCAGGAATGATTTACTTAATTCCTGACTTCAAACGGCTTCAATACTTCAGTCAATTCCGTCATAATCTCACGCGTATACTTTGTATAAGATCTGTTCATCCACCACAATAACAACTGAATCAGTAAAAGTGTCGGGATAAGTTTCAGGAGAATGTTCCAGCCTATATGGTAAACGGCAAATACGGGAGCAATAATCCACATGGCTGGTAATACAAAAACCTTGATTGCCAGTAAATAGCCCTGTGTACTTGGTGTAATAATCAATTGTGTAGTTTGTCCAAATTCTTTCAAGTGTAAATCGATGAACAAGGGATCAACATCATTGCTGCTGAAAAACACATCTGATAATGTTCTCTTGGTACGAATGTGAGTAAATTGCCTATCCTGAGTTATCAAATCAAGATGCTTCCACTTTTCTGTTGAAAAAACGGACTGCAATTTTTCAACTACTTCATCACGCGTAAGGGAAACAGACAATTGGACCTCTTTCATAATTCACATCGGTTCGCAAATTGATTTTTTCGACGGAACAAACTTACTTACAAAATCCTTTTAACAGAAATGACAAACGCGTGAGACAAATTCCTACATTTATCAAAAAAAACACATGAAACACTTACTTTTCTTAACTACCCTACTTTATTCAATTGCCTCTTTCGCTCAGCCCGATGCCAGTTATTACGGGCGTTATGTTGATGAAACCGGACGTTCAGGATTTGATTTTGCTCCCAGCGAACAAACGGAGGGAAAATGCTTTTTCGTAGCACAAAATATTTTTGGTGAAACAGGAGACTTACTTTTTTCTGCCGGTGGTTACGGTTCTTGTACAAAAACAAATAAATCGTTTACAGTTGATATGATTGAATCGGAAGGTGCCCCGTTTATGATGGACTTTTTCCTGGACAAGAAAAAACAACCTTCGATGAAGCTTCATACTTCAGGTGCTGCCGATCAGGTATATCACATGACATTGAATTACGAAGCACTTCAGGCATGGTACATTGAAAACACTCCGATTGATACCTATTACGATGAAGAAGACTACGCCGACGAAGAATATACCGATGGTGAAGAAACAGAATTGACTGAGGAAGAATTCGTAATGCCAATGACTTACTCCCGAGCTGATGGTTCTGCCATTTCTATTTTAGCTGCCGGTGACGGAACTTCATTCTTTGCGATTGTTGGCGCAGATTATGAAGATTGTGAAGGAAATAATATGCTGGAAGGAATTCTGAAACCCGGAGTATCGGAAACACAACTTTTTGCTGAAACAGAAGATGGTTGTACTTTTGTAACTGTTGTTGTGAGCGAAAAATCGGTAACGGTGACTGAGAAAAAATGCGCTTCTGTTGACCGAAGTACCTGCAAAACGCTTTCGGGAGTTTATAACATTAGTGAATAGGCGAAATTGGAATCTGCCAATACATGTTATTGCGGTTCGCTTTTGCCTTTTTCCGGGTGTTGCGAACCGCTTATTAAAGGCTTGAAAAAAGCCGGAGCCGCTGAACAATTAATGCGGTCGAGATACAGCGCTTATTGCACGATTGCTGTCGATTATTTATTGGATACAACTCATCCTTCTACCCGGAAATATTATTCCAAAAAAACAATCAAAGAATGGGCTGAACAATGTACATGGCTGAAACTTGAAATTCATGATTTCACTACTACAACAGTTACTTTCAGCGCTCATTTCCTCGATGAAAACCGTATTCCGAATGTTCATCGTGAGCATTCAACATTTCAGTTGGAAAATGGAACATGGTATTTTGTTGACGGGAAAGTCAGCTAATTTACTTTACAAGTTTTTGCATTTGGTTCCCACAAATTCACGAATTATAGCGTGCCTAACGGACACGCTTTATTTATAATTTATTACACAAGTATAACATTTGTTGTCTACTTAGCGAGTGCGTTAGCCGAGCAAAAAATGAGTGCATTCGTGGGAAAAAACATGGGCTAGTCGATATGAATCGGCGGTCTAAAATTAAATTCGAATTCAGGTTTTTAGTATATTCGCCTGATCACTATAAACATTCACTATGAGTAAATTGATTATCACAGCAGACGATTACGGATACAATTCCAGCGTAAACAAGGCCATTCTGGGCGCTGTTTCTGCCGGATTGGTAACATCGGTACACGTCATGGCAAATTATGCCGACGAATTCGCTATCAAACAATTGGTTACAGCTATTAACGATGCAGGAAATAAATGCGGGATCGGATTGCATGTCAACACAACCGCTGGCCCGCCAGCTTTCCAGGAAGAAAACTCGCTTACCAAATGGAATAACCTGAATCAGCGTTATCATTTCCGGGACATTACCGACTTTAATTTCGATTCTTCACAAGTGGCTATTGTTCGCAAGGAAGTGAATGTACAGTTTCAAAAACTGGCCGATATCGTAGGCGCGGAACGCATTGATTGTATTTCGTCTCACCACAATATTCACTTTTTTTGCCCCGACTTTTTAAATGTCTTGATTGATTACTCGGCTAAAAGTAAAATCCCATTCAGAAGCTCGGTTCGCTGGGAAGCTGATGGTGATAACAAAACCTATAAGTTCGGCAAGAATCCGATGCCGATTGCCAAATCCGGGATTGATACCATTTTGCAAAGTACCAAAAACAAGAATCTGAAAACGGTGGCCATGCTCAAAAACGCCATTGAGAAAAAAACAATGGAAGGTTTGAGAACAATGACCAATGCCGATACACGTACCGGAGGAATGGCCAACAGCACATCCGGCCACTGGTACGGACAACCGAGCACGCAAGCTATTTCATGGATGATTGAGCAATTGGCAGCACTTAAGCAGAAATCCCCGAATTATGTCACGGAAATTTTCATGCACCTCGCTGATTCAAACAACCTGCCTGATGCTCAGAAACTGGATGTGCTTACTTACGGAATGTCTCAGCGAAAAATGGAATACCTGACGTTGATGAGCCAGGATATCAAAACGATGTTGCACAAATTGTATGTTGGAAACGATGTTCAATTGGGGTCTTACCGTAAGCAAATGCAAGGAAAACAGATTGAGTATAAAATTTAATTCGTGATCGGCGGGGAATGGCAACTTTGCCCGCCGGGTTTTTCATTATTCGCTCAAATAAGGTAATATCCACTTGCTTTCCTTACGCAGTGCCAATCTTGACTTCGGAATCAGAAACTCAACTGTACCAACTGTATTGGTGTTGTAATAAACTGTTACACCTTTATCCGACAAACTAAATCGCCCTTCCAGGCGACCAACCATATTTTCCGGTGATGAACAATCCAAATTCAGGTCATCGCGTTCTTTGATAATGCGCAACAATTCTTCCTGCAACACATTTCCAGTTCCGAAAATGTCTGCCAATTCAACTTTGCGAAACGTATTTCCTACTTTTACTACATTATAAAAATGGTAAATTTCTTCCGAATCCATAGGCATTTCCATGGAATAGTGCTGCACATAATGACTTGTTTTCAACGTATAAAATTTGTTCCCGAAATCGATGAGCCGGTACGTATAATTGATCGATCCGGAACAAGGTGATGCTTCCGTTCGGGGATCATAAATGATTCTGTCGAAATCATTGCAGTGAGTTGATTTATTGTATTCAGACCGAACATGAGCAATCAGATTATTCTTAATTGCCGATTTTCGTACTTTCTCCTCCAAATCCGGTTCAATGATCAATCTCAATGTACCACTCGCCTGGTTTCTGTTTCCTTTTAATACAAAATCATCCAGGTGTTGGTTCAATTGCTGTAGTTCTGCAGCGGAACCTTTTGAAGACCACGAATCTCCACTGTTGTTTAATAGCCTGCGTTCCTTTTCATTGGTAAACAACCACCATTGGCTCGGTTTTTCAATGGATTCTGCGTTTGTTGTATAGTGATTTTCAAAAGAATAAACCGGTTGAAACGCCGTAAAAATGGTATCAGCCACTAATTTTCCTGAGGCTGTGATCAATCCGAAATGCCGTCCTTTGGTATAGACCACATAGTGATCGGAACTGATTTTTTGCAACTGCTGATAATCGGGTTCAATGATCCATTCCAGTTGTCCATTCATGACTCCGCGTTTTCCATTAGATTCCACAATCACGGTGTCACCCCCCGTAACAACATTACTGAAAAGAGTCTTTATTTTCAATTTCCCTAAGGTATCAAACACCTGCCATCCGGGTGAAATATGTTCTCCTTTTGGCGGATAGATTTGTCCCCAAAAATAAACGTTTCCTTTACCGTTGTTCGATTGCTTTACGTCAAGGTAAACGGTATCCAATAGCCATTTTTTGGATCTGACATCCAGCAATCCAACTTTATTATGTTCGCAACGGATGATTGCATGGTCTTTGTCTGTGTATTTGACATAACGGACATTTTTACCACCAACTGGTTTTCCTTTCAGATCAAAAAGCAAGCTCTTATATTCGCGTGGATATTCCCTTACGGTAATCAAATGTTTCGTCTGTTCAAATGATTCGATCAATTTCAAACTTCCCGATTGTTTATCCTCTTTAAAAGGGTACAATAAATCTCCGGAACCAAAAAACTGAATATGTTTGAATGAAGAAACCTTTTGCAATTGTTCCTTAATCAAGGCATCAGCGCGCATTTCCAATAACAAAATTTCTGTTTTATCGGATAAAAACTGCAGTGAACGCTGGTTTCCGTAATAACGGACAAACTCATCGTAGCATGGCTGTACCAGAATTTCACCATTACCTTTCATCAAGCCGTATTTTCCTTGCTGGCGAAAGAAAAAATAGGTGGCTTTCACTTGTTGGCCGTACGGTGCTTTTTGATCAATAATCGCGATTGGAATTAACGTATCGTAAACAAGATCAAACGTCAATGATCCGCTTTTTCCTGCAATGCCCGTTTTATCTCCCGAATAAACCAGGTAAGTTGCCAAATCAGTTTGCATATTCGGATACATCCGTTCAATCTGATCGTACTTTGGTTCCAAAACAACCTGCCCGGATGTGTTCATCAATCCGCTTTTACCATCCTCTCCCACAATCTGAAGTAAGCGAGTAGCATTTCCCCTGATTTCAAGCCGTTTACCGTATTCCCCGATTGTGTATGCAACGTATTTCGGTTCAATGATGATTTGACCGGTCCGCGATATGGCACCCAATTTTTCATTCTTCCAGATCCAAAACGATTGTTCATCCCGGTAATCTATCCGGTCGTAAATGCGGGGAATGACTTCTTTGCCATTCTCATCGATAATCCCGACATTGTTCATCACATTGTCAAAACCATAAAAGCCATCCCCAATAAATGCCAATTGTTTAGTTGGATGCTCCCGATCATCGTAGTCACTATTCCAGCGTTTTACAAACGGCAGAATAATTCCTTTTTGTTCCTGTAATAAAATTTTCCCACTTGTATCGACATAAGTGGTATAATAAGTCATGTAAACTGAATCCTTGACAGAACGGTACAAGAGGATTTTCCGATCTTTGGTGAATTTGTAGCGATCATATTCCGGTGCGATTTTCACTTGCCCGCTGCGGTTAATGAACCCGGTTTTGTCATTTAAAACAACCTGGTACATTCCCCAGCCGTTTGGTTCGATTTTGTCATAGGTTGGCGGAATAATTTCTTTTCCCTGGGCATTTAATAATCCATAAAGCTGGCCGTCAAATGTTTTGTAGACTCCGTTTTCAAGTACATCCAATGTCACAAAAGAAGCCGGAACAATCCATTTTTGCTGATCATTCTTTAATCCGTACGCGCATAATAAATTGTCTTTAGCAATACGCAGCTGCCCATTGACAAACAACGGAATCAGACAGCAACAACAAACGATCAGCCGGATTAACATACTTCTAAATTACAACAAAGCCATTTACAACCAAATCAGTGATACGTTCATCCGGAACCGAACACTTTTTAAAAGCCGATTCCTGAATTCTGCAAACTAAATTGTAGTTTTGAGCCACTTTGCACCAAAGCAAGAAAGCGATTACAAAGATGTACGAAAGACATACCAACAGAGAACGTTATTTTCAGGAACAGGTATTTACCACCGAAAAGCATGTGATTCCCTATATTCAGGAAGTCATGAAGCTGACTCCGGATCTGGTTGTAGCTGAAATAGGTTGTGGTGAAGGTGGAAACCTGAAACCGTTCCTTGACCTTGGTTGTAAAGTGATCGGAATCGATTTGTCTGAAAGTAAAATTGCCAACGGAGAAGTTTTCTTTGCCGAACATCCTTTGAAAGCCAACTTAACACTGGTTGCGCAAGACATTTATGAAGTAAGTCCCGACACATTTCACCGATTCGATTTGGTGATTATGCGCGATACGATTGAGCACATTCACGATCAGGACAAATTCATGGAATACCTCAAACAATTTCTCAATCCAGGCGGGAAAGTATTTTTGGCCTTTCCTCCCTGGCGCATGCCGTTTGGCGGACACCAGCAAATTTGCCGCAGTAAATTCCTGACCAAGCTCCCGTACTTTCATATTCTACCGGTATTTATGTATCGCGGAATCCTGAAGCTTTTCGGCGAAAGCGAAGCAACAATCGAGAATTTACTGGAAGTGAAATCTACCGGACTTTCCATTGCCCGTTTCCGGAAAATCGTTTCAAAACGCAATTATCAGTTCGACCGCGAAACGCTCTATTTTATCAACCCGAATTACGAAGTGAAATTCAAGCTAAAAACACGTAAGTTATGGCCTGTTTTTAATCTGCCGTTTCTGCGCGACTTCTTTACGACTACTCATTATTCGGTGATTTCTGTAAAAGGAAACGATTAAAATCCGAACGCAAAATCGTTGAGCTTTAAAAGGAAAACTTTCCTGATTGTCACTGTTTTTCAGTGCCTGAGTAGGCACGCGGATAAGAAACGCTATTTTTCAGAGTGTTTAAACGGCTGGAATAGTTCAACTAACTGTATTTCAGCTATTTAAAAATTTATTTCCACAAAAGATGTGTTTATTATTGTCAACTACTCATTTCCGTTAAAACATCAACAACTTGTCTGTAGTTTTGATTCTCATCGCCTGTAACCACGGGTAAAGTTCTGAATGAACACTATTCACTAAACAGTTCCCCTGTGCAGTTTCTTACCATCATGTATGCACTGTATCGCTTTTTCAAAACTACCGACACTGAAAATAAGAAAAACGGCGATGCCGAAAACCGTATCGAGTAGGCGCAATTTATACCATACTTATGATTACAACTTCTACATGGGCTGAAATGCCCATCCAGCTAACAAAAGGATTAGGTGACGCGGTTTGGGCTGGCGCAGGAAAACTTGTCATTCCTGGTGGTTTTCTGGTAACTAAAAACGATGCGCAATTTTTGTACGCCGCATTAGACATGATCTCCGATACGGGCAACGACAGCGGTGTGGGCGATTATTTCTGGTTTACTTTCGACCGTGACAGAACCGGTAACATCACACCGAATGTTGATGTTAATTATGCACAATTTCCAAATACTCCCAACAAAATTGGGCGACAGTTTTATTTGGGAACAGGAACGTGGACAGGTTTATCAACCGACAGCGCACAGTTTAAGTCTGCTTTTGAACCGTCACCCAACAATCCCAATCCACACCGTGTATGGAAATTCCGGTTCAAACTCACTGAGTTGAATGTTTCATTGGTTCCGGCTATTCTTCCCCCCTATACACGTTTCGGACTCAAAATACATTCTACTACGCCGACTTCTACGATTGACACGCCTGCTAATTTCTGGAACAACTTTACATCATTGCACACATTGTATTTCTCCAGAAAACCAACCATCAATCCTGCACTCATGGGACCGGTAATGGGTTGTGTGGGATTGATTCCGACAACTAAAATCAACGCAAGCGGCCGCGCAACAACCGAGGCTCCATATATGGTGGTGGTCAGCAATGCTGCTTTTGGCGGACGTTTGAATATCGTCGGAAACAAGGCAAAACTGGATGCATTGATTGCCGGCGGTGCCCGTTACATCAAAATCAAACATCGTCAGGGTACAGCAGGAAGTTTCTCCTATTACAGAACTGCCTGGTACAATTACAGCTGGAACACCATTCTTGGCGATTATGAACTCCAAGCTTTCGGACCTGATGCAGGAAATTACTATCTACTGCCGCTGGCCGGAGTTGATTATTCGATTCATGACCTATTGTTTCAGTTCGATTCCAATCAATTAACACAGGGAATTCATCAGTTTGAAGTCGAATTTTTCAACGCAGCCAAAGCATTAATCGATACTACCGCGCAAACACTTACATTGAGTATCGACAATACTGTTCCAGATGTCAAAATCAATTCCGTGAAACATGGTGTCACAATGGTGAATACCTGCGCAATCGCTCAGATGAAGAGTCTTACGGACGGAATTGTCGTCAATTTCAATGCCTGGGAACCGGAAGGAAATCTGTTGAGCTACAATGTTACCGCTAATTGGGGTGACGGACGATCAGCATTACTGGCCAGTGACTCCTATACGCCTGCAAAAGGAAACTGGGCTGGTATACAGAATCAAAATGCACCTGGCTCCGGCGTTTGGGTTCCGATTGCTACCTGTGCACATTCATTTGATGTGGTTGCTTATTCCCGTACCACGAACGGTTACGGATATGTACATTACAATTCGATAAGAAAATACATTACGATTATTAAATAACGTGAGTTCACGATATGAATTCTGACTGGAATTGTACGGGAGTATCGTGACACTGCCATACAATTCCATTTTCATTCAAGAACAAAATAACCACCATTCAATTCATCATTACTACCTTTCAGGCGTTGAAACGAAGACCGCCGCACTACGAATCTTTTTTGTGCGTTAAAGCGCTATCATTCAACTACAACTACACATGATGAAACAAATCTCACCGCTTGCTTTAATAATGACCGTAGCGATCATTGGAACCGCATTTTTCGCCTCGGCATTCCAGCAGGCAACTCCTCAAACAGACGATTCTTCAAAAGCTTTTCCGGCACTAATGGTTGATAATGCCCGACAGATTTCCACGCCGCTGGGCATGAATCGACTGAAAGTTGATATTCAGGTAGTCGGAAACATCGCGGTTACCACATTGGATATGACATTTTACAGTGAGGAAGCGCGCGTGCTGGAAGGTGAATTGTATTTTCCTCTCGCTGCCGGACAAACCATTTCGCGTTTTGCTATGGAAGTTGGCGGACAACTCCGCGACGGTGTGGTGGTCGATAAAGCACAGGGCCGGGTTGCGTTCGAATCGACTATTCGCCAAAATGTTGACCCCGGGCTGATCGAGTGGTCGAAGGGAAACAATTTCAAAGCACGGATTTATCCCATCCCAGCCTATGGAAGCAAACGTATCATTGTGGCTTATACACAGGAATTACTGGAAAAATCGGGCGAAATCGAGTATTATTTACCCATGAAGTTCAAAGACATGCTCGAAAGTTTTGATGTAAACATCACCGTTTTGCAACAAACGATGCGGCCTGTGCTTCGCGAAAATGACCTTCATTGTTTCCGATTCGATCAATGGAATGAAAATTACAGCGCCGAAATGCATCTTGAACGCATTCATGCCAATCAACCTCTGAGTTTCGTTATTCCTTTTCCCTCCAAAGAAAAAATACTGTTTGAACAAGACGCGGACAGTACCAATTATTTTTATACGGTTGTTCATCCGGCGAAAGGCGAACGCCTCAAAAAACTTCCGCGCTCGCTGACACTTGTTTACGACGTTTCCGGATCGGCAAAAAACCGCGACTTTGAAAAGGAAAGCCTTCTCTTGAAACGCTATTTGCAAGCCACAGGGGTTGAATCGGTACAATTGGTGACATTCAGTAATGAAATGCATACCAACGAAATCATTGAGTTGAAAAATCGCGATTCGCAAACGCTGATTGATCGTCTGAAAACGCTTACATACGACGGTGCTACTCAACTTGGAAGTATCGATTTCAGTCAATTGAATGGAGAAGAAATCATCCTTTTATCTGATTGTTTGGGCAACTTCGGCGATGTCGATCTGACAACAACCAAACAACCGGTTTATGTCTGGAACTCCAATGTAATAGCTGATCCTGGCAATGCGCAATACATTGCCGACAAAACGCACGGACAGTTTGTCGATTTGACCGTTTTAAGTCCCGAACAGGCATTTGATAAAATGACCATCCAGCAATTACGCTTTTTGGGAATGGCTGATAATCCGAATGTGACGCTAACTTCTGACCGCGCGGCCGGATTTACTTCTTATTGCGGAATTTCCGGCATTAGTAAAACCACAACCGAAAAAATCGACCTGCAGTTTGGTTACGACAGTGAAGTCACTCAAACGATAACAATCGAGCTTCAACCCGGAATGCTTCAGGATTATCATGGCATTATAAAAACCCTTTGGGCGCAAAAACGGATCGCGGAACTTGATCTGCGCTATGATCGCAACAAAGAAGAAATCAATCGTTTGGGTAAAAAACACAGCGTTGTTACCCGCAATACATCGCTCATCGTATTGGATCGATTAGAAGATTACGTGACGCATCGCATTACGCCGCCTGCAGAATTACGCGAAGAATATGACAAACGCATTTCAAGCATTCAGGAAAGTGATAAAAACAGATATGACAATCATCTCAATGAGGTAGTCGAGAGCTTCAACGAGCGAAAAACCTGGTGGAAAACCGTTTTTAAACCGAAACCGGTTGTAAAAGGTATTCAGTTTATTGAACCTGAGATAATGGTCAGTGCTGATGCCTACGCTATGGAGGCTCCTAGTTTTATGCAATATGCCGAATACACTCCTGATGACGGAAACCGTGAGCGTTTGCGCAGCAATAAAGGGAATGACGGAAATGGCAAAGCAAAAGGAGAAATTAAGGTTGCGGATTGGGATCCGAATACGCCTTATATCCAAAAACTAAAAGCAACGGAAAAAACACAGTGGTACAACACTTATCTCGGATTAAAAGCTGAATACGCCAATCTGCCTGGCTTTTATGTAGACGTTGCTGATTTTTTCATCAAAAACAAGGAACCAAAAACAGCCTTGCGCATCTTATCGAATATTGCTGAAATGGAATTGGAAAATGTGCAATTATTGCGCATTCTCGGACACCGTTTGGAACAACTGGGTTATTACAAACTCGCAATTTCAGTGTTTCAGGAAGTAAAAAAAATGAAGGAAGAAGAACCGCAGTCGTACCGCGACCTGGGATTGGCCTTTCACATGAATCACGAAGATCAGAAAGCAATCGATGAATTGTATTATGTTGTCACACATGATTGGGACGGACGATTCAGCGAAGTTGAATCACTGGTTGCTTATGAAATGAACACGATCATGGCTAATTCCACCCAAGCGCTCAACATCACCAACATTGATAAACGATTGATTGCCCACATGCCGGTCGATATGCGCGTATTGATCACATGGGATGCCGATAATTGCGACATTGATCTGTGGGTAACCGATCCGCGCGGTGAAAAATGTTATTACAGTAATAAGCTGACAGCAGCCGGCGGACGGATTTCAAACGATTTCACCGGCGGTTATGGCCCCGAGGAATTTCTAATCAAAAAAGCCATTCCGGGCAATTACAAAATCGAATGTCATTATTACGGTTCAAGTGCCCAAACAGTGATGGGGATTGCAACTGTACAAGTACAAATGTTCACCAATTACGGACGAAAATCACAACGGATGAAATCCATCACACGGCGGTTGGATGTGGAAAAAGAAGTGTTGGAGTTAGCGACATTTACTTTTAAAGCCCAGTAGGGCTGGGAGCTAGATTGAAGGGAGTTAGGGAACTAGTAATCCCAGCTTCCTAGTTCCACAGTTTCTAGTTCTCTTTTAATAAAGTAATTTATTCTCAGCTTTCAGCTTCGCAAGTACGTCATACAATTTATCCAAATCCGCCTGCGAATTGAATGCATTGATGGAGTACCTCAAATAAACCGCGTCGTTGTGCGGCATTACCGGAATTTCAATCTGATAGTCGTGAAATAACGTGTGTTTCAACGCAATGGGATCTTTTGTACGAATGGGAATACTTCCAAGTTGACCTATAAATTCATCCGTGATTGGTGCTAAAGGAGCCGATTCCATCAGGTCACAAAAACGCTGATAGTTGGATTGTGTCAATTTTCTGCAAGCTGCTGCTACCGACCACCAATCGTATTCTTTCATAAATTCAATGGCTTTCGGAATGGTCAGATAAGCGGAAAAATCACGTGTTCCGTTGAATTGATGATAATCTAAAAACTGCGATGACGAAGGAAAAGCTGCATTGTAGCCCCAACTCACCACCAACGGGTCCATCCATTCCTGGAATTCTTTTTTGACGTACAAAAACGATGAACCTTTCGGTGTCATCATCCATTTATGGCAGGCGCCGGTGTAAATATCGGCTTCCAGTTCTCTGAGGTCAAGCGGAATATGTCCGGGAATATGTGCACCGTCTACAATAGTCAGCAATCCACGTTTTTTGGCTTCGGTGCAAATTTCTTTTACAGGGAAAATCAATCCTGTTGTGCTGGTAATCTGGCTGATAAAAATAGCTTTGGTTTTATCGGAATATCCTTTCCAGAAATCGACCAGGAACTGCTCTTTCGATACCAACGGCAACGAAATGTGCTGGCGAACGTACTTCGCTCCTTTTTCCGCACAATAAAATGCCCAGGTTCTATCCAAAGCTCCATATTCCAAATCGGTTGAAAGCACTTCATCCCCGGGCTGTAAATTCAGGTTTTTAGCAACGATATTCACTGCAAATGTCGGATTGGGCGTATACACCACATCATCCGCTTCGCAACCGATATAATTGGCCAGTGCCTCGCGTGATTCGCGAATATACTCAAGACCTTTTACGGTAATGAATTGTACCGGATCGCGCTCCATCTCCAATTGAAAACGCTGATATTCCTCAAAAACCGGCTTCGGACAAGCACCAAACGAACCGAAATTCAAAAACGTGATTTCAGGGTTCAGTAAAAATTGTGAACGTAGATCTTTCATGCTTTTTAATTGAAAATTGAGAATGTAAAATTGAAAAGACCGCAGAGCAGATTTCCGTCAGTCGCCTTTTCAATTTTAAATTTTACATTTTAAATTCCTAGTTGTGGTTTTCCCAAATCTGCACCAGCTCAATCAGCGTATCAACCGCCTTTTGCATGTCCTGGATGGAAACGTATTCCTGGCGTGAATGAATGCCCATTTCACCGGTGAATAAATTCGGACAAGGTAAGCCCATGAATGACAAGCGTGAACCGTCAGTTCCACCGCGAATAATCGTTGGACGTGGCGTAATTCCGGCGCGATTCATTGCTTCGATGGCAAAATCGGTCACAAACGGCACATCTTTAATGATTTCTTTCATGTTTCGGTACTGTTCCGTGACTTTCGATGTGTACACAGCTCCAGGGAACCGGGCGATTACGCTTTCCATGATCTCGGTCAAACGCGCTTCGTGTTCTGCCAGCTTGGCCGTCACGTGGTCCCGTACAATAAACGAAACGGTTGCTTCTTCCAATCCGCCGGAAATGGAGGTCGGATGTACAAATCCTTCACGGTCTGAAGTTGCTTCCGGACACCATTCGTTGAGTGGTAATGCACTGACAAATGCGCTCGCAACTTTCGCCGCGTGTACCATTTTTCCTTTCGCGTAACCCGGATGCGAGCTAACTCCCGTAATGTGGAAACTCATCGCATCTGCCGAAAATGATTCGTCTTCGATGGCTCCCAATTCACCGCTATCGAGCGTATAACCGTAATCGGCGTTCAGTTTTTCCATGTCAATTTGCTCCACACCTCTTCCTACTTCTTCGTCAGGCGTAAACAAAATACGGATCTTTCCATGCGGAATTTCTTTGTTCGCCATTAAATGTGCGGCCAGATCCATGATAATCGCCACACCGGCTTTATCATCGGCGCCAAGCAATGTCAATCCGGAAGCTGTAATGATATCATCCCCGATTTTTTCTGACAGATACGGATGTTTTGTTGTTGTAATCACTTGTGACGAATCGTCGGGCAATGTAATCGGACTTCCGTCATAGTTGCGGTGAACAACTGGTTTCACGTTAGTTCCCGAACAATCGGGCGCCGTATCAATGTGTGAGCAAAAACAAATGGTTGGAATTCCTTCCTTACCACTCGTAGCAGGAACTGTTGCATACACATATCCCCACTGATCACATTCGGCATCGGTAATTCCCAATTCAAGCAGTTCCTTTACCAACAAACGCGACAAATCCTTTTGTTTTTCTGAAGACGGAAAACTTGTGGCATTCGGATCGGCTGTTGTGTCTATTTGCGCATAGCGAACAAATCGTTCTTCAACGGAATAAGGTGCATTTTTCATTGCTATATCAGTTTATTTTTTTGTTTGATCAGTTTCTTCTGTGGCTTCCGTTTTTTCCTCTTCGGTTTTCCGAAAAATATCCCCTACTCCTTTTGATAAGCGGGTGATCGCAGTCAACGGTCCGGCATTGATATCGTCATACGAGCCAAACGCCGAATCAATTGGCTGCTGCGCCGGATAAATGAAAATACGGTCCATTTTGTCCAGTTGGCGTTCCATGCGCTGCGGCAATAAATCCATTCCGAGGAATGACGAAACTGAACCTTTCCGGGAAAAAACGGCTACAAGGAGCGCATATTCCTGCTTATTCTCCAACAATCGGAGTGTTTCTTCAGGATCTTCAATGATAAAGTGTTTCAGCTTAGCTCCGAATTTACGGAAGGTTTTATAAGCGTCAATTTTATCGTACGTATCCGGGGTAGCATATACTTCTATCGAGGAATTGAGTTCTTTCGAAATGCGGAAAACACGCTCGAGCCATTGGTTAAAACTCGTTTCCAACTCGGCAAACGGCGGGCAAATCAACGCAATGGTACGATACGTCGTAAACGGCTGATTGAACTGGCAGAAGAACACCGATTTCTCACAGACATCCAGCAAGTGATCGCGGTCGTCACCCACCAAACGTTTCAGGAAGTTTAAACTTGAATTATCATTGATCAGAACGATATCAGCAACCAGTTCTTTGGAAACACGGGCTACACCGCTCGAAAAGTTATGATCGATTGTGGCCATCGCCTGCACCGAGATTTCCCCGCCGGAATAATGATGGATAAAATCGTCCATGTGTTTGCGCGACCGGCGAATCCGCTTTTCAGCTTCGCCGTCATTATCGAGTACACTAACCACCGAAATCGGATTGATCACTTTTTTATCGGTAATCAGGATCGAAAAGTCAAGTAATTGTTCGTTTCCAATGAGTTCGTTAGCCGCGACCATTAAGTGCTGACTCCTCAAAGCCGGACCTTCCAGCGGTTCGGATTTGGCCTGGTCGATCAGCAAGCGCTTTCCGGCGCTTTCTGTCACAAACGAGGCGGTCATGCTGGTAATAAGAATCAAAATCACCGTTCCGTTCACAATATCAATCGAAAGCAGGTGCATATCGTATCCAACCCTGATCACGGCCAGAGTTGCAGCGGCATGTGCGGTACTCAATCCAAAAATCACCTGGCGTTCAGACGCTTTCATGCGGAACAGCAACTGTGTGAACCAAGCCGCAAGAAACTTACTGAAAATGGCAAAAGCTGTCAAAATTCCGGCCACTGCCCAAGCCCACGGATCGGTGTACAAAGCCTTTACGTTCACCACCATCCCGATGGCAATCAGGAAAAACGGAATGAACAACGAGTTACCGATAAACTCAATCCGGTTCATCAGTGTGGAAGAATGCGGAATCAGCCTATTGAGTACCAATCCGGCAACGAACGCCCCGATAATGGCTTCTATTCCGGCTGCTTCGGCGAGGAACGCTGCAAAAAACAAGATGGCGAGTACAAAAATATAATGCGAGCTCTTTTCCGATTCGAGTTTACTGAAAAACCAGCGCGCAATGATGGGCACCAGCCAAAACATGATAATACTGAAAATGGTGAGCGTAACTCCCAGGTGAATCAGCACGTTTGCGTTGATTACACCATTATCCGAACCGGAAATGACCGCCAGAATGATCAGAACTGCCGTATCAGTGAGGATCGTTCCTCCGATCGCAATGGCAACCGCTTCCATCTTGGAAATTCCATATTTACTCACAATTGGATAAGCCACCAGTGTATGTGTTGCAAACATGCTCGCGGTAAGTAAACTGGCCATTTCATTCAATCCGAGCGCGTATCGGCAAACGGGATAACCGAGTAACAAGGGAATAAAAAAGGTCAGTGCACCGAACGTAATGGACTTGTTCCGATAGCGTTTAAACTCCTGCATATCGAGTTCCAAACCGGCCATAAACATGATGTACAACAAACCGAATGTGGCGAACATGCCTACAAATCCGGATTTTGCCGTAACACTTTCGCTGATCATATTGATACCATGCGGACCAATAATCACCCCCGAAATAATGAGTCCGATCAAGGCCGGAATACGAAATTTCCTGAGTAAAATAGGTGAAACTAAAATAATGAGTAACAGGATCGAAAAGGTCAGAATAGGATTTTCCAATGGAAATTTGAACTCTTTTACCAAGTCCAGAAACTCTTGCCAAAATTGATCCATCAGTCCATTCATTCTGTTCCGGAGACAGGTTCTTGTGTGCTTATCCCGCTCCGCGGTAAAATTAGCAGGAAGTTTTATTCTACGCGATTCGAACAAAAAGAGATATGAACCAAGTTATCACCAAGAATAACTGGCATGATGATTGAACAACCGGCTTGCAACAACAACAATTCAACTTTCTTCATGAAACACACTTTTCCCCTGGTTTTCCTTTTATTAGTAACGGCTTGCTCTGAACCTGCAATTTCTATCAGTCAAACACAAACGGATGTTACTGAACCGGAAGACTCACTTTCAATTGTCGAAAAACACTACAAAGAGTTCAACGATTCTGTAAAAAGCATTTCCAAAGGAACAGTGAGTAATGGGTCACTGGAACATGGACAACTTTTTCCGTTTTCAGGAAAAAACTACCATTATTTCGACACGAATAGTTACCTGGCCAGTCGTTGTTTTGTGCATTCGAACGTAAAATCGTGCGTATTGGACACCTATGAAAAATTAGAGAAAACCGCTCCAAACAGGCTTTTCGGAATCATGGAATGTTCGAATGAACACGGTGGAAAAATAGCACCGCATCGAACGCACCAAAACGGATTGAGCATCGATTTCATGACACCTTTACTCAAAAACGGACAACCGTATACCGATCTCGATTTCGCAGGTGCTCAGCACTACCTGATGAATTTTGATGCCAATGGCCGTTACGAAGACGATCCAACTGTGAGTATCGATTTTGAACTGATGGCGCAACACTTGCTCACGCTGATCGAATCGGCTAGAACCAATGGTTTGACAATTGAAAAAGTGATTTGGAAAATGGAATTGCGGGATGAATTATTCGCCACCGAATCAGGGAAAAAACTGCAGCAATCCGGGGTTTATATTACAACGAATCTTACACCGCTGATTAATGCGCTGCATGATGATCATTATCATGTGGATTTTAAACTGAAATAATCTTGATTCTGTTTTTCTCCACTGGAAAGAAAAACCAATTCAACTTTTGCCACAGATGGCTCAGATTTTCACAGATCATGAACTATTCGCCAGCGAATAGTCTACAGATTACACAGATTGTATCTGTGAAAATCTGAGCCATCTGTGGCAACAACTTAACCTCTATACATCAAACAGCCAACTGAAATAATAGCATAGCCATCACTTTCCCGTTTACCTGGATTTCCAGTAAATGCTCGCCTGCGTAGTGCTTGCGGGTAGTAAAATCCTGAATTCGTTGTTTTTTGGAAAGAGTGATTCGCTGGTTCGGTTCCAGAGTTAATTCTTTCAGTTTAAAGACTTTCGGTGACAAATCTCCGGCGCTTTTACGGTAGTGAATGATGTAATCGACGACCAGTTTTTGGGATGTTTGTTTTTCAGAGATGAGGTCGAAGGAAAAATCGAGTACTTCGCCTAATTTCAGGTCAGCGGAAACCAAATGGAAATTTTCCACGCGCAGTTTCACTTCTTTCTCGAACCCAAAAACGGCCATGGAAGCGGCATTTCCTTTTTTGATCAAGGTGCGTGTTCCGTGCTTCACGATCCAGGCTGTGTGCGGATGCGAACGATCCCATGAACTTACCAAGTCAATCATATATTCGGGATTGTCTTTCGAGAAATCGTTTAAGTGATTGGCCACCGATTTGCGTACATACAATTCGGGATCTGATTTCAATTGCTCCAGGATCGGTTGAGTCACCCGCGGATTTTCAATTACCTGTGGCAGTTTAAACGACCATGGCAATCGCGGACGTGAACCTTCTGTCGCCAACCGCCGCACATGGTGATTTTCATCGCCTGCCCAATCAATCATCTTGGCTAATGTGCTCTCAAAATCGTTTTTCAGGAACACACGAATCGCGAATTCCGACGAACCAAATTTGGTGAAATATTTCAACGCTTCCAGTGATAATTGCCGGTGCTGCAAGCCGAATTGACTTACAAAATCAGGAAAAACCAGCGTGGTATAGCCGCTTCTCAACGTTGGAATGGTTGCGTACATAATTTCCAGTGCTTTTTCATAATCGGCCGGTAAATGTTTCTGCAACACAACCGATGTATTGCGCATGCGTTCGTTCAGCGAAAGCGGCTCAAAGTGCTTCGTGACGTCTTTTACAAACTGATCGCGGTTAAAACCTGAGTGAACTTCCGTGAAAGCATCGGCAAATTGCTCGTAAAAAGCGCGGTTGAAGAGTTCTTTGAGAGGTTCCATGAGAAGCTTGTATTTGGGCGTAAAAATACCACGAAATCTGATTCGCGAAGTAGTTTTAACCACATAGGATACAATAGGAAACTTAAAACTTACTAACCCTTTCTATGTGATCTATGTGTCCTATGTGGTTAATTTCGTCGATCAACATTATCTTTAACCATTAAACATCTCACATGGACGAACAACAATCCCGGGAAATGGCATCCCAACTGCGGCAACCAAAAGGCGACAACGGCATCAAAACCGGCGAATGGATGAGCGAAGGCAACAAAACCATCATTTTGGATACGTTGAAAGTGCTCAATGCCGAAGCGGGCGACCGCATCCTGGAAATCGGGATGGGAAACGGCCATTTTGTTTCAGAAATCGTTTCCAAAGACCCAACAATTTCTTACAGTGGCTGTGATTTCTCTGAATTGATGGTCAGTGAGTCGCGCAAGAACAACCGGGAATGGATCGATAAACAACAAGCCGAATTCATACTGACCGACGGAACTTCACTACCATTTGGTGATCAGACATTTACCAAGATCTTTACTGTCAACACACTTTACTTTTGGGAAGATCGACGAGCAGTTTTGGCGGAATTCAAACGGGTTTTGAAACCTGATGGTATCCTGATCCTTGGCATTCGGCCCAAACGGTTGATGGAAAACATTCCTTTTACGAAGTTTGGTTTTAACCTCTTTTCAAAAGAAGATGCTGTCGATTTATTGACAGAAAACGGTTTTGAAGTGCTTTCCACAGTAGAAAACACCGAACCACCATTTGACCTGAATGGCAAACAAATTGTGATGGAAAACGTGGTTGTAAAAGCAAAATCAACCACATAATTTTCGGGATGACCTTCGATAATTATACCGTTCGTCTTATACAGCACACAGATGTTGCCGGTTATTTTTCAGTAGTAACTGCCAACAAAGCACGACTGGAAGCATTCTTTCCGGTTACGGTTGCCAATGCACGAAGTATTGAAACACTCACTACGTTTGTGGAAGAACTGCTTTATAAAGTCGATAAAAGGGAAAACTATCCTTATGTGGTTATAGACAATAATTCAGGAAAGATTATCGGTTATATTCATGTGAAGAATATTGACTGGGACATTCCGAAAGGAGAACTGGGCTTTTTCGTCGATGAACAATATGCTGGAAAAGGGATTCTGAAACAAGCCATGACACTCATTATTGATCATTTATTCAATGAGCTTGGATTTGAGAAAATCTTCCTTCGCACACATGAATCGAATATTCCGGCACGCAGGCTTGTCGAGAAATGTGGCTTTGAAATTGAAGGGCGGCTCAGAAAAGATCACCGGACAACTGCCGGAGAATTGGTAGATTTGTTCTATTACGGTTTACTAAAAAACTAACATGAAGTATTTCCTCCTAATTCCCCTGATCAGTTTTTCAACGATCTTATGGTCGCAATCAGACACCAATAGCATCAAAGCGCACATGACAGTTTTGACGCAGACTGCTGTTCATCGCAATTACGAAAACATTGAACAACTCAACGAAATAGCTGATTATCTGCATGCCGAATTCTCGAAATACGCCGATACGGTTTATTTTCAATCTTATTTTATCGGTAAACGCGAATACAAAAACGTGATCGCTTCTTTCGGTACAAAACACGATGAACGGGTTATTGTAGGTGCGCATTACGACGTTTGTGGCGAACAGGAAGGCGCCGATGACAATGCCAGCGGTACGGTTGGTTTACTGGAACTGGCGCGGCAACTCGACACCATCACCACTTCTCAGCGAATCGATCTCGTGGCTTATACGCTGGAAGAACCGCCGTTTTTCCGGTCTGAATATATGGGAAGTTACATTCACGCGCAATCGCTGGTGAAAGATTCTGTAAACGTAAAAGGAATGATCTGCCTGGAAATGATCGGGTATTTTGCCGATGAGCGCAAAACGCAGGATTATCCGTTAGGGATTTTGAAGTTATTCTACGGCAGCCGGGGGAATTACATCACTTTGGTTAATCAATTCGGGCCGGGGAAATTTGCACGGAAATTCACCAAACGGTTCAAACACAAAAGCGCCGTGAAAGCAAAACAATTCAAAGGTCCGAAGTCATTACCCGGTATTGATTTTTCAGATCATCTCAATTACTGGCAAATCGGAATCAGTGCATTAATGATCACAGATACTGCATTTTACCGGAATAAAGAATACCATCAAAAAGGTGATACCATGGACCGGTTGGATTATGCTAGGATGGCACAGGTGATTGATGGAGTTTTTGTGGTGTTGACTGATAATTAAAAAAGCATAAAATAGAAATGGCGCGATAAATCGCGCCACCACTAGGATTTTTATCCAAAGAATTTATAAAGAAATCAGATTATTGTCTCTGTCCTGAACTGTATCTATCAAACTGCTTTTTCACATACACCAGGTAACTTTCCTCTGGCTGTACGGTTTCGACCTTTTGCCAATACGGATACAATTGTTTCACAACGGTTTCAACAATAGAATAATCAGCTCTTTCAAGAGATACTGTGAATGCCTGGTTGATCCATTCCTTGATTTTATCGGCAACCACATTCGGTGGAATTGCATCGGCGTGTTCCAGGAAATAAATGCCATTCGGACTAGTGGAGCTTTTCTCGGATTTGTAAAATGCATATAAATCCACCTGATCGGCAAGGTTGATCGTTGTGGCTGTATTGTAATATGTTGCAGCGAACATGTCTGTTGAATCCGCCTGATCGGCAATCATCACTGAAAGATATGCTTTCAAGTCAGCCGATTCTTTTTTGGAAGCATAATAGATTTTACGTGCTTTCAACACCGGTGAACCGCTTGGATCAACCACTTCTTTCCCACGCTTCATTAACGTTGCAGCATCTTGTCCGCCGATCAGTTTTCTGGAAAGCGTGCCATCCGGATTGATATACAACAACGTCGGATACGCGCTGATTCCGTATTCTTGCATGGTTTTTGGTCCGCCTTCAGCTTCTTTTTCACCATCAATCTTTACATTGATGAAATGTTCGTTGTAATAGGTTGACAACGCAGGATCGACAAACGCTGTAGCTGCCATTTGTTTACACGGGCCACACCATGTCGCGTGCACATCCACAAAAATGGGTTTCTTTTCCAGTTTCGCTTTGGCTTTGGCTTCATCGAGGGTCATATGCTCAAACTTAATCTGTGCCGTAGCACCGAAAGCCGTCAAAATTGTTAAACCCAGTACTGCAATGTATTGTTTCATATCGTGTTGTTTGTACAAATGCTTCTACAATAATATAGCCAAAAACGTTCAAATTGTTACACGTTTTGGTGTTAGACGTAAATTTAAGCAAAATAGTGGCCTCACCGGGTCACAATGTGAAAACAGGTTTGAAACAACTCGTAGGTTACCCAGCATTTTTTTTCGCGGCGCAACTCAAACAAAGTTTGGGCAAGAATTTCCTTCAAATAATCAGCTTCTGCAGCGTCAATCGGACGTTCAAAATCGTAAGTAGCATACGAAAGGTCGAACGTAGTTCCGTGCAAATGAGCACTGTTACGAATCGCATTGCGGTTGTGGCGCAGCAATCGCGCTACGGAACTTTTTGTGCGCAGCACGGATGTCACAGTGATTCGTACACCGGCTAGTTTGGTATTGGTGAGCTTGTGCTGAAAACGGGTTGCAATGGTATCGATCAGCGCGCGCGTTTCGGGAATCGCAAACGGAAACGAGTAACGCATTGTATCCACCTGGTACAATTCGTTGGGAATGATTGGCACCAGTTTCCCGCTATCGATTGCGGGCTGAATGTCGCGCACAAACTTCAGCGGAGCAATGCCATGATCACAGGAATGCGCCCAGTATTGTTCTACACTATCCACCATTTGCCAGGCGTGGGTTTCGTGTTCTGTACACGGAACCGGTTTGGTTTTTGGCTTGAATGTTCGGTCAGTAAGCCAGTTGTAGGCCACATTCCATTGCGACTTCGCCCATGTTGGGTTGGAGAAAAAAACAATGAGTGCGGCTGCCCACAAAACAGTCACTGTTACAGCGACACGCTTTAGGAATGACAATCCGGACCGTTTTTTTCGTTTCATTGCTGCAAAATTAATCCTTTGTTAGCTGATCGTGCAATAGAAAACCGAATGATTTCCATAGTTGACTGTGAATTGAGCTCCATTTCGGTGAAAATGTCGGTTTAGCTCATCCGTTGAAATCAGGGAGTTAGCACATTTACCGGTATTTTTTTTGAGAATTTTCAGGTGATTTCTTGTAAAAGAATAAAAGATACCTATCTTTGCACCCGCAATCACGATTAAGTTTTTTGAACAAGATCAAGGGTTGCGGTTTAGATTCGGTAGCTCAGCTGGTAGAGCAATACACTTTTAATGTATGGGTCCTGGGTTCGAATCCCAGCCGGATCACCACCAAAGTAGAAAAAGGCATTCCTAACGGGATGCCTTTTGCACTTTGTGGTGAATCCGTAGCGACTGACGCCGCAGTGGTTGACGAAAGGAAAACTACTGCTGTTGGAAGTCTGCTATCGGAATCTAATTATTTAGATCATATTTTCTTAGATACTTTTCTCTTTCAGTGCAAGAATTGAGAACGAGAGCGGAAGAACTCATCCAACACCTTTAAATCCTCCAGCAAAAAGTTTGAGATTGCTTTTATTTGGTTCACAAAAAAAATAAAAACCAGCATGAACCTCCATTAACGTTATTTTTCAGCCATTCCTAAACTAACTTGTCTGTTGCTGAAGATTTTCATCTATTACCGTATTGGTTGAACTATCCTTGTTCAAACTAAATGAACATTATGAAACTAATTTTATGCTCAATTTTCACCATCTGTTTTGGTCAGGTTCTGGTTGCACAAACGTATGAATGGACCAAAACATTTGGAAGTGGACTATCTGATCAGGCAACAGCTCTGGTTACTGACAATAACGGATATACCTATACAGCAGGATCTTTCAAGGATACAATGGATTTTGATTCCGGACCCGGAACAGCAATTGTGAATTCACAGGGTGTAACAGATGCCTTTATTGTAAAAACGGATGCTCAGGGGAATGTAATTTGGGCGAAAGGATTCGGTGGAGCTAGCGCAACAGTACGCATTTATGCGTTGGAAATAGATCCGATAGGAAATATAATTGCTGTTGGAACTTTCAATTCCGGAACGATCGATTTTGATCCGAATGCCGGGGTTGTAGCAGTTGGTTCCGGTTTTGGTGCAGGAACTGACGCATTTGTTTTGAAATTGGAGAATGACGGTGATTTTCTATGGGTTAATCCAATCGATGGAACGGGAACAACTGAAATTAAATCCGTTTCGGCTGATGTTGTGGGTAATCTCTATGTTTCCGGTCATTACAGCGCACAAACAGATTTTGATCCAACATTAGGAGGCACAAATTACATGACGTCTTCAGGAGGGCTCAATGTTTTTATTCAAAAATATGAGCCTGCAGGAATATTGACTTGGACTAAATTTCTTTCTGGGAGCACCTTTTTGGGAGCAGGAACGTTGGATGAAGTAAGCGGTCAGTATATCATTTCAGGTCAATTTACGGGTTCACCAGACTTTGATCCAACCGCCGGAACAACAACGTTAACCTCAATTGGTTCGAGCGATGGCTTCATTGCTAAGTATACTAGTGCCGGTGATTTAACTTGGGCAAAGAGTTTCGGAGGAACAACGATGGTTTGCAGTTCTAAAGGAATTGTCACTGATGCCAGCGGTAATATTTACTCAGCCGGTTTATTTCATAATGAAACATACATTACAAGCGGACAAGTTGATTTTGATCCGAGCGTTGCTGAGTTCAATGTTTCCGCAACTGGAAATGAAGATTTGTACATTCAAAAATTAGATGCTAACGGGCTATTTGTTTGGACAAAGGTAATTACAGGTCCGGCCAGTCAAATTGCGTACGATATTGCGATAGACGCTGCAAACAATATTTATGTTACCGGATTGTTTAGCGGAACAACGGATATGGATCCGAATGCCGGTGTCGATAACAAAACAGCTGTGTATTATGATTTGTTTGTAGAGAAGTTAAGCCCTGCGGGGGATAAACTTTGGGTTACTACTAACGGTGGGCCTTCCGCTTATTTGAGTGGTATTAACATTGCTGTTGATCCGAGTAATAGTGTTTATACCGCTGGATTTTTCTATGAAACGGGTGATTTTAATCCCGGAGCCGGTGTAGATAATATCGCAGCTGTTGGTTCACACGATGTTTTTCTTCAAAAATTAAGTGAATGTGTCCCAAATTCAGGAACTGATATTCAATTGGAATGTGGCTCCAGTTTTACATGGATTAACGGAATAACCTACAGCGCAAACAACAATTCTGCTACGTACACAATTCAGAATCAAGGCGGTTGTGACTCAGTAGTTACATTGGATTTGACCTTTGTTGCAAGTTATGCAATCGAGGATGTTGTTGACGTGTGCGGTCCGTATACGTGGATTAACGGAATAACGTATACTTCCAGTACAACTGCTGACTATGACTTAACTACTCAAAATGGGTGCGATTCCAATTACCATTTAATACTAACCATTACTCCACTAAACAACTCCGTAAACGTAGAGAACAACACCATTGCTTCCAATGCAACAGGAGTTGATTATCAATGGTTTGATTGTATGAGTGGCAACGAATTGGTAGGTGAAAATGCACAATTATTCGTTCCGACAACAAATGGACAATACGCTTGTATCATTGATAATGGAACCTGCTCTGATACAACCACATGTGTCACAATTTCCACCATTGGATTAGAAGAATTGAGTATTGGTGAAATGACCATTTATCCAAACCCGGGAAGTGCTGTTGTCACCATTTCCACCAATTTTCAAGTAGAACAGATTAACGTTTACAATAGCCTAGGTGCAGTTGTAATGAAAACAGAGCTAAGTACATTCTCGGTTGAGAACTGGTCAAACGGAGTTTATATGTTCGAAGCAGTTTCTGATAAAGGAATGGTTAGAGCTCGTTTCATTAAGAAATAAGTTGTTCTGTATTGAAAAATAAATCACAAAGTGTTTGAATTTTGTGGTGAAGGGTTCACAAAAAGAAAAAAGCGTTACGATAGTGACGCTTTTTTCTTTTTGTCCCTCTTAACCCACACTTCACACTCACACTGCTCCATCAACGCTTTTTTCTTTCAGGGACGAGTGTGAGGACTGAGTGTGAGATTCGTGTTCGAAGAATGAATTTAGTCTCCCTCTTTGGAGAGGGATTAAGGGAGAGGATAAGTCAAATCTCCCGCAAACCATTGATTTCATTCCGTTTTCCAATTAGTCAAAGCGGTTCGAATCCTGTTGGCTTTCAGGCTCAATTTCTTTTCAGGAATTTTTAAACACTTCGCTATTTTTCAGGATTATTGTCTACTATTGAGGTAATAATGTAACGAAAACTATTCACTACGATTACGGAAATTCATGGTTAAAATCGATATTAATCAGTTGTAAATTAGAGTTACGCAGATATACAAGTTCTCTATAATTATGTTATCCGAAACCCTTTGTTCCTCCGATCAAAGATTTGCGCTAGCCGAAACGCATGAGGTAAATCCTGATTTTCCACCACTTTGTTTAAATGAAAAAAAATGCTTGAAAACTTAATAAATAATTTATATGTCTGATTGGCGGCTTGAGAAAAAAAAACTGTCTTCAACTAAACTTCTAACATCAAACTCAAAACTTCAGTTGCACCAATTGATAAAATTGTTAGAAGATGTGATACCTGTTGGAAGAAAATTACTAGAGGGCATTCCTACAGATCATTTCAAGGAACCAATGTTCATAAAAATTAACATTTTTGAACGTCATATCAATAGGATAGAAGTAATAATACCTTTGCTGAAACAATGGGAGGAAAGTCCATTTGTAGAAGATTCAATAGGCCTTATTGTAAGAGCTTGTTTGTCCGATGTCATTTCACAGTTCTACTTAGAAGATGTTCATTCTAAGGTGAGATCTTGTCCTTCTCCAGAGGAAGACGAATATTTAGAAACCGCGTCTTCTCTGTTAGCAGATCACATACATACTGGTCTTAGACATATAAAAGCTCTCACAGATTCGGGGGTTTTCACAAGAGAACAAGGCATAAAAAGTATAGATGATTGGAGGGCTCTTTATCCACCATACTTTAAAAACGAGCCAGCGAATTATGACAATCCGACAAAGAACGTGTTACCTAAACCATATCCATCAGCCTCACAAATCATAAAGTTAATTCGCAATAGTGACCTGTTAAAGAAGTTTGATTTAGATAATTTGTATATCGGCTTCTTCTTTTATTCAAAATACGAACATTTTGGCGCAACTACCAATTCACTTCAAAACACCGATATGAATATGTTGTTTTATTTTATGATGGATTCATTTACTTATATTCTCCTATCATGTCAGCTATTAAGCGTACACTTTGAAGATGCTAATTATAAATATTACAAACAGATTAACAGTGATTATGAATGTGATACCGAGGGAAGCGATAAAATATTTTTAATTCGGGAGGAATTCGTACGTATTTTGAATACAAATCGACCTACGGAGTACATAGATCCTATTTAACATTGATAACATATTGGTTATTTACCATTAATACTCATCCAAGGTGTTCGACTCTTGTCATTTTCCCTCAATACTCGCTCTCCCGCTCACACTGATCCCAATATTCGAATCCTAAAGGTGATTTTGTCTGATTTTGTTATTTTAGAGGTTAAAAAAATACTGCATTAGACTCATTTTTTAAGTAACCTACAATCAATGAAATTCTCTAAAACAATAACAATTGCACAAATACTTGAAAAATTAGAAACAGAGTATGTACTTAGCGTAGAAGATGATTTTCAGGCATTATGCAGGATGCGCGAATTAAAAATTAAGGAAACTATCAACTTATGCATGAATCAAATTGTAGAATTAGCTGAGGCACCTGGAATTGAGAATTTGACGACTAGACAGAAATATAAGGCTGAGAATTGTGTTGAGAATCTCACTATTTACATATCGGAATTAATGGGATTATTAACCCTAGATAAGTTAATTGAAGCCTGTGATGAAATTCAAAAATCAAATCTTCCAGTTATGCGAACAATACCTTTTGAACCAGATATAATTTTCCTTATTCAAAATTCATTTCACTCAGCCATTGCTGCGAATATTCTGTGGGCTCCAAAAATAACAGTAACACAAGCAATTGGTATTGGTAGAGGTGATTTGGATTTAGATGATTTGGGAAAACATTTACCAGATTTACTCAATGATGTAAAGTTGAAAGTAATACCTTTTTTAAAATCCACTGACAGGTATTCCGGTTTTGAAAATTCAATAGATGAAGCATTAAAGTGTTATGATATGAATTTATACCGGGCATGTAATCTCCTTATCATGACAACAATTGAAGGTATGGTACGCCAACTGGCTACTTTTCTAGCAGAAAACCATGATCTTAAGAACTTTTCGGAAGAAAAGTATACTTCATTGAACTCATTGCTAAGAAATGTAAGCTGGAAAAAAGATTACAAAATTGACTTAACCAGGTTGGAGTTGATAACGGATCAAAGATATCGCGCTAGAAACATGGTACATGATTTCCAAATAATAGATGATGAGTATGCAATGGTAGATATAAATACTAGATTGGATTTTTTGAAAGGTAGATTTAAGGATGATAGGGATTTAATTTTACACTGTTCCTATCAAGATTACAATAAAAAGTGGAACCTATTTTTAAATTTTTCAGCACTGTGTGAAGTTCAGCAGACTTGCAGTTATTATGAAAAAAGATACCATACTAATAGAATTTGACTCCAACTTGAGAATGTTCAAACTTTGCTGTTGTAAGTTCAGAAAAGAGACGCTTTTCAACACTAGTTTTTTCCTCAACTCCCCCCTTTCTTCTATCCCAATTGAAGATTTCCCAAAACCCAAGCAACCTTTTCAATCCGTGGGGCGTACTTGTATCATATCAACAGACTAAACCATAACGGAATGAAACATCTCTTCTTTATCACATTTATTTTTGTGGCCATTCATCAATCCAATGCACAGTGTTGGGAAACCGTAAAATCATGTTATGACCAAACTGCCGCACTTCGATCGGATGGAACAATCTGGAATTGGGGTTTTAACCAAGGGGGATTATTAGGTAATGGATCGCAGGAAAGCAATTGTATCGCTCCAACACAAATCGGCAACGATTCAGATTGGAAATTTGTGACTGTCGGGGCCGGCTTTGGCTTTGGTATCAGAACAAATGGAACCTTGTGGGCTTGGGGGGGAAATGATTATGGACAACTTGGAACCGGAACAACAGATAACAGTTTAGTACCTGTTCAGGTGGGTACCGATTCGGACTGGGAATACGTTTCTGCCGGATTTGGAAATACCAAAGCTATTAAAACCAATGGAACCTTATGGTCGTGGGGTTGGAATAATGCAGGGGTACAAGGAAACGGAGGATGGGACAATGTTCTTTCTCCAGCACAAACAGGAACGGATTCCGATTGGAAGATGGTTTCTGTTGGTGATAACTGTGCGCTTGCGCTTAAAAACGACGGTTCATTATGGAGCTGTGGCAGCAATGATGTCGGGCAGCTTGGAATTGGAAGCACAGTGGATCAGCATCAATTTGTTCAGGTTGGAACAAATACCAACTGGAATTACATAGCGATATCAATCAATGCCGGGATGTCAACCCGATGCCTTGCTACCAAAACAGATGGCACGTTGTGGTATTGGGGAAGAAATGCATTTGACATACAAGATGATTACCTGACAAGTCCCCAGCAGCTTGGAACTGAAAGTGACTGGAAAGAAGTAGGCCTGGGAAGTCAAGTGACTTATATGGCTACTAAAACGAATGGTACTCTTTGGGCTTGGGGACTTAACACGTTTGGCAGCACGGTTGGCGATGGTACAACAATCGATCAGACCGAACCTGTATTGATCAATAATACAGCTTCATGGAGCCTGCCTTCTACCGGGCTGGCACACAGCACCGCTATACAGAATGGTGTAATTTATAGTTGGGGAGCAAATTCACACGGACAATTAGGATTGGGAACAACAACCATGCATTATGGAACGCCTCAGGCCATGGATTCTATGAATTGTTCTCTTCATTTGAATGAAAATAAGTTTAGCCTGGAAGTGTATCCGAATCCTGTCAATGGGCAACTACACCTTCATATAAGTGGTTCAAATCCTGTAGATAAAATCATAATCACTAGTATTTCAGGTCAACAGGTGTTATTGAAAGAAGATGTTTCAACGGATATTGATGTAAGAACACTTGTACCCGGCAGTTATTTTATTCATGTATTTTCGGGGAATAATGAATATCAGCAACTTTTCATAAAGGAGTAGCAGGTTCTTTAGAGTTTCTTCCATTTCAATGAATTGATGTGAACTATTTTAAAGTCCATTCTAATGTAAGTTTCAGTTGTTAAAGTAACATGGTACAAACAGAAAAGCTTATTCTTCACAAAAACATATACAATCACTTTCTTTTCTAACCCTTAAACCTCCTTTTTATTAATAATGAACCAAAGGAGTTGTTGGATTACGAAAGGTTTCCTAAATTCAGCTTCTCTAAACTAAACTGATAGGGGAATGAACTGTTTTTTCTCACGCACTTCATTGTATGTTGTTTGTTGTTTTTGGTTGACTTCAGGAGCTGTTTTTGGCCAGGTGGAACAACTGTATACGCCCAACCAGGTTGCTGCGGCGAGTCGGACATGTGGCACGATCAATGTCCCTGTTTACGGATTTGCCTTCAATTCTACTACTGCCGTCAATCCGGTCTTTACCGGGCTTGCCGGATTTATAACGAGCGGAACGTACGTTGCAGGCGATATCGTAAACTTCAAACTGTATCAGACCAATTTCTCGGTATTTAATACGAGCAACCTGCTGGCAACCATCACTGCCGGACTCGGCCCCGGAGCGCATACCTTTCCTGCTTTTTCCTATACCGTTTCTCCGTCGCCGGTTACGCGTTATTTCTGGATTACAGTCGACATTCAGGCAGGTGCGGTGAACGGGCACACGATTATCGTAAATCCGCTCACGATTGCTATGACCACGATTACCGGTTCGGAAACGGCTGCCACCATTACGGCTGGCGGTACGCAAACCATTGTCTGTGGGCTTCCGGTGGAATTACTGTCTTTTGAAGGAGAAGCATTGGAAAACGAAAACCAGATTAACTGGACCACCTCGAGCGAGTTGAATAATGATTTTTTTACAGTAGAAAAGTCTGCTGACGGGTCTGATTTTTCGGAAATTGAACGGGTAAACGGTTCGGGAAGTACGAATGAAATAACATCTTATTTCATTACCGATAGAAATCCCGGCGGATTAACTTACTATCGCTTGCGCCAAACCGATTTCAACGGTGAATGGACGCTGCATGAGACAATTGCAGTCAGCAACGGTAACGTACTAACAACCGTGTTTCCCAATCCGGCTTCTGATCGGATTACCATGCAAACCGAAGCAGGAATTTACCAGCTAACAGACATGTCCGGAGTAACCATTCGTACCGGTCAGCTCGAAAAAGGTATGAATGAACTGGAAATTTCGGGATTGAGTGAAGGAATTTACTTTTTGTGTCTCAACAATGCTAACAGGCAGAAGATCATTGTAAAGCATTGATAACCGGTTCATTGTATTGATAATAAAACGGGTATGCTAAATTTTGTAGCTTTACACCAATTAAACGCTACATGAAGTATCTATTGATTTTGTTTACATTGGCTTGTTCACCAGCATTTTCTCAAAAGTCTGACTGTGAGAAGTACATGCCTTTGCCAACGGATGGGTCTACAATCCACACCAAAACAACTTGCTTCCTTGATCGCGCTCCGAATTTACTGAACATGTCTTTTATTCAAAGAGATGGTTCATTGTTTCTCGAAATAGAAAATAATTTCAAAAGCAAAGCCAGAAGAATTGTCCTCGATTCAGTCATCAGCATTCGGTTCGTATTCATTGACAGCTCTGATTACATCATTAAAATGACGCAACCGGAGGTGAAAGAGCGAACGGTAGAAGACCATTTGTTTCCGTTCAATACAGTAGGGCTTCCGGAAGAATTGCTGGCCAGACTGGCTGTGCTCGCCATTGAACAGGTGATTATTGAAAATCCATACGGAACTGTTGAACCTGAAGAAAAAATTGTATTTTCAATTCCGAGAGGTTATCAAAACAGAATTACTAAAATTGCAGACTGTTTTAAAAGGAGTCTGAATTAATAACAAAAAAACACCACTATGAAACTGAGATTCACCGCGGCTTTTGCTGCCTTGCTACTGATCGCAACGACTTTTTCGTTTGTTGATACTGCTCAGCAAACCACCACTTCATCTACTCCACTTTCGGTTCCAACCGGCCCCCGAAAAGATTCGATTGTTCGTGGTTTAAGTTATACGAGTTTTGTGGCGCTAACTCCGCTGGATTCTGTACAGGCCAAATTTCAACCCTCGATGTGGGATTTGTGGAAAAACAAAAAATGGAGCGCCCTGGAAACCATGGTCAACGACAACAAACTCAATGGCGGTTATCCGCCGGCGTCGGGATTTGTTAGTGTATCGATTGTGAAACTGAAACCAAATACCAAACTGGACCGTTACGGGAGTTTGTGGGGAACGTTTGTAGCGCCGCAGGGAGCTTCATTCGGTTCGCGGGCATTGCCTCAGAGCAGTAAAAACAGTATTTATTACCAATTCAAAGTCCTCAAGGAAATTCCAAATGTAAAAGCCGGGAAAGCGATTCCGTGGTTTGGTGAACCGGGAATGGGGATGCAATACCAGTTCAACGACAAAATCAACACGCTGATTACCAACAAGTATTTAATCGTAACAGACAGTGTACTTCCGCCTAAAAACTGATCCAATCCTCTTATTCGATGGTGGTGAAGATGAGCTGGAAAATGAATGGTCGTTTGTCAGTGATTCAGGTCATACGATTCTCGTTTCGGTCAGTCTTTTTATTGAGCATCCATTGCATTCTTTGCAGAAACACCTTTTGGCTTCTGAATTTGCATGGTTGATTGAGGCTATCAACTCGAAAAAAAGTAACGGGATCACCGGAAGTTATTGCAATGAAAATGGTGTAGAACTATTTTGGATAGAAGATCCGTTCAAGAAGCATCAACCATTGGTGATTGTGTCTTTCGGTGAGGTAAATCCGGGAAGGTACAGGTTGATGGTAGAAGGAGAAATTGATCTTTTTTAGAACCGTAATCGTTGACTATCAGAATCTCAATCCAATTATCACATTCATTGTTCCTACCATTAGGATTGTATTCGTGAAAAATGAATTTTAATCACCCCAAATAATCCTTCAGGTAAGGATCCATTTCGGCTTCGATGTCTTTGCGTAATTGCATCAGTTTCAAGGCATATTGCTCCAGGTGTCGTTCACGTTCTGTATCAGGAACCCATTGACGTGTCGGTTTAGGATTTCCCGCTTCGTCGACCGCTACAAAAACGATCACGCAATGCGTGGTTTTCTCGAATTTCGGAGCTGCCATTTTACGTGAATACACATCAACGGCAATGTGAATGCTGGATTTTCCGGTATACATGACACGGGCCTGAATTTTTACCAAGCTCCCGATATGAATGGGTTTAAAAAAACGAATTCCGCCAACGTAAACCGTTACGCAGTATCCTTCCGACCATGTCGATGCACAGGCATAAGCAGCCTGATCGATCCATTTCATCACCGATCCTCCGTGTACTTTTCCTCCGAAATTAACGTCAGACGGTTCGCTGACAAACTGAAACGTAATTTTATCCTGCATTGAAGTTGGTTTGAATTTCTAAAAGTAGAAATATTCACCATAAAGTCACCACGCTTTCACCGACGGAGTCGCAATAGCGTAAGCGTTGAGGTGAATTACGGCACAATCTCCTGCAACTCGAAGCTTGGCGCGCCTTTGTTCCCGTTCTGGTCGTAAAAATCAAGGAAACGCAATTTGTAATACAATCCTTCCACCGATTTGATTACGTAGACTTTGTCGTATTGGATCACGTAGGTTGCCAGGTCAAAATCGTAGAATTTCCAATCGTAGCCAATGATGTCGATGTCCGGAGTGTAAATGGCCGTTTCGGCGTAGGCTAGATCAATGTCATCAAACGACAATTCGCTTTCGATCACGCGAGCCAGATTTCTGTTGGATAACACTCCTGTTACGAGATAAGGCGTTCCGTCGTCATACACATAGGTATAACTGCTGAAACACAAATCCCATTCCTGTTTCGGCGGTTCAACACCTACCGTTTGATTACTGGCGAAAGAGAAAAACGTAAAGTTGTAATCATTGTTTTTCGGAACAAAAGTCGTTTCGATTGTTTGTGAATCCAAAGTGCTTGCCCATTGAATCGTATAACCGGTTGCATCGATGGCGGTGATTTGCATTTTCATTTTCCCGATTTGCTGTCCCAATATCGAAACGCCGCGGTCCAGTATATAAACTTTGTTGAGTTCCCAGTTTAAGAAAGCGGATGAATCTTCCGCTCCCGCCGGATCATCGTATTTCCATGTAACCGGTGTAGAAGATGTAACAGCAGTAAGATCGGTTTCGGAAGTGATGCTCAGCGCCATGTATTTGGAACTGTTGAGTATAATATGCCGTGAATCGGCGGCGCAGGAAAAGCCTAAATCCCAGATTTCGCGGTTATTCTGAGAAACAATAGTGGCCGAAGAAAGCTCAAAAAACAATTGGTTGGCATAATCATTCCCCATGCTGACCTGGATTGTATTGACCGAAGCTCCACCAGAAAACGGCTTGGGAAGTTCATCTTTTTCGCACCCGAAATTAATGACCAAAACAACCAACAGGAAAATCTTCAATGTATACTGCTTCATTTCTTGTAGTGTAAATTAAACTGCAATTTGATATAAACACTTCTTCCCCAGCCAACCGGAGTTGAAGTAGCTGAACTTGAATGAGCGCCACCGTCGTTGCTTCCAGTTCCCACTTGTCTTACATTCAGCAGGTTTTTAGCTCCGCAGGTAAGAACAATTCGTTTGGACCAAAAAGGTTTGCTCGCGCTGAGATCAAGCATGTTGTAATCGTTCATGAAAGAAGTAACCGGATCACCTTCTTCCGAAGAGAAATAGGTCAATACACGACCGGTGTATTTATAAAATGCCGAGAATGTGATTTGTGGTTTCTTCCAGAAAATACTGGTGCTTGCCGTGATTTCGGGCGAAAAGGAATAGCCGTTTACTGTCAGGTTACTTTTCGTTCCGATATAAGCGCCACCTATTTTGAACCGGTGTTTTCCGACAGCGAAATCAATTGTTGATTGCAAGCCGATTGCTTCGAAATGTTCGAGATTGAAATACGAATAAATCACACCTCCGGGATCCTGCGCCAACGTGATTTTCTGTCTGACTTGCTGGTAATAACCGTTTAAATCAATAACCAAATTATGTTTTCCCAGATTTCTTTTGGTACTCACCCAAACCTGGTAATGCATGGATTGCTCGGGTTTTAGGTTTGTGTTGCCTTGAATATTATGATTGATATCTACAAAATCGATGTATAATTCTTTGATCGCCGGTGAACGGAAGCCGCTGGCAACTCCAGCACGAAAAGTCCATTTTTCAAGCGCATACTTGAGATTTAACGCAGGTGTAAATGCCGAACGATAAGCCGAATTGTAGGTATATCGCAAACCGGGTTTCAATGACCATTTTCGCAATTGAATTTCGGTATTTCCGAAAAGCGCGACTTCGGTAATGGTTTGTTTGCCCGATACAATCCGTCTTCCGGTTGCTGATTCGTGATTTACATCGTAGCCGACTTCAAAATTAAAGGTGCTGTCACGTTGGTATTTCACCAATGAAAGCCGCGACATCAATGCATAAAATTTTGTTGTATCCTGATCACCAGGAGCCGTTGTCAATTGCTGATCAAGCGTATTTAAATTTTTCAAATAGGTATTCTTGATGCGCTCGTAATAATTGTGTGCCACTACTCCGTTCAGTTTAAAACGGTCGTTTAGCGGAGCGTCGATCAGGATTCCTTCATTGATCCGTTTGGTTATGTAATAATCATCAAAAGCGGTGTTAAAATAAGGTGCCCGCGGATATCCTTTGCGGTGAATCTGTTCGTAGAATGCATCGACATAAGGTGTAAACGTCAACCGTTTCAGTGGAATCGTCCATTTTACTCCAGCCTGGTAATTCAACTTCGGTTTCCAGGTTTGAAACCTTCCGGAGTCGGCAATTTTTTCTTTGGGGAATTCGTAGAACGGATCACTATCGATCCATCCGTCGAAATAATTTCGTAAGCCGTAAAACTGCAATTGAGTTTTCCTGACATTGGTTGTCAACCGCCCATCGAAGTTGTAATTTCCAACCGATTCCACGTAGCTATTGATCTGTAAATCCTGACCGGGTTTTTCGCGTTTTTTGGTAATCAGGTTCACGGTTCCTGCGAGGGCATTACTTCCAAATGAAACGCTGGATGGCCCTTCAACGATCTCAATACGTTCCACATTGGAAAGATTGATCTGGCTGAGATCGATTTCACCGTCAACCCGACCGATCACCGGAACACCGTCGATGAGAATTTTTACGTTCTGGCCGTTCATTCCCTGCATGCTCATTCCGCTGCCCAATACCTGGTCCTGACTGATGCGGATATTGAGTTCCGATTGCAGCACATCGCGCAGGTTTACCGCTCCTTTGGCATCCATCACTGCGCGGTCGATCACGCGTGCTTTTTGAACGGAATGATCGGTAGAAACAGCCGACAATTGTCCGGTAACGATAAATTCTTCGAGCATTGCCACCGAAGGTTTCAACAAAATGATATTCGATTCACCTTTTCGAAGAAAATAGCCTGTTGGTTGAAAATCGGTCGCCCGAAAAGTAAATTCCCACCCGTTAGCAGCTCCGAATAATTCCGAAGGAAAAGTGAAACTGCCCCGATTGTCCGTTCCTGTCGAAAAAATGATTGTCGCACTGTCTCCGATAGTTACCTGAACCCATGGAATTGGATTCTTATTTTCATCGGAAACAAGTGTTACAACGGTTTGTGCTGTCGAAAAAGCCGTAATCAACAGCAGCAATGGAACAATGAATAATCGGGGCAGTTTCATTGTCTTAATTCAATTGTTCAGCGATATTTCTCCAGCCTTCCAATTCAGGAACTCCTGGTTTACGCGCGCCGAATAATGTACAAATGAGTTCTTTTCGTTCATTGAACAATTCCAATGAAGTCACGATACCGTCAACTGTTGGTTTGCGCACAACCCATGATTCGGTCACTGCACCTTCTTTCAGGTGTAAATTAAACGCAGGGTCCAACACATTGATCCACGGTCCGTGATCTACGATATTTTTAACCGGCCCGGTATGGATCTGGATAATTCCCGGATTTCCAACGAAAACCATGATAGAAGTTCCGTCACCTGAAGCAAGATTCAATGCCTGGCGCAACGCCTGGTTGCTGATTTTCTTCGCAAAAAATTCAGAAGGTGCCAAACGCAACGCTTGTGTACGGGTCACTTTGAAGTTTCTCAGCATTCCGAAAAACTCGTGCGTATCTTTCAGATTTTCCCACGCATTCCGAAAACCGGTTACATCAATTTCCTCATCTTCCAATTCCGTTTCCGGCGTGTATTCTTTCGTAATTACTTCCTGAATTTGCCCCTGGTCTTCGTGTTTAAACGTTTCGACCAACTCGTGATACGCTTCCAGATTGCTGTTGCGCTCAAGGTATATTTTGTGCATTGCAAGGCCGTCTTTTCCAAAGAACTGAAGGCTGCGACGCGGTTTTTCATTGCTGAATTCGGTAACAGCAAAAGCGCTGCCCCATGCACTTAAGAAGATTCGCAGGTCAATGTCTGCACCTACGAACAAGCTTGCGTGCGGACCGAAACTTCCGTTAAGGTAAGTTCCTTTTCGTTCGTGAACCACCTCATCGTTGCGGGTTAAAGCCATTACATAACCCAATTGTTCGATACCAGCGAGGATTTTTTCAAACTCAGGACGTAAACGCGTTACGTTTTCTCCGCAACCCAAAGCCACCAATTCGGCTTCACTTACTTCCAATCGCTTGGCAGCTTCACGGATTCTGAGGTTTTCCCCTTTCAACGCATCAAAGCGTTCTTTCAAATTTGCAGTCAGTTGTTCCATACTATTCTGTTTTTTAATGTTGTAATCGCACTTCGTCCAGCGTGCCGGTTATCGTTTCTGAAACGTGATGGCTTGCACTGAAATAAGTGAGTTGATTCCCTGATTCGTGTTTTTGGATATTCATATTGTAAACAGCACTGAGTAATTCCGGAGTCAATGCTTCTTCTGTAGGTGCGTCGCAAATGGTGTTTCCTTTTGACAATACAATGATGCGGTCGGCAAACTGGTAAGCCATATTGATATCATGCAGCACGGCAATCACCGTTCCCTGCTGTTCTACCACGTTGGTTCGCGCCAGTTGCAACAGGTTGTATTGGTAATACAAATCGAGGTTATTGAGCGGTTCGTCCAGGAATAGTATTTTCCCCGAAAGCGAGTCGGAACCAACATCTTTGAGTTGCAGCAAAGTCCGTGCGAATTGAATACGTTGCTGTTCACCACCCGAAAGGTGATTAAACGCCTGCGTTCTCCGATCATGCAACCCAAGCTGTACCAGCATTTTTTCGACCATCTCCGCATCGGCAGGGCCTGGTTTTGAAGCGACATGAATCGTTCGTCCCATCATCAACACATCTTCTACCGTAAACGATTCGAAAACCGATTGCTGCTGCTGTAAGTAAGCTCTGAAATGCGCAAATTCGGAAGCGGACCACAAATGCGTTCCTTTTCCATTGATCAATACGCTTCCAGTGGTCGGTTTGTAAAAGCCCGAAAGCAATTGAAGCAATGTGCTTTTTCCGGCACCGTTAGGGCCAATCACTGCTATAAACTCAGGTTTATCAAAACGAAAAGAAGCACGATTCAATAAACATGCTTTCCCTACCTGGAATGATATGTTTTCGGCCAGAATCATACGAACAACCGTTTTTTCTGCCGCATAATGATCACCAGCAATACCGGTGTTCCGAACAGAGCAGTGATGATTCCCACCGGAACTTCCGTGGGTATGAGAATTGTGCGGCTAATGAGATCGGAAAGACATAATAAAATAGCGCCTGCAATGGCCGACAACAAAATGAGATTGCGGTGATTGGGGCCGATAATTGCCCGCAAAATGTGCGGAATCACCAAACCGATGAAACCGATGGAACCGACAAAAGAAACGCTGGCTCCTACCATAGCCGTGGTACAGATAAACGCGATCAGTTTGGTTCGTTTGATATCAACTCCCAGGAAATATGCCGACTGTTCGCCCAACGCAAACGCATCCAGGGAACGCGACAAACGCAGTAAGAAAATGAACGGAATCACAACAAAAATTACCAGGATAAGGTTGTTTCCCCAGCTTGCTCCACCCAAACTTCCAAGTGTCCAGAATGTCAGATCACGCAATTCGCTTTCCGAAGCCAGGTAAGTCATTAAACCGGTAAGCGCTCCGCAAATTGCATTGAGTGCCACACCAGCCAGAATGAGCATTGTTACATGAATGGATTGCTGGAACCTCGAAATACGGTAAACGGTTGCTGTTGTAATTCCCGCGCCTACAAAAGCCACAAAAGCTAACGTTAGTGCCGGATTTCCCGATAACAAAACCGGGACAAAACTTCCCATCAGGATATAGATCGCTGCAAACAACGATGCGCCTGAACCGATTCCGATCAATCCTGAATCAACCAGCGGATTTCTGAAAACGCCTTGTAAAACAACTCCCGAAACCGCCAAAGCTGCTCCAACCAACAATGCTAAAACAATACGTGGCAAGCGGAGTGACAACAAGACCTGAGCCTGGACTTCTTCGAATGGAATCCCTGTTTCTATTCCCACGCTGTTCAGCAATATGGCTACAACCTGCCTTGGCGAAATCATCAGCGCTCCCAAACATAAAGCCGTTATGAATGAAGCCAGTAAAACCAGCAAAAGCACTATCAGAAGACGGGTTGTTTTACGATTCATTTGTTATTTTAAACTACTTAGTTCTTTGTTCAATGTTGAAATGGCGATTCCGACACGTGGACCGAAACCACTTAATAATTGGCCATCCATGGTAATTACTGCATTGTTTTTACCAGCGTTAGTTGATTTTACTCCCGGAATTCCCAATACACCACCGGCATCGCTTAAGCTTGATTTACCGGAGTCAAACATCAGGATCACATCCGGATTAGCAGCCACAACTGCTTCAGCAGTCAATGGTTTGAAATCAACGAAACCACTTACAGCATTCTGACCACCAGCCAGGCGGATCATTTCGGTCATTTGTGTATTGTCACCGGCCACCATCATTGTTCCTGCTCCGCGAGCGTAGACAAATAATACTTTCGGTTTTTTGGAAAGGTCTTTGGCCTTTTTCAAATCTTTGTCGATTTGCGCCACCAACGCTGCTCCTTTTTCTTTTTCACCCAACCAATCAGCTATTTCAGCGATCACTTTCTTGGTGCTTGCCACAGAAAAATCACGTTTCAATACAACCACATTGATTTTTGCGGCTTCCAGTTGTTGTTTGAGTTGCGGATTTAATTCATCCTCAAAACACAATACATCGGTTGGTTTTACGGCCAAAACACCTTCTGCCGTTACACCGCGAACATGGCCTAAATTCGGTAATTTCTCGGTGCTCGTCGGGTACGTACTCGTTACATCAACAGCTACCAACTGATCGTCGGCCTCTAATGCAAACAGCACTTCCGTGATGGTTCCATTGAGAGAAACGATGCGTTTTGCTTCTACTTCTTTTTCCGCAGTTGATTGGTCTGCCGCCCCGCCGTTACACGACACGACAGCAAATCCAACCAATAACGCGATGATTCCAAAATATCTCATCTGTTCTTTTTTCAAAAAATTAATGTTGAACGACCAGTTTCAGGTTCGAAACAGCATCTCCTGAAGTAACTGTTACCTGGTAAAATCCGTTTGCCCAATCGCTTGTGCTCAATACCGTAGTTGTCAATTCACCTGCATTCAACTTGCTTGAATAAACACAAGTTCCGTTCATTGAATAAACAGACAATTGTGCCTCAGGCGCGTTGTTCAACACCAATGTTGTTTGGTCTGCAGCTGGATTTGGATAAGCCATTGCCAGCATTTCGTTTTCTTCCGTTAAACCTGCTCCTGACAATTTTTCTTTTCCGAACATGTATTTACCGGTCGCGCTTCCGCCAAATCCGGTCATGATCAATTTCCATACACTTCCCGATTTATCAATCACAAAATACACAGTAGAATCAGCGATTTCGAACGCCATTCCGTCAAATGTTTTCCAGTTGTAACCAATCGTAGAGATTGATTCTTCCCATGTTGCATTACTGAAATCAACAAACGTTTCAGGATCATTTACAGGATATACTTCTGCAACCTGCACATCCTGATTGTGGAAAATACCGGTAACCATGTACGGCGGATCGTAATCGAACGAAGGATATTGGTTAAAATACAAATCCCAATCTGCAGAAGCCGGTTCGCGGTCTACAATTGCTTTTGTAGTAAGGTTGTAGCCGATGAAGTTCTTGCTTGTATAAGCCGTCACATCAATTTGCTCAGTCTCTAAATCAGTATTCGCAAGGTTGTCAAACGTCAATGTGTAAATATTGGTTGTGTTTGATGAACTGATCGTTAGTTTTTTGTAATCACCGTTTGTATAAGCAATTACAAAAATGCGATTAGCATCCACTCCGTGCGTGGTCATATTGTAGTCACCCCAACCGTAGTCAAACTGGCCTAAGTTTGTTGTACTGTTAAATGCACCAGCAGCCCAGCTTTCGTCGCTGTTGTAAAGCGGTGTCCAGGTACTCAATCCTGTTGTATCTGCATTCGCGAAATCTGTAGGATCGGAACCCGGGATCTCGTATACTTTTCCAATTTTATGGTTGAACCAAACGGAAGTAGTTAATTCATTCGCCGCGCCCATTGCTGTTGCCAAAGAGATATCCCATGCATTTGCTGCAAATGATCCCTGATCGTCATTTTCCAAACTATACCATACGTTATTGACATATGTCGGATCCGTTGTTACGGTATCGTGGACGATTTGTGCCTGACCCAAGCCGTAAGCTGCACATGCTACTAATACTGTAATTATTTTCTTGTTCATATTACTATTTATAATTATTCTAAATAAACTTCAGCAAAAATAGAGGCGCTTCGTTCGCAGCACAATACCCCCTAAAAGTGAATTTGAACTACCCTCAGCAGGGGATTGTCAAAAAAATCAATTCGAAAGCAAATAGATCGCTATTTCTCTCGCCGACGAAACTCCCAGTTTTTTCATCAGGCTTTTACGGTGAGAATGCACTGTATGCGGACTGATATAAAGCAATTCGCCGATTTGTTTATTTGTATTTCCTTCTGCAATCAGCAGCGCAATTTCTTTTTCACGATCTGTTAAAAGCACATCAATAGTTGTTTCCCTGTTGCTTAAAAACAAAGGTGTAAGGGCGGTTAAGATCTTCTGACAAAAGAACTGGCGTTGTTCTTCAATACTATCAAGTGCTTCTTCAATTTCCTCTGTACTGCAATCGTATGTCAGGTAAGCTTCAACACCACCAATGTAGCATTGATGCATGAATTCAAGGTACTCGATAGTTGAAAGCACAATGATTTTCAAATGTGGCAACCGCTGCCGTAATGACTTGATTTCAGGGTACGTAAACGTTGTGACTGCCGCCTTATCCAACAACACAACTTCGCTGCGTTCTAGAATAGCTTTTGAGATCAATTGTTCGAGTGAATGGTAATAATGCGTGATCACATCATGCCTTGAAGTCAATAAAGTATGCTTCAAACCATTCGGTATAAGAGTGTTTTTACTTGAAATCAACAGACGCATATTACTTAGAATCTTTCTAAATAACAAAAGTCGCCTTTTAGTTATCGCCCTTCAATACCGTGTTCGGGGTATTTTGGAGGACACTTACTTTCTCTTTCACCACAAAGAAAAAGGACTAGTTTGACTTGTTAAGATCACAAAGAGATTTAGGTAGATCACCTTTGTGATCTTAACACGTCTATCCTTAAAAAAACTTTATGTCTTTGTGGTGAAAGAAATTAAACCCGGATCTGCCTTAGAAAATTCCCAAACAGTTCCTTCCCGTATTCACTCAAAATACTCTCCGGATGAAACTGAACACCGTAAACAGGTAATGAATTGTGTTCCAGTGCCATCATGATATCATCTTCGGAAAAAGCGGTGGCTATTAGTTCGGAAGGTAGATTTTCGTCGACCGCCCAGCTGTGGTACAAACCGACTTGGAATTGTGCCGGAATTCCTTTAAACAGAATGGATTCGTTTGTGTGAGTAATTGTTGTTTGCTGGCCATGTTTTACTTCCGGCTGATTGAAAATGCGCCCGCCGAAATATTCGGCAATGGCCTGCATTCCCAAACAAACACCGAGCGTCGGGATTTTTTCGGAAACCGCAATTGCCAAAACTTCCATCAGTTTTCCTGCTTCCTGCGGCAAACCCGGACCGGGAGAAATGACTAATGCGTCAAAAGCTTTAAGGCTTTCCGGTTCGATTGCCTGATTATCGACAACCAGTACATCGGCACCCAACGCTTCCAGGTAATGGAAAATGTTGTAGGTAAATGAATCGATATTGTCGAGCAAAAGTATCCGCACTGCTTTTTGGTTCAAAATTACTAAACTTGCAAAAAAGACAAGGCATGAAAAAAGCGGTAATGATTTCTGGAGCTCCTGCCCCACTTGGACCTTATAGTCAGGCGATTTTGTCGAATGACACGATGTACGTAAGCGGACAAATTCCGTTGAACGCGCATACGGGCCAGTTGGAAATTGCTACCATTGAGGAAGCAACTCACCGCATCCTAAAAAACATTGAATTGCTGCTGGCTGAAGAAGGCTTTACGCTTGCTAACATTGTTAAGTGCAGTATTTTCGTCACCGACCTCGGACAATTTTCTGCCATGAATGCCGTTTATGGTTCATATTTCAAGGAAACGCCTCCTGCACGCGAAACTGTTCAGGTAAGTCGCCTTCCGATGGATGTACCGATTGAAATCTCTTGCATTGCAGTGCGCTGAACGTGAACGAACAACACCCAAAAATAGCAGTCATAATTGTTAATTACAATGTGACATTCTTCCTGGAACAGTGCCTCAACTCTGTGGCGCGAGCCATGGAACTGGAACCTGCCGAAGTTTGGGTGGTGGATAACAATTCCGTTGATGGTTCAGTGGAAATGGTCGCCGAAAAATTCCCGTGGGTCAAACTCATTGCCAATAAAGACAACAAAGGTTTTTCAAAAGCCAATAACCAGGCAATGCTGCTTTCGCAGTGTAAATACCAGCTTTTACTCAATCCGGATACAGTTGTGGAAGAAGACACGCTTCAAAAAGTGGTCGCTTACATGGACGAGCACCCGGAAGTCGGAGGTTTGGGTGTGCGCATGGTAGACGGGAAAGGAAAATTCCTACCCGAATCAAAGCGCGGATTGCCGACGCCGGCCGTGGCTTTTTACAAGATTTTTGGGATTTCACGCATCTTTCCTAGATCAAAGCGTTTCGGCCGTTACCATTTGGGCAACCTAAGCGAATTTGAAACCAACGAAATCGAAATTCTCAGCGGAGCGTTTATGCTCATGCGCAAAGAAGCCCTTGATAAAGTTGGTTTGCTTGACGAAGATTTTTTCATGTATGGCGAAGACATCGATCTTTCGTACCGTATTATAAAAGGTGGCTACAAAAACGTTTATTTCCCCGAAACTCGCATTATTCATTATAAAGGAGAAAGCACTAAGAAAAGCAGCGTTAACTACGTTTTTGTGTTCTACCGCGCCATGGTGATTTTTGCGCGCAAACACTTTTCACAGAAAAACGCCAAATTGTTTTCATTCCTGATCAATTCAGCTATTTATTTCAGAGCCAGTTTGGCAATCGCCAGCCGGTTCATTAAAAAATCGATATTACCACTGGTAGATGCGATCTACATCCTGATCGGATTGTTTGCGCTAACCAATTACTGGCACCAGGCAAACATTGAATTTCCGAGGGAAATTACGTCCGCCCTGATTTACGCTTACACGCTGGTGTGGATGTTTACCAATCTCATGGTAGGAAGCTACGATCAGCCTGTTCGTTTGAAGAAAATGGTATTGGGAACCGTTGTCGGAACCGGGATCATTCTCATGTTCTACGCGCTTTTCCCGAAAGAATGGCAATTTTCACGACTCTACATTTTGCTGGGCGCCGCATGGGTCATTGTTTATTACTGGCTTTCACGGTTGTTTTTACACATTGCGCTCGGCAAACGATTCATCATCAACGGGAAGAAAAACGGCAATTTCGCCATCATCGGATCTGCGGAAGAATTTGAACGAGTGGCCCTGATTTTGCACCAGACACAACCCAAAGTAGAAAAAGTGGTCCATGTTTCCATCGGAACGGAAAAAGACCACAACGCCGTTGGAACCCTCAATCAACTGGATCAAATCACCACGATTCATAAAATCGACGAATTGATTTTTTGCGCAAAAGACACTTCAGCGAATGAGATCATTGAATGGATGACGACAATTCAGTTGCCAAATATCGACTTTAAAATCGCACAACCTGACAGCTTGTTTCTCATCGGAAGTAATTCCATTGAAACAGCTGGTGATTTGTACATTATGGATATCAATGCGATTTCTCACCCGGTAAAGCGCCGTCAGAAACGATTGATTGATTTACTTACCGGAACGGTCATGCTGCTCTTTGCCCCTGTTTTGATCTGGTTCTATGCAAACAAAATTGCCTACTTACACAATTCTCTGCGATTGATCTCCGGAAAGCTGACTGCTATCGGTTACAGTTCCAAAGCCCCCGGAAAACACAGTGAATTGCCTTCTATCAAACGCGGGATCTTATCTCCGGAAGACCGTCTCAGCAAAGCTGACGCCAATATTGCGGTGAAACTCGACTTGCTTTACGCCCGCGAGTACACCATGTTGCTGGACGTTCAGATCATTCTGCGCTCATGGAAGAAACTTAGCAGGACTGTATAGATATTGCAGAACTTTGTTTTTCATTACAAAGAGATTCTGGCAGACCACCTTCATAATCTTAACAAGCATTTTTCTTCTACTAAAATTCTGGTTTCAACTTTTTAATAGACTCCTTTTCTTTTCACCGAATCACCTTTTGTGGTGAAATCATCATTATTGTTTTACGGTAAACCCTTATATTTACTCTATGAGCGAGACCAAAAAGTACACGAACGGAGAAATTACCATTGTCTGGAAACCGGAAATGTGCATCCATTCTACCAAATGCTGGAAAGGTGAAGAAGGATTGATCGATGTATTCAATCCGCGTGAACGCCCGTGGATTAAACCTGAGGGAGCGAATTCGGAGACTATTGTTGCTCAAATTGAAAAATGTCCTTCAGGGGCATTGAGCTATTATTACAACGATAAAGCCGAAGCAACCACTAAAATCAGCCAATCACAAGTAGTGGAAGTATTGAAAAACGGGCCATTGCTGGTTTACGGAAACATTACGGTGAAAGACAAAGACGGGAATCAGACTTCCAGGAGTAATGTGACGGCTTTCTGTCGTTGCGGGCAATCGGCCAACAAACCTTATTGCGACGGCACGCATGTGAAATGCGGTTTTGAGGATTAACCCTTCATCCCTAACCGTTTGATAATAAGCATTTTTACTCAGTGATCAATCGTGTTATCCTAAGCAGGTATTCGTAATTCTAAAAAATCATTTGAGTATTCTTCGATTAATGTACTAATTCCCTTTACTTAATCGATTTAGCAGCTTTTTTTCTTGAATTAAATCGCTATCTTTGGGTCGCTTTAAGGTCAGTTCTCTCCAAAAGAATCAATTAGTTACACCTCAAAAGCGTTAGTTTAAAGTTAGCTTATGAAATGTATCGTTAGTCTCCTCTTCCTAACATTATCCATCCATGGATTTTATGCACAATCCGCTTGTTTTTCCTCCGCTAATGACATTACTTTTCAGGGTCCGACCAACGGACAGGCGATTGAAAAAGGCGATTTCGATAATGATGGAAAGCTGGATATCGTCATTACCAATTATACCGTTGGCAGTAACAAATTAAATTTCATCAAAGGCAATGGAAACGGAACATTCCAGGCTCCTTCCCTTTTCAATGGTGGTACACGACCTAATTCGATCAAAGCCGCCGATTTTAACAACGACGGAAACCTGGATGTTGCTGTTACCAATTTTAACCCGACCAATCTTTCCATTGTCATGGGAAATGGTGACGGAACATTTCAAACCGCTGTCAATTATACTCCTGGTATTAGCCCCAGTGATGTTGAAATCGGTGATTTTAATGAGGACACCTTTTTGGATCTTATTGTTTCCGCCAACAATGGTTTTAATCTTTTCCTTGGAAGTTCTATTACTCCGGGCATTTTCGATGCACCTACGTTTTTCGCGATGGGAACTGCCCCCAAATCGATTGTAGCAGCTGATTTTAATAACGATACTCACCTGGATGTCGCAACGGCCAATCAAAGTTCCGCCAATGTTTCAATACGATTTGGTACAGGTGCGGCAGGATTTTCAGCTGTGACCAATTATGTAACCGGAGCGGGCTGTTTCTCTATTGCAGCAGGAGATTTTAACAACGATAATTTACTGGATATCACCGCAAGTAATGAGTCCGTTGACAACATTTCGGTACTCATAAATTCCGGTTCAGGAGTTTTTGCCACTGCAGTTAACCTTGCTTCCGGCGACGGTCCAAACGGGATTACAACGAAAGACGTCAACAGTGACGGATTTAAAGACATTCTTGTCGTCAACAATCTTGAAAGCACGCTTTTCACTTATTTTGGTGCCGGAAACGGTACATTTTCACTTCCTGCAGAAACACCTTCAGTGGGAACACCGCGCGATTTGGTAACAGGATTGTTCAACAGTGACGGATTCCCGGATGTCGTCGTTTCCACATTTGTTGGCCAGAATATGCCAGTGTATCTGGGGAATTCAACCGGAACTTTTACGGCTGGAATTTCCGTTAAAACAGGGAATAACCCAAAATCACTGCACAGCAACGATTTTAATTCAGACGGAAAAAAGGACATTGTTGTTGTCAATTCCGCTGATAATACATTTACACTTTACAATGGTGCCGGAAACGGTCAATTTACTTTTTCAGGATCATTTGTTACAGGAACTTTACCGGTTTCCATTTACAGCGCCGATGTTAACGGTGACGGGTTCTTTGATGTCGTTACGGCCAACAGCGGTTCAAACAATGTATCTGTTTTCCTTGGAAACGGTGCGGGAAGTTTTTCTGCCGCGAGTAATTTCAGTGCCGGTACCTCGCCTATTTTTGTGCGTATCGGTTTACTGGATGCAGATGCGTTTCCTGATTTGGCGGTGATCAACACTGCCAATCAACTTTCAGTTTTGTTTGGAACAGGAACGGGATCATTTGGAGCGCCAACAGCTCACGCTACCGGAACCACGCCACTGAGTTTGGTGATCAAGGATTTAAATGCGGACGGATTCAACGATTTGACTGTAACTAACAGCGGTTCAAACTCGGTTGGTATTTTCATCAACTCAGGTTCGGGAACATTTGCCGCACCGGTCAACTATTCAGTTGGTACAACCCCAAATTCCATTGATGCGGCTGATATTGATAACGATCTGGACGCAGATTTGGTAATCGGTAATTCCGGTTCTAATAATTTTTCGCGCCTATCGAATAACGGAAGTGGTGTTTTTGGCACAGCTGTTAATTATTCTTCTACGGATCTCGGGACCAAAGGAGTTGTTTTGACAGATTACAACAACGATGGTTTTCAGGATGTGATGGCGGTTTACACCAACACTGCCGGAACAACCGGATTCGCTGCTTTATCGCTTGGAAACGGCACAGGTGCTTTTTCGTTCTACAGACGTTTTGCTGTGGGGACTTCTCCACTAGGGATTATTTCGCTAGATGCCAATAACGATACACGAATGGATGCGGCTGTGATCAATGAGATCAATGAATCGGTTTCGGTTTTATTGAACACAACGGCCCAAATCTCGGCGGGCGGACCGCTTAGTTTTTGTTCCGGTAATTCCGTGACGTTAACGTCAACAGCAGGTTCAAGCTATCTTTGGTCAAACGGATCTGCAACCCCAACCATTTCGGCAACTACTTCAGGCACTTATTCGGTGGTTACTACAACCGGATTGAGCAATTGGTGCAGCAGTACTTCTAATGCCCTCACTGTTTCGGTTTCACCAGGGCCACCAGCGCCGACCATTACAGCAGACGGGCCAACAACTTTTTGCGCAGGAGGAAGTGTTACATTAACCTCATCCGAAGCAACCGGTAATACCTGGTCGAATGGAGCAACAACTCAATCCATTACCGTTTCATCATCGGGAACATATACTGTTACTTACAGTTCCGGTGGTTGTACTTCCGTTCCATCCAATGACATTTCTGTCGTTGTTAATGGAGCAATCCCAACTATATCGGCCAGCGGCCCAACGACTTTTTGTGCAGGAGGAAGTGTAACACTTACGTCATCGGAACCTGCAAATAACGTATGGTCAACCGGAGAAGTAACACCATCCATCACGGTTAACACAGCCGGGACCTATACCGTTACTACAACAGTTGGCGGATGCCCGTCACTCACATCCCTTCCTACCATTATTTCCATCGGTTCGACTGTTCCTGTTCCTACAATTTCTACGAGCGGACCAACAACGTTTTGTTCGGGAGGGTCAGTTATTTTGACATCTTCATCTTCAATTGACAATATCTGGTCAACAGGCGAAACAACGCAATCGATTACAGTAACTTCTACCGGAAATTACTCCGTAACAGTTGACAATGGTTTGTGTTCTGCTGTTTCCTCACCAATTGGAATTACTGTAAATACACTTCCTTCCGTTCCGACAATCACTGCCAGCGGAGTAACAACTTTCTGCTCAGGTGGATCGGTTGTTTTGACATCATCTTCTGCAACGGACAATTTATGGTCAACAGGTGAAACAACGCAATCAATCACGGTTTCAACTTCAGGCAGTTATTCTGTTGAAGTCATCGAAAACGGTTGTTCTTCCGGAAATTCAATCGCTGAGAGCGCAACGGTAAATCCAACACCGGCAACGCCGACCATTTCTGCGAGCGGACCAACAACGTTTTGTTCGGGAGGTTCAGTTATTTTAACTTCTTCATCTTCAATTGACAATATCTGGTCAACAGGCGAAACAACGCAATCGATTACAATAACAACTACAGGAAATTACGATGTGACAGTTGACAATGGTTTATGCTCGGCAAGTTCATCACCGATTGGAATCACTGTAAATGCACTTCCTTCCCTTCCGGCAATCACTGCCAACGGAGTAACAACTTTCTGTTCCGGAGGTTCAGTTGTTTTGACTTCGTCGTCTGCATCTGATAATTTATGGTCGACTGGTGAAACGACGCAATCGATTACAGTTTCGACTTCGGGAAGTTATTCTGTTGAAGTCATCGAGAACGGATGTTCTTCCGGAAATTCAATCGCTGAAACCGTAACGGTAAATCCAACTCCTGCAACACCAACCATTTCTGCGAGCGGACCAACAACGTTTTGTTCGGGAGGGTCAGTTATTTTGACATCTTCATCCACAACCGATAACATTTGGTCAACAGGTGAAACAACACAATCGATTACAGTAACTTCTACCGGAAATTACTCTGTAACAGTTGACAATGGTTTGTGTTCGGCTGTTTCTTCACCAATTGGAATTACTGTAAATGCATTGCCTTCTGTTCCAACAATCACTGCCAGCGGAGTAACAACTTTCTGTTCCGGAGGTTCAGTTGTCTTGACTTCATCTTCTGCAACGGATAATTTATGGTCGACTGGTGAAACGACGCAATCAATCACGGTTTCAACTTCAGGAAGTTATTCTGTTGAAGTCATCGAAAACGGATGCTCTTCAGGAAATTCAATCGCTGAGAACGTAACCGTAAATCCAACGCCTGCAGCACCAACCATTTCTGCCAGCGGACCAACAACGTTTTGTGATGGAGATTCTGTGATCTTGACATCATCGTCATCGATAGACAACTTTTGGTCGACCGGAGAAATAACGCAATCCATTACTGTTTTGGCTTCCGGAAATTACTCCGTAACAGTTGACAATGGTTTGTGTTCTGCTGTTTCCTCACCAATTGGAATTACTGTAAATACACTTCCTTCCGTTCCGACAATTACAGCCGGCGGAGTAACAACTTTCTGCTCAGGTGGTTCAGTTGTTTTGACTTCATCTTCTGCAACGGACAATTTATGGTCGACTGGTGAAATGACGCAATCGATTACAGTTTCGACTTCAGGAAACTTTACCGTTGAAGTCATCGAAAACGGCTGTTCTTCCGGAAATTCAATTAGTGAAACGGTAACCGTAAATCCAACTCCTGCTACACCAACCATTTCTGCCAGCGGACCAACAACGTTTTGTGATGGAGATTCTGTGATCTTGACATCATCGTCATCGATAGACAACTTTTGGTCGACCGGAGAAATAACGCAATCAATCACGGTTTTGGCTTCCGGAAATTACTCCGTAACAGTTGACAACGGTTTGTGTTCTGCTGTTTCCTCACCAATCGGAATTACTGTAAATGCATTGCCTTCTGTTCCAACAATCACTGCCAGCGGAGTAACAACTTTCTGTTCCGGAGGTTCAGTTGTCTTGACTTCATCTTCTGCAACGGACAATTTATGGTCGACTGGTGAAACGACGCAATCAATCACGGTTTCAACTTCAGGAAGTTATTCTGTTGAAGTCATTGAGAACGGTTGTTCTTCCGGAAATTCAATTGCTGAGAGCGTAACGGTCAATCCAACACCGGCTACACCAACCATTTCTGCCAGCGGACCAACAACGTTTTGTGATGGAGATTCTGTGATCTTGACATCATCGTCATCGATAGACAACTTTTGGTCGACCGGAGAAATAACGCAATCAATCACTGTTTTGGCTTCCGGTTCATATTCTGTAACTGTTGACAATGGTTTGTGTTCTGCTGTTTCATCACCGATTGGAATCACTGTAAATACACTTCCTTCCGTTCCGACAATTACAGCCAGCGGAGCAACAACTTTCTGTTCCGGAGGTTCAGTTGTTTTGACTTCGTCGTCCGCAACGGATAATTTATGGTCGACTGGTGAAACAACCCAATCAATCACGGTTTCGACTTCAGGAAGCTATTCTGTTGAAGTAATCGAAAACGGCTGTTCTTCCGGAAATTCAATTGCTGAGAACGTAACCGTAAATCCAACTCCTGCAACACCAACCATTTCTGCGAGCGGGCCAACAACGTTTTGTTCGGGAGATTCTGTGATCTTAACATCATCGTCAACGATAGACAACTTTTGGTCGACAGGAGAAACAACACAATCCATTACTGTTTTGGCTTCCGGAAGTTACTTCGTAACTGTTGACAATGGTTTGTGTTCTGCTGTTTCCTCACCAATCGGAATTACTGTAAATACACTTCCTTCCGTTCCAACAATTACAGCTAGCGGAGCAACAACTTTCTGCTCAGGTGGATCGGTTGTTTTGACTTCGTCGTCTGCAACGGATAATGTATGGTCGACAGGTGAAACGACGCAATCAATCACGGTTTCAACTTCAGGAAGTTATTCTGTTGAAGTCATTGAGAATGGCTGTTCTTCCGGAAATTCAACTGCTGAGAGCGTAACGGTCAATCCAACACCGGTAACGCCGACCATTTCTGCGAGCGGACCAACAACGTTTTGCGACGGTGGCTCAGTTATTCTGACTTCGTCATCATCGACAGACAACTTTTGGTCGACAGGAGAAATAACGCAATCGATCACTGTTTTGGCTTCCGGTTCATATTCTGTGACGGTCGACAACGGTTTGTGTTCGGCAAGTTCAGCTGCAACTGCTGTAACTGTTAATCCGATTCCTTCTATTCCAACCATCACAGCCAACGGAGTAACAACTTTCTGTTCCGGAGGTTCAGTTGTTTTGACTTCGTCGTCCGCAACGGATAATTTATGGTCGACTGGTGAAACRACGCAATCAATCACGGTTTCAACTTCGGGAAGTTATTCTGTTGAAGTCATTGAGAACGGTTGTTCTTCCGGAAACTCAACTGCTGAGAGCGTAACGGTAAACGCTTTACCACCTGCACCAACATTGCTTACCGGAAATACCGGAACATTCTGTGCCGGAGGAAATACGGTTATTACATCCTCTGTTTCAAGCGGATATCTATGGTCAACTGGTGAAATAACTCAATCGATCACTGTATCAACGCCGGGAACTTATTTTGTACAGGCTATTGATGGAAATGGTTGTCAGTCCTCTTCATCAGCCAGTGCTACGATCAGCTTGATAGCCTTACCTTCTACGCCGACTATTTCTGCTAGCGGGCCAACAACTTTCTGTCCTGGCGGAAATGTTGTGCTTACATCATCGTCACCTATCAACAACTTGTGGTCAAACGGTGCAACAACGCAATCCATTACTGTTTCGACCTTTGGCAATTATTCGGTTTCTTATGCGAATGCAAATGGTTGTTTCTCATTGAATTCTCAGCCTGTTTCTATAGCGATTGAATCTTCGCCGGCAGCACCAACTATTTCTGCCAGTGGGGCCACTTCGTTCTGCACTGGTGGCAGTGTAATACTTACGTCATCGGCTGCGTCAGGAAACACCTGGTCTACCGGTGCAACTACTCAATCGATTACTGTTTCTGCAACCGGTAACTATACTGTATCCTATGTGAATGTAAATGGATGCACATCGTTTTTATCGACTCCAACTGTGGTCGTTGTCAATGCCAACCCAAGTGCTCCGGTAATTACAGCAAACGGCCCGACAACTTTTTGTAATGGCAGCAATGTGACACTTACTTCTTCCACATCGTCGGGTAACAGCTGGTCAAATGGAGGAATTGCCGTTTCAACCACAGTTTCTTCTTCCGGTACCTACACTGTTACTTATACCAATGGGAACGGTTGTTCAGCCACCAGCGCTCCGGTTGTGGTGACGGTTACAACACCAATCACACCTACGATTACTCCATCTGGATCCACAACTTTCTGCGCGGGTGAATCAGTCGTATTAACGTCTTCAATTGCTTCAGGGAATGTTTGGTCTAACGGAGAAACAACCCAGTCGATCACGGCCACTACCGCCGGGAACTATTCTGTTGTTGCGACGCAATCGGGTTGTCCGTCAAGTGCTTCAGCAGTAACCATGATTACTATAAATCCACTACCGGAAGCACCAACCATTACAGCCAGTGGACCAACGACTTTCTGTGAAGGAGAATCGGTATTCCTGTTTTCATCAATAAACACCAATAATCTATGGTCGAATGGAGAAACAGGCCAGGTTGTTTCTGTAGAACAAAGCGGTTTGTATACCGTGAGTACGGAAAATGCACTCGGTTGTTCAAACACTTCTGCTCCGGTGGAAGTTATCGTTCAGGCCTTACCAGTTGTGGAATTAGATCCATTTGAACCGGTTTGTGACTACACAGCTGCATTTGTGCTGACCAACGGAAACCCGATAGATGGTGTTTATTCGGGAACGGGAGTTTCCAATGATGTTTTTGATCCAGCAATCGCCGGAATTGGCGGTACGATTATCACTTATAGTTACACGGACACCAACGGTTGTATCAACAGCGATCAGGAGGTATTGATCGTAGACGATTGTGCGAAACTGGATGAATTATCAGCAAATGGTTTTGACCTTTATCCGAATCCTTCAGCAGGTCAGTTCACACTTTCTTCCGAATCAGCCATTATTCATGCGATCTTGATTTACGATGCAGCGGGCAGATTGGTTTTTGAGGAAACGTACAATGATCCGTATTCGATTGAGCTTGATCTGACGAATTTTGCAAACGGGGTTTACCAGGCAACAATTCTTTCTGAGGGAACGCTTTATGTGAGAAAACAATTGGTGGTGAATCGGTGATTGATGTTGGGTTCTTGATCACACCCAAGGCAGACACGGTGTTGGATACAAAAATCAACGTTGTTTTATTCTGCATCAGATTTTATCCCGGGTATTTGTCGGTCCGAAATTGAGTCAAAAATCCAATTGGTAGAAGGAATCATGTTTTAAAACCCAGCTGTTTTTTTGGGGGAAGTTATGCGCTTCAGTGCTGAAGTCTGCGTATTTTTTCCAGGAAAAGGGATTTCACAAAAACGAACTGCCGTAGTTGATCTCAGCAACCTTTTATTCATGAATCCGAGTGATCGAGTAATAACCGGGTCATAAGAGGAGGGCACGCGGTTAGGAACGGTTACAGAAAGGGCAACAAAACGCACATAAGATTTTATTGTCCTCTATGTCATTTAAAATATACCGACTCAATCGCATGATAAACGATCTATAATAAACCGTCGAATTTCTTCCTCCTCTTCAGGATTTCCTTCTTGTTCAAATACATCTTTGTCAAAAGTATAAAATGAGTTTTTATTGCAAGTCGGTTCATAAATCAATGTTCCTTTTTGGTCAGATATATAATGGAATCTCATAATTTGACAACAACCAAAGACCCAAAAATTATCATCCCAAGTAAAAAAATTAGTCAAAATAAGATTGTTAGTGTTCTGAAATTTATTACTTAAGTCAATACGAATAACATTGTTTGTGGTATTATGCTTACTATGTGAATTGACAAATGTGTCGGTAATTGTGTCTTTCACCATAAAAGCAACATATCTGTTTTTTGATTTGAATTTGTCAGGAAAGTAAATTTCAATATAATTATTCCCGTAAGTGTATGACAACGTTTTCGATGGGGCATATTTTTGATACTTTATGTAACGATCCATATCTGTTTCCTGAGCTTTACATGAGACCAGGATTATCCCCAATAAGCATAAAAAAGTTAACGTCTTCATCTTGGTAAGGAAGTATTCTACCCGAAATAAGACACCGTGTATCATATCCAGATTTATTTGTAATTCTTTTGGGTAATTATATATAAATAATTATAGTGAAAACGAGAATATTACACACAAAAAAAGTGGTTACCAAAACGATAACCACTTTTCCAAATATACTTTTCTTTCTTATTTCAGAAGATTCACATGTCCTTCATACTTGAAGCGCTTTTGTTCCGGACCGCCTTTCAGGCCAATCGTCCAGGTATAAACTCCTTCTTTGGCAACATAACCGTGATACGTTCCATCCCAACCAATTGAGTAGTCTTTCGATTCGAAAATAATCTCACCCCATCTGTCGTAAATCATAAACGAATAATCTTCGATGATGAGTCCATCAGGGAATACCGGCGTGAAGGTTTGATTAAACTCATCATCGTCCGGTGTAAATGAATTCGGAACATACACCAGGAATTCTTCGATGAATGGAATCGGTTTACAGATTTCATTCACACACCCTTCCTGAGAAGTCACTTCCAAACAAACAATTTGTTCTCCCGGATCTAATTCACCAAAGCTAAATACCGGATTTTGCACCGATGAATTTCCCATTCCTCCAAAATCCCAGTTGTAACTAACAGCATTGATCGACTGGTCGAAGAACGTAATCGTCGAATTAACCGTTGTAGGCATTCCCGGTGAGAAGGAAAAACCGGCTATCGGATCCGGTGCCACGCAGACTACATTCTGCAAGGTGGTATCGGTTGAACAGCCATCGGTAGTTGTGACTTGAAGCGTTACATCATAACAACCTACATTCACGTACTGATGCGCAATGGTTGGATTTCCATTTCCGGTGCTTCCATCACCAAATGTCCACGTTGAAGTAGCTACTACAGACGGATCCATTTCGTTGGTAAATGTTGCGTTGAGCGGTGAACAACCGATTGCCGGATCTACCGTGAAATTCGGTGAAGGAATGTTAAACAACTGAATGTCTACTTCCAAAGTATCATAGAGGAAACAAGCATCGTTGGCAACCAATAGAATTGTTTCGGATGTTGTTGGCGTGTAGCTGTATGAACTACCTGCACCCAATGTATCCAAACCTGTTGAAAGCCATTGGTAACTGTAATTCAACAATCCATCTACACCAGAACCTGTAGCCGTTGCCAGTTGTCCTGGACAAATCGTGATCGGTGTTGTAACAGATGCCACAAATGGCGCACGAATCAAAACATCAGCAGATTCGACATTGGATACGCATCCGTTCTGGTCATAAACTGTAAGCGTAAACGTTTCCGGAAGCGTTAAGTTCACATTGAGGAATTGCGTTGTATCTCCTGTACTCCACACATAATAGTATGGCTCTACACCGCCAACTGCGTTTCCTGAAAGTGTTCCGTAACCATCATAGCAAATTGTTATACCATCTTCAGGAATCACGTTAAGGAACAATGGTGTCGGTTCGAAAATCTCGGTTGTAGCCGTTTGCGTACAACCAGCGGCATTTCTTACCATAAGATCATAAACACCTACACAAAGTCCCGTAAATGTATTGGAAACCTGATAATTAATTCCGCCGTCAACGCTGAACTCTGTAGCCAAAGGAGCATTGATAGTAATTGTTCCGTCGCAAGCCGAATTACACAATACATCAGTTGTGGTATAACTCACAATTGTGAGCATAGCTGGTTCGGCAATTGAGAATGTAGCAGATGTCTGACAACCATTGTCATCTTCAACCACTACGTCATACGAACCTGCACAAAGTCCGGTAGCGGTATTGGTGCCAACCACTCCGTTTGTCCAGATATAATCATAGGTTCCTGTTCCACCGACAGCATTTACGGTAGCATCTCCATCACATGATCCGTAACATATGGCATCATTGGAAAATTGACTTTGAACAACCAGTTCGACAGGTTCTGTAATTGTTACCTGCAATGGAACCACACAATCATTCTGATCTTTCAGTACCAAATCATACGTACCTGCTGCCATGAATTCGCTGGTATTTTGATTCGAGAATGTTGCTCCGTTATCCGTACTGTATAAATAGGCTGGTGTTCCGCCGGAAGCATTGAATACAATTTCTCCTGTATTGTCTTCAAAACATAACAGGTTAGTAATTGTTGCTGTCAAAGCAAGCGGTGTCGGTTCTGTTATTGTAAACGTTTCCGTGTCTGTACATCCGTTTTGATCGGTAACGGTCACCGTATAATTCCCGGCACATATTCCGGAAATAAGCGAACCTGCCTGTGATGCACCACCGATATCATAACCTAAAGCCCCTGTTCCTCCAACAGCCGTTACATCGATTGTTCCATCACATGCTGCGTTACAAGTAACATCCGTAATGTAAGTTCCAGTAATAACAGGAGAAGCTTCATTCAACAATACTTCCTGTGAAGTAACCTGGCAATTGTTGGCATCGGTTACCACGATATCATACGTTCCGGCTAAAAGCCCGGTAAAGTTATTTGTCGCAACAGTTGTAGTTCCGCCGTCAATGCTGTAATCGAATCCGGAAGCGCCACCACTGGCATTTAAAAGTAATTCGCCATTGGCAAGAGCACATGTTGAAGCAGTCGGAACAACATTCAACACAATCGGAGTTGGTTCAGTAATTGTCTGAGTAGATGTAATCACACAATCATTCTCATCTTTCACGATTACCTGATATGTACCAGCGCATAAGTCAGTAAGTGTGGGTGTAACGTCGAATGAAGAACCGTTATCTGTGCTATAGTAATAGGGTGCTGTGCCGCCTCCGGCTGTTATTGCTAACTCTCCGTCACAAGATGCATTACAAAGAGTTGGTGTTGTTGCATAGGTGGCCGTTAGTAAAGGCGGTTCTGCGACCACTACCGTACCGGTAATCTGGCACAAAGCATTATCCTGGATTAATACCGGATAACTACCTGCTGCCAATCCGAAGAAATTATCTGTAGCACTTAATGTAGCACCATTATCAATACTGAATTGGTATCCGCCACTTCCACCTGTAGCCGCCAACTGGATAAATCCTGAGTTATTGCCAAAGCAAGTCAAATCAAAAACACTTGAGGTAAACGCAAGTGGCGGTGCCTGAATAATGGTAGCCGTTCCGTAAACAATACAGTTGTTGGCATCGCTCACCGCTAAATTATAAGTTCCGGCAGCGAGTCCTGTAAAATTAGGAGAGGCTGAAAATGTAGCACCGTTGTCAATACTATACTGATAAGCACCCGTTCCTCCGGCCATTCCCGTAAACGTAATTTCACCGGTATTTCCACCGTTGCACAACACATCTACTACGGTACTGTTAAATGTAATCTCATCAGGTTCATTTGCAGTAAAAGGCAGGGTAAAGACACAGTTTCCACCATCGTAAATTGTGACGACATGGCTTCCTTCCGGCACATTCGGGAAAAGTCCGCTAGCTTGTGTTATACCACTGTTGTCTAACTCAAACGTAATAGGAGCTGCACCGCTTACATTGGTTACTTCGATACTTCCGTCGTTTCCACCATAACAAAGCGGATCAACCTGAACCAAAACAACACCGTCCATTTCAACATCATTGATTCCGAGGAATACCTGGGCGGTACATCCCAATTGGTCAATTGCCGTGAAACTGTAAGCACCACCAAACAAATTAGTGAAAGCTCCACTTGCCTGGTAAGGGCCGTTTTCCATAGAATACTGGAAAGGTCCGTTTAAACCGTTGGCTGCAATGGTAATGGAACCATTATTAAATCCGCAATTTGATTCAACTATTGTTACCGGATCAATACTGTATGCCGGTGGATCAATGAGTGTTTGATTGCCTGTGAACTGACATCCGTTGGCATCTTGTACCAAGATGGTATTCGCACCACCGCAAAGTCCCGTTATCGTAGTACCTGCCTGAAGTGCACCACCATTGGCGGCGTATTGGTATCCTGAAGTACCTCCTGATGCTGTAACAGTAACTGTACCATCACATGAGCCGTTACAGATCGGATTCACTCCCACAAATGTAGCTGATAGCGGAGCCGGTTGTGTAATGTTGACACTTGCATTGGCCAAACATCCGTTCGCATCCTGTACAACAATACTTACTAACCCGGCACAAAGGCCCGTGATTGGGTTTGTCGTAGAAAACGTAGCTCCGTTGTTACTTGAAAATTGATACGGTGCTGTTCCTCCGGTCGGATTTACCTGGATTTGTCCGTTACAAGTTCCGTTACAGGATACAGGAGTTGCAAGCGTCGTAAATGCCAGCTGAGGTGGCGTCGTAATCGTAAAATTGATCGTCGCTGTACAGTTATTAACATCTATTACGGTCACCGTATAATTACCTGCCGGTAAAGATCCAAAACTATTAGATGCCTGATATGCACCTCCATTTAATGAATATTGAATCGGAGCCACACCGGTTGCGCCAATCAAAACTGAACCGTTTCCACCACCAAAACAACTAACGTTTTGCTGACTTAAAATTGAAACGGTAGGCACGTTTGTAGCAGTTATCGTTACCGGAACGGTTCTCGTACAACCATTCGCATCGGTCATGGTGACTGTGTAAGAACCGGCGGCCAATCCTGTAAATGTAGGGCTTGCCTGGTTTGCACCTCCAATATTATATGTATAGTTTATTGTACCTCCGCTTCCTGAAACAGTCACAGCACCATTGTTTAATCCGCAGGTTGCCGGAGTGGTTGAAGAAACAGATAATGCCAATGGTGTTGGCTGAGTAATTGTTGCACTGACTACAACCGTACAGTTATTAGCATCCCTTATTGTAATGTTATATACTCCGGCACAAAGCCCGGTGAAGGAATTACTTGCCTGATAAGCAGCACCGTTCAAACTATATTGATATGGGGCTACTCCACCCGCAGCTGTTGCCGTGATTGTTCCATTGCATAAACCATTACATGTCACATTGGTAAAAGCAGTTGTTCCGCTGAGAACCGGTGGAGCCGTAATATTAACATTTGCAGTAGCCACACACCCGGAGTTGTCAGTCATGGTTACGGTATACGCACCCGGGGCTAAATTAGTAGCCGTTTGATTTGTCTGACCTCCTGTCCAGGAGTAGGTAAATGGTGTAAGTCCAACCGGATTTGCCGTTGCCGTACCTGAGTTCGTTCCGTTACAAGGAATATTGGTTGAAGAAGCCGTAACGCTACAGCATACAGGACCTGCATCTATCGTAAAATTTCCGGAATAAACACATCCATTCGCTCCGGTGACCGTATAGGTATAGTTTCCATCCGGTAAATTGGTAAAACTGGCTACTCCAACGGCAGTGTTGGGCTCGACCACCGCCCCGTTGGCAGGGCCACTTATGGCAACAGTATAAGGTCCTGCCCCAACGGGATTGTCGATCGTGACCGATCCGTTATTGTAATTGGCACAGGTTTCACTCACCGGTGATACTGTAGGGGCCGTAAGCGTCGTAAAGCTCACTGCTACCTGATCATTGTCGACGACAGTTGTACCATTACACATCGTATAAGTTACCTGAGCAGTATAAGTAGTAGGACCACCCGGACAGACATTTATTGTATTTCCAGTACCAATCTGTGTTGGTCCCTGAAACCAGTTAACAACATAATTCGGTGTACCGTTTGGTGTAAATCGCCACGCTTCAGGTGTATTAACCGTCCACGGTCCTGTGTTCCTCCCCGGAGCAGCAATTCCCGCTGTACCATTTGGACGTTGAATCCCGATCACTGCGTTTCCGCTGTTCCAGCTAGGACACGTTTGTTTTTGTTGTACGTAAACATCAATTACATTGGTCGTTTCATACAAAACGATCATACTTGTGGAGAATGTATTGGTATTACAGGCGCCTGAGAAATGGGGAAGATTATCGTACGATACCACAAAAATACGGCATGGCGCCGTGCCCAATAAGTACCATTTGATTGTTCCTCCAAAAGCAGGATCGGTATCGTGGTAGACTCCGAACACGTCACCGGCCGCAGTCAAAGCTGTGGAAGGACAAGAAGCTGTGAACGACCATGGATGAAATCCACCACCAGCTGCTGGGCCAAACTGGATTGCCCCGTTTGAACCAATGTTTACCGTGTTGTAGTTGACTCCGTAGAAACAAAAGTTGAACGGAAGGTTTACAATCGGACTCCAAACATCATCGGTATTTACCGAAACTGCTGTACCACCGGCTGCGTTATAAGCAACTGGGGGAGCATGGGGAATGCTTCCAACAGTGTAAGTTGTTGTCGTGCCCGTATGAAAAGGTGTAGCCGTTAGGTTTGTGCATGTTGTCGAACAGGGTAATACCTGATCTGCTCCTGCAGTGATATCCGGACAACCCGGAAACTGGGCCATAGCCGATTGCGTTAAAAGCAATAGCAAGCCAGCGAGCATTTTGCGAGGAAAAGCCTTTTTCATAATAAGAGAGCATTAGTTTTCACGTAGTAACTTTATCAAACCAATAGGGACAAACACCGTTTATCTTTTCAACTACTGACTTCTTACCTAACCCAATCGCAGCGCATAGCGATGTATAAAATTATTGAATATAATTCAGTGTAGCACTGAACAAATCTGTGTAATAAGTAAAACGTTTTAGTAAACTACTTAAAATCCGTTACGTACTTATAAAAAATGTTGTTATCTACACTTCGCTATCTATATTAAACAAAATGTTTAAAAATCAACTATCCAAATGGTAATTTAATATCCACGCATCCTTTTTAGTTGTTCGCTTGTATTTTTTAAACACTTTGGTCGCTTCTTCCTGATCTAATGAATATAAAATCACCACATAATAGAAGCCATTTTTCTTATTAATAACCAAATAGGAACTTTTGTAGTCCTGGAGACTTTTGGAAAGTGCTGCATCAGCGTTTTTCCTGCTGGAAAACACACCTGTAATGACATAAAACCCGTCAGGAGAATCAGCAAGATCCAAGTCGATGAAGCGATAACCTTTCGCATAAGGTATTTTTTCGACCGGTGTCACAACCGGATTTTTTTTCGGTGCCACTGCGTTTGAATCAACCGGAGTGTTTGGCTGTTTATCCGCTTGATTGGCCAAGGCTTCTTTCTCCTGTTGCAATTCTTTGTTTTGCTGGATCAACTCGTTTTGCTGTTCCTTGATAATTTCCTTTTCAGCCAATGTTTTCATCAACAATTCTTCCAGTTCGCGATTACGCTCAATCAATTGTTCCTTTAATGTGTCACGCTCCGTCACTACGATTGGTGTAGGAATTGTTCCCTGCTGCCTGTTTCCAAATCTGAACCCTAGCATCAATTCATGGTGAGCTCCTGATGAATAGTTTTTGATTCCACCCACAAGGTATTCGTAGCTGTAACCAACCTTGAACTGTTTCAACAAGTGAAAACCTATATTCATCTGTACAGAATACCCAGATTTATATCCTGCCGAAAACCATCCGATTTTGTGATGATCAACCTGAACAAGTACATCGTATTGAATGGGCGCTCCGGGAACGAATCGAAGAAATCCGACAGGCTTCAACGACCATGTGCCGGATTTTGTCAACGGAAAATCATACGAAGCAGAGAACATAATGTGTCTCGCCAAACGGTAATATCCTCTCGCCTTTTCTTTATCAAAGGCTACTTTGTTGCCGATCAGCTGCGGAACGGCCAATCCCAGTTTGAGACTTTTCCAGCTATATGCAGCTCCTGCGTTCATATCAAATGATGTAACCGCCGGGCGCAATGAAATCAAATAAGGATCATCAATTTGTTCTACGTTAATCGATTTCGTATCTATCCTATTATCCAGGATTCCGGCATTTAGTCCGAAGCGTAATTCCTGTGTCTCGTTCAATTTAATTCGATAAGCATAACTCAACGAAGCGGCGAATTGTTGTTGAATTCCGGCAGTTTGATTGGAAACCTGTACTCCGAAACCGGCTTTTTGTTTGGCAAAAGCGCCATCAATTGTCAGGTAATTATTGACCGATGCCGTAGAAAAGGATGCGTAGCGCTGATTTCTCACCAAAAACGCATTAACATCTCCTGAAGCACCAGCCATTGCCGGATTATAAACAAACGGATTGATCACTACATGGTTATAAAACGGAACCTGCTGTGCCTGCGCACTGAAGCCTGAAAAGGCGATCACGAATATGAGGATACTCTTATTCATCGCCCAAAATAGTTAAGGTTCCTTTTAGCTTTTCTTCCGATCCGCCGGGAATGACGGTATAATAGTAAGTACCATTCGGCAATCGCTTGTCGTTGTATGTACCTTTCCAATCATTTTGATAATCGCTGTTTTTGTAGACTTCTTCCCCGTAAATATTGAAGACAATTACAAAAGTAGACGGGTAATATTGAATCCCGGAAATAATCCACGCGTCGTTGTAAGTATCATTATTCGCAGTGATGACATTCCTTATGATCAGCTCATTTGGTGGATAAACTGTTACTTCGACTGTATCATTATCGATACAACCGTTGGCATCGATTACCGTATAAGTATAGGTTGTGCTTGTATCCGGAAAAGCAATCGGGTTTGTGAGCAATGAATCTGTCAGATACGCTCCCGGAGTCCAAACGCCTAAAACACCACCACTTCCAAGCAATTGAACCGAATCACCAAGAAACAGTGCAGTATCAATTCCTGCATTAGCAACCGCCGGTGCAAAAACAGTAATGGTTACTGCATTCGAGGTATCAAAACCGCAAATACCATTCTGAACAATTACCCGGAACAATGAGTCAGATAAAATTCCGGTTACCAAGTGCGTTGATAAGCCTGTATTCGGTGTGGTTGTCCATGTTATTCCATCTACCGAACTTTCCCAGGAATAATTGTTAGCTACCTGACCTGTAAGTGACAAACTGTAATTTGCTCCCGGACATACACTGCCACTGCTTTGAAGCGTTCCCGCATCGGATGGTGCTTCTATATACAACATAGCTGTATCGGAATAAACACCGGCGCAAAATTCGCCATTCGTAAATACGCGGTAAAGTGTTGTAGTTGTGACACCATTATAATTAAACGTAGTTGCTGTAGCTGGATCAGTTGTCCAGGTCACTCCGCCATCGGTAGAATATTCCCAATGATCAACCGTTCCCGAACCTCCTGTCAATGTCATTACACCGTTTCCTGAAATGCCGCAAACGGAATCAGAACCGTTTAAAAGTCCAGGAATCACTAATGGTTCCACATATACAACAGCTGTATCAGAGAAATAACTTGGGCAGAAACCGCCATCTGTGTAAACCTGGTACCAAGTTGTCTGTGTTAAATTCGTAAATGTGAGCGTACCGGCTGTCAACGGAATCGAATCCCAGGTTGCGCCGCCATCCTCAGATGATTGCCAATACGTTATAGTACCGATATTACCAGTCACATTCAAAACGCCCGAAGCATTTGAAATACACAGGGAATCGCCACCGGTCATTACTCCCGGGTCGGTTAATTGTTCTACATAAATCTCTGCTGTATCGGAATAATAATCCAGGCAAAAACCACCTTCCAACAACACTCTGTAAAGCGTAGTTTGTGTCAATGAATTGTAATTCAATGAGCTTGTATTGTTTCCGATGGGAGACCATGTAACACCATTATCAGCAGAGTTTTCCCAATCCAGTACCGCAGTAGAAGCTCCAACTACGTTCAACACACCGCTGGCGCTTGTAATACAAAGTGAATCGGAACCGATAATGGTTGGCCGAACGGGAACTGGCTGCACGAAAATCTCAACTGTATCAGAGAAATAACTCGGGCAAAAACCACCGTCGGTGTACACACGGAATAACGTGGTTGCAGTTAAGGAGCTGTAATTTAATGTCGTTGTTTGATTGCTGATGTTAGCCCAGCTACTACCACCATCCGTGGATGATTCCCAATAGCTCACACTACCGATATTTCCGCCAACGGTAATTGTACCTGAGGCATTGGTAACACACAATGAATCTGTTCCGGTCAATACGCCGGGATCAGTGAGTTGTTCCACATAAATAATTGCTGTATCGGAATATTCATCCGGACAAGCGGTACCCTCAACCAACGCCCTGAACCATGTGGTTGTTGTCAATCCGACATAGTTATGGCTTGTTGTTGTATTAGCAATAACATTCCATGTAGCACCGGCATCGTCAGAAGATTCCCAATTGACAACACTGCCTGTATTTCCTGAAAGGCTCAGCATTCCGGAAGCAGCAGAGATACACAGCGAATCAGAACCTGAAATTGTTCCGGGAATAATGGGTTGTTGAATGAATATATCAGCAAATCCGGCTGTATCATCAGCGCACATTCCTCCGTCGATGACCACCTGGTAACGCGTATCCTGCGTTAATGAGCTATAATTATAAGTAGTGCTTGTAATTCCTGTTGGGCTCCATGTGGAACCACTATTGATGGACGTTTGCCAATCTATGATAGTTCCATAGCTCCAGCCTCCAAGGATTAACGATCCTGAATTTCCGGAAGCACAAACGGTTGCAGCACCGGATATGGTCCCGGGTACAATCGGACAATCATTTTGAACAGTCCACACCAACGTGTCATTGAGCGGATTCGCATCACCTGCACGAGTAACCCATACTTCCATTACGTGCGTTCCACAAGCTGATAAGTCTGCATCAACGGTGAAAGTAAAACTCCAGGAAGCTCCCGGGAAAAGATTTGAATTCAGTAATTGCTGTGTCAATGATCCACCGTCGATAGTGTAACTCACATTGATCGTGTTGGAAGCCATAATACTTCCTGAGTTATTATTGATTAGTACATTGACCTGTTCACTATTTGATAAACCACAACCGGAAACGGGTGATGAGTAATTTTGCAGCCAAACATCCTGACTGAAGCTTTTGACCGGGAAACAGACAGACAGCAGCAAGATTGTAAACAATTGCAGTAGTAGTACCTGTTGAAACTTCCTCTTGTCGCGTGTCATTGGAGAATCACTCATTAAAATTGTTGTCTTTCATTTCGAAAAACTTATAACCTACACAAACTTAACATTTAAGTTTCGTATTTGAACAAACAGAGCTTAATTAATCCATGAATTCATTTTATAAGTTCGACTAAATAATTGAAGCTAACTAACTATTTCAGAAGGATAAAAGCTTTAAATCCAGTTTGTCGATCAGAATTTGTTGGTTATTTCTTAATTAGTTGAAACGATTCATAAATCGTCTTTAGCTTTGTTAACTAAAACGGATAATACAGACATTTAGTTATCTTTTTTCACAAATTAAAGCTAAACAAACAGAAAACTCACCGTTTTTTGGATCAGTGAAAAGTCTCCAAACCAAAATTTCATAACGAAAGCAAGTTTCGGGTTGCATCCGTTTTCACAATCCGTAATTTTGGATTATGAAACAGCATGATTTTGACCGCATAGCAAACGCCATTTCTTATATCCGGGAACATTTTCGTGAGCAACCAGATTTAGACGAAGTAGCAGCTCATGTAAACCTGAGCCCGTTCCATTTCCAGCGATTGTTTAGTAATTGGGCGGGCGTAAGCCCAAAGAAATTTCTGCAATATACCAGTATTGAGTACGCAAAACGGTTATTGAGCCAACAACAGGCGACTTTATTTGACGCAGCTATTGAAACCGGTTTATCCGGAACCGGGCGTTTGCACGATTTATTTGTGAACCTGGAGGGAATGACACCCGGCGAATACAAAAATGGTGGTGAATTACTGAACATCTCTTATCAGTTCGCTGAAACGCTGTTTGGAACCGTTCTGATTGCTACAACCCAAAAAGGACTTTGCCATTTGATGTTCATCACTAGCGAAGATGAAGCATTAAACGAACTCAAAACCCGGTTTCCGAAAGCTGGATTTCAGGAAGGACGGCATGCTTTGCACGAGCAAGCCATTCAGTTTCTCAACGGATTGGAAATAAATTCCGACTCCCCTATTCGTCTACATTTAAAAGGAACTGCTTTTCAGCTGAAAGTTTGGCAAGCGCTGCTTCAAATTCCAAGCGGTGAGTTGTCTTCTTATGGAAAACTGGCCTCAACGATTCAACAACCCACAGCATCACGGGCAGTTGGAACAGCTATTGGTGACAATCCGATCGCTTACCTGATTCCATGTCACCGGGTGCTGCAAACATCCGGAAAGCTTGGCGGTTATCGCTGGGGAACTCCGCGAAAGTCACTGATGATCGGTTGGGAAGCAGTGCAAAAAAATGATACGGAGTAAAGAGCGGATCTTTCCTCCTTCCCTGAGGTGCGTTTCCTATTAAAAGCACATCATAGTCTCCCATCCGCCTGAGGCGGAAATGAAAATTACACATGAATTTAAAGTGAATAATGGAAACTTGTTTCGAAAATACTTAGTACGTCAAATTTTGGAAGAGTTGTGCGATTAAATGGTCAATCATCCTTTGAGGGAGAATTGAGGAGTGTGCAATTCATAATACTGCATTTGGCGTATTGTAGGGCCTGATTATTTTAGCGATATTTGCGCGTACAACTACATGAAAACGATGCGTCTAGCCAAAAAATTACTACTTCTTCTTACCCCAATTACTTTTTCAGTAGTGCAAGTCAATGCACAGTGTACGGCAGATGCTGGTCCGGACACAACGGTTTGCATTGGTGCCGGTGTTCAAATTGGTGCGCTTCCAACTGCAGGATCCGGTGCTCCTGTACTTACGTATAGCTGGAGTCCCGCGACAGGACTTTCCTGTACCAATTGCGAGCATCCGGTTGCATCACCTGTTACTACTCAAACCTATACACTTACCGTTACCGATGGCTTGGGTTGTACTACTACAGACGATGTTACAGTTACTGCACTGAATGTTCCCACCGCAGGATTTACGTTTGCTCCTAACAACGGCTGCGCCAATATTCCGGTAGTTTTTACCAATACTTCCACCGGCAGTGGATTGACGTATCAATGGAATTTCGGTGATCCGGGTTCTGGGGGTGCTAATACGTCTACGCAGCAAAACCCGACGCACTTATTCACTGCTGTTGGAACCGGTTCTCAAAATTTCACGGTAACATTGGTGGTCACAAATGCCAACGGATGTTCGGCTAGCATCAATCAAACGATCACCATTCTTCGAACTCCGGGGCCGGCTTTGCTTGATCCGCTTTCGGATATGAAAAACTGCGACGGAACCAATTTCAACATGACGGTTTTTAATACGACAGTCAGCGGTTCCAATTCTAACTATACGATTCAATGGGGCGACGGAACACCTGATTTTTCAAGCGGGACCTTCCCCGGTGGTGGACTCGGACATACTTATACAACAGCCGATATTTTTGATTTGTTGTTTATCGTAACCGGAACCAACGGTTGTGTTGATACTGCTACTTACAATATTGCCAACATCACCAATCCGGCAATCGGAGCGGCAAACCCTGGAGGAACAACGGGTTGCGGACCGATTACCCTTTGTTTTCCCCTCAATAACTTTGCTTCCAATCACCCGACGACTTATTATGTGGTCAATTTCGGTGATGGTTCTCCGCTGGATACATTACCACATCCACCACCGGCAACCGTTTGTCATACCTATACTACTTCTTCTTGCGGACAAGCCGGAAATGCATTCGTCTTCCGCATGAAAGCAATTAACCGTTGCGACAGCAGTGAGGCGTCTATTTCACCAATTCGTGTGTATTCCGGGCCGCAAGCCAATTTTACCGTTTCACAACCCAATGTATGTGTCGGTTCTCCGGTAACGATGCTCAATACAAGTATCGCTGGTTTCAACAGCGCATGTAGCTCTTCGACTATTTTTAACTGGGATTTCGGTGACGGTCAAACGCTTACGACTGTTACCTTGACAAATCCTGTTCACACGTATGCTACTCCGGGAACTTATACAGTAACACTCACGACGACCAACAGCTGCGGTTCCAATACCATTACCCGAACCGTCTGTGTGGAAATTCCGCCAGTTCCGAATTTTACGATCACTCCCAATACAGGCTGCCTTCCGCTGGTGACGCAAACTACCGATTTATCCACATTGACCAATACTTGTAATGTAACCCGGACGTGGAGCGTTATTTTTAACGGAAGCACCTGTTTGCCTTCCACCGGACAATACCAGTTTACCAATTCGACCAATGCTGGTTCGTTAAATCCGCAAATCACTTTTTTACAGCCAGGAACCTATACTGTAAGACTTACACTCGTTAATTCATGCGGATCATTTTTCTTCGACCAACCGGTAACGGTTCAGGCCCCACCTCAATTGACAATCAATCCTCTTCCGGCTATTTGCGCCGGAACAGCCGTTAATCCTACCGCAGTAATCAACAATTGTTACGAAGGTGTTGATACGTATGCCTGGACTTTTCCGGGAGGAAGCCCGGCAACGGCTTCCACGCTTGTTCCGGGGTCGGTCACTTATGCGACAGACGGCTCGTATACAATTTCATTAACAGCAACCAATGTTTGTGGATCACAGACTGCTACGACTCCATTAATCGTTAACCCGATTCCTCCTGTTCTCAATCCGGCGGTCAATACTCCGCTCTGTGCCGGACAAACAGCTAATTTCACCTCAGACCTGGTTCCGGGAATCACATATAGTTGGACTGGACCCGGCGCATTTTCATCAGCAACACAAAATTTCTCCATCCCAAATGTCACGGCAGCGAATGCTGGAACATACCAGTTAATCGGATCAATCGGTGGTTGCCCCGGTCCGGCCAGTACTGTTGATTTAGTAGTGAACCCACTTCCTTTAGTGAGCGTAACGCCTCCAAATCCAACCATTTGTAACGGAAGTTCAGTTGTTTTAACCGCCAACGGTGCCACAAGCTATACCTGGAATGCCGAGCCAAGCCTCAATACAACCATCGGAAGTACGGTAACGGCTTCCCCGACAATAACGACCACTTACACTGTCACCGGAACAACAGCCGGATGTTCTGCCAGCGCAAATGTTACCGTTACCGTAAATCCACTTCCGGTAGTAGATGCAGGAAGCGATCAAACGCTTTGTGATCAGCCGATTCCGGTACAAATCAACGGTTTACCTGCCGGTGGAACATGGTCAGGGCCGAACGTGACACCATCCGGGGTTTTTACACCCAACGGAGCTGGTGTCAATTCACTTACTTATTCGTTTACCGATGCCAACAGCTGTACCAATACCGACGTAGTGGATATTACCGTTGTTGCACCGATCCTTGCAGACGCAGGGCCTGATTTTGCCAGTTGTATAAATGCACCTGACATCGTTTTAAACGGAACCCCGGCGGGCGGAACCTGGACAGGAACTTCTGTGACAGCCGGCGGTACGTTCACACCGAATACGGTTGGAACGTTCACATTGGTTTATACGTTCGGAGCAAGTACTTGCCTGAATACAGACACGGTAATTGCTACTGTGAATCCGTTACCTGTTGTTGATGCAGGCGCTGATTTCACGCTTTGTATTGATGCGCCAATGGCTGCGCTTTCAGGAACTCCGGCGGGCGGAACCTGGTCAGGAACCGGAATTACAGATCCTTCCGGGGAATTTACCCCAGCAACTGCATTGGCCGGAAATCATGTTTTAACCTACGATTATACAGATCCTGTTACAGGATGCAGCGCGACGGATGTGCTTACAGCAACCGTGAACCCGCTTCCGATGGTCGATGCAGGAGTCGATACGACTTTATGTGACCAGCCCGTTCCGGTACAATTTATTGCAACACCTGCCGGCGGATCATGGAGCGGCACAAATACGACAGTTACGGGTATCTTTACTCCCAACGGCCCGGGATCATTTGTGTTGACCTATACTTATACAGATGCAAACGGTTGTACCAATTCAGACACGCGTACCGTTACGGTAACAGCGCCAACACCTGCAGATGCAGGAAGCGATCTTGCGTTGTGTATTGATGCACCAAACGCTGTAATTATAGGTGCTCCTGCCGGAGGAACCTGGTCGGGAAGCGGAATCACCCCGGGTGGTATTTTCGACCCTACGATTGACGGAACGTTTACAATGGTATATACATTCGGGACGGGAAGCTGTTTAACGACTGACACGATGCTTATAACCGTCAATCCGCTACCGGTCGCCAACGCAGGAAACGATTTTTCAAGTTGCATTGATGCCGTGCCTTTTGACCTGAACGGATTGCCTGCCGGCGGAACGTGGTCGGGAACCGGAATCACCAACCCCGCATTGGGAACATTCAATCCTGCCACAGCAGGCACCGGAATTCACACAATTACGTATTCCTATACCGATCCTGTGACAGGTTGTATCGGAACGGACCAATTAATTGCGACCGTTTTTGCATTACCGATTGTAAATGCCGGAATTGATACTTCCCTGTGTGATCAACCGTTCCCGATTCAATTGAACGGAACACCGGCTGGCGGAACATGGACCGGAGCAAATATCACTGCCGGTGGACAATTTACGCCGGCCGGAGTCGCTTCTACCGTGGTAACCTATACTTTTACGAATGCCAACGGATGTACCAACTCCGACACTCGAACAGTAAACGTTGTTGCTCCTGTTCCATCCGATGCCGGCCCTGACCTGGATGCCTGTATCGATGCTGCGAATGTGGTGTTGAACGGAAGTCCAGCCGCCGGAACATGGACTGGACCGGGCGTAACATCAGGTGGTGTTTTCGACCCGACAGTAGCTGGAACATTTGAATTGATAATTTCCAACGGAGTCGGAAACTGCCTAGTGCGCGATACAATGTTGTTTACCGTAAATCCATTACCGGTTGTAAATGCAGGCCTTGATTTCTCGAATTGTGTAAACGATCCTGGCTTTAACCTTGGTGGAATGCCTGTTGGAGGAACCTGGTCCGGAACTGGAATCACCAACGCGGCTTTGGGAACATTCGATCCTGCCATAGCTGGGACCGGAATTCATACGCTCACTTATACCTACACAGATCCTGCAACGGGCTGTGTGGCGAATGATCAACTCAGCGCTACCATTTTTGACTTGCCCGTTGTCAATGCGGGTATCGATACCACGGCCTGTGATCAACCGTTCCCGATTCAATTCAGTGGTTCACCTGCCGGAGGAACATGGTCAGGTGCTAATATCACTGCGGGCGGCATTTTTACACCATCCGGAATCGGTTCTACCATTCTCACTTATACTTTCACAAACGCAAACGGTTGTACAAACTCCGATACCCGAACGGTAACGATCATTGCCCCTGTTCCATCTGATGCCGGATCTGATCTGGATGCTTGTATCGATGCTGCGAATGTCGTATTGGCTGGAAGTCCTGCCGCGGGAACGTGGACAGGGCCTGGCGTAACATCAGGCGGTATTTTCGACCCGACAGTTACAGGTACTTTTGAATTAATCATTTCGAACGGAGCAGGAAACTGCCTTGTGCGCGATACGATGCTCTTTACCGTGAATCCGTTACCGGTTGTCAATGCCGGCGGCGATTTCTCCAATTGTGTAAACGACCCGGGCTTTAACCTTGGTGGAACTCCGGCCGGCGGAACCTGGTCAGGAACCGGAATCACCAGCGCTGCTTTGGGAACATTCGATCCGAACACAGCCGGTGCCGGAATTCACACACTTACTTATACGTACACCGATCCGGTTACGGGATGTATGAACAGCGATCAGCTCACTGCCACGATTTTTGCATTGCCGGTTGTCAATGCCGGAATCGATACAACGATTTGTGATCAACCCTTTCCGATCCAAGTCAATGGTTCACCAGCAGGTGGAACATGGTCGGGAGCCAATATCACTTCGGGTGGAATATTTACTCCGGCAGGAGTTGGTTCCACCATTGTTACGTATACGTTTACGAATGCTAATGGCTGTACCAACTCAGACACACGAACAATTACCGTTGTAGCACCAGTTGCTTCAAACGCAGGCCCTGATCTGGAAGCTTGTATCGATGCCGCGAATGTGGTTTTGAACGGAACACCTGCGAGCGGAACATGGACAGGGCCGGGCGTCACATCCGGTGGTATTTTCGACCCGACAACAGCAGGAACCTTTGAATTAATCATCGCCAACGGAGCGGGCAATTGCCTCATCCGAGATACGATGTTCTTTACCGTGAATCCGTTACCGGTAGTCAATGCCGGGCCTAATTTGGATTTTTGTCCGAGCGATGCTGCCATTAACATCAATGGAACACCAGCAGGAGGAACATGGTCAGGAACCGGAATCACCGATGCAGCTGCGGGAACGTTTGATCCCGTAACGGCAGGAACCGGTTCGCATACACTTACCTATACTTACACAGATCCGGTTACCGGTTGTGTGAACAGTGATGATATGCTGGCAATTGTACATCCAAACCCGGTTGTGAGTTTTACATTCGACCCAATCACCTGTTTAGGAACGTCTGAATTATTTACGAATACCAGCACACTTGGTGTTACGTATGATTGGGATTTCGGTGACGGTAGCGTTTCTGCGGTTCAAAGCCCTTCTTATACTTACAGCGCCATCGGTTTTTTCGACATTGAACTGATTGTGACTTCCGCCTTTGGCTGTATGGATTCACTGACACAGCAAATAGAAGTACGCGAACCACCTGTAGCCGATTTTGCTTTTGCACCTGATTCCGCTTGCGGACCTGTAACGGTTAATTTTGTAAACAATTCTACCGGGCCATCCGTGACGTATGGTTGGGATTTTGGTAACGGACAAGTATCCAATCTTACTACACCACCTGCGATTACTTTTGCTGCCGGAATCATCGCTGATTCCACATACACGATCGTACTTTCAGCTACCAATTTCTGCGGAACAGATACACACAGCGAGCAAGTGATTGCCATGCCAAGTCCGCAGGCGATTTTTGGAACGGTCACCAACATCGGTTGTTCGCCGCTGATCTTAGACATTACCAACAACAGTGTCGGTTTGCCTGACAGTTATTCCTGGGATTTCGGTGACGGAACTACGGGAACCAACGGAATCGGGCAATTTCAGCACACCTTTACGACCGGAGCAAACGATACAACATATACAATCATGTTAGCCGTGGCCAATGAATGTGGTGTGGATACAGCATATCATTCCATTACTGTTTTACCGAACTCGGTCAATGCATTCTTCAACGTGGATGCACCTTCAGGTTGTGTACCACATACCGTCAACTTTACACAATTCTCGAGCGGAGCTACGTTTTCTAACTGGGATTTCGGCGACGGAAACGTTTCGGGAGTTTACAGCCCAACCCACACCTTTACACAGGCTGGAACCTATACCGTTTCATTGTTTGCCAACGACGGTTGCGGGTTTGATACCACAACAGCGGTGATTACGGTTTTCCCTTCGCCGAATGTGGCGTTTAGTTCCGAACCCGATTCTGTTTGTATCGATCAGTTATTTACGTTTACCAACCTTTCTTCCGGTTTGGCGAGCGTGAGCTGGGATTTCGGTGACGGAAACACGTCATTGCTTTATGATCCGACACATACCTATTCAGCCAGCGGAACTTACCAGGTTACATTGACAGGAATCAGTCAAACCAACGGCTGCGCGGCTTCGGTAACGCAACCTGTTGTTGTCAGCACCAATCCGGTTGCAGCGTTTACGCCTGATCCAATCGCTGGTTGTATGCCGCTGGAAGTGAGTTTCACGAATTCGAGCACCAATACCAGTTTCCAATCATGGGATTTTGGTGACGGGAATACTTCCGGACAGGTAAATCCGACGCATACGTTTACAAGTGCAGGAAATTACACCGTGAAACTCTACGTGGAAAACGCCAATGGTTGCGCCGATTCCACAGAACAGGTCATTACGGTTTACCCGCTTCCGGTGGCTTCATTTACAATCGCAAATACCAATTCGTGTTATCCGCCGGTGACGGCAACGTTTACCAATACAAGTTCTGGAGCCATTGATTATGCCTGGGATTTAGGAAACGGGAGCACTTCCATACTCAATTCTCCAACCGGTATTTATCCCACTCCTGGAACTTATATTATTCAATTGATTGCCACAAATATCTACGGCTGTGCGGATACAACATCGCAGGATTTCAATGTCTACCAGGTTCCAATCGCAGATTTCACGCTTCCGGAAGATACCGTTTGTGTGGGCGAACCTGTTATCTTTAATTCGATTAGTAGCTTTGCCGATTCGGTGGTTTGGGATTTCGGCGACGGAAACACCTACAACGGAACAAGTGTCAATTACTCTTTCGAAAACTCGGGCGTTTATCCGATTACCATCATTGCTTACGGATCAGGCGGCTGTACGGATACTGTGACGGTTAATACTCCGATTGTGGTTCACCCTACTCCAATTGCCGGATTTGATTTCGTCAACATCCAAAACCCAGACCCGTTGAGTGGAACAGTTGAGTTCACCAATACGTCAGTCGGAGGCACGACCTGGTTCTGGGAATTCGGAAACGGCGATACATCGACTTTTGAGAATCCGATTGAACGCTACAATTCGTTCGGTGATTTTGATGTGACACTGATTGCGATCAATCAATTCGGGTGTGCGGATACCACCAATCAAACTGTTGGCGTCGATTTCTTCTACGGTTTGTTCATTCCGAATGCGCTGAGTCCGGGAAGCGGCGATTTTGAGGTTTCCAACTTCATTCCGAAAGGCGTCGGCCTAAAATCGTTTGAATTGCTGATTTACGACGATTGGGGTAACCTGATCTGGCAAACAACCGCGCTGGATGAAGACGGCCGGCCAACTGAGTACTGGGACGGAACCTTTAACGGCGAACCCGTTCAGCAGGATGCCTATGTGTGGAAAGCCACCGCCACTTTCCTCAACGAACGTGTGTGGGAAGGCAAGGAATACCCGAATGGGAAAAAGAAACGTTCAGGAACTGTAACTGTAATTCGTTAAGCCATGAAGAAATTAATCCTTTTGATGATCGGTTGCTGTGCGCTTAGCCTTACGGGATGGTCGCAAGACCCAAATTACTCGCAGTTTTACAACAACCCGATTTATTACAATCCGGCCATGACGGCCATCAACAACGGGCTTACGTTTCGTGTCAATGCGCGTAATCTGTGGGGGCCAATTCCCGGGCGATTCAACACCTTCTCGGGTTCGTTTGAAGCGCAGTCTATTTTTAAAATGGGAATTGGCGGCAATATCTACAGTGATGTAGCCGGAGAAGCCATGCTGCGCACAACAGGCGGTTACCTGACCTATTCGTACCGTCCGGTGGATACCAAAAACCTCATTATCCAGGCAGGTGTTGGCGGCGGATATGTTTCCAAACGCATTGATTGGTCAAAACTCACTTTCTCCGATCAATTGGATGAAACCCTGGGCGACGTGAATCCTACGGCGTTTAACCGTCCTGATTATTTCCGGGTTTCGTATGCCGATTTTAATACAGGTTTGGTCGCAAGATTCAACGGAAGAACCCGTAAATCGAGTGGTGCGTTCAAACAATATTCTATGACGATCGGTGCAAGCCTGCATCATTTATCGCAGCCAAGAGATGCCTTTTTGGGCGATGATCAGCTCTTGCCTACCCGCACGGTGATCCACGCCAATGCCAACCTGCTGTTCAACGACCTGATCTACTCGCCGGGCTTTATATTTGAAAGTCAGCGTGAGTTCCAGACATTTACCGTGGGAATGAACCTCGTGAATCGTCCGTTTACCTTCGGTGTTTGGTTTCGCAACCGCAACGCGGCCTTGGGTGTAAAAAGTTACGATTCCTTCATTTTTACAGTTGGATTGAACCTGCCATCGCAAACGGCCAATAGCTGGCGCGTGATGTACGGTTTTGACATGACAATTTCGCGTTTAAAAACCTCTTCTTACGGTACGCATGAATTGAGTCTGGTGATTGACTTCGGAGATAAAATCTTGTTTGGCAGGTACCTGAAAAACCGTTCTACGCGCCGTATGTATCAGTGCCCGAGTGATTTTAAAGGCTATCAGTAATGCTGGAAATTGTACCAGAATTTAAATGATTCCCACGAATGCACGAATTAGGCTCGCCTAACGGACTCGCTCACAATTATACAACATAACATACACTGAGCGCGTCCGTTAGGCGCGCAAAAAATTCGTGCATTCGTGGAAAGAAAAGCATACCTTTTGATGAAACAAGCGTTAGCGCAGTAACGTCTCGGCTAGCCGAGACTGATCATCAATAAACCAACAACCGCTCACAAATCCATTGATCGCCGGATAGCAATCTCAGGAGCAACATCCCAGTGGGAAGCTCACCCAGCCAGGTTGTAACTTCGGTAGGGACCACCTCGCGCAGCAAACGGCCGTCGAGCGTAAACAACTGAATCCGCTGGAGTTCATCGCCCTTTACAATGGCTTCTCCGGTTGATGGATTCGGGTAAACAAGAACATTCGGGCTGCTTTTCACCGGAGGATTGTAGCGAAACACGCTCGAAACGCGTACAATATCTTCGCGCAATCCGGTGAGGAAATAAGGCTGAGCACTTAATGTAAAAGCGCTCATACCGCGCATTCCGAGGTCGGGTAACGAATCAATAGCGGTCCATGAAGCCGTTTCAGTATCGAACACAAAACAATCGTTCTGAAAATCGCCGGCAGCGTTCTGTCCTGTTCCAACAAATCCCTGGTGAGCATTCGCGACAGCTGTAGCGTACGATCTCGGTCCTCCCGGAAAATCAGGTAAGGCAGTCCATTGGTTCGTTAAATCACTCCATTGATGAAAAGCTGCTGTGAGTTGCGTTCCGTTCGCTGCCTGGAAACCAAGCCCCACATATCCGCGCTCGCCGATGGAAAACGAAACCGTTTCCCGCACTGTTCCACCGGGAAAAGATTCCAGTTCAATCCATGTATCCGCATTCGGATCATAGCGCCAGCAATCGTTCAGTAAAGCTCCCGGAATAGCTCCGGTTCCGACGTAGCCATACAGCAAAGTCGAAAACGAGAACATCGACCAGCGCCCCGTTCCGGGGAAGTCCGCTAATTGCGTCCAGGTATCTGTTTCAGCAGTATATTTCCAGCAATCGTTGAGGGTCGTTCCGTTTTCGGCAATGCCCATAATTATGTATGCTTCATTGTTCATCACAAACGAACCTGCATATTGTCTGGGTGTTCCCGGGAATGGTGTTTTTTGTGTCCATGAATTGGTAACAGGATCGTAGCTCCACAGCTCGTTACTCGTCACAAAACCGCCTTGATTCCCGGTAACTATATAACCTTTGCCCAACAATGAAAACGCACAGGCATCGTCTCTTCCCCAAGCCGGCACCGATGTTTTGGTTTCCCAGTTTTGTGCATGGGATGTCAAAAACCCGCACATGAAAAGGAGGAAAATAAGGTGTTTTGTCATGGGGTGTTTAACGGGAGAATGGGAGAAATGTTTTGTTACAAACGTATACCAGGAGAAAACATAATAGATCAGAAAAAAATAGTAATAATCGGTGATTCACGGCTACAAACCGAGGCAGTATTGAGTCGATGAAATACGCCCGGTTACTCCCCGGGCATATCCCAACATGGTTCAATTTGGCGGTTATTTGGGCTCAGGATCACCCCTTACCTATGTTATATCTTAAAAATACTGGCTGCAGTCTGCGCGGGAGGCGTCCCTCGCCTACTACACCCATTTCTTTTCCAATGCCATGCGCACGGCTTCTACTTTTGAATTGACATGCAATTTTTCGTAAATGTTGGTCATGTGCTTGCGCACCGTATGCGGACTGATAAATAATTTTTCGGCAATGATCATGTAGCTTTTTCCTTCGGCTAAGCCGGCCAGGATATCCATTTCTCGCGAACTCAACGGCGATTGATTGGTGATCGAGGCACTTGCCGCCGCGGCCTGCATACGTTGTATGTATTGAAATGCTTTGCGGGCAATGGAAGGTGACATCGGAGCGCCACCGTAATTCATCACATCGTCTACTGCTTTGTGCAGGCCTGAAATCGATTCGTCTTTGAGCAAATAACCGCTCGCTCCAGCCTGAATAGCTTGAAAAACGCGTTCTTCATCGTCAAATACGGTAATCATCAGGAAATGAATCTCAGGATGCGAACTTTTTGCCCGCTGAACTGTTTCAATACCGTTCAGATCAGGCATATCGATGTCCATGAACACCACTTCCGGCAAAGGATCCATGGTTTTGAGCGCTTCCAGAAATGTCAAACCGCCAAATGTGCTGCTCACAATCTCGTATTCGGGTTTTGAAGCCAGTTTTTCGGCCAACACCTGAACGTTGTAAGGCTTGTCGTCTACCAAGGCAATTCTACACTTTTCCATGTATCAAATGTCGACCAAAAACGGATACAAAACAATTACGCATTTGGATTATTTTTCACCACGAATTATAAGTGTGATTGCACACCCGTCTCGGCTAGCCGAAACGTTTCTTTTCCCACGAATGCGCGGATTTTTGCTCGGCTAACGCACTCGCCGACAATTACAACACAGATCACACTATACGTTCTCAAAAATAAAGCGCGTCCGTTATGCGCGCTATAATTAGTGAATTCGTGGGAAGCAAATACGTGTAACGCTTAAAAATCTGCTTAGTGGGAGACATTTTTCGACCACGTCAGCACCACTTCCGTACCGCCATCCGGTTTTGATCGTATGGTCAACGTTCCATTGATCTTAGCAGCCCGTTCCTTCATGCTCTGCAAACCATAGTGAAACGGTTTCTCCGGATCATCACCAATCCCGATCCCGTTATCGGCAACTGTCACCTTTATTCCATCAATGGTTTCGGTAACGTTCACCGTCAATACACTTGCTAGAGCGTGTTTGTATACATTGTGAATGGATTCCTGAAAAACACGCATGATGTGCATCGTATAATGCTGCGGAATCACCAGATCGGCCGGAACAGAAGAAGTAAACACCAAGGCAATTTCGGTGGTATTTTCAAGCATTTTCCGAGCTAAGTTTTCCATGCGTTCCGTCAATGCGCCCATGGTTAGTTCCTCCGAATGCAAGGCCCAAACGGTATCGCGCAACGAGTTCATCGCGGCCTGGCTCATCGTAAAAGTGCGTTTCACCCGTTCGTTTTCGCTATCGGAATGCTGAATCAGCTCCAGGTTGTTAACTACATAACTCAACTGCGAACCTACGTGATCGTGCAAATCGTACGAAATGCGTTTCCGCTCTTCAATCGTAGCATCAAAAACCGAGCGCTGGTTGATGAGTTCCTGTTGCAGATTGCGTTTCCGGATCACAAAAAAGGTCAGGATTCCTGCTAAAAACACGACGACCAAAACGGACAACCAAATGAGGTTATCCAGAAAACGAGCCTGTTCTTGTTCTTTTAGCTTTAATGCCGATTGCTGCCGCTCTGCCCGAACCTGGAATTTTTTCTCGGCTTCAGAAAGGTTTTTCGTAATGATTCCTCTGAAATACGCCGCATGGTATTGTTCATACAATTCAAAGTACTTTCGGGCTGCTTCCACATCACCGAAATAGTAACTATTCTTACCCAAGGCGTAGCACACTTTGTATGACAATTCATTTGACTTCAGGTGAAGCATTTCAGTATAGATCATCAATAACACTTCGCGTTCTTTGTCATATTGTTTCAAGCTAAAATAGCTCTGCGACAAGTTAACACCCGAACTCACATACGAATGCTCGTGACCGATCTCTTTGGCGATTGCCATCGACTCGAGAAAAAGCGGAATTGCCTCGGGGCTTGTACCGTCCTTTCTAAGTGAAATACCCAGATTGCACAACGCCATTCCCAAACCGTATTTATTACCGTTTTTGCGATAACCCTCAATGGCCTTGCGGCTATAAATACTTGAAGAATCCTGTTGGTTAATACTTTGGAATACATTGCCCATGTTGCTGTAAATATCATACTGCAAATCGGCATCATTGGCACGTTTGGCATGTGTTAGCGCTTTTCTACTCCACAAAATCGCTTTACCATGCAGTTCCATTTCTTCGTAAATCAATCCCAGATTATTGGCAGCCGAAGCCATGTTGTATTCATCTTCCAAAGCATCAAACATCGAATAGGCACGATTAAAATACGTCAATCCTTCCGTTAACTCACTTTGTTTCCAATAAATCAATCCCAGATTATTCAAGTTGGAAGCAATCGCTTTTTCGTCGTTTGTCTGTTTTGCCAGCTTCAGTGAAAGCTCATACATTTCAATTGCTTCATCACCTTTTGATTGCACATCGTAAACAATTCCCTTGCGGATCAACGCCCGCACTTCACCCCTGGAAAAAGAAAGTTTTTGGGAGAGCTTCAAGGCTTTCTCGGCCAGTTCCATTGCGCGTTTCGGCTCCGAATAAGCCAAATCAAGTGCTTCCTGATTCCATTTATTCACCGTGTTGGTATCGGCTTGCGAATAACTATGTAACGCAAGAATGCTGCAATAAAGTAGGGTTTGAACCGTGCGTAGTTTCATGGTGCACGAAAGTAATGAAGATTAGAGAATTAGCAATTGATTTTTCTTTTTGTCTTGACCCAAAAAGAAACAAAAAAGTCAAGGCTGTACATCTCTCGCTTGAGAATTACACTCCATTCCACTGCATCACCCCAACTCGCAAAACGCCATTAACGGATTCTTTTACAAAGAACCCGATGCAGTGCTCAAACAGGGGTTCGGCTACGCTCCATACCGTTTTATTCTCTTACGCGAGTGACGTAATGCCAAATGGTTCTATAGAAAAACCTCCTAACAAAATAAATTCCAGAATCTCTTATTTCCCATTCACCACCACACATTTTTTCCGCTCTCTGCGTAAACTCCAGCGCCAGGTCAAACCGACAAAAAACGCTACTAAAACACCGATGAACCACCATAAGTAAGGACGATTATGCCACTCATACAAGACCGTAAACTGTTTACGTTGTATTGGGCTTTTGGTTTGAGAAACCGGATCGTATAAGTAGAATTCAACTGTGTAATTCCCCGGATTCAAGTGTGACAGGTTGAGTTGTTCTGCACTTGCCGGCAATGCATTCCAGTAACCGCGTTCACGTTTGGTGTGAATCGCATAACGGATGATAAATTGACGATTCCCTGACAAATCCACACATTCAAATGGAATCACAATCAGTTTTTCGTCAAACGGGAACTGAATACGGTCGTCTTTATAAGCATAATGATCATATTTGCGGCCTGTAATTTCGCTTAGTACCAGTGAGTAATTCATTGTTTCAGACTGTTTCCAGGTTAAGAGCAACACTCCACGTTGTGTCACTATAAACAACTCATCTTTCACCACCGCAAAATCGCGCATCACCAATCCCTCCAATCCGGTCAGTTCTTTTAATCCTTCAATGTTTTTGTCCAGATCATTGAAGCGGTGCATTCCTTTTTCAGTCAGTAAGTAAACATATTCTTCGGTGGCGATCATTTTCAGCACGAATAATTCGCCCGAATTCAACGATAGATCTTTACGTTTCAGTACCCGTCCGTTGTGTACCAGCAACAATTCATGTTGTGCCGTGGCAATAATCAGGTCGTTTTTAAACCAGGTGATGGCTTGGGCATCAATTGATTTCCCGTTCAGGGTAATTTCCTGGTATGGTTCGTTCCCTATTCTCCTGAAAACGCCTTTTACAGTGCTGAATGCCACTTCCTGGCTCTGCTGGTTTAATGCAATGCCTTTCGCCGGCTCCGACCGCAACAATTGTAGCTTGGTAGAATCGGTAAGTCCGAAAAGCGGTGTTTTTTTAGTCGATTTAGGAATGTAAACCACACCTGTTGACTTTGCCAGATATACAGATCCGTCTGCCAAACGGGCTACACCTTTCAATGCTTCATTGGTTCTGTTTACCGCCTTCTCATTCCCAACTGCAAACAACCCAATATTGGAAAATAATTGATTGGAATAGAGATCATAAGCCATAAATACAGCCTCCTGGTTGTTAATACGACTTGTATATGAATTCAATTCACGACCACGGCGGTCAAACTGCACGATCGATCCGTTGAGTGTTCCGCCGAAAAAAGTTCCTTTTGGTCCGGGCACAATACTGAGTAAGGTTCCGTCGTAAATAATTTCATGTTGGCCTGATGGAATAAACAACAATCCCTTTCCTTTGGTGGCAATCCACATGTTGCCGCTTTTGTCCTTAAAAATATCGGTAGTTGCGATTCCCCGGAACCAATGCGCCGGTTTTTTTGAGATTTTATTCGAATAAACAAAAACACCATTTTCGGAAAGTACAAACAACTGATTGCCGACAACCTTGGCATTGTTTACCCGCAGATTTCCTTTATTCAGAAGTGTTCCCCAGCTGCGAAATAACCCGTCGTTATACGTATAAACAGGATCTTCAGCCAAAAATGACGGAATGATCACCAGTTGTTTTCCAAACGTCACCAGTATTTTTCCGGTTGCGTTGGGAATATTGCGTGATTCGCCTTCGTCAATATTTACCAATTCACCCGAATTGAGTACCGCCATACGTGATTCTCCGTAACGTAATACGTGATTGGCAATCGTTGATTCGGGCTCGGTATACGGAATGATTTCCTGGTTCACCCATTTAAAATCGGGCAACGAAAAAACGGTGATGTACTTGGAACCAGTAATAACGAGTTCTTTGTTTACAATCGACAACTGGCGAATATCTCCACGAAATCCTGGCAGGTTGATTACTTTCAGCTTATCGCCTTTGAGTTGCAGCAATTGTCCGGAACCGTTGGTAGCCAGGAAACTGTCTTCGTAGGCCAGTAATTGTGTGATTTCTTTGGATGAGTTCCCGGAAGCAATCAGGTGTTTTGATTTGAATCCATTGTAGCGGTACAATCCTTCATCAGTGCCGATCAGCAATCGCCCGTAACTATCCTGCGCCAGGCAATAAATCAGTTGAGCAGAAAGCTCGGCGCGAATCGTATAATGATAAGGAGTAACCTGGGCGTTCAATCGGATAACGCCAAGGATACACAATAGGAACAGTCCAACTCTTTTCATACTACGAAGGTATTACTTTCAGCCAATCCGACTGCAAATCTCCCATGATTTCCAACCTGTAGTTTCAATTCAACATTCAAAATTAATCATTCAGCATTCGCTCAAACCATTGCCAGAGCGGTTCCGCAGGAACAGGAGCTACAACCGTGATTTCTTCTTCGCGGGTTGGGTGTTTGAAGCGTAATGACCGCGCATGCAAGTGAATGGAACCATCAGGATTGGAACGCTTTGCACCGTATTTCAAATCGCCTTTGATCACGCAGCCAATAGTAGCCAATTGCGCCCTGATTTGGTGATGCCGGCCGGTTTCCAACGCTATTTCCAGTAACGTATAGCGATCAGACTGCAACAATTGTTTATACGAAAGTCGTGCTTCCTTACTTCCGGTTTTGGCAACATCCGAAGCGTATGATTTGTTTTGTTTTTCGTTGCGTGTGAGGTAATGTTTCAAAGCCCCGCTTTTTTGTTTCGGTGCCTTTTCCACAACGGCCCAATAGGTTTTATCAGGATGTTGTTCAGCAAACAATTTGTTCATGCGTTCGAGCGACTTGCTCGTTCGCGCAAACACCAAAACACCGCTGGTAGGACGATCTAACCGATGTACAAGCCCACAAAACACATTTCCTGGCTTGTCATATTTCTTTCGAATGTATTCACGTACTTTTTCGACCAATGGTTCGTCGCCGGTTTTATCGCCCTGAACAATTTCTGATGCACGTTTATTGATAACAACCAGGTGATTATCTTCGTACAACACTTCCAATTCGTTGAAATCCGACACTTAGTATTGTTCGCTTTGATTGGGGAAATCACCTGAACGCACGTCGGAGATATATTGCTGGAAAGCGCCCATCATTTGGTCATACAGATTGGCGTACTTCCGCAAAAACCGGGGACTGAATTCGTTATTGATTCCCAGCATATCATGCACCACCAATACTTGTCCGTCTACTCCGTTTCCGGCCCCGATCCCGATAATCGGAATGGTCACCGCAGCTGCTACCTGACGCGCCAGTTCGGCCGGAATTTTTTCCAGCACAATTGCAAAACAACCTGCTTCCTGCAAGGCAATGGCATCTTCCATTAATCGCTGCGCTTCGTCTTCTTCCTTGGCACGCACCACGTACGTTCCGAATTTATAGATCGATTGCGGTGTCAGTCCGAGATGTCCCATCACTGGAATTCCGGCAGTGAGAATGCGTTTGATCGATTCGATGATCTCGATTCCACCTTCCAGTTTCACCGCATGTCCGCCCGATTCTTTCATGATCCGGATGGCATTGGAAAGCGCTTCTTTGGAATTTCCCTGGTACGAACCGAAAGGCATATCCACCACCACCAATGCGCGTTCTACCGCACGTACCACCGATGAAGCGTGATAAATCATCTGATCGAGCGTAATCGGCAACGTGGTTTCATGGCCAGCCATTACATTGGAAGCCGAATCGCCCACCAAAATCACATCTATTCCTGCAGAATCGATGATCCGCGCCATGGAAAAATCGTAGCCCGTGAGCATTGAAATCTTCTGGCCCGAGTTTTTCATCTCCTGCAATACGTGCGTGGTAACGCGTTTTACATTTTTGTGAACAGACATGTTGTACAAATTTTGGATTACGAAGGTACGAACTGTTGGTTTATATTGTGCGAATTCCTGTTGAATTGATAAAAACCTCGCTTCTTTCCAAACTTCGTTTACAAGGCATTTCATATCTTTGCCCCCATGAAAAAACGAGTTGCAGCAGTTCGAAAACTTTACCATGCTTTTATTGGAAACGAGAAATCAGCTGGCATTACGCTTATTCTCTGCACACTTCTTTCATTGTACTTAGCCAATTCCGGCGTTGGCGAATCCTATAGTCACTTTTGGCATGGCGACGTGGCCGGAAAACCACTCGAATTCTGGATCAATGATGGTTTTATGACCATTTTTTTCCTGTTGGTCGGCCTCGAAATAAAACAGGAAATTTACATCGGTGAATTGTCTGATCCTAAAAAATCAATGCTCCCAATTATCGCTGCTTTGGGTGGAATGCTCGTACCGGCAGGTATTCATTTTTTCTTCAATCACGGATCGCCCACTCAATCGGGAATTGGCATCCCAATGGCCACTGACATTGCGTTTTCCTTGGGAATTTTATCCTTGCTTGGAAAAAAAGTCCCGGTTTCGCTGAAGGTATTTCTCACAGCACTGGCAATTATCGATGATTTGGGGGCTATTGTCGTGATCGCTATTTTCTACTCAAAAGGTTTTTTCATCCTGCCTTTTTTACTGGCAATCGGAACATTTCTGATCTTATTATTGCTGAATAATCTAAAAATAAGAATGCTCTTTCCGTATTTGGTATTGGGCGGCGTGATGTGGTATTTTCTGCTGCAATCTGGCATTCACGCAACCATTTCGGGCGTGTTATTAGCGTTTACTATTCCGTTTGTGGGTGGTGGCGAACAAAGTCCGTCGGTGAAACTCATGCATTGGCTGCACTTACCTGTTTCGTTCCTGATTTTACCTTTATTCGCCCTGGCCAATACGGGAATTGTGATTGAGAATGACTGGATGCTTCAATTGAGTTCCATCAACAGTATGGGGATTTCCGCCGGACTGGTGATCGGTAAACCCATTGGAATTGTCGGATTTTCACTGCTTGGAAGCTTATTGGGCATTTGTAAACTTCCGCAAGGAAACCGGCTACTTAGTTTCATCGGAATCGGAATGCTGGCCGGAATCGGTTTCACGATGTCTATCTTTATTTCACTCCTGGCTTTTGACGATCAGCAAGCTATCACCTCATCAAAAATGGCCATTCTATTAGCTTCTGCAGCTTCGGCGTTGCTGGGATTTGTGGTGTTGTCGCTTTCGTTGCGTCCACGAAAGGTAAATGATGATGAAGAATTTTTCACGGAAGAAAACTAAATTGCTGGTGTCATTTTCAACGCAAAGACGCAAAGTTCGCAAAGAAGAACACATTATAAACCATTGTAAACGCAACTCTATGTGTTTCCATGTGTTCTACTGTGGTTAAATGAGAAAATATACATATCATGGTTCACCCAAACCAAACATCTTCAATAATCCTGAAACCAGCTTGCTGATTCACACGTTCAATAATGATTTGTTTTCCGTGCAGTAATTCGTCGCGCATCACGGAAGAATTGAGTTCGATGATCAATACTTTGTTTTTAATGGACAATTTGGTGGTACGAAAAGCCACAGCCTTCCCCATCATTTCTTCCCATTTGTTCAGCACATCCAGTTCGGCCATTTTTCCGGTTAACTGATAAGCACGCATGAGTTTATCCACCACATCTTTCATCGGTTGAAACTCGCCCGAACGTTTGTTTTCATTCCATTCACTCATACCAATTCCTCCTCTCCGAAAATGACCATATTAGGCGTTACGCCAATTGCCTGAAAAATACCCGAAACACGAATTTCATCTGTATCAGTGACCAATACCTGCCCAAAAATATGCTGCGAAACCAACGACATCAATTGTGCCACGCGATGGTTGTCCAGTTTATCAAAAATATCGTCGAGCAACAACACCGGAACCACATCCAGGCGTTCTTTCAACCATTCGAATTGCGCCAGCCGCATGGCAATGAGATAACTTTTCTGCTGGCCCTGTGATCCAAAACGCTTGATCGGATGTTGTTCGATCTTGAAAAGCACGTCGTCTTTGTGAATGCCGACTGTTGAGTATTGCGCGCGGCTATCCTTGGGCTGGGCCTGCTGTAACAAATCCTCAAATGAACCGGAATGAAGCGCCGACTGATATTCCATCGAGACCGATTCTTCACCGCCTGAAATCCACTGGTAATAACGCTGAAACAGCGGAATAAACGCCTCAATAAACTCAACGCGTTTGGCATAAATCGCATTTCCGTAGCGGATCAGCTGCACATCCCAGATTTCCATCGATTCGCGGTCAAAAAATCCGTTTTCGTATTGCTGTTTCAACAAGGCATTACGCTGTTCGAGTACTTTATTGTATTTCTGCAAATCATCCAGGTAAGCACGGTCAAACTGACTGATAATACCATCGATCCATTTGCGACGTACTTCGCTTCCTTCCGAAATTAAGTCGGCATCATAGGGCGATATCATCACCACCGGAAACAACCCGATGTGATCGGCCAGTTTATCGTATTCTTTTTTGTTTTTTTTGAAGACTTTTTTGGCACCGGCTTTTACGCCACAGTACAATGAATGTGTTACTTCCTGCTTCACCCATTCGCCTTGGATCACAAAAAACTGCTGATCGAACCGGATATTTTGACGGTCAATCGGATTGAGGTACGAACGGCACATACTCAGGTAATGCACCGCATCCAATACATTGGTTTTGCCCGCACCGTTTCTCCCCACAATACAATTCACACCGTCGACCAATTGAAAATCAGCTTCTTCGTGATTTTTGAAATTGATTAATGACAGCGACTGAATGTACATGATGCAAAGGTAGCCAAATTCGTGCGCAACATTTTATCGAAAAACCATAAAGACACAAAGTTTTTTTGAAGAATAGATGTGTTAAGATCACAAAGGTGATTACCCTGCTTCGCCTTTGTGATCTTTCTAACAGGTCAAACTGATCCTTTTACTTTGTGTCTTTGTGGTGAAATAATTTCTGGCAGAATAATTGTAATTTCAACCCTGAACAAGTTTGTTCCAATAACAGATAAAAACCATGCGCACATTTTTCCTTTCGCTTATCGTCACTGCAATAGCAGCAGGTTGTCATACCGCCAAAGAAGCAACAACCGGTAACTCAGTTATTTCGATTGTACACGGAACCAGTTTCGGGCATTGCAGAGGTTATTGCATCAAGGAAATTCACTACAGCAATGCGTCATTGGTTTACAAAGAAATAAGCCGTGATTCGGTAAATTTTCCGGTGAAAGAAACCAATGAGCAATTCACACAAAAGGAATTGGATGAGCTGGCAGCACAGCTTGACTGGAAAAAATGGGAAGCACTTGACAGTGTAATCGGTTGCCCGGATTGTGCCGACCGCGGATCAGAATACCTCATCATCAGTACCGGAAAAGGAACCAAAAAAGTGATCTACGATGCGCATTCCACGCCCGAGGGATTGGAAAACATCTTAAAAACCATTCGTGAAAAACGCCGTGTATTCGCGCGACAGGAACAAAACAAAGGTGAATAATAATCGATTCAGTTATTTCACAATAACAACCGTTCCTGATTTCACTTCATTTTCCAACACAACACGGTAGTTGTAAACTCCGGCAGGAACCTGTTCGGCACGAATCTGAACTGTTTTCAGTTTTACACTTGCATCCAGTGATTGGGTATAAATCCGATTACCAAGCACATCGTAAAACTCCAGTACAGCATCCGTTGCGCTTTTATACTTTAGGCTCATCAAACCGGTCGACGGATTCGGGTATACCGAAAACAACTCCTGCTCAGAATCACAATCGGCTGAAATAGTTGAGGAAATCAATATATTTCCGTCATTTAGAACTTGTTTTACCCGGTAATAATCCAATACATCCGGATTGGCAGGATCAACGATTGAAAAATGAATTCTGTCTTCCGAAATCTCACCGTTATATGTAAATCCAATAGTTTCCCACTCTGAACCAGCGCGGCTTTTCTCAACGATAAATTGTGATGAAACATTTTGTACCGGTGATGACCATTGAATCACACGGTGATCTTCCATACATTCCACCGAAAGCCCTTCCATGGAAAAACCAAGTGGCGTACAGCTTACACCCGCATTTCCCGCATCAGTTAAGAATTGAAGTGGAACGGTTGTGGCCAGGTCACTGTAATTTGAAAAACAAATAATATACTGTTCTCCGGCGGTTACCGCCAATGGCGGTTCAAAATTCCCCGGATCACCACCCGCAGGTATAACGTCCGAAACTCCTGTTCCTCCGTTATCAGCCCAATTCCAGTTACAACGAACCGGCGCTAATGTGTTTCCCTGAATAGCAGCACAGGTTGCCACGCCTGAATACGGATACATAATCCAATCGTAAAATCCGGCTTGCGCACCCAAACCACCAAAAACAAATTCAAGATTTCCTGATGTAGATACATTTATAACCATCCAGGTACTGTTGTATTCGCCAATTTGAAGGCATCCCATGTTTGAGCTGGCAGGATTTGTCGTCGGATTTCCAAACGAACCCGGGGTAGGAATTTCATCGATAGCACCAAAACCATTCGGGTCAATGGAAAAGCTCAAATCTGTACAAACATCTACTGCAACACCGCAATCAGAAGCACTTGCACTTCCCCCTCCGCCTCCTGAAACAGCACAAATCGTTCCGTTCATGGTCGCGTTGGAGGAATAATTCTGGATACGAATGCGGTAACGGGTTCCCGGAACGGTAGTCATTGTAATTGTTTCCGGTACCGTACCAATATTATCCGAACAAGCTATATTGGAATTCATTGTAGGTGAGCAGGGGCCATCAAATATTGTCAATATCGGGTCACCATTCGAGGGTGTATAGGTAATTGTTGTTGTAGTTCCGGTAGCATCAAACCACATCCAATAATCATCCTGATCCAATTCATTGCAAAATCCCCAGGTACCGGCGCTGTTCCAGTAATCGGTATTTCCGTTTGAATCGAAGGTTACCGGCGTACAGCTGGTTCCTACAGCCAGTTGAGCTCCTGCTACATCATCACAGCTCGGAGATTGTGCCAACAATGAGTTTGTAACCGCAACAGTAAACAAACTCAGAAAAACTGAAGTAATACGTAGTTTCATAACGCTGCTTTTTTAACGATTTTGTTCAATTGATTCCAGTTCCTTCGAATAACATTCCCGCGGAAAGTTTTTCATTGGTTCACCATTCATCAAACCTGAAACCATGCATTTGGTTTCAAATCCAAGCGATGTGATCCAATTGGCAAAATCCTGCTCCGTTATCCCTGCGTTCAGGTCGTACTGAGCAAAAAAAGTATCGTTGTTGCGATCTGTACGCGTCATGATCACACCGTTTTTGGGACGAATGAGCTCGTCAACAGAAGTAACCTGTTCCCAGGTTGTCAGATCATTCAGCAAAATACGAACATAGCCCGTTTCTTGTTGTGGCTCATTTCCCTGCGCAAATGTCGCCGCAGAGCTAACAAGAAAAAGAAGGAGAAGTTTAATTTTAGTCATAGTAGAGGACTTAATTATTAACGCGACAATAATAACACCTTAATATACAGTGGAAAAGCCTAATGAATATTCATATATTTTTATTGAATAGATCGTATGTTACATCGAATATTTTCGCACTGAAAATCTATTTAATTAACTTTATGTTAAAATAAAAACACTTGTACATTTAAAAAACAACCTGCCTTTGAACCTTTTTAAGCCTTGGTTGTAAGACATTTAAAACCCATTATTATGAAAATAGTACTTTCCCTTTTAGCATGTTGCATCGCCGCTTTGGGCCACGCACAAGTTCAACCACCTGCCGTGATCAATCCGGGAGTTGTTGCACCACCACCAACAACAGCAAAAAAAATACAGATTGCCATTCTGTTCGACACTTCAGGAAGTATGGACGGATTGATCGAACAGGCCAAAACCACGATCTGGCAGATTGTAAATGCTGCTTCTCAATTACGTGTAGACGGCGCCATTCCCAAACTTGAAATTGCGCTTTATGATTATGGCAACACCACTATTGCCAATCCGCGTTACGTGCGTAAACACGTTGATCTGATCAGCGATCTGGATTCGATTTCGGGCAAATTGTTCGGATTATTTACCAACGGTGGCGATGAATATTGCGGTGCCGTAATTGAAGATGCAATGAATGAATTGAACTGGAGTTCCGATCCTCAGGATTTGAAGATTATTTATATCGCCGGAAACGAACCGTTTAACCAAGGCCCGGCAGATTACAAAGTAATTCTTAAAAATGCAGCAACCAAAGGCATTATCGTCAACACTATTTACTGCGGACCTTATGATCAGGGGGTTAGAGAATTCTGGTACGATGGCGCATTGATCAGCCAGGGAAATTATTTCAACATTGATTCTGATCGCGAAGCATTTAATATTGAAACGCCTTACGATAAGGAAATCAACACTTACAACGATTCGTTGAACAAAACTTATATGGGTTACGGTTCATCGGGTAAATACCGTTTGGGTAAACAAGCGGAAGAAGATAATAATGCAGGCTCAAAAGGAGAATCGAATATGTCGGAACGTGCCGTTTCAAAATCAAGTGCCAATTACGACAACGGAAGCTGGGATTTGATCGATGCCCAAAAACGAAAAGATTTTAAACTCGATGATCTGAAAGAAGATGAACTTCCGGAAGAATTGAAGGGAAAAAGCCGTGCCGAACAGGAAAAGATCATTGCTGAGAAAGCCGCCAATCGCGCAAAATACCAAGACAACATCAATGAACTGGCTAAAAAACGAAGCGAGTTTATCCAGGTAGAAAAGGAAAAACGTGCATTGGAAAGCGGGCAGGAAGATTTGGGAACTTCTATCATTAAATCGATGAAAACATCCGCCGAAAAACAAGGCTATAAATCTGAATAAAACCAAACGCATATCCGTTCAGAAGAGCTCGTTAGTCCAAGCATTAAAGGATTAACGGGCTTTTTTGTAGTTTTGAAATATGGAACAACCGCTCGTTACTTACACAACTCCAGTCGTAAAATTGCATTACCTCAATTACGTAGTGATCGAGGTTCCGCCTGTGATCCTGGATCAGCTTCCCGGAAAATTTGAAAAAGGAGATTACAATCAGCGACTGATCATTCGCATGGATAATGTCATCGAATGGCAATGTGGTTTGCTGGCAATGGGCGAAGGAAGCGCCTGTGTTACGGTTCAAAACAAGCGCTTAAAGGAATTGAAAAAAGCCATCGGTGACGATGTAGAAGTTCGGTTTTTCAGGGATGAATCAACCTATGGTGTTGAAGTAGCCGAAGAAATCGCCGAATATTGGGCGCAGGACCCGGAAGCATTTCGCCGGTTCAGCCAGCTTACTCCAAGTATGCAGCGCTACATTCTCAATTATGTGACCACCGTCAAAAATCCGGATAAACGCATGGAACGAACCCTGATGCTCATGCGAAACCTGCTGCGATCTGTGGAAGGAAAAGAAACATTTAGAGAATTGTTGGGAAAGTAGCTTTTCAAGGATGATTTTGAGTTTGAGAAACAACAAGCAAACAAAATTCTAACTTTGCGAAAAAAAAGTGATGCGGGTTTACCTTGACAATGCAGCAACAACACCAATAGCACCTGAAGTTGCCCAAGCAATGATTCCTTATATTTTGAATGAATTCGGGAATCCGTCTTCGACTCACTTTTACGGCAGACAGGCAAAAGGTGTGATTGAAATGTCAAGACGCACAGTTGCTAAACTTCTGCATTGTTCGCCTTCTGAAATCATCTTCACTTCCGGTGGTACCGAGGCCGATAACATGGCATTGACAACCGCCATTCTTTCGTTGGGAGCAAAACGCATCATCTCCAGTTCAATCGAGCATCATGCTGTCGGACATACCATTGAAGCGCTTGTTCGTGATCACGGTATTGAAGTCGTTTGGCTTGATGTGGACAGCAAAGGAAGTATTAACCTGCAACAATTAGAAAACTACCTGAAAGAACCGATACCTACTATTGTTTCACTCATGCATGCCAATAATGAGATCGGGACGCTGCTTCCTATTAAAGAAGTAAGTTCACTGTGTCGACAATACGGAGCATGGTTTCATTCAGATACGGTACAAACCATGGCGCATTATGCGTTCGATTTACAGGATCTTGATATTGATTTCATTACCTGTGCTGCGCATAAATTTCACGGACCGAAAGGTGTTGGTTTTCTCTACGTAAACAAAAACGTAAAAGCCGAAGCATTTATCCACGGAGGTGCCCAGGAACGTGGCTTGCGTGGTGGAACAGAAAATCTTTACGGAATTGTTGGCCTCGCCAAAGCATTGGAATTGGCCAATACCGATATTGAAGAACATCAGCACCATGTACAGGAATTAAAATCGTACATGATGACACAATTGGAGAAACAACTTCCGGGAGTGACCTTTCATGGTGAAACAGATCCGTCGAAAAGCTTGTACACCGTTCTCAATGCCTGTTTACCGCCTACCGAAAAATCAGGAATGCTGTTGTTCACACTCGATTTAAGAGGAGTAGCTTGCAGTGGTGGAAGTGCCTGCTCTTCAGGTTCGAATAAAGGATCGCACGTGCTCGAAGGAATCGGTGCCGACAATAGCCGGCCAAATGCTCGTTTCTCTTTTTCGCGTTATACCACCAAGGAAGAAATTGATTTTGCATTGGAACAACTCGTTTCGATTTATGCTAAATAACACGGTAGAACACAATAGGTAACATAGATTACACTCAAATCTGCACATCTACCGGGAGAAAAAGTTCATTTTGATTTTACTGAATTTATCGTAACTTCATGACGAAACAGATTTCTCGTCTATGAAACAATTATTCTTTCTGATAGTATTTGCGTGTAGTTTTCAAACTGCAAAAGCTCAGTTGTATTATCCGCCATTGGTAGGTTCTACCTGGGAGACAACCGATCCGGCCACTTTGGGCTGGTGTGAAGATTCCATCAACTCCTTGTACGATTACCTCGAGCAAACCAATTCCAAAGCGTTTATTGTACTGAAAAACGGGAAAATCGTACTGGAAAAATACTTCGGAACGTTTACTGTCGACAGCTTGTGGCTCTGGAATTCGGCAGGAAAAACACTCACTGGTTTTGCTGTTGGCATTGCTCAGGAAGAAGGTTATCTTTCTGTCGGCGATACTACTTCTGATTATTTGGGAACCGGCTGGACGAACATGAGTCTTGCCCAGGAAGAAAAAATCACCATTCGCCATCAATTATCAATGACAACCGGATTGGCTGATACGGGCAATATATTCTGCACTGATCCCACATGTCTGAATTACATGGCCGATCCCGGAACGCGCTGGGCGTATCACAATGGTCCGTATACATTGCTCGACGGCGTCATTGAAAATGCAACGGGTTTAACGCTCAATCAATGGGTGACTCAAAAAATCAAAACACCAACCGGGATGACAGGTTTGTTTGTTCCGATCGATTATAACAACATTTTTGTTTCAAATGCACGAAGTATGGCCCGATTTGGGTTATTGCTTCACAGCGAAGGAATCTGGAACGGTACACCTGTATTGGATGATCCTACCTATTTCCAGGAAATGACCACTTCATCGCAAGCCATTAATCCGTCTTACGGTTACCTGACATGGCTCAACGGGCAAAGCTCGTTTATGCTACCGCAATCGCAGTTTTCGTTTCCGGGAAGTCCGCTTTCACAAGCTCCGGCTGACCTTTTTTCGGCACTCGGCAAAAACGGACAAATCATCAATATTGCTCCTTCCGAGGGATTGGTGGTTGTACGCATGGGTGAAGCTGACGGTGTTTCATTGGTTCCGGTTCAATACAATGACAGTATCTGGGCGCGGATCAACCGGCTTTCCTGTCCTGCCTCCCTAGACGAATCATCGCTTTCGTTCATTACTGTTTCTCCCAATCCTGTTTCGGGCAATTTTGTTCAATTGGAAGGAATTACGGATGATGACGAGGTTGCGCTCACCACATTAAACGGAAAACAATTAACAACAACACTTTCAAACAAACAACTGGAATTGCCCCAACTTGCTCCGGGCGTTTATTTAATAACTATTAACAGATTCGGAGAACAAAAAACAATACGCCTGCTGGTGAATTAATGTAACTTCGCTTCCCAAAAACAAACCCAATGTTTCCAACGCAGCGCAAGCATATCTTACTCATGAGCTCCTGGTTCCCAAACCGGCTGGATGCTTTTGTGGGAAATTTTGTGCAGCGCTTTGCACAGTTACTGACATCAGAATACCAGGTTTCGGTGATCCATACGCATGGCGATCCGGCTTGTTCGCGTATCGAGAAGGAAATTGATGAATCCGATGGTGTTTTTACTGTCCGTATTTATCATCCGGTGAGTAAAAACAAGTTTGTGCATTGGTATTGGCAGCGAAAAGCACTCAGTACGGCTCTTGATGAAGTCGAAGAAGTCGATTTGTTGTTTGCACACGTGATTCTCAACAGAGGTCTGCAATTTATTCGGGCCAAGCATTTTTATCATTGTCCGCTGATCGTAATGGAGCACGCCTCTTATTATCGCAAGGAGATTCGTGAAAAATTCACCCGAATACAGCGCAGAATTATCAAACGTACCAGCCTTCATATCAATGAATTGCTGGCTTGCTCTGCTTTTTTACAGGAAGACATGAAAGCCATTTTTCCGACCACAAAAAGCACAGTGCTTCCAAATTTCGTTGATACCGAATTGTTTTACCCGAGTGTAACAACATCAACCGGCTACAAACGTTTTCTGCATGTATCCACATTAGACGAATCTGTCAAAGACCCGGAAACGTTGCTCAATGGCGTTGCTTTGGCCGTAAAAGCCGGCTATCCTGATTTACACTTAACCGTGATTTCAGATCAACCGTCTGAAAAATGGCAGGAAATGGCTGCTCAGCTAGGAATTGCTGGCAATGTGACGTTTGGTGGACCAATGAGCTGGAATGAAATAGCGGAACAAATGCGTCAGCACGATGCTTTTTTACTTACTTCCTCGTATGAAACATTCAGCATTGTACTCGCAGAAGCCTGGCTGACAGGATTACCAACCATTACAACTCCTGTTGGGATTGGCAAAGATCTGGATCCGTCGTTGGGCATTCAAATACCTATTGGCGCCCCGCAGGCATTGGCTGATGCGTTGCAGCAACTGATAGACAATACCATTCAATTTGATGTTTCTGTTATTCGTGAAAAAGGATTGGAATACAGTGAAGATAAAGTAATCGGCCAGTTAAAAACAATCTTTGAACGCCACCTGATTGACCATGACTAAACAGGTACTTCTTGCTGCTGCCCGCGCTTTACTGGTGGGCAAACAACATGATTTCCAGGCCATGGTTGCTGATTTACAGGAAGGACTTGCCAATGAAACCAAAAGTTCGGCCGGTGACAAATATGAAACTTCCCGTGCTATGAGTCAGCAGGAACTCGATAAGATCAATACACAATTGCAGGAAATTTCGAGACAACTAGCACTGATTCCGCATTTGGAAACGATTGCCGGTTCGAAGATTATTCAAAACGGCTCTATCGTAGAAACCAGTAAAGGGTTCTTTTTTATTGGATTGCCGTTAGGATCTGTTCAAACAGATGAAGGAACTGTATTTTGCATCGGCGCCACTGCCCCGCTCGCACAGCAACTGATCAGAAAACAGATAGGTGCGCAGGTAACACTCAACGGAAATCAGTTTGATGTGTTGCGTATTTATTGAAAATCCGTATTGGTTAATTCAGTACATTTAAATAAATCGCACAACTGAGTTCCGGCTACCCAAAATGAAACCCTTATTTTTACAGGAAACAAAACAGACAAATTATGAACATCATCGCATTTGCAGCCAGCACAAGCAAGGCTTCTATTAATAAACAATTCGTGGCACACACATTAACCCACTTTTCGGAAAACACCACAACCCTACTCGATTTAAACGACTACGAATTACCCCTTTTTTCGGTTGATCGTGAAAAAGAAGGTTATCCTGAAGCCGCGCATCGTTTTATCACCGATTTGGCCAAGGCCGATTTGATCATTATTTCCATGTCGGAACACAATGGGAATTTCACTGCAGCTTTTAAGAATATTTTTGACTGGACTTCGCGCATCGAGGCGAATATCTTTAAAGACAAACCTCTTTTTCTGTTGAGTACTTCTCCAGGGGGTTACGGTGGAAAAAACTCCTTAAATGCTGCCATTACCCGTTTTCCAAAACATGGAGCCGAAATCCTGGAAACGTTTTCCCTGCCTTCCTTCAATGACAATTTTGATCCTGCTAAAGGCATCAAAGATGAGGCGCTTCGAAACGAATTGATGGAGAAAATCAAATCGGTGAAATCAAAACTAAACTAATTCTTCATCCGCAGTGGGGAACGAAGTCTACCGCGAATCTTTTCCATCACGCCAAAGGCGGACGCAGTTTTCCATTTTAAATTAGAAGTCATGCAATCAAAAGCCACAACTGTAACCGAATACATGGATTCTCTACCCGAAGAACGAAAAGCAGCGATGCTTCAACTTCGTGATACGATCAATGAGAATCTTCCTGTAGGATTTAAGGAAACAATCGGATATGGAATGATCGGTTGGGTGATTCCGCACAGCGATTATCCGGCAGGTTATCATTGCGATCCGAAATTGCCGTTGCCTTTTATGAATTTAGCTTCTCAGAAGAATTTTATTGCTTTGTACCACATGGGAATTTACAGCAATCCCGAATTGTTGGCCTGGTTCACAAACGAATACCCGAAGCATTGCAAAACCAAACTGGACATGGGGAAAAGCTGTATTCGGTTCAAGAAAATGAACGACATTCCATTGGAGTTAATCGGCGAGCTGGCTGCAAAAGTAACTCCCGAAATGTGGATTGAATGGTATGAAAAAGTACTGAACAGGCAATAAAGAACTCTGAAAATCAGTTTCGTAAATCGTTAATGCAAATCGAATAGATTCTCAACGCCGGGAGTTCGTTCAACACAAAAACCTTCTGCATATTGCGCTCCGATTGCTCTTCCCATGCCTGACATACGGCCTTTCAGGAAATCGAAGAATTCTTCGCCTGAAATTGGTGTTTGCGGCTCGGTCGAATTCGGATCCCAAAACTGGGTTTTATACGCTTTGATCGCTTCAAATTTCTGTTCTGCGTAAGCCGTTACGTCCACCACAAAATCCGGTTCGATGAGTCTGTCCTGGATATAATGGTAGACCATTGGCGGACGGTAATGTTCCTGCGGGTGCGCTTCCCAGAAGGTTTTCACTTTTGATAAACCCGCCAGAAAACACGCTTCAGAGACCAACCTGCTGCCTTTTCCATGATCAGGATGACGGTCTGAAAACGCATTCATGAGTACAATTTTTGGTCTGAAACGACGAATTTGCTCGATCACCAATCGCAGATTTTCTTCCGAATGAGTAAAAAAACCGTCGGGCATTTTGAGGTTTACACGCGTGGTCAGTCCCAGGATTTCTGCTGATGCGGCTGCTTCTTCATAACGGGTATGAATATCTCCACGCGAGCCAAGTTCACCTTGCGTGAGGTCAACAATTCCAATAGAAAAACCCGCGGCCTTGTGTTTCAATAACGTTCCCGCAGCGGATAATTCCACATCATCGGGATGAGCGCCAAAAGCTAATATGTCAATTGTTTGTGTTTCCATCGTTTAACCAAGTTACAATTTCAGGATCAGTTGGCAAAACAGAGGGTGCCATAGATTTCACCACGTTTCCGTTTTCGTCGATGAGAAATTTCTGAAAATTCCATATCACCTGCTCACCGGTTGTTTCTGTAAGCCATTGATACAAAGGATGCATGTGTTCGCCAACGGTATGCACTTTCTCTGTTAGTGGAAAAGTAACACCATATGTTCTGGAACAAAATGTTTGAATTTCTTCGGCCGAACCGGGTTCCTGACCGCCAAAATCATTGCTCGGAACGCCTACAACGGCAACGTTTTTATCAGCGTATTCTTCTGCTATGTATTCCAATTCCGTGTACTGCGGCGTTAATCCACACTCGGAAGCCACATTTACTACAATCACTTTCTTTCCGTGAAACTGCGACAGATCAAAGGCTTCACCATTTAATCGCGCGATGGTAAAATCATAGAATTTCATGGGAGTTCAATTCGTTGCTGTTTCTTAAACTGGTAGTTGCGGATACTGGCGATTACTGTAAATAAGATAAAACCTACAATTGTGTAGATTACCCATCCCGGAAGACTCACCGAACCATCGCCTTGTGCGTAGGAATGCAAACCAACAAGGATAAAGTTCACTCCGAAGAAGGTAAACATGATCGCCGAATAGCCCCACAAACTCACGACACTGAACAAGAATTTACCACGAAATGCAGGAATAAAGCGCAAGTGCAGGATCACGGCGTATACCAATACCGAAACAAGCGCCCACGTTTCTTTCGGGTCCCAGCCCCAGTAACGTCCCCAAGATTCGTTGGCCCAAACACCACCCAAAAATGTACCGATGGTGAGCATAAACAACCCGAAAGTCATTGTCAATTCGGTAACATAAGTAATATCGTTGATATTGCGGGTAATCACGGCTGCATTGTGTTTATTGCGGATCGTGAACAGGACAAGGTTCATCAATCCTAGAATGGCTGCCAATCCTAAAAAGGCGTAACTCGATGTGATCACCGACACGTGAATCTGGAGCCAGTAACTTTTCAGTACCGGTTGCAATGGCGTAATCTCCGGATCAAGCAGGTTCATTTCCGAAACGAAAATAATGAAGAACGCCAGCAAGGCAGCAGCTCCCAAAATAACCGCGCTAAAACGGGAGAACGCAAATCCAACCAGGATCAGTACCCACGCAATCCATAACATTGCTTCATACCCATTACTCCATGGAACATGTCCGCTGATGTACCATCGTATTCCCAAACCGGCACCATGATAGAGGAAAATAACTACCAGTAAAAACACGAAAATAGCACGCAGGATTTTGAAGAATTTTCCTTTCTTTTTCTCCGGATTACGGAAGATTTGAACAAAATAAAACACCAGTAATACAAAACCGATCAGGAGATACGAATACATGGTATTCTTGAAAATCCCCATTTTATTGTAGGAAATTTCCATTTTCACATGTGTTTCGCTTGGAAGGATCGAAGCCGGTGCTGTTTCACGCTGAAAGGCCTTGAGATCACCTAGTATTTTTAGCGCAGAACGATAATTTGCGGCCACTACAGCGTCATTCAAATCTGGCATACAAGCACTATCCAATTCATTCAAATAATCCACTACTATGAATGATGAAACTGAATCCTGTGCTACCAATTCTGCTTCAAACGGTACAAACCACGTATTGTTTTTAGCATTTGCCACCGGAATTACCTTAATGTAATCCCAATTTCTAATAGAGTAAAAAACCTGATATTTCTCAACTAATTTAATTAGTTTTTTTTCAGTTTCGTCACGTTCCGACTCGCGCTTGTGCATCGCATCATTATAGTCGTCAATCCATTTAAACTCAAAGGTTCCGTCCGGGAATATATTCGACAATTCATCAAACGAAGCATACGATTCCAGGTTGTATTTTTCGCGCACAGCAGTAGGAACCTGAATGACCTTTTGTTCCTTCCAATATTGCGGATACATGTGCATGCTCATCACAGCCTGCACCGCATTGTAATCTTCGTATTTATTACTGCGGTACAATTTGCGCAATAACTGATCACAAACGGTGTGCATTGGAACAATTCGTCCATCAAAATCCTGTACCAGTAAACTTGCCAGTTCTTCACTGTGTTCTTTGGTCATTACCCGAAAAACCGGTTTGCTTGCAGGCGCTGTTGTTGCCGGTTGCTGCGTATGGTTGTGATGATCGTGTTCGTGATCATGCATGGTATCCTGCGCAAACAAGCCGGTTCCTGTCAATGTAAAAAGAGCAAGTAATACAGCGGTTCCGCCGTTATTCCGGATCAGTTTATTGATTAATTCACGGAAACGGCCTGCCGGAGCAATCAAACTCATCAACATCCCGATTGCCATCAGCAAATAACCCAAATAAGTGATATTCGTTCCCCAATAATCATGGTTCACGCTCAGGCGTGTTCCTTTTTCATCTTCGTCGTAGCCGGACTGAAAAAAACGGAAACCGTTGTAATCCATCACATGATTCATGAAAACGCGTTTCTTTTTATGGTAGTTATTGGCATCGTCGACGATCTCCAAATCGCTGGCATAAGAAGAAGCTACCTCTGATCCGGGATAACGTTCCATCATAAAATCATTGCATTTGATGCTAAATGGTAGTTTGATTTTTTTGGAACCGTATTCCATCTGATAACGCAAACCACCGAGAATGAAAAACTCCGAGGTTGGAATCCTCCCCAAACCGCCTTCAAGTGTTACAATTTTCGATTCTTTTCCATCGGAAACCTTTACGATCAGGTAATCGGAACCGACATCTTTTCGTCCGCTAGGCAATTTCATTTTTTTAGCGTGCTGAATTTCACCTTTGAACACAAACTGATCGCCACCAATGGTGTAAAGCGTGGTTGTCATCAACGGCACTTCTTCGCCGGCTGCCACTTTCACAATTGCCGAATCGGGAACTTCGCCACCGGTTTCACGTACCTGCTGCATCATTGCCATCGGGAGGTATTGCATTTCCAGGTTCGGACGCATCATGAGCATACCGTTCTTTTTGAAAACGTTTACACCGTTCACTTTTGTAGAACCGTAAGCAATCTGTGTTGCTCCAAGCACCAGCACATCGTTTTCGGGAACGTAATTCGATTTTTTACCATTCGTAACGATTTCCAGTGCCGCTCCGTCGATTGAATCATTGATCACCAACGAATCGACGTGTTTGGATAAAAAATCAACGTAATCTATCGTAATTTCATTCTTGTGATTGGGAAAATTAAGCGGAATGGAAAAATCGTTCCAGTTTACATCTGCTAAAAACAGCTTTTCATCGTAAGTCAATTGCAGTTTTCCATCATCAATTTTCAACCACAAATACGGATCGGCCGAATAAATGAAGTTCACCGTTGCTCCCTCGCGAATCAGCATTAATCCTTCGTAACCGAACATACGCGTAACACCGGCACCGATAATGATTATAATGAATGAAAGGTGAAACGTCAGCACGGCGATCTTTTCACGACGCCACATTTTGTAACGCACAATATTCGCAATGAGGTTAATACACAAATAACCCAGCAAAATGGTAAACCAATTGGCATTGTAAACCCAGAATTTTGCAGCTTGTACGCCATCAGAAGATTCGATAAATGTTGCGTATGCAATTGCGACAAAAAACACAACCATCGCCATTGCCATGGCACGCATTGAAAACAGGGCATTGAGAAATTTTTCCATTGAAAATGGGTTCAAAAATTTGAACACAAAAATACGCAATTGCAGGCGTCGGAACGCATGAAATAAAATAAATTGTTGTTGCAGGAGCAGAATGCTTGCGTGCCATTTGTTTATGGTTTTTGTAATGGTGGCAGGCATCACAATATTGGCGCGGAATGCGTTCCACATAAAAATCATAAACAAAAAAAGGCCCGGGATAAATCCCGAGCCTCTGTATTTCTATAATGTGGTTTTTACACCAATTCTTCTACGGTTGTAGGAACCAGGATACGACCACAGTGTTCGCAAACGATTACTTTTTTCTTGGAATCGATATCCAACTGACGTTGCGGTGGAATTTTGTTGAAACAACCTCCGCATGAATCACGGTCAACCGATACTACGGCCAATCCGTTTTTCGCGTTGGTACGCAAACGATCATAAGCTGCGATCAGACGCTCATCAATCGCGTCTTTCGCTTTCGCTGATGCATCGATCAATGCTTGTTCTTCTTTCTGTGTTTCACCAACGATTTCGTTCAGTTCGCCTTGTTTTACTTTCAAGTCTTCACGACGCATTTCCAAACGCTCTTTTGCTTCGTCTAATACTTCTTTTTTGGAAGTAATTTTGATCTTCGCTTCTTTGATACGCTTGTCATGCAATTTGATTTCCAGTTCCTGGTATTCAATTTCTTTTGCCAACGATTCAAACTCACGGTTGTTACGCACGTTATTTTGTTGTTCCTTGAACTTTTGAATCGCGATCTCAGCATCTTTCATAGCGCCTTTGCGGTCAGAAACTTCAAGATCCAATTCTTTCGCTTCTTCCTGCATTTTCTTGATACGCGTGTCAAGACCTTCAATTTCGTCCTCCAAATCTTGTACCTCCAAAGGCAATTCACCGCGTACGGTTCTGATTTTATCGATTTGAGAATCAATTTTTTGCAACGCATACAATGCGTCCAACTTTTCAGCTACTGTTGTTTCTTTTGTACTTGCTTTTGCAGCCATACTATTAGAGATAATTTATCGGATTCGTATTCACGTTCGCTAAACGAACCGCGAAGGTAGTAAATTTTTTCATGAGTAATGACACTAACCATTCAGAAGTGTATTGTTCACTCTCAAAATGACCGATATCGGCGATCACGATTTTGCCGTCGGCATCAAAAAATTCGTGGTACTTGTAATCGGCTGTAATGAACACATCGGCTTTTGCGCCGATGGCATCCGGTAATAAAAAACCGCCCGAACCGCCGCAAACTGCGATCCGCTGAACGGTTTCAGCAACCTCATCGGTATAACGAACAACACCGCACTGAAACGTTTCTTTCACGAATTTCAGAAAGTCCATTGTTTTCATCGGTTCTGCTAAATCGCCCACCATTCCGCTGCCGATGTATTGATTGGTATTCAGTATAGCAATTATGTTGTAGGCGACTTCCTCGTAAGGATGTGCTTTTTTCATGGCTTGTTCTACGGCTTTCAACGCATGCTGGTTCACCACAACTTCTATACATGTTTCGGAAACCGTTTCCAGTTTACCCGGCTCACCTATATGAGGATCCGCATCAGTGCCCGGACGAAAACGTCCCATTCCTTCAACCGAGAAACTGCATTGGTCGTAATCACCGATTCGTCCAGCCCCTGCCTCAGCCATCGCAGCACGAACCACGTCTTCCGAATCGTGTGGAACAAACACACTCAATTTAAACAACGTAGCGGCTTTTGGTGCCAGAATGCGTTGATTCGTAAGGTTTAACTTCGATGCAATGATGTGATTGACTCCGAAATACACATTGTCGAGGTTGGTATGAATTGCAATCAACGCAATGTTATTTTGAATCGCTTTGATCACGGTTCGTTCCACATAATTAGCTCCCGTGAGCCGTTTCAATCCTTTAAATACGATCGGATGATGCGTCAGCACGACATTCGATCCGGCAGCAATTGCTTCATCAATCACGGCTTCGGTACAATCGAGCGCTACGATTACTCCGGTAACTTCACGCGACGCATCACCGACCAATAATCCCGAATTGTCGTAGGATTCCTGGTAATTGAAAGGGGCTACCTGCTGGAGGTATTGTAGAATGTGTGTGATTGTTGTCATGACGGCGAACTGAAAATGTGGATTCAAAGATAGTTTTTTACAGGCATTTCGACTCCACTTCGTTTCGCTCTACACAGAGAGCTAGGTTTTAGGGAACTGGGAAGCCAGGAGTAAGGAATAGGAAGAGATGATTTATTTCCATACAACATCTTTTATATCTACATAAAAAGCTCAAACCGACCTTTCAGTAAACGCCTCCGCTTCCATCATTTTTCCTCCATCTGTTTACTTAACTTAGTACAATGAAATGGTTCGTACTTCCCGCCTTTTGTTTTGTTTGTGTTCAGCTTTGTGCGCAGACATTCACTACGTGGGGTACCGATTTCTGGTTGCCGAATGTTGGTGGATATATTACGGTTGAAACACGCCAGGCGGCTGTAATTACTATTAGCGATCCATCTCCGGGGCCTGATACCGATATCAATTGCGCTGCTAATTCTGTTCAAACTATCAATCTCACGGACCAAAGTTCGTATACTGTTATTGATTCCTATTTCAATCAGAATGTACAAGAGGCCATTCACATAACATCAGATGTGCCGGTTAATCTTCGATATGCTTATGGCAACTGGAGTGTTGACGGTGGCTTATCAACACTATTACCAACTGCTGTTTCAGGTACTTCCTATACACTTTCCACGCATCATATCGAGGATTTTTACGCTACGTCTTTTTCGCACAACACGCCGATTATTCTCATTACAGCAACAGAAGACAATACGATAATTGATCTCAATTTAAATCATGTTACCGAAAACGGATTCCCAATAAACACGCCTTTTAGTATCACGCTCAACGAGGGCGAAGTATTACCAATCCGGTCACCGTTTTGCAACCTCGATGACATGCAGGGAAACCCGGCAACCAGTTGCTTAACGCCAGCCGGAGAAGCCATTACAAATGACTTTTCAGGAAGTACTGTTTCTGTGCGTGGTTCCTGTAAGCCCATTTCGGTACACCTCTATACCGGCGGTTATCTTTCTTTCGGTTACACACCAGGTGGTTGCTGTTCAGATCAAATGCTGCTGAATTATTTACCTGATAATTACTGGGGAACCGAGTTTTATGTAGTACCCGAACAACATGTGGCACATGGAAACCTGGTGAAGATTTTCTCTAAATTCGACAACAACATTGTTTCGATAAATGGTACGCAGGTAGCCCAGCTGAATGCAAATGAAACACTGGATACCTTGTTGTTCAATGCTTCTTATATCAATACCGGAGGACAGTCATTCGTGAGCAAATACCTGCTTTCTACACTAAGTAATCCGGCATTGCAACAATACCAGATCACCGATCCGGAAATAACCTGCATGCTTCCTGTAAATTACCAGACTCAAAAAGGTCGTTTCGACTTCTATAGTATGATGTATGATCCAGGAAGCCTATTCTGGTTGAATGTCATCGCGAAAACAGAGGATATCCCGTACATTTATTTTGACGGACAACCGTTATCTCCAGCTGATTTTACACCTTTTCAATCCTATGAAGATTACAGTTGGGCTTATTTTCCGATAACGGAAGATGAACATGAACTGGAAGGTGACGGCGTAAGTTTCCAGGCAATCACTTATGGAAATATCGTTGCCGGATCCAGGGTTTCATATCTTGGAATCGATACGATCGTGCCGCTTGGTGATCCCTGCGCATTGAACGCCCAGCCATTGATCGACGGTTCGCTCACGTTACATGCGTCAGATTCAAGTGATGCGCTTTTATGGTCGACCGGAGACACAACTGCCAGTATCACCGTGACAGAAAATGGGGTGTATGAAGTTCACGGAACGGATAGCTGCGGCAGGGAAACGTTCCGTCAGTATTTTTACGTGAGCGATGAAGAATGCCAGGTCAATGAGTTGCCGCATGACCATTCGGCTGAAGTTTGCCTTGCAGAGATCACCTTCCCGAATGTTTTTACGCCTGACGGCAACCAAATCAACGAAATATTGACGCTTGCTGTTCCTGATTGCGTTCAATCCTTTGAGTGGACTATTGTCAACCGCTGGGGGGAACAAGTGTTTTCAACCGACGACGCTACCATTGGCTGGGAAGGCACCATTCACGGTGAACCTGCCTCCGAAGGTGTTTATTTCTGGAAGTTTGAAGGGAAATTCGCGGAGGAAAAAACGATTGTACGTTCGGGATTTTTGACGGTGATTCGGAAATAGGTGGTAGAATTATGAATGATGTAATTATCAATTATGAAGAAGGTATTAATTGATTAAGGAAATAAGCCGTTGATTTTTGAGAGCTCCTCATCAAAAATTCAACATCAAGCATCCAACATTACCCCCAACATCAGAGATTTGCTATTTTTACCCTCATGCAGCGCTTGCGACTTCTTTTGTGGCCGTTTTCGGTAGTTTACGGATTCATCGTGAGTATCCGGAATTGGTTGTTCGACAAGGGATTTCTAAAGACGTATGTCATTCCCAATAAATCGATTTGTGTTGGAAATATTACGGTTGGTGGAACGGGAAAATCGCCGATGACCATCTACATCGTAGAATTACTGCGCGATTTTAAGCCTGCCATTCTTAGTCGCGGTTACGGTCGTGCTACAAAAGGACCCATTTTAGCCGGAGAAAACGAAACAGCTTCCACTATTGGTGATGAACCGTATATGTACCGTTTACGATTCGGGAAAGAAGTGCCAGTTGTGGTGGCCGAGGAACGCAAATTGGGTGTCGAATTGTTGAACCAACAGGTTCCCGATTCCACCATTGTGCTCGACGATGCTTTTCAGCACCGGAAAGTCAAAGCGGGTTTGCAGTTGGTACTGACTACATTCGACCGCCCAATTTTCAACGATCATCCTTTTCCGGCGGGAAACCTGCGCGAAACAAGGCGTGGACTGAAACGCGCTGATGTGGTTGTGGTTACTAAATGTCCGGAAATAGTTGAGGGAACGACAAAAACGCTTTTCGCACAAAAACTGCACTTTCCGGCTGAAAAAGTATTCTTTACAAAGGTCGTTTACGGCGATTTACGACCCGTTTTTTCGGCATTTTGGGAGGAACCCGAAACCGTTTTGCTGGTCACCGGAATTGCGAATCCGTTACCATTGAAACAGCACCTTGAAAAGCAGTATAAAGTAGAGTTGATGGACTTTCCGGACCATCACGTTTTTACGACAGCAGACCTGCAACGAATTCACCAAAAAGTTGCTACTTTTGCAGGCCGGCGGTTTGCCATTGTTACAACGGAAAAAGATGCGGTGCGACTGCTCGGCTTAGCTGAAACAGAAGAAGTACAGTCGCTTCCATGGTTTTACCAACGCATGTCACTGGAGATTGATCGAAAAGAAGCATTTAATAATTTATTACTGAAATATGTTACTGGAACAAATGAAAGAAGCCGCTGACTTTATCAGCGCAAGTACAAACGTAAAACCAACGGTAGGAATCATTCTTGGCACCGGATTGGGTGGTTTGGTGAAGGAAATTGAGATCATCAATGAAATTCCTTACGAGAAAATTCCTCATTTTCCTGTTTCAACGGTTGAAAGCCACTCCGGGAAATTGATCTTCGGAAACCTTGGTGGAAAACAGGTGGTTGCGATGCAGGGACGCTTTCATTTTTACGAAGGTTACAACATGCAGCAGGTTACTTTTCCGGTACGTGTCATGAAATTATTAGGTATTCAGCAATTGTTTGTGAGCAATGCTTCAGGTGGTGTGAATCCTGACTTTGTGGTTGGTGAAATCATGATTTTGGACGATCACATCAACTTGTTTCCTGCGCATCCCCTAATCGGTAAAAACATCGACGAATTAGGACCGCGTTTCCCGGATATGAGCGAGCCTTATGATCACAAAATGATTTCCCTGGCAAAAGATATTGCAGCGAAAAACGATATCCGCGTTTCGGTTGGAACGTATGCGGCTTTGACAGGCCCAACATTGGAAACTCCGGCAGAATACGGTTACGTAAGAGCTATCGGCGCTGACGCAGTTGGAATGTCGACCATTCCGGAAGTAATTGTAGCTCGTCACATGGAAATTCCGTGCTTCGCTATTTCGATCATTACCGATTTGGGTGTTCCGGGCAAAATTCAGAAAGTGAGTTTGCAGGATGTGATTGATGTTGCCAGCCGCCAAGAGCCAAAAATGACGTTAATCATGCGGGAACTTATTTCCAGCATCTGATTTAAATAAAATTGAAAGCCCCGCAGTAGACTTCTTTCGTCAGTCACTGCGGGGCTTTTTTGTTGAATATTTTCGCTTCGGCCCATTACTTTTAATCAGAATTAATATTCTTTGCTACTTTAGAAAGAAAAACATGAACCTAAAAAACTTTTTAGAGGATTGCAGACAAGAAAATATCATCGATCAATCCACTATGGATCGTATGTATGCCCATTTTTTGGCAGGTGACAAACAACGGTCAATCAATGCGCAGCAACAATCTCAACTCAATAAAAGCAATGGATTAATCATTACAGTGAGCATCATTGGAGTGTTGCTTATTGGATTTGGAATCATTTACTTATTTGCTCACAATTGGGATAATCTTTCCAGGTCAACAAAAACAGTACTAAGTCTCCTTCCTGTTTTCATTTCTGTTTTGGTAAATGTTTTCACGTTAGTTAAAAGAAAAGACAATGTAATCTGGCAGGAATCAGGAGCCATTTTTAGTTTTCTCGCCACAGGAAGTATGCTCGCACTTATTATGCAAATCTATCAACTGCCTGGTATCGAGAATTACTTTTTCACGTACTGGTGCGTGCTCTGCTTACCTATCGTGTATTTGAATAAATCTCACAGTGCCGTATTTTGTGCAATGATCCTCATGCTTCTGAATCTCACGAGCAATCCCATGGACCAAAGTGCGTTGTACAAAATCCCCTGGTTCGGCAGCCTGATGATGTTTTCTACGCTGATTCCTTATTTCAAGCGTTTGTTTACTACCCGGGAACCGTCGTCACTCTATACTTTACACCAGCTATTTGTACCAGTGGTTGTTTGCTTAAGTGCCATTGCAAGTATCAACGGTCCTCATGCATCCATTTGGCTCATTCTATTTTTAGTATTAGCTAATTTTCATCTCTTCGGATCAAGTATATTCCTTCGTACAACAAACAGGTATCCCACCGTTATGAGTATCATAGGATACGTCGGCGTGAGTTTAACCTTAACCTATCTTTTATTCAACAAAAAATGGGGATTTGAAAAAATCCTGGAGGTCGATACACATGATTACCGGCTCCTCTTCATTCCGCTGTTATTTGGGTTGGGCATTTTTCAGTTAGTCCGTTATTTTTCCAAAGAGAAAATGACAATCCATCATCTCTACAAGTGGATCATTTTGTTTCCAGTACCGTTTATTTTGATGGATTATTTGGGAATGAACGCCTTTCCGTCCTATCAGATTAGTTTATTGCTTGTTACTTTTCTGGTAGTTCATTTAGCCCAAAACAGAAAGGATGAATGGCAAATTTATCCTACATTGGGAATACTCTCTATGATCATTTTAAGCCTGTCTTACGAAGTAAGCGGCCCGTTAAGTTTTTTCCTTCTTTCCCTCATTCCAAGCTTGTATTATTTAGCTCCTATACCCTTGCTTCAGGAAAAATCGAAGAACACGTTAAGCGCAGATCATATCATTATTCTCTGCTTTCAATTTTTATTCTTGCTTATTGCCAGTTTCGGAGGATTTTGGATGGCCGTTAAAACCTCAGTTAAACCGGTAGGCCATTTTGAATTGAGCCTGATCGGTTTAATTTGTCTTGCGATGATTATCAATACGATAAAAGTTCGCGCGCAGTTGATGGATCATTTAAACGGATTTCCAGCAATTTTCAGTTTGTTAGTTCCGGCACTGATCTGGATCGGATGTGTTTCATCCGTTAACCTTGAACACTTATTCTCCATTCTACTGTTATTCACCGGAATTATCATGCTCATTTTCAGTGCAAAAAAATCCAACTTAACTGTTGCGAATCTTTCCCTGGGCCTGATCGGTTTGGTAATGACCTGCCGTTTCTTCGATCTTAAAATGTCACTTACTGTAAAAGGAATTTTATTCATTCTGATCGGAAGTAGTTTCTTTTTTGCGAATTACCTTATTCTAAAAAGCAGAAAGCATGAAAACAAGAACTAAACTACTCATTGGATTGGCTGTTGTATCCATCATTCAGCTGACTTTTCCGCTTTTTTTTATTGCTGCGAAAGAACAGGTTATTGAAGAGGGAAAAGAATACATGTTCAGCATTCGACCAGTTGATCCGTACGATTTTTTCCAGGGAAGGTACGTGAGCCTGAATGTTCAACCTTTGACGTGTTCTTTAGATAATCCGAATGATTTTAAGCGGTATGATATTGTTTATGCCGAATTTGAACAAGACAGTACCGGAGCAAAAATCAAACAACTGTCACACACAAAAACAGAACATTCGCTAAAGTTGAAATTGTATGCTAAACCCAAAAATAAGATCAGTATCCGGCTTCCTTTCAAGCGTTTCTTTCTGGAAGAAAACAAGGCCAAGCGCGTAGAATCTAAGTTATCACGGAATTCAACATCAAGAAATTATGTCCACGTTAAAATTCTGGATGGTGATTTTGTCATGACCGACATCAGCTCCAATGGAAAATCATTAATTACCGGAAAACCTGTACCGCTAAACACTTTACTCCGCTAAAGCAGATGACTCTCCTTCAAATCGCATTATAATTCAAAAAAGAGCGCATTTAAGGTCAGTAATCGGCAAAAAAACTCGAAATTTGTTGCTCAGTTAAAATTCGATATGCCCTTAAAAGAAAAATACGAAGTAGTGATTGGGCTTGAAGTCCATGCGCAGCTACTCACCAAAACGAAGGCTTATTCTTCCGACATCAATGAATACGGTGCACATCCGAACACCAATGTCAGCGTTGTGACACTCGGACACCCGGGTACGTTGCCCGTAATGAATAAAAAAACCATCGAATTTGCCGTGAAACTGGGATTGGCCTGCGGAGCAACCATTTCGAAAGAACAACATTTTGCCCGCAAGAATTATTTCTATCCCGATCTTCCAAAAGGATACCAGATTACACAGGACACTACCCCTATTTGCACAGGTGGTCAGCTTTATATCAAAGACGAAAACGGTGTTGAAAAACGCATCGGGCTCACACGCATCCACATGGAAGAAGATGCGGGAAAATCCATTCACGATGTGGATGTTTACGACACTCTGGTCGATTTGAACCGTGCAGGAACGCCACTTTTGGAGATCGTTTCAGAACCCGATTTACGTTCCAGTACAGAAGCTTACAATTATGTGACAGAAGTGCGTCGTTTGGTGCGCTACCTTGATATTTGCGATGGAAACATGGAAGAAGGTTCCCTGCGTTGCGATGCCAATGTTTCTGTTCGTTTGAAAGGCGCCATGGAATTCGGGACGAAAGTGGAAGTAAAAAACATGAACTCCATGCGAAATGTGCAGCGCGCCATCGATTTTGAGGTGGAACGCCAGATTGGTGTGCTTGAAGCCAATGGAACACTTTCCCAGGAAACCCGAAGTTTCGATGCCTTGAAAGGGATTACAATTTCCATGCGTTCGAAAGAAGCAGCCAACGATTACCGTTATTTCCCCGAACCGGATTTACAACCGATTGTTGTGGACGAAGTATATGTCGCACAACAAAAAGCATTGATGCCGGCCCTTCCGCGGGAATTGTTTGAAAAATATACCAGACAGCTGCATTTATCAGAATACGATGCCGGCATTTTGACCGATTCGAAAGCAATTGCCTTGTATTTCGAAGAAGTCATTAAATCTACTTCCAATTATAAATCGGCCGCCAACTGGGTAATGGGCGATGTGAAATCGTACCTTAACCAAAACGGGCTTGAAATGGAACAATTCCCAATTCAGGCAAAACAGATTGGTGCGTTGGTGACGCTAATCGATAGCGGAAAAGTATCGCATTCAGCGGCTTCACAGAAATTATTCCCTGCGTTGATCGAACAACCGGAAGCCGATGTTGCCAAGCTGGCCGAATCCTTGAATTTGATCCAGGAATCGGATTCTGACAGCCTGAAACAATTTATTTTGACCGTTTTCGAGCAACATCCCGACGAAGTTGCACGTTTTAAAGGTGGTGAAAATCAATTAACCGGATTTTTTATGGGACAATTGATGCGCGTTTCGGGCGGAAAAGCCGATCCGAAAGTAGCCAACCAGTTGTTGCGTCAATTAATACAAGAACTATAAAATGGTAAAGTACTGCGCTTTTTTGTTGCTGTTGTTAGGTTTAACCGCCTGCGGATCTTCGGATGAAGAAAGTTCCGAAGAACTGGCCAACAATTTTCACCTCGAAGGAACCATTACCGGAGCTTCCTTGCAAAAAGTGAAGATCGAAGCTTCTTCGCCCAACGGAACGATCGCAGTTGCTGAAACAATGACCAATTCCGACGGAAAATATGTCCTTGACGGCAATATTCCCGGATTGGGCGTTTATTCCATGACCATTGGGAACGATCCTGCAAATGCGATTGTATTGCCATTGGATATCAATGACAGAGCGGTTATCAGCGGTTCGCTGAAAGATTTTGCCGTTGCTCCGAAAATGAGTGGTGCTCCATGGGCAAAACCACTAATGAAATACATGAAATTGTTCAAAGCATTTTCGGAAGCTCAGATGGAGGAATTACCGAAAATCACTGAAGACGAAGCACGCATTGAAAAGTATTTGGAATTGCGTAAACCCCTGGATGCCTTTTTGAGAAAACAAGTCAGTGCTGATCCGGGGAACTCAGTGAACCTGATTTTAGCCAGTTTATTGGTCCCAACACAGGAATTGGGAATTGAACATTGGAATCCGGAAAACCTGGAAGTCTTAAAAAAAATGGAAGCCGCTTACCTGAAAGAGCACAGCGAATCTCCATTTACTGCAACATTGAGTCAACAATTGGCCCAAATCGAAGGCCAGTATAACAACTACGCGCAATTTAATTCGGGAACACTGACGGCGCCTGAGATTGCGATGAAAAATCCGGCCGGAACCGAACTGCGTTTATCTTCTTTAAAAGGAAAGGTTGTATTGATCGATTTCTGGGCATCATGGTGCGGTCCTTGCAGAAAGGAAAATCCGAACGTGGTTAAGATGTACAAAAAGTTCAAATCCAAAGGGTTTGAAGTGTTTTCAGTGTCGCTTGATGAAGATCCGGCGGCCTGGAAAAAAGCAATCGCTGACGACGGTTTAATCTGGCCCAATCACGTCAGTGATTTATTGGGCTGGCAAACACCAATGACGCAACTTTACGGCTTTAATGCCATTCCGTATACCGTTTTGGTAAACAAAGAAGGAAATATTGTAGGTGTGAACCTGCGTGGTGCAGAATTGGAACAAAAATTGGAAGAAGTTCTCAACTAAAATAACTTGTATGAAATTGACAGCATTAGTAGTGACGCTTTTTACCTGCTGGGGAATTGCAGCGCAAAAACCCATTACGGTTGAAATATCGGGCAATGTATTCAATACGAATAAAGCAGATTCTGTTTTCATTGGACAATCGCTGTCACAAGGCGGTTATAAAAACTTTATAGGAACAAAAATCGACCGAAAGGGCAACTTTCTACTGAAAGGAACATTACCTTCAAAAGATTATTATGTGTTCCGTGTGGGCAAGCAGCATATCAATATCATTCTGCGTGACAGCTTAAAATTGCGCATCAATGCCGATGGCAAAAACCTGGGCGCTTTCAACAACATTACAGGTTCGGATGAATCTGTTGCGTTGAATGAATTTGTGAATCAAATGGTGCTTTTTAATGCAAAACGCGATTCTTCAGCAGCCTATTTGAAACGCTATCCTGATCAGCAGGTATCCATCAATCAATCGCTGCAACAGGAATACATGCAGTTTAGCGCATTTCGCCAGCGATTTATTGCGCAAAATCCTAACTCACCGGCATTGCTGCCCGTTCTAAGTACATTTGACCTCGACAAAGAATTCAGCACTTATGAATCAGTGGTGAAACAATTGAATCAATCGTTCAAAGGTTGCCCTACTATCGACGCGACTTATGCGCAATACCTGCAGCTGAAAAAACAAAACGAGGCCAAAAACATCCTGGCTTCCGGAAAACCTGCTCCCAATTTTACCCAGAATGATGTAAACGGGAAACCGGTTTCGCTGTCCGATTTAAAAGGAAAAGTAGTCTTGATCGACTTTTGGGCATCGTGGTGCGGACCTTGCAGAAAGGAAAATCCGAACGTAGTGAAGCTCTACAACAAATACAAAGATGCCGGTTTCACTGTACTGAGTGTTTCGCTGGATGATAACAAAGTCAACTGGCTTGCTGCTATTGAAAAAGACAAACTGGTGTGGCCATATCATGTTTCCGATTTGAAAAAATGGGCCAATGAAGCTGCGCGTGCATACCATGTAAGCGGAATTCCATTTACAGTACTGGTAGACAAAGAAGGGAACATCATCGATACCAAACTTCGCGGAGTGGAACTTGAGCAGGCCTTGAAAACAATCTTCGGATTCTAAGCCTGGTTTGATGACACTTCCAGAAGGAAAAAAAATATACTTCGCATCCGATTTTCACCTCGGTGTTCCCAATGCTGAAAGCAGTTTGGAACGCGAGAAGAAAGTTGTACGCTGGCTCACTTCCATTGAAGACGACGCACACGAAATTTTCCTTGTAGGCGATCTTTTCGACTTCTGGTTTGAATACAAACATGCCATTCCGAAAGGTTTCGTTCGTTTGCAGGGGAAAATCGCCGAGTTGACTGATCGCGGAATTCCCGTTCATTTTTTTACCGGCAATCACGACATGTGGATGTTTGATTATTTCCCCAAAGAATTGGGCGTTACAGTGAATCGCTCCAACATCGAACGGGAATGGAACGGAAAAACGTTTTTCATCGGGCATGGTGATGGTTTGGGGCCTGGCGACAAGTGGTACAAATTCATGAAACGCTGTTTTGAAGCCCGCTGGACACGCTGGTGTTTTGCGAGACTTCATCCTAACTTCGGCATCGGAATGGCTAACTTCTGGTCGCGAAAAAGCCGCGCTGCAACCGGCGATACCGACAGTCAATTCTTAGGTGAAGAAAACGAATGGCTGGTGATTTATTCCAAAGAACAACTGAAGGAAAAACACCGTGATTATTTTGTATTCGGCCACCGTCATTTGCCCATGGATATTCGTTTAAATGAGAATTCCCGCTACATCAACCTGGGCGAATGGCTGCATTATAACACCTATGCTGTCTTTGATGGTGAAGAATTGACACTGGAGAAGTTTGAAGGGTGATTCCTGTATTTCCCAAAGTTTGTAGCGGTTTTCCATAATAGGTTAATTAAACCAAATTTCGTTCATTTATTCGTTATTTTTTGGCAACTTAACAGATAGAAACATACAAATTACCACGCTATGGAAAGTTACGCCACATTAACAGAAGCCATGGATGCTTTACGCAAACAGGGCTATACCGAAGATTTTAATCTCAGTTCTGAATGTATCCGATATGGAGATAATAAACTCGAACTCTGCCCCAGCGATTTCCAGGTAGATAAGTTCTTTCGATTTGAAGGAGAATCAAATCCGGACGATTCCGCCATTTTATATGCCATTGCTTCAAACGACCGGGAGATAAAAGGTGTTCTCGTAAATAGTTATGGTATTTACAGCGATCCGGTAGCTGACGAGTTAATGAAAAAATTAAACGTTCATTCGTAACGATATGGAAATACTTCAGAAGGAACAATTGCCAAAAGGCAGATTTTATATCGAACAGGAAGGCAAACGCGTTGCATTGATGACTTATGTGTGGAGCGGCGATGATCGCATCATTATTGAGCATACAGAAGTTGATCCTGTTTTACGTGGAAAGAATGCTGGGAAGCAACTAGTTGCAAAAGCAGTGGAATTTGCCCGCGAACGTGGGATCAAAATCATTCCGCTTTGTCCGTTTGCCAGGAGTGTTTTTGATAAAGTCCCGGAGTATCGGGATGTTCTATAGAAAAAAATCACCACAAAGACACAAAGCTTTTTGATGAACATGACTTATTAAGAACACAAAGGCGATCTACCTGAAACGTCTTTGTGATCTTTGTAACACGTCAAATTTGTCTTTTTTTGTGTCTTTGTGGTGAAAAACTTCGCTGACTTAATGTTAATCCGCGTTCACTTGTTTCAGGTAGTCTTCATTCTGAGGTTCACCCCAATACGGCACCATAACAGTACGCTCGGTCATCAACGCGTATTTTTCTTTTGCTTTTTCAAAATACGGTTTTGCTTTTTTGGCACCACCACCAAACATTTTCGGAGTGTAGAATACAGAAACCGCTTTCAGGTAATAGATATGCGGGTTGTTTTCGTTGAGTTCTTTCGCTTTCTTCAGGTTTTCCTCGAAAATAGGTCCGTATTCCTGCCAGCGATGTTCGCCATCGACCGCCATACGTGCGTTTGCTACCAAGGCCTTTAACACGAATACGTGATCGTTTTCGGTTCCAAGCACCACAATTTTATCCAGGTACGCATCGGCTTCGTCAACAAACAGGTCTTTCTTTGCAATATCCGGTTCAAAATACGAGATAATCGCTTTTGTATAAGCTCCGTAATACTGCGCCACCCATTGGTCCTGGTATTTGGTAGCAATCAAATCAAATTTAGCGGAAGCCGTCATTAGCGAAGGTATTCCTTTGGCCGTATCCATGATCGCATACGCTTCCTTGAGGTTATCTTCCATGGTTGGTTCTTGTGCACGTACCGTGGTAACAGTGAGTACAAGTAAAGCAAATGATGTAATAATTGTTTTCATCGGTTTATTATTGGTTATTATAATTCATCTTTATTAAATTCTGTCAGCGAGAAGTTCACGCCCAGGAAAATGGAACGGTACATCGGTGGAATAATCTCAAAACGCTGCGTTCCGTCGGCGCTGTAACGATACCCCAATACGTTTTTCTGATTGGTTACATTGTCTAAGCTCAGGTAAAAGACCGTAAACATTTTACGAATAGTAGTTAAATAACTGAAAGTAACTGAAAAATTGTGAAAATCAGGTGATTTTTCAGACAAAAATCCTGTCGCATTCGGATTGTAGTACGGACGTCCGCTTGCGTAGCTGTATGTGGCAGAAATATTGGTTTGCCATTTCATGATAAAGTATTTGGCAATCACATTCAGGTTGTGGTCTGAAACGTAATCAGGTGTTACTTTGTCGATGTAATTTTGGTACAAACGTTTGGTATCAACGTAGCTGTAAGAAATCCAATAGTCGAAGTTTTTGATCGACTTACGATCACGCCAGAAGAAATCGATTCCCTGCGCATAGCCCGATCCAGAATTATCGACCATTCCCAAATCGAAACGGTATTGATTCGGCGTATAAGCCGTTCCGTTTTCACGTACCAGCTGATCGTAGCTTTTGTAGTAGGCTTCCACACGCAACGTACGGTCTTTTTTCATCCATTGATAATTGAGCATGTAATGAATCGATTGCTGAAAATCGGGACGATAACCCTGCATCAGGTAATTGATTGGCGCCGTTTGGTAAAACATTCCGGTTGCAGCGGAAATCTGACTTGCTTCACCTGTTCTGAAGGCAAATGCTGCTCTCGGAACGATATTTCCTTTCCCCAACAACTGTGAATATTCGCCCCGTACTCCCGGTTTGATCGCAAACCATAGGATCGGTTTCCATTCTGCTTCCACGTAACCTGCGCTCAGCAATTCGTCGAATTGTCCGATCAATGTATCAAAACGCTGAGTGTAATCAAATCGCTGAACGTCTGAACCAACAAGAAGATTGAATTTTCGTTCTTTGGTTTCGAACCACAATTCCACCCTGCCTTGCAAACGGCCGTCGTTTCGGTATACGGGTGATGCTCCCCATGAAATTTCATCGGTATTGTTACTGAACGAAAAGGCTGAAAACAGCTTCACATGTTCATTGATGAAGTATTTGTAAGATGTGGTGAGCAATGTGTTTTCGTTCTGAATCCCAAAATTAAAGGTTGCGCCTGCCGCTGACGGATCCGGAATCGTAATTCCCGACTTGTTGAAACTATGCGTCAAATTCATCTTAAAAATGCCGCTATTCTCGGTCCGGGAAACAAAACGCGTAGAAATACCTCCACCCTGTGGTACTTCGTAGAAATCCACATTGGTATTGGCAACAGCCAGATACGGTGCGATATTGGTGTAATTGGCAGCGTATTCCACAGCATTTTTCCCCATTAACTTTGAACCTGAGATGTAGGCGCCTGCAAAATGTGCGCCAATGTTCATGTTGTTTTTTTCGGGTAAATCGGTTGTTTGTAAATCGAGTATGGCAGAAAGTGCCTGTCCGTAACGAACCGTATAACCGCCACTGCTAAAAGCTGTTCCTTTAAATGCGAAAGGGTTTAACCGGCTGCGTTGCGCGACTCCCGGTACTGAACTATTGAACGCATTTTGCGTAATTGTACCGTCAACGATCACGCTACTTTCGTTCACATCGCCGCCACGCACCATGAGTCCGGTCTGATCACCACCGTTGCGTTGGACTCCCGGCAACGTTTGGATTGCACCGATCACATCAGCTTGCGCGCCTGCAGTTGTCACAATATCCAATGGTTTTAATACCGCCACCGAACGATCATTATTCGCTTCGATTGTACCGGCGGTAATTGTAACTTCTTCCAACTGTTTGGCTGATGCCTGTAGTTGAATGGCAACAGTGTAAATCGAATCGGTTAACGTAATTGACTGCGTTGCTTTGTTATATCCAACCAGATTCACTACAAGCGTTTGCGCACCTTTCAGGTTAGTTGTAAAACTGAATTTACCATCAACACCTGTAGTGGTGCCATCTATTGTATTTTGAATAGAAACGCTGGCATAACTAACCGGCTCGCCTTTTTGGTTTTTCACTTCGCCTTTAATCGTGGTTTGTGCGAATGTTGTCATTGAAACTGATACGAAGAACAGGAATGAAAAAATAGAAAATAGGGTTTTGGTAAACTGTTTTGTCATTGGTTTGTTTTTTACCGTACAAATGTAGAGGTAAGATTCCAATTCGGGATAACAAAAATCGGCGAATGGTACATCTTGCAAGGATGTGGGACGAATGGTTAAGCTGAAAATGCGATCATCTGACACATCTGTTTGTCTCTTTTGATCGGTGAACTGTGGAGAAATTGGGGGCTAATCGATGAATTAACTATACTTGTACTACCATTTAAAGACACATGCAAGATCTTCCACTGTATAAATCGGACGACCAGCGATTCTACACAACGCTTACAGAGCGGGTGAAGCTTGTTCATGATATGGAATTTTCGGGGATTGGTGAAGCGGTGAAATCGCATTACCGTTTTTTGAAGTAACTCAGGCGGAATGAACCATACTAATTGGTTGTATTTTTAGCCACATAGATTCGCATAGGCCAAATAGATTACAATAGGAAAAACTACGCAATATTCTAACGCAACGCTTGCACTAAAACTTATGCCATCGTAAAAGCTATTGGCGACACTCAATCAGCGCAAGCGTAAAGTTCGCAAAGGGTAAGAACAGACACCCGTTTTTCAAGCGGTGTGTTATCGGGATTTTTTATTAAAATACTCCAACCCCAACATGGAAGCTAAACAACAAAGTACTACATAAATGGCCGAATGAAGTATAAACTCAAACGTTTCATCCGGTCGTTGAAAGCGTAACCAAAAAATAAAAACAGTTGTTACCAAACTTACAGCAACCAATACAATCACCACTTTTCTCACGAAAGAGTTCATGATCAATCTTCTTTTGGTGGTTCAGTACCCTCCGGCTTCGGTTCCTCTCCTTTTTTCGGTTTCTTCGGCTTTTTAACTTTCGGCTTCTTCTCTTTTTTCTTTTTTCCTCCGGTCGGAACGGCATCATCCTCAGCTCCACCACCTTCGTTGCCACCCATTGATTTCACCAAACGGCCCGATTCATCCCAAACGTATTCTTCGATTAGTACATCCTTTTTGTACAACGCACGGCGCTTTTTCTTCTGATCAGGGAAATATTCTTCAAACCAGCCTTCTTTTACTTCTTTCTGAGGGATGGAAATGACCTGGTGAACCAGTACAACGTAATATTTTTTATCTTTTTCGTATGGTTTGTTTAATCCACGGGCAAGCTTTTCTCCTTTAATAACAGGCGTTTGCGCCGGATCAACAGCCTGGCTCTTTGTGACATTTAATCCCTCACCTACCTGCTCACGAATCTTTTCTTCTTTCATTCGCTTGCCGAGCATTTCGTAAACTATTTCGGCTTGCTGTTTGGTCGGAACTTCGTAAATATCCACATCCATTCGATCTTCGGGCTTACCTGAAGATTTCTTGTAGTTTTCCAGGGTTTGAATGGTTCCATTGTAATAAAACGTCTTGAACTCGCCGTTTTTCGTATCCATGGACCAGCTTTCGGTACGTAACAAGACGCCGTCATCGTAATAATACTTGCTAATTCCGTCACGTTTTCCTTCTTTGTAGTTAATTTCTTCGATAATCTTTCCCTCGTTGTTGTATACCAAAAACGCTCCTTCCAGTAATCCATTGACGTAATTACTTTGTTTGGTACGCTTTCCCTCCTTGTTGTAAGTCACTTTAGGGCCTTGCAGTATGCCGTTGATGTAGTTTTCATACTTCGTGGTATCTCCCGAAGAAGCTTTCGGTTTACGGGAATAGAAAATCTGTGGGCCGTGTTTTTGTCCCACGGAATAGTTCATTTCCCATGCAACGGTTCCCAGTGAATCGTAGAAATAGGTCCAGTGCCCGTTTTCAACACCTTGAACGTGCGTGCGAATCACCATCGGGCAACCTGACGCATAATACGTTGTATCAGTACCATTTTGTTTTCCACCTACAAATGTTACACGGCGCTCAAGGATTCCGTTCATGTGGCAGGTTTCGCATTGGCCTGAAAACGGTTTTTTCGCTGAAACGGTGATCACCGTATTGGAAGCTTCGTCCAGCTCCAGTTTTTCGTTGCAATCAACCACACCGGCTAATTTACCGCAATCCCATTCGGTGAAACGTTTTCCTTTACGCGCATCAGCAATTTTGTAGCAGCTGTCTTTTTTGATAACCGGAATTCCGCCGGGCTGAGCAAAGGATTTGGCTGCAACAAAAAGCAATAAGAATGTAAACCATTTCATAAACGTCATTTTTTAATTAAAGAGCTGTTTAGCTCTGAGCAATTATTGTTCCAGCAAAAGCGGAATGCGATTGAGTCCTTCGCGCATTTTTGCAGGGATGGGAATGGAACGCATCACACTGCTGTCAAAACAAACCAGCACGGATGTTCCGGTTGTTCTCAAATCCTGATTAACCCGTACTTCGTATGTTAAGGTAAAACTCTTTTCGCCAAGATGTTTCAAAAACACCGTAATTTCTACCGGATCGTGCAGAAAAACAGGCTTCAAATATTCCAATTCATTTTTACGCAGCAAAATTCCTTCGCGTTTCCAATCCCAGTCTATTCCAAGTATCTGTCGGAAATAATGGATTCGTGCTTCTTCAAAATAATTGAGATAAACGGCATTATTGACATGCTGCATCATATCGCAGTCGGAAAAACGCACTTTGAGTTTTAACGGTTCTATCATTTCGGGTTATTGTTATCGAGTACTGAAAATTCGGAGTTGTTGGATATAAATTCGGGAACAATGTGCTTCATCGCTTGCACTACTTCCATATTTGGTGTTGCTGAAACGGCCTGAATGAGTGCTTCGATCTGCGTTATTTGGTCCACATCACTTTCACGCACTTTGGCTTTCAAAATCTTTGGATGATGTGTTGGAAGTGCATTTTCAGCAGCATTGAGCAATTCTTCGTACAATTTTTCTCCCGGGCGAAGTCCAGTGAATTGAATTTCGATGTCTTTGCCCAATTCCAAACCACTCAAACGAATCATGTTTTTCGCCAGATCAATTATTTTCACCGATTCACCCATATCAAACACAAAGATTTCGCCACCATTTCCCATTACTCCTGCTTCCAATACCAGCTGACAAGCCTCCGGAATGGTCATAAAGAAACGCGTAACGCGCTCATCGGTTACAGTTATCGGTCCACCCTGCTCTATCTGGCGCTTAAATAGTGGAATCACAGAACCATTGGAACCCAACACATTTCCGAAACGCGTAGTAATGAATTGTGTTTTTCCGTTTTGATTGGAATATTGGGCGATGATCTCTGCAATCCGTTTGGAAGCACCCATAACGTTCGTTGGATTAACTGCTTTATCAGTTGAAATCATAACAAACTTAAACACCTCATATTGCTGAGCTAAATCGACTAAATGCTTCGTTCCTTTTACATTTGTGAGTACAGCTTCCGACGGATTATCTTCCATCATTGGAACATGTTTGTAAGCCGCTGCATGGAAAACCCAGGAAGGCCGGAACGCTTCAAACAATTTTTCCATGCGTTCCTGGTTGCGAATATCACCTATCACCACTTCAATCGGGCAATTGGGAAACAACTGGCGCATTTCGAACTGTAATTCATAGAGCGGCGATTCTGCCTGGTCTAAAAGAACTAACAGCTTCGGTTTGTATTCGGCAATCTGACGCACCAGGCCACCTCCAATCGAGCCTGCAGCACCTGTGACTAATACTACTTTACCAGCCAATTCGATTGCCAGTTTATGCTGATTCAGCACAATCGGTTTTCTTCCTAGCAGATCTTCAATCCGAACTTTGCTGATTTGTTTGGTCGAGAATTCTCCATTGATCCAGCTTTTGACACTCGGTACCTTACGAATCTCAACACCAGCCTCCAAACAAGCTCTTACTACATTCCCCCGGTTTTCTTCTTCCGGATCCTGAATAGCGATGATAACCTGTGTGATTTTCTCTTCTTTCAGCAATTTTTCCAGCGAAGAAGTATGATGCACCGGAATGCCTTCCAAACGTGTACCAACTATCTTTTTATTATCGTCGATAAAGCCGATAATCTTGTAATTGAGTCGAATATCACGTTCAATTGTTCGTTTAGCGATCAAACCGGAAATACCTGCACCATAGAGTAATATGCGAACATGTTCCTCTTTATTTTTTACCGATTCCAAATACCAGAGTTTCACTGCAAAACGTGCTACAGTCATCAGGAAAAAGCAAATCAGGTATTCCATGATCAATACCGACGACGGAAACAGGAAATAACCGTCGTAGAAGTAATAGCGCAGAAATCCTAAAACTAAAAATACAGCTGAACTAATCGATACAGCGACAAAAAGTCTTCTGAAATCAACTGTTGACGTATGGCGAACAATACCTTTGTGAATCTTCAGGAAGTAAAATGTGGTAAAACGCACCACAAAAAATACGAGAATCGATTTTGACAGAATTTCCCATTCAGTGACCCACAATTGTTTATCGGCTTTCAGGTCGAAGCGGATAACATAGGCAATAAACAGCGAAACAGCCGACAAACCGAGGTCGAGCAGTATGATAATCCAACGCGGTGTATTGGTTTTTGGGAACATCTTACAAAAATAACGGAATCTACCAATAATTGACCATGCGTGTCAGCTAGCCGACACGTTATTTTTTTTCCACAAATGCACAAATTTTCTGCTTCCCCTCAGGCAGACACTCGCTTATTTATATTCAAGATGATCATAAAATGATTATCAAGATAACACGCGTCCGTTAGGTGGGTATCCACCTTAAGCGGAAGTGAATTTGCAGGAATCCTCTTTGCACATCTTAGCTGTGCAAGCCTCCGTTGAGTGAAATCGTTTGTCCGGTTACATAATCGGAAGCCGGCAGCAATAACCAGTCAATAGTTGTCAAAATGGTCTCTACTGATCCCAGTCGTTGTTTGGGGATTTGCAGGCGAATTTGTTCCTGCAGTTCTGGTGAAACTTCGGTGATCATTCCGGTGTCGAAATAGCCCAATGCGAGCGCATTTGCCGTAATTCCACTTGTGGCAGTTTCTTTGGCAACAGTTTTAGTCAATCCAAGTAATCCTGCTTTACTGGCTGCATACGCTGCCGTTCCTGCTACTCCGGTTTGCGCTACGACTGAAGAAATAGAAATAATTCGCCCGAATTGCTGTATTCGCATGCCTGGCAATACAGCTTTTGTCAACAGAAAAGGAGCTGTAAGGTTGATAGCCAATACATCATTCCAATCTTCATCGGCCAGTTTCCAGGACAATCCGTTTCGGGAAATCCCGGCATTGTTGATCAGCACATCAATTCTTCCGAAGCGTTTCAAAATATCATTCACCAATTGGGGAATAGCTTGTTGATCACGTAAATCTGCCTGGAACCATTCGTGCTCACAACTTACGGCAAAAGTTTCGTTTTGATAGGCATGCAAAGCCAAACGCACATTTTTTGTTTCGAAATGCTTCACCATTGCCGAACCCAAACCGCCCGTAGCTCCGGTTATGAAAATGACTTGTTGTTCCATTTATCGCGAAGAGATTTTACTGTTTTCCACCACAAAGGTGCATTATTCCATTGAAGATGTTGATAGGATCGGTCTGTTGCCCCCCAATTGAGGTTAAAACGACGAACTCCTTCAGCATTGGAACCGCCGAAATCAACCAATTTGTTGGTCGAAAAAGCTTGTTGAATGGCATATTCCATCAATCGGTACATACCTCCGGATTTTTTTGCATCGGCGGTTACAGTTCCTTTGAGGTACAATGCACGATTTTCAAAAACAAGCAACCACAATCCACCTTGCCAATCATTTTCCTTCCAAAGATTGATTTGAATCATTCCTTTTTGTTCGAAATCGGTCACCAACCGTTGCAATTTGGAAAGTGAATGTGCATCAATTCCTGCAATTCGCGGTACCAATTCCGTTTCCAATAATTGCATTAATTGCTCAGGAAGCCATTCTTCCGAGATATGAAAAACACCTGTCTTTTTGAGCATGCGTTTTGCTTGCTGGTTGGGATTATATTGATCCTGAGTCAGTTCCTGATGTACTTTTTCAGATCCTCTGTCAATCATTCTGCAATTTACATCGGCTACCGGAAACAATTCCTGCAGTTGTTGAAGTAATAGTTCATCTGAAGGGCGGTTTGCCCCTATCCATTCGATATAACGGTGAAAAAACGGCGCATACAACACTTTTACGCCCGCTTTTACAGCGAATGGACACGTTATTCCACCCGAAAGATCGTCGTTGAAAAGTACAGCCCAATTGTCAGCCGTTGCGTCCAAATAAGTTGAAAGCGAAAAAACGGTACCACCACTTGTTCGAACAAGTTCGTCCCATTTTGTTTTGTTTACCGCATCAGCTAAGATCAATTTCATGACAAATCGGAAAACGTTGGAAATGTATACTTATTTCGTTTGTCTTTCAGGAAACGTTCCAGTTGTTCCAATGCGTAAACGGTGAGTCCTTTCGGGTGGCCGATCACGACAAAATGCTCCACACCTTTTAACTGGTACATTACGGCTTGCTTTTCAAGCATTCCCGCGTAATAACCATCAGCGCTTACATGGTTCCAGGTAAAATTGGTCAATACTGACTTTTTACGCCCCGGCTGTGCTAAAAAGCTGCCATCACCGATCATTTTATGCCGACGCGGCTGCAATCTACCCAGGATGTATAATTTCCAGTAAAATACCGGTGAATAATTCCACGATGCGATGGGATATTCGGTGAAACTTCCGTTCGGTTCGGCGACACACACATCCATTTCGAAGCGGTATGCAGGCGAATATGCCTGTACGGCTGTAAAATCAAAATCGTAGTGTGGCGATTGAAACTTTCCACCTGGAAAAACACTACTGTCGATCTTCAGATTCAGTTCTTTGAAGACTTTGTATAACCGTGAAAATGGCTGAATACACCATCCGCCGGCCCTAAACGAATGAATCGGTTGATTGGTCAGTTCGTAAAGATATAGATAGTAACGCTTTACGATCTGCTCAATTTCAGTGTCAGAAAAATCATCGAGTTTGTAACAATTGTTGGTCACGATTTGCCATTTCTGTCCATCGTAAGAAGATTTTTCCCAATGCGGATGAATGTGCAATTGCACGGAGCATCCCAAGCTGACCATTTCAGCAATCTGCGTTTTTACTTTTATGAGATCGGCTTGTAATTGCGAATGATTCGGGGCGAATTCTTCAAGTTTCAGTAAATAACCAACATCAACGAAGAAGGTCATTCCAACATTGTAGGTTTTGCTGAGGTGCAACAAGGCAGCTGTCGGTTCGATCATGCATTTTTCAACGGAACCGGTGCCGGCGCCGAAAAACAATTCATAGTCGAAGGTAAACAGAACATGCATGATGCAAATATAACGGAATTGTAATGTGGGGTCGCGATAAATCGCGCCCCCACATTACAAACAACCAAATCTCTATATTTGTGACATGCAGGAAATCGAACGCAAATTTTTGGTCAATGACCTGATCCATGAAGCACTGAAAGCTCATCAACCGCTTCCTATATGTCAGGGTTATATTTATGATGGTGCGGATGGCAAAACCGTTCGGGTTCGTACAAAAGGAACAAAAGGTTATTTGACGATCAAAGGCAAAAGCACCGGTATTTCACGCACAGAATTCGAGTACGAAATTCCTTATTCGGAAGCGGTGGTATTGCTGGAACAATTTTGTGAGAAAACACTGATCAAAGATCGCTACGCAATTGAATTTGGTGGAATGACCTGGGACGTTGACCAGTTTCACGGACCACTTGAAGGACTGATCGTTGCGGAAATCGAGCTGGAAGATGAAAAACAATCATTTGAGCACCCGGAATGGTTGTCAAAAGAAGTAAGCGATGACGAACGGTATTACAACGTAAATCTCATAAATGGTTCGTTAAGCCACTGAATCGGTGTTTTCTTCCGCCTCCTGAACAATGATCGCTTCCTGAACAATAGTTTCTTCAATAATAATTTCTTCAGTCATTCCTGCATCTGATTTTGCAAAAATTCCGGGCAGAACAATCCGTGTCAACAAATACCCGTTAAAAAAACCGCAAACGGTGTAAAACACGATCAATGAAGAAATAAACATAGCTTCATGTCCGATCAATTTCATTTCCCCCGCCATATTTTGAGAAATTGAACCTATTTTATTGGAAATTTCATCCATTTGTGTAAGTCCAACACCCAACAGAATTTTGGTCAACCAATCTGAAATTTGCTCCAGGTTCGTATTTGCACGGTAGCCTTGTTTTCCACTATCTTCTGCTTTAACTTCAGATGCTTTCGGGATAGCGAACAAGAAACCCAACAAAGCTCCTAATAAAAAAGTGGCCCCAGCCGTAAGTACAAACAACCCAAATGCGTGAGCTATATGGCCTAAATGCTCTGCTGTGCATGAATAAAATCCGATACAGATGAGTCCAAAAATGGGAACTCCCAATGATAGTGCGTAGGCATTTTTCTTATTTATTTTCATGTAATAATGGATTAAGCTGTGGCAAGATACAGCTTTTTCTATTTACCCCTACTGTTTTGAATTTTCTTATCAAGAAAACATGAAATACGCCACAAATCAAACACTTATCATTTTGAAGAACTGTGTTTAGAGGCATTTCGACTCCTCTTCGTTTCGTTCAATGCAGGAGTTGAGGAATTAGACTGTTCCAGTTAGCAGATCTCTTGTTAGTCAGCGATCAGATCTGATTTTTGTGTATCGAAAACAGTTCCTCCGATGCGGATGGTAAACCATGCCAAAAAAAGTTCCATTGAGGGCTTTGGCCAATGTGCTTCATCATCAGTTACAGCGGCGCATTCGTTGTGCATGATTTTCTTGAAATGCTGTTCGATAATGGGTTCGATCTCGAAAAAATCTTCGTCGATCAGGTAAACTGTTCCTTCGATGTCATCATCTTCATTAAAATCGAAGTCTCCATCGTGTTCTTTTGCCCAGTCGCAAAACGGTTGAAGCGGTTCAACCAAAATATATCCTCTGTTAACTGTTTTCATCTGTTTTTACAATTGGTTTTTCCTCCCCTTTATCAATGCGTTTCCATGTTGTTTTACCCGATTTGGGAATGTTGACTAAATACAACCAGTTTTCTTTTTTCGGATCCTTGCTGAGGATTTCCCGGATCAGTTTTTCATCAATGGCCTTATTACCTTCAATAATAACCAATTCTTTACTTCCAACAAGCCATAAAGCGGCGCGTTTCGGAATGCGGATATTAGCCCCAACGGTGTATGATTTACATTTCGGGCCGAAACAATCAATCCAGTTAAAAAAGGCGTTTTTGGTGCGTAAACTGTCTTTGAACTGGTAACGCAGCAGCACCAAACTGTCTTTTGTGCCGATTGTCATCCATTTTTCCTGTGCATTGGGACCAAAACGGTCAGGAAACAACAATGTGTCCCATTTCACCCAACGCGATTCTAGCATCATCGTGTCTACAATTGCTAAAAACAAACTGCTTTCCGGACGTTCATTCACGATAGAAGAATCGATCGGTTTGTCGGATTGTTTGTCGTTGTATTTTCCTGAACCGGGAGCCAATTCATCATAATTGACAGTTTCAGCAGGTTGTTCGGTGCAGGCAATCAGTACGAGTAATAAACCGGAGACAAGGTATTTCCACATGAATCAAAGGTACAAAAACTAGAATTCGCCGCGCAGGGTTTTAATCGATTTTAGCGTAAAGCCGATTCCCATCTGAATTTTCACTGCATTCCCTGATATTTTATACTGGTAATTGACCGGTGCATAACCTATTTTCAGCCTTAATTTCCAAAATAACTGAATCGCATTGCTTTGATAATACTGCATAAACCGCCATTCGGTGATTATTCCCGCCTCCCAGTTGTAAGATGCACTGCCTTTTGAGTAGAGCGAACCTTCAGGTTCATCGCGGTTAATGATGCGGAAAATGCTCAATCCGCCGTAAGGTGTTACCGACCATTTATACCCTCGGATGCATTGGATGCCCATCGTCCAGCTCGTTTGATTGATCTGTAAACGACTGCTATCCGTGAATTTGAAGTCACCTGTTGCAAATGCCGAATCTGATTTTGCAAAACTGTGCAGAGCGTAATAATCGAACTGAATACGTTTTAAATTCAGACTTGCGCCATATCCCAATGCGGGTAAAACCTGGAAATAATTCGACAGGTTCCCGCCGATGACAGCTGCACCGCCTCCGGCATCAAATCCAAATTCCCAGTTTCCCAGCTCGAACTGCGGCAGGAAAATACGTGGTGTCTTCAACAACGCACTGTCCATCCACTCGCGCCAGTAATTGACTTCCGCCGTATCGAATCCGTTATTGGTAATTTCACGCAACGCGTCGAGTTGGTCATTAATCCGTTTGTTCGATTCCGGAATATCTGTCTCCGGAAAACCGTCGGATGAATTGAGGCGTTCCTGTAATTTCCTCGACTCTAATTCGTAACAATCGAAGAATAATTGGGCTAATGGCAGGTAACGGGACTTCACTGAATCAGCCAAAAAGCTTTCATTGCGCAGCCATTGTGCGTTGACTGAGTAACGGACATGCCGTGTTTTGTCAATGCGGTCTTTTATCAGTTTCACATCCAAATGAGCAATAAACTGTGCTGATCGTGGAGTATCGCCCGGTTTTGGCCATTCGTTACTGATTAATGCGTTTTCTGACCACTTTACGGTATCGGGTTGCTGTGCAAACGTCCAGCTGGACTTAAAAACGATCAACAGCAGCAGCCAACGCATATCACATTTTTTTGACAGTCGCCAGCACGTAATCAATCTGACCGGAATCAATATCCAGGTGCGTGACCATCCGGATCATTCCCGGGCCAAAAGATACCGTAAGAATTTGCTGATCGGCTAATTTTTGAATGAACTGATCACGCAGTTCGGGTTGTTCCAACACAATCACAACGATGTTTGTCTCGACCGGAATCACGGTTTTCACCCAGCTGCATTCCGAAAGCGCTTTTTCAAGCATACTTGCGTGTTCATGATCCGTTTTCAAGCGTTCGGTATGGTGTTTCAGCGCGTGTAAACCAGCCGCAGCCAAAAAACCTGCCTGGCGCATTCCGCCTCCGTATACTTTTCGCACCCGGCGGGCACGGTGAATGAATTCGGTTTTACCTAATAATAAGGAGCCTATCGGAGCGCCCAATCCTTTCGACAAACAAATGGAGATGGAATCGAACGCTGCTGCATAACGTTTTGGATCAATATTGTTTACTGCCAACGCATTAAACAAACGCGCACCGTCAAGGTGTAAAGGTAATTTCAGGTTTTTCGACAATGCCGAAATGCGTTCTATTTCAGCAAAATCATAAACGGAGCCACCACCTCTGTTGAATGTATCTTCCAAAGAAATCAATTGGGTGACCGGAAAATGCACATCGTCGGGCATGATCCATTGTTCGATATCGCCAGCGGTGATGCGGCCTCTGTTTCCGGTTAACAAACGCACAGAAGCTCCCGAATTCTTGGCAATTCCGCCACCTTCGTATTTGTAAATATGGCTGTCTTCGTGACAAATAACTTCTCCACCCGGCTGTACATGCACGTTGATCGCAATTTGGTTTGTTTGCGTTCCCGATGCGCAAAACAGCGCGGCTTCTTTCCCGAAATAGTCAGCTGCGAATTGCTGCAATTCATTTACAGTGGGATCTTCCTGGAATACATCGTCTCCAAGCGGTGCATTAAACATAGCTTCGCGCATCGCGGCTGTGGGTTGTGTAACAGTATCGGAACGAAGATCAACGGGAAGTTTCATGGGTGAATTGTTTTGAACAAACTTACTAAAATCGAATGATGAATTATGAATTAAAAAAATCCCAAAACAAAAAACCACCTTTCCGGAGAAAGATGGTCTATATCTTGAAGAAAGAACTTCCTGAGAATTAACGCTTGTGGTTTGGTTCGTCAGAAACTGTTAATCTCTTACGACCTTTACGGCGACGTGCAGCCAATACCTTACGACCGTTTTTCGTTGCCATGCGGCTGCGGAATCCGTGTTTGTTTTTTCTCTTTCTTACGGACGGTTGAAACGTTCTTTTCATGATTCTATATCTTTATAACGAATTTCTATTTCTCAATTGCGGAGTGCAAAGATAGCTACTTTTTCCAAATATTCAAGAACCGGAGTAAAATATTCTAAAAAAATGCACTAAAAGCCTCAACGACGATTACTTTTGTACCACAAATTTACAAATATATGTTGCGTCCAAAAAAGGCCAAAAAAGAAAAAGTGCAACTCACCCGCGACAGTTATAAAAAGGCACGACGCATTTTCTCGTACCTTAAACCATACAGAAACAGCTTTATCATCGGCTGGATCTTCCTCATCCTTTCAACTTCTGCCGGGTTGATTTTCCCTGTTTTGTTAGGACAATTATTAGGAACGGGAACCGGCGCAAAAACATCGATGTCGGAAGCCGTTAAAGCGATTGATTTATCCAATGTAAACACCGTTGCACTGGCATTGTTTATTCTTTTCGGAGCACAATCTATCTTTAGTTATTTTCGGGTTGTCTTGTTTACCAACGTCACCGAAAATGCTTTGCGCGACCTGCGTACCGATGTATTCAATCGTCTGCTGCATTTGCCGATGGATTTTTACAACCGCAATACCGTTGGTGAACTTACAAGTCGGTTATCAGCTGATATTACACAAATCCAGGAAACATTACGTACCACAATCGCTGAGTTTTTTAGACAAATTGTGATGATTGTCGGTGGAATTTTTATTCTTGGATTCATCTCCTGGAAACTTGCATTAATCATGCTTGCAACTGTCCCCGTAATTGCATTGGTCGCGGTATTTTTCGGGCGATTCATTAAACGTTTGTCAAAAGAAGCACAAGACCAAACCGCACATTCAAATGCCATTGCCGAAGAAGCCATGATGGGAATCGGGAATATCAAAGCGTTTACCAATGAAGCATTCCTGATCGGGCGTTTCAGAACGGCAATCAATGAAATTCGTCGTTTGAACATTAAAAGCGGCTTATGGCGCGGATTGTTTATTTCGTTCATCGTTTTTTGCATGTTCGGTGCCATCGTATTTATCGTGTGGCAAGGTTTGCTGATGACGCAAGGGCCAAATCCGACACTGGTACAGGGCGATTTGTATTCCTTTTTAATGATGACGATGATTATTGCGGCCAGTATCGGTTCACTGCCTGATTTTTATTCAAGCATTCAAAAATCGGTGGGCGCTACTGAAAAACTGATGGACCTCATCAATGAAACGAGTGAACAGCAATTGTTTACCGGAACAGCAAAACCGGTGATTAACGGCGCTATTTCCTTTAAAAATGTGACATTTCATTATCCTCAGCGAGCAGATATAACGGTACTCAAAAACATTTCGTTCGATATTGCTTCCAATCAAACGCTTGCGCTGGTAGGAACTTCGGGTGGTGGAAAATCGACCATTGCATCACTGGTATTGAATTATTACCAGCTGTCGGAAGGAAGCATCGAATTTAATGGTAACTGCAATTCGGAAATCGACCTCAAACACTTGCGTGAACACATTGCGGTTGTGCCACAGGATGTGATTCTTTTTGCAGGAACGATCAGTGAAAACATTGTATTCGGCCGGCCTGAAGCTACCAAAGAAGAAATCATCGAAGCGGCCAAACAAGCCAACGCACATGAATTCATTTCCTCCTTCCCGGAAGGATATGAGACGCAGGTCGGTGACCGCGGTATTCAATTAAGCGGCGGACAAAAACAACGAATCGCCATTGCACGTGCTATTCTTAAAAATCCGACCATTCTTATTCTCGATGAAGCAACTTCTGCTCTCGATTCCGAATCGGAAAAAGTGGTTCAGGAAGCGCTGGACAAATTGATGCGCGGGCGAACATCTATTGTAATCGCTCATCGTTTGAGTACTATCCGCAATGCTGATAAAATCCTGGTGATCCAAAACGGCGAAGTGGTGGAACAGGGAACGCACCAGGAACTGATCGGAAAAGCAAGTGGTTCTTATGCTTCATTGGTTGAACTGCAGGGGAATTTGGGGTAAACTTTTACCACACTTTTTAACCACATAGTTCACATAGATAACATAGAATACCTACCTGGAAGCTATTAATTATACCGTATTTCCAGAACTGAAATTATCCGTTTCTTAGCCGTTAGAAACACTTATGACCGCATGAATTAAGAGAATCGTTCATTTTCCAGAACAATAATCTAATCTTAACATTTCAATCTCGCTTTCTTAAACACAGTTCCCGTATCTTTGCGCCAACAATTAGAATTGACATCCTTGACGCCGGTTTTTACTGTAGAAAACCGTAGCCGAAACCAGTTCAGATTGAAGGTTCGTTATTACAACTCGTTATGTGGAAATCCCGCATCGTTTTAAGCATCGTTTCACTGCTTTGCTTTTCATCTCAGGCACAACAACTCATCATTAACGAAGTATCGCAAGGCGCTAATGCCAAGGAATATGTCGAGTTTGTGGTGATCGGAAATCCTACCTGTCAAACACCTGTGCCGTGCATCGATTTACGTGGCGTAATCATCGACGATAACAACGGTTTTTTTGCTCCGGGCGGTGGAACCGGAATTGCCAGCGGTGCCATTCGTTTTGCGAATATCAGTTTCTGGAGTTGTGTTCCGCAAGGAACGTATATTGTTGTTTACAACGAAAATGATGTAAATCCGACTCTTCCACCTGACGACAGTAATCTCAACGACGGAAATTGCAGACTGATCATTCCTGCTAACTCCAACTTACTGGAAGGCACAACCACCAGCCCGAATACAAGCGTTTCCACCTACCCTGCCGGCGGCTGGACATTAGGCGGAGGTTCATGGAACCAGGTCGCGATGAGCAATACCAATGATTCGTTCCAGATTCCAAACCTTGGTGTAAACGGAACGCCTTTACACTCCGTGAGTTGGGGGAACAATACCAACGGAACCATTATTTATTTCGCGGGAGCCGCTTCCGGTAAAGTGTTTTCCTTTACCAACAATACCTCCAACGACTGGAATCTTCAAGCCAACTGGAACAGCGGAAACGTCGGTTCCAATGAAACTCCCGGTGACCCGAATAATGCCGCTAATGATGCATGGATCGCTTCTATGAATCCCCAATGTGGTATTGCGGCAGGTTTGCAGGCAACTGTTACAGTTACCAATGTAAGTTGTGGTGGAAATTGCAACGGAACAGCCACCGTATCAGCTACAGGAGGAACTGCTCCCTATACCTATCTTTGGTCGAATGGACAAACCACTGCAACCATTTCAGCACTTTGTGCAGGTACATATACCGTTACGGTTACAGATGCCGGTGGATGTACTTTTACGACTCAGGGAACGGTTCAAACCGGAGCCAATAATCTTCAAGTCAACTTTACAAACGTGAATGAAAGTTGCGCCGGATTGTGTGACGGTTCATCAACAGCCAGTGCCAGCGGTGGATCTGCTCCGTATCAATATGCATGGTCGAACGGACCGTTTACAGCCTCGAACCCTAATTTATGTCCGGGAACGTATACGGTTGGCGTCATCGACCAAAACGGATGTACAGCCACCGGATCGGCAGTTATTTCTGCCGGAGCTGCAGTTGGTGATGCTACTATTCAACCGGCGGGACCTTTTACCACAAACGATCCTGCATTTCAATTACAAGCTGCAACAGCAGGTGGCACATGGTTAACGGCTGATTGTGCGGGTTGTCTTAGCGCAAATGGATTGTTTAATCCGGCTGTCTCGGGGGCAGGAAGTTTCCAAATCTGTTATACAGTTGGAAGCGGTAATTGCGTAGCCAACGACTGTGCGAATATTGTAGTAACCGAAGGTTGTACACCACAAACAACAGAAGAAGTGATTACATTCTGTGCGGAAGATTCGGTCTTGATTTTCGGAAACTGGGAAAATACGCCGGATACCTATTCCCAGACATTTACAGACATCAACGGTTGCGACAGCACACACTCTATCATTCTTTTGGTGATCCCTATTTTTAACAATCAAACCCTTAGTGCTTTATGTTATGGTGATTCCGTGCTGGTGTTCGGGCAATGGGTAACAGAAGCCGGAGATTACACGCAGGAACAACAAACACCGCAAGGTTGTCACTATACGTTCCATCACATTGTAGTTGATGAACTACCAACGTTTTGTGAGAATGAAGAATTTTCATTGTTCGTTCCCAATGCGTTTACTCCTGACGGAGACTTTGTCAACGACACATTTAAGATCGAATTGCTTGGCGCGACGCTAAACGAAGGTTACATCTACAATCGTTGGGGCAACGAAATCAAACGATTCGACAACGAAAATCGCGAATGGGATGGTAAAACCGCCAATGGCGAGCCAGTTCAGGAAGGCGTTTATACCTATGTGTTGTTTTATACTCCGACGGATAAAATTCAAGAGACGGTTCATGGGTTTGTGACGGTGATACGTTAGGATTTCACCTTTATCCATGTCGAATTTCGACAAAAATAAAGACACGTAATATTGCAAATTGGCATGTCAAATATCAGCACGTGAATTCGCAATATTACGAGGGGTTTTTCATCTTAAATATTGACACATTTTTCCTTTCCCTGAATTGTTATCACCAGTAATCAACACCCCCTCTTCCGCGTCGAAATTGTGCTTATTTTGGTCTCAAAAATCGACAGACCATGAATAAGCGTTTGAGCCTGCTTTACTTTGCCGTTCTACTAATTGCCGGAATCATTGTTGCCTGTTCAGGCGAAGAAACTGCTGCCAAACCGGAAACCGCAGATGTGGTCGCCGAACCGGGTGAAGATACGACTTCGCGTGAGTTGGGATTTTTCGAACTGAGTGATAAACATCCGTTCAGCAACCAGGTCTTGAACGGCTACAAACTGGCAAAGAAGAAAAACAAACGCGTTTCGTATTTTGCAAACACCTACAGAGGTACTTTTTTCCTCACACAAAACAAACAGGAAATTTATGCCGGCGAAAACAAGATTTCCACCAAATTGCGCTTCGGATTGATGGACTCGAAAGGAAATCAATTACTCGCGCAGGATTACGAACGTATTGGGAATCCGGGGTTTATTGTAGATGATCACATGGAATTGAAGCAAAACGGTAAATACGGTTTGTATAACTACGACAAAAACAAGATCATCAAACCCGAATACGACGCCATTTACCCGAGTAAAATCATGGAATACATTGCCATCGGGCAAAAAGGCAATTCTTTCCATAAAATTTATGCCGACGGAACTTCCAAAGCATTTGCCGATGATCAACCGGCACCGAACTACGCACGTTTATTAAAGACATACCGTTTCAACCTCGAAAGCGAACAATTCGGCATGTGGGTTTCAACCGAACCGTTTGATTATTTCAACGAAGAGTATTTCCTTTCGTATGCCTATGCGATGGTTGTTGCTCCTTCCTACCTGCAACGCCTCAAATTTATTCCCGATATTTCTTTTACCGGCGGATTAAAATGGTCTGAGTTTGGTAAGGATTCGTTAAATGTGGCGGTGATAGACAGTCGGAAAAGAAGTGAAAACACCTATTCGATGATTACTTCTTTCTACAAGTATGTTTCAGAAGCTCGTGGTTCGGAAACACATAGTCGTTTCCTGACCACGCTTGATACCAAAAACACGATTAAAGCTTCCAAAGAGCTTTTCAGTTACGACAACTACATGCTGATGAACACCTGTGACAATGATCTGTCGACTCCGAGAGTGAAATTCCTCAACGACAGCGTGGTGGAAGTGCGCAACTACGTTGAAAACGAAATCGGCGGTGTTCCTTATCATTGGTATACCAAATTCGAATATTACAGCATTGCGGCCGATGGAAAGGTTACTTCGCTTGGAAACGGTTTATTTCCGATGACAGCAGCAATAATTCTTACGAAAGAACATTTTAAAGGCTGTTTTTCACGCGGAATGGATGATGAAGAAGCCATCACCTCCGAAATTTACGACGAAGACATGGGCGGTATTCCGATCAATATCTACACCGATCATGTTTCGTTAACAGATTTGGCTTATATGCGGAACGAGATTTATGCGCGGCATGGCATGAAATTCACCGATGAGTCGTTAACAGCTGTTTTCAAATCCTTCAAATGGTACAAACCGAAACGTACGAATGTCAACGGTTTACTCACACCGATTGAAAAGAAAAACCTGCAATTGATCCAGCAATTGGAAAAAGAATTGAAGTCGAACCCCGAAGCATACATTCATGAAGAACAGCGTTATTTGGTTATTGCCGGCTAAGCTGCTGTTTTTCCTATTCCTCAATTCCTTCAATGCATTTATTTTATTGGTGGGCGTTTCATACCTGTATCCCGACTTTTCTTCAGGTTATTTACAGGGAAAAGAAGCTTTGTTCGATTCATATTGGTTTCCCGCCGGACTAGCCATTCACGCTGCTTCAGCTCCGCTTGCTTTGTTGCTGGTAAGTTTACTAGTGATTTTCAGAGTAGAGCGCAATCCGAAGATTCACCGGTTATTGGGAAAAATCACGTTGATCGTGTTGCTTTTATTTGTGGTTCCGTCAGGCTGGATTTTGAGTTATTATGCCATGGGTGGTGTTTTGGGAAAACTCATCTTCTTTTTGCTGGCCGGTTACACCGCATTTGCAGCTTTACAGGGCTATTTCGCAATTCGAAAACAAGATATAACAACACACAAACACTGGATGCGAGAAGTACTGGTATTGTTGGCTTCAGCTATCCTGTTGCGCTTGTTGCTCGTACTGTTTTATGAGTTCGATTTTGTAGGGAACACAGCTTACAATACGGCTGCAGTACTGAGTTGGATTCCTTCTATCCTGATTTTAAAACTGATACGAAAAACAACCATCCCGAAATAAAAAGAACACCCCACGCAACCATTACCTGTTAAAAAACGTATTTTAGTTGCACCAATGCCAAAATAGTATCATGAAAAACTGCTTTAAAATCTTCCTTTTTGCCTTAACAACATTTATGTTCTCAATGAGTGCCAAGGCTACACACATTGTTGGTGGGGAGATCTACTACGATTCATTAGGAAACAATCAATACAAAATTACATTTGAGATCTACCGTGATTGCGGTCCGGGAAATTCCGATTTCGATAACCCGCTTCAGTACCGTATTTTTTATGGAAATGGTGCATTGTGGTCAGATTTTTCAGTAGACATTTCAAGCAGGAATATTCTACCGGTTATTTATGATGATCCCTGTGTAACACCACCGGATGATATTTGTATCGAGCGCGCCATTTACATTGATACCGTAACATTACCGTTTGATGTGGGAGGTTATTTTATTACCTATCAGCGTTGTTGCTGGGCGAATAACATTGATAACATTACCAATCCGGGTGATAACGGGATTACATTGACCACTTTTGTACCCGGAAGTGCTTTAACGGATGTGCACAATCAAGGTGCGCGTTTCATCAATTATCCGCCACTGGTATTATGTAACAACAACACGCTTACGTTCGATCACGCGGCTTTCGACCCTGACGGCGATTCACTTGTTTACGAAGTCATCGCGCCGTATTCGGGTGGTAGTTCACTGGATGCCAATCCAGTAGAAACACCTCCGCCTTATTCGGATGTGGTTTGGGAACCGGGTTATTCAGCACTCGTGCCTTTTGGCCCGGGATCTAATATCACCATCGATCCGATGACAGGAATGATGACTTTCTCACCCAATCTTATCGGAACGTATGTGGCCGGAGTCGCCGTGAAAGAATATAAAAACGGCGTGCTGATCAATACGAAAACCAGGACATTCGGTTATCGAGTAGTCGCTTGTGAGCTCGAAATTCCGATAGAAGTTGACGTTACCGGAACAACGAATCTGATAGAAGATTGCGGTTTTGCCGGTTTTATCGTTTCAAGAACCGATACAACTACAGCACTTGTTGTTCAGGTTGTATTGAGCGGTACTGCGATTAACGGAACAGATTACACGTATATTCCTGATACACTGACTATTCCTACCGGAGTATTCTCAGATACTATCGGAATATCAGCTTTCCTTGACAGCATTACCGAAGGAACTGAAACAGTTGAATTCAACATTATTATTGAGCATCCATGCGACGGAACATTCGATACAACTTCTATTTCATTGGAAATCATTGATTACATCAACATGGAAGTAACTTACCTCGATTCGACCAATTTCTGCGCCGATCAGGGCGAAACCGTTCAACTATGGTGTAATGTACAGAACGGTTATCCTCCTTATACCTATATCTGGGGACCTGGTTTGTTCCCGAATAATGATACTGTCACGATTTATCCGAGCATGGTGGGACCGAACCTGAATCAGTTCAATATTATTATTGCTGACGCCTGTAATAAATCGATTGATATTACACCAATTAATGTCTACAATCAATGCCCGCTGATCGTGCCGAACGTAATGACCGCCAATGGTGACGGTACCAACGATGCGCTGATCATTACCAATTGGGAAGATTATGATAAGGTTTCGCTTACTATTTTTAACCGTTGGGGACATATCATTTATGAAAATGACGATTACAAAAATGATTGGACAGGTTTTGACGATGGCGGAAAACAATTGACAGAAGGAGTTTATTTCTACTTGGTTACTCCAACAAGCGAGAAATACGAATACGATGATGTAAAAGACAACTTGTATACAGCACACGGTTTTTTCCATCTGTACACTAAGTAATACTGTTGTTTTGTCAGAAGCCGCTGTAACAGCTTATTTCGCGCAATTGGATCACCCGTTGAAAGACGCGGCTGAACAATTGCGCGATTTTATTCTTTCAGCCAATCCGTTGATCAGCGAACAGATTAAATGGAATTCTCCCGCATTTTATTTTACCGGTGAAGTGAAAAATGCCGATCCGAAAGCTTACAAAGGTGATTTAGTGGTATTTCATCTCCGGAGGAAAGATGAAGTCTTACTCATTTTCCCTAACGGAGCACAAATCAATGACCCAACTGGTTTGCTTGGCGGAAAGTTTACGGATACCCGGAAATCGATTTCATTCACGAGCCTTGAACAGGTAATTGCGAACGAAGAAGCACTTTCAACAGTGATGAATCTTTTGGTGGAATGGGTGGAAGCAGACAACTAACATTCTTATCCACAGACAATTTATTCAATTGCCTGAAGGTACACCGATGTGATCTGTAGCTTTTGTTTTCAGTCCCGTAGGGACGTAATATCTTAGAAAACAGTTTTATGCATTTATTTTTACCCCGTAGGGGTAAGATCATTGTACGCATGTCCCAACCCTATGGGAATGGAAAATCAGTAGCTTATTTACGCAAATTCATAAACGGCACCTCGATCAGCCTGTAAATGAGGTAGGATAATGCAATGGTTATTCCCAAAAAAACGCAATAATCCAACTCCCAATGAGCGGTTACCGTCCACGGTCCATGAAGCTGCTGATAAATCCCGTTTTTCATGATCATAATGAGCACTACTTTCCAGTTTACCAAGTACATGGAATACGAAATGAGGCTAATGAAGGTGATAAAACGCGTGATCCAATTGGGGCGGAAAACGAGCTTAGACAAAAACGGTAACATAATCAATACTGCTGCGGCTTTCAACACGTGTGACCAAACGGCATCGTACAACACAAAATCGACCGCGTTATCACGTTTTACGGCATAAAGAATAAACCATCCGGCAGCAAATAAAAGGAAACGAACCGGTAATTTCCATAAACGCCAGATAGCGGGGAAATAATGCATCAGGTAAGCACCCATTACGCCAAACATCAACGCATCAAGACGTGGTAAAATACGGTACGTGATTAAACCATCACCCAATTTTTTTAATTCCTTGAACGAAGAAATACTTTCATCATGAATAAGTTGTTGGAACAACAAATAACGATAAGTAATCGCAGCGGCTGTAACGACAATAATCACTGTTAGTACCATGCGTTTAGGGCTTGATCTAAAGAGTGCTATTCCTCCGAAAATAAGAGACGGTACTATTAAATAAAACCATTCTTCTACGCTCAAACTCCAGGCTTCACCATAAAATTCAGGCCGTGGATGCCATAGGTTCTGGCAAAATATATAAAACTCATACCATTGTCCCGGAAAACGGTCAGGCATTACAATGAGTGTGTACACTAAAATGCCTGTCAACACGAAAAAATATGCGGGAATGGTCCTGAGCCATCTGCGTTTCCAGAAATGTACCAAATCCGACCAGCTGTCTTTTCCTTTTTCCAACTGGCGAATAAGAATCCCGCCGATCAAAAAACCACTTAATACAAAGAAAATAGAAACACCGTCGAGCATGTAACGCTGAATAGCCGGTTTGAATTCCGGCGGCATTACCACGGTGCTGTGCCCTAGAATAACCATCGAAATGGCCACAAATCGCAGAAAATCCAAACCAAAAATCCGGTTCGACGCGTTGTGATCCATTTTAAAGAGTTCCCGGAAGCTGTTTTTAAACATGATCACAAAAGTAGTGATAAGTCGTCGAGTAACGGAGGTTGTATGGTTATTTCAATCGAATGCCGATTACATTGGGTAATTTCCAAAAATGATCGTTGGCATCGTTTTCATAGGTTTGCGAAACGTAGCTGCCCACTTTTTCGATCATCGTGTCGCCTACATTTACGTACAAACTGGTTTCCGGACCGCCTTCCATGTAAATCGCATTAGTCAGTTTCATCGGAAACAACTGCAGAATCCGGATCATATCGTTGTGCAAATACGGTGAACGGGTAAAAACGAGGAACAGGTTTCCTTCATTGTCTTTGGCGGCTACCAGCATACTGCACGATTGCTTGCGTTTTTTCCAGTTCATTGGGTTTCCGTCACAATCCAGCATACGTAACCCTTGCGCATAAGCCTGATACGTTGATTTTACCGTTTGCCACGGTGTGCATTCCAGGTCGATTATATCGTAGGATTTTCCTTTCATGCTATCAACCGGATGAAAAGCCAGCATGGAATTAAAAGTCGGATGAATAGCACTTTGGTTAATATGTTTACCACTTTTCAAATAACCGCGACTCACCAGTTTGTTGGCCAAATCGTACATTCCGGCATTAAAGACGATATCCAGATTAAAGGTGTCAGCCCATTCTTTTACGGTACGTGCTTTTTTGTCGAGGCCGGTAGCGCAGTACAATTCAAAATTCACTTTGGTTGGATTGATGCGCAAAATGGTCAATTTGGAATCATTGATAATGGATTTGAACGGAGCGTCGGTTTCACAGAAATCGATTCCTTCTCCTAATGACTTCCAGCTGATAACCACCGTTGTGCTGTCTCTCGTTGGAATTGTATCAGCGATTACCGAAGTTGGTTGCGCGCACGAAGTCATACTTACGAACGCCAACATTCCACCAATGATCCATTTATTACGCTTCTTCATCCCAATCGAATTTACGCTTTTCAAACGGGAAAAGGTCATACAATTCGCCGGAATAATAAAACTGGAACGCAATGGCGCCAAAGGAATACGGTTTTTCGTAGATTTTGATCGTTGAACCGCCAACTTTCGGATTTTTCTTGGGAACCGATTGCGGATAACCAACATTAAACAGCGTGGCCAATATTTCAGGCCGTCTATCAATCGGATAACCTGCTTTTTCCCATTGCACTTTCACTTGTTTCAGGAAAATCGCTGCGTAGAGGTATGAGTAATAATGATTGCGGTAACTCGTCAACCGTTCGATACGCTCAACGGCAATTGTTGCCGTGTCAGTAGCTACAAAATCGAGTAAATGTTCGTATTCGGAGCCCATGTAGTAAATACTGTTCGGGTTTTTCAAATGGCCTTCGATGTTTTTGGCTGTATGTTCCTTGATTCCGGTAACGCCAAACGAAAACTGCGATTCAACGGAAAGCACTTTCAGTGGCCCGATCCATTTTTTGTAAGCTTCGCGATTGGAATTGAACAAACGGATTTGCTCTCCTACCAAACAGGCAACGATCAAACGTGCCTCCACTCCTGTTTCACGTGCCGCAGAATCGATCAGCGCTTTGTCTTTGGCAACGGCAATTTTAAAATCCTGCCATTCGGAAATATTCATCCAGTCAAAAACGCTGAGTCCACTCACTTTTTGTTTGTGCGACTTCTGCTTTGACTTGAGTTCGGCAATAGCTTTTTGATAAGGGATATTTTCTTTCAGTTGCAGGTCAACCGCGTCGAGCATTCGTAAAACTTCACGTTCATCGCCGTTTTGTTCCAATACACCTAAAATATACTGCGCATTTTTCGGGTGGAAATCATTCAATACAATGATGCGGTTGAGCGCTTCATAACGGTAGGCGACCATTTTTACGCTATCGACTTCAAAACCCTGGTTGTATTTGTCGTGAATTTCCTGAAAGTACCGGCTATTAGTGTCAATCGCGCCGGATTCATTGGTCCATCCCAATTTGATTGCAATGAATGATCCGGTTAGGAAAAAACCAATCAATGCAAATAAAATAGTAAAAGTGTACATCGGGATCTTAAACCATTTACTGCGGAAAAAACGTTTCACTGAACTGTTGTTTTAGGTACTTAATCGGGCAAAATTACATCAATTCCCGAGATTTGGTTATGAGCGGGTTATAAAATTGTGTTTGAAGTAATTATAAACTATCCGTATCAAGACTATCGATGACTTCCAAAAGATGAATAACATCTTTCAGAAACGTTTCCCCCTTCTCCTTCAAACGATTGGTTGGATCGGAAGGTGATTCCCCATGACCATTAACAATGGCACCTTCCTGAATAAAACGACGAGATTTTCCTGGTGTGATTATAATAATCTTGGTTAAAAAATCCCTACTAGATAGTTCAAAACGAGAATCGATTGGAATTTGATAAGGAGCATCAATAGTGACAGCGAGTAGTGCTTTGTAGTTTTTATCCAATGTAAGATCACCAACAGTGCCAATCATTTCTCCATTCAACATTACCCATTTGCATGATTCCACTTGAAAACCATCTTCAAAACGTACCTGAAAAGTAGTTTTACCATCATCACACGAATTGAGCAACATTAAGAAACTACATGAGAATACAATTATATGTGTTCTGATTCTGATCATTTCAATCGTACAAAATAACAATATTCCGGCATATCAAAGGGCTGAATGCCATAACCATCGGTGCTTGGAAACGATGAATATAAATAAAGTACTTTGTGCTCCAGGTCAATGTGTTCAACAATTCCGCAATGTCCCCAGGAGCGATAGTACCAAAACTGGACAAAATCGCCGGGTTTTACATCTGCCAGATTTGTGATTGCTTCGCCTTTTCCATTGCTGGTTAAAGCATGAACGACTCCCTTCGGATACGGAGATCCGTTTTCCATTTGAGCGTAGACATCTTCAATACTTTTTCGCGGTTGATTGATGTTGATATTTACGACATCTTCCTTACTCAGTGTGATGAAATGTTTCAAAACGCCAATCACAAACTCGGTGCAAACAGCTTCCTGGTAAGTCGGGGAAATGGCTTTTCCGTATAGAAGAACCGTATCGATGATTTGCTTGTTTCTCGGGGGAATACTATCGCTTGTTTGCGCATGAAACAGCGAAACACAGCTTAGAAACAGAAATAGGATGGTCGATTTCATTCCTTAAAAATAGCAACTTGGTTTGAAAAAGTCAATTGGATTATAAATCCATCCGAAAGAGCCAATAGCTGATTCCGAAACGGTCGGGTAATTTTTCCATCTGTTTAAATCCGATGTTTTTGTAGATATGTTGTGCTCCGAGCATTAATTCGGAAGTATGCAGTGCGATGGTTTTTTCACCTGCTTCACGCGCTTTTTCAACACACCAGTTCGTCAGTTTTGTTCCGATTCCCTTTCCTTCGTAGTCAGGATGAACACCAACAAACCGGATATAACTCCAGTCAGTCGGATAAACCTGCCACGGATTGCCGCTGAGAAACAGAAATGCCATTCCGGCGATTCGATCACCATCCACAGCAACCAAAGGAATTGATTTGGCCAACATCCAGTACCAATTGGCTTCATTGGTCAATCCTTGTCGCATATCTTCCCAATTTTCGGATGAAAGCCGGTCTTTGAACTGGCCATAGGCCAACATTCCCAATTCGATTAATTGCGATTTATCGGCGGATGTTGCTGTTCTGTAAATGAGGTTAGTTTTCATTTCATTGGTTACTTCTTCCGTATATAAATATGTTTTACATGACTTTTACTGGTTGTCCGTTCGTCAATCTCAAAGGTGTTCATGCTTTTGATGAGTGGTAACATCTTGGAGAAACCATAATTCCGCGGGTCGAAATCAGATTTCTTTTTGAGCACCAGGTTGCCCAATTCGCCCAAAAATGCCCAACCGTCTTCATCTGCCAAATCGACAATACTGTCATTGAATAATTTGATGATTTCCGGATCAATTTTGCTGAGCGGTTCACGTGAAGGCAACGGTGTGTTAACGGCTACTTTCTTCGGATCGTTTTCAGCAGCAACAACAACTTGCGGTTTTAGAATTTCAATGTAAATGAACTTGTCGCACGCAGTAATAAACGGATTCAGGGTCTTCTTCTCTCCTATTCCGATGACTTTCATTCCGGCTTCGCGCAAACGTGTTGCCAAACGGGTAAAGTCACTATCACTTGAGACAATGCAGAATCCATCGACCTTTCCGGTGTATAAAATATCCATCGCATCGATAATAAGCGCACTGTCTGACGCATTTTTACCGGTACTGTAACTGTATTGTTGTATAGGAGTAATGGCATTTTCGAGCAGGACTTTCTTCCAGCCCGAAACGGTTGGTTTGGTCCAGTCAGCATAAATGCGCTTAAAAGTCGGGGTTCCATACTTCGCAATTTCTTCAAACATTTCCTTTACGTTGGCATAAGGAACATTGTCTGCATCGATGAGTACGGCTAATTTTAATTCTTTTGTTGATTCCATGTTACCCAAAGATACGGTTTTAAATTTAGGTGGTAAATGTTCAAATGGTTGCGGATTATTCGTGTTGATTTGGCAAGAATTCCAGTGTTAACACTACAATAAGTGTTTCAGTCGCGCCAGAGGCGTGTACGCGGTTAAAACTGTAAGCTGAATATTCAAAACAGCAGCTGAAAAATAGTCCTGTTTACAATCTCTAATCGTTCAGATTTCCTACTATATCACAATTTCTTACACGATAACTGTTTTTAACGCTTACTTTTCAAACACTGACCTGCTTTTGTTACTTTTGTTGCGATGAGTTCACATACCCGATCATATAAACTTTTGGCACGACTTTTACCACACATTATGCTATTGATTGTAGCATTGCTGCTGGTACAGTGTAAAGTGACCAAGTATGTACCCGAGGGTAAATATCTGCTCAAAGACAATAAGTTGAAAGTTTCGGGTGATAAAATAGATGAAGAAGCCGCGAAAGAGATCCTCAGGCAGCAACCAAATATAAGTACTGCCAGCATTAAATTCCGATTGATAGCTTACAACATGATCCGCCCTGAAAAAGCAGAAAAGGCACGATTGAGAAGGTTGAAGAACATCCATGAGAAAAACGCCAAACGCAAAGCTAAAGAAACCCGGATCAACACACGAAAGATTGCACGCGCCACAGCAAAAGGCGATAGTACCTATTACAAACGCACCATTCAGCTGAAAGACACCGTAACCCCGAGATTGACCATTCGCGAGCGGATCAAATATAAATTCGGGGAAGCGCCGGTAATTGTAGACTCGTTTCTATTCGGGAAATCGCAGGAACAGCTCAATATCTACCTCAACAAAAAAGGCTATTTCTACGATACTGTTACAGCTGTGCTTGATACAGTGGGTAGCGGCAAAAAACAAAAGATCAACGCGCGCTATTTCATAACAACCGGAGAACGTTATTTCATCGATTCACTGGTAGTAGTTTCGGATAATTCATTGGTGAAAACATCCTATTCCAAACGTTTTTTGCGGAAAACCAATGATAAACTCGGATTCAACGACCATTTCTATGACTTCCTGGAAAAAGGAAAACCATTTCGGATTCCGTTCGACGAAGATCAGCTGGATGCTTACCGGAACATTGTGGCCAAAGCGATGAAAGACGATGCGTTTTACGGTTTCAGCGCTCAGCATATTCGGTACCGGGCCGACACCACACGTGCCACGATGAGCATTACACTCAAAATCATTTTCACAGATCGAACAGTGAAATCACCCTTCTACAAAGACAGCCTCATCCAGGTAAAACATAAGTCTACCGTCGTGTCGAACGTTTTTTTCCACATCTGCGATACCACGTTATTCGACGGGAATTTCAAAGCATTTTACGAAAACAAATTCGGAGAAGTTCTCGATACGAAAAACGGTTTCCTTCCTACAGTAGATACGCTGCATTACGCCGTGCTTTACCGCGCTGTTGAAAATCATGACGATGGTAACAAGGAAGCGACCTTTTACAAAAGTGCGGTCGAGAAAAATCTGTTTGGCAAGCCGAAAGATTCTCTTGAACTGAATCCGCTGCGTATGGCGACCTTTCATTACAATGGTGAACTATTCGTAAAACCAGGCTTGCTGGAGGCGCAGAATTATCTCGAATATACCAATCCGTACAAAGATTATTATTTCGACCGCACCTATAATCGATTATTGCAGCTCGGATTGTTCTCTGTGATCAAACCCGAAATTATAGAAGAAGTGCCCGGAAGTGGCGAAATAGAAGTGCATTATTACCTGGTTCCTGCCAAAAAGCAAAGCTACAGTTTCCAGCCACGGGCAACCAACTCCAATGGATTTTTAGGAGTCTCGGCCGAAGTCAATTACACCAATAAAAACCTCTTCAGGGCAGGTTGGTTAACAACAGTCAGTTTGAGCGGTGGTTTTGAATCACAACCTCCTGTGTTCGATGAGACGATCGACGGACAGAAAGTGGAAAAATCCGGACGAAGTTTTAACACCTTTGAGATCGGGCCGACACTCAAGTTTGACTTACCAGGTTTCTTCCCGATCAACATTACGAAATTGCCCAAACGTGCCCGTCCGAGAACGGTGCTTTCAACAGCTTATAATTACCAGAGAAGGCCCGATTTTACAAGAGGTGTGTTCCAGATGAACTTCCTGTGGAAATTGTACGTGGGCAAAACACAAATCATTTCGGCAGGTGTTCCGCTTGTATCCGTAATCAAATTCGTCGGATTAACGAAAACCGCCGCTTTTGAAGATCGCATTAATAAACTCAATGATTTGTTTTTGCGCAATGCCTACAGCGACCAGCTGATCTGGGAAGACTTTAAACTGGTATACGATTACGATAACCGCGACAAAGACGAAAAAAGGACAGATAAACTGCGATTGACATTCAACGCTACCTTTAATGCCGCCGGAAACACACTCGCTCTGGGTAAAAGCAAACAGCAAACGGATACAACCGGACGCCACATGGCATTTGGGGTGGCGTATTCACAATTTGTCATGTTCGACACCAAGTTCATCGCATACTACAACTTTTCACGTCAGCGAATTTTAGCCCTTAGAACAATGGCCGGTATCGGCGTTCCTTATGGAAATACACCAACCTCATTGCCGTATGATTATTCGTTTTTCGCTGGTGGAGCCAATGATAACCGTGGATTCGTAGCACGTACGTTGGGGCCAGGTTCTTATCAGTATTACATGGATACCAATCGAACCGCAACCCAAATCGGTGATATTCGCCTGGGCGCTTCACTCGAATTACGCCTCGGATCAGGTTTCCTGAAGAGCGCCTTATTCATGGATGTCGGAAATATCTGGACTTATAATGAAGATGTAAACCGTCCGGGAAGTAAATTTTCCAGCTCATGGTACAAAGAATTGGGAATGGCACTGGGTTATGGTTTGCGGTTTGATTTTGAATTCTTCATCCTGCGCTGTGATATCGGAGTTCCGTTCACCAATCCGGCATTACCGGAAGGTGCCCGATGGATTTTCCAGTCGCGGCAGCCATATTATGACGGCATAAACACGCTTACAGATGAACAGCGCAAGAAAATCAGCGCTCCGTTCGGTCCGCGGTTTAATATCGGAATTGGATTTCCTTTCTAGTAAAACAACAGGCGAAAATGACTTTGTTTGTCCCCGTTTTCTGAACAGATTTCACTACATTTACAGCCCGAAACAGAAAAAAAGAAACATGGCACACAATATCAAAGCAGGAGTAGCAACCGGTGACGAAGTTCAGGCAATCTTTCACTATGCAAAAGAAAAAGGTTTCGCTCTTCCTGCCGTAAACGTTACAGGTTCCAACACGGTAAACGCTGTTATGGAAACAGCTGCTAAGGTAAAAGCTCCTGTAATTATCCAGTTTTCGAATGGTGGTGCTCATTTTTTTGCCGGAAAAGGTTTGTCGAATGAGAATCAACAAGCAGCCATTTTAGGTGGTATTTCCGGAGCAAAACACATTCATACATTGGCTGAAGCCTACGGAGCAACGGTTATTTTGCATACTGATCACTGCGCTAAGAATTTATTGCCCTGGATTGATGGTTTGCTTACTGCCGGTGAGGAACATTTCGCTCAAACCGGGAAACCGTTGTACAGCTCACACATGCTGGATTTATCGGAAGAACCGATCGAAGAGAATATTGAGATTTGTAAAGAATACTTAGCCCGGATGAGTAAAATCGGAATGACCCTCGAAATCGAATTGGGAATTACCGGTGGCGAAGAAGACGGCGTTGACAATTCTGATGTAGACAGCTCTAAATTATACACACAACCCGAAGAAGTCGCTTATGCGTACGAGGAATTGATGAAGATCAGTCCACGTTTTACCATTGCAGCTGCCTTTGGAAACGTTCACGGTGTCTACAAACCGGGAAATGTGAAACTGACGCCTAAGATTTTGAAAAATTCGCAGGACTTCGTGCAGCAAAAATTCGGAACAGGACACAATCCGGTCGATTTTGTATTCCATGGTGGTTCAGGTTCAACATTGGAAGAAATTCGCGAAGCAATTGGTTACGGTGTTATTAAAATGAACATTGATACCGATTTGCAATTTGCGTTCACTGAAGGAATCCGCGATTACGTAGAAACGAAAATCGAATACCTGCGCACGCAGATCGGTAGTCCTGATGGTGCCGATTCACCCAACAAAAAACACTATGATCCGCGTAAGTGGATTCGCGAGGGAGAGCTGACTTTTATCAAACGATTGGAGCAGGCTTTCGCCGATTTGAATAATATCAACACATTATAAAACTGCATTAACGAATTAAAGCATGAGTTGGTTTAAACGCGCTAAGGAAGGAATTACCACTTCCACAAAAGACAAAAAAGAAACGCCTGAGGGACTTTGGAATAAATGTTCCCGTTGTAAAACATTGTTCACAGCCGAGGATCTGTCCAAGAACTTTTGGGTTTGCGACCGCTGTTCTAATCACGAACGGGTCGGGTCGGAGCAATACTTCCAGATTCTTTTCGATGAAGGAAAATACACGGAACTGGATAGCAAACTTTCTTCCGGTGACCCGCTCGAGTTTGTCGATACAAAGAAATACACCGATCGAATCAAAACGACCCAAAAAACAACAGGTTTAACAGACGCTATCCGCACTGCTCATGGCCTATTGGACGAGCACCCGTTTGTGGTTGCTGCCATGGACTTTTCGTTCGTTGGTGGTTCCATGGGTTCTGTAATGGGCGAAAAAATCGCCAGGGCTATTGACAAAGCATTGGAATTGAACGCACCGTTTATGATCATTTCCAAATCTGGGGGTGCGCGGATGATGGAAGCCGGATTCTCGCTGATGCAAATGGCAAAAGTATCTGGTAAGTTGAGTTTGCTTGCCGAAAAACAATTGCCGTATATTTCCTTTTTGACAGATCCTACAACAGGAGGTGTTACCGCGTCTTTCGCCATGCTGGGCGACCTCAATATTGCTGAACCGGAAGCATTGATCGGTTTTGCGGGCCCACGCGTAGTGAAAGAAACCATTGGCCGCGATTTACCAGATGGTTTCCAAACCTCCGAGTTTGTATTGGAGCACGGATTCCTTGATTACATTGTGGATCGCCGGGAACTGAAACAAAAAGTAGGCTTATCGCTGAAATTCTTTAGAAACTAAATACCGGAAGGATGTCTTACAAGGCATCCTTTCTTCGTTCATGATTATTCGTAAAAAGGAATTGACAGCTAATAAGTGGAATGGCGGAACAACCACCGAGCTGTTTATTTATCCCAAGAATTCCAATTATGCAGCGCGCAATTTTGATTATAGAATCAGCACTGCTACCATTGAAACAGATCGTTCTGAATTTACTGATTTACCGGGTTATCTTCGAATTCTCTGTGTGCTGGAGGGTGAACTTACGATGGAATTCACAACAGATTCGGGTAACAAATCGTCATTTGAACTATCGCCGCTGGAGCAAGCTTCATTTCCGGGAGCTTTGAAAATGACTAGTTTCGGTAAAATCACAGACTTCAACATTATCTACAAACCAGAATACCATGCTTCGGCAGAAATCTTTACTTATAAAGAAAAGGAAGAACTAATACTAAAAGGAGAGCATTGTTTTATTTGGATGGTTGAAGGTGATCTACTTACACCTTCAGGCTCTTGTAAAGCAGAGGAATTGTACGTGGTTGAACAGAATTCAGCAACAACAATTCACGCTATGGCTAATACAACGATCATTCTCATCAGGCTTCACCGTGATATTTCAGAAAGAAATAGTTAACGAATTTTGGCTTTGTTCGTCAAAAACACTTAAATATTCATTTTTCGGCACTATTTATTTTTAATTCAACTACATTCTGGGTAGAAGTAGTATTTTCACTTTAACAATTTTACCCATGACTAAACTCTTACTTCTTACCCTGTTGTTATTGTCGGTTGGATTCGTTCAGGCCCACGATCTGAAAGCTAAGGCTTCCCGTAATCATTTGAACGCATCAGGTGAGCGTGAAGGCTTTTGGGTTGTTTCAAGAGACAACGATCCGATTGTTGACGACCAGGAGTTAAAATACAAAGAAGGTTCATACAAAAACGGACGTAAAGAAGGAGTTTGGATTACTTATTATGAAGATGGTGTTACGCCACGTTTGATCGGTGAATATGCTGACAACCGACCTGCAGGAACCTATTTTAGGTTTGACAGAAAAGGTGAACTCGTTCAGGCAAGTTCCGTTCCGAAACGCATTTCCATCAAACAATCCGTTCAAAGCAGTAACTCGGTTTATTCGTGCAAAATGATGTTCAACCAGCGCGAAATGATTGCCGGGCAGGTGTTCTTTACACACCGTTTGTTTAAAAAAGACTTATCATTTCAATTCTGGGTAGGCGAATCGCTGGAGCAGGTAAAATCTGAAACAAAACTCGTTGATTATTCCTGGTTGAATGCCAATTATACCAAAGTTTTGATGACTTATACTGCGATTCGCACACCAAAGAAAATGCGTTTGGAACCGTCATTGGCAACTTCTGTTTCGCCGGTGAAGGATAAAAAACAAAACCTCAATACCAAAGGCTTGGCTTATTACCACCCTCCGATGTTAAAAGATCCGCGGGTTTCCAAAGGAATGACATTCATGCCAAACGGATTAAACAAAGTATACACCGAAAGCGCCGAAATCTGGATGGATGGCCATTTCATGAACGGCCAATTGAATACCGGTAAAGTCTTCGTTTACGACCATGATGGCGTTTTGCTTAAAGTACGTCTCTATAAAAACGGGATTTACGAGTCTGACGGGGTGTTGTAGTCCCAGTGATTCTTTCAAGATGACTTGAAATTCTTATTACGCCTTTTCGAACGTAAATTTGGGAGCCCCTTTAGGCTTAATACCCGTTATTTCCACAGATCCTTTGTATTCATAGTACAACATACAGATTTCACCTTCCGGTGCTGGGCAAGAAGCCACTTTTCGTGTCTTTACCTTTATTTTTTGATCGTTTTTCCATTCGCTGAGCTTTTCCTCATTACACACCAGGTAATTGTTTTTACCGAATTGCACATAGGTTCCGGTGCAATTGCGGATGATTTTTGCTTTTCGACAATGCCATTGAGCATCTGAGAAATGACTACTGAAACAGATTACTAAAAGTAAAGCAAGGCTTTTAAAATGAATTCGGGGTCTCATACTACTGTGTGTTTGTTTACTTTAAATTGCAAAATATTCTACTCCCTTTTTAGAATTCAACATAATTTAACGCTGGTTGATATTGGTTTTAGGTTATTTTACTATCTTTGCACCGTTATATCCGAAAAGTTCGGGATGACTACATAAAAATCATTCAAGTAATATTGGCATGTACTTAAATACAGAAAAGAAAAAAGAGATTTTCGCAAAGCACGGAGGTGCTGAAACGAATACAGGTTCAACAGAAGGTCAGGTAGCATTGTTTACTTACCGTATTGCTCACTTAACAGAGCATTTGAAAAAGAACCGCAAAGACTACGGAACGCAACGCGCATTGCAATTGTTGGTTGGTAAGCGTCGTAGTTTATTGGATTACTTAAAGCGTAAGGATATTGAAAAATACCGTGCTTTGGTAAAAGAATTAGGTTTACGTCGTTAATTAAAACGATACACATACTAAAAAGAGGGGGCTTGTTCGGATTATTCCGTCTGTCCCCTTTTTTGCTGTCAGTTCTCGATACTCCCACCGATCCGCTACACTTCAGCCGGGAACTAGAACTGACAACAATAAAGAGACTCAAGTCTGTCAGTCTTAAGTCTCAATTAAAAAGTAAAATATAAATATGAACATAGGAATCAAAAAGTCCATCGTTACTGGCGGGAAAGAAATTTCCATCGAGACCGGAAAATTGGCGAAACAAGCCGACGGGTCAGTAGTGTTACAAATGGGCAACACGGTGTTATTGGCAACAGTGGTTGCAGCGCCAGAGGCAAAGGAAGGAGTTGATTTTCTTCCGTTAACAGTTGACTACAAAGAGAAATTTGCGTCAGCAGGTCGTATCCCGGGCGGATTTTTCCGTCGTGAGGCTCGTCCTTCCGAAAGCGAAATTTTAATCATGCGTTTGGTAGATCGCGCTTTGCGTCCTCTTTTCCCGGATGATTACCACGCAGAAGTACAGTTGATGATTCAATTGCTTGCTTATGATGGTGAAAACAACCCGGATGCATTGTGCGGATTGGCTGCTTCGGCTGCGATCGCGGTTTCGGATATCCCGTTCAACGGACCAATGTCTGAAGTACGTGTAGGCCGTATCAATGGTGAGTACGTGATTAACCCGACTATTTCTCAAATGAAAGAATCGGATATCGATATCATGATCGCTGGTACAGCAAAAGACATTGTGATGCTGGAAGGTGAAATGCAGGAAATTTCTGAATTGGAAATGGTTGAAGTCATTAAACTGGCGCACGAATCCATCAAGTTACAGTGTCAGTTCCAATTGGATTTGGCTGCTGAAATTGCTACTGCTTCACCAAAACGTGAATACTCGCACGAAACGCACAACGAAGATATCAAAGCGAAAGTGTACGAATTTGCAATGGATAAATGCAAAGAAGTCGCACGTCAGGGATTGGCAAATAAAGCAAAACGTACAGAGTTGTTTGACGCGATTAAGTCGGAATTCAAAGCACAGTATACTGACGAAGAATTAAAAGAAATCGGCGGATTTATCTCTGTTTATTTCTCTGAAGTAAAGAAAAAAGCGGTTCGTTACGTGATGTTACACGAAGGGAAACGTCTGGATGGCCGTAAGTTTGATGAGATTCGTCCGATTTGGGCTGAAATCGATTACTTACCGATGGTTCACGGTTCAGCCGTATTTACACGTGGTGAAACACAAGCGTTGATGACATTAACATTGGGTGGTAAACTCGATGAGCAATTGATTGACAATGCTACGTTCCGCGGAACGGAGAAATTCATGTTGCACTACAACTTCCCACCATTCTCTACAGGTGAAGCAAAACCAATTCGTGGAACTTCCCGTCGTGAGATCGGTCACGGAAACTTAGCGCTTCGTGCGTTGAAACCGGTACTTCCTGAAGACAATGCTTACACCATTCGTTTGGTTTCTGAGATTTTGGAATCGAATGGTTCATCTTCAATGGCAACTGTTTGCGCAGGTACATTGGCGTTGATGGACGGTGGTGTTCAAATCAAAGCACCGGTTTCCGGTATTGCCATGGGATTGGTTGCAGATGAAGGCAAATTTGCTGTATTGTCGGATATCCTTGGTGATGAAGATCACTTGGGTGACATGGACTTTAAAGTTACCGGAACAGCAAAAGGAATCACTGCTTGTCAGATGGATATCAAAGTTGACGGTTTACCATACGAAGTATTGATCCAGGCATTGGAGCAGGCACGTGCAGGCCGTTTACACATCTTGAACAAAATCATTGAAACGATTGCTAAACCAAATCCTGATTTCAAACCACAGGCGCCACGTATCGAAGCATTCAACGTGCCGAATGATATGATCGGAGCGATCATCGGACCTGGAGGTAAAATCATCCAGGGAATTCAGAAGGATACCAATACAACGATTACAATCGAGGAATTGGAAACCGGAGAAGGCCGCGTACAGGTGATGTCAAACAATGGCGACGATATGAAAGCTGCAACACAACGCATTCGTATGATTGCTTTCCCTCCACAAGTGGATGAAGGCGGAGAATACGAAGGAAAAGTGAAAGCAGTGAAAGATTTCGGTTGCTTCGTTGAGATCCTTCCGGGAACTGACGGTTTGATCCATATTTCGGAATTCTCATGGGAGAAAGTTGCCAAAATGGAAGACGTTTGTAAAGAAGGTGACGTATTGAAATTCAAGGTAGTTGGAAAAGATCCGAAAACCAAAAAATGGAAATTGTCACGTCGTATTTTGTTGCCAAAACCAGAGCGTAAAGAAACTGCGCCTGAGGCAAACGCAGAATAAGGACTAACGATAAAAAATAGATAGAATCGGCTCGTAGAAATGCGGGCCGATTTTTTTGTTTTAAAGAGTTGGAAATAATGCCATTGATGCCATCTTCGAAATACGCATATTTGCCACAGATGTCTCAGATTAAACATAGATTGTATCTGTGAAAATCTGAGACATCTGTGGCTAAAATAGATATCATTTGTTACTTACCTGATGATTTCAATGAGAAAGAGGCCTTACAAATCGAGCGTTCAAAAAACATCTATAGTTAGCTGAGAATAAAGTTAACTAACCACTATTAAGATTTAATCACCTTCGCGCTCAACACCTTATCGTCGTTCTCAAAATAGATCTTCAGAATGTAAACACCGTTTGAAAGTTTATTGATATCCAGGTTTTTTTGATTGAATCCTGACTTGATCGGCACATCACTTTCTGTAACAACCGCTTTTCCGGCAATGTTATACAAAACGAATTTAGCAGATGATTTTTTCTTCGCGCTTAGTTTCACCTGTAAAACGTCATTCTCCACATAATCGGAAATAAGCGTAAAAGTATTGGCGTTAACAACTGATTCATCCAGGCTGATGATTGAAGAATAGGAAAATTCGCCATTTTCGTCAATCATTTTCAAGCGGTAATAAACAGTTTTTGTATGACTGATGTCTTTGTAGGAATACGTACACGGATCATCGCCGGAGCAATTTCCGTTTACAGTATGAATCTTGGTAAACGAAAACTCACCACCTTCATAGGAACGCTCTAATTCATAACGAGAAAAGCTTCGTTCGTTTTCAACATTCCAGGAAACATTAGTACCTGATGAACTTTTTTCAGCAGAAAAACTGAGAAGGTCAACCGAAAGTGGAAGGGGGGTCGTAAATCGAATATCATCTATAGCTGCTGAAGGATCGGTGCCAGATCCGTTACCATTGTTAAGCCAGTTAAAACCTAGTCTGACATTAGAATTGTTGCTGAATATGGCCGGAAGGACTAAAGTATAGGTTGTCCATTGCCCCTGACTGTAACCGTTGCAAGCACCACAGCAGACGCTGGTTAAACAATATTGATAGCCTGCAGGCCATGTAGCACCGTTGTCTGTACTCAAACGCAACTGAAGGCGATCATCAGAACAACCAGCACTACCAAAAGCAATGAAATCGAATGAAAGCGTAATCACCCCTAAATAGGTAGTTGTGTTCACTGTTGGTGATACAGCTGTTCTGAATGTAGCATTGGTTGCGCCGGTTTCGTTGTAACTGGCCCCCATATCACCACCTGCCCCAGGATTTGCACCAATATGCAAACTGGCATCTCCTATACAGCTGGAGCCGCAGCCCGGGGGAGTGATTCCTTCTTCGGCACAACTCACAAACCAGTCATTGGGTGCTCCACCTGTTACTCCACCATCGTTATCAAGAATGGTCCAGCCGTTCCAGGTAGAAGCGATACAATTACTTGCACAACCATTGTTGAAGTTTTCTGACCAAATAGTGACCTGTCCAAACGAATTGGATGCGATAAAAAATAAAAATAACGTGAATAGTGAACCTTTTAGTTTAAAAGATCTTTTCATAAGCATGTAGTAGTTACTTTTTGTAAATATATCTATTAATATAAAACATTACCAAATAGATTAAAAATGAAACAATTAGTGTGAGAAATATAACAGATATTTCCATTCCTACCATTGGAGCACCAAAAGCCATGAAGCCAATCAACAGGTAACCAAGCATTAAACCGGCTTGTAATAAAGGAGACAGGTATGAAATGTTGATGAACCGAAGCGGTTTTTCGTACAGGAAAAAAAGCATTCCCCAGGTAAATAATACGGCAAATAACGTGTGAAAGGAAATACACGCACTTGTACACACTAGTACCAGCAATAAACCGTTTTGAACAGTAAAATTTGTTCCTTCATTTTTTAGCTGCTGCTTTCCATACCCTTCGTATGTATAGAGCATTAGTAACACAACTGCCAATAAAGGGAAATAATAAAGCGTGGTGGGATCAAGCATCCAATTGTCCGGATAGGCTTTTCGGGCTAAGTATGCTCCTAAGACAACCAATCCAATTGAACCAAATATTCTGAAAACAATAGGAAAATCAAACTTAAACGAAATCATCTTCCGGTTGTAGCGATACGCCAGAAACAGGAACAAACCAATGTCTAATGTAAAAAGCAAGTAACTGGAAGATTGGTCGTTTTGACCATAAGTAAGGTTGAAAGCCGTATTGATTTTTCCCAAAAAATAAGGAATAGCTCCCGAAAGGAACAGAACGGTGTAAATCGAAAAAGTTCCAGCCAAAGAACGCCAGATATTTCCTGTTTTGAGATATACGTAGTTGAAACTGGCTATTACGAGTAACACAATTTCTGTCCGGATTCCCAACGTTGCTCCACGACTCAAGCTAGCGCCACCAATGGTAATATACGACCAGGCAATGTCTGAAAACGAATTCACGGAAAGATAATTCATCTTCGAAAATTTGCCTTGTGAAACAATGAGGTCTATAATTGGAGCGGTGAGCGCAATGGAGAAACAGCAGATGACCAATTTAACGATCTGTTCCACTTTCACCTTCGAAAACAAGTGTAATTGCAACATGAAGGCCTGGACGATAAACAAGAACCAAAGTCCGATATGCATCACGTCATCTGACTGGAACAACCGGTTATTGGCAAAGAATTCGAGGCAAAGACGCAAACTTAAAATAGCGATGAACAGCAATAAATAACGTTTCAGCGGAAGCGTATAGTCTTCTATTTTAGCTACAACTTGTTTAAAAAATAATTGGAATTTCCGCATGAATCAGTTACAATATATAGAGAATTCCGGTTCCAAACAACTGATCGTTTAGTAGAACATCAACCGCTCTTACAGAAAAAGTGCTTTTTGTTAAAATTCGTCTTTGTTTCAACGGAGCCAATTTGATTTCTAAGTTTTCCAATCCGCTTTTTTCAGTCGGATAAATTAGTGTGAATGCAGTTGATACCTGGCTGTCATGTTGTTTCAACAGGAAAAGCGAATCGAGTCGAATGGACGGAAGAACATCGTCTGGTAATGTAGAGTAAATTGGAGTGATCTTCCCCAATGAATCGTATTGAAAGAAAAGACTATGACTTGCGGTCTCGCTGGTACTGAAATCGAGCCAGCAATAATTATTGGCCGATTGTGACTGAAACAACGATTCACCGTTATCAAGCGTGTGCAAGAACATCACATTCGATTGATCCTGTGGTTCATTATTCCATTTAGTAAGTGTAACAGAAAGTGGTTTGATCGCCGTTAATTTAAATTCAGTGCCAGTTGCTACCGATTTGAATGGTTGCTGTTTGGGAAACTTAAGCGTCTGTCCGGTTTTCCTTCCTTTAAGATCATCAACTGTCAATTCAAGTGAATTACGGTCCAGGGAAAAAGTAAATGAAGGTTGCAATGAATCTGTAGTGCCCGATTTCAGTATCAACGGAAACCGTTTACTGTCCAGAGACATAAGCGAATCGGTAAAAAACGGAATGGTTGCTACCTCGTGTGTGGAACGATTGTAAGTGGTAACAAAAGTGGTAAGCTGCCTGTTATCTTCATCTGTGTGTTTTACCAAAAGCGCACTCAGAAAAAGTCCGGAACTATCTGCTTGTTGCGGAAAAGCAGAAAGAATGTAAATTTTATCGTTCCCCGAATCGGGAGAAAGAAACAATTCTCCGGATTTCAATTTGCCGGTCCCGCAGCTGAAAAGCGCTAACACAAGAAGGCAAGACCAAACCAATTTACCCATTACCGGAATTGTTTTGTGCCGCAATCAGCAGCTTATAAATCAATGCTGTTGCAATCAGGTATTCCCGTTTCTTGTAGCGTTCACTCGGAATAGGGAAAAAACCACCTTCCCAGGCACCATTTGACAGTTGTTTGCTCAGTAAAAAAGAAAGGCCTTTTTCAAACGCTTTTTTTGAAAGCTCGTCGGTTTCCTGTTGCAGGCAACTGAGCATAAAAGCGGTTTGTAATTCGACAGAAATGTGATTGGAAAGACTATCGTTAGAAACAGCCCAGCTTCCGTCGGTCAATTGTGTTGAAAGGATAAATGCTTTCCCCTTTTTTAACGTTTTTCCCCCGTACGCACATCTTTTTAACGCGGGAAGGCATTGCCAGAGCGCATACCCCGTGCAACCATAATATTCCCAGCTTTGTCCCCAGGAACCGTTTTCCAACTGACTATTGATCAGGAAACGATAAGCCGAATCGATTCCGTAACTTTTGAAATGTAGTTCATCAAACAGGTTGAGTACAAAGCCTGTTACGGAAGGAAAATCGGTTTTGTAGAACACATCAGGATTCCCAACTTTCCAGCAGCCATTTTTTTCCTGTAATTGACTGATTGCGTTTAGCCGGGATTGCTGTTCGGCCGGAGAAGATAGTTTAGCCAGTAATTGCACATAAAGCGCCGATGTTTCGATACAAAAACGTTGATTGCACTGTGCATTATGACAAATCAGCTGATCTTCATTTTCCATTGATTTCAGCCATTTCAGGGAGCGCTGAACTGTTGTGTCAGAAGTTGGAAATCGCTCCAGTAAAGCATCTGCCACCAAAATCGTTTCCCATACATTGAATAACGCATTCGTGGAATCTTCTATCGATCCCGATTCTGTTTGTGCATGTTTCAGAAAAACGGCTGCCCGATCAGATGAAACTACAAGCTGATTCTTCGATACTTGCCCATGAACCGTTAGCGAAAGGTTCAAGAGCAGCAGAAAAAGAAAGATGGTTCGTTTTTTCAAAGCGCTAGTAATGGATGTATGGCCGAATCAACAATAACAGTATCAGCCCCAAAAACAGGCTGTTATGCAATAAAAATAACGGTTTTTCCTGATACGGTTCCCGAAAGATCAAATAGATATGTACTGAAACCGTGAGCAACAACGTCAAACCAATGAGCAGCGAATTAAAATAGAAAAACACATACGCATAAGCCGAAAAGGTGAACAAGGCGATGAGCCGTTTTGCGGTCGGTTCGCCCCAAATCACGGGAAGTGTTTTTATTCCCGCAAGCCTGTCACCGGCCGTATCTTTCAAGTCAATGAAATTGGCCATCAATGAAACGGGAACAAGAATGAAAATCAACCAGAATAGAGGAAAATCAAGTAATTCACCCCCTGCTAAAAGAAACCCGCAAAGTGCTGAAATCAACGAATTTACACCAATCAAGAGCTTCGCCAGAAATACAAAACGTTTGATTTTAAATGGCTTGCAGGAATAGATGTAATAGACCAATGAAATTCCGGTAACCGCAGCAAAAAATACCGGATCGGCTAAAAAAGCCACTACCAGAGAAACGATTAAACTAATTGAAGCTACTATGAGATAGTTCCTCGGATTTACGGCATTGCGCACCAGCGGACGATTGACATTGGTGATTTTATCGATTTCCAGGTCTTCTTTGTTGTTGGTGGCAATGGCAAAAACGGCGGCATAAGCCAAAACAATGAAGTACAGCGGGAATTTGAGCCAGGTATCGGGCGAAACTTCTTCCAGCAAAGCAATCGTACCTTTTTGCACGACAAACCCAAACGCGAACAACATGAAGTAATGAAAAATTCGCCCCAAACGCAGGTCAAGCCATAATTCCTTAAAAAAGGATGGAGCGACAAAAGCCAGTAAACATGCAGGTATGATAGAAATAAAGAGTAGTAATATTTCGTTGATCATAAGTACTTTTTAAGCGCGCATTTTAGAAGTATCGGTAAATGTAATGAAGTTCAGCGAATGAAGGTCCCTGAACATTTTTGAGGAAGTCGTTTTGCTGAATACAGGGATTTAGATAAAATCAACCCGGAATCTTGTTTCAATCCAACACATCTTATTAACCTACGACTAATCAAAAAACAGTAAGTTTGAACTTCTTGATATGAACATGGAAAAAATCTCAAAGGCCAGGATTAAGTGGATTCGGAGTCTTCATCAAAAAAAAGTACGTGAACAGGAAGGTGTTTTCGTAGTTGAGGGTGAAAAAATGGTGCTTGAAGGTTTGGCAAGTGAACTCCATACGCTTGTTGCGTTAGTAGCACACAAAGATGAACTCTCCATTGTTCCTGAAGATTTCAGAGAAGCTGCTTTTAGTGCCGACACCACCGAAATGGAGCAGCTTTCCGGATTAAAAACACCGAATAAACTCCTGGCGGTTTTCAAACGTCCGGAACTAACAGCAACGCAGAAAGGTTTTGAATTGGCATTAGATAGTGTACAAGATCCGGGAAACATGGGTACGATTTTACGTTTGGCCGATTGGTTCGGGATCGAACGAATTGTTTGCTCACGCGAAACGGTTGATTGCTACAATCCAAAAGTGGTGCAAGCATCGATGGGAGCTATTTTCAGGATTCAGGTGGTTTACACCGACCTTTTGAGCTATTTATCCGATACGAAAAGACCGGTTTACGGTGCTTTGCTCAATGGCGAAAATCATCACGCTGTTTCGTATAAACCTGATGGTATTCTGCTGATGGGAAATGAAGGAAATGGAATCTCCGACAAACTCATTCCGTTGATTACGCAAGCTGTAACGATTCCCCGGTTTGGAGCGGCAGAATCACTCAATGTTGCAACAGCCACAGCTATTTTACTGGCCGAAGTACGGAAGAACGATTGATTTTTACGTTTCTTTTGGATTCAACTTTTCAGCAATGGCATCCATGCATTTCATACCATCAATGGCAGCGGAAACAATTCCACCCGCATAACCAGCGCCTTCTGCACACGGATACAAACCAGCAATTTCAATATGCTCGCAGGTTTCACTGTTCCTGGGAATAGAAACCGGTGACGATGTGCGTGATTCAGGTGCGTGTAAAACGGCATCGTTGGTGAGATAACCGCGCATTTTACGATCAAAATCGACAAAGGCTTTTCGCAATCTGCGGGCAATAAAATCAGGTAAAACGGTATTGAGATCAACACTTACAATACCAGGTTGATACGAAGTTCGCGGGAAATCTTTTGACTTTTTGCGGTCTATAAAATCAATCAATCGCTGTGCAGGAACACGTTGCGTTTTTCCGGCAGCTTCCCAGCACGTTTGTTCTACTTTTTGCTGAAATTCAAGGCAAACGAACGGATTATCCGGTGTGTAATTCGGCAATTCTTCCGGTTCCACGCTCACTACAATTCCAGAATTGGAAGTAATATTATTGCGTTTGGAAGGTGACCAGCCATTGGTAACCACTTCCCCTTCGGCAGTTGAACATGGCGCGATAATTCCACCCGGACACATGCAAAACGAATAAACACCTTTGTCTTCAACCTGCGTAACCAAAGCGTACGAAGCTGGTGGAAGAAATTCGTCATTCAAACGTCCATGATATTGAATCGTATCGATTAATTCCTGTGTGTGTTCAATTCTTACACCCAAAGCGAACGGTTTTGCAAGTAGTTTCACTCCACGGTCGTGCAGCAGGTAAAAAATATCCCGGGCGCTGTGACCGGTTGCTAAAATCACATTGGAACAATCGATGCGCTGGTTTCCATTAATTTCAATACCAACGACTTGTTGCTGTTCAATGAATAAATCCGTCAGTTTAGTTTCAAAGCGTACTTCGCCGCCATATTCAATGATGCAATCACGCATGGCAACGATCAATTGCGGCAGTTTATTAGTCCCGATATGTGGATGTGCATCTACTAAAATATCCTGAGGGGCGCCAAAATGGACGAGCCATTCGAGCGTTTTCAACACATCTCCGCGTTTTTTGGAACGGGTATACAATTTTCCGTCGGAATAGGTTCCTGCACCACCTTCACCGAAACAATAGTTCGATTCCGGGTTTACGAGTTGTTCTTTGTTGAGAATCGCCAAATCTCTTCGCCGGGCACGCACGTCTTTTCCACGTTCGATCACAATGGGTTTTAATCCCAGTTCCAACGCTCTCAGCGCCGCATACAAACCGGCAGGACCGGCACCAATAATATAAACAGGTGTTGCCTTGGAGACGTTTTTCGGGTGAAATGTAGCTGGTTTAACCGGCACCTCTCCTTTCGGGTAAACGTGCAATGTTGCGTTGATCTTGATATCCCGTTTACGCGCGTCAATGGAGCGTTTGTGCCAAACAAATTCGAATGAATCGGGAGATTGATTGAGTTCTCGGGCAATGTGCAAATGGAGTTTTTCCGGATCTGCTGCCAGCTCGGGAGAAATTTGAAGTTGGAGTTGTTTGGGTTCAATCATTGAGGGACAAAGATACTTGATTTTCGGATGCTTGATGCTTGATTTTTGATGTTGAATGAAGAACCCAATTCAACATTAAGCATTCATAATTCAACATTAGTTTAGCCTTCGAAAATGAGTGAAAACCACCACACCTTATTGAACAACTGATCAATGGGTTTGGAAGAAGGTGTTCCGTCCTGGATAAACGAATTGGAAAATCCCTGTGAGTATTTGATTTCGAAGCCAAATTTAAAATAGGGTGCGAAAAACTCGAGCCCTGCTCCTACTTGTCCCTGAAAATCGTTGGCCTTGATCTTTATGAACGGATCTATGAACGATTGCGACGCCTTTTCCTGTGATTGTAAATCGAATGAGTACTGCCCGCCAACCAACACATAACTTGCGAAATTATTGAGTCGCAGTGTTCTGAACTGCAGCATCAGCGGAAAATCGAGGTTAGTGGAATTGACGCGCTCTTCAGCATAAATGTCTTTTTTCGCGAGCGGATCAGGATCCTGGTAATAATACTGAATCACACGTTCCTGGAACGACAATGTAGGGATGAATCGCAAGCGCGCTACCGGGTGCCAGAGTTTTAAGGTAGTCACAATTCCTACCTGTCCGCCTGGCTGTTGTTTGTTTTCCAATGATTTGATTCCATAAGTTTCATATGCATCCTGAACGGGAATCAGGTTGAAATTGGCCGTGTTGGCTCCGAGCATAAAACCAAAATGCAGCAGCTTCTCATCAAAACGACGGTAATTCTTCGTTTTTTCGGGTTGTGCAAACGCGCCGATAGCTAAGAGACAAAACAGTATGGAAACCGGGAACTTCATATTCAACACCTTAACGTTACTACTCGGAAGTTATTTTATACCGGAATAAATGGTTGCAATGCCACCGCCTACCAAACGCGACTTCACATTGCGGTAGCCGACTTTGGTGAGAATGTCTTCAAAATCTTTTCCTTCGGGAAATGCCGCTACCGATTCGGGTAAATAAGCATAGGCTCGTTCGTCGTTGGAAATGCGTTTTCCAAAAAACGGAATGATGTACCTGGAATGGAACGCATAATATTGTTTGATCGGAAATTTCTTCGGTTTTGAGAATTCCAAAACAATTCCCATTCCTTCCGGACGTAAAACGCGCAACATTTCAGACAATCCTTTTTCGAGGTTCTGGTAATTACGAACGCCAAAACCTACGGTGAATGCATCAAAATGCCCATCTTCAAACGGCAATGCTTCCGAATCGCCCAGGTGCATGGAAATGATGTGATCGACTTTGCGTTTGATCATTTTCTTGCGGCCCACTTCGAGCATTCCTTCCGAAATATCGATCCCGATGATTTCATCCGGGTCCAGTTTCAGACTTTCGATGGCAAAATCACCGGTACCGGTAGCGAGGTCCAGAATGCGTTTCGGATTGATTTCGCGCAGCATGTTCACCGCTTTCTTGCGCCACAATTTATCTATTCCAACCGATAAAAAATGATTGAGAAAGTCGTATTTGCCGGAAATATTATTGAACATTTCGGCTACTTCTTCTTTCTTCGACTGATCTTCCCTGCCGTAAGGTTTTACTTCTTTTCTCATCTTGCGTATGCTCGTTTTCCCGTTGGGGAACTTTTTTCTACTCTATCGGCCGGTGAATTTTACTTCCAGACCCTGCTCTGAACATTCTTCGATCAATTCACCTGGCTGAATGGAAACCACTCCACTTTTCTCGCACACCAATCCGCCAGCGAGGTTCGACAATTCGGCAATTGTTTCAATGGAACAACCGGCTGCCAAACAGAGAGTTGCCACGCTGATCACGGTATCGCCTGCTCCGCTCACGTCCAGAATGCTGCGAATATGTGCCGGAACATGCTTTTCGTGGGTTGCTTTTTTAATATAAACGCCGTTTTCCGAAAGTGTCACAAACGTAATTTCGTTCTGCAATTCCTGTTCCAAAACGGTGATGGCGCGGTCAAATTCGGGGCGGTTCAAAAAGGTGCAGGAAATGCCCACTCCTTCTTTCAATTCCTTTAAGTTCGGTTTGAATAATGTGACTCCTTTATAAGCCAAAAAGTTGGTCTTTTTCGGATCAACCGTCGTTGGAATTCCATGTGCTTTTGCTTCAGCGATCAATGATTCAATCACATTGGCCGACAATACGCCTTTGTTGTAATCTTCAAAAATAATGGCATCGATTTGTTCGGTTTGCACCAATTGCTTTACTGTTGCAATAAATGCCGATTCTTCCTGAGGCGTCAGCGTGTGCGTATCTTCCGCGTCGATGCGCAACAAGTGCTGATTATTACCGATCACGCGGGTTTTAACAGTTGTAACACGATCATTGCTTTTCACAATTCCGTTTACCGACATCTGCTGTTCTGTCATCAGTTCGCACAGGCGTTTTCCGTAGCTGTCGTTTCCGATCACAGAACACAATAAAGCTGTCGCGCCTAATGCCTGCAGGTTCAACGCCACATTTGCAGCTCCTCCCAGGCGTTCCTCCTGTTTTTCCAAACTTACGATCGGAACAGGCGCTTCAGGACTTACACGGTTTACTTTTCCCAATGTATAGGCGTCGATCATGACGTCACCTACCACAAGGATACGCTTTGAAGCAAAATTGGCTAACAGTTCGTGAATACTCATTTACGCCAGGTTTTTCAATGCTTCCGCCATACGACGCATCGCTTCGGTGAGTGTTTCTTCTGAAGCCGCATAGGAAATGCGCAAACAATTCGGATCGCCGAATGCATCGCCGGTAACCAGCGCAACCAGACCGACATTGAGCAAATACATGCACAAATCGCTGGCATTTTCAATGGTTTTGTCGTCGTATTTTTTACCGAAGAACGAAGAAATATCCGGGAACACGTAAAACGCGCCTCCTGGTTTGTTCGATTTCACTCCGGGCATTTGCGCCAGTGCGTTCAAGACCAGTTCACGGCGTTGCGCAAAAGCAGCAATCATGTCTTTCAAAACGGCAGGATCGGCATTCACAGCAGCAATTGTAGCGCGTTGTGCGATGGAGCAAGTAGCAGACGTAAACTGTCCCTGAACTTTTTCGCAGGCATCAGCGATTACTTTCGGTGCGCCCATGTAACCAACACGCCAGCCGGTCATGGCCCACGCTTTGGAAACGCCGTTTACGGTAACAACCTGGTTGTAAACATCATCAAACTGCGCCATGGAAGCGTGACTTCCAACGAAGTTAATGTGTTCGTAGATTTCGTCGGAAAGCACTACCAAATCAGGGTGTTTTACCAATACATCGGCTAATCCGCGGAGTTCTTCTTTTGAATAAACCGTTCCCGTTGGGTTACACGGTGATGAAAAGATCATCAGTTTGGATTTTCCGGTGATCGATTCTTCGAATTGTTTCGGGGTAAATTTAAAGTCGTTTTCGATGGTCGTTGGTACAATAACCGGAACACCACCAACTACTTTCACAATCTCTGCATACGACACCCAATACGGAGCGGGAATGATTACCTCATCACCTTCGTTGATCAGACTCATCACCACATTGGCAATGGTTTGTTTGGCGCCTGTAGACACAACAATCTGATTTTTGTCGTAGTGAATACCATTGTCGCGCTGAAATTTATTAGCAATTGCCTGGCGCAGATCTTCGTATCCGGGCACGGGCGTGTACATGGTAAAGTTTTGGTTCATCCCTTCTATCGCCGCGTCTTTGATGAATTGCGGTGTAAAAAAATCGGGTTCGCCCAAACTCAGAGAGATCACATCTTTTCCTTGTGCCTTGAGTTCGCGGCTTTTTTTGGACATTGCCAGGGTTGCGGATTCTTCCATCGCTTCTACGCGATCAGACAATTGAATCATACGTCGGTTTCTTTTAGAGACAGCACAAATTTAGTATTTAAAACCTGAGTTTAGCCTACTTTTTGCATTCGGAATTCAATAAAAAGAGGTGTGTAAAAGTTGATTTTATGAAATTTTAGCGGACTGCGAACAAGCGCTTTCAAGAAAGGTGTTTATTTCGTATTCTTGCAACACAATTAAGGTCCCGTAGTTCAACGGATAGAATAGAAGTTTCCTAAACTTTAGATATGGGTTCGATTCCCTTCGGGATCACAAAAAGAAAAGCATGATCGCTAAACGCTCTCACGCTTTTCTTTTTGTACTTCATTCTCGCTCTCATTCTCATCAAACCAACCGAATGTTCCGCCCTCCAAAAAATAGACAGTATTGCTATAATTCGATTGAATGGATTTCGCTGCACTTTCTGATCGTCCGCCTCCTTTGCCGCAGACCGTAACTATTGTAACTTCTTTTTCAAAATCCAATTTTCTGCTTTCCAATTCCTCAATTGTAATGTTTATTGCATTCGGTATATGCAGTACTTTGAATTCTTCCTGACTTCGAACATCAACGATAATTACTTTTTGATTTTTAAGAATCATTTCTTTCAATCTCGGTTGAGAGATACATTTTGTGTTTTCCATTTATTTTCATTTTTTATTTCATTCTTCGCGCAATTACTACTGATGAAAAAACAGTTAATACACCAATGACTATTATCGAGGCATTGATTCCAAATGTATCTGCTATTATTCCTGTTAAAATGGCTCCAATGGCATATCCAAGGTCTCTCCATAATCGAAATACACCAATACTTTTGGCTCTGTCAATAGGATGAGTGTTTTCTGCGATAGTTGCTAAAAATGTTGGATAAACCATGGCTGTTCCCCATCCAAGAACACAGGAAAGAATGATGTAGTGAGAAAAAGAATTGGCAAAGACGAAAAACAGTAACGCAACACCTTGCAATAACATACCCCAAAATAGCATACTCTTTTTACGAAAGTGATCTGACATTTTGCCTGTGAATAGTTGTCCAATTCCCCAAACTGCTGGATAAGTCGCTGTAATAATGCCGATATCTCCAATACTGTAATTCTTTTGTGCCAGAAGGATTGGAAACAGTCCCCATGCCATGCCATCATTTAGATTATTAACCAATCCTGCTTGCGTTACAGAGCCTAAGTTTCGATCAAACAAAGTCGTGTCCCAAAAAATGTTTTTCAATCTTGAAATCTTGCTATCACCTGACTCTATTCCTACATGATGACGGGTATCTTTAATAAAGAACACCGAAAGAGTTAATCCTAAAATGGAAAGTAAAATTCCTATATAAAAAGGATAAGGTCTTAATCCGTGTTCGCTTGCAATCCATCCTGTTAAAAAGGCAATGACAGCAACCGACAAATAACCCGCAAACTCGTTTAGTCCCATGGCTAATCCCCGATTTTTTTCACCGACCAAATCAATTTTCATGACTACCGTACTAGACCATGTAAGACCTTGATTGATTCCCAGTAAAACATTGGCAAAAATGATCCAGTTCCAGTTGTCTGCAAGCATTAAGATAAAAGGAACGGGAATTCCAACAACCCAACCTAGAATTAGCAGGTTTTTTCTGCCGAATCTATTCGCTAAGGAACCCGTGAAATAATTTGTGATGGCTTTGACAATTCCGAAAACAATAATGAAAGATAAGATGGTTGTGTTTACGGCAAGATGAAATTCCTTTTCTGCGATTTGAGGAAGAATAGTGCGCTCCAAACCAACCATTCCACCGACGAAAGCATTTACGATAATCAACAAGATAAATTGATTGAGATTCTCTTTCAGTCCTAGTTTTATTTCTCTTGCCATTTTGTTTTGATACTTGAATTAACAATGCAAATCTATTGTCAACCATCATCAAAACACTTTACATTTGATAAGAAATCACTTAATCGCTCTGATTCGGCTTAAACTAACTGGTGTGATTCCTAAATAAGATGCTATAAGCTTTAATGGAACTCGTTTTATCACATTTGAAGATTCATTCAGAAGCATCTTATATCTTTCCTCTGCTGTATGAAACTGAATGTTTTCAATTCGATTCACGGTATCAACATAAGCAGATTCAAAAATCAAACGAAACAAACGTTCGATTTCCGGGAATTTGTCATACAATTTGAATAGTAAATTAGCATTGATAGCAATTAGTTCAGAATCTTCTAAAAGTTGAATTGCTTTTTTTGAAGGTTTGTTGTGGAATAAACTCTCTACTCGTGCTAGAATATTGTTTTCGAATGCAAAGGATTCGGTAATCTCAATATCCTCTTTGAAATAGTAAATCCGGGCAAATCCTGTTTTGATGAAATAAATTGTCTTACAAGTTTGTCCTATATCCTGGATTATTGTGTTCTTCTTTATTTTTAATTCATTGGATATTTCAATAATAGCGTTTTCAGCTTCTTTTGAAAGCTTGTGGAAATTATTGAAATATTGAAAGAGTTCTAACATTGCTCATAAAAGTACTGAAATAGAGCAATCTTTATTCGTTTTGGTGTTCGATTCTCGTTGCACCACTCTTTTACTTCATTCTCGTTCTGCGCGCTCTTTTTTTTCAGTCCGCTGCGGCGATCTGACAGAATTCTTATCCCGAACTCACGTTATTTTAGATCTTAGTTAATCGCAAAACGTTTAAAACCTTGTGAATTGTATGTTATTTGAGTTTTACGCGTTCGAATTCCTTAGACCTTTAGACAAAAAGTCAGTACAGATTGTGGTTCTCCGCAATTATACTTGCGGGAAATACGGTAAAATCAATTAACAGTTAAGTTAAAATAACTATCAACAAGTTGATTAAATGCGACAAAACCCTCTTTTGCTCCTTTAAATCGACCATTTATACATGCAATAGTGTAATCAATCAATAATCATAGTAAATACAAGTCACATGGCATCTGGTTTCTTTATTTTAGATCTGAATTAATCGAAAAACACCTGAAACCTCTATAAATGTTACATTACAGCATTTTAATGAGTCCGAATTCCTTTAGATTTTTAGACAAAACATCAATAGGAGTTGCGGTTTTCCACAATTATGCTTGCGGGAAATACGGTGAAATCAATTAACAGTTAAGTCAAAATAGCTGTCAATGAGTTAATTAAAATCGACGAAACCCTCTTTTTGTTCTTTTAAATCAACCATTTGTACATTTTGTATCGTATCTGATCAACTATCATGATATATTAATTACAGAGTATTGCGGTCTACCAAGCCGCCATGGTATCTGTAAAAACGAATTAGGTATCTACCAAGTACTCAACCAGATAGAATACTAAAACTTCTACAATTATGAAAACAAACACACTTATGCTCGTTGCGCTGGTTCTTAGCGCAACTCAACTTTTTGCACAGGTAAAAATTGGAGACAATCCCAATACCATTAATGCAAATTCGCTCCTTGAATTGGAAAGCACTGACAAAGGGTTTCTTCCACCAAGAGTTGCACTGAACAGTTTAACCAGTTCTGCCCCCCTCACCGCAGCGGTTGCAGAAGGAACACTTGTATACAGTGATGGTGGAACGCTGGTAGATGGTTATTATTACTGGAATGGTACCAGATGGATTGCTGTGGCTACAAACCGGAATAATCATGTACTTGTAAAATCGGTGACTGATTTTCCAGCCGCTGTGGCCGGTGTCATTACATTGGTAGCCGGCGTGGAATATGAAATTAATGGCACGATTGTTCTAGCCGATATGATCAACCTAAATGGCTGTACGGTCAGGGGTGATGATGCAGCCAATGACAAACTGGTTTATACCGGTGCTGCAGAAATGTTTACCGGAAACAAAACCGGGAACATCCGATACATGAGTCTCATAGCGGCTTCCGGAAGTATTTTTAACATCGACGCTGGAAGTACAGCCCAAAACATGATCATCCAAAATTGCTATTTCCTGGGATGTAATAGCATCGGGACTATTGCGAATGTTGGCGGCACGGTTTTCATTGCAACGGTTGCTTTTTTTTCCAATACGAACGGAATAACGTTCCAGAATGACAACAATGTGGTTATCAATAACTCGCTTTGGGATGCCTCGAATTTTAATGTGTATGAAAAATTCATCGGTACTTTTAATGTGATTCAGATCCTGGGTGGTGACCGACTTGCATACGCTGCCAATACAGCAACGGCATTAGACATCAGCGGCATTACCAGTTTGGTTGCCGGGTCTGTAAAAGTGGTGATGTTTGTTGGTGACGGAACGTATGTGAACGGTTCTTTCACTAACCCATGGGAAGTGGAAGCAACCGGACTCAATACCGAAAAAGATGCGGTAGCCGGTGGCAATATGTATGTTACAACGGCCATTCAGACGGTAATTGGTGTTATGGGTGTTCCGGTAAAGATTTTAGGTACTACAACTGCCGTTAGTTTGTTCCGTATGACATCTCCTGCCGATAACCGGCTTACTTATACGGGTAGTCAAACACGTTCTTTCCAGGTGATGTGCTCGCTTACGGCTACTCAACCGTCTTCCAATAAGTTCTTTTCATTCTATATTGCTAAAAACGGGGTTATTCTTCCGGAGTCAAGACAAGAGGTGAAACTTATTAACAGTACAGATCAGGGACCGGTAACACTTTCATGCCGGGTAACGCTGGCTCCAAGCGATTACATAGAAGTGTGGGTTGAAAATGAAACGGCCAATACCGACCTCACAGTTCAAACCATGAATCTGTCCATTCAATAATACGACGCACTATGAAATATCTCCTCAACACAGCTTTTCTGTTGTTCGTCTTTGTATTAGCAACAAATGCTCAGGTTACCAATAGTGGAAGTTTTAAAATTGCTCCGGGTGCTTCCATTACTTTTTTTGGTAATGTCACCAACAACGGTACGCTAACTGATTCGGGTACGGTTGTTACATTCTTTAGTCCGTCGGCTCAGACAATAGACGGATCGTCTGTCACAACCTTCAATAATCTTACACTGAACAATGCCAGTGTAACGGGCATTACATTGGGACAGGCTATGAATGTGCGCGGTATTCTGGTGTTTACCGACGGTTATTTGGTGACAACTGCAACAAACATCCTGGGACTTACCGGTACTGCTTCTGTATCAGGTGCCAGCAACAACAGTTTTGTTTCAGGACCGGCTTTCAAGACCGGGGACCAACCATTTGTGTTTCCGGTAGGTAAAAATGTGGTGTATGCTCCGATCGCTATTTCTGCTCCGGTTTTGACCACAGATGTATTCACGGCTGAATACTTTCAAACCGACCCGGACGCGCTTTACAGTGTAATTAGTCTGGAAGCAGGACTCGACCATGTATCACAGTGCGAATACTGGATGCTGGATCGAACAACCGGTTCTTCAGACGTGACCGTGGAATTGAGCTGGGATACAAGAAGTTGCGGAGTTACCAATATGGCTGATCTACGTGTAGCCCGCTGGGACGGTACACAATGGACCAATAAAGGCAATGGTGGAACAACCGGAACCCTTGCTGCCGGTACCGTTGTTTCGTCAGCTCCGGTTACGGGATTCGGTCCGTTTACACTTTCATCCGTGAGTCCTGATAATCCTTTACCCGTAGAAACGATCAATTTTGCAGCACAATGTGAAGGAAGCAATGTTTTGCTGACCTGGAGTACCGTTAGTGAGCAGCAAAATGATTTTTTCACCGTTGAAAGCAGCAGGGATGCTATGAACTGGACAATAGTTAGTACGACTGACGGTGTCGGACATTCAACCTCGCAGATCAATTATAGTTACGCTGGTTTTTCATCTCCCGGTGAGAATCTCTATTACCGGTTAAAACAAACAGATCTGGATGGTAATTCTACTTACTATGACGAAATTATTTACCTCGAAAGTTGCGTTGGAGTCTCTTCGGAAAATGAAGTACTTGTTTATCCGAATCCTGCAAAAAACAAGGTGATGATTCTGACAAATGAAGAAATTCTTGCCATTTCTGTCTTTGATTCGGCGGGTAAAAAGCTGGATGGAAAGGAGATGAATCCGGCAGAAAAATGGGTTGATTTCACACAACTTCCGGAAGGTATTTATCTCTTGGAAATAATTACCGGAACTCAAACATTTAATCAGCGGGTTGTAATCAGTGGTTATTGAAAATAAAACGATCACTATGAAACCTGGCAGCTCCATGTTTTTCGCGATGCTGCCGGTTTGTGATTGATTTTTGTTTCGAAAGCATGATTTGATTCTGATGGCCTTTTTTACCAACAAATGGTTTTAGAGCGAGAAGCAGTCAGCCGCGGCGGAGAGAATGATCTAAAAAAACGGGAGTTTGGTAAAAACCCGACTCCCGTTATAGATTGAAGGGGATGTGGTTAAAATCAACCTTCCTGAATGACTTTCTCGTTTTGTGATAGTAAAGAAAGATTCTTGACACAAAAAGAAATACGACTTCCTTGTATTTCCTGTTTTTTTGCTAGTATTGGAACGTTAACACCACAAAAAACCGTTCTCCAATGGAACTAATCGTACTGGAACAAATCAACGCATATATTGACAGTCAACCGGAAGCAAAGCGCAATGACATGCTGGAATTGCACCGCATCATTCAGGAGGTAAAGCCCGGATGCAAAATCTGGTTCCTGGATGGCAAAGACAGCAATAATAAAGTTGTTTCCAATCCCAATATCGGGTACGGACTTCACACCATTCAATACGCCGATGGAAAAACCCGGGAGTTTTATCAGGTTGGTTTGAGCGCCAACACAACGGGAATTTCTGTTTATATCCTTGGGATTGAAGATAAGAAGTACTTAGCCGAAACTTATGGCAAAGACCTTGGCAAAGCGAGCGTAACTGGTTATTGCATTAAGTTTAAATCGCTGAAAGACATCACTATTGAAGTATTAAAAGCTGCGTTACGTGACGGGTTTAAACAACAAAAAGAGTCTTGACGGTAAACGCCAAAGCTCTTTTCATTTTCACCACTCTAGTTTCGCTACCGCTATAGCTTTAGCGAACGCGGTCTGTTTCTCATTCTTTTCCAGAGCGAGAATGAGACCGGGAATGAGAGTTATAATCCAAATGCCAAACCAACTTTCAACCCGAAATTTGAGTTGTGTTGGTTGGGACTGACCTCTAAAAGGCCAGTGTAATAATTAAAATCAGTGTTCAACCAGATGGTCTTAGCCAGTTTTAAGTTAAAACCAACAGAGACATTCACGCCAAGATCAAATGGTTCGTATAAAGCCTGAACATCACTTGTGCCATCGGTTTCATGATCGCTTTCTGCATCAATGAGGAAACCCAATGACGGACCTACGGTTACTTTCGGACGTAAATTATCTTCGAATGTACCGAAGAAATAGGCGAATTTAAAGGGAACACGCACATATTGCAAAGTAAGGTCGATTTCTTCTCCATCATTGTTTTCAACAAGTGCGCCTTCAATTGAATACAGCACATCTGCAGCAAAGCCAACGTGTTCACTCGTACTGTAATTGATGATCAGTCCGGCACTCCATGATGGTTTGAACAAATCCGTTCCGTCTGTATTCCGGATACCGGTGTGGCCAAATCCTACGGACGGCCCGACTGACAATACTTTGGTCGGTTTCTCCGGAGTTTCCTGAGAAAATACTGCAGAGAATGCCAATAGTACAGTCGCAATCGTTAGCATTTTTTTCATGTTCTTTCTTTTAAATAAATCGTTGGAACAAAGGTGACCTGATTGCGCAGTACTTCTGTTATACAACAACTACGGAAGGTTACATAACTCACATGTTTTAACTATTTATTTAAGAAAAACAGGTCCGGAGCTTCACAAAATCCTACTTCGTTCTTAAAACTTCGCAGACTGACAGGTGGAGTATCCATGGATTATCTAACTGTCATATACTGGACATCTGTGGAGTGTCAATCTGCTACTGAAGAACTGGGGACACCAATCCGGAAATAAATAACTAATTTACAAGCGATTATTTGACAATGATCGAATAGATGTGATTGTTGTTTCGGCAATTGTGCTGTCGGCGTTCATTGAGTTTTACAGGCGAACCAGCTTAGCCTTTTTACGAAGCAGGACAATTTGAAACAACAGAAAATGAAAAAGGAAAGTATCGTCTTAATTGTCACAATAATTGCGACAATGACACTCACGGCTTGGGTAGGAAATGATAACACATCCAAAGTACCCGGTAATTTGACTGAGGTACAAATTGGCGGGCAAACCTGGATGGCCGAAAATCTGAATGTGGAGAGTTTCCGGAACGGTGACCCTATTCCCGAAGTTAAATCGGCGGAAGAATGGGAGAAAGTCGGAAAACGAAAAAAACCTGCCTGGTGTTATTACGATTACACTTCTGCCAATGGCACCAAATATGGTAAATTGTATAACTGGTATGCGGTAAACGACCCGCGTGGGTTAGCACCTGATGGCTGGCATATTCCTGATAGTTTGGAATGGACGCAATTGAGTAACTTTTTAGGTGGATTAAAAGGTTCATGTACCAAATTAAAAAGCACCAGCGGTTGGAAAGAAAATGGCAACGGCACCAATGAAAGCGGCTTTAACGGACAACCTGCCGGTTACAGCCCTTATAATGGCAATTGCTCGGAATCCGGCGAGACCACCCGCATGTGGATGTCTAAGGAACATAGTAAAAGCAACGCATGGTTCTGTCAACTGGAAGGTAACAAGAGCGATGTCTTTTATTACCAATATTATAAGGTACAGGGGCTATCTGTTCGTTGTGTGAAGGATTGATTAATCACTCGTGTAGTCCATCGAGGATTTTTTTGATTTTAACGACGTTTATTTGTTGGGTGACAAGTTCATTGAAGAATTTGGTTCCTTTTGGGAGCGTTACATCTTTAAAATGCAGCCAGTCTGGTGGTGGCGATTGAATGTCCAAGTCGAGGCTGACAACTACATTAGGTTCCACTATTCCCCCACAAAAAAAGCTCTGTCGCCTTAAAGCGGACAGAGCCTTTTTCGCTATACTAAACTAAACAATCTACTTTTCCACAGCCGCTCTATCGCGCAACGCTTTGATTTTGTCGTGGCCGGCTTTGATCTTTGAATGCTGATTGCGGACCAATGATTCATACTGGGAACCGTTGAGCGCGTAGGCATCCAATTCGGTTTCGTAAGTCTTTTTTGCCACGTCTTCACCGAATTCGCAGGAATTCAGGATCGCTTTGCGGTCTTTACTTGTCAATGCGGCTTTTACATCCATCCAGGCGCGGTAAATCTTGCCTGAAACAGTTGTGCCTTCGATCGGAGTTCCGCCGAGTTTGGTAACTTCCTGCACCAATTCACGGCGACATTCCTGGCTGGTTTGCATCATTTCGGAAAAAAGCTCCTTTAAATCGGCTTCTTCAGTTTCTTTCGCAGCAGTAAGATATCCCTGGATGCGGTCGTTATTGATCTGAATCAGATTGTTCAAGCTGTCAATAATGTCTTTATTGTTCTTCGTTTCCATGATATTTTATTTTAATGGTTTGTTCAATTACCTGGTATCCGCCCCTGGCCTACCGTGTACCTATATCTTTATTTGTTGTGTTTCATCAATTTGGTAGAGGATTGATGGAATAGTTATTCCCAGCTTTAGCGGTAGTTCCGTAATCCCGCAATACCGTGTCAGGCTCAGACTGATTATGGAACATATTGTTTTTATTGATTTGCTCCACCCCAAGTCTAACATTTTGTGACTTGTGAGTACACGGTAGGCCTGTGGCAGACATATTGTTTTCACCACAGATGCATCAGCCGGCTGATCTTTCTAACGGCACGGTTGATGCATCTGTGGGGGCAAGAAATAGCGCTTCCGGATGAAGCAAACACTTGCCATTGAATTTCATCTTATTTCATTGCTTTGCACTTCTCCTCGGCTATACGCGAATGCTCAAGATGCGTACGCAATGACGGAAGCATGGATGAAGCCCAGTTACGGATATCGGGATCGTCGGCATCGGAAGCAGCTTTTTCAAACTTGTCAATTGCATCTTTGTGGCCTCTGATCATCATGTCGCAATACTTCTCGTTAAAGTCTTTGCCCGATTTTTCATTGAGTCTATCGTAGGCATCCTGTCCGTCCTCGGTCAGAGAACCCGGTAAAGAAATTGCTTTTTCTTCTGCCAGTTGTTTTAGCTCATCCAACGCTGCGGTATGCTCGTCTACCATCATTTTACCGAGGTCTTTTACTTCCTGGAGTGTTCCTTTTTGTTGTGCTAATTCGCCCAGTTCGATCTCTTCCATGTTAATAGCAGCGGCTTTAACAAGAAACTCGGCATCTTTCTCAGATTTCCGATCATCAAAACGCTCTTCATTTTGGTCTTCGGCTATTTTTTCCGAATCTTCCGGTTGGCCATTGTCACATCCTGTCATAAGGATTCCGCTCATACTTAAGCTTAAAAACGCTAAACTCGCGAAGCGTTTTGCTGTTGTTTTCACACTTTTCATGTTCGTTATTTTTCGTTATGAATCTTTGTACAATCATACCTGATGACTGTACATGAAGTAAAATTGCAGCGATTTAAACTAAATCGTATTACACTTTTTTTTCGAAAACTTGCACTATTCCTACTTTCAAAACTCTTCTGATACTCAATAAGCGCGCGGGTATTCATAATAAATAATTGGTACACAGCTCGTTATTCGTTCACGTATCTGCCTTAGGCTGATTCGTAGTGGAAACGCAGCACGTCAAATTCTGAAAGCGTTGAAACATGCTTCAAAATCGGTGTTGTCTAAGGCTGATTCGTGGTAAAAATACGCGGCATGTTAAATTCTAAAAGAGTTGTGTGCTTAATAGTCAATCGCCCATTTATCCAGATCATAAATTTTGATAATTATAGGAATTATGCAAATCGGTGAAAAAATTGTGTAAGGTTTTGCCCTTTTCACCTGTCTATTTTTACTATTCACAGTATTTGGTTAGACCAACATCTCTAGCTCTACTTAGTGATATCGTTTATTACAAAAAACTGATTTAAAAATTGAAGACATGGAAATCATGAGGATCCAGGTAATGAGAGGGCCAAACTACTGGTCGAATTACAGGAAAAGGCTAATCGTAATGAAATTGGATATCGGTAAGTATGAAGAACTTCCTACAAACAGGATTCCCCAATTTTATGAACGGATTATGCAGGCAATACCTTCTTTGTATGAGCACAGATGCTCTGAAGAAAAAGAAGGCGGTTTATGTGAAAGAATGCGCGAAGGAACGTGGCTTGGACATGTGATTGAACATGTTGCACTCGAGATGCAGGTGTTGGCGGGAATGGATTGCGGCTATGGAAGAACGCGATCAACAGGAGAATATGGCGTATACAAAGTTGTCTTTTCTTATCTATCAGAAAAAGCAGGAATTTACGCTGGAAAAGCTGCGGTAAATTTCGTAAAAGCGATGGCGGAAAAAAAATCGTTTAATCTCAAAAAAGTCATCAGTGAGCTCCACGAAATATGGTTGGATGAAGCAGCCGGGCCAAGCACCCAGGCCATTCTTGATGAAGCAATGCGAAGAGGTATTCCGGCGATGCGACTGGATAACGATTCGCTTTATATGCTTGGTTACGGGAAAAATCAACAATTATTCCGCGCCACTATAATGGGTACCACCAGCAACCTGGCTGTTGAAACAGTTGCCTGTAAATGGCTCACGAAAAACTTGCTTGAAAAGGCCGGTATTTCTGTTCCGAAAGGCGTGATCGTTTACGATAAAACCGGTTTGAGGGAAGAGATGGACAACATCCAGTTCCCGCTGGTCGTAAAACCGGTGGACGGTAATCACGGACGCGGGATCACAGCAAATATAACGACCAAAGAAGGTGTGCTAAAAGCAGCGAATCAGGCATGGAAAATATCCGATAAAATCATCCTGGAGCAATACATTGAAGGCGATGATTATCGTTTTCTTGTGATCAACTACAAGCTTGTGGCAGTTGCAAAACGTACGCCGGCCTGCGTAACAGGAAACGGGATTTGTACGATCCGTGAACTGATCACGATCACCAATAACAATCCGGATCGTGGAACTGGACATGAGAAAATCCTGACAACGATTAAAATCAATGCGCACACCAAAAACCTGTTAAAGGAACAGGGATTGACTTTGGATGACGTTTTACCGGCCGGAAAAGAAGCGATACTCAAGCGGACAGCCAATCTTTCAACCGGTGGAACCTCAACAGACGTTACCGATATCGTGCACCCCTACAATGTTTTCTTAGCCGAACGGATTGCCCGGATCTTCCAGCTGGATGTTTGCGGCATTGACATTATAGCCAAGGATATTACACAACCGCTGCACATCGGAAATGGCGCTGTATTAGAAGTAAATGCAGGCCCGGGATTCCGTATGCACACCCATCCATCAAAAGGAACACCACGCGATGTGGCCAAACCGGTCATCGATATGATCTTTCCCGGGCAGTCCAATGGACGAATTCCTGTGGTGGCAGTAACTGGTACCAACGGAAAAACCACCACTACCCGACTCATCGCGCACATGGCAGCCACAGCCGGCAAAAATGTTGGTTTCACCACTACGGAAGGTATTTACATCAATAAACACATGATCGCAGAAGGTGATTGCAGCGGCCCACAAAGTTCGCGGTTAGTTCTCTCTGACCCAACAGTCGATTACGCGGTACTGGAATGTGCCCGTGGAGGAATTCTCAGGTCAGGGTTAGCTTTTGACGAATGTGATATTAGTATCGTGACGAACGTAAGTGAAGACCACCTCGGACTGGATGATATTCATACGCTCGAAGACCTGGCAGAGGTAAAAGAAGTGGTCCCAAGAAGCACTTCCGATACTGGTTACGCAATCTTAAACGCGGATGATGATTTGGTTTATGAAATGCGGAACATCGTCTCGTGCAATGTCATTTTATTCAGCACAACAAAGAGCAATCCACGAATCGATGATCATTGCAGCCAGGGCGGAATGGCCGTTTTAGTCGAAGATGATTTTTTTGTGGTAAAAAACGGTGAACTCATTACCCGGATATTACCTGTAAACCAGGTTCCTGTTACTCACAGAGGAAAACTGGAATTTATGGTCGCAAATGTGCTCCCGGTCATTGCTGCCGGTATCGCTTCCAGATTTCCACTTGAACAAATCAGGATCGCACTTGCTTCATTCGTTCTTTCGCCGGAAACAACCCCCGGAAGAATGAACCAGTTTGAATTCGGCCATTGTAAGCTGATACTCGATTATGCCCACAATGCTTCCGGTTTTCAAGCGATTCAGCAATATATGTCAACGGTAGAATCGCCCAAGATCGGGGTGATCGGTGCTACGGGTGACCGACGTGATCAGGACATTCGCAATCAGGGAAAATATGCCGCTGAGATCTTCGATCAAATCATTATTCGGCACGATAAAAATAACCGTGGACGACCAAATGAAGAAATGACACAGTTGCTGATGGAAGGTATTTCTTCCGTCAATCCCGATGCAGATGTTGACGTGATTTCAGATGAAGCTTCCGCTATTGAAGCAGCAGTCACGCACGCACCACAGGGAGCATTCGTATTTGTTTGCGCCGATCATGTGAAGCATTCCCTGGAACTGGTGAAAAAACTACAGGAAAAACTGGTTTACCGGTTTTCAAAGGTTTCCTGATAAAAACAAGAGTTATGGTACCTAAAGGCAAGCTTTTACTCATTGGAGGAGCAGAGGATAAAGGTGAGAACAAAGTTCCTATCACAGTACATCATTCACAGTTTGTGCATTTGGAAATTTTAAAGAAACTCGTCTCTGAAAAATCAATGGATGCCCGCATTGAAGTGATCACTACTGCGAGCAGTTATCCGGTTGAAGTCCGCGCAATTTATGAAAAGGCCTTCAGCAAGGTTGGCTACACCAACGTTGGCTTTATGGATATTCATAGCATCCCTGACTCGAAAAACGAAAGCTACATTGAACGTGTGGAAAAAGCCGATACTGTTTTGTTTTCCGGTGGAGACCAATTTAAGATCACGACTATCATTGGCGGGTCGCCTGTTGCTGAGGCAATCATCAAAAAATACAAAAACAACGCTGAATTTACCGTTGCAGGAACGAGTGCAGGCGCCATGGTAATGTCTAAAATCATGATCCAAAGCGGTGGTAAACAAGAAGCCCTTATCGATGCCGACCTAAAGATCAGTACCGGCCTTGGCCTGATTAAAGATTGCATCATTGACACGCATTTTATCCGACGAGGGCGTTTCGGGAGGCTGGTAAATGCAGTGGTTTCCAATTCAGGATACTTAGGGATCGGATTAGGGGAAGACACTGCTTTGCTTATCCGGAAAGGTAACAGGGCCCAATGTTTGGGTTCGGGCATGGTGGTAATCATTGACGGCCGCTACATCGAGCAAACCAATATGAGCCTTGTGGGAAAAGGAACCCCGATCTATGTAGACAATCTACGTGTGCATCTGCTGGTGAGAAACTGTGAGTTTAACATAGACACCTGTGAATTAAGTTATTCGAACATAGAAATTGAGAGCGACGATGAATAAAATTGCAATTGCTATACACGGTGGTGCCGGAGGAAACAGTACGTTTATTGAATCCAATTATGATGCTTATATCGAAGGTTTGAGAACCGCTGTCGAATACGGGCACAAATTACTTGTCGACGGTACTTCGGCTATTGACGTGGTGGAGGCTACCGTGAGAATTCTCGAAGACAATCCGTTGTTCAATGCCGGTAAAGGATCTGCATTAAACGCCGATGTGGAGGTTGAAATGGATGCAGCGATCATGGATGGACACCTGCTTTCTGCCGGGGCCGTATCGATGGTACGAAAAGTAAAAAATCCCATCACGCTTGCCCGAAAAGTGATGACAACAACCAAACACGTTCACATTGGCGGTGCCGGGGCGTTGAAGCTGGCGGAACAAAATGGCCTGGAACTAATGCCGGATGACTATTTCATTGTAGAACGGCAATTAAACGATTTACGCGAAGAAAAAAGCGAAAGCCATGGAACAGTGGGCTGCGTTGCGTTGGATGTATCCGGAAATATGGCTGCGGCAACTTCCACGGGTGGGATCAGTAACAAACTACCCGGGCGCGTTGGCGACAGTTGCATGATCGGAGCAGGTTGTTATGCCAATTCCTACTGCGCTTCGTCGTGCACCGGTGATGGTGAAGTAATCATGACCAACATGATCGCTCACAAAGTGGCAATGCTAATGGAACTGAAAGGAATGACGCTTCAGGCTGCGTGTGATCATACGGTTGATAACGCCGATTATCCCCTACCCGGAGACGTCGGAATTGTGAGTGTCAATAAAGCCGGGGAAGTTGTTTTTTCCTTTAACTGCGACCGCATGCACCGGGCAAGTATTGACCAATCCGGAACATTAATGGTAAATATTTATGATCAATACTATCGCGTATGAAAGCTATCTGGAAGGGAGCGATCAGTTTCGGGCTGGTCAATATTCCCGTAAAATTATACAGTGCCACTCAGCAGAGCTCGCTTGACCTTGACATGGTTGATCCGCGCGATATGAGTCATATCCGGTTTAAACGCATCAACGAGGATACCGGGAAAGAAGTTTCCTGGGAAAATATTGCCAAGGCCTACTGGTTGAATGAGCGTTATGTATTACTTGAACCGGAAGATTTTGAGAGTGCCGCGCCCGAAAAAAGCAAGATTATCCAGGTGGACCATTTCGTGGACGAGACCGATATTGATACGATCTATTTTGAGAATTCCTATTACGTAGAACCTGAAAAATCAGGCGTCAAGGCATACGCACTGATGCGGGAAGCCCTTGCGAAAAGCAAAAAAGTGGGTATTGCACAGTTTGTGTTACGTACCACAGAAACACTGACTGTTTTAAAGCCCCGCGGAAACGTGTTGGTGCTGAGTAAAATCCGATTCGCGCAGGAAATCAGGGAAACAAGTGACCTGAAACTTCCTGCTGCTTCAGAAGTAAAACCGACCGAACTGAAAATGGCTATGGCGCTGATCAAACAATACACGACGCCATTCAGCATTGAAAAGTTCAAAGACGAGTACGCCGCATCACTGCTGAAGATCATCAAAGCGAAAGCGAAAGGCAAAAAAACGAGCGTTCCGAAACTGAGAATAGTGCACAGTAAGTCGAAAGACCTCATGGAACAACTCAAAGCCAGCCTGGAGAAAAGTAAACAAAAAGCTTCCTGATTATGGCATTGAAACTGTATCGGAAAAAGCGGAATTTCAAACAAACGCCCGAACCGTCGACAGGAAAAGAAAAACCGTCGGTAGCGCTCACATTTGTTGTTCAACGACACGATGCATCTCATTTGCACTACGATTTCCGGCTCGAAATGGAAGGCGTACTGAAAAGCTGGGCGGTTCCGAAAGGCCCGTCTATGAAAGCAGGCGAACGTCGATTAGCAGTTCATGTAGAAGATCACCCACTCGCTTACGGCAAATTTTACGGTGAAATTCCCAAAGGAAATTACGGCGCAGGCATTGTTGAAATTTGGGACAACGGAACGTACACACCGATTCAACCGGAAAAAGGTACTTCAGCCGAAAAACAATTGCTGCGACAATATGCCAAGGGTGATCTGAAATTTGTACTGAAAGGGAAACACCTCAACGGCGCATTTGCCCTGGTACGGATGAACGACGGAACGGATAAAAACTGGCTGTTGATCAAGAAATCCGATGAACACGCTGTAAAAAGCTACACCATATCGGAGATCGATCCGGTAAAAGCGCATAAAAAAAAAGAACCGGATCCCGAAAATGAAATACAGCCGGTAATTCCTACGCAGGAACCGGAAGAACCTGTTGAACAAGAAGATACAAAAACGGACATCAATCATGCTTGGAGCCATTTGAAAAAACCAATGTTGGCAACACTTGCGAAAACGCACAACGACCATCCTGATTGGCTGTATGAGCCAAAATATGATGGATACCGCGCCATCACGAAGATTTCAAACGGAAAAGTGGAAATGGTTTCGCGCAACGGAAATTCATTCAACAAAGCCTATGAAACCCTGTTGCCCGAACTCGAACGGTTTGAAGATGACTTGATTCTCGACGGTGAAATTGTGATCGAAAACCGCAAAGGCATCAGCAATTTTCAACTCTTACAGAATTATACAACTACCCGAAAAGGAATTTTGCGCTATTACGTATTCGATCTCTTGTACCTCAATGGCCATTCGATTACGCAACTACCTTTCATTCAGCGCCGTGAATTACTGGAAGCTGTTTTCACAAAAGTGAAACTGGAACACATTCAGCCCTCGCCTATCGTAAAAGAAAAAGGCGAAGAACTGATGAAACGCCTCACTAAAATGGGGTATGAAGGTGTGATCGCAAAAGAAAGCAGCAGCAGGTATTTCCCCGGTGCGCGATCAGATGCATGGCTCAAACTCAAAAACCGTCAATCGCTCGAAGCCATCATTTGTGGTTATACCGCTCCTCAAAACAGCCGCAAATTCTTCGGATCACTGATTCTAGGTATCTGCAACAACGAAAAATTGGTGTACATCGGCAATTGCGGATCGGGATTCACGGATACTTCACTCAAGGAGTTACATGTCCAATTCGAAAAACTGAAAACTGCAAAAAGTCCGTTCGATCCGGTGCCAAAAATGACCGGACAAAAAGGAAAACCGACATGGATCAAACCCCAACTCGTTTGTAATATAGAATTCGCAAACTGGACAGAAGACAAGCATTTACGCGTTCCGGTTTTTATGGGATTGCGCACAGACAAAAAAGCATCCGAAACCATGAAAAATAACGACACACAACCGGATATAAAAACCGGTAAGTCACTGAAAGATGGCCGGAAAACCGCTTCCGAGGCAAAAAAAACCGAAGACAGCGATCAGGAAATTCGCATCAGTGGAAAAAAACTCAAAGTCACCAACAGGAATAAGGTTTACTTTCCCGAAAGCGACATCACCAAAGGCGATCTCATTGATTATTACCGCAAGATCAGCCCGTTTATTCTTCCCTATCTGAAGAAAAGGCCGCAATCGCTCAATCGTCACCCGAATGGCATTACCAAACCCGGATTCTATCAAAAAGATATGGATACCGAACAGATTCCGGAATGGGTGCACACCGAAAAACAGTATTCCAAATCGAATGATGAATACCTGGATTACCTCATCTGTGACAACGAAGCAACACTGGTGTACATGGTCAATCTCGGCTGTATTGAGATCAATCCATGGCACAGTTTGTATGACCGTCCCGACTACCCTGATTACATGATCATGGACCTTGATCCGGGCAATATCGGCTTCAAAGAAGTGGTTCAAACTGCGTTAAAAATCAGGGAAGTATGCACGGAAATCGGGATCGAAACATTTTGTAAAACCAGCGGCGCTACTGGCCTGCACGTGTATATCCCGTTGAAAAAACGTTATACGTACGACGAAATCAAACTCTTCGGCGAATTGCTTGCGACCGCTGTTCAGCATCAGTTACCGGAAACCACAAGCATCGAACGTACAGTCTCCAAACGGGTAGACAAGATCTATATTGACTTTCTGCAAAACCGGAAAGGACAAACCATAGCAGCAGCTTACAGTGCCCGTCCTAAACCAGGAGCAACCGTTTCTACTCCGCTTGAATGGGACGAAGTCAACGACCAACTCGATCCGAAAGACTTCACGATTTTCACGATCCATGAACGATTGAAAAAAAAGGGAGATCTCTGGAAAGGAGTCCTCGGAAAAGGCGCCGATATTGGAAAAGCGCTTGCGAAACTGGAAACTTTATTGGGAGAAGAAGAATAAATCCGCACAATTTTTATACGAACTAAAACCGACTAAGATGAGTAAGGAAAACAAAAAAGGCAGTAAGCAATCAGCTTCAAAAGCGTTGAAAAATCCGATGAAAAAGCATCCGAAACCGCCGTTTAAAAAACAAAAACAACCCTGGCCGGGACTTGCCTGTAAAATGGATCCTGTTCCTGATCACGGCGAAAAAAGTTACAAAGGTTCAGGGTTGCTGAACGGCCGTAAAGCACTCATCACGGGTGGTGATTCGGGCATGGGCAGGGCAGCTGCAATCGCTTATGCAAGAGAAGGTGCCGATGTAGCGATCAATTATTTCCCGAACGAGGAAGAAGACGCACGTGAAGTGATTCAGCTCATTGAAGCAGAAGGGCGAAAAGCAGTGGCAATTCCAGGAGATCTCCGCAGCGAGGAATTCTGTAAGAAAATGGTTGCAAAGGCAGTTGAGGCGCTTGGCGGGTTGGATATCCTGGTAAATAACGCAGCCCGGCAACAGACCTATGAATCGATTTTGGATATTTCATCAGAAGAATTCGATGCAACCATGAAAACGAACATTTACGCACCGTTCTGGACGATAAAAGCCACACTTCCTCATTTGAAACCAGGCGCTGTGATCATCGGAACATCTTCTGTAGAAGCAACGGATCCTTCAGAGAATTTATACGATTATGCGCAGACCAAAGCCGCAACGACAAACTATGTGAAATCGCTGGCAAAACAGCTCGGGCCAAAAGGCATTCGAGTAAATGGTGTTGCGCCCGGCCCAATCTGGACTCCATTGCAGGTAAGCGGCGGAGCAACACAGGAAAAACTCACAAAGTTTGGCGGGCACACTCCGCTTGGCCGGCCGGGACAACCCGCAGAGCTTGCGTTTATTTATGTGCAGCTTGCTTCGGATAACTCGAGTTTTTCAAACGGACAGATTTATGGGGCTAGCGGTGGGCATGGGCAACCATAATGAATTTACCCGTTCTTTTTTCTTGACAAAAAAGAACCAAAAAGTCAAGGCTGTAAGTACCAATCTTGAGAACTACGGCTTGTTAAACTATCTCACCCCAACTCGCAAACGTCATTAGCGTTGATCCTCTTCGCGGATAACCGATGACTGTGCTCAAACAGGGGTTCCATTACGTTTAACGCACCTTGTTCTCTGGCGATTGTTACTTAATGCCATTGGGAATTCAGTTTCTTAGAAGAAGTGAGAATTAATTGAAACGATATGGCAGAACTGAAACGAACATTGAACCTGGCAGAAGTTGTTTTCTTTGCCTCGGGTGTGATCCTTGGTGCGGGAATTTATACAGTAATCGGTAAAGCTGCCGGAGCAAGTGGCAATACGTTATGGATCTCTTTTATGATTGCTGCGTTTACCGCTTTGCTTTCGTTATTTGCCTACGCTGAACTGGTATCGGTTTTTCCGAAAGCCGGTGGAGAATATTCGTACGTCAGAGAAAGTATCCACTTAAAATGGGCCTATGTAGTCGGAACAATGGTAGCCTTGAGCAGTATTATTTCTTCGGCGACTATTTCAATCGGTTTTGCCGGATATTTATCCCACCTGCTGGATTTTCCACAACAAATCGCGGCGTTAATCATTATCGGGCTTATCCTGGGGATAAACCTTCTTGGAATCAGGCAATCATCTGTGGTGAATATTGTTTTTACCCTTCTGGAAACGGCTGGATTGATCTTTGTCATTTACGCTGCAAGTCCGGCTGTGGGAGACGTCAGTTACGTTGAAATGCCCGAGAATGGCATACACGGTTTAATTGCCGGGGCTGCACTTTGTTTTTTCGCGTTCACCGGTTTTGAAGACGCTGTAAAACTGGCCGAAGAAACCAAAAAACCTGAAAAGAATATCCCGAAAGCGCTTTTTATTTCTGCCATTGTGGTGATGATTTTGTATACATGTGTAGCGTTGACTGTGATCAGTATGATCCCGTTCCAGGAACTGGCAGAATCTGACAGCCCGTTATCAACGGTGGTCGAAAAGCGGTTCGGGCACAACGGCGCGATGATTATTGCCATCGTAGCACTATTTTCTACTTCCAATTCCCTATTATCGAATATGCTTGGCGCTTCCAGAGTTCTTTACAGTATCGGAAAAGAAAAAAACAAACTCCGGTTCCTTGGAACAGTGTTGCCCAACAGAAGAACGCCGGTATATGCGCTGATCGTAGCAGCATTGGTTGCTGCGGCTTTCTCATTGATCGGAAAGGTTGAAAAAGTAGCGCTGATTACCAATTTCTTTGTTTTCATCACCTTCATTATCATCAATCTGACGGTAATCTACCTTCGCATAAAACAACCCAATCTGAAACGTCCGTTCCGAATTCCGGGGAATATTAAAAACATTCCGGTGATCAGTATTGTGGCGATTTTGATGCTGGTTTTGATGATTAGTTATACGGTGTATGGGCTAAGTAAAGATCTGATAAGTCAATAATTCCCGCGATTTATTAAACCGGGAAGCCATACCTGACCAACACACTTCAGTCTTACCACAGATGTCTCAGATGTTCACAGATTTTACTGTACGCATGCGTACAGTATTTGATACATTTATTTTATCTGTGAACATCTGAGACATCTGTGGCAAATAAAATAGACCATTATTGGTTCATTCGTGGGAAAAATAGCGTATTGACCAGCGGCTGTTACACCTCATCCTAAAGAGTATTCTATATCCCAAAACAAATTTCATTTATGGCACCATTTATGAAAGAAATTTGGAGTAACATTGTCTAACAAAATCAGAAATGAAACGATCTACGCTTACTACGTTATCTGCAATGTTGCAGCTTCTGTTCATCCATCACGGTTTTTCAATAAACAGACAGCATAAATCTGTTAATCATCTTTCACCACTCTATATTCACGTATTATGAAACAGTTATTCTTCGGCCTGGTATTGCTTATAAGTAGTGCTGCTTTCGGACAGGGACTCATTCCGCTTCCGGAAGATCAATACGAAAAACTTCCAGCACCACCAATGCTTGCGGGTGCATCCGAGCGCAGCAGTTTGCCAGTAACGTCTGTGATTCCCGAGTTCTACTTCCCCACTCCGGGAAACCAGGGAAGTCAGCCGTCGTGTACCGCATGGGCTACCGGTTATGCGCTCATGTCTTTTTACCAGGCGCGGGTAAACGGATGGAGTTTGACGGAAGCGAATACCACCTTCAGCCCTTCCTATGTTTATCAGAATATTCGCCAGGGAGATTGCACAAATGGTACTTATATTACCAGCGCTTTGGATTTTATGAAAACCTCCGGGAACGTTCCGTTGAGTTATTTCGGATATGATCCCGAAAGTTGTGTAAAACCGTCTGCCGATCTCAAATCATACGCTTCCACCTACACCATCAAAAACTGGTTCCGGGTAGAAGACATCAACAACATGACAGAGGTAAAAACTTACCTCTCGCAAGGAATTCCGATTGTGATCGCTGCCTATACCGACAAAGCTTTCCAGAATTACAAAAACAAGACAGACAATGATGTATTTACCTGGAACAGTGGAAACTATAAAGGCGGTTACCATGCAATGCTGGCTGTTGGTTACGATGATTTAAAAGGCGCTGTAAAAGTGATGAATTCCTGGGGATCGGCTTGGGGAACCGGTGGTTTTGTATGGATCGATTACGCGTCTTTCCGCACCATGGTCAACGAAGGTTATGTAGTGGAAAAAAACTATTCCATGGAAGATGAACCTGTTGTAGATCCGGTTATTGATCCGGATCCTGTTGACGATAACAGCATTTCTGATGTTTCGGAAGACAACTTCGGGATGTATGGTTACAGCGAAGAAGTCCGCGAAGGCCGTAATTATTATTCATTCGGTTTTGTCATCAGCGATGAAGTGTTGCCATTAGTGACCGAAGTGGTATATTTCTACAATCATTCTTCGTTTAAAAACAAGTACGTAACTGTTTCCGAAGGTCCTTATTTCCAAACTTCGTATGAAGGTTACGGTTGTATTGAGGACATGGAGGCCGAAGTCTATTTCGAAGACGGATCATCGCTTACATTTGCCTTCGACGGCTGCGATATTATTGTACAAACGCTGGAATTAGAAGACGATTACGAGTATGACCTTTCGGAAGTGGAAATTGAGCCGGTTGTGACTGCCTATTCAACCGATAAAGCCGATAATTATAAATTCCGCGTTGAGTTGCGGGGCATCGATCAAATCAGCGACCGGATCACAAAAGTGGTCTATGACCGGAATCACGACAGCTTTAAACAGCCGTATCTTACATCAACCGACGCAGCGAATGACTTTAGAGCAGAATACACCGGATGGGGTTGTTTGCAAAACGTGATTGTGACCATTTATTTTGATGATGGATCAGAGCAGACGTTTGAGTTGGATATGTGTGCGTATTTGGGCTGGTAAAAATCTCTTTACTTTTTGTCCAAAGCAACAAAAAGTAACAAAAAATGCATGTCGTGGCAAAACACACGATCCATTAGCAGATCATTCGCTAATTTTCCTTAAACTCCTCGTCGTTCCTCCTCGTCAAACAGGCGAAAAATTGACGCTCACTCCTTCATGGATCCTCGTGTCGGTTTTGCAATCACGACCAGAATTTTCGTTCTAAGCAAACATTTTCCTTCTATAACAAATACGCTTTTCGCATAAATGCCATCACTTCTTCGTTCACATCATCCGTTTCCAACATCCGGAAATGATGATTGTACTGATTACTTCCCGGGACCTGTGCAATTTTCTGAAAGCACAGATTATCCTCGTACACCTGATCGAACGGAAAGACAACATGAATGAAGTTTTTCCCGAGTTGTGTCACCCATGCAATGCGCTTGTGATCGTTGGAAATGCCGATCATCGTTTTTGTGGGTTCCACTTTCAATTCACCAATTGTTGCAAAACGTTCCACGAAATGATCAAAAAGTTGGATCGTGTGTGCTGATTTGCCAGCGAAGAATTGTTGGATGTTGGGCGTTTGCTTCATGTGAGTATGTTTTGTCAAAACTATTATAAAATCACAACCGGTAAATCAATTCCATCATCAAAAACACAAAAAGGATGCCTTTCGACACCCTTTCGTTCTTATTATTTCGTACTAATTTCTAGTTCTGCACAATGAGCTTTTTGCTCAACTCCAATTGTTGTCCTTCAGCGCTGATTACCACGGTGTAATAACCGGTTGCTACTTCCAAATCGATTGTCATTAGCATTTCCTGCGTAGTTGTTTCCAACACCAGTTTTCCGGAAAGGTCGAACAATCGGACCGTTTTCTCTCCGGCCAAATCACCGAATTGAATGGAAAGATGATTCGTTGCCGGATTCGGATAACACACAATTCCATGCTCGTCGGCTTCTGCCAGCGACGCATCAGAAATGGTGATTTCGGCAGCAGTTCCCGTACAACCGTTTCCGTCAGTTACTACCACATAATAATCTCCGTTCTCGGTATACGTCCACGTTTGACTGGTAGCACCCGGAGTCGGGCTGTTGTTGACATACCATTGATAAGTCGTGTAATTTCCGGTTTGTAAAACACCAGCGTTATTGGTAATCACAGGAGTCGGCGCCGGATTTACTTCTACAAAAATCTGATCCGTGTTCACACATCCGTTGGCATCTGTTACGGTTACGGTGTATGTTACCGATGATGCCGGTGTTACCAGAACAGGTGAACCTGATCCTGCTCCGTTATCCCAGTCATAGCTTACCCCACCGGCAGCTGTCAGCGAAACACTTTCTCCTTCACATACCGGTGAAGTTCCGCTCGTGGTAATCGTTGGAAGTTCGTTGACCGTAACCGTAACCTGCGCCGTTGCCGAACAAGCTCCGTCGGTTCCCGTTACCGTATAAACTGTGGTTGCAACCGGAGATACAGTCACGGAAGTTCCTGATCCCGCTCCGTTGTCCCAGTTCAATGTTGTTGCTCCGGAAGCTGTAATCGCAACCGATCCGCCTTCGCAAATAGCTTCATCTCCCCCGATTGAAATAACCGGTGCAGGAACTACGGTTACTGCAAACAAATCAGTATCCGTACAGCCGTTGATATCGGTTCCTGTAACTGTATAAACCGTAGTTGATGCAGGAGAAACATTAACAGTAGTTCCGTTTCCGGCGCCGTTGTTCCAGCTGTACGTTAAACCACCCGACGCTGTGATCGAAGCTGAAGTTCCTTCACAGATTGTAGCTGTTCCGCTGGTTTCAATCACCGGAAGCGCATTGACATTCACTGTGACCTGGCTGGTATTGCTGCAGCCGTTAGCGTCCGTTCCTGTTACAGTATATGTAGTGGTCGAAGAAGGTACAAAAGCTGCTCCGTTCAACGCGCCGTTGTTCCAGCTATAATTATTGGCACCTGAACCGGTAAGAATCACATTTTCACCGGCACACAAATCGGTATCGGTTGCATTGGCCGCTACATTCGGTAAGGCATTCACTGAAACAGTAATCTGATCGGTATCCGTACAGCCGTTTCCATCTGTCCCGGTAACCGTATACGTTTGTGTTGCAGAAGGAGAAAACGCGCTATTGTTCGTAACACCGTTATTCCAGGTGTAAGAAGTCGCACCGTTTCCGTTTAGAGTAACTGGTGTGCCGATACAAACCGCAGAAGCTGATGAAGATGCCGTTACGACAGGTGCCACGTTAACATTCACAATCACCGTGTCTTTATCTGTACAACCGTTTCCATCGGTTCCCGTAACAATATACGTTGTTGTATTCATTGCGGTAAACGCTGTATTATTTGTAATTCCATTGTCCCAGGTATATGAATTTGCTCCTGATCCTGCAAGTGTAACAGCTGTTCCTTCACAAACCGTTTGGTCATTTCCTGCCTGAACCGAAGGTGTACTAAATACATTCACTGTAACCTGGGCCGTATTGGAGCATCCATTGGCATCCGTGCCCGTAACCGTGTAATTGGTTGTAGCTGCCGGAGTAATTGCTACACCGTTTAAAACGCCGTTACTCCAGGTATAGGAATTGGCACCTGAACCTGTTAACGTTACCGGTGATCCCGGACATAAGTTGGTTGAAGTTGCATTCGCAACAACAGTTGGCAACCCATTCACTGAAATTGTAATTTGGTCAGTATCGGTACAACCGTTTCCATCTGTTCCGGTCACGGTATAGGTTTGCGTAGCAGAAGGAGAAAACGCATTGTTGTTTATCACTCCGTTGTTCCAGCTATAAGAAGTTGCCCCGCTTCCGGTTAAAGTCACAGGTGTTCCGATACAAATAGCTGCTGCAGTTGCACTCGCTGTTACTGTTGGCGACGTATTCACATTTACCCCAACCGTATCTTTATCCGTACAGCCATTTCCGTCTGTTCCCGTAACAATATATGTTGCAGTAGCCATCGTAGTAAACGGCGTATTATTCGTGATGCCGTTATCCCATGTATAGGAACTGGCTCCCGAACCAGCAAGCGTGACAGCTGTTCCCTGACAAACCGTTTGATCGTTTCCTGCCTGAACGAGCGGTGAATTGTTAACTGTTACAGTAACTCCGGTAGAATTAGAACATCCCGCAGCATCTGTTCCCGTTACGGTATAAGTGGTGGTTGCGGAAGGAACAAATGAAACATTGTTCGTTACGCCATTGTTCCACACATAACTTGTTGCACCGCTACCCGAAAGCGTGATCGGGTTTCCTGAACAAACTGCGGATGCAGTAGTATTCGCCATTACATTCGGTAGCGCATTTACAGTAACTGTAATCTGATCGTTGTCTGTACAGCCATTGATGTCGGTTCCCGTAACAGTATACGTTGTTGTAACCAGCGGATTAAACACCACGCCATTGCTGACGCTGTTGTCCCAGTTATACGAACTTGCTCCGGTTCCCGTAAGTGTCAATGGTTGTCCTGCACATAAAGAAGCGACAGAAGCATTTGCACTGACCACTGGTAGTGAATGCGTCGTTATTCCCAACGTTTGAAGCGGACTGCTGCCACAGGTATTCGACGCTGAAACGGTAACGAATCCTCCCGAAGAAGTAGCAATGCAATTGATAGAATTGGTGGTGCTCGTTCCACTCCAACCTGCAGGCAAGATCCAATCATAAGATAAAGCGCCGGCAACCGGAGCAACGAAATACGAAACACCGGTTCCTTCACAAACCGAAGCGCTACCTGAAATAGCCAATGGCTGTGCCGGGATCATTCCAACAGTCATGGTAATTCCGGTACTTGTAACCGGTCCGCCGATTGCACAAACAGAATTGGAAGTCATGGTAACCGTTACCACATCCGTATTATTTAATGAAGCTGACGAATAAATCGCAGAATTCGCTCCAACATTCGAGCCGTTTACAAGCCATTGATAGGCTGGATTACTGCCTCCGTTGACCGGAATTGCAGTAAATGTCACATTTGTTCCGGTACAAATGTTTGTAGCGGAAGCATTGACAGAAACCGAAGGCGTGGCACTTGATTCCACATCCATCACAATAATATTTGATGATGCCGGATTGCCGGTGACACATGCCTGGTTGGAAGTCAATACGACCTGAACCTGGTCATTATCCGAAAGCGAAGCATTTACATACGTATTGCTATTGGTGCCGGCTGGTGCTCCGTTAAGCATCCATTGATAAGACGGCGTACTGCCTTCATTTACCGGGGTTGCCGTAAACGTAACGCTTGTTCCTGTACAAATCGTCGAAACAGGAGAAGCGGCAATCGCAACGCTCACCGGAACAACTCCAGAAGAATTGGTGGTGATCGTTACCGAATCCGTAAGCGTACACGTTCCGTTGACCGATTCCACGATATAAGTCGTAGTAACAGTAGGTGTTGCAACCGGATTAGCGATCAGCGGATCACTCAACCCTACAGTCGGACTCCAGCTATAGGTAGAAGCTCCTGTAGCGTTCAATTGCACAGGTGTTCCACCACAAACCGTAACATCGTTTGTTGTTACCACCAGATTACCGGGTGAAATACTTAAAAGCGCATCGCTCAGGTCTTCAATGGCTGTTCCTGTAGCCTTCACTCGTATCAATACCGACGGAGCGTTGATGTTAGGAACCACCCATTGATAAGACATACTTCCCGTGGCATAATTCAACTCAATGGGAATCCATGTACTACCACTGTTGGTGGAATAATGTAAATCGTATGTGCCGTGCGGAGACAATTCGGCCCAGGTAATCAGCTGATCATTACAACCACTGAGATTTTCGCCACCATTCGGTGAAAGTACCGTGAGCGCAGGTGCCACATTGCTAATCGTAAATGGTACGTTGCTGGTGTCTTCCTTACAGGAATTGATATTGTCGCGCACACGGATCAGACAGTTGGTTGACGCTGCGTTCGGAACTGTCCACGGATAGGTATTCGTAGATGTATTGTATCCCATCACAACCGTAGACCAGGTTGAGCCACCGTTGTCCGAGAAGAAAATATCGTACAGATTGGAAATACCGTCAGAGATCCAGCTGATGTTGTAAGTCGATCCCACCTGCATAATTCCACCGAAATTAGGCTGCACGATAATTACCGGTTTACTGATCGTAATCGGCGCATCGCTTACATCGGCATAACTGACATTCAAGGCAGGTTCTACTTTTACAAGTACCTGTGACGAAGATGTATTCGGAATGTTCCAGTTATACGTTGCCGGATTGGCTGTTTGCGACCAGTTGTTGATCACTGTAACCCAGGTAGCACCGCCATTCAGGGAATACTTGATATTCCAGGTGCTGTAAGCCGGTGTATGATCGAAAGTGATCGAAGTAACCGTACATCCGCCCCATTCCGTGATGCCGTCGCTTCCGTTTGGTGTGATGATCCGAACGGCAGGTTTAATCTGGAACACCGCATTGCTGACATCATTGACCATCAGGTTTGCCGTATTGCTCACTTTCACCAGGCATTGCGTAGAAGCTACGTTCGGAACCGACCAGCTATACGATCCGCTATTGGACGTACTGGCGACTACCGTATTCCAGGAGAATCCGTTATCGGTTGAGTAATCGATGCGAACAGTCGAATAATAAGTGGCGCTATTCCACGTAATGTTGTAATTCGTTGCCGCATAAATAGATTCTCCACCATTCGGTGTGAGTACAATCGGTGTGGCTGGAGTAACAGTAAACGTGGCATTCGACTGATCGAGTTTACATGTATTTACCGCATCAATTACACGAACCAGGTACGTTGTTGCTGGTACATTCGGAACAGTCCAGTTGTAGGCATTCCCCGAAACGTTCGACGCTGCTGTTACCCATGAACTTCCGTTGAAATACTGAATATTGTACAAGCCCGAAGCAGACGGAAGATTGGTCCACGTAATCATTTGTGTACTCAATCCCTGGAAGGTTTCTCCGCCATTCGGCGATGTTACCACAATATCGTTGCTTGGTGCTATAGTGAAATTGGTATTACTTACATCTAATACGGCTGCATTGGAAAAATCCGAAACGCGGATCAATGCCTGTGAGCTGTTAATACCATTTGGAACTGTCCAGGTATAACTTTGTGTGCCACCTGTATAATTCGGGTTTGCAATCGAATTCCAGGTAGTCCCGTTATCAATCGAATAATGCAAGCGGAATTGCGATTGACAACCGCTGGTCCATGTGATGTTATAAGAAGAACATCCGTAAAGCGTTTCGCCACCGTTAGGAGTCAGCACCTGGATCGGATTCACAACAGAGAATGTCGCGTTGCTCAAATCATAGGTCAGCAAGTCGGTGATATTAGCAATTTTGATGAGGTAATTAGAACCGTAATTGTGCGGCACCAGCCAGTCATACGAGCCGCCATTGGAATAGCTGGCCGTAAGGTTGTTCCAGGTAATTCCGCCATCAGCTGAATAATCGATGCGCACATTGGTGTAAAAACGAGCCGGATCCCAGGTAATTTGCGTGTAACAACCGGCCTTGATATTCTCACCTCCGTTCGGTGAAAGCAATAACGGGGTTGCCGCTAAAATAGTAAACGTTGCATTCGACTGATCCAATTTACAGGTATTCACCGCATCAATAACCCGAACAAGGCAAGTCGTCGCAGGAACATTCGGCACTGTCCAATTGTAAGAATTGCCCGAAATATTGCTCGCAAGTGTTACCCATGAACTGCCGTTGAAATACTGTACATTATACAACCCCGAAGCTGAAGGAAGGTTGGTCCAGGTAATGGTTGTAGATGTAAGTGCGTTCAGGATTTCCCCGCCATTGGGTGCGGTAACCGTAATATCATTGCTTGGCGCTATGGTGAAATTGGCATTGCTCATATCCAAAACCGCAGCGTTGGCAAAATCAGAAACGCGAATCAACGCTTGCGAACTGTTGATACCATTCGGAACGGTCCATGCATACGTTTGTGTTGTACTTCCCGTGTTGTTAGGATTGGCAATCGAAATCCAGTTGGCTCCGTTATCAATGGAATAATGCAAACGGAATTGTGACTGACAACCTTTTGTCCAGCTAATCGTGTAAGGAGCACAACCGTAAAGTGTTTCACCACCATTCGGAGTTACTACCTGGATAGGATTCACCACCGAGAAAACCGCATCACTCACATCATACGTCAGTAAGTCGGTGATATTGGCAATTTTAATCAGGTAGTTGGAACCATAATTGTGCGGCACCAGCCAGTCATACGATCCACCATTGGAATAACTCGCTGTAAGATTGTTCCAGGTAGTTCCGCCATCAGCTGAATAATCAATGCGTACATTGGTGTAAAAACGGGTCGGATCCCAGGTAATCTGAGTATAACAACCCGCTTTGATATTCTCACCTCCGTTCGGTGAAAGCAATAATGGTGTTGCCGCTACGATGGTAAACGTCGCATCCGACTGATCGAGCTTACAGGTATTCACCGCATCGATCACGCGAACCAGGCAAGTTGTTGCAGGAAGATTTGGAACGCTCCAGTTGTAAGAATTGCCCGAAATGTTGGTGGCAAGTGATACCCATGAACTACCGTTAAAATACTGCACATTGTACAATCCTGAAACCGAAGGAAGATTAGTCCAGGTAATCGTGGTAGTCGTAAGCGCATTGATCATTTCCCCACCATTAGGCGCAGTAACCGTAATATCATTGCTTGGCGCGATGTTGAAATTCGCATTGCTCACATCCAACACCGCAGCGTTGGCAAAATCAGAGACACGAATCAGCGCTTGTGAGCTGTTGACTCCATTCGGAACGGTCCATGTATAGCTTTGGGTACCGCCTGTGTAGTTAGGATTCGCAATTGAAATCCAGGTAGTCCCGTTATCAATTGAATAATGTAAGCGGAATTGTGACTGACAACCGCTGGTCCATGTAATATTGTAAGAAGAACAGCCATAAAGTGTTTCGCCACCGTTCGGAGTTACTACCTGGATCGGGTTCACTACCAAGAAAACCGCATCACTCACATCATACGTCAGCAAGTCGGTGATATTGGCAATTTTGATCAGGTAGTTGGAACCATAATTGTGTGGCACCAGCCAGTCATACGATCCGCCATTGGAATAACTCGTTGTCAGATTATTCCAGGTAGTTCCACCATCAGCTGAATAGTCAATGCGTACATTTGTGTAGAATCGGGTTGGATCCCAGGTAATTTGTGTATAACAACCAGCCTTGATATTCTCACCACCATTCGGTGAAAGTAATAAAGGCGTTGCTGCTACAATGGTAAACGTCGCATTCGACTGGTCGAGTTTACAAGTATTCACCGCATCAATCACGCGTACCAGGCAGGTGGTTGCCGGAAGATTTGGCACACTCCAGTTATACGCATTTCCGGTGATTCCATTCACCACTGTCACCCATGAACTACCATTAAAATACTGGATATTGTACAATCCTGAAGCCGAAGGAAGGTTTGTCCAGGTGATGGTTGTGGTGCTTAATCCATTCAGCATTTCACCACCATTCGGTGCAGTAACCGTAATATCATTACTTGGCGCCATCGTGAAATTGGCATTGCTGACATCTAATACCGCAGCGTTAGCGAAGTCGGAAACCCGAATCAATGCCTGCGAAGTGCTGACTCCGTTGGGAACCGTCCACGCATAGGTTTGCGAATTTCCGCTAAGATTTGTCGGATTGGCAATCGAAATCCAGTTTGTACCGTTGTCGATGGAATAATGCAGTCGGAATTGGGCAATGCAACTTCCCGGTTTTGACCACGTGATGTTATAGGAAGCACATCCGTAAAGTGTTTCACCACCGTTCGGGGTCGTTACCTGGATAGGTTCAGGGATATTGAACGTTGCGTCACTTACATCGTTTACAGCAGTATTTGCAGTATTGCTGATACGCACCAGGCATGTTGAAGAAACAGGAAACGGAACCAGCCATGTATGCGAACCATCGTTGGATGAATTTGTAACGATGGTTGTCCAGGAAGTACCGTTGTTGATACTGTATTCCAGGTTCACATTAGAGTAAAGCGTAGCTGTATTCCAGGTAATATTGTACTGACAGCCCGGATACCAGTTTTCGGCCCCGTTGGGAGTTAACAAAATCGGATCATCCGGTGTAATGGTAAAGACAGCATTGCTTTCATCTACCATACATGCTGTAACGGCATCTCTTACACGAATGAGGCAAGCGGTTGACGGAATATTCGGAACGGTCCAGTTATAAGTTCCCGTCATCGTGGCTAAATTGGTCACGATTGTTGTCCAGGAAGCACCATTGTTGGTCGAATAATAAAGATTATAGCTATTGGAAGTCCCAACTCCGTTCCAGGTGATGGTTTGCACGTTTCCACCCTGCAACACTTCACCGCCGTTCGGTGCCAGCAATGTAACCGGAATATTGATGGTGAAAAAAGCATTGCTTTGGTCGAGAATAGTACCATTTTGAGCATCCCTGATCCGGATTAAACACGTATTGGACTGCACCGGAGGAACAGTCCATGAAAACTGGCCGTTGGTGCTCAGATAATTGGAGGTAACAGATGCCCAAATTGTTCCGCCATCCAATGAATAATCAATGGTGTAATAATTGGAAAGCGAACCCGTGGTATTCCAGGTAACGGTGTAATTCTGGCACGAGTATAAAACTTCACCTCCATTGGGGTTGGTTACCGTAATTGTTTGGGCGGAACCAGAGAAAAAAGTGAAACAAACTAAAATGATTGTCAGTAGTAAATTTGGTGTTTTCATACGTGGGTTTAATCTTACGCGCCAAATTTAATGAAAATGGGTCGGTTCAACAATTGAATATTGTTCTACTTCCAAGTAAACTAAGTTGTTAGCTTGATTCATATTGTCTGTAAACACCTTTCGATGACCTACTAAAGTGTCATTTTTCGTATTCGGGAGTCTACCGTTACTCGTGGCTTGAATCAGCGAAATGTTCATCTTTCAACAACAAACAGTCGTTATGTATAAGAAACTGACAAGTTCCCCCCTTGCCTCTCTTCTGTTTGAAGCACGGTTCCTGCATTTGTTCGGGAAATCCTTCCCGATAACCACACTTACATGAAAAATATTTTTCGAACAAGGTTAATCACCATTACTGCTATAGTTAAAAATTCCTACATTTACCTCACCACAAGTAGCAATACTTAAAGCTGAATATGATGAATTCATACGCCGAAAAAACAGTTGAACAATCGAAAACAATTGCCGACAACGGAGCAAAATCTTCGTTTATAAACAATCGTCCTGAAGCGCTGACTATGCGAAATCTGAAAGATTCGGCAAATAACAGTGCGCAGGTTCAGCAGTTAAAAGCCTACCAAACCATGGCTGACCAGGCTATAATTCAGCGACAGGCAAATACTACAGGTATGCCCGACAATTTAAAATCGGGAATAGAAAACCTTTCCGGCTACTCGATGAGCGATGTGAAAGTGCATTACAATTCAGACAAACCGGCGCAATTGAATGCTCACGCTTATGCTCAGGGAACACAAATCCATCTTGCATCCGGCCAGGAAAAACACCTTCCGCACGAAGCCTGGCATGTGGTACAGCAAAAACAAGGGCGCGTAAAACCAACCATGCAACTGAAAGGTAAAGTAGCCATTAACGACGATGCCGGTTTGGAAAACGAAGCAGATGTGATGGGGGCAAAAGCGATGCAGTTTAAACAAGATCCAACAAGACCTTTGAATAATGATTTACTGTTGGGGACCAATATGCCGGTTCAAAAGGTTGGTGAGGACACAAGAGAGGTTGATATCAAAGAATTATCAGATGATCAGGTTTATCAGCACATGGAGCACTCATTCAAAAAAGGAGAAATGAAAAATCCGGTTATTAATCAGGCCGGGAACCTTGTCCAGCGAGTCAAAAAATCGTTTACACAAGGTGGAGATCTTTTCGTAGTGCTGAAGTCAGATTTGAATACCGGTACAGGCACTTCAAAAGGTACGCGAGAATATGTGAACGATGATAACACTTATAAACCGGAAGAAATTTTATTTGATTACGTGACGTCCAATACTACTGCAAAAGCGACTGCTACAATCAAAGGAAACAAAAAAGCATACAGTGTCGATAATCCGGAGGCCGATAAATCTTATAAATCCGGAAGTTATTGGGATGCAGGACACAAACTGGGAAGGCAAAACGGTGGATTAGGGAACGATAACGATTGGGTATTTCCGCAAAATCCGGCATTTAATCAGGGAAACAGCAAAAACATGGATGATTTGGATTCAGAAGAAACTCGTCCGGCATGGCGGAATATTGAAGATGATTTCCATGAAGGAGTAAAGAAAGATGGTGCCGGTGCCTGGTGGATTAAACAGATATAAGTTTATCCTTTCATCACAACAAATATTAAAGCTGAATATGATGAATTCATACGCCGAAAAAACAGTTGAACAATCGAAAACAATTGCCGACAACGGAACAAAATCTTCGTTTATAAACAATCGTCCAGAAGCACTGACTATGCAAAATCTGAAAGATTCGGCAAATAACAGTGCGCAGGTTCAGCAGTTAAAAGCCTACCAAACCATGGCTGACCAGGCTATAATTCAGCGACAGGCAAATACTACAGGTATGCCCGACAATTTAAAATCAGGAATAGAAAACCTTTCCGGCTACTCGATGAGCGATGTGAAAGTGCATTACAATTCAGACAAACCGGCGCAATTGAATGCTCACGCTTATGCTCAGGGAACACAAATCCATCTTGCTTCCGGCCAGGAAAAACACCTTCCGCACGAAGCCTGGCATGTGGTACAGCAAAAACAAGGGCGCGTAAAACCAACCATGCAGCTGAAAGGTAAAGTAGCCATTAACGACGATGCCGGTTTGGAAAACGAAGCAGATGTGATGGGTGCGAAAGCTTTGACTACTGGAGTCGTATCGAATGAAACAAGTTTGATAACTAACTCATCCAATGTGAGTCAAACGAAGCTCATTCAATGCTACACATATGGTGCAGGTACTACGAGAAAGGTAACCGTGCAGGGAGTTAATGATAAAAATGTATTTGAGGAATGTACTTACAATTTTGTAGAATTTAAGGCTGGTGAAGCAAAACGCGACGGCTCGAAAACAGCTACGCCTGCATCATGGGCAAATTGGTTAACAAACAAAAAAGGCGGTAATAATGCTACGCAACTTCACGTTGTCAACAAGCGCTGGGGAGGACTTGGCGGTCAAGGCGATAAAAATATAGTTCCCGGCACACCGGCTGAAAACAGCCACCACTTGCATCAGGCCGAGAAAGAATTTGACAAATGTTTCAATGGATCAGATAAAGCAATCAATGATTGTAAATATGAATGTACAGTAACGCCGAAATATGGCACAAATGTGGACGTAACTGGTGGAGATAAAGACTATGGCGATCCAACAATCTCTGTGGACATCACTGACAATGGCGTTAAGGTAAATCACCCGGTTGATGATGGCGTTGATGGCCTTACATTCAAAGATGCCAGCTAGGAAAACAATTTTGTCATTTCAATACAATAATCATATCTTTCCAACAGACCGTTTTTCCTGAATAAAATAACCCATTCCCTTCCTTGCACAATTTCTGCATTTGTTTATATTTGTTTAGCTGAATAATGGTTGCGGAATAAACTGTTTTCTTTAGTGGAAGATGTATCGCTCCCGTTTTTGGCCCCCACTATTTATACAACCATTATGATGACTGAAGACGAATATTTCGAACAGCGACTCACCGACCAAATTGATTGGTATGACCGCAAAAGCAGCAGCAACAAAAAAATGTTCATGCGTTTACGTGCCCTTGAAATCGGTATGGCGCTTACCATTCCGTTTCTGGCCGGATATGTCCCGATTTTCAAAGAACCCATTACGTTAATTATCGGCCTTGCGAGTATCCTGGTAGCGGGTATTGCAAGTATTTTAACCCTGTATAAATTTCAGGAAAACTGGATCGAATACCGCACCTTATCAGAGGCACTCAAATATGAAAAGTTCCTGTACCTCACAAAAGCGGGTGTTTACCGAAATGCAACGTCATTTCCTGACTTTGTAGAACGCGTAGAAGGCATTCTTTCGAAAGAAAATGCCAAATGGTCGGCCCAAAATACCAGTGAAAAACAAGAAGAAACTGCCGATTTACCCGAGTAATCAAACAGCGTTTCAACGCACCGCGTTTACTCTTTTGCACAAAATCGTGCGCACCACTATTGACAAAAACGTACTCTATGCTTACTCAACAAAGCGATAAACGCAAAGATATTTTCATTTCCTATTCGCGGAAACAGTTGCTTTTTGCCAGCAAGCTCTATCAGCATCTGAGCAACAGAGGTTACAACGTTTGGTTTGATCAAAACGACATTCCGCTTGCGGTTGATTTCCTGAGCGAAATTGAACGCGGCATCCGGCAATCACATTATTTTTTGTTTCTCCTGTCTCCGGATTCTGCCGGTTCGGTGTATTGTATGAAGGAAATTGACTACGCACTTGACTACGGAAAACGGATCATTCCTTTACACTGCGTTCCTACCAAAGAAGAAGAAATGCAGGAGTTGCAGGACATTATTGCGCGATTGAACTGGATCAATTTCACCACTTCTACCGATGAAAATCATCCGGGAATCATCGATAAACTGTGTCAATTACTGCAATCGAGCCATGAACATTCGAGGTTGCATACAGAATTGATTTGCAGAAGCATTGAATGGAAAACGAACTTTTACAGTGATCGGTTTCTGCTTACGGGCAGTTTGAGGCGAAGTGCTGAAAAATGGCTGGAAAAGGCGTTACAGGATACCACTATGGAAATCAGCCAGCCAACAGATTTCCTATGCCATTACATTTGTGAAAGCCGTAAAAAAGCTTCCAACGGAGCTACTGATGTGTTCATCGGTTATCATCCTGCGGAAAAAGAACTCTACCGGGATATTCGTACCAAACTGATCGGCAAAGGAATCAATTGCTGGGAAAACCAGTCGGACAATGAATTACATGTACCAATCGAAACGCTTCTGGAAGGAGTTGAATCGGCCGAAAAAGTGGTCTTTATTGTTTGCTCCGATCTGGTACAATCCGATAATTTCAAACGCTTATACGCACATGCACAGGAACTGAACAAACGCGTGATTCTGCTTGTGAGAGAAAAAAACAGCAGGCAGCCGGAAGAAATAAACACCTCCGATGCTCGCCTGGTTCCGTTTTACCAGCATACCGAAACCAATTTTTCGAAACTGCTCAATGAACTGGGGAGTGAAAAAAAATACCACGCCACACATCGCAATTTATTGGTGCAAGCGCTTCGCTGGGAACGAAACAATCGCCAGGAAAGCCTTTTACTGAGAGGCGAACAACTGACTGCAGCACAGGCCTGGCTTGCTTCGGCAACTACCAAAAAGAACAACATTGCGCCCGCCTCCACTAGTGCATTTATCCGGGAAAGTGCCTCGGTAAACGCAACATTTACCTGCGAACTTTTTCTCGTTACATGTGCCGAAGATCTCGATTTTGCACAGAAATTATGTCTCGAACTCTCACTCAACAACCGTTCGGCCTATATTGGAAGTGAAAAAACGACCAGCCTTGATCCGAAAGAACTGACACGTTCCGATAATTTTTTGTTGCTGCTGAGCGACGCTTCCCTGGTTTCCGAAAGCTGGTATTTCTATCTTGAACAGGCAAAAAAATACGGTAAACGCATCATCCTGGCCATCGACAGTAAACTGGACCGCTCAAAAATTCCGGATGAATTGAAGGAGTGTTTGTCTGTTACCTTTTCAGAGAACAATGACGATTTCCAGATTGTCCTGGGCGAATTACTGAACTTATTAAGCTTCGACCGGGCTTATATCATGAGTCATACACGGTGGTTAAATGCTGCTGAATTGTGGATCAACGAACAGCAAAGTGAAGATTTATTACTTCGCGGAAAAGCACTTTCAGAGGCCTTGCTTTGGCTGGAAAATGCTGAAGCTGAACAAACACAACCACCTCCTACTGCGCTTCACAAAGATTTTATTTTCAAGTCTCAACTGGTGGTACATGAGGAAATGGAACTGGAACAAAAACGGGAACATTATTTAAAAGAACTCGAACTTGAAAATCAAAATCTAAAACAGTCTGAAGAACAAATCGGCATCGTAGACAGCCTTACCGAAAATCAGAATACCAACGTTTTATTACCTGATCTCACCGAAATCTTTCAGCGCAACGATGTCATCACCGAACTGATCAATCGCAGTAAAATTGTTGAGCAAGACGGAACGGACTGCATAATCATTGAGGAAGATGAAGGCTGTATGGCCTCCATATTGCTCGAGCGGACACAACATCAATTGCGCACCAACGGATTTATGTGCCTGGAATGTACGATCCAGGAAGTGGAATCGGCACCGTTTGCGCCTTTGGCCCGAATGGCAGCTGAGCTTGCCGCCGATTTGCTTCGAAACGATGTGAAACTGCGTGAATTAAAACAACGGCTCGAACACGCATTGAATGGGAACGGAAATGTGATCACCGATATCATGCCGCATTTGGAACTCATTTTAGGAAAACAACCGCCTGTTTCTGAACTGGACCCCGTAAGGGCACGCCAGCGATTAAAATATGCGCTTGCAGCCATGATGAACCAAATCAGCAGTGACCAGCCCATTTTTTTCATTGTAAAAGGGCTTCATTTCGCTAACGAAAGTTTACAGGATTTGTTTAGTTTCCTGTTATCTTCCGCCGCAGGTATCAACCACCAATTCTTTGTCGGATCGTGCCTTTCCAGCATGCCACAAATCAATGAAATCATTCAACGATTCCAGGCACAGACCAACCTTACCAAACTGGATATTCACAATCTTTCCAAACAGGAATTGCACACCGGTTTTTCGGAACTTTTTCAGACAAGTACTTTTTCCTCAGCAGAATTGATTGCCGTTATTTATGAAAAAACCGACGGAAATCCGGTACTGGTACAGGAACTGTTAAAAGAAATGTACCTCAAAAATGAATTATTCTGGAATGCCGACAAACGTAGCTGGAACTGGAATATCAGCGCCGTTGAAAATTTCCATATCATCAAAGATGTGGAAGAACGCGCCCGGATTACCATTGAAAAACTCAGTCCGGAACAAAATCAGGTACTCGCCGTTGCCGCTTGTTTGGGAATGCAGTTTCCGCATCATTTGCTCAGTACTATTTTTAAGAAAACATTCTCTCAACCTATCACCGATCTCATTGAGCTGGTGCAGGAGCGCATGCTCATTCCCAATACAAATGTGGTGCAATTGTATCCGTCTTCGATCAACATCGATTTTAACGAAGAGTCGCAACTGCAATTCCGTTTTGCATCCAATCATTTACGAAAAGCGGTGATCGACCGGTCCAATCCGGATAACCTGAAAATCATCCGGATCCAGATCGGAAGACAATTTTTGCGCAAACTGAAAGACTCCCTTACCGGTGAAATGGTCTACAATGCAGCAACCTATATCAACGAAGCAGGTGATTTATTAAGAGGAAGTAAAATACGTCTTGCCGCCGCCAACTGTAATTTGCTCGCCGGTGAATTAGCCCTTCAGTCGAGCGCGCACCAAACCGCACTGTATTATTTTACTAAGGGATTGGAATACCTTTCCAGTGTTGACGATTTTTGGAAGAAAGAATATGAACTGAGTTTCAAATTGCATATTCATCAGGCAAAAGCCAATTTTTTCTGCGGCAATTTTGAAACTGCATCGCGCGAAATGGAGTTACTGATCAGTAAAGCCAATGGTTTAAAAGACAAAGCTACCTGTTACATTGCCTGCTGTAATGCGCTCCAAAGCAACGGAAAAGCAAAAGAAAGCCTTTCTTATGCCAAAGAAGGATTGCAACTTCTGGGGGTCACATTCCCGGAAACGGAAGAAGCGTACCTGGGAGAGACCAACAAACTGATCGAATTACTGGCTAGTGAAGAAACGTTACAACAACTGGAAAACATTCCCGAGGCAGAAGAGAAAAACCTGCTGATCGGGGAATTGTACAGGGCAACGGTAATCAGCATCTATTTTGTCGAATCGCATCATCTTGCCTGGATTTGCTGCCGTAATCTGGAACATGCGCTTACAAACGGACAGAGTCAGGGTATGCGTCAGTCGATGGCCTGGTTCTCGATGATCCTGCTCATGCAGGGAAACAGAGACCTTTCTTTTATGTACGCGCAACTTGCCACTGATCAATCTGCCAAAAACACCGATTCTGTGCTGGCTAAAGGACAAACAGCGATGATTGCCTGGGGCATGAGTTTAAGCTGGAAACATCCGTTTTCAAACACCGTGGAAACCCTCAAAAAAGCGTTTCATTCCTGCCAGAACAACGGAGATCCGCAATACGCCAGCTACGTGTTAATCGTTAGTTATATTTCTCAGCTCATGCAAGCCGATGATCTGCCTAAACTTCTCAAAAGCTGTATGAACTGGCGTGATCACTGTGAACATTTTGCGCCGCTCGAGCTGGGACAAGCCAAAATACGCGTTACCATGCTGCAAAAACTTATGGGCTTGGAATCTTCCGAGCAGGTTGACGCGGAAAAAATCATTGCCGAATACGAAGCAGCCAATAATCATACCGATGTTTGTGAGTCATTGCTTGAAATGGCCCGGATTTCATTGCTCTTTAATCAGTACGAAGATGCCATGATGTACTCCAAACGCGCCGAATCGATGGTCAATAATGGTGCCGCCGGAAGTTTAGTACTTAATCTTTTGTACCATCACCTTTACGCCTGTGCCTGCGCGCATATTTACAAAGACAGAATGACAAACGGACAAGAGTTGATGGCCAATCAATATGAAACCAAAGGCATGGAATTGCTGGAGAAATTAAAGGTCTGGGCCGAATACAATCCGGATAATTTTGAACCTTATTATCTTCTCGCAAAAGCCGAATGGGCTGCTGTTAAGGACGAAGAAGAAATTGCCATTCCACTTTGGTTGAAAGTTGCGGTACATAAACGGGAATTTGATTACCCGTTGCTCCGGGCCATGGCATTTGAAGGATTGGCAAGATACAGCAATCAGAAAGGATATGCCGTTGCTTTGACACATGCTGAAGAAGCCATTCGTATGTACGCCGGCTGTGGTGCTCTTGGGAAAGCACGGCAACTTGAATTATGGATTACCGATTCTACATCTATCGAGCAGCCGCTGAGTTATTCGAAAGGATTGAAAAAAGTCAATGAAAACACAGTCATAAGAGCATTGCTGAGTCTTTCTGAATGCGAAAACAAAGACATTCTTGCCGAAAAAACCTTGCAGCTGATTGCGGAATTATGCAAATCATCCAAAATTGTATTGCTGCAATCGAAACCAAATCAAGAATTAGCGGTTGTTGCCAGTTTTGAAACGGGAACACTCAATGCAACGCAAACAGCAGCAGTTTTTGATCCCGGGATTTTACATAACGTTCTAATCGGAACAACCGGACAATATGGGCTTGCCATTAATGAAGACGCTGACAAAAATGCACAAGCCGATGCCTGGGTGCAAGTCATCAATAAAAACGATGGAAGCACAATTGTGTTTTATACAGAACCTGCCAAACGACAATTTTCTGACGTACAGAAAAAAATTCTTTCCGTATTAGGCGAACAATACGCACATTTGTCGTTATTTAACCAATAATTCGCACTCTATGAAATTATTCCTTGGAGGTACTTGCAATGAATCTACCTGGAGAGATCAATTGATTCCCCATTTAAAAACGGATTATTTCAACCCGATTGTGGAAGAATGGACGTTGGAAGATTACGAACGTGAATTGGAGGCGCGTGAAAATTGCGATTATTGCCTGTATGTGATCACGCCGCTCATGACTGGTTTTTATTCCATTGCTGAAGTCATCGATGATTCGAATAAACGCCCTGAAAAAACCCTTTTTTGTTTTTTAGATTCTGAGAATGGCCGGCAATTTTCGGCTGTACAACAAACATCGTTGCTCAGTGTGGGTAAAATGGTTGAAATAAACGGCGCTACCTGGTTTAAAAGCTTTGACGAATTAATTGCTTTTGTTTCGAAACTGAGATGATTGAGTTTTCATGAGTTTCATCAGTTTATTAGTTTTTAAGTTTGGTGAGTCGCTTAAAAACTCACCAAACTTAAAAAACTGTCTGTACTTCTCAGCTTACTTTTTCGGCCATTTCGGATAATCGCGCTCAAAATCAAACTCTTTCATTTTGAATTTTGCCTTGTTGTGGTGAAAATACTGCATCACACAATCAAGCCCGGAACGCAAAGCAGGTTCCGTCCAGCCGCCTTCAACGCTGTAATTTTCTCCCGCAAAATAAAGCTTCGATTCTGCACTGTAATTCTGGTTGTACGATAAATCAAGCATGTTGCTATCCTGGTTACGCGTACGGTACAATTTAGCACATCCTACGTAAGTTGGTTCCTTGATCCATTGAATGGTCACCGGTTTTGTATGATCAAAATAAGCCGTAATGTCCTGCCCAACCGTTTCCATGGTAATCTGGCGCAACCTCTTCATGACGATATGCGACAGTTCTTTTTCATCGAACGGAAGCAATTTAAGTGAATCATCTTCCCAGGTATAACTGGCAAGTACAACACCTTTATCCGTTTTTTTCGTGCCCCAGGTTAAACCGTACAAATCCTGTACAATCGTATCGGTGACAATAATCTGCGGAATTTTATTTCCTTTCTTTTCCCAATACTTTTCTTTAAGTGGGAAAAACAACTTACAGCTCGAAATGTTGTGCTGCGTGTTTTGGGTCGTGATTTTAGCCTGGGGAAGTAAATCGTTGCGGAATCCTTCAAACTGCATCGACATTTCAGCCGCCCACTGAGTGGTAGTGATCACAACTTCATCGTATTCAAGTTTTCTGTTATCAGGCCCTACAGTCAACTCAATGGTATCCTTCTTTTTCATCACTTTCGAAACGGATGAGGAAACAAACAATCGGGCACCTTCGTAAAGTGATTTTCCTGTTCCGGGAGCAGGTGCATAAAACAAGTACTCCGCTAGCGATTGAATACCTTCGAATTTGGGAATTGCCAGTGGTTTGCCGGCGCTGTCTTTAAATGGCGGTTTCAGATTCGGGAATGTTTCCGGGTTCGACAATCCTTCTATGGTTTGCAGATTGGTACTGAATCCGAAATACGTACATCGAATAAACCACAGAGCAGCAATGGTGAAAAATGCTCCCCAGCTTCCGTCTCCGGTACCGATAGTAGCCAGCAAATCAGATTGCTCCTGGGTCATTCCCATTCCGCCAAGATCGCCATCAAACGTATCCAGGTTGCTTAGTTTTTTCTCTATTTCAGCTTTGCTGAGTGCTTTCAAAACCACCAGATCGCCAAACGTATAATCATCGTAATAGGCAACCATTTTGTCCCAGCACTTTTCCCATTCCGGGCCATACACAGTGTAGTACTTTCCGCTCGCAATGTTAAAGTTGTTACCGAACTCAGTTACTTTCGCTGTTAATAGTGCCAGATCAGGATTATCAGGCACGCCTTTATACGGCCAGTTGATCAATTGTGGTTTGGGATACACCATTCGCGGGCCATGACCTCTGTTGATGTAAATACCGGTGCCACCCATCGCCGCTCCAGGATTGGGGAAAGCGGTAAATTTCAGCGGATGAGTTTTGGCAACTTCATAATTCAGGTAATATCCCAAAAGTGAGTTTTTACTATCCGGATCAGCAAAAAACGGCATCCGCATCGCTCCCATTTCCATTCCCGCCTGGGTGGCGCCATTCGGATTATTGTGCGTATACAAACGTCCGCCAATTCTATCCGAAGCTTCAAAAATATTGACCTGGCAACCACTTCGGAATAATTCCCGCGCAACAGTCATTCCGGCTACACCGCCGCCAATTATAGCCACTTTTCGTTTGGGAAGTGTCCCCGGGAATTCGGCTATACCAGCTGGGGAACCTTGCATGAGTTTAAAATAATCGAACCTGAAATCGGCCGGATTGGGATAAGCGGGCAACCAATTTGCCGGATCGTTCGGGATGATCGGACAATCAAAAGTAATACCTGGTTTCATCGTAAATAGTGTTTAAAAGTGAATAATAGTGGTGATTCCGGTGGAACAGTACCGTAAATAAACAGGATGTTACAACAACTGATCGTTAATTACTAAAAACGTTTTTTAAGGATAAAATTCGACTCTGTGAATGTTTTCATCATGAATAGTTTACGGTTGTATCAAATATAGAATTATTTTTCAGTTGAAATCAAGCTCATCGAATATAAATTTAGTTCTATAACGAAGATTATTTCTCCTGTGTAATTTTATCCGTTCCTTATCCGTTTGTCCGCCTTAGATGCGATTAAAAACACTTATGGCCCTGTAAACACTGATAAAAACGAATCTCCTTCAACATTTATCAATGATCAACCACCTGCCCCTTCCCTATTTCCAACGGAAAACTATCTTTGTATCCAAAATTGAATTACAGATGAAAAACGTAGCAGTAATTGGTGCCGGAACAATGGGAAACGGCATCGCGCATACCTTTGCTCAATTCGGATATACCGTTTCGCTGATTGATATTTCGCAGGCTTCTTTGGATAAAGGAATTGCGACTATTACTAAAAACCTTGATCGCCAGGTGGCAAAAGAAGCCATCACAGAGGCCGATAAAACAGCTACGCTGGCTAATTTGACCACGTTTACTTCGATTGAAGAAGGTGTGAAAAATGCCGAATTGGTGGTAGAAGCTGCAACAGAAAATGTGGACCTGAAACTCAATATTTTCAAGCAACTGGATGCTGCAACCGGTCCGGAAGTAATCCTGGCCAGTAACACCTCTTCTATTTCAATTACGAAGATTGCCGCTGTGACTTCACGTCCGGATAAAGTAATCGGGATGCACTTTATGAATCCGGTTCCGGTGATGAAACTTGTTGAAATCATTCGCGGGTACTCCACTTCTGACGAAGTGACAAACCTGATCATGGAAACATCGCGCAAACTGAATAAAGTGCCGGTTGAAGTAAACGATTACCCTGGATTTGTTGCCAACCGTATTCTTATGCCGATGATCAACGAAGCTATTTACACCTTGTTTGAAGGCGTAGCCGGCGTTGAAGAAATCGATACGGTAATGAAACTGGGAATGGCACATCCGATGGGGCCGCTTCAGTTGGCAGATTTCATTGGTTTGGATGTTTGCCTGGCCATTCTGGAAGTCCTGCATGATGGTTTCGGAAACCCGAAATACGCGCCTTGTCCGCTTTTGGTAAACATGGTAATGGCCGGTAAAAAAGGGGTAAAATCAGGCGAAGGATTCTATTCGTGGACTCACGGAACAAAAGATTTGATCGTTGCTCCAAATTTCAAAAAATAAACGTACAACTCCCTGAATTTCGGGGAGTTTGTTTTTTCTCTCATGGCAAAGCGTCGCAAAAAAACACATACGGCCAAATCGCGTAAAAAGAAATCCAGCGGGCGAAAGCTGGTGATTTGGGGCTTGATTCCGGTTGGGATCATGGCCTTTGTGTTTTTCTGGTATGTCGCCGAAACAAAAGAAGAAACGCCACAACATTTCCGCACGCTTATTCCCGCGGGCTACAACAGCGTTGGTATCGACGTTTCACATCACCAGGGAACAATTGATTGGGACAAATTGTTCGTGGAAAAAGGTTTTGATACGCTGATCGATTTTGTGTATTGCAAAGCAACCGAAGGAGCTGATCACGTTGATACACAATGGAAACGAAACCGCGAAGTGCTCAACGAAATGGGTGTTCTTAACGGGGCTTATCATTATTTTTCAACCAAAAAACCTCCGCGACCACAAGCTGAACATTTCCTGAAATACTGGGACGAGCGCGAAATTGACCTTCCGCCGGCGCTGGATGTGGAAGAAGAAGGCTTTTCAGACGAAGACCTGATTGCCAAAATGAAGATCTGGCTCACCGAAGTAGAACACGTTTCGGGCAGAAGACCCATTATTTATACTTCCCTAAGTTTCTACGAAACCAAATTCCGAAACAAATTCCCGGGATACAAGTTCTGGATTGCCGCTTACAGCCGCGAACCGCAATACATGTCCGATCAGGATGTCATTCACTGGCAGTTTTCAGAAAGCGGAAGATTACCTGGAATTGACAATAAAGTGGATTTGAATGTGAGCGAGGTTGAGTTTTAACTGCTCACCACTCGGCTAAATTCAAAATTAACCACATAGGAAACATAGCACTAACCCAATAAAAATATCCGGTCTAAAATCTATGTTCTCTATTGTGACCTATGTGGTTAAAAAAGTGAACTACCTCTGTCTTTTTAAAGTAATCCGCCACATCAGCCAATTATCGGCCGAACCGGGATTAAATTTATTGCTCGGATAGAAAAATGTAGAATCAACGCCGTATGCCGACCAGATCTGCTTGTTCTTTTTCGATTTGTCCACCGTCCAGATTACATTGCAGTAATTGCCCGAATCGCACAAGGCATTTTCAAATACCAAACGACGTTTTTTCTCATCGGTGGATAAGATTCCTTTGATATTCATGGTATCGTTTCCATAACCGCGATAATCAAACGTAAACAGGTTCGTTTCACCCGATTCATCTTCCGAATTCTCAGAAATCACAACGTCACCAGCATCGGAGATATCATCGTAAATCTCTTCCGTCCCATCCGAATAAATGATGGCCCGTTCCGATTGTTCGATGGTCCAGTTTCCCACCAAACCTTTCATTTTTCTTTTTTCCTTATTACACGCCAGCAGTGCTACAACGCATAATCCAAGTATTGCCAGTTTACTATTCATGTTCTTACTACTTAGCTTTTCCAAATAAATACAACAACCCGAATCCGAAAGAAAGTCCTTTAAAATCAGACGATTTCAACTGACCATTCTCACTCACATACGCCGAAGGATTGTTGAGGTAATAGTTGTAATTCGAAGGAAAATCGGTTGGATCTTCATGGCCGTTTTGTTTATCCACAAAATTACGTTCCTCCTTATTCGGACCTAAAACGATAATCGGATACATGGCACGTGTGTAAAACACATACTTTTTGCGTTTGTAACTCATTTGGATTCCCAACTCGGTGGTTTTGATCGTTCCTTTATACAATCCATTGAGTTTGTATTCGGAGCCGTAGCTTTCGTTACCGTTCGGGTAAATGGTTGTATACTGGATCAACACTCGTGCAAGATTGGTACTCAGATAACCCTCCAGCCAGACTTTGCTTTCCTTTAAAGCAACCCCAAATGTAGTATTGATCTGGTTTTTGCTACAGCGAACTTCCATGAGTTGCTCAACGTTATTGTTGAACTCAGCCTTGTTTTTGTCTTTCCCGAAACCAAATGCATAATCCGTACTGGCTGTCCATTTAAAATCCTCGCGCTTGCCGAAGATCACACGGAATCCGCTGGTGGTGAATGTCAGTCCAAGCTCGCCACCTTTATACTGGGCAAAACCTTCTTTCAGATCGCTGCGCCAGGCTTCGTTAAAACCGACAACGAAACGATTGAGTCCGGATGGATCGTAACGTGAAAATGCATAATGAGAACCGGTATAGGTTTTCTTCAACTCAAAAAATTGTGCCTGTACGTTGATTTGCAATAGGATGGCGCCAATTAGCAGTAGTAGTATTTTCATGCCGGCTAAAATAATTGCCATTTTCGGAATAACAAATATGAGCGCATAAGATTAAACTAAAAGTGCGGTCAACCGGCAACCGCACTTATTTAGCTGTCTTTATAGTTGAAATGAAACAGGAAGAATCATTTCAGATTTGACTTTTTTACCACCCTTTTCAGCAGGAATCCAGTCAGGCATAGCTTCCACAACACGCTTCGCTTCGGCATCCATGTCTGCATTTACGCCTCTCATAATTTTAACATCGGTTACTTTTCCCGTTTCGGTAATTACAAAAGAAGTCATTACTTTTCCCGAAATTTTATTTTTTGCAGCCGATTCAGGATACTTAATATTGGTTGACATATACGTTACCAACGCATCCATTCCACCTTTAAATTCGGCAGGTTTTTCTGTTTCATCCGTTACAGATGTTTTTGCAACTTTTCGGGTAACTTCCTCTTGTTGAGAAGTCCACGAAACAAGGGTAAGCGCGCCTGCGAACAACGGCAATACGAGCATAAGTACCCATCTTTTTTTAGCTGTGTGTTTCATAATGTTGATACGTTTAATCAGTGTGAGTTTTGTCAGGAACTGATTGGTTAATAGATATGATGATGAACTAGTTCCGAGGGAATAAGACAGTAAAAACTGCATGTAATGCACGTTGTATTTATTGTACATGAGTTGGTCCACTTCAAATTCGTGCACATGAACCAAGTCTTTTTTGAGGAAAGGAAGAAATGGATTGAACCAGCAAAAACAATGCACCAGTTCGAGGTAAAGCACATCCAACGTATGCCCTTTTCGGGAATGAATTAATTCGTGCTGCAGAACAATTTCTTTATCATCAGCAGATAACCCCGAACGAATCTGTATCCAGCGAAAGAACGAAAATGAATCTTTTCCGGGGATTTCTACCCATGAAAAACCGTTCGCAGAATAACGTTGGCTCGTTAAAAATAGAGAAATTGTCCGGCCGATCCGCACGAACATCCAGCAGGTGAAAAGTGCGGCAATGATCCAGTAAATTAATTCTAATGACCAAGATTGATCTTGAAGGTTCATTGCAGCTTTTCCTGATTTCACCACAACCGGTTTCAATTCCACCACCGGAAAAACAACATTTAAACCTCCGCCAGACAAACCGTTTTTCACCAGTAAAGTCACCACCGAAAGCGCCGGAATTGCTAACAAACTCAACCGCTGTTGACCAAACGAAAGCCGGTTTCGTAACATTCGGAATACCAACCAGAATAGGACCATCGTCAGATTCACTTCCAATAAATTCCACCAGAAACTAGTCATGCTGCTCTTTTTTAATGATTTCTAAAATTTCATTCAAATCGGCCAGATCCAGGTTGTTTTCCTTCATGAAAAACGACAGCAATTTGGTGTTCGAATTCTCGAAGTAATTTTCTTTCAACGACTGAAAACGTTGCGCTGAATACGCTTCTTTTGTGATCGTAGGCGCATATTCGTTCGATTTTCCATAGGTTTTGAACTCAACAAATCCTTTTTGTACCAGTACACGAATTACAGTGAGAACCGTATTGTAAGCCGGGCGCGGTTCTTCCAACTGTTCGTGAATGTCTTTGGCAAACCCTTTTCCTACCGACCAAATGGCTTGCATGATCTGCTCTTCTGCACGTGTCAATTCCTTTTTCATGCAACAAACATATAATTAGTTTTATAATTATACAACTATATTTATAAATATATAGTTATTTTTATAGTTAAAGGTGTATTTCATTGATTGTTCGGTTTCATTTGAACCAAATTAAAAGACTGTTGTACAGGGGTGAAACAGATAAATAACCGGTTATGAAAATATCATTGATCCTCTTAGCGACTGCACTTTGCACAAGTGTTTTCTCACAAATAGAAACCTTTACACGTTCTGAATTGGTCAGTTTTAACGATTACAAGGTGTTGGCACAGGAAGTGAAAGCGGCTAGAGAAGGTCGTTTGGTTAATTTAGGTACGTTCAACCAATTTGCTGCTGAACCGAATACTGTGATTCTGGATACCCGCTCTGATTCTATGTACAATGCAAAACACATTAAAGGAGCCATTCATCTCGATTTGTCAGATTTTAATCAAGCCAACCTTAGACGACTCATTCCGGATCGTACCACCCGAATTCTCATTTACTGCAACAATAATTTTATGCAGGATATTCAGCTTTCAATGGAGGATATGTACTTTCCAAGTAAAATGTCGCGTGATTTTGATAGAAGCGACCTCTATATTCCTGATAGTTTAATCCCCACGGAAGTTTTTGAAATCAAGGATATTCAAAACACGCGCAGCCGCAGTGGGTATCGAGCTGAACCAATCGAAGAAGTGAGAACTACTCCTGAGTCTCGTCAGTATACATTGGCACTCAATATCCCTACGTTCATCAATTTATACGGATACGGTTATACCAACGTGTATGAACTTGGCGAGTTGGTAAATACGTCTGATCCGAACCTTTTGTTTGAAGGTACAGCAGTACCGGAAACAGAAAACATGCTGAAACAACAACTGACAGCCCTCAATCCTCCATCAACAGAATCTGCAAAACAACCGCTCATTCCTTCCCTATTGGTCAATTTTGAAGATTACAGTGAATTAATGGCCGAAGTAGAACCTTACCGCGAGGCACATTTGGTAAGCCTGGACCGTTTCAATGAAATGAGCAAAGAAAACACCATCATTCTTGACTTCCGCTCCAAAGCGCAATACGATGCCAAACATGTAAAAGGAGCCATCAATTTGGATTTCACGGAATTTACGCAGGAACGTCTGAATGAGCTTATTCCCGATCCTGAAACAAAAATTTTAATTTACTGTAACAATAATTTTGTGACGGATTTTGAGGATTTGACAATGGATTATAATTTACAGAGTAAAGCAATGACTTACCCTAAGCCAAATCTAAAAAAATACCAACGGACGTTGGCGCTCAATATTCCGGCTTACATCAACCTGTATGGTTATGGTTTCAAAAATGTGTACGAATTAGGTGAGTTGGTGTTGGTTGCCGATGAACGTGTTGAGTTTGAAGGAACGGCCGTTGCGAAATAATTGTGTGAATTGAAAATGTAAAATGTTGTTGTAGGGGCAAGTCGCGACTCACCCCTACAACAACATTTTACATTATTTTCGTGGTATGAAAAATTCTGCCATTCAAGCTTCGACATTCTCCTTTTTGACCGATTTAAAAGACAACAATAACCGGGAATGGTTTGCCGTCAATAAATCGCGTTACGAGCAGGCGCATCAGAACATGATCCAATTTGCGGATGGTTTGCTGGAGAAAATGATCGTTCACGACAACATTTCCACCGCTTCGGGCAAAGCCAGTTTGTTCCGCATTTATGCTGATACGCGTTTTTCAAAAGATAAAACGCCTTATAAAACCCATTGGGGATTGCGTTTTGGCCGCGCGACTGATTTTCTCAGAGGTGGTATTTACGTACATATTGAGCCGGGACACAGTTTTGTCGGCGGTGGTTTCTTCAGTCCGAATGCCGATGATTTATTGAGAATCAGGCAAGATATTGAACTCAATTACGAAGATTGGAACAAACTTTTTGCCGATCCGAAGATCAAAAACACATTCGGAAATTTAAGAGGTGAACAGGTAAAAACCGCGCCTAAAGGTTTTGCGAAAGATCATCCGGGAATCGATTTCCTGCGGCACAAGCAGTTTATTCTTTCGCATACGTTTACAGACAAAGAAGTGCTCGCGGCAGATTTTGCTTCCAAACTCGATGAAACCATTCAGCAATTCAGGCCTTTCTTCGATTATATGAGCGAGGTGTTGACGACGAATACGAATGGGGAACCAACCGTTTAATTGAAAATGTAAAATTGAAAAGAAAGAAGAACCCTTTTCAATTTTACATTTTCAATTCTAATATGGAATACTACGTATTACGAATTGTTAGTCCTTCTGATTCATCTATTCTAAAAGGGGAATCAAACACAGCGTCATAAATTGCTTTATGTTCGGCACTGAGATTCTCGCCAAAAATGTACTCTACCTCTTTCACACTCGTAGCGATTACTTGTGGTGTTGGTTTTTTCGTCCTGATATTGAGTTGACAACTGCCTATTTCAAATGCATCAAAAGCATACAATGCCTGAACATCAAACTTTTGAAACAATAAGATTCCGGCCTGGCAATTGATATCAAGTGACAGCAGCACTTCCACTTCCTGCAGATACTCTTTTGCGTCACTGGCTACATATTCTTTGGAAAACGAACCCTCCAATTCAAATCTGGCTGAATTCCCCACTATTTTGGCTTCTGGCGTATAGAAGGCTTTTACCTGCGTTTTTCCTGAATCGGAGTCATGGTGAATTGTATCCGAAGAAAGCGATAAACGAACAGAATAGGCCGTATTCTCGTATGAAGAAGTACCTTTCCGGTTATCAATCACAACCCACAAATCCTTTATTTTCTCATTAAACTCGCCTTTGATTTGTTTTCGTAAGTTATCTGCATACGATGTAACAAACAAGCGGTCTTTCGGCAACTGAAAATCACCCTTTTCCCCCAGTTTAATTTCTGCAGGAAACTTTACAGTCGTTGTTTCATTTCCCTGATGGTATTCTACATCTACCTTTTCGATGTAAATCCCATCGTCTTTTGTTTTACACAAACCAATTGCGTATGGCAGGCCAACATCTGTAACATCAGGGTTCTTACAATCGAATTTAAAAACACTTGTTTTACCGGTTCCAAAATCGTCAGCTTTGGTATTCATTCTCAATTTGCCTGATGATCCGTTTGGTCCGAAAATCACAATGTACATTGGATCATCTGTCCCGGCGTTTTTAACGCCCTTGACTTTTACTTTAACTAAATAGTGGTTGCTATCCATAATGGTTATTTTTAATTGCCTACTAAAATCAGGGTTCGGCTATCCCGTTTTAAATATAGCAAAATGAATACCAAAAAAAGGACATTCATAAATGTCCGGATTTATCAATTATAAAATTGGAGAATTACCAAGTCTTCATAATTGATAATTCCCCAATTCATAATTCTTACGGTCTGTTCTTCACATATTTCTCCAACCACTGATCTTGTTCCCACAACAAATGCAAGATCGACTCAAGGGCCGAATAACCATGACTTTCTTTTGGAAGTACCACCAAACGTACCGGTGCACCGAATCCTTTCAATGCTGCGAAATAACGCTCACTCTGGATCGGGAAAGTCCCCGGATTATTGTCATTTTCACCATGAACGATGAGCATTGGTGTTTTCATTTTATCAGCGTAGTTGAACGGCGACATTTCATTGTAGGTTTCCTGCGCATCCCAATAGTTACGTTCTTCACCTTGGAATCCGAAAGGCGTCAATGATCGGTTGTAAGCTCCGCTTCGGGCAATTCCGGCGGCAAACAAATCAGAATGTGTAAGAAGATTCGCTGTCATAAACGCTCCATAAGAGTGTCCGCCAACCGCGACTTTCCGGCGATCAATGTAACCCAAACTATCCACCGCATCAATCGCAGCTTTGGCGTTTGACACCAATTGCTCGATAAACGAGTCATTCGGTTCTGCCGTTCCTTCACCGACAATCGGGAAAGCTGCGTTGTCTAATACCGCATAACCACGCGTTACCCAGTAAATCGGTGATCCGTAATACGGGAAGATAAATTCATTCGGGTTGGTGGTGTTTTGCGAAGCGCTGTTTTTGTCCTTAAATTCCTGCGGATATGCCCACATAATCATTGGCAATTTTTCCTTTTTCTTCGTATCATATCCAACCGGAAGGTAAAGCGTTGCCGTTAATTCCAATCCGTCGGCGCGTTTGTATGAAATCACTTCTTTGTGAACTCCGGCAATTTTACTGAACGGATTTGCGAAACTCGTAATGGCAACAGGAGCCGCTTTCCCCGACATTTTTCGCAGGTAATAATTCGGGTATTCGCTCGGCGACTGAATTCTCACGAGTAACTCTCCTTTTTTCAAATTGATGATATCGATAATCGTTTCCATTTTATTGGTGAGTGTGCTTCGGTACAAAGTCTTGGTAGCCTTGGTTTTCAAATCAAGCTGGTTCACAAACGGAAATTGTCCTTTTTCGGTAAATCCCTCCCCGATCAAATAAGCATTCGAACCGTCAAGCTTTAAAACGTAACGACCGTAATTGTTTCTATCGGTTTGGAAATTTCCGGGATTGGCATATTCATCCTGTGAATTCCGGTCAAACAAAAGCGTTAATCCTTTTGCAGGATCTGACGGATTAAACAAATACGTTTTCTCGTTCCGGGTATTGTACCAGTAGTCATAAACTACGGCAACATCTGCCCTTCCCCAGGTAATACCACCATAGCGCTGCGGTGTTTTCAACAACGATTTCCAATTTCCATCTGTAAACGGGGCTTCCCATGTGAATACTTCATCGCGTTCTTTTACCTCAACTGCGGGATCGCCGCCATCCAGTGCTTCTACCCAATACAAGGTTGCAGGATGATCATCGCGCCACGTAATCTGGCGTTTTCCTTTTTGCACGGACATAAATCCTTTCGGCAGGTTATCGATCAAGGGTTTTTCATCGATCACGCGTACCAGTTTTCCGGTTTGATCGTAAATACTTGTGGTTGTAGGGAAACTGTAATAGGTCACCACATAAGAAAACGGACGTTTGATGGTTGTAATCAAGACGTATTTTCCGTCGGGCGAAAAACTTTCACGCGAATGCATGTCGGCTGTTTTCCAGATAGATGAAGTACCATCAAGTTTCACTTTGTGCAATTCGGAACCGGCCAATAACTCAAAATTCTCTTCGTCGATTTTACTTTTCAGTAAATCTGCATACGTTCTGTTTTGGGCAATCGAGCCATCACTAACCGAAACGGAAGGCCCGTTTGGAACCGTTACCAGCGCATCAATAAACGGTTTTCTGTTAGCCGGCAGCATGCGTACCAGCAGCGATTGGCTATCACCAAACCATTTGAACGGCGAACCGAGGTTTCCATTCAGGATTGCTCCGCTGATCTTACGCGCCGATTGTGTTTTTATGTCAATCACCCACAATTCCAGCCCATTTGAAACGATATTCGTCGCGGCAATATATTGTTCGTCGGGCGACCAGGAAATATTGGTCAATTTGGGATTCGCGGGCAAACCTTTCACAAAAACAGGTGTGCCGGTGCGTGAAAGCTGGATGCTCAATTTGGTGTAATATCGTGCTCCGCTAACATTGTTCGTTTTCGGATTAATACGCAATCCGGCCAGTTTCAATTCCTGTTCAGAAACTTCTTCGATGGTTTTGTACATATTGCTGTACAGGAAAACGAGTGTTTGTTTTTTGCTGTCCATGATCACCGAAGGCGCGCGGTCTACTTTCACCAGTTCCAAAATTTCCTGTGGCGGAACCTGGTAGTTCAGTCCTTCCTGGGCGGCTGCATTCGAAGCAAATAATCCGGCAAGCGCGGCAATAGCGGTAATTTGTTTGAGCACTGTCATAATTGTGATTTTTCAGCGATGAAGATAGCCTTTTTTCACACATTTGCCTTGTCATTTTTTGCGACAGGATTGTAACTTCAAGCGAATAATGGTATTATTGAAACATGCTTTGCTTAAAACCCCGGATCGGACTCATACTCTTATTATTTCTTGCTTTTGCAGGAAGTTCACATGCAGAGATTGATGAAAAACGGCAATTTCAACTAGACAGCATCAGCACCAATATCCCGAAAGAAAGCAAACAGAATCTGGATGAAGTGCATGCTTTCCTCCACAAAAACGGCCACACCGACGAAGAACGCGTTTGGTTGTTCTATGGATACATCGCTACACACTTTAAATACGATCAGAAGCGGAAAAGCGATAAAGACGCTCCCATTTTTAGTCCGGAATATACCGCGCAACGCCGTTCGGGCGTTTGTCGTGATTTTTCGAAAGTATTTTTGGTCTTGTGTCAGCGAAGCAACATCCCTTGTTTGGAAGTAAGTGGAAAAGTGACGCTACCCTTTTGGGAAGTTATTGGAAAATGGCTGCGAAGAGAAAGCAATGTATTTAATCATGTATGGAATGTGGTAAAGATAAATGATACGTGGATGCTTATGGATCCGACCTGGAGCTATGTAACGGCAACTCAACGAATCAAGCATTACGATGCTAAAAAAAAGACATCGACCACCGTTTTGATTAAAACTCCGGCTCGCACGTATTACAATCCTGATCCGGTTTTCATGATGAAAGACCACACTCCGGTTCATCCTGCCTTTTTGTTACTCTCAGATAGCATTCCCACCTATAAAACAGCGCGAAAAAAGGAAAAGCATCAGAAATTCTATTGCACAAACTACCATTTTGGTGACACGATAGATGCTATTTATGGAACTCAATATCCACTATTTTCGAAAACCTATTATCGGGGATGCATGGGATATTCGAAAGTGACCGCCATGTATAACAATTACGAATATGAACTTTCGCTCCCGGTTCAGAAAGCAGGGAAATATAATCAACCAACACTTGAACAGTATGATAATGCTTTGCTTCGAGCGAAAGAACTGACCGCCTACATTCGTTCAGAAACAGGAGTGAATTACAGCAGCCGACTTAAGCTGTTTGAAGAAGAATTGGGTAAAAAACGTACGAAACTGGCGAAAAAACTGGAAACAGAAGAAAAGGCAAAGAAGAAAAAAGCACCAAAAACGGCCTCAACCAAATAGACGAATACAGGCTTCCCGGTCTTCCCACAATTCGTCGAACGTTCGTGTAATTTGCGGATTGCGTTTCAACCAGCCTTTTAGGTATTCCTGGTGAATTTTGGGCTTCCATTCTACCACCTGGTGCGGCTCGATGCGTTGTTCGCGCACAATCTTAGAAGCAATACGCTCCATTGCGTTAGACGTATCCGTATAATCGAAACGTTCACCTTTGTAACGCAGATAACAATGGCATTCGGGAATATTGTTGTAAGATTTATCAGCAAAAAAGGTAGTGAGTTTCGGATGCGTTTCACCAGACATCAGGAAAATCCCCGCGATGAGTTCTACTTCCTGAAAGCCATTTTCTTCGGCCAATGCAGCCAGCAATCCATGTTTCGAAGAACAGGAACCTTTTCCTTCGGAAAGCACTAACGAAAAATCGGAACGATCAGCATTTCTGCCATAGGGCAATGATTGAACATACAGACAAGCTGACTCGAAATCGGTGATTCCCAGTTCGATAAACTGTTTTGAATAAGGTAAATTGGGGGAAAGAAACGATTTGATCACTAGCCGGAATTTTTAATTTTGAATGCTTAATGTTGAATTGAAAAAGAAAGTCTCAATTCAACATTCAAAATTAAGCATTCAACATTCGTTTTACATTCCAGGCATTCCGCCACGCATGTTTTTCATTTGTTTCATCATGCCCATCATGTTTTTCGGATTGGACATCATTTTCATCATTTTCTTCGTATCCTCGAATTGCTTCAACAGCTTGTTCACTTCCTGAATATTGGTTCCGCTTCCTTTAGCGATACGCGTTTTGCGTTGTCCGTTCATCAATCCCGGATTTGCACGTTCTGTTGGTGTCATTGAGAAAATAATGGCTTCAATGTGCTTGAACGCATCATCCTGAATGTCTACATCCTTCACGGCTTTTCCCATTCCCGGGATCATGCCCATCAGGTCTTTCACGTTCCCCATTTTCTTGATCTGCTGAATCTGGCCAAGGAAATCGTTGAAATCGAACTGATCTTTCTGGATGCGACGTTGCAATTTCTTTGCTTCCTCTTCATCGAACTGCTCCTGCGCACGTTCAACGAGTGAAACAACGTCACCCATTCCGAGAATACGATCGGCCATACGTTTCGGGTAGAACACATCCAATGCGTCCATCTTCTCGCCCGTACCAACAAACTTGATCGGTTTGTCAACAATTGCTTTGATCGAAAGCGCCGCACCACCGCGTGTATCACCGTCTAATTTCGTCAATACAACACCGTCGAAACTGATGCGGTCGTTAAAGGCTTTTGCCGTGTTCACTGCATCTTGTCCGGTCATGGCATCGACCACAAACAATGTCTCAGAAGGATTCAACGCTTGTTTTACACGCGCAATTTCGTCCATCATCGCTTCATCCACAGCCAAGCGGCCGGCAGTATCCACAATCACCACGTTAAAACCGTTGCTTCGTGCGTGAATAACCGCAGCCATTGCAATTTTAACGGGATCTTTTTCTTCTTTATTGGAGTAAACCTCGATACCCAGTTGTTCACCAAGCACGTGCAATTGGTCAATCGCCGCCGGACGGTAAACGTCGCAGGCAACCAACAACGGTTTTTTGTTCTTTTTCGTTTTGAGGTAGCTCGCCAGTTTTCCGGAGAAAGTTGTTTTCCCCGAACCCTGTAAACCTGACATCAATATAATTCCTGGATTTCCCTGAACATTGATCTCGACCTCATTTCCACCCATGAGTTCCACCAACTCTTCGTGGCAGATCTTTACCATCAACTGACTAGGGGAAATGGCGGTGAGCACATTTTGTCCCATCGCCTTGTCTTTCACACGAACGGTGAAATCTTTGGCTGTTTTAAAGTTAACGTCGGCATCCAACAAAGCGCGGCGCACTTCCTTCAATGTTTCAGCTACGTTAATTTCAGTAATCTGTCCTTGTCCTTTGAGTACTTTAAACGCGCGCTCAAACTTATCGGTAAGATTTTCAAACATGGTGTTTCAATTTTGGATTGCGAAGATAGTGATTACAGCGGACATGTTGTGTTTGAAGCAGGGATTTTCGGGATTTTTATGATTGCATTTTTTTGACCTGAAATTATCCGTTTCTTAAGCGTGCCTAAGGCAGCCAAGCCTTTTTAGAAACACTTATGGTATTGGAAACACTGAGGTTCACCAATTTCAGAAGCTAAATCATAAACGATTTGAAATGAGAAATGTAGGATTTTGAAACCCAACGATTTCCTCAACTCATTTCAGCCGATTTACACGTTCGGTTTTGATTCATTTCCATAACCGTTTTTATCCGTTAGAAACACTTACAGTACCATAAACAAAGAGACACAGGAAACCCGACGCGGTTTTTGAAGCGTTTCCATTTATCAAAAAAAAGATTGTATTTCTGTTTTAAAAAGCGCTTTACTCTACCGCAATTTTCGCGCTAAACACTTCTCCGTTTGCGGTGTAATTCAACAGGTAAAAACCAGCCGGTAAATCAACATTCACGACAACCATTCCCTGTTTGAATTCCGTTTGGAAAGCCACTTTTTTTCCGTTCAAATCAACCATCTGAATTTGCTCAATCGGATGAACCGTTTTCTGAACGATGGAGAAACTATTTTGTACCGGATTCGGGTAAATAAGTGCATAAGTGTCTGTAATTCCTTCCTCACTGATTCCGGCGATGGAAGTAGCGCACAGGTCTGCTTCCCAAATACCACGACCGAACGTTCCTGCACGCAATTTGTTGGCGGCCGGCGCAATTTCAAGATCGTTGACGAAAGTAATCGGTAAGTTTTCACCGTAAGGTTCCCATGAGGTCATCACTGAATCACGGTAATACACACCAAAATCATTTCCGACGTATAAACGCCCAGGACTGTTTGGTTCCATGATAATTACATTGCATGGCACGTTAGGCAAACCGGTTGAATAATTGGTCCAGGTTGTTCCGCCATCCATACTCTTGTAAACCTTCGTATTGTTGGTATAACCTCCTCTGCTCACATAAATATGATCGTGATTTGCCGGATCGAGCGCAATACGTGTAATCGGAGCATTTCCGGGTAAATTATAGTTTTCCCATAAACCACCGCCATTCATTGTTTTAAACAACTGATCCGAATAAGAAGCAAAAATCACATCCTGATCGGTAGCAGAAATCTCAATATCCATAACACCTTCAGAAGGATTAGCAGTATTCGTACCGATTTCAAACCATGTATTTCCTTTGTTCGGCGATCTGAAAATACGATTGTATCCTGCTACCAGTTCGTCGCTGTTGTTGGGGTCTAAATCGTAAGGTGTTACCCATTGGCCTACCTGATCGCCCGGTAGGTTATCCGAGATATTGGTTGTTGTGGAACCGCCGTTGAGTGTACGTTCCAAACCTGTTCCGTTAATATAACAGGTGTAATATTCCTGGATATTATCCGGACGCATGGCCACTTCCATTCCATCACCGCCGTTGGCATTGATCCAGCTTCCGTTCGGAAGGCGTTTTCTTCCGCCATTGTCCTGTGTACCCCCAATCATGACCAAAGGATGGTTTCCGGCATTCGCAATGCGGTAAAACTGGCCGATTTTTAATCCATTGGAAAGATCGGTCCATTGCTGGTTGGTTTCGTTGAGCCTGTAAACGCCGCCATCGTTGCAGAAATAGACGTGCGAGGAATTATTCGAGTAAGCGATATAATGAAAATCAGCATGAATCTCGGTAAACTGACCACTTCCCCACCAATCGGTGATTTGGTCCCAGCTATTTCCCCCATTTGTAGACCGATAGGCTACCACATATCCGCAATAAAGCGTATTCACATCATTTGGAGAATAACCGATCATGGTGTTTTCGGGCGTATCAGCGAGTTGATTGTATGTTGCACCACCGTCGAGACTTTGAAACAACGGACGAATCCCGCTATAATCACAACTTACCAGCAAACGATCTGCATCAAGGTTAGTCGTAGCCAATGTAATGAAATTGTAATTCCATGTAAAAGCCGTGATCGCGTTCCAGGTAGCGCCGGCATCTGTCGATTTGTAGACCTGGCTTACTCCCCAATAATCATTGAGAGCTGCATAAATAACATTTCCATCGCCCGGTTTAAAGCTAACGGAACTGTAAGCTCCCGCACGAATGTTGGTCCAATTCACGCCACCGTCAACCGTTCTGAATAATCCGTCGGTAGTTGCCGCAACAATCACGCTTGGATTGGTGGGACTCATTTTCAATTCATAAATCGCAGTAGCATTCAATGAAAACACCAAATCGGTTGGTAACCAGGTAGCGCCGGCATCGGTGGATTTATAAACACCTGTCGTGGTTGTCCACCAACCTGAATTATCTCCGTTGGAGACATACAACGTGTTGGGATCGCTTGGGTCAATCAACAGATTACTGGCAGCGCCGTAAGGCAATCCGTCATCAGCAGAATTATAGGTTTGTCCGCCATCAGTTGTTTTCCAGATTCCACCACCCGGCGAACAGACATAAAACAATTGATCGTTGGCAGGATGAAAAGTGACACAAGTTGTTCTTCCAATTCCCCAGTATCCGCCATCGTTGTCTACCTGATCGATAAACGTCCAGTCACACAAGGCACTTTTAGCTACTTTTTGTTTCGCTTTTTCATTGGCGAAAGCTTCCAGTACTACTTCCGGTGAAGGCAAATAACCTTCTTCCGTGAGGCGAAACTGCATGAAGTATTTCCATTGCTGGTATTTATTGTATTCCGAACCTTCTTCTTCCTTTTCGGAAGCGTTGACAACTTCAATAGAATCAGCGGATTCTTTGAAATAGGTTTCGATTTGCGCGCACAATTCCTGGAAAGTGGCTGTTTTGTTTGCGTAAACCAATTGTTTCCAACCCTGTGATTGTGCCATGACAACCGGGGTAAACAAAACCAATGTAATGAGATGTAGAGCTTTCATTTTCCAAAGATAGGAAATGCTCCAAGTCACGCCACTGAAATCAATTCCACTGAGTCAATAAAAGGACACGATGAGTCAATATTTTAACAAAAACGATCAGATTACCGGATTCAGGTCTTCTTTCGTGCTTTTTATTCTGCTGAAATACTATTCTTCGGATTCAATTTACTTCTCCTTCTACTATACAAGAAATAGATCAGCAAACCGGCTGCCAGCCAAATAGCAAAAGCGATCCAGTTTTTCAGTTCCACCTGGCTCATCATGTACAGGCACGACAACAATCCCAGGAGAGGAATCATGGAGAAATTCTTGCGAACCGTCACCACTGTAATGAACAACGTAAACAGGATAAAAATCCAGGTTGGGATTTTGTGTGCAAAGTGAATAAACCCAGAATTGTACAAACGTTTTTTCGAAACACCGATTTCTTTCAAAGCATCTTCCAACGGAACTTTAGGTGCTTGTTCAAAATAAGCCGTCAGGTTCTGATCGTAAAGCTTAAAGCCCGGTTCATCGTAACCGAGAAGGAACGATTTCAGGCGTTTTTTGGTTTTATCATCCAATTGGGAAAGCGACTTTCTTTTACCTTTGCCTTTCACTTTAATGGCAGAAAGTGCCGATTTCAGATCGATTTTTGATTCCTGTTCAAAATAAGCCACCATATCAGATCCCAACCGGTTCACGCCCACACTATCAATCGCATAAACATTCGCTTTGAGCTGCTTTGCTTCAGAGGCCGATAAATCGGTGATCATTTCGCTATCTTCTTTCACTGTTTCCTTATTGGTAAGGAAATCCATCGTCGGTTGCTTGAGGTCAGGAGACGTGAAAAGCAGCACAATGAGTCCCACTACTAAAACCGGCATAATGTATTTTCCATTCAAATAAGGCGTCTTAAATTTCCCGCGTGGAATATCCGTCCGGTTCTGGAGCATTAATACGCCGCCACACACCAATACAAAGGCGAACAAGGTTCCAATACTACACAGATCGGTTACCATTGTCAGGTTCATAAACAACGCCGGAACTGCTACCACAAATCCAACGACTACCGTTGCAAACGAAGGTGTTTTAAAGCGCGGATGCATTTTAGAGAAACGTTTCGGCAGCAAACCGTCGCGACTCATACTCATCCAGATTCTTGGTTGCCCCATTTGGAACACCAATAACACGGAAGCCATTGCAACTACGGCGCTCACGGCAATAATTCCCGACATCCATTTCAGGTCCAATTCACGGAACACAAATGCCAGTGGATCGCCAACAGCCAATGTTTTATAGGAAACCATTCCTGTTAAAATCAGGGAAATAATGATGTATAAGACCGTACAAATAATAATGGCCCACATCATACCACGCGGCAAATCACGTTGCGGATTTTCACATTCTTCAGCAGTCGTAGAAATCGCATCAAAACCAATGTAGGCAAAGAATACCGCCGAAACTCCTTTCAAAATTCCGGAAACACCATTCGGTGCAAATGGCGACCAATTATCCGAATCCACGTAGAAAATTCCAACGGCAATCACCAATAAAATAATAGCGAGTTTCACCACCACCATTACGTTGCTGGCATTGCGCGATTCTTTCATTCCACGGTAAACCAACCATGTAATCAGGATAATGATAAACAATGCGGGGATATCCAAAATGATGCGTAATCCGAAGAAAGACGGTGCATTTGTCCAGGCAGTATGCGCGTCTTGCAATGATTGGCCTAAATTGTCAAAGGTTTTTCCACCCTGCATCAATCCCATTGCTTCCTGGTAACCGTTAGATGCCGTGAGATAATCCGTTTGAATCCATTGCGGCATGTGCATACCCAATCCTTCGAGCATTCCAGTAAAATAATCACTCCAGGAGATCGCCACCGTAATATTCCCGATGCCGTATTCCATAATGAGCGCCCAGCCTATGATCCAGGCAATGATTTCACCGAAAGCGACATATGAATATGTATAGGCACTTCCGGAAACAGGCACCATGGAAGCAAATTCAGCGTAAGCAAATGCCGCGAAACCACAGGCAATGGCGGTAAACAAAAACAGGAAAATGACTGCAGGGCCACCGTCCGCACTGGCTGTACCGATGGTACTGAAGATTCCAGCTCCGATAATGGCCGCAATTCCAAAAGCAGCAAGGTCACGCACCCGCAGGTGACGCCCCATTGCTCCATGTCCGTCACTTTCGCGCTGTTCGACTGCTTTGAGAATATCCTGTACCTTTTTTTTTCTGAATAAGGAGTTGTTTGCCATGGTTTTCAATCGTTGTAGTGGAAACAAAAGTAAACTGAATTTTGAATTATGAATTATGAATGGTTGAATTATGAAGAGGTGGTTCACAAAAGGTAGAGTATATATGGGATATTAAGGGCATATGCGAGGTTGATACGGCTAATCAATGAGTTAACATATACGTATCTGTTTGAAATGAACTAAAACTTGTTCCAAAGAGACAATCTGTTAATAATTCAACAAATCAAGACCAAATCGGGAAGCATTTTTTGAAGTTTTCCAATTCGGTTTTCCAACCTTTCCTACTTTACTGCATTAGTAAAGCAACAAACGTCAAACAACACATTCACAGACAGGATTTACCGTACATCCAATAATTGAACAAGCGGTGGCTGTTTTTTTTGTAAGTTTGAAAACACTTAAAAACATGAATAACATGAAGAAAAATCTACTTATTGCCTCACTTTTACTAAGCGGAGCTGCGTCTGCGCAATTTACCCAAGCCAATGAACCTGCTATCGGAGCCAGCCAGGCTATGTATGAATTGGAAGAAACAGCCGATCCATACGCAGGAATTACCGGTGCCGGAGTAACATGGGATTACAGCAGCTATTTCGGTATGGATAACAGTCCGCGTACATTCAGTATTATTGACCCTGCAACTACACCACACGCAGCTACTTTCAGTACTTCTACAAAAGCAATTTCCATTGAAGGCTTTATCACAACTTTCATCAGTTCTGATGCCAGTACACGTATTTCTCAAGGATTTGCTTATGTTGACGGAACTGATACGACTGTTGTTGATTTGAGTTCAAATACAGAATTATTGATGAACTACCCTATGGCATTGAGCAACTCGTTGGTTGATACTTACGGTGGTGATGTGAACACGACGCTTGCTCCTACTCCTTTTACATGTACAGGAAATGATGTTGCAACAGTTGACGGATCAGGAACATTGATCCTGAATTCATCTACTACTATCAGCAATGTATTGCGTTACCATTTGGCTGATACTGCTAATGCAACAGTTCCGATCATTGGTGAGGTACAAATCATCCGTTCTCAGTATGAGTATTATGACTTAGGAAACAACAGCAACATGCCTGTATTCATTTACTCAAGTCTTGGAATAAGCATCGGTGGAAATCCTCCAACAGAAACTTTTGCGGTATTGAGCAGTGTTGCTCCTGACGGTTTCCTTGGTGTGAACACAGAGGAATTGGCTGGTATCTCTGTTTACCCGAATCCTGCTACTGAAACAATTTCAGTGGATGGTTTGACTGCTGATGCGCAATTGACATTGGTTGATGCTCAAGGTAAAACAGTAGCAAGCAAAGCAGTTGAGGCAGGTTTCGCTTCAATGAATGTTGATGCTGTGACAGCAGGAGTTTACTTCTTGCATGTTACTTCGAATGAGTTGACTACTGTTGAACGAGTTGTAATTCGTTAATTAACAGATTTAGTTTTTCTAAAATAATAATGAACAGGCGTGGGATTTTTCCCGCGCTTGTTTCGTTTCTAACCCGTACGTTACGAATCGAACGCTGTTTGTGCTTCACTACGTTTCGCATCGTTTTCTTTTCTTTTTGTCTTGACACAAAAAGAAACAAAAAAGTCAAGGCTGTATGTCCATCGCTTGAGAACTACACTTCATTCCACTTCCTCACCCCAACTCGCAAACGTCCGCCGAGGCGGACTGAGCTCAAACAGGGGTTCGGCTACGTTTCATTCCATTTGTTCTCTTGCGCGATGCACATAATGCCATGTAAGAGCCTGTTTCATAAAACAGAATCAACCAACAAATGAATATCAATAACCACCCTTTGATTGTTAACAAAACCTTTCTGTAACCAAACATCTATTCTGCATTTTTACTGATATTTGGATGGCATAAAACAACTGCATGAAATACTGTTACCTGATTCTTTTACTTTGTTGCTTTTCCGTCCGGCTTTCGGCCCAGGGTACTATTGAGTTAAACCCCGAGGAACGCGCTTATTTGTACCATATCGTGAAGAAAAGCCCGATTCTGGACCAGAATATCGGCCGTTATTTTGAGTACAAAGGCCCGATGGTGCGTTTTATGAACAAAGAAATCAATTTCGATTCCATTGAAACGATCATCATCAACAATCCGGAACAATTGTTTATCCGCACGTCGGAAATTGGAAAATCACCGAAAGGAATCATTGCCGAAGCAGCCAATAAAATGGCACTTTGGGAATTGAACAAAGTATTGCTGGCTTCGCGCCAATCTGATAAGGAACTGGAGCGTTTTGCCAACGAATATGCACGATTTGAAGCTATTCTGACGCCAAAATTACCTCCGGCAGCATTTAAGGGAAGCGATCCGGGCGAGGAAAAGATCAATAAAAAATTGCTCAATGTTCTGAATCCGAGCTTGAGTTTTGAAGATAAATCGGCCATGCTCGCGTCGTTTAATTTTTTGTCGACCGACGATCAACTGATGACTATTGAGGCGCTCAACACAGCTGTCAATGATTATGTGGAAGAACGTAGTTTTGAGATTTTCCAGGCACTTGGCGGTGTGGCTGATCAGTTTCACAATGTATTGGTGGCAGCAGGTGACGGTTCGGAAACTTCAGGGCTGCTCAACGAACGCGAGAAGGACGAAAACGGTCGCTGGAACAAAGGTTTACCTAAAGCAGTCGGGTTGTTTCCGTACCAGGTAAAACTAATCGTTCCGGAAAAACGCAAAAAAACAGCCTTGGAAACTCTGCGCTTTTCAACCACCGATTTCACAACGGCCGGCGAAGGAAAACTGACCCAATTGCATTTCGACGTTTGGGGCTACAACAGTGATAAACAAACAACTGTGGTGGTAGAACGCAACGGACTTTCCTACCATTTATTCGGTTCGGATGAAACCCGTTTCCTCACACCTGATTCGGCCTTTACGAACGGAAAAACATTCCAAACGGTCATCAATGATTTGGAATTCAATAAAATCGGTGATCTGAAAGAGAAGATTTACGGTAAAAAAGGATTTGATTACCAGATTGAAACCGCTAAAAAGAAAAAAGACGAAACGGAATTGAAAATAGAGAAGAACGAAAAGGAATATTCCGATATGACACGTTCGCCGATTACAACCAGTTCGAAAGCTCCGAGAGACGTAAGAAAAGCTCGCAAAAAAGCAATCAAAAACGGAACGGTAACCGATCAGAAACACCAGCCGAAAACCGATTCGGACAAACCGAAACGCGGAAAAGGGCAATCTGAAATTGTGGATTTATACAACGAGTTTGAGTTTTACGCCAAAAAGATAAAAGACCTCGAACGCGAAAAACAAGAGGCGGTTGATCTGATGGCAATTTATCAGCGCAGACTAGACCAATACAAGGAAATGATGGGGTTCCACTGGGCAACTTACACCGAAGAAGACGGATTGTACACCTTCCAGGATTCCACCACGTTCGATAGTTACACACAGGAGTTTACGTTCCGTGCAGATACGCTCAAAACTCCTTTTGAAGTGCGTTTACTGGCCATTCCCTACGGTTCACTTTCCGACGAAGCGGACGAAGTGATGCTGCACATAAACCTCATTGATGCCGAACCGGGATTTGATGCCCGTTTACAATTGGATTTACTCGATGCTTTTGCTTCGAACAGCTGGACGCTGAATCAACCGTTGTTTTCGAAAAATGATAGCGTGGCCGTACGTCAGTTATTTGAAAGTTTGCTGGACAAAAAAACACCGATTACAGCTGTTTCCCGCGGTCAGGGAATTGGTTCATGGAATGGTTTGCAAACCGTTCGTGCGGCAAATCGCGGTGAAATGAGCGCTTATCCCGGAGCAACTGCCGAAGAACAACAAATCAACCGTATGAATCCCGAATGGGCGCGTTTGCGAGTTTCGCAGGTGAATGTGACGCTGAATCGTGGGATTTTCATTGAAATCAATACGTTTACCGATCCGGTGAAAACCAACCTGAAAGCGACAAATTCTTCCATTGCAGACGGCATGAATCGTTATAAACTGACCGGAAACGATTACCTGAGTGCTTTGCGAACAGCGACGATCATTCAAAAAATGAAAAGCGAGTTAAATCTCCTTGCAGGAACGTATTTGACGCGCGAAGAAGCGAAGATTGTTATTGATCGCCTGAATAAATCGTTGGATGGATTAAGAGTAAGCGTCGGGGCGACTTCGTGGAAATGGCAGGAGTTGCTGGGACAGTAACACATAATCTTGTTTTTAACCACATAGAACACAATAGGAAACATAGTTTTGTATGTTTCTAAGTTATTCAGTTCTATGTGGCCTATGTGGTTAATTTTCATTAGCCATTCATGGTTTCCTCTACTAACAGTTCATGCAGATTTACGAAATAGAGTTGTTCGGTAGCGCGGGTGACGGCTGTGTAAAGCCAACGTAAAAACGATTCGTCTAATTGTGGTTCCTCGATATAACCATGGTCTACGAAAACAGCGCTCCACTGCCCTCCCTGTGATTTATGACAGGTTACTGCGTAGGCAAATTTGAGTTGCAGCGCATTGAAATAAGGCGATTTCATGATTTGCTGATACCGCTTTTGTTTATTGTGCTCGTGTTGAAAATCTTTTTCGATTTCAAAAAACAGGTCTTTCAGAAAAGCGCGACTCAGGTTGGGCGTTTCCACCGAAAGCGTTTCCATAAAAGCGATGGTTTCAAAACGGTCCATTTCCGGGTAATCGATCAGTGAAACTTCCAGGTGAGCAAATCTTACATTGTAAAGCGTTTCCACACGTTTCACCCGATGCACGCGCAAGAGTTCGCCATTTGCGATGAATCCTGCGGGACTCAACGGATCGAGCCAGAAATAGTTATTCTTGACCGCCATCATCAAATCACCACCGGAAAGTTCTTCTTCCATGTACAAAATGCGGTTCCGCACATGCTGGTTGTAAAGATTGGCGCGTTTATTCGACCGCGTTACGATCATCACTTCTTCCGAACCGTAACGGTCATAGGCTTCTTCGATCAGCTGCACCAATTCATCGCCCGGAACAGGGCGTACATCTTTGTACTGTTTCAAATCGAGTTGTGGAAGCGTCTGTTCACGCTGTGCGGTACGAATCCGGGTGGCATTTTCCAGAATCCCCGATTCCTGTTCCTGTCGAACAACGTGTGTTAATCCGAAAATGGAGAAGTGCACCGCTGAAAAGTAATTCGACAAATACTCGCTGCTCAACGCCGGACTTTCTGTTGTTCCAACCGGCGGAAGCTGACCTTCATCTCCCAAAAAGATCAGCTTGCAATTTTCGCCCGAAAAGACGTATTGAATCACATCTTCCAATAGATTCCTGGAAACAGAACCATCGGCTTGTAACGAGAAATCACCGATCATGGAAGCTTCATCTACAATGAAAATGACGTTTTTCGCTTTATTAGGCGCTAAATCAACGCGGGTAGATCCATCGACTCCGGCGTTGGTGAAATAAATGCGTTTGTGGATCGTAGTTGCCAATTCACCTGATCGGAGCGCCAATACTTTCGCCGCTCTTCCGGTTGGCGCCATGAGTACTGTTCGCCGTTTGTTTTTCTTGAGCGCTTTGATGTATGCTCCCAAGATGGACGTTTTTCCCGTTCCGGCATAGCCTTTCAGAATAAAACAACCCGGATTTTCTTCGGAAAATGTAAAGCTAACGAGTTCATGGATCAACTCATTTTGCTCTGAATTTGGAGTGTGCGGAAAAAACGCCAAACAATCGGTCAAACACTGTTGCTTTACTTCTTCCACGGTCATGGTTCAAAGATACGATTTGAATGACGAATTGCCTTAACTCTTCGCCTGAAGGTTATGCTTAATCAACAAACAGTACGGTTCAGGCAATAAAGTAACAAATCTTTAAAACTCAGGCAACATTTCCTGTCCAATCTGCGTACTGAATAAAAAGCCAATAAAATAATGAGCAAACAGCAAACACTCCTTCTTACCATCTCTTTCGTATTCCTGTTACTTTTCACGTCCAAAGCATTCGGAAACATTATCATTTCTGGAGTATATCAGGGTCAAAATCTCCGCATCAGTAATCCTATCAACGAAGATGGTATCGGATTTTCAACCATTAAAATTGTCGTAAACGGGAAGATTGTTCCGTTAAAATTTGACTTATCGGAAGCGGAAATTGATTTTACCCGACTCGGTTTACTGCCCGGAACAAAGATCGAAATCGTGATTTCCTATGAAAACAGCAGTACACCAATTATTTTCAATCCGGATGCAATCAGTGAATTGTCATTGATTAATACATTAGAATCTCAATCCCCGGAAATAGAACCGATCAATGATGAATTGGCTCCGAATGACCGAAACCATTCGAAATATTAGACTGAATTAAGTGTGAATAATCATAAGCAAGAGTAAGGCATCAGTCCGCCTCAGGCGGATTGATGCTTTATTCATTTTATGCCGTTCGAGTTTCATCTGTTTTCTAAGTAACGTGAGTTCAGGATAAGAATTTTTATCCGTTAGAAACCTTTATTATCCCATAAACACTCGGAAACCGATCACAACAGTGGAAATCACAACCCTTTTCATACCTTTGCCCCGTCAAGCAATTTCCATGGATAAAAATCAACTTGCAATAGAGATCAATCCGCACCGAATGTCGGCTTTTGAGGTAAAAGACCAAACTTCGACACTGTTGGCAACGAAAATCTGCACCAATAAATCAGACAGCGGCTACAAACAAACCTTGCAGGAACTGATTGCCGATTGCGGAAACACGGACCGGTTTGAGAATTTTTCCTGCTCCTACTCGCAAGCGCAATCTACATTGGTTCCGATGTCATTGTTTGGTGAATCAACACCGGAAAACATCATCAACCTTACTTCTCACCAGGCTGTTTCAAAAGACGAAATCGATTACAATCGCCTGCCTGAATGGAATATGGTGAATGTTTACCGGATGCCAATGTGGATCAAGTCTGCGCTGATTATCAAATTGCCCCGCATTGTGATTCAACATGAACTGTCACATATCCTACGTTTTTTAAACACCGGTTCCACTATTCCGCAACGCTCGCAGTTGATTTTACAGGAAGATCATTTTTGTCTTGTGGTACGAAAAGACGGTCAGATCGTTCATGCCACTTACCAGGTTTATCAGTCGGCGGAAGATGTGCTTTACCACTTACTTTATACATACCAGCAGCTAAACATTTCTTCAAAGGGAGAATTGTTTCTGCAAACAAGCACAGAAGCGCTTCACCAGGTTGCTGAAGAAGTGTCGAAACTTGCCAAAAAGATTGCCCAATTTGAGGCAATTTCCATTACAATTTCTATGAATGATCACTTAAAATTTCAATCATTGTGCGTATAATTCGTGGATTGTATAAAGCCCGTCGGTTTTCTCCGCCGAAAAGTTTTCCTTCTCGTCCCACAACCGATTATGCCAAAGAAGGCTTGTTTAATGTGCTGGAACATCGCATTGATTTGGTTGATCTGGACATTCTGGACCTTTGTGGAGGAACAGGCAATATTTCCATCGAATTTTTGTCGCGGGAAGCCGGTTGTGTGACTTCGGTTGACAAACATCCGGTGTGCATCCGTTATATGTACAAATTAAAGCAGGAACTCGGTATCGTTGACGAATGGCAGATCGCCAAGAATGATGTGCTGCAATTTGTAGAAAAAACGCCTTGTACCTACGATCTTATTTTTTCTGACCCGCCGTACGATGTAAAATTTCACGCACAGCTGGCACAATCGGTGTTTGACCGGAATATTCTGAACCCGAATGGCTGGATGATTATCGAACACGGAAGACAAACAGATCTTTCGGCTTTGCCCCATTTTTTAGATGTACGCCAATTCGGAAATGTGTATTTTAGTTTTTTCAAGTTGGAATCAGTATGAAAAAAGCTTGTTTTCCCGGTTCATTCGACCCTTTTACCAAAGGACATGAAGATGTTGTGAAAAGAGGATTGACGCTCTTTGACACCATCGTGATCGCTGTTGGACACAACAATTCCAAAGAACCGTTTTTTTCGCTCGAAAGCAGGTTGGCGCACATTCGTTCGTTGTTTTCAAATGAAACGCGCGTGGAAATCATGACGTTCAACGGACTCACAACTGATTTCTGTAAAGAACAGGATTGTACCCATTTATTGCGCGGTTTGCGTGATGTGAAAGATTTCAATTACGAACAGCCTATTGCGCTGATGAATCGTACGATGAGCAACATTGAAACCGTTTTTATCTTACCCGATCCTTCATTATTGGCTATCAACGCGACCATTGTTCGCGAGATTTACAAAAATGGCGGGAAAATTGATGCGTTTGTAACAAATGCACAGCAACTCGTTAAATAAGGTATGAAGCAATTAGTGATTTTATTCGGATGCCTCGGTTTTTCACTGTCGGCACTGGCTGATGAAATAACGAAAATAACCGGTTTCGCTCCGACTTACGTGGGCCAGCAAATCGATATTTACCAGGTAGTGGATTACCTTTCCATGAAACAGGAACGCATCGCCTCGACGACAGTTCAGGAAGACAGCACGTTTACCTGCAGTTTCTACCTGAATGAAACCCGTAAGCTGGTACTTTCATCCAATAACAACAGTGGTTTTATTTATGCGCAGCCAGGCGGAAGCTACGATTTGTATATGCCTGATCGCAATCCGTACGATCCCTACCGGCCGCTGGGAAATAAAATCGAAATGACGCTGTATGGACTCGATTCAACGGATATCAATTACAAGATTCTCACTTTTAACCGTTGGACGGATGAAGTTTTGGCGACCTATTACACCAAAAACAATGCGGAATCGTCTTATTTCTGTCAACGAATTGATAAGTTCAAGACCGATGTGGAAGCTTACTATAAAGCCGATACCACCGACTTGTTTTTCCGTACACATATCAAGTTTACGATGGGCCGGATCGATAATATGACTTTTTTAGGGAACCGCAATAAATATGAAAAATACGATTTCTACCTGCGCACAACGCCTGTGTATTATCAGAATGATACGTATATGGAATATGTGAAATTGTATTACGAAAAGCTGCTAACCAGTATTGATCCTGCAATTAATAACAAATTCTATTTGTCGCTGTTGAAATCGAGCCCTTCACTGATCATGCAATCTCTCGCGGCTGAATACACGCTCAAAAACAACATTCGTTTACGCGAATTGGTGATGATTAAAACACTGTCGGAAGCATTTTACGAAAAAGATTTTCCGCAAACCAACATTCTTACGGTATTGGATAGTGTTTCCAATCACGGATTGTTCAAAGAGAATCGTGTGATCGCTGCAAACATCATTATGCGTTTGATGGAACTCACTCCCGGTTCCAAAGCGCCCGATTTTACCGTAACAGGTTCCGGAAACGTCTACGATCTGAAAAAGTACAGCGGGAAACACTTGTATGTATTCTTTGTGTCGCCGACCAATGTGGAATGTCAGAAACAAATGGAATTGTTGGTGCCAATCTATCAGCGCTACCAAAAAGAAGTGCAGTTTTTGATGGTGATCAAAGAAGACGGAAGAACAGATCCGCAAACGATGGATGCTTTCCGGAAGGGGCTCCCGTGGGAAAGCGTTATCGTTGCGCCTGAAAATTCGATTCTCAAAACTTATCAGGTAATCAACATTCCGCATTATGTGGTGATTGATCCGATTGGTTATGTAGTAGCTGCTCCTGCATTAGGACCGACTCCCAACGGCCAGTACGAAACCATCGACAAGTTGTTTTTCTATATTAAAAAGGCGATTGACGAAGGAACCGGCGACGGACGTTGACGTTCTTCCGAAAAATGCGGTATTTTTGTGCTGAAATAGCGTAAAATGCAGTACAATCTAAGTGAAATAACAGCGGTAATCCGCGACAGACGCACCATTTTTCCGGAACAATTCAGCACCCGAAAAGTGCACCGGGAACAACTGGAACTGTTGCTGAACAATGCTATCTGGGCACCTACCCATGGTATGACGCAGCCCTGGAGATTTACCGTTTTCACCGAAACTTCGTTGCTTGATCTGAGTGAACAGCTGGGGCGTATTTACCTCGACACCGTGCCGTCTGAAAAACAAAATGATGCCAAGCTGGCGAAACTCATCAACAGGCCAAAACTGGCTTCGGCGGTGATTGCTGTTTCCATGAAACGCGATGAAACGCTACGCATTTCTGAACAGGACGAACTATTGGCAGTTGCCTGCGCCGTTCAAAACATGCATTTAACATGTACAGCTTACGGTTTGGGTGGATTTTGGTCGACACCGGCGGTTATTCACACATCTGCCATGAATCATTTGCTTGATTTAACTGAAAATGACAAATGCGTCGGATTGTTTTATGTTGGTTATCCGGCAATTGAATGGCCAAAAGGTCAGCGTAAACCCATTGAATACTTCACTACCTGGAAACAATAATCCGATAATATACCCGTTGATTCAACGATTATGCAACAAACTCCGTTCTATAGTATCAAACACATTTCCCAAAAACATTTTGGTAGTATGATGCAACGTTGGCTGATGCTTTCACTTTTGGTGACGCTGGTTTCGCAAACCGCTTTTTCACAGCAACCGAAAAAGAAAAAAGACCGTTTTCCGTCGTATTTCGGATTAACGGCCGCTCCAATTTTTGGGAGTAATTTTATCGGTTCCAAGAGCACTTCTTTCCAGGACACAGCCCTGTTAAGCACAACATCGTTTACACAAAAAACGGGATTTACCTTTGGGGCTTCCGTTCGAATAGGTATTACAAAACTCATCAGCATCGAAACCGGATTGTACCAGGTGCGCCGCAATTTTGAGGTTGATATGTCTTATCCGGATTCAAACGTTTACGGAAACAAACGGTTGAGTTTCGTGAATTACGATATTCCGGTGAACGCCCTGTTTTACGTTCAACTTTCGGAACGCTGGTACATGAATGCCGCGCTGGGCTTTTCGATTGTGCATTATCCGAGCGATGTGCGTGATTCGATCCTTCCCGGCGGAAAATACCTCCTGCAAATGGAAGGACGTCGCGTAGAACGGACGCATTTTGCTTCAGGCGCAGGAATCGGTTTTGAGTTCCGCACTAAAAAAGCAGGTACCTTTTATTTTGGCGGATCGGCTAAAATTCCGTTTCGTCCCATTTTCCTCGGTGTAGGTTTTGTAAAAAAGAGCGGTTCAAGTAACGATATTATTTCAATCGGACGGGTAAACGGTTCCTATTTTTCAATCGAAGCACGTTATTACCTGCCGACCTTTAAACAGAAAGGCGAACAGTTCAAACCCGGTCCGGTAGAACAATGAGACATCCCGAAGCACAGTTGTTGATTGAAAGCCTTGGTTTGCTACCGCATCCAGAAGGTGGTTTTTACCGTGAAACGTATCGGTCGGAACAGCAATTGGAACCACAGGATCGTTCACTGATGACTTCGATCTTCTTTTTGCTCACCGATACGGATACTTCTCGTTTCCACCGGATCACAGCTGATGAATGCTGGTATTTCCATGCAGGAAATCCGATTGTGGTGCATACGCTGGATGAAAACGGTCACCACGAATTTGTCTTGGGAAATGATGTTTCAAAAGGGCAATTACCGTTTTATTTGGTGAAAGGCGGAACTATTTTCGGTTCGTCGGTACTTGGAGATGACGGTTACGGCCTGGTTTCATGCGCTGTGGCTCCCGGATTTGATTTCCGTGATTTCGAGTTGTTTGATACGGAGACATTACTAGAACAGTTTCCTGAGCACGAAGCTATTATCAGGAAAATGGCTTTCCACTGAAAATAATTTATTTGCCACAGATGGCACAGATTTTCACAGATAATGCTGATGAAGCTAATCAGCCAATCTTCCTACCAGCTGCCTCACATCCCTTCCACTCGGGTTTTCGAATAATTCCAGCTCAAAAGCTTCGACGGTGGCAAACAAATGGTCAAAAATATCGCCCATGACGCGTTCGTATCCATTCCATTCCTTGTCTTTGGTAAAACAATACACTTCCAGAGGCACACCATTGGGAGTTGGTGCCAACTGACGGGAGATTAACGGCATATCCTGGTTCACTTCGGGATGGTTTGCCAGGTACTTTTCCACATACATTCTAAACAGGCCGATATTGGTTTGCCGTCTTGCATTGATGGACTCATCTTCATTGAAACCGTGTTTTTTATTATAAGCCTCAATTTGGTTTTGCGTCGTTTTGATATATTCTTCGAGCACTTTAATCGAACTCAGTTTTTTTAGCAATTCATCCGAAGCAAAATGAATGGTATCGATCTGAATGAACATGGAACGTTTGATCCGTCTTCCGGCCGATTCCTGCATTCCACGCCAGTTGATAAATGAGTCACTGATAAACGCGTAGGTCGGAATGGTGGTGATCGTTTTATCGAAATTCTGCACTTTCACCGTAGCAAGGTTAATTTCCTGTACCGTTCCGTCTGCACCGTATTTATCCATCGTTACCCAATCGCCGATTCGGATCATGTCATTCGCCGCCAATTGAAGGCTTCCCACAAATCCCAGGATCGTGTCTTTGAACACCAATACCAGGATGGCGGTCATTGCTCCCAACGAAGTGAGGAAAAACAATGGTGACTGATTCGTTACGCGCGCCAGGATCAGGATGACGAAAATACCGGTAATGATGATTTTGGTGATCTGAAAGTACGATTGAATGGGTTTATCACGGTACACTTCTTTTTCCTGTAAGATATCCCGCAGGGCATTCAGTGTGCGGTTCACCGAAACAAGAACCGCCAGAATAATCAAGACATCCAATACACGGTTAGCAGCCACATTCCATGTCGGATATTGGTAAAAAACAATGGAAAAAAAGTGTTCCATGAAGGTCAGCGGCAGCAAAAAGGCAATCGCACGAAAAACTTTATTGTTGATCAGGTGATCATCCCAGGTAGTGGAAGAACGGTCGGCAATCATGCCTAAGCCACGCAGCAGAACCTGACGTGCAAACCACCACATAATCAGCGAAATAAGAATCGTACCGACGAAAAGTCCCAACGCCCAAAACGGCGCCTGTTCTTTGAAAGTGGCCTCATCAAAGTACCATTCTCCCAGAGAATTCCGGTGAACGTAGAAATTCCGGATCCATTCAATGATAAATTCCTTCACGCTTTGCTATTTTTGTCAAAATTAATCAGAATTTGAGCAAGATACGTGTTTATCTCATGGGACTCATTACCTTATTGATGGTTCCCCTGGCCTGGTTACTGCAAGGCATGCCTCCGTTGCTTGAATTCTTTCGCTTCGATGAGCTGAATTCAGCATGGCCACTCATCGGAATCGAATTCGGATTGTTGTTCGGCGCGCTGATGTTAGTGGCTACAAGTACTGAAAGTGCCAAAATCAGTTTTCGTCACCAGATTTTATTGATCAAATCGTTTCGCCTTTCGGTGTTGGACTGCCTCTTTTTATCGTTGTGTGCTGGCATCGGTGAAGAATTCCTGTTCCGTATTGCGTTGCAGGAATGGATTCCACCGGTTCTGAATGCCGTTTTGTTTGTCGCAATTCATGACTACATTCACCCGAGAGACTGGTCGGTAACAAAATACGGTTTACTGGTTTTGGGGTTCATCATCGCGCTCAGTTTTGCGGTCTACGAACAAGGAATCTGGTTTTGCATAGCTGCACATGCTGCTTACGACTTTTTGTTATTCTTCCACTGGAGTCGTCATAAATCGGTTGACTGAATCACCAAACGATTGGTTTTTCGTGCATAAATGCAGGTTGGCAACACAACGGAAGGATCAATTACCAAACGTTCTAAAAATCGGAGCTGGCAAATAGATTCCGGCACCTGGATCAGAAACCCGGAGCGGTAAATCCGCAATTCGCGCAAAGCATGCAGTTTGTTCAGCGACGTATCCAATTCTTTTAATTCATTGTATCCCAAATCGAGTACCTGCAAACTTTTTGCGTCAAACAATTGTTTTGGCAGAACCCGTAACACGTTTCGCTTGAGATTCAATTGCTCCAGTTTTTTCAATTTTCCAATCGAATCGGGCAAATGAACCAGTTGATTGTTGTTGAAGTACAGCCATTCCAGGTTTTCGAGATGACACAAACAATCAGGCAAACTATCCAGGTTATTGTAGGCCAGGCTTAAAATACGCAGCGATTTTAGTTGACAGAGTTGCTCGGGAAATTCCTTAAACTCATTTTTACCCAGATACAATACTTCAAGGTTCTTTAATTGTGAAATTTCATCGGGAAGTGAGCTTAATTTGTTACCAAACAATGATAATGAAGTCAGGTTAGTATCTGTAAGTACTTCCATGGGGAAATCAGTCATTCCTTTTCGGTCGAAATTCACGCCTTTCCGGCCAGTAGCGAGCCTGGAAGTAAAAATTGTACATCCTGAAACGAGTAAAATAACTACCCCAAACAGAGCGAAAATGCTACTTTTTACCATTATACGTAAAAATACATAAAGAAATGACGCAACTATTCGCTAAATTAGCTGTCTTAAGATTAAATTGGTTGGCATACTTGTTGCCAAAACAGTGAACTAAAAAAAAGAACACCATGATGAAAATAGCAGTATTGGCAATCGCTTTAGTAATGGGAAGCATTGCTTTTGGACAGGGAACTCCTGAAGAAAGAGCGTATAATCTGACCACCAGAATGGTTACAGAATTGGCCTTGGATGGCGATCAGGCTACTAAGATTTCGGATATTAACATGGGAATCGCACAAAAAAACGAGGGAATCCGCACAGCTACCAATATTACGGCAGATCAAAAACAAGAGATTTTGTTATCAAACGACGCTGCCCGTTTGCAAATGTATAAAGGCGTTTTGACAGATGCTCAGTACACGCAAGCTGTAGCGATTGAAGCTGAATTATAAGATAAATCATCATTGATTATAGAAAAAGCCCCGACTTATGCCGGGGCTTTTTATTTGAAATAAATTGCTCTCACTTTTTGGATCGTCCCGTAGGGACGTAATCTGGTAAAATGCAATCAACAATCTAACATCCGTCCCATAGGGACGGGACAAAACTATAATTATGTTGTCTCGACCCTACGGGGCGAAATATCTAACAAAACGTTTAACTAACAGATTACGTCCCTACGGGACTCTTCTACTTTATTACTTATTAACATTTTGATTCAGTTTATTAACAAGGTTGTAACTTACTGATTGAAAAGATCGTAAAAGAAAATCAAACCAATTTTCAATATGCTTAAATCAGAATATTATTTATCATTTCAAAACAACATTAACGAATTTCAAAAGGCTGTTGGTGGAATTATAGAAGGGGGTATTATGCGGGTACGTGACTTACAAGAAGTACCAGTGACTTTTTTCCGGATGAAAGACAACTTCATCCACCATCTAAATCCAATTGCAGGATTATTTGCTTACATGCGTCCAAAAGAAAACAATCAATTTGACATTCTATATATTGGTCAAACCGAAAACTTTCCAGAGATGAAATTTCCACCTCGTTTAGAAAAGGCATTGAGCATCTATCACTGTGAATTATTTATAGCAATCGCACCTAATGAAGACGAGTCTTTCAGACAATCTGTGGTGAATCGATTGCTAGAACGTCATCCTGAAAACATTCAATAATTCTTTAATGAAAAAATTCTTTATTGTACTTGGAATTATGTCTTTAGTACTAATTCTAACACCAGTTGTTATTTACTGGTACCATTTTGGGAATACTACGCTTTCAGATAAGGTATCCGATTGGGGAGTTTTTGGAGATTATATTAATGGTACAATCAATACTATAGTAGCAATAATAAGCCTCTTTGTACTAGCTTGGATCACCTACATTGTAGCTAAGAACTCGAATCAAGAAGCAAGAAAACAACAGTTAATTCTTAGACGGATGGATGCATACCAAGTTTTGGCGACACATATGATAAATTTCAATCTAATTGATAGAAAGCTAGAAATCGAAGTATTCTATTTCAATTCCATAAAAAAGTCAGGAACTTTTTTGTCAAAAGATCAAGCAGAAGCAATACGTAGTATACGACATAATTTATTTGCCATACATGAATTACATCAATGCATATCTCACTTTAGTATGTCCTATGGACACCTTTTTGAGTATGATTTTAATAATGAAGAATTTAAGAAATTGACTAACTCATCTGAGAGACTAAGGCAATGGGCTATAAATATTGAACATTCAATAGTTGAACAAAACGTTGAGAATTTAGATGAGAATGACACACCTAATGATTTTTTAGACAACTATGCAGATTTCACTAACTCATTACGAAAAGAAATGAATTTTGAATAGGAGAAAGACTCTCCTTTTTAATAATCGTATAGATTTACCTTTTACGTATTATCTCGGCTTTTTCTCCTACTTCAACCGCGCTCCGAAAACCTGCTTAAACTTCTCCACTTTCGGGCGAACAACTGCCTGGCAATACGCATTCCCGGGATTGAGCTCATAATAATCACGGTGATAATCTTCGGCCGGATAATAATTCGTGAGCGGTGAAATTTCGGTTACAATTGGCTTACTCCAAACTCCCTCTTCGGTTAAACGCTGCTTATAACCTTCGGCAATGGCGCGTTGTTCTTCATCGTGGAAAAAAATCACCGAACGGTATTGGGTTCCAATGTCATTTCCCTGGCGATTGAGCTGAGTTGGGTCGTGAACAAACCAAAACACCTCGAGCAATTCGTCAAACGAAACAAGCGCATCATCATAAACCACACGCGCCACTTCTGCATGGCCGGTATTCCCCGTGCAGATTTCCTTGTAAGTCGGGTTATCCGTTTTTCCACCGGAATAGCCCGGTTCCACACGTATAACGCCGTTTAATTCTTTATAACACGCTTCGATGCACCAGAAACATCCTGCGCCTAATGTTGCTTCTTTTGTCATGGGTTGAAATTACGGAATTCTACCAAACAGCATATGATTTACAGCTAACAATATCCTCCAAAGGCGGACATGGTAGGACACATAGAGAACATAGAATGTGTCGTATGAATAAATTATGTTTCCTATGTGCTCTATTGTGGTTAAATTTTGAGATTCAAATGCACTTGTTTCATTAGATAAAACGTTTATTTGTAAAAAAAAGCTCTTGAAAACTCGCACGTTCGGATTGTCGCTCTCAGCTTACGCAGTGATTATTGCCATAACATTTATGGCTTCCATTCGCCTGAATAACATCAATATGAACGAAACATCGTGGGATGTACTGGGCTATTACCTTCCGCTTCCAGCTACGTTTATCTACGATGATCCGATGATGAATGACCGCGCCTGGATCGAAAAGATCAATAATGAAAAACAACTTTCGGGCACTTTATACCAGGTGACGAACAATGATGAAGGCGAACCAATGTATTTTTTCCTGTTCGGAATGTCGCTTTTTTACCTGCCGTTTTTTCTTTTGGGGCACGGAATTGCCGGAATGACGGGCGTTCCGATGGATGGTTTCAGTCCGCCCTACCAATACATGCTGGTCATAGGCGGAATTATTTACACACTAATCGGCTTGCTATTATTGCGAAAAATTCTCAATCATTATTTCAGTCAGGGAGTCACCGCCATAACGATTCTGATCCTAGTGCTGGCAACGAATTACAGTCATCATCTCAGTTACAAGAACCTCGAAACGGTCAATATTTTATTCATGCTCATGTGCTGGCTTATCTGGTCAACTATTCGCTGGCACGAAGAATACCGTTTCAAACACCTGTGGCAAATCGGTGTAGCCATTACCCTGATGGCACTTGTAAAACCAAGCGAAGTAATCGCGGTCTTGATTCCGTTATTCTGGGCGGTTTCTTCATTCGCGACACTGAAAGAGAAAGTAGGTTTGTTGTGGTCAAAACGAAAACATCTGATTTATGCTTTCCTGATTTGTTTGGTGGTTGCTTCACCTCAGTATAGTTACTGGTATCTCAAAACCGGGCATTTCATTTATGATTCGTACAAAAATCCGGGAGTTGGATTGGATATTTTCAGTCCACATATCATAGACGTAGTGTTCAGTTTCCGCAAAGGCTGGCTGATTTACACGCCTGTGATGATCATCGGGCTGATTGGACTAATACTTCTTTTCCGAAAAAACAAAACGCTTGGCTGGAGTTTCGGGATTTACTTTCTGATCAGCTTTTACATCATTTGCAGCTGGACGGAATGGTGGTATGGTGGCGCATATTCCTGCAGGCCGGTGATTACAGCTTATCCAATTCTCGCTATTGCCATCGCTACCGTTTTGACGCGTTTATCGAAACCATGGATAAAGGCCGGTGTTGCAGGTTTTGTGGTAGTGTGCATCAGCATGAATTTGTTCCAATGGTGGCAATTAATGGCTGGAATCTACGATCCCTACCGGACTTCCAAAGATTATTATTGGGCCATTTTCCTGAAAACGGAACCACCCAGAAACGGCGAATATCTAAAGCTGGTGTTTCGTTCATTTGAGGAAAATCAACCATGGGAAGATCGCGGACGCTACAAATTAACCAAAACCCTGAACCTGGTAAAAACTAAACCCGAATGGACGGCTGAAGAGTTTACGCAACCGCAATTGCGTATACCATATGGTGAAATCACCGGTAAAGACCATGCCTGGGTTGAGCTGGAAGTAACATATGAAACAACGGATTCGGTTTTTGCCGATGGCCCTTTCCTTGTGGCAACAAGCCTTTATAAGGATGAAGCTTACGGTTATCGTGCGCCTTCACTGACAACGGTTACCGATACTGTAAATGGAAAATTGATTGCAACGTATCGCTTCCTCACACCAGAATTCAGGACAATGAAGGACAATTTTAACTCCTACATCTGGAACCCGAAAAAATACAATCTCCTGATTTCCTCTTATCGGGTAAAGTTCTACGAACGGAAGGATTGAAATATGTACTTTTGATGCACTTTGTTTTCCTATAGCGTAAATTTCTGGCGATTGTGCTTGTCAATGTTCTTTTTCACGGCAAGTTTCAACTTAATTATTCCTGAACTCAATGAGTTTATCACTCAACTGGAGGGCGCCCACCTGAAAGGAATCATCATAGCCCTGTTTACCGTTTCTGCGGGAATCTCCCGACCCTTCTCCGGAAAGTTAGCCGATCACATTGGGCGCAAGAAAGTAATGGTCATAGGCGGTATTGTGTGTATTGTGGTGAGTTTACTCTACCCTATTTCGTTTTCGATTTGGTTTTTTCTCTTACTGCGGTTTTTACACGGTTTCAGTGCCGGCTTCTTTCCTACCGGAGCTACAGCGCTCATTACGGACATTTTACCTGAAAAGATACGCGGTACCGGAATGGGGCTTTGGGGAACATTCATTTCATTAGGTATCGGTTTCGGACAAGGATTGAGCAGTATAACTGCCAATCAATTCGGGATGAACGGGCTGTTTTTAGCCGCTTCGTTGCTGAGCGTTGTATCATTGTTGTTGCTGATTAAAGTAGAAGAAACACTGGTTCCGGTTCAGCGTTTTCAGGTTAAACACTTGCTCATCAAATCGGATGAGATCATCGAACGGCATGTGAGGCCGGTGGCGATCATCATGTTCCTATCAGCTATTTGTTCGGGAATCATTTTTGTGCTTTCACCTGAAATAGCAGATTTTCTGCATATTCCTGACAAAGGCTGGTTTTTTTTATGGTACGTTTTGTCGACCATCGGGATCCGATTGTTTGCCGGAAAAGTATCGGATAAAATTGGAAGAAGAGAAACGTTGCTGATCGGAATGATTGTGCTGACCATAAGCATGGTTGTGATCGGTTTTTCGCACAGTACGCTTTGGTTTACGCTTTCGGCAGTATTGTTTGGTGTAGCAACGGGAATCAGTTCACCCACCATTTTTGCCTGGACGGCAGATTTATCTCCGGAAAATCGTCGTGGGATTGGCGCCGGAACCATGTTTATTGCATTGGAAGCTGGAATTTTCCTGGGATCGGTAATCACCAACGTGCTTTACACGAATCGACTGAGTTCGGTACTCAACGTATTTTTATTTGGGGCTGTTATGGCTTTTCTTTGCATTGTGTACCTGGTTTGGCACATGATAACGCAGAAATCCAAATTCTGATTATTCACTTACACCGTAATCAAGGCGCTTGGCTTTGATAAATCTCGGAATGTAATATTTGCTTGATTTGAAGTTGTCAATCACAACCCCACGCGAGGTGGATGCATGAATGAAACGAATAGCATCGGGAGTTACTTCAACCACAAGGGCAACGTGTCCTACTTTGGTTGAATTGGCATTTCGTCCTTTAAAGAACATCAGGTCGCCCGGACGGATATCTGCCAGTTTCACTGTTTCACCGAATTCTGCCAGTCCGTAACTTGAGCGAGTGAGCTCCACGCCGAAATTCCCCATTACATAATAGATGAAACCCGAACAATCAAAACCAGATGGTGTAGAACCTGCGTAATGATAAGGTGTGCCTAAAAAGCGTTTGGCAAAATTCAGGATTTCGTCAACCTGTTCGCTGTTTTTAGGGTGAACAGAATCAAATACAGGCATTAACAATTCGGCACCGAATAAAGTTGTGGTATCCGAAACTTCCACCTCTAAGGAATCTTCTTCTACCTGTGCAAACGAAAATGCCGGTAAAACAATTATTGCCAGGAGAAAAAAGAACCGATATGCTTTTGTAATTGATTTCACGAATGCAAAATTATCATTATTTTCACAGAATCAAAGCCCTTCATTTTGAGCAAACTAGCAGACATTCAATTAACAAAGTTGTATTACTCCATTGGAGAGGTTGCCGCCATTTTTGATGTAAACGCCTCACTTATAAGATTTTGGGAAAAGGAATTCACGATTATCCAACCTAAAAAAAACAAGAAGGGAAATCGCTTATTTACGGTGAAAGACATTGAACATTTTAACAAGATTTATCAACTTGTAAAAATGGAAGGCTATACCCTTGACGGAGCCAAAAAGGCACTGAAATCAAAGGATTCAGCTGATATGACTACCAATTTTTCGAATGATCAGATTATTCTTCGTTTGGAAGAAATCAAGTCAAAACTGCTTTCGTTGAAGAAAAACGGGAAAGAATAATTTATAAGACCGAAACCACTGATAATTTAACATTCAGACATCTTTATTTCTCCGCAGATTTCATCGATTCTGACAATAGTCCCGTAGGGACGTAATATGGTAACTACGTTATCCTCCTTAAAGCCATCACCCCGTAGGGGTGAAATATTAAATGTGTTATGCCGGAAATGTGTTACCCCTAGGGGGTAAAATGATAATTTGATGATTTCTTGTTACCATATTACGTCCCTACGGGACTGTAAATGACAAATAATTAAATCCGGAAATTTCCTTAATTCAACGTATACACCGAATCTACGTACAACAACGCTTCGTACGCTTCTTTTTCGGTAATAGGCTGATTGTAGATACAATTTCCGATTCCGTCAAGCAACACGCACATTACGGTATTCCGCTCGTTTTTCTTGTCGTGTTTCATCAGTTCCAGCACATCATTTTTATCTGATTCATCCAATGGAATATGCGGATAAATTTGCGTCAGGTAATTGGTGATTTCCAATAATTCGCGCTGGCTGATCTTTTCCCGTTTAAACGAAATATAACTTTCAGCGATCATTCCCAACGCTACTGCGTGTCCGTGAGCAATCGGCTCGGTTTGCAGACAAAATCCTTCAATGGCATGTCCGATCGTATGCCCGAAATTGAGAATTTTACGCATTCCGGCTTCCTTCGGGTCGGCATTGACAACTGTTGTTTTTATTTCTACAGATCGCACGATCAATGTTTCGTAATGCTTACTTGCAAGTAGTTTGATCGGATCCAATTGGTGCACCAGTTTCCACTGTTCTTTGTCGGCAATGAGCGTATGTTTGATCATTTCGGCATATCCGGACACCAATTCTTCGACGGGCAATGTTTGTAAAAAAATCGGATCGATATAAATAGCCACCGGATGCTCAAACACACCCAATTGATTTTTATACGGCCCCAGATCGATCCCGTTTTTCCCGCCGATGGCAGCATCCACCATTCCAAGTAAAGTGGTTGGCACATTAATAAAATCAAGCCCGCGTTTAAAAACAGAAGCGATAAAACCGCCCATATCGGTTACTACACCGCCACCAAGATTGATCACCACATCCGAACGTACCATTCCGTATTCCGAAAGGGCTTCCCAAACCTGGAAACACACTTCCATCACTTTATTTTCTTCGCCAACCGGCAATAGCATTACTTCCGCCTCTTCCAAAACCGGAAAAGAAGTAATCATGTATTCCAAACACTGATCGTGGGTATTTTCATCTACCAATATAATCTTTCGTGAATGGGCGTATTTGTCGGTTAATAAATGCTCGAACGAAGAGGAAACAATACTTCCTATTTCGATCTTACAGGTTCCTATTTCTAATTGCTTCACAAGTTGTTGTTTCTAAATTGGATGCCTATGAATCCTATGAAAAGTGAATTTAGACTCATTCAAAGCACAAAAATAGACGAAACAGGTTAATTTTACCGCATGATTTCGTTCAATAATACAGAGATTGCTTTTAAGCATAAGACAAATGCCGATTTGCGTCGTGCCAATTTCCTGTTTTCGGTCATGGCAAGTCCAGGTTTGGTGAAGGCCGGAAAAGGTGTAACGAGTTTTTTCCTCAACATAGGTTTACCGATTCAAGGTATGATCAAGGCAACTATTTTCAAGCAATTTTGTGGCGGTGAAACCATTGAAGAATGTACGCCAACGATCAATTCCATGTGGAAAAATCATGTCGGTACCATTTTGGATTATTCGGTTGAAGGAAAAGAATCGCCGGAAGATTTTGAAGCAACGACTAACGAAATCATTGCCACCATTACCAAAGCAAAAAATAACGAAGGCATTCCGTTTGCCGTTTTTAAAGTCACAGGAATTGCCGAATTTGCGATCCTTGAAAAAGCAAATGCATCCGAATCGGACCTCAGTGAAACAGAAAAAGCGACTTATAATTTGGTAGTTGAACGTGTAAACCGCATTTGCAAAGCTGCCTACGAAAGTCATGTACCGGTGTTTATTGATGCTGAAGAAACCTGGATTCAGGACACAATTGACCGTATTTGCCATCAGATGATGGAACTATACAATAAAGAGAAAGCTATTGTTTATAATACAGTGCAAATGTACCGCCATGACCGCTTGGCCTTTTTACAGGAATCTGTTGCCTGGGCTACAACTAACAAACTGCATTACGGAGTGAAACTGGTTCGTGGTGCGTACATGGAAAAAGAACGCAAACGTGCAGCCGAAAAAGAATATCCAGATCCGATCCAACCTAACAAGGTGGCTTGTGATAAGGATTACAACGACGCACTTACTTTTTTGGTTGATCATATCGATCACATCGCCTTGTGCGCCGGGACCCATAATGAAGATTCAAGTGCTTTCTTAGCTGATTTGATGGAAAAGAAAGGAATTGACAAATCTGATAAACGTATTTATTTTGCTCAATTACTCGGTATGAGTGATCATATTTCCTACAACCTGGCACATGCCGGTTACAATGTGGCAAAATATGTTCCGTATGGCCCGGTAAAAGAAGTGATTCCTTACTTGTTTCGCCGCGCTGATGAAAATACTTCGGTAAAAGGACAAACAGGACGCGAGTTAAGCCTTATTCGCCAGGAAAAGCAGCGCCGCAGGTTGTAATTCAGCGATTTCATTTACCCTACATAGAATTGATACCACGTCCTGGCTAGCCAGGACGTTATTTTTCCCCCACGAATGCACGAATTATAGCGCGCCTAACGGACGCGCTTTGTTTACATGTGATATGTGTTACAATTGTCGGCGAGTGCGTTAGCCGAACAAAAATTCGTGTATTAGTGGGAATCCTTTTGTCTCATTTATCAGGTATTATTCCACAAAAAAGCCGAATTCTTACGAAGAACCCGGCTTTTTTCACGAATCGATTTTCATCTATCTTATTACGCTAAAATGTCCGTCAAAAGTATATTTGTCGTCATTGTTCATATCCTTGGTTGAGATCGTCCATGTATACGTTCCCTGCGGCACAATTCTACCGTGGTACGTTCCATCCCAGCCTGTTTGATAATCATGGCTTTCAAAGACAATTTCTCCCCATCTGTTGTAAATCAACAGTTCAAAATTGCTCACGTCGATACCATCAATGTGAACAAACCATGTTTGGTTAAACTCATCATCATCCGGTGTAAAGGCGTTCGGTGCGTAAATAATTACCTCACTCACAACCTGAACCACATGCATCACAGAGTCTGTGCAACCGTCTGCATTGGTCACATATAAGTTTACCTCATAATTACCCGGTACACCGTCAGGGAATTGTGCACTCACATTTTCAGTTGTGGCTGTAGAAGGTATTCCATCTTCGATTTGCCAGTCCCACGAAACCACATCAGTTGTACTTCCGTTGTCAAGGAATGTAAACGGATTAAACATGGAAATCATGTTTGGCTGAATGTTGAAATTCGCAATTGGCCGGTTGAAAACGGTAATCATATTCGGGAAAGTTGCTGTATAGACACAACCGATATCCGATGTGACGATGAGACTTACCGTGTATGTTCCCGGGTTTTCATATACATGATTCGAACCATTCATTCCCGGTAAAGTCTCTGATGTTCCATCTCCATAATCAATGATCATGGAAGTAACGGTTCCACCTGCACTCATATTGGTGAAATTAACGGGTACAGGAAAACAGCCGGAGGTAACATCAGGCGCTACCAATGGTATAATAGGATCAGGATTGGAAACCGTCATACAAGCTGTATCAGGAACAGATCCGCAAGCTTCTGTGAGCACAACACAATAGTTTGTCGTGTTGGCAGGCGTCACATTGAAAGGACTTCCTGTTCCAAGCATTGTATTGCCATCAAACCAGGTAAATGTATAAGCAGAACTTCCGCCAGCACCTGTCGCCGTCAATGCTGTAGTTGCACCCGGGCAGATTGTAATATTAGGTGAGATAGTGGGTATGGAAAGCTGAACGGGTTCCGTAATAGTAAACGTTTCCTGATCAGCACAACCGTTATTTCCGGTTACATCCAATACGTAAGTTCCCGCAGCAAGATTATTAATCGTAAATGTATTTCCTGCATAAGCCTGCGCTAAGCCGCCGTCCAGCGAATATGAATCACCATTGGTAGTCGTCGCTAAAATAGAACCGTTATTGGCCCCGAAACAAGATACATTCGTTACGGCAACATTTAAAGTCGTCACAATTTCCGTAACCGTTATAATGGCTTCCGAAACACAACCGTTCGAATCGATCGAATACGTATACGCTCCCGGATTCATTGTCACCGGATCATAAGGCATGGTCACAGCGGCACCATTCGGACCTGTCCAGCTGCCGTTTGGTGAAGCTGTTGCTCCAAGCAATGGGAATAAATCCTGCGCAGCTCCTTGCGAACAAATCGAAAGTACATTATCATTCCCAGGATCGGCCGAAGCGGACATGGAAACATTCAATTGATCGGTTGTTGCACACAAGGGGTGTCCGTTCGGGTAAGTGGTCAATGTCACAACACCCGGGCTGTTAAAGGTTGCAATCGGACCAGCCACATCCGGATCATCAAACGAACCGACAGCCGTTGTCCAGTTAAACACATAACCGTTGAAACAGTCGGCAGTGAAATTATAAGGATCAAGTGTTGGCGGATTGAAATTTTCACCGTTCAGCAACAATTGATTGCCATAAGGATCTGTTAACGTGTAAGAGCAATCCCATGAATTAAAGGTATTATCATCGAAGAACGTTACGGTAACCGTCGCTCCGTTTGGTATCGAGATCGGGAATACCTGGTTAAAGACATTCGGGTTAATGGTGTACACAGTAGGAACTCCGTTAATGGTTACGGTGACATTATTTCCACCCCAGCCATCGCCAAACAGATCATCCAGTGATAAATTATAATTACAAGGTGAGCTTCCTGCCAATCCGTTGATAGAACCGTTTAATTGAACAGGATCACCATCACAAATCACCACATCGGGTCCTGCATTTGGGATCAGGTTATTAGTTACCGTAATTACGACAGATGTATCATGTTCGCAACCAAAATCGTCGATCACGTGATAAGTGTAAGTATATGTTCCAGCAGTTGCCGGTGTAATCGAAATCACATCAGCATTTGGTGAAAGCGATGTTACAAAAGCTCCACCTGCTTCCCAGTAGGAAGAATCTGCACCCCAGCCAATTTGAGGCTCAAATGTGGTTACAGGTGGAATCAATGATGGATCAACATTTAAAGCAAAGCTGAACAGTGTTCCGTCATCTGCCGCCCAGTTGTCAATAACTGTCAAGGTCCAAACGCCATTAAGCGGACACCCCAACAGGTTGGTCAGCGGTTGTACCGGTTCGTAGGTTCCGGCAGGTAATGTGCCACCCCAGCCGTTATTGTCTACCCATTCTACCCATGTTTCTGTCGCAGTTGGTGAAAAACAATAATTAAATGGTACACCTTGCGTTGCCGGATCGCTGCAATCTACATTATCTGCCTGAACCGGAATTCCGATTTGTGTTCCGCCACCACCTTGCTGGTGCAGTATGGCTGATTGCCCATTGGGACATTCTATAATAATGACCAAATCTCCCATAAAAGTATGCTCCAACTCAAGGCACACACTTTCAAGATCATTGATATCTGATAGTGTTGCACCGGGATTAAAGTTAGTTTGAAGGATTGTTACATCTTGTGATACTCCTAATAATGTGTCAGGCAAACAACCGTCCTGAATAGAATTGGAATTCGGGAAACCATCCCATAAAACCTCGTATGATTCAGGATCGGTCGTATACGTAATACTTTCTCCTATACAAAGTGTGGTATCAGCGGGGAATCCTGTAAAATCGGGGGTTGTTGCCACAAACACCTGCAAATCGACCAGATTTGTATTGGAACATCCGTTGTCATCTGTAACGAAAAGTTGCACCAAATACTGTCCCGGTTCGCTAAACGAGTGGGTAACTGCCTGACCTGAAGTTTCACTTCCATCCATGAAATTCCAGTTGTAATCCACGAGGTTAAATCCGGGCGCTGCAAATGATCCGTTACTGTTAAAACTTACGGGATCACCAATGCAAACACGGATACTATCGGGTGTAATTCCGGCTACAATTGCTCCGGCTGCAGTAGGAGTCGCACAAGGCGTTTCGCAACTGGCGCTGGCACTGAACATTCCGGTTCCCGTAGAATTGGAGCGGAAACGAAACGTCAAACAACCACTGGTATTTAATGCAGTAGCGATAATTACAACCCCCTGCAATTCATTTCCGGAATAAGTTCCCAATGTTGGCGCACCAACAGAATTACCATCGTAAACATCCATGTAATCGAGGTTGGTTACATTCGGAAGCGGGTTGTCATCGACCGTACTCAGGGCAAATAAATTGAATACAACGGAAACGATATCTCCCGGAGTTCCCGGACAAATGGTAATGATACTTGTTTCACCGTTTGAATAACCCGAGCCACCCTGACCACCGGAATCGATGATAAAACCGTTGCAAGTATTGAATGTCTGGCCACTAACGGCCGGGCCGAAAACGATATCGGTTTGCTGAGCAAAACCAGTAAACCCTGCTGCTAAAAAAGCAATTATTGATAAAACTATTCTCATCATTTCTTGGTATTGAATTCGCTGTTCGAGAACAGTTTTGAGAGTTCAGGAATAGAATGGAAAACAAGTACATGTTCTGCATCCAATGCGATATAAAGACGCTGTTCTTTTGCAATACGGATTCCGTAGTCGTAGTAATTGAACGTTTCAGCGCTTGCTTCGGCGTAGGTAAGTGATTGGCCTTGTTCGTTTTTGAAGTTTTCTGCCGGTTGAAGCAGGTTTTTCTCATTGTTATCCAATGCCGAAACAGTGGTCATCCAATGGCCCTTATCCAATTCAAAAAGATAATAATTGTAACTGTTTTTGTTGTGTACAAAAGCCTCTTCGGCTTGTTTACCGCGATTTTTAACCAAACGTTTATCGATGGTTTCCTGTGCGGAAACACTTGTAATTGTGAATAGCAAGATTGCTAAACAACAGGTTGCTTTTATCATTTTATCCTAGTTCAGGGTTTAACATAACTAATACGTCCAAACACCTGATAGGTTGTCTTCGATTTAAAAATTAATGTTCATAAAAAAGGGTCTTTCTTGGATTCCAAACAACTCCTTATCGCAAAACGTTTACAAGTCCTAAAACAAACTTGCGTTCATCATTAGCGGTTGTTTTAAATTCAATTTTCCATGTATAACTTCCTTCTTTCACGATTGTTCCGTGATAGGTTCCGTCCCAACCAATGGCCGCATCATTTGTTTCAAAGATGACCTCGCCCCATCTGTTATAGATCAGCATATTAAAATCATACGGGTCAAAACCAGAGGTAAACACTGGCTGGAATGTTTGATTAAACTCATCGTCATCCGGTGTAAACGTATTCGGCACATAATAGATCAATACCGGATTCATCACAATTACATGCGTAACGGTATCGATACAACCATGATCTGTGATCGCCGTCAAATGGATAAGATAATTCGAAATCGGATCAGTCGGGTATGTGTGTTCAGGATCTTCTTCATTTGATTGTGAACTTCCGTCACCAAAATTCCAACTATAAGTTGATGCTCCAATCGAAGAATTGCTCATCACAGAAGTAGGATTCAATTCATCTATAATTCCGGGTGTCGGTGTAAACGCAGCAACCGGATTCGGAAACACACAGATATAATCGGCAACCGAAGCTGTCCAGACACATCCTAATGCGGTTGTAACCGTAAGCGTCACGTCATAACAACCCGGATTCGGGTACTGATGAAAAACTGTTCCGCAGTTCACCGCATTCGTGCCATCGCCAAATTCCCAATAGCATGAAGCACCAACTGTACCGGTAGAAGTGTTCGTCAAACTCACATCCAATGGCTCGCAACCTTCTCTTACAGGTGCATTAAATGATGGATTCGTTGGAGGTTCAATCGCAATTTGCACCTGGTCAGTTCCGGTACAACCCTCAGCGGAAGTTCCGACAACCGTATATAAAGTTGTGTTTGCCGGAGAAAACGTTTGATTATTCACCACATTGTTATCCCACTGATAAGTCGCCGCACCTGAACCTGACAAGGAAGTAATCGCTCCCGGGCAAATCAATTGATCGGGCCCCGCGTTGACAATCGGATTAGAATTCACAACCAAGTCTGCATCATCGGTATCCACACAACCATTGGCATCTGTCCCTGTAACTGTAAAAGTATATGATCCTACAGCAGGAACAAACGATTGTGCGTCGATCACACCACCATCCCACGTATAATTTGCAGCTCCTGAACCAGAAAATATAACGGAAGTTCCGGTACACACTTCTACGTCAGGACCGGCATTCACAACCGGTGGGTCGAATAACGTTAGTTGCATCTGATCGGTATTTACACAACCGTTTGCATCAGTGCCCGTAACTGTATACGTAGCTGCCGCTGCCGGATTAAAAGCAACACCATTCGTCACCGAATTATCCCATGTATAAGAAGAACCTCCGGCTCCGTTTAACGTAACAGATGTACCGGGACAAATTTGTACATCAGGACCCGCATCAATTATTGGTAACGCATAAATCGTAATCGGTTGTGACAAGCTGTCTTTGCAACCATTGCTATTTTCTACTACTAATTCTACTGTATACGCCCCGGCAGCTGTATAGGTATGTGTAGGATCTTCTACAGCAGAAAAAGCACTTCCGTCACCGAAATCCCATGTAAAGATCAATGGTGGTGCATCCGGTGTTTGATTATCGAATGAAACGACTTCATTGATACATTCATTCGTGAGTGCAAACTGTACATCCGGAAGTACGTCAACATTGACCGTTTGTTCGATCGTATCCGTACATCCTTCATCAGAAGAAATGATCAGTTGAACATTGTAAGATCCGGCTGCAGCATAAGTATGAGCAGGACTTTGTAAAGTGGAAGTTTGCCCATCACCGAAGTCCCAGTCCCAGCCGCTGATTGTTCCGTTGAGGATCGTCGAAGTATCTGTAAATTGAAGAGGGGAATTGGCACACGCAGTACCAAAATCAAATCCGGCGGTAACCGTTGTTGGAAAAACCTGTGCACCCAATGAAACCGTACAGTTCCCCTGGTTACTAAACGTAGTCATCGTACAGGTATATGTTGAACCGATAACCGGGTTATTGACTGAAATACTTTGTGTGTTTTGTCCGCCTGGTGCCCACGCATACGACTGGAATCCCGGAGGTGCGGAAATCGTTACGGAGTTAGAGCCTTCACAATAAGCTACATCAAGAATCAACGGCATACATTCCGCGGAAATATAAGCATACCCAAAATGTCCTGACTGCGAACAATCTTTGGTACTAAACTCTACCTGAATTGTTTGCCCCATATAAGCTGTAAGGTCAACACCTACAATTGTCCAGGGAAGCCATGTTACACCTCCACATGTCTGAAAATTTTGCCCTGGCTGACCACCGTAAACCGTGTAAATACCACAAGAACCACCAATTTGCCCGCCAGCTTGATTCAGGATTCGCATACGGAATTCAGGTTGCTCGGCAGGAGTATGTCCCGGATCTTCGAGCACAACAGCATATTTGTAAACAAATAATGCGTTCGTAGCATCAACCGTCATTTGATAACGTAATTGTTCACCCTGGGCGCCGGTTCCGTTATTTCCCAGCCTGCAAGAACTTGTGGCTCCGGGAGGAATCATATTTAACCCACCGCACGAATACGGATCTACTCCCTGGGTGTTGATAATGGTATGTCTTCCGTTCACAATTCCGGGAGTTTGACCCGGATTGTTGTAATTACCGGTAAAACCAGACCACCCGGTAAAATTATTCTGGGAGAAGTTTGCGTTAGGGCAACCCTGACCAAAGGAAAATTGATAGAACAGCACGAAAAGTACCGCCGAAAGCAGTTGTTTGTAGTAATAAGTCATAACAGTAGGCTTTTAGTGAAAAAGCTCTGTAAAACTACAAAATACTATTTTAATAGACTATTCTAAAAGACTGAAATTAAGTGAAATAACTAACAATCAAACTAAAATCGGTGACTTCTTTAAGAAAAAGCCACCGATCTGATTTTGAAGTGTTTTCGACGATTAACGAAGAACATTGGTATGTCCTACAGCTATTTTACGCGCATCGTTTTTAGAAGTTTTGAATTCTATTTTCCAGGTATAGGTTCCTTCCTGAACCAATTTCCCGTGATAGGTTCCATCCCATCCGATTTCCGCATTGTTGGTTTCAAAGATAATTTCTCCCCAGCGGTTAAAAATTAACATATTGAAATCGTACGGATCAAAACCGGAATTGAAGACCGGTTGGAAAGTTTGATTAAACTCATCATCATCCGGAGTAAAGGTATTCGGTACGTAGAAAATCAATTCTTCTTCCACAATAACTGTTGCATAAGCTGTATCCGTGCAACCGAACGGCGAAATCGCTATTAGCTGAATGGTGTAACTTGCCGGAGCTTCCGGATACGTATGTGAAGGATTTGTAGCAACAGATGTGGTTCCGTCTCCGAAATTCCATTCGTATGCGTTGGCATTTTGAGAACTGTTTAGCATTTGAGTAGTCGGGTCAAGTTCTGTTAAAACAGAAGGTACCGGGCTAAAGCTTGCTATTGGATCCGGACTCACACAAATGTAGTTTGGCAATGTCGTTGTTCCGGTACATCCCGCTCCGAAAGAGGTAGTCAATGTTACATCGTAACAACCTACCCCCACATATGTTGTACTTACCGGCCCGCAACCAATTGCAGTTAAACCATTGCCAAAATCCCACACACAATCCACTCCTGCTCCCAGGTTGGTGAATGTAACATCTAATGGTGAACACCCTGCTGTTACATCGGCAGCGAATGTAGGAACCGGTGCAGCTTCAACCGTAACAGTAACCTGATCTGTATTGATACAACCAAAGGCTGTAGTTGCAGTAACCGTATATGTTTGTGTTGACGCAGGTGTAAAAGGCACACCGTTCGTAACACCATTGTCCCATGTATAATTTGCCGGGTCACCAGAACCGGATAATGTTACCTGCGTTCCTTCACAAACCAATTGATCAACTCCGGCATTCACCAATGGCAGCGGATGGATCTCTACTGTAAATGTACTTGATGGTGGACAGGCTGCTCCCGGACCAGTATACGTTACGTCGTACTGACCGGCAGTTGATCCTGCAATATTTATAACGCCGGTTGCTGCGTTGATTGAAAGTCCTGCAGGAGTAGCGGTATATGTTCCTCCGCCGACACCAACCAGATTCGGTGAAGTGTTCGGATCAGTGATACAGTAATCGGTTTGGGGATAAGTCAACGTTGCATTTCCTGAACCATCCATGGTACCCGAAACAGTCAAGCCGCAGCCATTCGCATCTTCAACAACAAATGAATAGTTATCTCCTACATTCAGATTCCCTAATACGATATCACCACCTGCTCCGCAAGATGTATTCACAAAAACGGCTGTTGCAGGAGTCATTGAACCGGGAACCACAGTAAATTGCGACCCGTCAATTTCAGGCAAACCTCCGTTGAAAGTTGCAGTTACTTCACCTGTTGCACAATCCTCTGTTTGAGTCATTGTCATTTCGGGCAAGTATTGAACTGCGTATGGAGTCCCCAAGTCATAACATCCGATAGAGGTGTTGGTATAACTGTAGTAACCTTCAGCCATGCTGTAAACGGTAATCGGTACAAAATAAACGATGTTGTCTGTGAAAACTCCCGGATAAGCATCAATCCAGTATTGATCATTGATCTCAGCGAAATCACCGTAGCCCCAAACACCTAATAAGCAAGGGTCATCGATCACATCTTCATTGGCACTTGGCACCAAACCGATAGTCGGAGGACATGAATAAACCAACCAGCCTATTCCAGGATCATAAGCGGGTCCGGGGGGATTAAATTGCTCGTCCGGAGCTGTCCAGTCGTTATTCGTATTGATTTCCAATTCATCACCGAAACACAATACATAGTCGACATTCGTTTGGCCTGAAACGGTTTCAGAGAACGTTCCGATATCGGCAGGACAACTACAATCAGCTACAGCTGTGTAATTAATAATTTGTGAACAGGCAGGATCGGCCGAAAAAGACACCGTAATAGTAGAGGCAGCACCATCGGCTGGAATTCCAGTGATATTGTAGCTATAAAGTTGCCCGTCAACAAAAGGCGGGTTGAATGTTTGTGTATAGGTATTGGTTCCGTTATCAACAACAACTGTGATCGTTCCTGATCCAGGATTGTCGATATAACTGAAATCTCCCGAAATACCGAACGTATTATCAGGCGCACAGGCACTGATATTTGCCGAGAAAAAATCCATCAGACAGTTTGTTGGACTTACTATCGAACAATCGGTTGATCCGGTACTTGACAGCAATGTAGTAGCAAAAATATCCGTTGCAACCCCTGAATAGTTAGTGATCAATACCATATAGTATTCTCCACTTACGGCATTCGGTATGTTTACCTCTTCCGACGGATCAATTTCAAAACTACAATCTACGATATTACCGCATGGGTAGGTACCGAAAAGGGTGCAAGCATCAAAAGCCCCACCTCCTGTTAAATTCCCACAAGCCGTTGCCAGGTCATTAAATGGTCCCCAGCAAATAAAATCGATGTCTTCTATCTGCGAATTTGTCAAAGAAATATCAATATTACCTGATTGATCAATTTGCAGATAGTACCATGCCGGATTGGGCTGATCCATTAAGCAACCGTAATCAGGTCCGGCTTCTGAAATAGTGCTTGTAGAAGCAGGAAACGCGGCACCATTCTCTGTACAAAAAGGATCGGCAGTAGCGCAGGAAGCCCCCTGTCCGAAAGAAACCCGGGTAAAACAAGTTAGAATAGTGACTAAAAAGAATATATGAGTAGTTTTCATTGCAGTAGTTTTGGATTATTTGGTTGCGTTACGGGCAATCAATGCCTCCTTACGTGCAACGGCGCGCTTCCTGTAAGCTGCCATTTGATCAAACCAGCCATTGGCCAATGCTTTTTCACGTTGTGCCTGATCGCTATTGACATGTTCCACCTTATTATCAATGGCCAAAATCCAGGCGTCCAAATGCTCCAATGTTTCACCTTCGAGGGAATCTGCAACCGGAGCTACTAATGGCTTTGCTCCTGTAGCTTCTGATTTCAGGGGTTTTAATTCTCTGGTTGGCTTATTATTTTCTGTTGGTTGCGCGAAAGCAGTAGTAGAGAGTGCTGCAATTGCCATAACCAAAAAGTAATTTTTCATTAGTAGTTTCATTAAGAGTTAGTTTGTAAACGAGCGATGTTAAAATTGGTTGCCTAAAATATGCAAATTTTAACAAGAAGAGAAGCAATTCTCGATGAGAGGCATAAAATGCTCATTGAACGGAAAAAGGATGTCCGATTTTTGTAGTAAAACACAACAGATCTGTTAGTTTTCTGATAACCAGTTTTGAGGTCCAGAAAGCAGTTTCAAGGTCGCTTCTTCCGCTGAACCGGGTTCCGGAATAAAACCGTATTCCCAATTGGCAACTGCTGGTAAACTCATTAGGATCGATTCTGTTCTGCCACCGCTTAATAAACCGAATTTAGTACCGCGATCATTTACCAGATTAAACTCTACATATCGTCCTCTTCGCAGGTTACGCCATTGAATTTGCTGTTCAGTTGCCTGTTTATCTTTTCCTAAAGCAACCTGCTCACCATATATAGCAGGAAAATTCCGGCCCAGTTCCAGGCAAAATGCGAATAACTGTTCTTTGGAAAGGCTTGAATGATTGTTGAGATGATCAAAAAACACCCCACCGATTCCACGGGTTTCATTGCGGTGTGGAATGTAAAAATACTCGTCGGCCCACGGTTTGAATTTGTTGTAAAATTCAGGATCGAACTGATCGCAAATGTCTTTAAGTCGCTGGTGAAACAATTGTGCTTGTGCAGGAACAATGTAATGAGGTGTAAGGTCAATTCCGCCGCCAAACCAGTAAACGCCTGTGTTTAACTCAAAATAACGCACATTCATGTGAATGATCGGAACATGTGGATTGTGGGGATGCAACACAATGGAAACGCCGGTTGCAAAAAACGAATCACCATCGAGTTGCAATTGTTTACGCATGATTTCACTTACGGGGCCGTGAACGGCCGAAAAAGCCACACCTCCTTTTTCAAGAACATTTCCGTTTTTGATCGTCCGGGTAAATCCGCCGCCGCCTTCAGCCCTATTCCAGGCATCTTCCGAGAAAATTGCACTGCCGTCTACCTGTTCCAATCCGGCACAAATAAACAGCTGCAACTCACGCATTTGTTCGGCAATCGCTTCTTTATTCATGAACTGTACCTACTCTTTCCAATTCAAATTCCACGTGCTTCAGGATGTAAGCCTGGTTGTTTTCAAACCCGTTACCTTCACCAATCTGCTGCAAGTCAAAATTATTGATTACTCCGGCAGCACCTGATTTATCCATCAATAAGGTAGTTGTGAAATGGTACATTACATCAAAACCGTGTGCGCTGTATTTGGACATGTCACACTTGAACTTTCTGCGAAACTGACGCAGCATTTTTTTTGTTTCAGGAAGATTGTAATTCAAATCGTTGGCAGAAGCCCAATGCAGGTTGAATTTGTTTTTGGAAACACCTCTGATATCTTCAAAATTGGCCCAGTCTTTTGTCCCGAAAACGGAAATAGATCCGGAGCCGGCTTTGGAACCAGATTTTTGCAACGCTCCCATGAACTTCATTGCAGCTCCTTTATCGCGCGTCGGAACCACAAAAACTGTGTTGCCGTTTTTACGGATATAAGCCGCCAGATCGTCGGTTTTGATTTCAATCAGCTTGATATTTCCTTTTTCTTTGGAAAGTTCGATAAAACGCTCGCGGTAAGCATCGTACAGGTCTTTGTCTTTCGCAACGCCGGTATTTACCAATACAATTTGATCTTTCGCGTGGTTTTCGACTGTATAACGTGCCAAAATGCGTTGAAGCGTAATATCTGTCGGTACGGCAGCGTAAACGTAAGGATTGCTTTGAAGGATCGTGCTGTTACTGGCCGAAGGACAAACCATGCGAATTCCGTTGGTTTTGCACCACGCAGCTACCTGATCGGCTCCCTGCGGAATCAATGGCCCGAAAATCAGGTCCATTTGTTTCATTTCAGGTTTTTTCAAAAGAGCCATGATCGCAGCGCTGTCATTCTTCGCATCGTAGACATACATTTTGGCTTTGAATCCCATTTTTTCCAATGAATCGATGGCGAGTTCAACCCCCATATAAAACTCGGTGGCAACGTCTTTAAAACCGGCTTCACCGCCATCCAGATAGAAAGGGAGCATCAACGCAATATTGTATTCTTCTTTCTTCTTAAAGAGTAATTCTTCGTCGATTGGTTTCACCGGTTCTATTACTACCGGGGCTACAGCGCGAATTTCAACCTGTTTTACTTTTTCCTTTTTCAAGGGAATATTCAACACTTGTCCGGGCTTGATATTCGTGTTTTTTAGCTTGTTGAATTTTTGTAATTCTTCCACCGGAACCATGAACCGTTTTGAAATGGAATACAGCGTTTCGTGATCGAGAACCGTGTGTGCAATAATCGTATCTGAAAAATCGACCGTAGTTTCTACCTGTTTTACCGGTTCCGTAACGGGTTTCACTTGTTCCGTCACAGATTTCAACGGAATGCGCAATACCTGGCCCAGTTTCAACCCTGATTCACTTCCCGGATTCAGTTTTGTTATTTCATCAACAGTTGCGCCTTCTCTTTTAGCAATACTAAAAAGCGTTTCGCCTTTGACTACCGTATGTTCTTTGATGAGTGTACCGTCAGCGTATTTTGTTTCGGCAACCCCTACAGGAATCAGCAATTTTTGTCCCTCAACGATGCCTTTTTCCACGCCCGGATTGGCAGCAATGATATCTTTTGCGGGAACTTTATAGGTTTCCTGAATTCGCCAAAGGGTATTTCCATTTTGCACAAAATGCACAATGTATTTCTTCCCCTTTTGGTATTCATAGACCACGTCTTCTGTTTGGGCATTCACCCAGCTTCCGAAAACAATTGTTGCTAGTACTAACAGGTATTTCATCGCAATTTTTTTAGCAGTGTTTACAATTCGTATGCCATCCTATTCCCACTCAATGGTAGCGGGCGGTTTGGAACTAATATCGTATGTCACGCGGTTGATTCCTTTCACGTGATTGATGATTTTATTGGAGATCAAGGCAAGAAAATCGTATGGTAAATGGCACCAATCGGCCGTCATACCATCTGTAGAAGTAACTGCACGCAACGCAACCGCATTTTCATACGTGCGTTCATCGCCCATTACGCCTACCGATTGGATCGGAAGGAAAATAGCGCCGGCCTGCCACACTTCGTTGTACAAACCGTGTTCTTTTAATCCATTGATAAAGATCGCGTCCACTTCCTGCAAAATACGAACCTTTTCAGCAGTGACTTCGCCGAGAATACGTATTCCCAATCCAGGCCCCGGAAACGGGTGACGACTCAATATATTCTCAGGTAATTCCAACGAACGGCCTACACGTCTTACTTCATCTTTAAATAATAAACGCAACGGTTCAACCACCTGTAATTTCATATAATCGGGTAAACCACCAACATTGTGATGCGACTTAATGGTTTGCGACGGCCCGCCGTTCACCGAAACAGATTCGATGACGTCCGGATAAATCGTTCCCTGCCCCAGCCATTTGGCATCGGTTACCAATTTTGATTCGGCATCAAACACATCAATGAATACTTTCCCGATAGCCTTGCGCTTTAATTCAGGATCGGAAACACCTTTTAATGCAGCGTAAAATGCTTCAGAAGCGTCCACTCCTTTTACATTTAATCCCAATCCTTTATAAGATTCCAATACTGAAGAAAACTCATCTTTGCGGAGCAAGCCGTTGTCTACGAAAATACAACGCAACCGATCACCGATAGCGCGGTGCAATAACATTGCCGCTACGGAAGAATCTACTCCGCCTGAAAGGCCGAGGATGACTTTATCTTCACCGAGTTGTTTTTTCAACTGGTCAACGGTTGTTTCTACAAACGAATCAGGAGTCCAGTTCTGTGCCGCGCCACAAATCTCCACAATGAAATTGCGCAACAAAACCGCTCCTTCCAATGTGTGGTAAACTTCCGGGTGGAATTGAATTCCAAAGGTTGTTTCTCCTTCAATTGTATATCCGGCCACTTCCACATCATGTGTGCTGGCGATGATTTTATAGTTCTCAGGTATCGTTTTAATGGTATCTCCATGACTCATCCAAACCTGCGAGCCGTCTGTCATGTTTTTCATCAGCACATTCGACTGGTCAACAAAAGACAGATTGGCACGACCATACTCACGAGTGGTTGACGGTAATACTTCACCACCAAACTGCTGCGCCATGTACTGCGCACCGAAACAAACCCCCAGCAACGGAAAACGCCCTCTGATGACCGACAAATCTGGTTTCGGAGATTCGGGATCACGGGTTGAAAACGGGCTTCCTGACAAAACAACCCCTTTGATATGAGCACCAAGCTCAGGTATTTTGTTCCATGGATGAATTTCACAGTACACATTCATTTCACGAACGCGACGAGCAATTAACTGGGTGTATTGCGAACCAAAATCGAGAATTAAGATCATTTCTTGCATGACCGCAAAGATAATAGCATCTAGGAAAATTCACCGCATCAATTTCGAATAGTTTTCAGGAGTTTACTGACAGCCTTATCAATTAAAGTGTCAATTTGGCAGATTCGATTGCTTTGGAATAATTTATGACGAGCCGAACACACAAATTAACCCACAAGCGCGGGAATTTCATTATTTTTGGGCTTCGCATTTTTTAAGTACATTATGTTAGGAGGACTATTAAAAAAATTGTTAGGTGATAAATCCGCCACCGATCGCAAACAGTATCAACCTGTTATCGATCAGGTCGCCGTATTCTACAATAATTTACGCAACGTTAGCGACGACGAATTAAGAAATCGCACTGCCGCTTTTCAGCAACAGGTAAAAGACGCAACGGCTGATTTGGAAGCAAAAGTTGCCGACTTAAAACTACAAGCCAACAATCCGGAACTTTCGATTAACGACAAAGAAGATTTGTACGAAGAAATCGATCGTCTGGAAAAAGATATCAATCAGGAAATCGAAAAAGTACTGGAAGTTATACTTCCCGAAGCATTTGCAGTAGTGAAGGAAACTTCCCGCCGCTGGGCCGAAAACGGCCAGTTGTCTGTTAAAGCTACAGAACTTGATCGCGAACTGGCGACTAAGAAAGACGGAATTACCATCGACGGAGATACTGCTATCTGGCACAACAAATGGACCGCTGCCGGTGGTGATGTGGAATGGGTAATGGTTCATTACGATGTACAATTGATGGGTGGAGCTGTATTGCATCGCGGAAATATTGCCGAAATGCAAACAGGTGAAGGTAAAACATTGGTGGCGACGCTTCCTGTTTACCTAAACGCACTTTCAGGAAAAGGTGTTCACCTGGTAACCGTGAATGATTACCTGGCAAAACGTGACTCCGAATGGATGGGGCCACTTTACCAGTTTCACGGACTTCGTGTGGATTGTATTGACAAACACCAGCCAAACTCTCCTGCACGCCGAAAAGCCTACGAGGCGGATATTACGTTCGGAACCAACAATGAATTCGGTTTCGATTACCTGCGCGACAACATGGCAAGCGCTGTGGAAGATTTGGTTCAACGCAAACACCATTTCGCGATTGTCGATGAGGTCGATTCCGTATTGATTGACGACGCCAGAACGCCATTGATCATTTCAGGGCCGACTCCAAAAGGCGATCAGCACGAATTTTATGAATTGAAACCACGCGTTGAAGTAGTGGTTGAGGCACAACGTAAATATGTCAACCAGGCATTGGCCGATGCGAAACGGTTGCTGGCTGTGATCAACAATCCGGCAGATGGTGCTGTTGATATGAAAACCATGATAGAAGAAGGTTCTATCGCATTGTTGCGCGCTCACCGCGGTTTACCTAAGAACAAAGCATTGATCAAGTTCTTGTCTGAACCGGGAATCAAAGCGTTGCTTCAAAAAACGGAAAATCATTACATGGCAGAGCAAGGTAAACACATGAAGAAAATTGATGTGGAGCTTTACTTTGTGATCGATGAAAAAAACAATACGGTTGAATTGACCGAAAAAGGAATTGACCTGATCTCCGGAAACGAGGATCGCCGCTTCTTCGTAATGCCGGATATCAGTACGGAAATTACGCAATTGCAAAAACAAGGCCTTGAGCCGGAAGCATTTGCTGCGCACAAAGATGCATTGATCCGTGATTACAGTGTGAAATCGGAACGTATTCACTCCGTCACACAGCTCTTGAAAGCCTATACGCTTTTTGAGAAGGAAGTGGAATACGTGATCATGGACAGCAAGATCAAAATCGTAGATGAATCTACAGGTCGTATTATGGAAGGCCGACGTTATTCTGACGGTTTGCACCAGGCAATTGAAGCGAAGGAAAATGTTCAGGTAGAAGCTGCTACACAAACGTACGCAACCATTACCCTTCAGAATTACTTCCGTATGTACCACAAATTGGCGGGTATGACCGGAACGGCTGAAACGGAAGCAAAAGAATTCTGGGACATCTATAAACTGGATGTGATCGTGATTCCTACCAACCGTGCTATTTCGCGTAAAGATTCGCATGACCTGGTTTTCAAAACCGCCCGTGAAAAATATGCGGCAGTCATTGAAGAAACCGAAAGACTGGTAGAACAAGGAAGAGCTGTACTTGTTGGTACTACAACGGTTGAGATTTCGGAATTGCTGAGCCGTATGTTGAAAATGAAAAACATTCCTCACCAGGTATTGAACGCCAAGTATCACCAGCGCGAAGCGGAAATCGTTGCCGACGCAGGTAAACCGGGAGCAGTTACAATTGCAACCAACATGGCCGGCCGTGGAACGGATATCAAACTTGCACCAAGTGTGAAAGAAGCAGGAGGTTTGGCCATCGTAGGTACCGAGCGTCACGATTCACGACGTGTCGACAGACAGTTGCGTGGTCGTTCAGGACGTCAGGGAGATCCGGGATCATCACAGTTCTTTGTTTCGCTGGAAGATGATTTAATGCGTAAATTCGGTTCGGAACGTATTGCTAAACTGATGGACCGCCTTGGTTTGAAAGAAGGTGAAGTAATTCAGCACAGCATGGTTTCAAAATCCATTGAACGTGCGCAGAAAAAAGTAGAAGAAAACAACTTCGGAATCCGTAAACGATTATTGGAGTATGATGACGTAATGAATGCCCAGCGTAAAGCGATTTACAAAAAGCGTCACAACGCATTGTTCGGAGATCGTTTGGATCTGGATGTATCGAACATGTTCTATGACGTTATCGAGTCATTGGTAGCCAATCACAAAGAAGGAAGTTACGCCGAATTTGACCTGGATATGATGCGTATCATGGGAATGCAGTCTCCTGTTTCTGAAGAAGATTTCAAAAAATTGCCGGCCAATGATTTGGTTTACGAAATCTACAACGGTGTTCAGGAACATTACAATCGTAAAAATGAAGCGATTGGCGCACGTGCTTTTCCACAAATCAAGCACGTTCATGAAACGATGTCGAACAAGTACAGTAATATTTTATTGCCATTGAGCGACGGCCGCAAGCATACACAAATCGTTGTTGGTTTGGAAGAAGCATACAATTCCGGAGGTAAATCGATCAGCAAAGAACTGGAACGTAATATCGTTCTGGGAATGATTGACAACGAATGGAAAGAGCACTTGCGTGAAATGGATGACCTGCGTACATCGGTTCAGCAAGCGGTTTACGAACAAAAAGATCCGTTGCTTATTTACAAACTCGAGTCATTCGAGTTGTTCAAAGGCATGATGGCACGATTGAGCGCTGAGACGATTGAATACCTCATCAAAGCAGATTTGATGCAGGAGCAGGAAGTAAAAAGCACCAATCGTGAAGTAGCTGAAAATCACTACGAAAAGGCGCAAATCACTTCTTCTGACACAACGTCAAGCACTCCGCAACCGCGTTTCCAGGGAAGTGAAGGCTTTGATGAAGCCATTCGGAATTCAGCTCCGGTACGTGAAAAACAACAACCTGTAGTCGTTGAACCGAAAATCGGACGTAATGACCCTTGCCCTTGCGGCAGCGGAAAAAAATACAAACAGTGCCACGGTAAATAAGTATTTTAAACACACTATAAATCAATGGGTTACCGGTTTTGGTGACCCATTTTTTGTTACTTAAATAAGCAGTGGAAGTTATAAAACGCACACCAATCCGTTAAAATAACACGTGTTTTTTTAACTAAAATTTAAGGTGCTGTGATATTCATTCATACCATTTAATTAATCGACGACACAAGTCGATTACACATTTGTACAGACGACATCCAAAAAAAAACCGTCTATTTAGTAAAAGCAACAAAATATGAAATGCATTTACTTACTACTTTTTGGTGCACTTAATGCTTCAGTCGCATGTGCACAAGAAGATCAACAAGCCATTCAGCAATGGCAGAGTGCCCACCCTACTACACTCTTTATTTCTGCAGAACGTTACAGTTCACTTTCATCACAAGAGCAACAACTTCTCGGATCAGATTTAATCATCTACCAGGATAAAATTTCGCTCGCGATGATTGAGCAACATGAAGCGCTTACCAAAAGTGAAAACGATCAATCCACCAAACCTTCAAAAATAGAAGATCAGGTGATCATCAAAAACTGGTCGGCAAACAATCCTGATGTAAAAATCGTCCCTCGATCAATATATGATGCCGCTGAGCCGAATCGTCAGCAAATCTATGATGAGAATCCAAACTGTTTGGTTCTTGCCGGAGAATGGCTTACCGTAAAAGATGTTGAATTGTTTGAACAACGTTAATTCCGGTTACAGAGCTATTTTATTACATTAAAAATCTATTGCTATGAAATTCACATTACTCTATACGGTAATTCTTTGCTTACTTGGAAACCAGGTTTTAGCACAATCAAATACGCCTTGTACTTCTGGTGTAATCAGCGCACCGAATATTGCAGTTAATGCTTCCTGTACTTTTCAATCAGGAACTACGGTCGGGGCGACCAATCAAACCAATGCAAATAACGGAGGAACACCCAGTTGCGGTTCGATGGGAGAAGATGTTTGGTATTCATTTACAGCACCCGCTTCCGGAACCGTTGATATTCAAACAGCAGCAGGAAGTATTGGTGATGGTGTAATGGCACTTTATTCAGGTACTTGCGGGGCATGGACTGAATTGGCCTGTTCAGACGACGCAATCGGGTTAATGCCTCAAATAGCAATGGGAGGGTTAACTCCGGGAAATACCTACATGATTCGCTTTTGGCAATATGGCGGTGGTACCGGTACATTTGACATTTGTGTCGCAGAAGCGGCAGCTCCAGCCGGGAATACAACCTGTACAGTTCCAAATCCAATCTGTTCCGGTTCACCGATTAACTTCGTTGCCAATGCTGGTGGTTCTTCGGCAGATGTAATCAACCCGGGAAATGATTACGATTGTTTATCTACATCTCCGAATCCAAGCTGGTATTACCTGGAAATTGCAACTGCAGGAAATCTTGTTATTGATATTACAGCAGGAGCCGATGTTGATTATGAAATTTGGGGACCATTCCCAAGTCTGGCAAATGCCACCTCCAATTGTAATACTTACGGGGTGCCGGAAGATTGTAGCTATTCTCCCTCACCGACTGAGCAAGCAGTCGTCAACGGTGTGTCTCCCGGAGAGGTATACGTATTACTTGTTACCAACTTTGCCAACGTTGTGCAAACAATCAACATCAACGAGGCGGCGTCTAACACGGCAAGCACCAATTGCGCCATTGTGATGCCGGTTGGGTATACTTATTGGGACGCGGAATACAACGAAGGTGTAGTTGACTTGGTTTGGGGAACCGAATTTGAAGAAAACAACCGGGATTTTATTGTACAACGCTCTGCAGACGGATTGGTATGGGAAACCATAGGCGCTGTTGCCGGAAATAATACCACAAACGAAGCTCAAAACTATGCGTATACGGATAATGATCCGTTAACAGGAATCAGCTATTACCGTTTGATGCAGGTAGATACCGACGGAGGTATTGAGTATAACACAGTATTATCAGTAAACACAAGCGATATTGAGCCGTTTACAGTTTATCCGAACCCGGCGGCAGGAAGTTTCAATATCTACACGAAAAGTAAAAATATTGAACATGTTGTATTAACCGATATGGTAGGTAAAACATTTGATGTTGCTTACACTGGCACGTCAAACGGATTGGAAATCGATTGCAACAATTACGCAGCAGGTGTATACACACTTACGGTAATTGCAAATGGTACAGCACAATCTCAACGATTGGTGATCAAGAAATAAACAAACCTCTAATAAAACAGGAACGGTGGCCGAAATGGTCACCGTTTTTTTGTCCTGAAGTTTCCGTCAAAAAAAGTAATTTTACGATATGCGTACCATTTCATCCATTTCTGTAGTTGGCGCCGGCAATGTAGCCGTTCACCTGGCAACGGGATTGCTGAAAGCAGGTGTTCGCATTGAATCATGCTGGAACAGGACACCTGAAAAAGCTACAAAGCTTGCTACACTACTGCAATGCGATACGGTTTCAAAAATCGAAGATCTGGCGGAAAGTGATTTGATTCTCTGTGCCGTTTCAGATGATGCACTTCCCTTGTTGATTCCACAGCTTTCTGCCCTTGCTCGGGTTGTCACCACTTCAGGAACCGTTGATGTTTTATCACTTTCAACCAATTTTCCAGCAGGTGTTTTTTATCCGTTGCAAACGTTTTCTTCAAACCGGACGATTGATCTCACAACGGTTCCGATTTTCGTTGAAAGCACTTCTCCCGAATTTACACGTGCACTCCTGGAATTGGGAAACAGAATAAGCCAAGCTGTAACGGAATTGCCCTGGGAAAAACGCGTACAACTGCATTTAGCTGCGGTTTTCGTCAACAATTTTACCAATCATCTCATCGATCTGGCGCAGCAGCAGTTAACCCGGGCTGATTTGTCATTCGATTGGCTAAAACCATTGTTGCTTGAAACAGTAGAAAAGTTGAACAATCAAACTGCTTATGACGCTCAAACCGGCCCGGCACGCAGAGCTGATTTAAAAACCATCGAACAACATATAGCGATGCTTCCACCCGAACAGGCAGCTATCTACAAACTCCTTTCATCCAGTATTCAACAACGTTACAAACAACATGATTAGCTATAAAGAACGTCTTTCACCGATTACCACTTTTGTATTTGATGTAGATGGCGTGCTCACCACCGGTGAAGTATTGCTGGTGAACGGAACTGTGATCAGAACGCTCAATTCAAAAGACGGCTATGCGATTCAGTATGCAGTAAAAAAAGGATACCGCGTTTTGATGATTACCGGAGGAAATTCGCAGGATGTAAAAGACAGATTGGAAGGATTGGGCGCTCATAAAGTCATGCTTCGTTCGGCCGATAAACTGGTTGTATATGAACAGTTAAAACAGGAATTTGACTTTTCGGATAATGAAGTCCTTTATATGGGTGACGATATTCCTGATATTCCGGTAATGCGGCTTGTTGGCGTAAGTACTTGTCCGCAGGATGCTGCAGTTGAAGTAAAAGCAATCTGTCATTACCAATCTCCACTAAACGGCGGCAGAGCTTGTGTACGTGATGTGATTGAACAGGTAATGCGCCTGCACGGAAAATGGATGAATGATGATGCTTACCATTGGTAGGCGTTAGCTAGTCAGTTTTCCAGTTTTTTGAGTTCGTAAGTTTCTGTGAGCAACTAAAACCAGAAACTTAAAAGCTTCTAAACGATCAAACTTATCAACTATTTAACCAATTTAACTACCGCGGTTTCACCTGACTCGTGGCTTATTCTTAAGAAATAAACTCCCTGAGCTTGTTGTGAGAAATCCAATTGCTGTGCCGACCAGGAATGTCCCGTTAACAGTTGTTTACCTGAAGCATCCAACAAGGAATAATCAAATTCGGTATCCTCGATAGAGATATTTAATTGATCGTTTACCGGATTGGGATAGACTTTCAATGATTTGAGCGCAACCAGATCTTCGAGGAAAACAATATTGATAATTGTAGGATTAGAAGACGGCGCTGGAAACGCGTAATCGTTACCCATTTTCACTACAAATACGCTGTTCCCACCCGGACCGTAAGTTGTGTGAAAACCCACCATCACGGCATAACCATCCGAAGTAGGTTTGATATCATTGGCCTGATCCTGCCCGACTCCATTGTAGCCGACTCCGTAATTATCCCAGAACAAGCCCGAATTAAAACGTGAAACAAACACATCCTCTCCATCTTCGAAAGTAGGCACACTTGGATTGATGGTTTGTTCGGTCATAAAAAACTTGTCCGTAGCTGCCGTGTAAGGTGTAAATACACCATTTCTTGTATCTGCGCTCGAATAGAACTCTTCAGCATAGGAAAGGGTTCCGTCTGACTGAATATGTGCGAAAAAGCCGTCGTGATCTGTTTTGCCCGTTTTAATGCGCTCGCCGATTACTTTGATGTTTGCACCAACGGTACAGATATCGTTTAACCAGTAATCGCCCTGAATGCCATAGGTTTCTTCCCAAATAAGGCTGCCATCGACGTGCATTTTGGTTACATATCCTTTATTTTGAGTCGAATCTGCCACATAATAAGTTCCGGCGATCAATACTGTCGTATCTGAAATACTCACAATCGCTTTGCCGAAATCATCATGATCGGTTCCCCATTGCTGTTTCCAGATCAAAGCGCCCATTTTATCATAACGGGCGGCAAACAGGTCAATATTTCCGTTCACTGTGGAATCGGTTTCACCAATAATCATGATGGATGTATCCGCCATTAAAACTGCATCATGAACACGTTCCCAGGCGCCCTGATCGGTTCTTACTTCCCATTGCAGATTTCCTGCTTCGTCTGTAAAGATCAGGTAAGCGTCGAAGTTTTCCGAAGCGCCACTGGATGAAGTTCCCGCCAGGTAATAACCGAATCCCGGAACCGGCATAACACGCTTTCCTTCTTCAAATTCGATACCACCGTAAGCTTTCGACCATTCAAAAACCCCATTACTGTCCAAGCGCATTAAAAACACTTGGGAAGGTGCATCCCCAAAACTGGAAGAAGAACCGGTTACCAAAAAACCTGAATCGGGTAATTGTGCAATTCCTTCACCCTTGTCATACCCATTTCCTGAATAGACTTTGTAAAAGGTTGTTTGCCCCAGCAAGCTGACGGAAAGGAACAATCCCATCGCCAATAATGCGAACTGTTTTACGAATTGATTTTCCATATCAGTTTTGTTACAAGTGATTCACCGTATCCTTTTTTAGAAATACCTCCGAACACATCTTCGGTGCCAAGCATGCAGTTAATTTGTTTCAAATTCAGTGTAAGGAAAAGTCCGCCTCTAAAATTACCGAATCCGCCATACGTAACCGATCCGGCTACATGGAAGAGTTCTGTTGGTTTCCAATAAGCTCCGGCAAATAATTGCGGGATTGAGCTAAAGGTCGGATACATACGAATTCCGAAGAAAGACTGTACTTTTTTCACTGAAGTCACGTCGACCAATTTAGCTACCTGAAGATAGCCCGGCAACGGTACAAATCGTTTGACATCACGTCTTTCAACTCCCAATGAATCGAGGATTGAGAAGTCATCCCCAAACGGATTGGAATCGCTTGTAAGGGTTTCAAAATCAAAACCGCTATACGAATAGCTGGAATCGACGGCGATTTTCTGCATGCCACCATAAATATAAGCCGCTCCCATGTTTTGCGCCAACACCTGGAAAGTTGTTGTCGATTTCCCCCAGGGAACCAGAATACGGTAATCAACATCTAGGGAAAGTCCAAGCCCTTTATTAAAATTAGCGCCTTTTGTTGCAAGCATACTACCTTGAATATCCAGGTTTATCTGGGATCCGTCTTCGTTTTGTGTCAATTCACCTTTTCGGATGGCACCGTCAACATAATTCTGAACGTTGACTACATTCAGGGTAACGGACGATTTATTTTTCTTGTTCACGATCCCGAATCCGATTTTTTGAAATTGCGCAAAATCCAGCCGTGTGTTGCTGAAATCAGCTTTCGCGTTCAGGTAAGACTCATTTCCATAAAACAACAATCCGAAAGCATCTTGTCCGTAGATCAGGTTTCCCAGAGCGAAATAACCGCCTTTGATCATCCAGGCAACCGAATCGCGTTTCATAAAACCACCACCGCCATTGATATACCGGACTTCTGCATTTGCGTTGATCCCGAAACGGTTTACAGCGCTGTGTTTTTCAAACGACCGGCCTTTCATACCTTCGTCGATGAAACCGCCGAATAAAAGCGTATTTGAAAATTCCCGCCGTATGGCAGAACCTTGTAAATCAAAAATACCGTCGGTTTCTATGATCGGATGATGAATAGCTGAATCACTATAGGAAGGATAGATCATTTGAGCCGAACCTATCACGCTACTGAAACAAGTCATTAGCACTAACAGTTTACCAGACTTCATCATACTTTTGCTTCCACTTTAAGTTTTGCACCTACTTTGATGCCAAAAAACGCATCTGCCGGGATCGCCATTTGCTCACTTATATTGGTGGCAGGATCCGGTGTATTCATGGTTACTTTCAGCGATAATTGTTTCACTAGGTCCAATTGTTCCAAAACACTTTCGGCAATCGGAAATTCAACAAACGATTGTTTTTGCAGAATACCGTTGACTACCGAACCAAACACACTGGAACTAAACGTTGTAGATCCGTTGATTGTAGTAATCGTATTTCCTGAAGCGTCAAGCAAATATAGAGTCACTACTCCCGAAAGCGGAAATGCATTGGTAGCTTTCACCCAAAGATTACCGGATATGATGTGTGTTTTTGTGAAATCCTGTTTGAATGAAAAGTCGAATGTATCCAGCAAGACCACTTCGTTGAGTCCAATTGCCAGCGGCATATCTGCTTTTAGATTTACTTTCAGTGAACTTTGCGGAAAAATCTCATCCCAGCCGCCGGAAACATTCCCCCAAGGGTTGAGTTGTAATTCGAAACCAATATCGTTTTTGGCACCGTGATTTTCAAGGTATTGTTCCACATTACTGTTGGAACCATCAAAAAGTAAGGTAGTTGTAGTGGATTGTAACGAATTTTCCGTACCGCTGGCGCTGTTGATCGTAATCCAGGAATCCATGGTTGGATGCGTCATATTCACCGTATTCTGCTGCGCGTTCACGTTCGCTAATTGGGTGAGTTTGGCTTTCGCACTCATTTTAAGGCCGTTTACCAACTCCAGTTCGATACTCGAAGAAGGCAGGTCAATAATCCCGCTTGAAATCTTGCTCAAAGCCTCGATATTTTCGGAAATCGTGTCTGTAATTAATTGTGAACCGAAATAACCACGGGCATAATCAATCTCCAGATCATTCATCGTGAACACAAAACGCAAGGTATCGAGGTTTGAAACATTCACTGTTTGGCCATTCGGATCTGATTTCACCGTCATTTTGGATTGAATCCTATTGAATGATCCCTGGCTGGCTCCGCGAAGATCGAGTTCGTAACCAGCCATATCCACAAATCCGTTTACGACACTTAAATTATTATCGGAACCCGGTGGAACAGTAAAATCCTGTGTAAGTGTTACACCATTTTTAGTTACACCCGGCAATTGAACTGTAAAAAGACACGTTGTTTCGATAGGACTTTTTACGCTGATCGATACTCCACCCGATTTTACACGGATGCGTTTGAGCTCAATGTCACCCATATCGATCACGTGTTCTTCTACGTTATTTACGAAAGACGTTCCGGGTGATACATTGAGTCCGTTGATCGGAATGGCATAATCATTCTTAATCGTCGTGTCCGGAATATCTACGATATCTGAAAGTTTGAGTTCATAAATAGTACGATCTATTGACAACTCATAATAGCCGCCGTTTACTGTAACGATAGAATCTTCGACCAGTTTATTCAGGTTCAGTGTATCGTCAAGCAGCGGAACCTGCCAGTCTGATTCCCAAACTGCCTGTTCCCGCTTACAGGAAAATGTAAGCAGGGCTACCAGCGGCAAAATAAGAAAGAGTTGTTTCATAATATTTAGATGACGTTAAATCGTTCAATAGGTTGGAATTATGTGCGCTCAATTATTGTAGCATACCCTTGTCCAACCCCAATACACATCGTTACAAGTGCATATTTTCCGTTTGTTCGCTGCAATTCGTTGGCCGCAGCCAGTAAAATACGTGAACCTGACATTCCAAGCGGATGGCCCAAAGCAATCGCTCCACCGTTGGGATTGATGCGCGGATCATTGTCCGCTAATCCTAAATTTCGGGTGCAAGCCAATACTTGAGCTGCAAATGCTTCATTCAATTCGATCACATCCATATCCTTTAACATAAGGCCGGCACGTTTTAGTGCTTTATTGGATGCTTCCACCGGTCCGATTCCCATAATACGTGGTTCCACTCCGGCTACCGCTGCGCTTACAATACGAGCAATCGGTTGTAAATTATGTTGTTTGAGTCCGTTATCAGATGCCAGTAACAAAGCTGCCGCACCATCATTCAAACCGGAAGCATTTCCGGCAGTTACCGTACCGTCTTTTTTGAATGCAGCGCGTAAACCGCCCAATCCTTCCATGGTTGTTTGCGGACGCATGAATTCATCTTTGTCAAACATCAGCGGATCTTGTTTTTTGCGCGGAATCATTACCGGAACTATTTCATTTCCTAAAATACCAGCGGTTTGCGCTTTAGTTGCCTTCTGCTGTGACCAAAGTGCGAAGCGGTCCTGATCTTCGCGGTTAATCGAATACATTTCAGCCAGGTTTTCAGCCGTATTTCCCATGCTGTCGGTTCCGTAAAGTTCCTGCATTTTGGGATTAATGAATCGCCAGCCAAACGATGAATCGAACAATTCCTGGTCGCGTCCGAAAGGTGCAGATGATTTGGAAAGCACCCACGGCCCGCGAGTCATGTTTTCAACGCCACCGGCAATGTATAAATCACCCGCGCCGTCTTTAATGGCACGCGCCGCATTCACAGCGGCCGACATTCCGGATGCACACAAACGATTTACGGTTTCACCGGCAACTGAAACAGGCAATCCGGCTAATAATCCAGCCATTCGCGCAACGTTTCTGTTATCTTCACCGGCTTGATTGGCACAGCCTAAAATCACGTCTTCAATGGCGCTTAAATCAAGCGAAGGAACTTTCTTCAACAAGCCTTCGATAGCAACTGCAGCAAGATCATCGGTTCTTACCGGTGCTAATGTTCCTCCAAAATTCCCGATTGCGGTGCGAACTCCCGTCACCAAATATGCTTCTTTATTCATTTTTCAACAGTCCTTGTAAATATTTTTCAGCGCCTTGATTCGCTTGTCTAACGCAACAATACAAGCCAAAACACCGGCGGATAAAAATAGCTATTTCGGTTGATTTATAACTGCTTTTCCACATCGAAACGCGCTTGTTAATAAATTTCCGAATCTGCTGGTACGAATATTGCTAAATTCAAGCCGCTAAACAATATTAGAACTAATAAAACTGTATGAAACGAACAACAATCGGGCTTCTTTTTGGTTTGATTTGTGTTTCCAATAACGGAAATGCACAAATTGAACAATTGACGCCACAAGAAACACGGTATCGGGATTCGATCACCAAATTGAATCAGCAAAACGCGACCGTTGCAGCCAGTCAGGAGGCTTACAATAAGGGAATTGAATTGTTCAATCAAAAAAACTTTACGGGCGCTATTGCTGAGTTTAAAAAATCGGTGGCATCTGATCCCAATTTTACGGCGGCGCATTATAACAAAGGTGTAGCTGAAAATGAAGCGGAACAATTTAAAGACGCGGTTGCCACCTTTAGTTTATTGATCCAAAAAGATGTTACGTATTCGAAAGCGTATTTTCAGCGTGGAAGAGCATACCAGGGATTGACAGATTACCTGAGTTCGGAAAAAGATTACGAAAAATCAATTCAATTGGATGCCAAGAATCCGAAAGCATACTACAATTACGGTACGCTGAAATTTTTACAGCAGGATTATAATACCGCGATCAAATACTTTTCGAAAACAATTGAACTGGATGTCAATAATGCTTATGCTTACAATGACCGCGGAAGCTGTTACCGCATGCAGGCAAACTATCCGAAAGCACTGGCCGATTACGAAGAAGCACAACGTAAAAATCCGAACCTCGCTTTTGTGCTGAATAACATCGGTACGACGAAGAAAAAAACCAAAGATTATGTAGGCGCATTAGCTGCATTTAACCGTGCTATTTCGATTGATGCCAATTATTACATGGCTTACAACAATCGCGGAGCAACGTTGATGGATAAAGGCACAACGGACGAGGCTTTGAAAGATTTCGAGAAAGCATTGCAGTTAAATCCTAAGTATGCACCGGCAGCTTCGAACCTTGCTGCGGCTTATTTCAAGAAAAAAGATTACAAAAAAGCGGAAGAATGGGCTAACAAAGCACTTCAGATTGATCCGAATTACGCGGCTGCTTATGTAAACCGCGGCATGGCAAGAGAAATGCAGCGTGATATCGTTGGCGCCTGTGAAGATTGGCACAAAGCCAACGAACTTGGTTCGGCCGAGGGCAAAACATATTATTCAGGAAATTGCAGCAACTAAACGCATAAAGAGACATGAAACAATTATTACTCGCAATCGTCCTGGCCTTTAGTGCTCACGCTTTTGCCCAAAATGTAGAATTTAAAGCCGCTAACTTTAAGAACGATAAAGAAGGTTTTAAGAAAATAGAAGCGATTATTGAAAAAGGAGATGAGTTCTTCAAACTGGCTAATGAAGCGTTGTTTGACGTGCAACCGTTCGGGCTTAATTTCAAGAAAGCGCTCGTTCAATACGAACAGGCACAGCAATACAATCCGAACAGCGCTTTGATGAATTTCAAAATTGGTGTTTGCCATGCCAATTCATCCGACGCATCAAAGTGTATTTCTTATTTCAAAACAGCACAGAAACTGGACCCGGCATGTGATCCGTTTTTGAATTATTATTTAGGTTATGCTTACCAACTGGAGGGCAAGTACGATGATGCTAACAAAGCATACCTGGCTTTTGAATCTGAATACAAAAAGGCTGACAACTTCACGAAATTCCTGGTACAGCACAAGAAAGAATGCCAAACTGCCCGAGCATTGGAAGCAAAACCTGTTCGCGCCTGGGTGGATAATATCGAACCTTTGAATTCGGCTCAGGACGAAATTGCACCTTCTATTTCTGCTGATGGTGCGGATATGATCCTTTCTTCCAATCGCAAGAATGCCCACAGCACAGATGAAGTTGGCGGTTATGATTATGATATTTACTTCACTTCATTGTCTGATAGTAAATGGGAAACCCCGAAAGCACTGGCTGGAGCGATCAACGGCTCAACTGACGATGTGAGTAACTGCCTATCGTATAACGGAACCAAAATGTTATTGCACCGCGAAAATGCCGGACAAACCGATATTTACGAATCGAAACTGGTTGGCAATGCGTGGTCAAATCCTGAGCGATTGTCACCGATGATCAGTTCCGACCGCGCCAATGACAAATATGCTTCGTATGATCCCGACGGATTCAAGATTTATTTTACCCGTGATAACATCAACGGTTTGAACGGAACTGAAATTATGTTTTCGGCAGTTCAAAATAAGATGAAACAGGATTTCCAGCTGCCTTCACAAGTGGTACAGGTCAATTCAAAATTCAACGACGGACCAGTTTACATTCACATCAGCGGCGACATCATGTACATGGCTTCTCAGGGGCACGAAAGCATGGGTGGTTACGATATTTTCATTTCCGAAAAGAAACAAGGCCAATGGTCAACGCCAGTAAATATGGGTTCTCCGATCAACACGCCTTACGATGATTTCTTCTTTGCTGCAAGCGCCAATGGTAAATTCGCTTATATTTCATCGAACAGAGCCGGTGGAAAAGGTGGTTTTGATATTTACCGCGTTACTTTTTTCGGTGAAGAGAAAAAACCGGTTGTTGAAACGGAAGATTATTTGTTGGGATCAATTGCTCAACCGGTAAAAGATCACAATATTGAAAGTACGGTTGATGTGAAAAAGAAATCGCTAACCGTTTTTAAAGGTGTTACAATCGATGCGATTTCACGTAAACCGGTAGAAGCACAAATTGAAATTACAGACAACGTTACGGGACAAATCATCGAAACGTTTACCACCAACAGCGCCACCGGTAAATTCATTATCACATTGAATTCTGGCAAAAATTACGGGATTGCCGTAAAAGCAACTGGGTATTTGTTCCATTCGGAAAACTTCGATATCCCGATGGGGTCGGCGGATAATCTGGTAAACAAAACCATCGAGCTGAAAAACATTGCCATCGGAAGTAAAATTGCCTTACGTAATATTTTCTTCGATGTTGCCAAAGCTACATTGCGCCCTGAATCGAATGCCGAATTGGAGCGTTTGGTGAAACTGATGAAAGATGTTCCGAATTTGAAAATCGAAATTTCAGGCCACACTGACAATACAGGATCGGCGACAGTCAATGAAACCTTGTCGCAGCAACGCGCTGAAGCAGTAGTGTCGTACTTGACCAGCAAAGGTGTTTCCGCCAGTCGTATGAAAGCGAAAGGTTACGGAGCTTCCCTGCCGGTTGCTACGAATAATACAGATGATGGCCGTCAGCAGAACCGACGTACTGAGTTTGAGATTACAGGGAATTAGATTTTCGTTGGGTCACGTCGCGACGTGACCTTTATTCCAGTTCCGGGGATTATCCTCGATATAACGTACGATATTCTGATACGCCTGTTCGTCGCGAATAATGTGTTCGTAAAACGACCGCTGCCAGGAAAACGTCGTCAGCCCCGCTAGATGAATGTGTTTCGACGCTGTAGTTTTAAATGTGCCCATCAATTCCGAAAGTGGTTTGATTTTCATTCCAACCAGTTTATAAGGAATACTGAGCCGATCTATTTCAAGAATCAAATGAGCATGATCAGGCATTACAATTGCCGAATGAATTTTCACATACGGATATTGATTTTCAAGCCAATTCAATTGAATTTGAACAATCTTCCCGAGTTCATTTAAGTTCAAAATACCATCCTTTATCTCTCCTAAACACCTCTTGCGGTCGTTAACACAGATTGTTACGAAATAAAGATTGTCTCTGGAATAATCATAATTTGATAAACGGATAATTTTTCTCCTTTTCAGCATAGTTTGTTGCGTTTCAATTGAATATACTCATTTCCAGACAAACACGCAAGTATCAAAATAATAGCACTGTGAATTTTGGTTGCGAATAAATGATGTTTGATTCTGTTAAATTTGATTCGATCTTCTTATTTCTCCTGATGCAGGATGACCGGAAAACCACTATTTTTGAAGTATGGATAACAGACAAACAACCGTTTCGGGAGAACATCTTCTTTACTTTCAGCAATTGCTTGAAGATCGGGTCAGTTCGGGTGACGCCGTAGCCGCGCATTATGCCTCGGATCATACGGAAGACTTTGTATTTTATCCTGCTATTGTCGTGAAACCCGAATCGACAGAAGAAGTTTCGGCGATTCTGAGTTATTGTTATAAAAACGACCTCATCGTTACACCTTCTGGAGCCCGAACGGGATTGAGCGGTGGTGCGCTTGCCAATTACGGTGGCGTGTTACTGAGTCTGGAGCGTATGAACCACATTCTGGAAATCGATATTCAGAATCACCAGGTGACAACCGAACCCGGTGTTATCACAGAAGTATTACAACAAGCGGTTCGTGAAAAAGGATTGTTTTATCCACCTGATCCTGCAAGTAAAGGTTCCTGCTTTATCGGTGGAAATATTGCCGAAAATTCCGGCGGGCCAAAAGCCGTGAAATATGGTGTAACGAAAGATTGGGTGCTTAACCTGGAAATCGTGCTTCCAAACGGAGAAGTGATGTGGACTGGGGCTGATGTGATCAAAAATGCTACCGGATACAACCTTACTCAATTGATTGTTGGCAGTGAGGGAACGCTTGCGGTGGTTACCAAAATTGTGCTGCGACTTATTCCGCATCCTACACAGACACTATTGATGCTGGTACCGTTTCGCCAGGGAACTCAGGCGTGCGAAGCTGTGAGTAAAATCTTCATGGCAGGCATCATTCCGAGTGGATTGGAATTCATGGACCGTGATGCAATTGTATATACTATGTTGCATATGGATGACGCTCCTGATATCCTCAAAGATGATCATGACGCACATTTGCTCATCGAATTAGATGGTTTTAACCTCGATGTGATGATGCAGGATTGCGAAAAAATCATGGGATTGATGGAACAATTCGACGTTGATGAGATTCTATTTGCCGAAAACGAAGCACAAAAAGAAAGTTTGTGGAAATTACGTCGGAAAGTCGGTGAAGCTGTGAAAAGCCATTCTATTTACAAAGAAGAAGATACGGTGGTTCCCCGCTTTCAACTACCGCAATTACTGGCCGCGGTGAAACGGATCGGCAAAGCCTACGGATTTCACGCAGTTTGCTACGGACATGCCGGCGATGGAAATCTGCATGTAAATATTATCAAAGGAGCATTATCCGATGAAGTCTGGCACAATGAACTTCCGAAGGCCATTCGTGAATTGTTTACCGAAGTAGTAGCTATGGGTGGAACCATTTCAGGAGAACACGGAATCGGCTTGGTACAACGGCCATACATGGATATCGCTTTCTCGGAAATCCAACTGGATTTGATGCGATCGATTAAACACGCTTTTGATCCCAAAGGGCTGTTGAATCCGGGGAAAGTCTTTCCAGATAAAGTTGTGATATGAATCGTATTGACCGCTTATTTGGCATCCTGACTTTGTTGCAATCGAAAAAATTTGTAACGGCAGAGCAGCTTTCAGATCGTTTTGAAATTAGTGTACGAACCGTTTACCGCGATATCAAGGCACTGGGAGAATCGGGAATTCCAATCAGCTTTGAACCCAACAAAGGTTATTTCGTTGTCCAGGGATATTTTTTGTCGCCCATTGCATTTACCACGGAAGAAGCGAACGCTTTGATTTTAACTGAATCATTGGTGAGTGGATTTACCGATAAAAGTACTCAGGCTCATTTCGGAACGGCATTAACAAAGGTGAAAACGGTCTTAAAAACCGTGCAGAAAGAGCACGCTGATCATTTGAGTTCTTCTATCCGGCTGCAGGTTCCCGAACGTTTATCACCGGAATTTGACTTTATACCGGTGATCCAGGAAGCTATCACGACTTCCGTTCAACTGGAAATCGGATACCTTGATTTTAAAGACGAATCGAGCAAACGCGCGATCGAGCCCATTGGATTGGTGTTTTACGCTTTTAGCTGGCATGTGATCGGTTGGTGTCATTTGCGCGGGGCATATCGCGATTTTAAGCTTTCGCGGATAAATCAATTGAGATTGACAAGGAAATGTTTCGAAAAAACGGATCATATTCCGTTGGGAGAGTATCAGTTGCCGGTGAATTATTGAGATTTATAGTTCCGAATTTAACTTTTGGAACAACCATTTAAAAAATTAAATCACTGAGTTTATTACGTTCATTTTTAATTGGATTCCACTGTATTTTATCGTATGGCCTCGTATTCAATAATTATAAGTAATTAGTTTACAATGAGTTAATGTATTATCGTCATAAAAATCAATATTGCAATATTACTATATATTTGATATACAGTATTTTAAAATTAAATCTATAGATATAATTTATTTTTTCATTCCCAAAAAACACACTGCCATAGGGTTGTCAGTGGCTACCTGTTTCTTTGTATCATATTCATTTAAACATATTGAAGCATGACACACATTGAAACTTTTTTGAAAGAATTAGACGAGCAGGCTCCCATTACCCGTGAATTTATGAAACGTGTTCGAATGGCCGATGCTGATTGGCAACCGCATGAAAAAAGCATGAAATTGATTGCATTAGCGACACACGTGGCTGAATTACCCAGCTGGATTGGAATGATTGCGCATACAGAAGAATTGGATTTCGCCAGTGCACCTTATACGCCGGAAAAAATCGAATCAACAGAAGATCTTGTTGCCTACTCAGAGCGCTGCTATCAGGAAGGAAGAGCGGCATTGGCTGGAATGTCGGAAGCGGCATTAGACGACAAATGGACGATGCGCAGTGGCGACGTGATTCATTCCGTGAATACCAAAGCGGAAGTGATTCGGATGACATTGAACCAGGAAGTTCACCACCGGGCACAACTCGGCGTTTATTTTCGTTTGTTGGGGATTGCTGTACCGAAGAGTTTTGGCCCTACAGCTGATTACGCGACATTTTAATCCCATACAACTCACATCTTCCTCTTCTCTTGATCTTATTGGGGAGAGGAAGATTCATTGCTATTCACACTATGAAACTTCATTTTTTTTGGAAGACAATCCGGTTGTCAATCAAGTACATCTATCGTGGATTTGCCATCACTTTGTCTGACTTATCAGATAATCAGACGGTGATTCGAAACAATTCTAAAAAACAAATTTCTAATTATTCCAATACTGCCCGTCACCCGTTTTCATCTGGTGATACGCACGTGAAAGATAGGCCAGCAAAATGCGCATAGCATCAAACGAATCTTCGGTTTCCTGGCTGATTTCTTTTTTCTGGAGACGCAACAAGAGTTTCATGTACAACGCATGCAGGCAAATTTCCACATGATTGCGATCTTTCAGGTTGGAATGCTGACGAAACGCTTCAATGTGTTCGGTAGCGGTTTCATACAGCACTTTATATTTCTCGTCGTTGACGATATTCAGCAGTGAATTGTGCAAATACGACAATTCCACCACAATTTCCTGCAACCGCATTAAATGGCCTGATTCTGTGATACGTTCCGATTGCATTTCCGTGATCAGATCAGCATACCATTGACGGTATTGTTCCAGGAAAGAAGCATCAGGCAACTGCGGACGGATAAACTCGGTGACGATACGCTCCAAATCGAATTGATAGGCACGAATCACATCTTCTACCTGGTACATGTACAACAAGTATTCCGCTATGTTTTCTTCTTTTTTCTGACTTGAAATCAACATTGTTTTACCCTTCCGGTTGGTTAGAGTTTTTTCTCCTCCGAATTCACAAATTGTATAAACGATTTGGTAACGTCCATCTTAGGATTGTAGTAAGAAACCTGTCCGCCTTCACCATGCATAATCAACATGTCGATCTTATACTTTTCACAGTACATTTTTGAAAATTTGTTGATCTTATTTTGTAGTACTTTTTGCATTTCGATGGCTTCCTCCTGCAATTTAGCTCCCTCATTTTGCTGAAACATCTGCAAACTCTGTGATTGACGTTCCAACTCGGCTTGTTTTCTTTGAACATCAGCAGCGATATAAACCCCTTCCTTTTCATTTTTCATAAAAGTCTCGTACGAACTTTGAAGACTACGTTGACGAGAGGCAATATCTTTTTCGAACTTTTCCTGTTTTTTCTTTAAAAGAGAATCTTGGGTCTTTAAGAAAATATATCCTTCATTCAAACTATCCGACTCATAAAATGCAATCTTTAATCCCTGCGGATCAACGGTAGGAACTGAAGGTGCTTCCACTTCTTTTTCTTTTTTTGTGTCGTCGGAACAAGAGGTAACAACTGCCGCAAGCGTCAGTCCGACCATGGCGATATAGATCAATTTCATCTGTAATTATTTTTGTTTAAAGGCTGATTCCCAATCCGCGCGCATTGTCAGAAAGCGATCAAGTGTATTTTTTAATAAGTCTTCGGTCACCATGCGTTTCACATCTTCCAATCCGTTCACATCGGCCTCGGCAATTTTATATACTTGCTCAAACTGGCCCAATTCAATTTTCACCAGGTATTTGGCATTGTAAAGAAACACCTGGATTTTGTACCTCGGATGAGGAATATCTGCTACAACTCGCACGCTTATCGTTTGCAACAAAAATAGTTAATTCTCCGAAAGGATTGTCTTCCGCTTTTTTCCAAAGCAAAAAAAGTGGAGTAAAAATGCTTTGTGCCATTCAAAATTGATCCCACGAATGAATCAGCTGGCTGATTCCAAAAGATTACACTCATCATTTCCACGAATGCACGAATTTTTGCGCGCCTAACGGACGCACTAAATTGATGTGTAAGATTTTCCCTGTATCAAGCAATATATAAAAGAGCGAGTCCGTTAGGCGAGCTGAATTCGTGCATTCGTGGGAAACAAAACATGTCAGCAGCCTGAGGCTGATGAAAATAAAAGCATTGTTTTCAGCTATCTCAGACAACGTTTCAGTTTTGTGAGAATACTATAAATGTACAAACACTGATATTGGTTTAGTTAAGTATTAAGTACAAGTAGTTTAAGCCTGGTCGATGGGATATCATCTCCAATGGTATCCCCAACGATCTTAAAAACAAAAAAACCGATCTATCTGCCTGAAGCTGACGAACCGGTTTTGAAATATATCTTGGTAAAATTAAACTACAACGTAATCTGAATCGGAATATTCTTTGAAATCAAATGGAACGCGAACCATAAATGCATAGTCCTGCCCTACTTCGTACATGTCTTCATCCGATTTTCGGTAGTACCACTCAACCTGGGCTTTCAGGCCATTATCGACCAGCTCGTTGAGTTTGTACAATAGAAAAAGAATCCGTTTTGAAGAGGTAATGTTGAAATATTCCAAATCAATTTTCACAAGCGTAAGGGGTGTTGGCTGACGCATATATTCGTCAAACCAATTTAGAATTTCTCCCCAAAAGGCTTCAGGATCATCCGGAATTGATCTCCCTCTGATCTCCATGACTCCGGTAATGTGATTTAAACTCACCTTCGGAGTGTGCGCAGTCGCTTCAATACGTAACCCGTCCATTCTTCACTTTCTCTAGCGCAAGTTGTGAAATATTTCTGAAACAATTGTTCTTTTTTCTACGAATCCGATACATTTTTCGACCAACCCACTCTTTATCAAGTAAAAGAGCCATTTTTAAGCGTATAGGTTTTCAAGCATTCACCGATTTGGATGCGTGAAAATTGACCAATCCTTCCATTGGACTTTTACAAAGTGTACCAAGGGTCATGAAGCGTTCATCAACCAATTGTTCTAATATTTCCCGCTGCGAAAATCCGTAGCTGCCTATTACCGATATTACTTTGGGGTACTTTTTTAGAGAAGGTAGTGATGTGTCGAGCCATTCGCTGAGATTGCAGTAATGGTAATAGGATAAATCGATTCCTTTAAATCGCGCTCCGAGTTCATTTAACCAGGTCTGGGCATCAGGACCTGCCAAGCGTGCCAATACTTCGGCAGAAGACCCGATGACTTCCCTGAGCTGGTTTCGTACAAACGGACTCATGCTTGACGAAGCTGTCAAATAATCTCTGACTACAAGCCGGGCAAAATAAAAGCCACTTCCTTCATCACCCACCAAACTTCCATAGCCACCCACTCTGCCGGTGATGTGATGTCCATCGTATTCCAGCATTACCGACCCGGTACCAAGTATGCCAACTACCCCGCTGTTCCGCCCGCAAGTGGCTCTGCAGGCACCCAATGTGTCAGGATAAACAACCGGTGATTCAAATCCGAATCGCACAAGTCGTTCAACCATAGTCGTCTGAACTGCTGGTTGGGAACAACCTGCTCCATAGAAAAACAACCTGCCACTCAAATCATCTCCCAATTTTTTTTTTAGTGACCGCCAATCATTTTCCGTCCATGAATGCAAAAACTTAGGATGCATACTTCTTGTTTCCAGTAATTTAACAACAGTGTTGTTATTACAAAAAGCCCACGAAGTATTGCTTCCACCGGAATCTGCAATAATGTATTTCCAACTTGCCATAGATCAAAAATACCTTTTTTCGGGTATTGCCGTTACAAGGCTATCCAACTACTTTCGCCACATAATTTAAATTAAATCTAAATAATGAAACTTTCCATTTACCTTTTAGCAGCGGTTGCAGTAGTTTCTGCCACAGGATGTAAGAAAGAAGGATGTACCGATCCTAATGCGTTGAACTATTCCGAATCGGCTAAATCCGGAGGTCCATGCAGTTATTCTACTCCTTATGTTGTTCCTTCAACCTATAGCTTCACCAATGGTGCCGGAAATTCGACTGTCGATTACGGCGGACAAAGCGAACGTGTCACCCAGTTAAAAGAACTAATGGTGTATGTGAAATCTGGTAAGGATGGCGTCATTGTTGCGCAAAGCATGGATGATATGTTTGCAAATACCGGCGGAAATGGCGGTGGAAACTTTTCCTTCACATCAACAAAGCAATTAAAGGATAAATGTTTTTCATTGGATCAGACACTGATTGAAAATTATTTCGATTCGGTAGCACTTGCCAGTGTTTCTTTTGCTGCTACAGCATCTAACGGTCAGGCCGGAACACTTACTTCTGGTGCCTCAAAATATCTTTTTGCTGCCAGCGGTATTGAATATGCACAATTGATCGAGAAAATCGCCATGGGTGCCGTGTTCGAATACCAAGCCTTAAATGTGTATTTCGGTGACGCTAAAATGGATGTGGACAATACAACCGCGGTTGATCCGGCAAATGGATTGTATTATACAACGATGCAACATCACTGGGATGAAGCTTTCGGTTATTTTAGCGTTCCTGTAGACTTTCCAACAACACCGGCTACCGATTTTTGGGGGAAATATTGCAATAGTCAAGACGCAGTACTTTCCAGTAATGCCATCATGATGGATAATTTCCTAAAAGGCCGTGCTGCTATTGATAATCTAAAACTGGAAGACAGAGATGTAGCTATTGCTAACATTCGTGAAATGTGGGAAAACATTGCTGCATACCAGGCGATGGCTTACCTGGATCAGGCAATTGCCAATTTCGGGACAGATAATGCCAAATTTCTACATGTTACTTCTGAAGCATACGCGTTTATTTATTGCCTTCGTTATGCACCGGTTGAAACACGTAATATGACCACACAGGAAGTAGCAGATGTAATTGCTGCATTCGGTGATAACTTTTGGGAACTGACTGTTCAGGACTTGAATGCCATTAAGGCAAGTATCGACGCTAAGTACTAAATCCAATGAAAAAAGCAAGTTATTGGTCGTTAGCCCTGTTACTTATTATAGTAATGGGTAGTTGCAAAGACAAAGAGGAAGACGACACTAAGGAGGAATTCAAAAAAGAAGAGATTCTTACGAACCTGGCGGATAATTATATTATTCCCGGATATGCCGATCTGCAAACACGACTCAATACACTTTCCGATTCATGGAATAACTTTGTGAATTCACCTTCGCAAACAACCCTGGATGCCGTGAGATCTGACTGGCAAACGGCCAACGTGAGTTTTCACAGGGTAAAACTGATAGAAATAGGTCCGGCAATGACAATAGGTTTGGGTGCTTCTTTGGGAACTTTTCCGGCAGATACCGTTCAAATTCAAAACAACATCAATGCCGGAACTTACAATTTATTAAGTGTTGAAAACACAGACGCCATCGGTTTTGAATCACTCGACTTTTTGCTTTACGGCTTTGATTGTTTGAACAAACTCACCACTTCGGCACCGCGCAGAGCTTATGTAACCGATGTAATTGCTAAAATGCGTTCGGAAGTGAACCTGGTGGTAAGTGATTGGGGTGCTTACAGAGCTACATTTATTGCCGGAACAGGCACTTCTTCTACCAGCCCGTTTTCACTACTGGTAAACAACCTGTGTAAAGATTTCGAACTGGCTAAAACGGCCAAATTAGGCATTCCGATCGGTACACAGAGTTTGGGAATTCAACAACCTGCTTACTTGGAGGCACGTCGTTCAGGATTTGGAAAAAACTTATTGCAAGTCAATATGGAAGCTGTTCATGCTGTTTTTCTTGGAAAATCATTAACAGGCAGCAACGGACAGGGATTTGATGATTACCTGAATGCATTGGATAGAGGAAATTTATCCTCAACAATCGATGCGCGGCTTGCTTCACTGGAAACGCAACAATCAGGCTGGACGGGAACAATTGAAGACATGATGACCAGTTCGCCTTCATCTTTGATGGATTATTACAATTATATGCAGGGAACTGTGGTGTATCTGAAAACAGATATGGCTGCTGCTTTTGGCGTATTGATTACCTATCAGGATGGTGACGGCGATTAACCGTCGGATACACAGCTATTTATTCAGAGGGGTTTCTATAGCCCCTCTTGTAGCGTTTAGAATAATTTTCGGCGCGCTGATGCTGTTCGGTGCTCTAAGATTTATTGCTAAAGGCTGGGTACAGGATTTGTACATTACACCGCAAATTTATTTTCCTTACCTCGGATTCGAATGGATTAAACCACTTCCGGGAAATTGGATGTATGCACCGTTTGTACTGATGGTCGTGGCAGCAACCGGTATTTTACTGGGTTTTCGCTACCGATTCTCGGCTATATTGTTTTTTGTTTGTTTCACCTATATTGAACTGATCGACAAAAGCAATTATCTCAATCACTACTATTTTGTAAGCCTTGTAGCATTCCTGATGTGCTGGGTTCCTGCAAATGCTTCTTTTTCGCTGGATACCTATCGCAAACCTTCGTTGCGTAAACAACTTGTTCCGGCCTGGACGATTCTCATCATTCAGCTGCAACTGAGTACGGTTTACTTTTTTGCGGGAATTGCCAAGCTCAACAGTGATTGGCTTTTCCACGCACAACCGCTTAAAATATGGTTGCAGGCCTATCGGGATATGCCATACCTGGGTTCGTTTTTTGCCAGCGCATGGCTTGCGTTTGCATTTAGCTGGTTTGGCTGTTTTTACGATCTCACGATCCCCTTTTTCCTTCGTTTTCGCAAAACAAGGGCCGTTGCGTATGTCTTTGTGATCATTTTTCACATCGTAACATGGCTCTTGTTTCCAATTGGTGTTTTTCCGTGGGTGATGATTTTCTCTACATTGATTTTTTTCTCGCCGGAATTTCACGAGCGCTGGCTCAACGCTTTGAAGTACCTTTTTGGAAAACGAAACACAACCACTGAAAACGCTTACACTGTTCCGAAATCAACACGCGTGATTACGTTGGCATTGGGACTTTATTTAGCCATCCAGGTTTTGGTTCCGCTACGGTTTGTTCTATATCCGGGCGACCTTTTCTGGAACGAAGAAGGATTCCGTTTTTCGTGGCGCGTCATGCTTATGCACAAAGAAGGCTACGCAACGTTCTATGTCGTCGATCCCAATACCGGAAACAGCATTCAAATCGTCAACAGCCAATACCTTACAACCACGCAGGAAGATCAATTCGCAACACAGCCTGATATGATTTTGCAATTCGCACACCATTTGGGTAAACAATTTAACGATACAGTGATTCAATATGGCACACAACAGGTGCATCTGAAACACCCGAAAATAGAAGCCGAAGTATATGTCTCGCTCAACGGCCGGCCACATCAGCTCTTTATCAGTCGTAAAACAAATTTGCTCAACGAAACCTACTCTTTGAAACACCGAACATGGATAGAAACATTTCACGATACGGAAAACTTTTAAGCAGCCTTGTTGCAGTGCTGCTGGCTGTTGACGGATGGTGTCAGACAGTTTCTGGAACGGTCGTCGGGAGCGATAAACAACCTGTATTCGGTGTTTCCGTTTCTTGCGGAAGCTTGGTCGGACAAACAGATATTGATGGAAAATTCACCTTACCATGTTCCAATTCAATGCTCGCTTTTTTTTCGGCGGAATTAGACACGGTTTTCATGACCCTTGAAGCATTTCAGCAGCAAGATTCGAAATTACAGCTGAAACAATCGGCAACCGACCTGCAGGAAGTAGAGATCAAAAGCCGTTTGTTGTTTTTCGATATCGGTTACCTGCCACCTATTAAAGGTGTTCAGATTGCAACCGGAACCAGTTCCATTATTCAAACCGAAGGTCAAAGTGGCGCAAAATCGACCGGAAATCCACGCGAATTGTTTGCCAAAGTTCCTGGATTGAACATTTGGGAAAGCGACGGCGCAGGTATTCAGATGGGGGTCGGCGGACGTGGGTTGAGTCCGAATCGCGCGGCTAATTTCAACATGCGTCAAAACGGTTACGATATCAGCGCTGACGCGTTGGGTTATCCGGAAAGCTATTATACACCGCCGTTGGAAGCTCTGAGTTCAATTGAAATCATTCGCGGATCGGCTTCACTGCAATACGGTACACAATTCGGCGGATTGATGAATTTCGTAATGAAAGAACCGAACCAGCATTCAGCGTTCGAGTTTACCACACGGAATACGGTAGGCAGCTATGGATACCTGGGAACGTTTAACCGCATCAGCGGAACCATAAACCGGTTTGAATACCAAGCCTATTATCAGTTAAAAACCGGCGACGGTTACCGCATCAACAGCGATTTCACACAACACCAGGGATTTGCCCAAATCGGCTACCACATCAATGAAAAGCATCATATCCGTTTCGAATATACGCGCATGTCGTACCTGGCGCAACAAGCCGGCGGGCTAACAGACAAGCAATTTGAAGAAGATCCACTGCAAAGCGTCCGCGACCGCAACTGGTTCAAGGTAAACTGGAATGTGCTGGCGTTACATTACGATTGGGAAATCAGTAAAGCAACACGGTTCAATATCAGAACTTTCGGAATGGTTTCTCAACGGCTTTCACTTGGTTTTTTAGGAAAAATAAGCCAAGCCGATCCGGGAGGAAACCGTGAAATTATCCAGGGCGATTTTAAAAACGCCGGAGTCGAAGCACGTTTGCTGCACCGTTATTCTGTGTCGAAAAAAGCGTCTATCATCGGAGTAGTTCTTTTCGGGGCGCGTTATTACCAGGGACAAACAACCAGTATTCAAGGAACAGCTCCTGCAGGTCGCGGTGCCGATTTCGAACTCCTGAATCCTGATGATGTGGAAAATTCTTCGTTTTCATTTCCTTCTCAAAATGCCGCTGCTTTTGTAGAAAATATCTGGTTTATCAAAAAACGTTGGACGGTAAATGCCGGTGCCCGCTTGGAATACATCACCAGTGCTTCGAGCGGATTTTACAAACAATATTCTATTCATCCGCTCAACTTTGACACGTTGGCGGTTTATAAAATCGAAGACGAAAACAAACTCACGCGCGCGGTTCCGCTGGCCGGAATTGGTACTTCATTCAAAACCGGAAAACTGTCGAGTTTGTATGCCAATTTCTGCATGAACTACCGCGCAGTTAATTTCACCGACATCCGTATCAACAATCCCAATATCATTGTAGATACGTTGATTCGCGATGAATATGGTTCTACCACCGAATTGGGTTGGCGCGGATTTGTGGTTCCATACCTGTATGTTGATGCAGCTGCCTTCTACCTCTTTTATGGCGACAAAATCGGGTTGGCGCCGCAAACAAACGGCGTAAAAAAAGTGCGTACCAATATCGGCGATGCTGTAAATATGGGTGTGGAATTGCTGGTTGAATTCGATTTCATCAAAGCATTCCGCGACAGCGCCAAAATCAGTTCATCGGTGTTTGTCAATTTTTCGTACATCGATGCCAAATACCTGCGATCGAAGGAAAGTAATTATGTGGGCAAGAACGTCGAATATGTCAGTCCGGTTTTACTGAGAGCAGGTTTGAAAATTCGTCACGACCGCTGGAATGTCCAGTTGCAGGGATCTTACAATTCAAGCCAGTTTTCCGACGCTTCCAATGCCGTTGAACCAAGTGGCGATGCGGTGATTGGGGAAATTCCGGCCTATTTTGTACTCGATCTTTCTGCGCGCTATGCTTTCAGAAAGTTTTTTCAGCTTGAATTCGGTGTGAACAACATGCTCAACAATTCGTATTACACGCGACGCGCAACAGCTTATCCCGGCCCGGGAATTTTACCATCAGACGGAATCAATTTTTACACTACTTTGCAGTTCAAATTAGGCGAAGGAAAGTAAAATGATTCCATCAGAGAAGTATCGAATTATTCAACGATTAGGAAGGCAACAGCAACGTAAATTCGGCGATGTGTTCCTGGTGGAAGACAAATTCACCGGCGAATCGGGTACAATGAAAGTGGTAGCCAAATCGGGAAATGAACTCCGCGAAATTTGTTTACGCGCCGAAGCAGGTTTTGATTTTGAACATCCACAACTTCCCAAAACGCTCTATACCTTTGAAACGGAAACCGAATTAGTGGTTGTGAAAAATCACTTTTCGGGTGTTCCGCTCGACCTATTTTTGAAATCTATTAAATCAAAACAAAAACCGGCTGTATTGTTGCATTTACTGGAGCAGTTAAAACCTGTTTTTGAGGAATTGAGCCGTCAGCAAATAGTCCATTTGGATATCAAACCATCGAACCTGATAATCAACGGAACGCTTGAAAATTTTGACGTTTACCTGATCGATTTCGGGATGGCAATGCGAACTGACTCTGTTGATCATCGCGGTACATTGTTTCCGTTGGGATATGCAGCTCCGGAACTATTGCTAAACCGGCTTCATCTTGCAGATCAGCGCACCGATTTATTTGCATTGGGAATTGTATTGTGGCAATCGTTTACAGGAAAGCTGCCCTTGCTTCATCCCAATCCAGGTATTACCACCAATCTGCAATTAACGCATCCGTTGCCTGATCACGATGACATTCCGAAACGTTATTTACCGATTCTAAAGCGTTTATGTGTGAAACATTCGTTTGGTGTTCCACCGAATTACCTTCCCCCGGAGACGATGGACGCATATCTGAAAGAAGCCATGGATCAACGTTATGTGAATCTGGAAGAAGTAATTTCCGATTGGAAATTGGCGATGGAGAAACGAAATTGGTTTGGATTTTAGGAAAATAAAAAAGGGTGAACAATTTGTCACCCTCTCGATCCTCCTTCAAAGGAAATTTATTCTAATACAAATCTTTTCTAAAGCCTAAGTTAAAGCTAAACGTCAATGGTGTATATAAATTCTGGCTTCCCTGGCTTGCAAGTGCGTTGCTTGGGATAGCAAACAATGAATAGGCAAGTGACATATCAAAATAAAGCATTCCGAAACTAAAGTGGTTTTTGACTCCGGCATTCACACCAAGATTCAAGGCGATAATACGTCCTTTTTCCGTTAAACCGTCCTGTAGTTCATACAAAGACTCATCAAAATCCTGGTATTTGGCTTTCATCGAATTGATCGATAACATAAACATCGAGCCACCGTAGGCCGACCAACCGTAATCATAACCGTTTCCGAGGTAATAACGCGTACCACCTTCGATGTTTGTATAATTCATTTTCACGTCATAATTCACCTGTTTCACTTGTGGTGAAGTCATAAAATCACGCGCTTCGGCATTGGCTACTCCCGGTTCGTCACTATAATTGGAAAGTGTGGTTGTAATACGCCCGAAGTAAGAAACTTCATCGTCACGCGGAATCTCAACCCCGATATGAATGCCCGGGTATGCTTTGGGAATTCCAAACCCCTTGATCATCGTAATACCTCCGGAAACACCTGTTTGGGAAATTCCAAAAACGGAAATGAGTAAACTTCCTATTACTACTATTTGTTTCATCGTATCGCTATTTTGTCTGTACTAATTCTATGTATCGAAAACAAGTTTCACGATGCGCGCCAGGTAAATAACCAGTGCTCATCAAAAACTCATTTACAATCTCACTCCCAACAAATGTAAACGTCTTTTTGAACAGTTTCGTCCATTCGGGTAAACTTTTTGGCGAATGTTGATCCAACCATTGTTTAAACGAGCCGTATTCCTGTTTTATCTGTACAATTTGTTGTGCATTCGCAATCACTGCTTTTACTTTTAATTTGTTGCGAATAATTCCTGCATTCTGCAACAAGATAGTAATTTTTTCCTCATCATACAACGCAATTTGTTCGATATTAAACTGATCAAACGCTTCACGGAAATGAGGCTCACGCTTGAGGATTAATTCCCACGAAAGCCCTGCCTGGTTGATTTCCAGGATGAATCTCCCAAACAATTCGTTGTCGTCAGCAATCGGTGTGCCATAATGAACATCATGGTAAATGCGGTGTACATCATCTTCAGGCCGGTTACTTGCGAATTCACAATAATGCATCTTTCCTTGGTTCCGTTTCGTTACATTTGTTCCTCACTCATTAAAGTTCGGTATTCGTATGGCAATATACGCATTCAACGGTTTCATACCTGTTATCAAAGCTTCAAGTTTTGTACATCCGCAAGCTTCCGTTACCGGAAATGTGATTATCGGTGAGAATGTTTACATCGGTCCGGGAGCTGCTATTCGTGGTGATTGGGGGCAAATTATCATTGAAGACGGATGTAATGTGCAGGAAAATTGCACGATCCACATGTTCCCGGGAACTACCGTTACGTTGAAAAAAGGGGCGCATATTGGCCACGGAGCTATTATTCACGGCGCTACCATCGGTGAAAATTGCCTGATCGGAATGAACAGCGTAATTATGGATGACGTAGTGATCGAAGAAGAAAGTATTATCGGCGCGTTGTGTTTTGTACCGGCCAATATGCAGATTCCACGCAGAAGTTTGGTGGTGGGAAATCCGGCAAAAATCATCAAGGAAGTTTCCGATGAAATGATCGGCTGGAAAACCAAAGGAACGGCTTTGTACCAGGCACTTCCGGCAGAATGTTACGCGACCCTCGTTCCGTGTGAACCGTTGCGCGAACCGGAGGAAAACAGGCCTTCACAGGAGCAACTTTATAAGACATGGATGACAATTAAGAACAGCTAATTTTGGATTTTTGATGCTTGATGTTTGATTGGACTTTCTTCAGAATTCCAAGTCTGTTAAAACAAACCGGCAGTACTACCTGAAACTTCATCAAAAATTCAACATCAAGCATCTTTTAAAATCAAAAGCATAAAAAAAGCCCCGATGCTTATCGAGGCTCACAGAATTAGTTATGATTATGCCTGCTTAACGTTTACCGCCATCAAGCCTTTTCTTCCTTCTTCCAATTCAAACGTCACTTCGTCGTTTTCTTTTACTTGATCAACCAAACCAGATACGTGTACGAAGTACTCTTTGTTTGTTTCATCTTCCTTAATAAAGCCAAAACCCTTGGTTTCATTAAAGAACTTGACAGTTCCTTTACTCATGCTCTTGTAATTATAATCAAACAAATATGCAAAAAAACCGAATAAAGTGTTTGTGTTTAGAAAAATATCCTTGAAAAAACAAGCCCGAAGTTTTTAAAAACATCTGAGATTTGGAAGTTGATTCAAAACAAAAGGCTCCGTAAGTTTAACCTACGAAGCCTTCTAAAAAGTGACTATGATTTCCTTATGCTAATTTCACATTAACGGCATTCAATCCTTTTTTACCATCTTGCAATTCAAACGAAACTTCGTCGTTCTCATTTACTTGGTCAATTAATCCGGATACGTGCACGAAATACTCTTTTCCTGTCTCTTCTTCTTTGATAAATCCAAATCCTTTCGTTTCGTTAAAGAATTTGACTGTTCCTTTGTTCATATACTTTACTTATGATGTAGACGCAAAGGTGCGATAATAAACCGATTAAACACCATAATAAGTCATTTTTATTAATAAAAAAAAGCCGAAACGAGCCGAGAAGCCCGTTTTTATTGCAAAAAAAAGAGGCCATTCTTTTGAATAACCTCTTAAATTTCAGCTTTTTATCAGTATCAAACCAACATTGTAACCGGATTTTCCATGTATTGTTTAAACGTTTGAAGGAATGCTGCACCCGTCGCGCCATCCACTACGCGGTGATCACATGAAAGGGTTACTTTCATGATGTTCCCTACAACGATTTGTCCGTTTTTCACAACAGGTTCCTGGCTAATACCACCAACTGCCATAATACAGCTGTCAGGAGGATTTACAATCGCCGTAAATTGTTCGATACCAAACATCCCAAGGTTGGAAATGGTAAACGTATTTCCTTCCCACTCTGCGGGTTGTAATTTTTTCTCTTTTGCTTTTTTCGCCAAAACGCGCACTTCATCGCCCAATTGAGCCAATCCTTTCGTATCGGCAAAACGAACCACAGGAACCAGCAAACCGTCTTCAACGGCAACTGCCACACCAATGTGTACGTGATTGTTGCGACGAATCACATCACCCAACCACGAACTGTTTACATTCGGGTGTTTTCTCAGCGCCATTGCTACTGATTTCACCACCATATCGTTGAATGAAATTTTTATTCCTTCAGTAGCATTCATTGTTTTACGCGCTTCAATAGCATTATCCATGTCCAATGAAATGGTCAGGTAGAAATGCGGTGCGGTAAATTTAGATTCGGCCAAACGACGCGCAATCGTCTTCCGCATTTGCGAAATGGTTTCGTCAGTATACGATTCTGTTTGGGAACCGCCCGTAGCAGAAGCAGGTCGTTGCGGCGCATCATAAGGAACGTAATGATCTACATCGCGTTTGGTGATACGGCCGCCTTCACCTGAACCGGAAATAAATCCGAGGTCAACGCCTTTTTCTTCAGCAAGTTTTTTAGCAAGCGGAGATGCAAGAATACGTCCGCCATTGGAGTTTGAAACAGCAGGAGTTGCTTTTGGAGCCGGAGCAGATGTTTCTGCAGCTGGCTTTTCAATTGTAGCAGCTGGTTCCGGACTTGGAGCGGAAGCAGCCTCATTTTTTTCTTCAGGTGTTTTTTCCGCTTTCTTTTCAGGTGCGGCAGCGCCGGACGGAGTACCCGGATTTGCGATAATCGCAGAAACATCTTCTCCTTTTTCACCGATGATAGCCAATAAAGCATTTACCGGAGTTGCTTTTCCTTTTTCAATACCAATATGCAGCAACACACCGTCGTAAAACGATTCAAATTCCATGGTTGCTTTATCCGTTTCGATTTCGGCCAACAATTCGCCCGATTTCACGGTGTCTCCTACTTTTTTATGCCATTCAGCCACCACACCTTCCGTCATGGTATCGCTCAACTTGGGCATATAAATGATTTCTGCCATACTCAGCTAACTCTCTAAATTCGGTTATTAATATTCTATAATGTACGGGTAATTAGGCTCCTGGTAAATATCTTCGTACAAATCATCAGCATCCGGGTAAGGGGAATTTTCTGCAAACGTTACCGCTTCTTCCACTTCCGTTTTTACCCATGCATCGATTTCACCGATTTCTTTGTCAGAAAGCCATTTGTTTTGTTTGATCACGTTCAGACAATGTTCAATCGGATCTTGCTCCATCCATTCGGCAACCTCTTCTTTACTACGGTATTTCTGCGGATCAGACATCGAATGTCCTTTATAACGATAGGTACGAATATCCAGCAAACTTGGTCCGTCACCTCTTCGGGCACGGGCTACAGCTTCTTCGATGGCTTCGTGAACAGCTTCAGGCGACATACCGTTAACTGACTTCGATGGCATTTCATACGAAAGTCCGATTTTCGATAAGTCCGTTACATTGGTTGTACGCTCAACGGAAGTTCCCATCGCGTAGTTGTTGTTTTCAATAATATAAATCACCGGCAATTTCCAGTTCATCGCCATGTTAAATGTTTCGTGCAATGCTCCCTGGCGAACTGCGCCATCTCCCATCGAAACAAAAACCACATTATCTGTTCCTTTATATTGTTCAGCAAAAGCAACACCGGTTCCCATTGGAATTTGCGCTCCAACGATTCCATGTCCGCCCAAAAAGTTGCGTGATTTGTCAAAGAAGTGCATTGAACCTCCTTTTCCTTTCGAACAACCGGTTGTACGGCCATACAACTCAGCCATCAACACACGCACATCTGTTCCCAAACCAATCGGGTGCGCATGATCGCGATAAGCTGTCATGTGACTGTCAGTTGGACGTGAAGCACTTACCGTACCGGCAACAACGGCTTCCTGTCCTATATATAAGTGACAAAATCCGCCGAATTTTTGCTGAATGTACAACTGCCCCGCTTTTTCTTCGAAGCGACGCATGAGCAGCATATCTTTATACCACTTGATATACGTCTCTTTCGAGAACTTCGGCGCATCTTTCAGTGCACTCTTATTTGTTGTAGTTGATGGTTTTGCAGCTGCTTTAGTTGCCATACATCGTTTATTTGAAAGTTGAACCGCCAAATATAGTAAGAAGAACCGATTTTTATCCGTTTTGACAGAACTTTCACCAAGTGTGAAACATTTTCTACAAATTTGAAAACGGAACAAAACAAACGCAGGTTAGCTGAGTAAAAACAACGGGAATGTCAACCCGATTCGCGATCAACTCTTTAGCTGTAAAAAATGAGATATTATGACTAAAATCGGCTTATTATCCGATACACACAGCGATTTTCCTGAGAAGATCTATCAATACTTTCAAGATGTTGACGAAATCTGGCATGCGGGAGACATCGGCGACGTTTCGGTAATCGAGCGGTTAAAAGCATTCAAACCGTTGCGTGCTGTTTACGGAAATATCGACGATACAGCCATGCGAATGGATTTTCCGGAATTCAACCGGTTTATGGTAGAAGAAGTATCCGTTCTAATGACACACATTGCCGGAAGGCCGGGAAATTACAGCACACCTTTATTGGCAGAACTAAAACGGGAAGCACCACAGGTATTGGTATGCGGACATTCACACATTTTGCTGGTCAAACAAGACCCGCGTTTCAATATGCTTTGGCTGAATCCGGGAGCGTGTGGTAATAAAGGATTTCATAAAGTTAAAACCTTACTTCGGTTTGCCATAGACGGAAAACGTATTATTCATATGGAAGCTATCGAAATCGGAAAAAGAGCTGCGTTGGACAATTCCCTTTAAAAAATTGCGTTATGATTTCCATGAACTTTAAAATCTTCCTGTTTTTTACTGTTATTACCGGCACAAGCCTGGCACAAACCGGCGGAACTACCGGATTCAATTTTCTCAATCTTCCTTTTAATGCCCGCGTAACAGGTTTGGGTGGTTCTTTTATAACAGCCCGTGATTTAGATGTGAACCTCGGAATTCAAAATCCGGCGCTCCTGAATTCGGAAATGCACAAACGCGGAAGCATCAGTCAAACGCTTTTGGCGGGAGGAATCAACAGCGGACAACTCAATTACGCTTATTCCTTTGCCAATAATATTACCGGAGCAGCTCATTTCAGATATGTTTCATACGGAAAAATGAAACGCACCGATATTAACGGCACTGATTTAGGCACGTTCAGTCCCGGAGATTTTATATTGGGAGCCAGTGCCGGAAAAAGCATCAACGAACGGATGCACATCGGAGCAACCTTTAATATTATCTATTCGCAGCTTGACCAATACATTGCTTTTGGTAATTCACTCGATATCGGAGGTTGTTATACCAACGAAGAAAGACGCGTTGTACTTTCGGGTGTTGTAAAGAATTTGGGAATCCAGTGGAAAGGCTACAATGAAACACGCAGTTCATTACCGCTGGAAATCCAAATGGGGATTTCGCACAAATTAAAGCATGCACCATTTCGATTCTCTTTATTAGGACAACATCTTCAGAAATGGGACCTTACTTATAATGATCCGAATGCGAAGGAAACGGTCGATGCACTAACAGGTGAAGTCATTCCTTTAAATAAAGCAGGTTTCGGAGAGAAACTGGCTCGTCATTTTGTGGTCCAAACCGAAATCCTGTTCGGGAAAAAACTCCATTTACGCATCGGCTTCGATTATAACAGAAGACAAGAGTTGAAATTAACTCAGCGTCCGGGCATTTCGGGTTTCAGCTTTGGTGCCGGAATGTACTTCAAGCGTTTTTCAGTCGACTATGGATTTATGAGTTATTCGGCTGCCGGTATGCAACACGCTCTTAGTATCTCTATACCCCTTGGCGGGGCAAAATAGTGGTAAGACAACGTTAAAAATCTGTTATTTTAACATTCTTTAAGCCTGCAGCATGTAACGTCATAAGCAGTAGAAAACAGCCCTTTAGAGGTTATCCACCTAATTTTGTTTATAACTAAGGCTTGTCGGCTAAAAAGTTTTATTTACATTCGCTCAAACCAATATTTAAAAAAGTATGAAAAAGTTAAGTTTATTAGTTGGTGGTTTGATCTTATCAACCGCTGTAATGGCTCAAAAACCGGATGCAAGTGTACATAACACATTGGAAGGGTTAATCAACTGGAATGCATCAACATTGTCTTTCACTTCACCTTCTATTCGTTACCGTTACTTCGTTCAGGACAACATCGCAGTGCGTGTGACTTTGGGTGTTCACAACTCATCTTCAACAGATAACTTCACTGAGTTCGGTGATGGTACTGGTGGTACTGGTACTTACGAAAACAAAACAGGCGCAATGAACTTCTCAATCGGTGGTGAGTACCACTTTGGTGGAACAGATCGTTTGTCTCCGTACGCAGGTTTGGATATCATGTTAGGTTCTGGAAAAGTAACTACAGATGGTACTAACTCTGACGGTGCTACATTTATCGATGCTTACACTGAGTCTTCTGAGGCTAAAACAAGCATGTTCGGTGTGAACTTGGTAGCAGGTACTGACTACTATTTCGCTGAGAACTTCTACTTAGGTCTTGAGTTAGGTCTAGGATGGACTTCAATGACTTGGAAAGAAGGTGAAGCTACAACTACTTTCGGTGGTACTACTACAACAAGTGTTACTCCTGAGGCAAAAGCTTCAGATCTTAACACTGGTGCTGTAGGTTCTTTCCGTCTTGGATGGAGATTCTAATAGTTCCTTTTGGAAATTTGAAGGGGAGCTTTTTAGCTCCCTTTTTTTGTGCCCAACTATTTCTATTCACTATCTTTACAACAACTTAGTGGTACAAGGTTTATGTCGGAACTCAAAAAGAAGATCACCATTGCAATTGACGGTTATTCGTCGTGTGGAAAAAGTACACTTGCCAAAGCATTAGCCCACACGCTGCAATACGTTTTTGTCGATTCCGGAGCAATGTACCGCGGAGTTTGTTTGTTTGCCCTGCGGAACGGTTTTATCCGCAATGGTGTTTTAGATAAACAGGCATTGATCGAACGGCTTCCTGAAATTAGCCTATCCTTTCATAAAGATCCAGAAACGGGAGACCAGGTGCTTCTGCTTAATGACGAAGATGTTTCCATACCAATCCGGTCATTTGAAATCTCACAATCTGTGAGCCAGGTTGCCACAATTAAAGAAGTAAGACAAAAGTTGGTTCACCAGCAACAGCTTCTTGGGCAAAAAGGTGGAATCGTGATGGATGGCCGCGATATCGGAACGGTGGTATTTCCAAATGCAGAGCTAAAATTATTTCTCACTGCTTCAATTGAAGTTCGCACGCAACGCCGTTTTGATGAAATGTTCAACAAAGGTCAGGAAGTGGCTTTCGAAACCGTTCAGCAGAATTTACTGGACCGTGATCGCATAGACAGCACCCGCGAAGAAAGTCCACTCCGGCAGGCAGAAGATGCTATTGTAATTGACAACAGCGAGTTAACCCGCGACGAACAACTGCAGCATGTACTAGAGTTAGTTAAAGAAACCATCCACCAGCAACTCGCCTGATCTGTTGAAAACTTAACTACCTGTTTTTTCTGATTTTCTATTGATAACAGCCCGCTTTGAGCGAATAATCATTGGAAGCTTGTTTTCCTTCAACGAAACGTGTGATCTATTCATCTAGTTGATACTTCCTCGAACTGTTTACACCAAAAGCTAACTATAATGTGTAAATTTGCACACCTGTTTAAATCTTACCGTAATATGTTATCAATTGGAAAAATAACTGAAGAAATTATCGGCCGAAGCCCTTTTTTAAGAGAGGCAATGACTGATGATCTAATCAACATCTCCTCACTGGCAAGAAAAATCAAACCTGAAATCGAAGAAACACTTGGCAAGGAAGTCAAAGAAGGCGCTATTGTAATGGCCATCAAGCGTATGTCGCCCGGGCTATATCACCGTCTTAACCTGAAAATCACCAATATTATCGGTGAATTGGGTGATTTTCTCGTTCGTAGTAACTTAGAGGACTATACTTTTGAAAACACAGAGTCTTTACGCCAGAAACAAGCCGACCTGGTTCAACTTGTCAATTCTGATTCAGACGTTTTCTACACAATTTGTCGTGGCGTCACCGAAACTACGATCATCGCTTCATCAAGCATTTCGAATAAAATCAGCAACCTGCTCATTAACGAACGCTTGAAATCTCACACAACTGATTTGGCTTCGATTACGGTAAAACTACCCGCTGTTAATTCAGAAGTTTACGGAGTCTATTATTACATTCTGAAGCATTTGGCCTGGGAAGGTTTGAACATTGTTGAAGTTGTCTCAACTGCCAATGAGTTCACTATTATTGTAAAACAAGACCATGTAGACAAAGCTTTTAAAGTGTTGATGCAATTGAAACGAGGGAAATAATCTTATAAAACGAAAAAAGCCGCGATTGAAAAATCGCGGCTTTTTTCGTTTTATAAATGTTGAATGCTTAATCCGCTTTAATCAACTCTCCGGATCCCGTTTGAACAATATTAATAACCGACGGAGTGCCTTGGTAAAAAACGTCACCGCTGCTTTTAATGTATCCATATAACGGAATACCTTCGGCGCGAACCCTAACATGTCCGGGAGTTTCAGAAGCCACATATAGCGAATCTGTGACTGTTAGGTCATAAACATCACAAAAGCCATTGCTTCGGGCACTGATTCGTGCAAATTCAGTCGTTCCGTGAAGTGTATAATCACCCCAGCCATGTGAAATATCGGCATCGATTACTTTGGAATTCAATGTTAGTTCAACCGGACCGGCACCATCACGAACCATTAATGTAAAATAGTCGAGATTGAGTGTTCCTTCCGATTTCAGGTATTCAGAGCCCTCATAATGAATATTGATAATATTGGTAAAGTGAATCTCGACCAACAATTCCCGTTTTGCATTTCGCAGAAAAGCACACTTGTTTTTATTGGTGATTTCCAATAGTTTATCCGTGACTTTGCATTCAACAAGTTTCACCACGTTCTTCCCTCCTTTTATCACCACTTTATCTGTTGAATCCTGGATAAGCAGGTAGGAAACGTGCGAATTCAATTTCAGTCGATCAAATTCCGTAAGCGGGATTTCCAATTCAGTATCTTCTCCGGTAGATTTAAAGCATTTACGGTCTTCGGGTTTTTTACACCCCGTAAATCCCAAAACCACCAAACATACGATCAAACAGTACTTCATTTCTTCTGGTATTTAAATGTGTAACCAATTCCGTATTCTACATAGTCTGCTTTCGCCCAATGCGATTTCAATACCACGTTGGCCGTAATTCCGTTATCAAACTGGTAACGCATACCAACGCGGTGATACAGCGCTCCATCCGGCTGATAACGGTCTTTCACGTAAGCGCCCATTCCGAGAACGATCTGCAAATGATCAAGCGGAAGTACATATCCGGCATAAACTCCCATCTGGAAAATCGTCCACTGAGTTTTGGGTACATATCCCTTGTAATCGAATACCGATTGTTTCGACATTAAATCGAACGCTATTTCCATGCCTACTTTCGGACGAAACAACCGTCTTCCCATCACCGAAACAGCATAAATCGGGTATTTCTTACCTGAAGTCGGGAAAATTTCTTTGGTTGAAAAAATGCCCAGCAAATGCAATTTCCAATCTTTCAAAAACGGCCGAGGCGGTGATTTACTGAGTACAACCGACGATTCCTCACTCCTTAACCTATAAGCATATCCCAAACCGAAATTGGGCATGTTCAAACCAAGATTCGGTACTTCGGAAGAACCATTCGATAAATGAGTAAGATCTAAACTATAAATGAGCTGGTGGCGTGGTGCCAACTGAACGTGACCTTGAATCGCCAGGCAAATCAACGCGTTGACATGTGTACTGATTGCTACATTTTTCACATTCGTTTCCTGGTCAAACACTTTTGTGACATATCCCAGGCCACATCCGAGTTTTCCTGTGATGTGATGTCGTTTACTTTTATTAAACGGAAATTCAATGAATGCGTACGTTCCGAACGCTTGTCCTAAAAGCGCATTGTTCCCCACGGTAGAAGCGTATAGGGTTGCTCCCACATACGGTTGATTGTAACGTGCATGCCATTCTTTCTGAGCTCCCAACTGTTTCGCCAGGGAAATTTCAACACCAATAATCGGCTCCTTGGGTAAATGGCTCATCACTCCTCTGTGCGCAGCCAGAAAACCAATTTTTGGTTTTACCGAAAGGTACAATGAAGCATCTCCGCTAACAGCATCAACCCTGTAAAGGCGTCGGAATTTTGCGGTCGGGAACAGATCATCATCACTATACTGGGCTTTTACAGTCAGTGGAATGAAAATCAATAAGAACAGCCATTTGAACATGACCCAAAATTAAACGTTTTTTTGTTTATGCTAAATTTGCAGCATGGAAACTTCACCCAATACAATTAATGTCGCCGATCCACGGTTGATCGCCTTTCAACGTTTGTTGGATGTCATGGACGATTTACGCGAAAAATGTCCATGGGACCGCAAACAAACCCTCGATAGTTTACGCCATCTCACCATCGAAGAAACCTATGAGCTGGCAGACGCGATTATCAGTAATGATTTGGAAGGTTTGAAAGGAGAATTAGGTGATTTGTTTCTTCACCTTGTGTTCTACAGCAAAATTGCCTCAGAACAGGGAGCTTTTGATGTAACGGATGTGTTGAATGCAATTTGCGAAAAACTCATCTACCGTCACCCGCATATTTATGGTGATGTGGTGGCCGAATCGGAAGACGAAGTGAAATCGAACTGGGAAAAACTGAAACTAAAAGAGGGAAAAACATCCGTACTTCAAGGTGTTCCGGTTTCGCTTCCGGCTTTGGTAAAAGCGATCAGAATTCAGGATAAAGTAAAAGGTGTTGGTTTTGATTGGGAGGATATCGCCGACGTAAAAGCAAAAGTAGCGGAAGAACTTTCGGAACTCGATGAAGCCATTATAAACAAGGACCAGAACGCCATTGAAGATGAATTTGGTGATGTGTTGTTTTCCCTGGTCAATTATGCCCGTTTCCTGCAGGTGAATCCGGAAGATGCGCTGGAACGGACCAACCGGAAATTCAGAGAGCGGTTCATGTTAATGGAAACATTCATTACAGAAGCCGGAAAAGACATCTCGAGCATGCAACTCGATGAGATGGATGTGTATTGGGAACAGGCCAAGAAAGTGCTTCGCAAAGAATCTTAAAGCAGCACCGGTGACTCAATAATCGCTACGTTTTGTCATTTTTTCACATTTGCAGCGCCAATAAAGGTTAAATATGTACCTTCGAAGCCGCTGAAAAGCACAATTATATAACAGATACCCATGAAGCTAATTCTCTCCTTAATTACCTTTTTATTTGTTTCAGCTGTCTCCTTTGGGCAGAATCACATTATTCGTGGCGTTGTTCACGACAATGCCAATGATGAGGTTGTTCCGTTTCAGAAAATCATGCTTATTCCTACGGAAAAAGACCGCGAAATTCTTGGGGCAACAACTGACGTGAACGGTTTTTATTCCATCCCGAAAGTAATGGTCGGTGTTTATTTGCTTAAAATTCAAAACCCGGAGTTTGCTCTTTACGAACGTGAAATTACCGTCTCCAAAGCCGAAGGTATTACCGATGTTCGTGTTGACTTGTTAAAACCTGACGAGACCGATTTGGATGAATTCGTGGTTTCTGCCGAAACAAAACGCAAAACAACCGAAGTGTTGATCTCGGTGAGCAGCCTTTCTAAAAAAGATATCGAGCGAATTCCTGGAATGGGAACTGAAAATGATATCGTTGGTGCATTTTCCGTTACTCCGGGAGTTGTAACCACTGGTGACCAGGGAGGACAATTGTACGTACGTGGTGGAACACCAATCCAGAATAAGGTTTTATTGGACGGAATGACCATTTACAATCCTTTTCACTCGATCGGTTTCTTTTCCATCTTCGAGACCGAATTGATTAAAAACGTTGATATCTATACCGGAGGTTTTGATTCCCGTTATGGCGGACGAATTTCTTCTATCATGGACATTACTTATCGCGACGGTAATAAAAAAGAATTCGGTGGAAAACTTTCCGTATCCCCGTTCCTTGGAAAATTAGTATTGGAAGGTCCTTTGTATCGTGCAAAAGAAAAAGGAGGTGGCGCTGCTTCTTATGTATTCTCAGCGAAACACTCATTACTGGATTATACTTCCAAATCATTGTACAGAAATGTCAACGAAGGAGACGGCCTTCCATACAACTTCACGGATTTATATGGTAAACTCACATTTGCGGCAAGCGGCGGCTCCAAGTTTTCGTTTTTCGGATTCAACAACAACGATAAGGTAAACTATTCCGAAATTGCCGATTTGAGCTTCAGCCAATCAGGTGGTGGAATGTCATTCATATTGGTTCCGGCGGGTTCACCGACTTTTATTCGCGGTCACCTGAATGGTTCCAACTATAAAACCACTTTCGCGGAAGTAGGAGCCAACGAACGTAACAGTACGATTTTCGGCGCTGATCTTGGGTTCGACTTTTCATACTTCCTGAAAAACGAAGGACAAATTGATTACGGTATCAACATGAATCTTTTCAAAACGGATTATGTGACGTATAACGAAGCTGCATCAAAAATCCAGGCCGTTTCAAATACCACCGAAATTGGTGCTTACTTCAACTACAAACTGGTAACAACACGGTTTGTAATCCAACCGGGGTTCCGTATACAAGCGTATGCTTCACTCTCTACTATTTCTCCTGAACCAAGACTCGGTGTGAAATTCAATGCTACGGAGCGTTTTCGTTTGAAATTCGCCGGAGGCCGTTACTCGCAAAACTTTACATCGGCTTCATCCGACAGAGATGTTGTGAACTTATTCAATGGTTTGCTTTCAGCACCAACCAACGTTCAGGAAACTTTCATCACTGAATACAACAAGGTGAAAAATCCTAAAAACGGACTTCAGTATTCGTGGCATGCGATTTTAGGAGGTGAAGTTGATTTAACAAAAGCACTTTCGCTCAACATTGAAGGATATTACAAATATTTCCCGCAATTAAGTAACATCAACGTCAATAAAATTTTCGATGACACAAAAGAATTTGACGACGTTGACGATGTTTACAAAAAGGATTTCCTCATCGAATCAGGCCAGTCTTATGGAGTGGATGTATTGTTGAAATATTCCAAAGACCGCTTATTCTTATGGGGAGTTTACTCCTATGGTAAATCAACTCGTTGGGACGGATTTACAACCTACGCTCCTGTTTTCGACCGTCGTCATAACATCAACCTGGTTGGAACATATGTATTCGGCAAGAAAAAAACATTGGAAGTAAACATTCGCTGGAATCTTGCTTCGGGCTTACCGTTTACCCCTACCGCAGGTTTCTACCAAAACGATAATATGGGTGGCGGTGTTACAACGGATTACACTACAAGCAATGTAAATGAAGTTGGCCTTTTATTGGGTGATTACAACAGTAAACGATTACCTTATTATCACCGTTTAGACATTACTGTGAAGAAACAATTCAAGTTTAAAAACTCAACTGAATTAGAAATCGTAGGAGGGGTTACAAATTCTTATGATCGTAAGAACATCTTCTACGTGAACCGTGTAACCAACAAAACAGTTTATCAATTCCCATTGCTTCCGAGTATGGGAATCAGTTATAAATTCTGACACTTCCTTTGAAGAAGCAGTAAAGGGTTCGCTAACGGACCCTTTTTTTTATGCTTCATTTTTACTGAACGAGTTTTAAAAACGCGCTACTTAATTCAAGAAAAGGACTAAAAAAAACAATCAACCTCCGCTCACCCCCTAAAAATTTCCGATGCTCATTAAAAACCGCCTTTTTTAATATCTTTTCCGCTTTCTTAGCCAACCAACTGAAAATTAGCCCGTCTAAAAGTTGTTGCACTACTAAACTTATAATGCCATGCAGTTCTACTACATTACTCAGGTTGGTAAGTTAATCGAAGAAGTATCCAAAAGATATAGTTTCTATCTATTGTTCTTCATTGGATTGACCGGTCAAACAGCCTTCGGACAAACAGCACCGACAATGGTCGATCAATTACTTGCGGAACGATCTTCCAGAATAGCTCAATCTGTTCCTACACGTGATATCGATCTGCAGCTGCTTGAATTGGGCCATCGTCCAAAAGCGATTGTATCAACACAAACATTGGAAAACGGTTCCATTCGACTGAGCTTTCCGATTTACCGACCTATGGTGAATGCTGATGCGCAGAAAGTAGAAGCTCGATTATCTCAAAACTACATCTATATGACTTCTATTGATGTAAATTCTGATTTACAGGAAGTCACTCTGCAATTAAACGCTGGTGTTTCTATAGAAGAAATCGATGCGATAGTTCGTCACTTTGGATACCTGGGCCATGAATAGAAATCTACAACGTTATTTCGGAATTTTCTCACTGGCGTTCCTGCTTTCATTTAAAGGATTCGGCCAGTGTAATACAAATACTTCCATCTGTACTCCGGGAGTTGCCGGACCGTTCAATTTTGTTTCATCCGGTCCACCGGTAAGTACATGCCTGGATTGGCTGGCTATTTCCAATACGGCATACATTATCCTCCACATTACGAGTTCTGGTCCGCTAAATATGCTGATTGACGGGAATAACAATTTCGGATACCTGGATGTATCTGTTTTTGATATTCCTGCAGGGCAGTCACCTTGTGCGGCTATTCAAAACAGCGCCAACGAAATTGGCTGTAATTATGCCTCGGCTTACAGTGGCTGTAATCAATTCGGAAACGCATTCCCATGTGCGAGTTCTGTTACTGCACCTTTTGTAACTGCCGGTCAGGAATTAATGATTGTTGTAGAGAACTGGGAAGGTGATAACAGCAGTTTCACTCTTTCGTTGGGCCCGCCTCCGGGTGCTCAAACAGGGCCGCCGAATCCTGCTATTACACCAGTAGGTCCATTTTGTGTGACTTCCGGTTCGGTACAACTTGTTGCAGCCGATATGGGCGGAACTTGGACAGGACCCGGCGTTTCATCAAGCGGATTGTTTAATCCTGCTTCTGCGGGTTTAGGTACACACACAATTAACTATTCAGTCGGAGCAGCTCCTTGTAATGCATCGTCTTCAACTACAATCACAGTAAACAGCGCTACAGTTGGTGTTTCTCCCAATGTCACCATTTGTCCCGGAGCATCAACGGTTTTAACGGCCAACGGAGCTTCTACGTATTCCTGGTCGCCGGGCGGAAGTTTATCCGCCACAAGTGGTGCGTCTGTTACAGCTACTCCCGGATCAACAACCACATACACCGTTACCGGAACCACAGCCGGTTGTAACAGTACAGCCAACGTAACGGTCACCGTTAGCGGAAATCCTGCGGTAAATGCTGTTGCGGACCAATCGGTTTGTGCAGGAACAAATGTGCCTTCAACCGTATTTTCGGGTGGTGCTGCAGGAACGGTGTATAATTGGACGAATTCCAACACGGCAATCGGACTTGGAGCAAGTGGTTCAGGACCACTTCCTGCATTTACAGCAACCAATTCATCGGGTTCTTCTATTTCAGGAACAATTACCGTGACACCAACACTGGGAGCTTGTACCGGTAACCCGATTACATTTACCATTACTATTAACGGATCCAATACGACTGTTTCACCAAATGCAACAATCTGTTCCGGCGGAAGCACCGTTTTGACTGCTGGTGGAGCAACAACCTATTCATGGTCGCCCGGAACAGGGTTATCTGCAACTTCAGGAGCTACGGTTACTGCAGATCCTCTGGTCACAACAACTTATACTGTCACTGGAACTACAGCAGGATGTACCAGTACAGCCACTGTTACTGTAACTGTGGGTGGTAATCCAACAGTTAATCCTGTTGCCGACCAGACTTATTGCGCCGGCGCAACCGTTCCTTCTTCGGTGTTTAGTGGCGGGCCGGCTGGTACCGTTTACGATTGGACCAATTCAAATACCGCAATCGGTGCGCCTGCGAGTGGTGCTGATACCTGGCCAACATTTGCTGCAACTAATGGCGGAGCAGCAGCTATTACAAGTACTATTACCGTTACTCCGAGTATCGGATCATGTGTTGGCACTCCGATTACGTTTGATATCACTGTCAATCCACAGCCAACGATCACAGCAGGTAATAACGGCCCGCTTTGTGAAGGAGCTGACATCAATTTAACGGCTTCTAACGTCCCCGGAGGAAATTATACATGGTCAGGGCCAAACGGTTATAACAATAACACACAAAATCCAACCATTACTAACAGTGTTGCCGGTGATTTTGTGACCTATACCGTTACTGTAACAGCTGCCGGATGTTCAAGTTCGGCAACAACTACAGTGGTAATGAATCCGGGAGTTCAACCCACTATTACAGCTGTCGGGCCATACTGTGCAAACAACGCTGCTGTAAATCTTGTGGCTTCCGTAGCTGGTGGAACATGGTCCGGAACCGGAATTACCAATGCCGCTACCGGACTTTTCGATCCGTCTGCGGCCAGCATCGGTAACAATGTTATTACGTATACTCCGTCAAACGGCTGTACAAATCCTGCTACCACAACAATTGTTGTAAATGCAATTCCGACCATTCAATTTGCGGGAGATGTGCTGACGGGCTGTGCACCACTCGATGTTGTGTTGACAGACCAAAGTTCTCCTGTGAGCAGCGCCGTTACCTGGACTTTTGGTGATGGTTCTCCGAATTCCAATCAACTGGGATCGGTAGCGCATACGTTTACTTCACCGGGCTGTTATGACATTACTTTGAGTACAACCAGCAACGGATGCAGTAATACCGCAACTGTTGCAAACTACATTTGTGTGTTGCCAAAAGCCGATGCATCGTTTTATATAAATGATCCTACTCAAACGATCTCTGATCCTACTTTCGATTGTATCAATACATCTATAAATGCAACAAGTTACACTTGGGAATTCGGTGACGGGACGGGAAGCACATTGATTCACCCTTCTCACACCTACCCTGCTCTACCGGGCAATTATACGATTGTGCTTTATGCAAATAACGCCGGCGGATGTATTGACTCAGCGAAGATCAATGTGAGCATCAAGGACGAATTGATTTTCCATATTCCGAATGCATTTACACCGGATGGCGATGAATTTAACAATACGTTTAAACCTGTTTTTTATTCCGGTTTCGATCCGTATAGTTATTCACTGACAATGTATGACCGCTGGGGCGAAATCTTGTTCGAATCACATGATGTTGAATTCGGTTGGGATGGAACTTACAATGGAGAACTTGCCAAAGAAGGTATTTATACATGGACAATTAAATTCAAAGACGTTGACAATGATAAGAAGCATGTTCGTTCCGGCCATGTATCCCTGATTAAATAAAGAAATACCGCTATACTACTACTAAAAAGGTCAGACTTATATCTGACCTTTTTGTTTTTTATCGAATAAGTAAGTCGCATTATTTACTCCAATGTTCAAATGCTTTTTTCTGTGCTCCGTTCGGGTTTTCTGTTTGTTTCAAGGTGTATTCGAGGTAAAAATTCCGCTGAACTTCCGGCAATGTCAATTCCAGTAATTTTCCTGCGCGAAGAATTGTGACGTGTTTCTCTTCATCGTCGAAATAGGCCAGCCATTTATCCAATTCACCGTAAAGTGAATGATTGTTTACAGCTATAATCGTATCGTCCATCATCATTCCCGCCAAATCAGCAGGACTGCCAGGATAAATTGCTTTTACAACATGATGCGCACCATCAGGAATTGTTTTGAATCCCAATCGTCCGTGGCTATAACGTCTTGACGGTTGATGAATCATTTCTATTCCAATCACTTCAAAAGCTTCTGTAAGGATCGCTTCAAACGGACGGGTTCCATAGAAATAATCATCAAAAATGGCATTCATCTCATCACCCGCCAATTCGCAAATAAATGTACGGTAATCCTGTTCGCTCACACCTTTTCCTTCCAGTGCAAAGTTGAAATAAAGCCGTTTCATTGCTTCGTCCAGTCCAAATTTATTATTACTATGCTGACGGATCATCACATCGGTTACAAAGGCCAGCAAACACCCTTCAGTATAAATAGAAACCTTTCTTCCCGGAGCTCCGGGAACGTAACCGTCCAGCCATGTGTCCCAAGACGAATCGGCTACGGAATGATTAAACCGCCCGAAGTTATCGAAATGCTTTTGCAGTTGTGCCTGCATTTCACGGAAATAATCTTTCAGTTGGAACACACCGCTTTTGTACAGCATCAAATCGCCCATATAAGTCGTCACTCCTTCGCAGAGATAACCCAATCTTGAAAAATTTTCGCGTTGGTAATCGTAAGGATACATTTCAATCGGACGAATCGCTTTCACATTCCAGGTATGATATAACTCGTGCGAACTCACACCCAGTAATTCCGAATAAGCTTCTCCGAAAACATCATAGGTTGGTCCAAGCGTTATAACTGTCGAATGCTGGTGTTCCACTCCGTGATACGCTTTGTAAGGTAAAATATGGATCAGGAAATGATAATGCGGAACGGGAAACTCAATGAATTTCTCAACTTGTTTTACCGTAAACGATTTGAAATCATGAATGATACGCTTCCAATCGACGGTGATTTCTCCATTGAACCACAGATGAAAAACAGTTCCGTTTACTTCGTACTGATTGTACTGTAGCTTACCGGAACAAATAAACGGAGCATCTGCCAATTCATGGAATGTAGCAGCTGTGAGTTGTTTCCCTTCGCGTTTGAGCGATGTGGCAATGTTCCAGTTATCCTGGATCGAAAGATTTACTTCACACGGTTCATTGATTCGTTCGGGTAAATAAATGAAACAGTTTACGGGATTTACATACAGCTGTTCTTTCGACAGATAAGTTGATCCGGCATTCAAATCGACGGCGTAATAACCGTATTCAACGCGTAAATCAGCTCCTTTTTCATTGGCTACTTGCCAGGTTGAAGTATCTGTTTTCTGCACGACACATGGTTTTCCCTGCGAATCGAACACCCGAAAATTGCGTATGTTTTTAGCGAAATTTCCCAATTCATATCTCCCGGGGCGCCAGCGTGGCAAAACGATTGTTGCATTTTCGGAAACATTGGTAAACTGCACCCGAAATTGCACATATTGCTGATTGGCTTGCTCCGTAGAAAGGAAATACTGTGTCATACTTTCAATTTTCACCAAAATTAGAAATTCAATCAGTATGGCATAATTATGAATTGAAAATGTTAAAAATGGGGTATTTGGTTTATTGTTTGGAAAAATGTCTTAACTTAGTAGACAAATGTCTTATTTCAAACTGAAATGGCCCGAAACAGTAATCTCCAGATAGACAACTCCATTCAGCGATTTGTCAACTATGTGCAACAGGAAAGCAACATGCATGTTTCTGATGTGAGTCTTACGTACACCGATTTTTTTCGAAACAAACTATTGCTGGTGCTTTCCATTCGCGAAGGTATTCCGCATTTTCTGTTCTCGGCAATCCGCTTACAAACGCCCTTTTCAGACATTGACTGGGCCAACTTTTTAAATATTTCAACCAAGTCACTTCAACGTTACAAAGTAGAAAAAGACTTTGTGTTCAAACCAATTCATTCTGAGAAAATCATTGAATTGGCAGAAGTCACCCAGTTAGGCGAAACCGTTTTTGACAGCCAGGAGCAATTCTACAATTGGCTCAAACGTCCAAACCAGGCACTTGGTAATATGAAACCGCTTGAGCTTCTCAAAGATTCATACGGGAAAGAACTGGTCGTAAACGAGCTAACACGCATCGATCAGGGTATTTTTGTCTGATGAAGGTGTATCGTCTGACGCGCCGGAAATTCAGCCACGATTTCAACGGCAAAGGTGCTGCAATCTGCGGCGCGCGATGGAATTCGAAAGGAACGGAAATTATCTACGCTTCTGAAAGCCGGGCTTTGGCCATGGCAGAAGTAGCGGTGCATTTGTCGTTTGACACACTTCCCTCCGATTTTATGATGCTGGAAATTGACATTCCGGATAGCGTGATCTTTGCTCCTGCGATTTCCATCGACGATTTGAACCCTAACTGGAATGCTTTTCCACACGACGTTCTAACCCAGCTCATCGGTGATCAGTTCGTCCAGGCCAATGCGTTTTGCGTCCTAAAAGTACCATCAGCTGTGGTGAAAGGTGATTTTAATATCCTTATCAATCCGATTCACTCCGATTTTAGTAAGATTACTATTACTGATGAGAGCGATTTCCCGTTTGATCAGCGATTTGTTTTTCATTAAAACCAAGCGTGATTGAAAGGCCATTTCGGCATACCAATTAAACGGAATTGATTACTTTCGCAGCGTATCCATTTTATTGAATAGTATATGAATTACGATATTATCGTTGTTGGAAGTGGTCCGGGTGGTTATGTAGCCGCTATCCGTGCTTCCCAATTGGGATTAAAAACTGCCGTTGTAGAACGCGATGCGTTAGGCGGAATTTGCTTGAACTGGGGATGTATCCCAACGAAAGCGTTGCTGAAAAGTGCAAACGTGTTTGAATACCTCACGCATGCCGCTGATTATGGCATCACCGTAAAGGATGCAAAAGTTGATTTCGACGGAATGGTCGCCAGAAGCCGTGGTGTAGCCAACGGGATGAGCAACGGGATTCAGTTTTTGATGAAGAAGAATAAAATCGACGTTATCAAAGGAACCGGTGTAGTAAAAGCTGGAAAAAAAGTAGCTGTTACTGCTGAAGATGGAACTGTTGCAGAATATACAGCCGAGAAAGGAATCGTGATTGCAACCGGAGCTCGCTCGCGTCAATTGCCAAACCTTCCGCAAGACGGAGAAAAAATCATTGGTTACCGCGAAGCAATGAACTTGAAAAAACAACCGAAGAAAATGGTGGTTGTAGGTTCAGGTGCTATTGGTGTTGAATTTGCCTATTTCTACAATGCTATCGGTACGGAAGTAACCGTGGTTGAATACTTACCAAACGTTGTTCCGATTGAAGACGAAGAAGTGTCAAAACAATTGGAGAAATCGTTCAAAAAAGCAGGTGTTACCATCATGACAAATGCTTCTGTTGAGTCGGTTGACACTTCCGGAAAAGGATGCGTTGTAACGGTGAAAACAGCAAAAGGCGAAGAGAAAATTGAATGCGATGTCGTTCTTTCGGCAGTTGGTATTCAGGCGAATATTGAAAATATTGGTTTGGAAGAATTAGGGATTGTGGTTGATAAAGGCCGCATCATCGTTAATGATTATTACCAAACCAACATCCCGGGCTATTACGCCATCGGTGATGTGATTCCTACAGCTGCGTTGGCACACGTTGCTTCTGCAGAAGGAATTATCTGCGTAGAGAAAATTGCGGGACATCACCCGGAGCCGTTGGATTATGGAAATATCCCGGGTTGTACGTATTGTTCACCTGAAATTGCATCTGTTGGTATGACAGAGAAAGCAGCAAAAGACGCAGGTTTGGATATCAAAATCGGTAAATTCCCATTCTCAGCATCTGGTAAAGCAAGTGCTGCCGGAGCAAAAGACGGTTTCGTGAAATTGATCTTCGATTCGAAATACGGTGAATTGTTGGGGGCTCACATGATTGGCGCCAACGTTACCGAGATGATCGCTGAAATCGTTGCTATTCGCAAATTGGAAGTAACAGGTGAAGAATTGATCAAAACAGTTCACCCTCACCCTACTATGTCTGAAGCGGTAATGGAAGCAGCAGCAGCAGCTTACGGTGAAGTGATTCACTTGTAAGAAGAAAAAGATAATAAACTCGAAAGAGGTTTTCGTTTCGACGGGAACCTCTTTTTTATACGTAGTAAAATGGAAAATGGATTGACAACTATTCAAAAATACTATCGCATACAGCGAATTGCTGCTGTTTTTTTCTTTTTGATGGTTGTGGTGAGTTTATTGTTACCCTATTCGAAGGTCGATACTTCATCCCTGTACGTTCCAGTAGTATATGCGAACTCTACCACTTACGGTTATCAACTCGGTTTAGCAATAATCGCAGTGATTCTGGCATTGATTTGTACGCTTTTAGTAATCCTGACAAAGAATCGCATACTATCCATTATCGCATTTTTTATAGCCGTGTTGATCGCAATAATGTTGTTATTCCTACCTGAAGAAATCAGATTTAATCGCATCTTCATCAAACCACCGAACGCTGATTACAAATATGGCGTGGGATTCTACCTAATTATAATTGGCGGAATATGCCTAATCATTATCTCATTCTTAAACATGATTCTGGTGGCTCAAAATGCACCCAAAGAACGTTTGTTCAACTCAGATTTGCTGGATGATTTATAATAAAACAAGAAGGTAGTTAATACTAAAACCCAATCGACAATTTCAACCCGGCCATGGGAATAAGGCTTGTTTTGTCATACTTCATTCCGTAGATATAAAATTGGTGAAAGCCCTGCCATCCTGGTGGCTTTTCTCCAACCACCCGATAAATCCCATGAAAACCACCAAGTCCCAACCCTGCATATACATCAAGTGATCCATGTTTCAGAAACCAGATTTGATTTCCGATGACAACCGATGCAAATGCTTCGTTTAGGCCTCCTTTTGCACTTGTGGAATAGTCGATGTTATTTTCATAGTCGTAGTTCTCAAAGTAATAGTCGTCGTTATATCGTCTGTACTTCAATCCGGGAGAAACATACCACCCTGAAAGCGCAGTTGCCCGGCCGGTTAAATAATACCGGAATGAAATCGATCCTGCATAACCCAATGCCGTCGTTCCCTGAAAGGTACTGTGATAGGAATAGCCCGGATAAGGCACTTTCAGATAAAACCGCTCCAAAGCTGTATGAGATTTGGTGATTCCTCCTTCCAATTCTACCGACCATCTTTTTGTGAATCGGCATTCAATACCCAACTCATAATCGGCCAGGAGTAATCGCTGTGGTGCGAATTTGAAAACCAACCTGCGCGATTCAACTGCCGGCCAATGGTATTTTTCACGCTTCGTTCCTATTAGTTCTTTAGGAAGTGGTCTCACGGAAACCTTCACTCCTGCAGTTGCAATAAACTGGCTGTAAGTAGTATATACAAAGTAATTGGATAAATCCAGGTTCGAATAATTCAAACCGAAAAACTCTCTTCGCTTGACGAACTCATACCCAAAAGCTGTATATACATCCAATAATAATCGTCGGGGGAATTGGTGTTGGTAACCGATGGTTAAAAGCCCCATAGACTCACGGGTATAGTCTCGTTCTTTATCCAGAAGTGTCCGGTAACGAAAACCGGGAGCCACATATACTTTGCTCAGCGGATTAGCATTTTTAAGAAGGTAAAAACGAAAATTCCCTCCCGCAACAATACCAAACTTGCCGGTTACTCCATAAGTATCCGGATCACGGAGCCAGAACCTGTTTTTTATAATTCCACTTCTGGTTGGTCCCAATGTAAGTTCAAAAGAAATGTGGTTTGTAATCCGACGTTCCCAACTAAATGGAATCTCGCCAAACGCCAATTGAAGCGGATCGTATTTAATGATGTTGTTACTCTTCTTTGTAAGTCGGTTTGAGTCAGCCTGAGGTAACATGGCTTTCTGCCCAAAACAATGGAAAGAACTAATAAACAATAAGATGATAGGTACTTTCACAATACGTTAGTTGACTTCAGCACAAATGTACGAAAATGGAACGCAGTTACTTCACTCCCAACGGTGTTCCAGCAACCTCAAATTGATTATCACCTGAACAATACACATCGATCCTTCCAAGGTACAATCCCGCATAACCAACCTGATTGATCACCACATCGTTCCCAACCTTGTTTTTCACGATCTCCGGTTTTTCCAAAAACGTATGGGTGTGTCCGCCTAAAATAAGATCGATGCCTTCGGTGTTTGCTGCCAGGTGTTTGTCACAAACTTTTGCTGGATCAGTCGGATATTCATACCCTAAATGCGACAAGCAAATAATCAAATCACAGTGCTGCTCACGCAATAAAGCAACTTGTTCCTGGGCTTTTGCAACCGGGTCCAGGTAAACCAATCCTCCCGTATTATCCGAAGAAACCAGGCCGTTCAAATCGATACCCAAGCCAAAAATGCCGATGTTAAGTTTGCCTTTCCGGATAATAACGTGTTGTTTTACCTCATCATGAAGACTTGTGTTGGAAAGATCGTAATTGGCGTTGACGAAGGGAAACGTGGCGTGTGTTTTCGCTTGTTTAAAGCCTTCCAAACCGATATCGAAATCGTGGTTACCCAATGTAGCTGCATCGTACTTCATTTCTGAAAGCACCTTCATTTCCAGCACTCCTTTAAATTTATTGAAATAGGGCGTTCCCTGGAAAATATCTCCGCAATCCAATAACAAAACGTTTTCTTCTTCTGACCGGATTTCTTCGATCAGCGTCGCTCTTCGTGCCACGCCGCCCATTCCGGGATACTTACCATGATTCTCCGGAAACGGATCGATGTTGGAATGCGTATCATTGGTATGAAGAATCACGAGTTTTTGATCTTTTTTGCCGGCAGCACTTATTAATGACGGAGCTATTGCTGCTCCGGCTGCCACAATTCCCGTACGGTGAATAAACGTTCTTCTATCCATAATGAAGGTGTTAAAATCGAATCCGTTCTTCCAATTGCTCTTCAATTGTTCCGGTGCGTTCTACTTCGCGCAACAATAAATCGCGCAATAAAACCGGACTCAATTTCTTCTCGGTTGCCGCTTGGAAAAAGAGCATTTTATCTCCGCCATTGGCTAGAAAATCGGTCGTGATGACCCAAAGGTAGCGCGATTCCGCGAGATTGTCAATAACAATTTTTCCGTTTACTACTGTAAATCCCGCAATCGGTTCACCACCTGTTTTTTGCAAATAAGCTTCTATTTCATTGATCTGATCAACCGGCAATTTAAGTGCAATAAGTTGATTATCAAATGGCATAAGCTTGTAAATATCGCCTACGGTAAGTGACCCTTTCGACAAAGAGGCTCGGATTCCACCGGTATTCAGGATCGCAATAACCGGTAGTTTTTCTGCCTGATTGGCTAGCAAACTGTCTTTCCCGAATTGCAACACAACATCCGTCACCCATTGGCCAAGGTTAGAATTAGGACGCGCCACTTGCATATCTTCGGTTGCTTCTCCGATTACACGATTCATTTCCAAAGCCAGTGCTCTCCTGTAAGGCGCCACCAACGAATCCACTTCAGGATCTTTCTCAACCGGAGTCTTTACATCAATCCGTTGCGCATTGAAAGCCTTGTAGGAATAAGAAGAGCAGGCCGAAAGACCTGCTCCAATTAATAAAATTCCAATGAACTTAACCATCGGTTTATTCAATAATAAGTGATTTCTGTGCAACTCCGTAAGGTGTTACGGCTTTCACGATATACGATCCTGATTTCAGCGATGCGATATTTAATTTCACCAAATTCAGGTTAGAAACGTTCGCTTTCATTACTACTCGTCCTTGCATATCAAGGATTTCGTAAGAAGAGATTGTTGTTGCATTCACGTGCAATGACAATTCGTTTTTAGCAGGGTTCGGATAAGCAATAAATCCTGCGTTTAATGCTTCTTCTATGTCAGCAATACAACCCAATGCTTCATAACTCATGTTGGTGAAGTTGACGAAACAAGCGAAATCGATACTATCCACAAACGGGTTACGGTTATCTTGCAATGAATCAACGTAGTCATTACGTGAAATCTCTCTGTTATCCGGTAAATCCTGGAAATGCCATTGTTTCAACAATCCTTGATCTTGTCCGTAGTTAATCGACCCGCTGATAGGATTTGGAAGTCCCCAATTGTTTCCACCAACAGTTGTATAGCAAATAGCTTCATACATCATTGCACGAGCCGCATCACCTTTGTGCTCATCACGTGGTTCATATACCAGGTTACCATTTACATCCAAACCATATTTTGCACCAAGGTAAGTTGATGAAACCGTTACAACTTCACCCAACGGGTAGTTGCTGCGTACGGCATTCGCTTGGTTTTGATTAGTTGGAAACAAATGGTGATAATCACTGTATTCAGGCAAATCATCAGAGTTTGGGTCAAGGTTTGTAGGCATCCAACTATAGCAATAAGTGTGTTCCCGACTGAAACCAGTTACTGTAAAATCGAATGGTTCTGAGTAGATTTTGTTTTCCCCACTGTACACACATGTTACAACTCTTCTATCTAAGGTAGTATCGCGTGAGTAGAATCCTTTTACCATATAGTTCCCGTAGTTACTATAAAACTGTTGTTGATGAGGATTGATTAAGGTGTGCAAGTCGGCAACAAAAGTAGCACTAGACGTATTGATACCATTGTAATAACCTGCAGGCATCATGGTAGCAGGCGTAGTTGTTGAACCTGTCAACGCACTAGTCGTCAAATAGTTTATGTAAGTACCGTCTCCATTGTAAGCATAAACAGCAAAATGGTAAGTTGTATTAGCAGCGATGTAGTTTGGCGTGAAAGAAGTGGCAGGTCCACTGTACACAACTTGTCCGTCACCAATTAAATCTCCGCGTTGGTATACAGTTCCGTCGGCTGGAGCACCTGTAACTGCTGAACCTGTTTTTCTTAAAACAATGTATCCTTCGGCCGAAGCGGAAGACGTGAATGCCGCATTGAATCGGTAAGTCTTCACATTCGTAAAGTTCAATGAAGTAGCCTGAGCAGCCGGCTCTGTTGCATAACTACCACCGATGCCAATCAGATTTACGACATAAGATGCTTCATCTGCATCATCGCTGGTGATTGTCAAAATAGCATTGCGTGTTCCGGCCACAGAAGGCGTGAAATCTACAGTCAACGGAGCAGTTCCTGCTGCCGCTACCGAAGAAGGTGAAGCAGAAACAACAAAGTCTGCAGCGTTTGCTCCCGAAATAACTGCACTTGAAATGTTCAGTGTATTTGCAGTTCCCAGGTTTTCAATTGTAAATGTAGCAGGAGTCATCGTACTTACAGGAGAACTCCAGGTATAACTTCCACCGTCAATAATGGTTGTAGCACCTTGCGTTATGTTGATTTCCTGTTGAGGACCAGCCGGAGCCGCTGCAATGTTTACATCATCTAAACCGATATTACCTCCTACTTTCTGGGTGTAGATAAAACGGATGTAACGCGATGTCGCTAATGGTACATCCGTATATTGTGTATAGGTAGATGTAGGTGCAGTAAATGTATGCAAGGTTGTCCAGACAACCCCCAAATCAGATTCTTCCACTGTAAAAGTTCCACCAGAGAAACTGTTACCTGCAAGAAAATATGTCAAATTTCCGGGGTTACTTGCAAAGTTGATGATCAGGTAATCACCGGTATTGTCCAGTTTCATTGTTGGAGGTGTATTACCGGAAGCCGTATATAAGCCGGTTCCCGATTCTGTCCAACCCACAGGAAGTGTAGGTGTTGTAAAGCTCCAGCTTGTAGGAAGCACTGCTTGTGCAATGGCATTCAAACTGAACAGAACAGCAATGAATGTTGCGTAAATGACTTTTTTCATGTTGTTTATTGTTAGCAAATTAAAATTGAACTCCGAGTGTCAAGTTAAAGCGGAATCCTTGTCCGAACATCACCGATGCAGAAGCCGCATCGAAATCAGTTCCGTAAAAATTATTCGTTGCATCGGCCATGTACATGGTGTTCAGCACGTTGGTAATAGATCCGTTGAAGAAAGTATTCACTTTACCGAAACGGTATTTATATCCTACAAATAAGTTCAGCAAACCGTAAGAAGGCAATTTGTATGACTCACGACCTGCATTTGCCCCTTGTAGTGAAAACGGTGTAAAGTTAGCGTAATAACGATCAAACCATTGATACTGAACTTTCAAAAACAAATTCTTGATCGGTTCATAACGCAATCCTACGTTGGCCATTGTTTGTGCAGCATCACCTACGTGAACGCCTCTTGCATCAAAGGTAAAAGTGTAGTTATTCAAATCAGGAATGGTAACCGATTCGGATGAATTCCATGTCCAATCACCGTAAGAAAACATAAACTCTCCGGATATTTTCTTTGTAATTTCGTAAGCCAAATCAACCTCTGCACCAAGGTGCAAGGCATCCATTCCATTGATATTTACATAAATACTTGCCGTAGGATCGTTCGGATCAGGAACGGAAACACCAAATGGAAATGGTTTGTTTTGCCAGTTGGTAATGTATCCGTTTACGTTGATTCCGAAACGGCTGTTGGCATATCCGTAACCGGCTTCGGCAGCAAGAATTTTCTCATTGAGAATTTCGCGGAAGAAGGTATTGGTGTTGTTATCGATGACGTTGCTGAACTGGGGCGTTCTTGATAAATACCCCAAGTTCATGAAAACAGTAGCATATTCAGTTAGAGCCAAACTTGCACCACCTTTGATTGTTCCACCGAATAAGGTTTTCCAGTCAGTTTCATAATCTTTTAAGCCATCAGATGAAGACGTATACGTTTGTCCCTGATACGTAATGGTGTCATAATAACCAATACGCAATGTCGTATCCCCTACTTCCAATACTTTTTTCTGGAAATAGTCAATTCCTTTGTACGAATTGCTTACACCCGACAAATTCAGGAAAGCTGTCCAACGCGTGTCCTTGTATTCTACCTGGCCAAAAGCTCCACCCCACTGTACCAAACCGTCACGATGATTGTTATAGGTATTCAATGAAATTTTATCGCCCTCGCGCATCATTGGTGTCGATGAATTCTTGTTAGCATCATTTACGTAGTAATCACCGCCCAGCAAATCACGGATTTCCTGGTAGTGCGTTCCTTTATAATACCGGTAATCGATTCCTCCGGAAGTTTGCCATTTTTCGTTGTGATCATAGGTAAACTGTCCAAGGTAGCCCAGCCAAAAGTGATTATTAACACTTGAAACCAGTACCTGAGTCGATTTTAATTCGGTATCACTATAAAGCGGATCTACATTCGGACCGCCGAATAATTGGTCAACCTGGTTGGTTTTGACAATTGCGTCCCAATCAATCGTGCCCTCTTCTGTGTAGAGAATTCCGCTTGAGTTAGACAAACGTGTTCCTCCACCTTTACCGACAGATAAATAAGCAATGTTAGAGATTGACAACTTGTTGTTTACTGTCCAGAAATCTTTCAGCGTTACCTGAGGTTTGTGGTAGTAATTCAAGCGTTCATTCATCACTTCCTTCTTTCCGTCAACGGTGCGGTATCCCCAGTGCTGGTTGAAACGAATTCCGCGATCAAAGATCGCCGCCGAATCGATTGTCAATCCCATATCGCGTGCCGTTTGCGCATCCCAGTATTGAATACGTTGATTAAACGAGCGCTGGCCGTGTTGTTGCGGTGCACCGAAGCCTGATAGTGACAGTAAGTGCTTGTTCCACTTTTTCTGAATTTTAGCGTAATAGAAACCACCTTGTGTATTGGTTCCTTCAACCCATCCGTTTCCTTGTTTGTAGGAACCGGATAATACAACTCCCAATCCATTTTTCATCAAACCTGAATTATAAGAAAGGCTTGAGCGTAAAAACGTTCCTGTTCCGAATTCCTGTTTGAATGAGATTCCTTTTTTGTTACCGATTCCGGCAGTAATGATGTTCAATGTTCCGCCAACCGAAGGCATTGCCAGTTTGGTTGCTCCCAATCCGCGCTGGATCTGGATCGTGTTGGTAATCGCATCCAAACCAAACCAGTTTGACCAATAAACCCAACCGTTTTCCATATCGTTAACGGGTACACCATCGATGAGTACACCAACATTTCGCTGATCAAAACCACGAACTGTAATCCGTGAATCACCATCGCCACCGCCGGTTTGTGTTGCATAAACTCCCGGAGTTGCGTTTAACAACATCGGAATATCGCGGGAAGCGAGTTCTTCCACAATTTTTTCGGAACCGATTGTGGTTGAAGCAACCGGAGTGCGACGACCTGCAATTGGTGCGATCACTTTAAACTCTTCCAGCTGGGTAGTATTCCCTACTTTGTATTCGAGTTCCATTTCCGGGCGGTTGACGTTCAGATTCTCAGTCAGCGTATCCATATCGACTACAGCAATAGTAATGACATAAATTCCGTAAGGAACATCGTTGAATTCAAAACGACCGTCTAAATCGGTAACTGCGCGATAGGTGCTGTTAATAGCAACATAGGCACCGGGAATAGTTTCACTGTTTCCGGCGTCTTTTACCACACCTTTCACGGTTGCCGTTTGCGAAAACGCTAGAACTGGGATTAAAAAGACGAATAGTACAAGTATTCTTAACATATATTCAAAAAAAAGAGGCCTTCGTTGATGAAGACCTCAGTTGACTATCGAAATTATTTAACGACCACGCGCTTAGTAGTAACTGCGCCTGTTTGATCGATCAAACGAACGATGTAAACACCGCGGTCAGTTCCCAGTTTAATGGCCATATTCGGGTTTGTTGTGTTGGTTGTACGACCTACCAATTGCCCCAAAGCATTTAACACCTGTACTTCACGGATATCAACAGCTCCTTTGATATACACCATTCCATCCAAAGAAGGATTTGGGTAAACCAAAATTTCAGCCTGAATTTTTGCATCTGTCGACAAGGAGTTGCAATCGCACTCATGCTCGCCTAATGAGAACCAGTTACCGAAAAGAATCGGGGTACCGTTTCCAGAAACGATTGTATCACCGTTTCCGTCCATCATGTAAGTAACAGCCGGTATAGAATCATACTCAGCCAATGCGTTGAACACTGTAACTTGAGCAGTAACACCTTTCAAAACGGTTGATTTACGGATCAATGAGTGATCCTCAGTAACACCAACACCTAAACCGGTATTGTATGGAGCAGTAGTTGTCCATGCATCTCCCGGATCTTCGCCGATTTTACCGAAAATGTCGATAATTTCGAATCCTACGGAAGTAGTTACGTTTGCAGATGCGCTGGCAGGAAGTGTTCCTTTAGCCAACATAACAGCATCATTTCCATTCCAGTAGAATGCGTTTGATGTATTGTAAACAGGGCTAAAAAAACCATCAGTACGTGCGATCAATGAATCCCAAAGTGGAGCTTCCTGACCTGAACCGGCAGGATCTTGTTTATCCAACGAAGCAACAAATACGTCATGTGGCTGAACCATTCCTGACAATTGAACTGCATTTGCAACAGTTGCAGAAGCAGAACCGTTTGAGTAACGGGCAACGAAATACTCACTTAAATCAATTGCTTGATTTGTAGGATTGTAAATTTCCAATGCTTTGTTGTTTGACCAACCTTCGACATATTCGGAAATGAATAGTTTTGAACAATCTTGCGCATAAGCAGTTGACGCCAGAAGTCCGAAAAAAAGTAACGCTTTTTTCATAATTAAACAGATTTGATTTGAAGATATGTACTTGTACTATAAAACGATCTGTTACCCACGCTTGTGGAAGAATGACACGCTGCCTTTTTGAAGGCAACCGCTCTATTCATATGGGTAAACATTTTTTTACTTCATCGTTCCAATTGTTTGTTTTTCCATGGTTTCAGTCTACTTAACTCACGTAGCATCAAGGAGAACATGTAAAAACTTGCCACAAAGATAGGACATTTTCACTCCACAACCATTATTGAATTGTTAACAATGAGCAAACGTTATACACGGTTGGTTATCCTGATGAAATTAGTAAATGGATTTAGTAAACACAATACGTTTAAAATAATTGGTTGGTTTGTTTTTATTGACAAAATGACTGAATTTTAACAGCTAAAATAGCACCATTTTAACTTGTCAAATTTGATAAATCCACAAGAGGTGATATTGAACTGGTTTCCTTGTGTATCGTGTCCTTGTGGTTTTAATTTTACCACAAGGACACGATACACAAGGTTTTATCATTCTCATCGATTAAGTGATGCAATTCGTAGTCTCAAAAATTTGATAAATGTCCAATTTAATCTGTCTGAGCAGATGCTCTGGAATTTTCGGAACAATTTCTGCAATTGTGATTACAAGCATCATTACGATTATGTAATAAAACACAAATCACAGCAAAGGTATTTGGTTATTTTTGTTGCAAACAAAACCATACATGAAACGTTTCATTTTACTTCTCTTCATCGGATTGCTGGGTTCAGCCTATGCACAAAACACGCTCACTGTTGAACGCATCTGGGCAAACTACGAGTTTTCTCAAAAAGGTGTTGCCGGATTTACTTCCCTGGCAGACGGTGAACATTTCACAAAACAGGTTGAAGAAAAAGGAGCACGATTATTAAAAAAATACAGCTTCAAAGATTTCAACGGAACAGGTACAACAATTGTCGATCTTTCCTCGATTGCCATTGACGGAACCGCTTTGGGGGTAGACGAAGTTACGATGAATAAAGCAGGAACAATGCTGCTGTTGCAAACCAACACTGCCGGGATTTACCGCTACAGTTATTCAACAATTTATTACATCTATGACATTGCTTCCAAAAAAACGACTTTGTTGTACAAAACCGATGTTCCGCAAACGCTGGCTACTTTTTCACCTGATGGGACGAAAGTAGGATTTGTAGCGGGCAATAACCTGTTTGTAAAAGACATTAAGAATAATTCCGTTACCCAATTGACTTCCGACGGAAAACAAAACAGCATTATCAACGGAACCACGGATTGGGTTTACGAAGAAGAATTTGCCATTACGCAAGGCTTTTTGTGGTCGCCCGATTCAAAATACATTGCTTTCCTTCGATTTGATGAGTCGGATGTAAAAGAATTCGACATGGCAATCTACGGTTCGTTGTATCCGGAAGCGTACCGCTTTAAATACCCGAAAGCGGGTGAAGACAATTCAAAAGTGAGCTTGCATATTATTCCTGCTGCCGGAAGTAAATCAACTGAATCAGCTGGTGTGAACCTGGGAAGCTATGAATACATTCCACGTTTTAAATGGTCGCCGGTTGCTAATGAGTTGATCGTACAAACTATGAATCGTCATCAAAACGAATTGAAATACCACCTGATTACCAATCCTGATTCACCGGTTGACAACGTTTTTTACACAGAAACATCGAAAACTTATATTGACATCGACAACAACCTGATCGTGTTGCAAGACGGTAAATCGATCTTGCGAAGCAGCGAAAAAGACGGTTACAATCACCTGTACCAGTTGCATTTCGACGGAAAACAACGTCAGATCACTACAGGAAACTGGGACGTTATCGAATTGTTCGGTATCAACGAGAAAAAAGGAATGATCTACTACAAGTCGGCTGAAAACGGCGCCATTAATCAAACGCTGTACGCTATTTCGCTTGACGGAAAGAAAAAAATGGCAATCAGCGCCACAACTGGTACACACAGTGCTGAATTCTCAGAAGGATTTTTGTACTTCATTCGCAGCAGTTCAACCGCCAATACGGTAACAACTTACACGTTGTGTGACCAAAGCGGAAAAGAATTGATGGTATTGGAGAAAAACGATGCCTTGCAGCAAAAACTCAATGGCATGAACCTGGCCAAAAAAGAATTCATCGAAGTACCGGGACTGGAAACCGATCTCAATGCATGGATCATGAAACCCGTAAATTTCGATCCGGCAAAAAAATACCCGGTTTATTTTACGGTTTACTGCGGACCGGGACACAACACCGTTACCAATGCGTTCGGAGGTGCAGATTACATGTACCACCAGTTATTGACACAAAAAGGATACATTGTAATGAGTGTTGATCCGCGCGGAACAATGTACAGAGGTGAAGCGTTTAAAAAAATGACATATCTGCAATTAGGTAAAATGGAAACCGAAGATGTGATCACCGTTGGAAAATACATGCAGCAGCAACCTTACGTAGATGCAAACCGTATCGGGATTCAGGGATGGAGCTATGGCGGTTTTATGACTGCGCTGGCAATGACCAAAGGAGCAGATGTGTTCAAAATGGGAATTTCGGTGGCCCCGGTAACCAACTGGCGCAATTACGATAACATCTACACCGAGCGTTTTATGCGCACTCCAGCCGAAAACGCATCTGGTTACGATGACAATTCACCGGTAAACCATGTAGCAAAACTCAAAGGAAAATTATTACTGGTACATGGTTCGGCAGATGATAACGTACATTTCCAGAATTCGATGGAATTCATTACCGCTATGGTGGCAGCCAATAAACAATTCGATTTGTTTGTTTACCCGAATAAAAATCACGGAATCTACGGCGGAAACACGCGTAATCACTTGTTTACGATGATGTTGAACTACACATTGGAAAACCTGTAAGTGGACTTTAAACACGACTTCTCGCGAAATAATTTACTCAAAACCCTGATCGGAATGCTTTTCTGGTCGGGGTTTAATATTCTTTGCGTAAACCTGGTGCACTATTTCGATCATCAATTCCTACTTTCGGAAACGCTGCTTGCTTGTATTATGATTCCGGTAGGATTGATCAATTGCGCGGTTTTGATCTACGGTTTAAATGCACTCAGAACATTCTACTGGAAAACACTCTTACTGGCTGTGATCAGTTGCCTGAATTTCAGTTATTTCATCTTCATTTGGTCTTCACTGTATCAGCTTTCGGGCCCGATGACCTGATTAATTTCAGAACGTTTCCCACGAAAGTAAAGTATAGACGATTTCAACACCCCGCCATGGCGGGTGCTTTTTTTCCTTTTTCCCACGAATTCACGAATTTTTTGCTCAGCTAACGCATTAGCTTACAATTATTCAAATAGGTTAATCCCCTATTTTTAACATGTAAACCAAATTGCAATCAGATGGCGCGTCCGTTAGGCGCGCAAAAATTCGTGAATTCGTGGAATCATTTAAATTCTTACATTCTCAACAACTTATTTGAGGTAAACACCCTGTTTCCAGCAATCCAACCGGACTATTTTTTTTATTCAAAAAGAATTATCCGAACTTATTTGCGGTTTGGTTTTCTATTAGTAATTTTAGCCAACTATCAAAAAAAAGATTAATCAGCAGGCAAAATGAGCGAAACAGCGAAAATCGAATTGAACGGAAAAACATATGAATTTCCGGTTGTTGAAGGTACCGAAAATGAAAAAGCCATCGACATCACCAAATTGCGTCAGGAAACAGGTTACATTACTATTGATTCAGGTTACAAAAATACAGGCGCTACACTTAGCTCCATTACGTTCCTCGACGGTGAAGAGGGTATTTTGCGTTACCGCGGTTATCCGATCGAGCAATTGGCTGAAAAAGCATCGTTCATCGAAGTTGCTTATTTGTTGATTTACGGTTCATTGCCTACCCAAGCACAATTAGACGATTTTACATCCAACATTACAAAACATACACTGGTTCACGAAGACATGAAACAGTTCTTCGAAGCTTATCCGGCAAAAGCGCACCCGATGGGTGTTCTTTCATCCATGATTTGCTCATTATCGACGTTCTATCCTGAATCACTTGATCCGAATCGCAGTACGGAGGCGAAAAACCTGACTATTTTGCGTTTGCTTGCGAAATTACCGACATTGGCTGCATGGGCTTACAAAAACTCAATGCGTCACCCGTTTATGTACCCTAAAAACGGCTACGATTACTGCAAAAATTTCATGCACATGATGTTTGCCATGCCAACCGAAGAATACGATGTGGATCCGGTTGTCGTTAGCGCTTTAAATAAATTATTGATCCTTCACGCTGATCACGAACAAAACTGTTCAACATCTACCGTGCGTATCGTAGGATCCTCGCAGGCGAATTTATACGCAACTATTTCAGCAGGAATTTCTGCATTGTGGGGGCCGCTTCACGGCGGAGCCAACCAGGCGGTTATCGAGATGCTGGAGAAAATCCACAACGATGGTGGCGACGTAGACAAATGGGTATTGAAAGCAAAAGACAAAGACGATTCGTTCCGTTTGATGGGCTTTGGTCACCGTGTTTATAAAAACTTCGACCCGCGTGCTACTATCATTAAAAAAGCATGTGACGACGTATTGGAAAAAATGCAAATCAACGATCCGCTTTTGGCAATTGCTAAGAAACTGGAAAAAGTGGCGTTGGAAGATGAATATTTCAAATCACGCTCACTTTACCCGAACGTGGATTTCTATTCAGGTATCATTTACCGTGCATTAGGAATTCCTACCGAAATGTTTACCGTAATGTTTGCATTGGGCCGCCTGCCAGGATGGATTGCACAATGGAAAGAAATGGTTGAAGGTGGTGAACCAATCGGTCGTCCCCGCCAGATTTACACAGGTGCTACCACACGTGATTACGTTGATATCGACAAACGATAATTAAGATATTATTAATTCTCAATGACAAAGGACTCGTTTTCACGGGTCCTTTTTTGTCAATTTACATTTTTATCAACAGGTAAAAAAAGGTTCATCTATTACTAAATCGTTTTTTAACTTCAACTAAATCGTTTTAAAAGAGTAATCACTAAAACCACTCTTTCAGATGCTTAAAACTTAACCTTTCGTTAATAGTAAAACTATTTCTTTCCTTCTAATTTTGTAATTGATTTACAGTCGGTTAATAAATTTTTATGAAACATTTAGTATTCGTTATTACAATATTCATGTCTTCATTTGTCTTCTCACAGGCAACAGATTTGATTATTTCAGAATACGTTGAAGGAAGTGGAAGTAACAAATACATTGAAATCTATAATGGTTCAATGGGTTCTATTAATCTTGCCGACTATCAGTTACAATTATATGCCAACGGGGCAGCGTCACCAACAAGTAACGTTACATTAAGCGGTACATTGGCCGCAGGAACAACCATTGTTTACAAAAATTCGGCAGCTACTATCTATCTCGGAGCAACTACAAACAATACAGCAGTCAACTTTAATGGTGATGATGCAGTTGCTTTATTCAAAATCTCCACTTCTTCTTTTGTTGATATTGTTGGAAATATAGGTTGTGATCCGGGAACAGCATGGACTTCCGGTGGTTTTAGTACGTTAGATAAAACACTTGTTCGAAACCCTTCTGTGTGTTCCGGCGTTACGATTGACCCGGCTACCTCGTGTCCTTTTCCGACTTTAACAACCGAATGGACGCAATCAAACGTTGATATTGTCGCCAACCTGGGATCACACACCATGACGTGTGTTACATGTACTCCCGGAGCCGCTCCCACAACTCTTGCAAGCGTTTTTAACGCAACAACCTTCTGCACCTCGGCACAACTTTCGTTTACAAGTGGAAACGGAGTCAATCGAATCGTGGTTGCGTCTACGGCCAATTTCGCTGACACACCGGTCAACGGAACAGCTTATGCTGCAAACACCACTTTCGGAAGCGGTTCAACAGTTGGAGCAGGGAATTTTGTGGTACTCAACGGAACAGGCAATTCGGTTACGATAAACGGGCTCACAGCCAATACAACGTATTACGTTAAAGTATTCGAGTACAATGGTACAACTCCCAATTGCGACGAATCTTATTTAACAGCAGGTGTGACAAGTTTTTCGTTTACCACGCAAAACAACTGTTCCACACCACAAATTCGTTCGATATTGGCCGATGCCTGTAGTTCCCAGGAAGGATTGGATGAATTAGTAATCATTGAAAACGGTGCAGATCCACTTTCCATCAGTGATATAACATTGAATTTCCCTTCAGGAGGAAGTTATTGCAACAGTGGTTGTGGTGCCAATACGTTACTGAATAACCCGGCTTACATTACGCAATTGAATACATTGGCAGGTTGTTCGTTGTTTCAATACGCAGACCCTATTCCTGCGGGAGCGATTATTGTCGTTTTCACCGGACTCACGCCCTCCTACACCTTCGATTATTCGTCACAATGCCCTTCTGCCACCACCTATTATGCGATATTCTGCAACAATGCTTCTACAACCGGAAGGTTTGCCAATAGCGGTGTAGGCACAAGAACGCTTGATGCTGTTTTCGGCGCAGCCACCGACGCTGTTACATATGCCCCGAATAGTTTGCTAGGCGATGGTTCTTTTGTTGATTTCGATACTCCCGGCAACCCGACTTACCGACAGGAGTTGAACTGTATTTACCCGCTTGGTGTGGAATGGGGGGCGTTTGAAGCAACAGCAGTAAGTGATGGCATTCGTCTCGACTGGCAAACGATCAGTGAAAAAGATGCTGATTATTTCAGTATTCAGCACGCCGATTATACAGGTGATTTTCAACAAATCGGAACGCTAGATTGTGTTGGTAACAGCGAATTATCTATTGATTATACGTTTACAGACAGAAATCCTGTCACGGGACTTAATTATTACCGTTTAAAACAAGTAGACATTGATGGTGAAATTGACTACAGTTCTACCATTGCACTCAATTACCAACGTGATGAACTGGCCGTTTATTATTTGGAAATGCTGCAGCAATTGGTGTTTTCAAAATCGCTGAAGGCCGGTACAACTGTCTCTGTTTATCAGACAAACGGTTCAAAAGTTGTTTCACTTTCAATTGACGAAACTACTACGGCGGTTTCGCTTCCGTTGGCTTCCGGAATCTGGCTCATCAAACTGGAAGATCCGGTCGGACGGATTTCACACGTAAAACTGATGGTGCGTTGATCCTTATCTTAAAAAGAACTCCCACAATACATTAATAATTTCGTATCGGTTAGCCCATTATTTTTCATCTTTGGGAAAAATAATTTGTCGGCTTGCCGGCAGTGCTAAAACCATGTAGTCCGGTTAACTTCAAATCTCCTTCATACTGATTTTACAAATTTGTTAATTTGGCTCTAAAACGCGGTGTTTGAACGCAAAAAACTTCCTCAAAGCTTAATCCTTTGCTAAATAGTTAGTAGTGTTTGAGACGTAATTTTATCCTGTTGATTTACCGGTTAAACTATTCGGTAACAATAGTTTAAAAACATGTGTTATGAAAACAAACGCTTCGCTCAAATTATCATTGCTTCTTTTAATTCCATTATTTCTACTCTTTTCCGTTGCGAATTTACAGGCTCAATGCCCTAGTGGTGCAATCGGTGTTACCGGTGCCGGCTGCGGATGTCTTTCGGGTTGCAATCTCACGTCGTTGGGTGGTCCGAACTGTTCTCCGTCGGTGGCCGGGAATTGCTCGGCAGGAAACGTTTCCATGACGTTTAACATTACTGTGCCTAGCGGTTGCACAGTTACTGTAAACGCTATAATGGCCAATCGTGCCAGTGGCTGCACGGCTTCAGGCGCCGATGGCGGAACAGACGGGTTAAAAGTAGATATCCTGGGTGGTTCAAAACCTTTACTAACCGGAAGTTCCAATGCGACAATAACCGACAGCTATGTATTAGCAGGTCCTGGAACCATTCGCATCTCAGGAGTTGCCAATCGCCGTGACGAGATCATTACTTACACCTCATCATCTACCGGATGCGTCAATTGCATGAACAGTTTACCCGTCGAATTACTACGTTTTAATGTGTCAAAAACCGAAGATTACGTAGTTTGTAACTGGGAAACCGCTTCAGAAATCAACTGTGATTACTTCATCGTCGAAAGAAGTTCCAATGGAATTGATTTTGAACCAATTGGCCAGATGGATGGCGCGGGAACGAGCACTCAAATACACACCTATACATTGGTTGATTCAAGTCCGATCGATCATGGAGTTTCGTATTACCGCCTGGCACAAACCGATTTTGACGGAACGATTACTTACTCGGAGATAAAATCGATCAATTTTTCAGCCAACGCAACAGTTACAGTGGTTCCGAATCCTTCTACAGGAACATTTAGTGTAATTGGCAAGCACATCGATTTAACAACACTTTCTGTTCGTAACCTCTTCGGTCAGCAAGTATTACCAGTACAAATCAATGAGCTGGAAGAAGAAACGATTTTGCAGTTTTCAGATCTTTCGGAAGGAATTTATTTTCTGACGTATGAAAACAACAAGGAATTGGTAACAGAACGAATTATCGTATTATAAGAATGTTGAATGCTTAATTTTGAATGTTTAATTAGATTCTCATAGCGAAAGCTTCCAAAAACCTAATTCAACATTAAGCATTCAAAATTAAACATCAATTAGTCCTCTGTTTCCTCTTCAGAATCTACTACAGTTTCTTCGCCATTCTGCATGTACTTCCCTTTCTTGGAACCGTCATAGATCGCATATTTTCTAAACGAACATTCCAAATCTCCGTTATACAATTTGATCCGGCGGTCAGGACGCAATCCAAGTGATTTAAACCCATGTTCACTTGACGAAATAATCCAGCAATTATAACCTTGCAACGACTGTTTGAACCAATCGCCCATTCCTTTATAGAGCGTTTCAACATCTGTTTCCAATCGTTCACCATACGGAGGATTCGAAACCAGCGTGCCTCCACCTTCGGGAATCGGCATATTCTCAAACGAATCAACGGTGATTTCAATAAAGCGGCCAAACGAAAAACCACGCAGGTTTCTTCGGGCTTTCAGCACCATTTCCGGGTCGATATCCGCGCCACTGATGGTACATGGCAATTCTTTGATGGAACGTTTGGCGTTGTTGAACATCTCGTCCCACATCTCAGTGTTAAACGTTTTCAGGTTTTTGAATGCATAATGTGTGCGTTCAATGCAAGAAGGAATCCCGGAAGCCAGCAATGCCGCTTCGATCAATAACGTTCCCGAACCGCAAAATGGGTCGATGAAATTTGATTTCCGGTCCCAACCCGACAAACGGATCAAACCTGCCGCTACTACTTCATTCAACGGAGCGTCTCCTGTCGATTGTCTGTAACCACGGTGAAACAACGGCAATCCGCTTGTATTTAAAGACAATACACCTTCTTTTTCGCGAACGTACAGGTCAATCACAATTTGTGGTGTTTTCACGTGCACATCCGGACGTTCATTCTCCTTATCGCGGAATGTATCTACGATGGCATCTTTTACCAGTAAAAACGGAAATTGCGAGTGTTTGAAGATCGTAGAATTAACAGCGCCCTTCACCGCAAACGTTTTATTCACTGTAAACAATGAGGTCCAATCCACTTTCATGGCTTCTTTGTACAAATCTTTTTCTTCGCGAATCTGGAACGTATGCAGTTCTACCAAAACAGTCAATGCGCAACGCAAATGGAGGTTCAGAAAATAAACGTCTTTCCATTCACCTTTCAGGCGTACAGCCCTGTTCAGTTTTTCGGTCGCAGTATATCCCAATTCCGCCAATTCTTCCTGCAATACTTCTTCTAACCCGAAAAAGGTTTTAACAACTATATTCATTTCGATTCTTCTGATTCGCTGCAAAGGTAACGTTAAATGCACGAACCCGGCAGGTCTCATCTATAAATGATCGGGAATTTGCACACGAAAACAGCTCGATGTTCGTTTTACTGAAAGAAACTTTCAGCAATTGTTTTCACGTATAATAAAGCACTATTGAGATAAATGACGATCAGCAAGTTCCTTTCATTTTTTGTACTTTTGGACAAAAAAAAATTGACACCATTTAACCGGCTTCTAACGATTGTAATTCTGAGCATTGCACCAATGTCACTCAGCGCGCAACGTGTCGGTTTAGTACTCAGTGGTGGCGGAGCTTCCGGATTCGCACATATCGGCGTTTTGAAAGCACTCGAAGAAAACAATATTCCAATTGATTATATAACCGGCACATCAGCCGGAGCGCTTGTCGGATCGATGTATGCCTGTGGTTTTACGCCGGCAGAAATTGAGGCTTTCGTTCTGAGCGAGAAGTTTCAACTCATGACTTCCGGAGATGTGGAACCTGGCCAGGAATTCCTGCTGCGCGAATCAGATCCAAATTCCGACATGCTCAGTTTTTCCTTTTCGAAAGACAGTATTTTCAAAAAATCGCTTCCTACAAACTTTGTGCGGTCGGAACTCATGGATTTTGAAATGCTGCGTTTACTGGGAATGACAAGTGCAGCAATCGGTGATGATTTTGACAGTCTTTTTGTTCCGTTCCGGTGTGTGGCATCTGATATTGCGGCAAAAAAATCGACCGTTTTCAACCACGTTCACCTTAATCAGGCCGTTCGTGCTTCCATGACGTTTCCGTTTTTCATCAACCCAATTCGTGTAAACGGCGTGTTGTATTTCGATGGTGGTTTGTACAACAACTTCCCGGCCGATGTAATGTATTCCAATTTTGTTCCTGATTTTATCATCGGAAGCAATGTGTCATACAATGCGGAACCGCCAACCGAAGATGACCTGATCAGCCAGATTACCAATATGCTGGTGAGTTATTCCGACTTTTCATTGCCTTGCGAGGAAAGTGTGATGATCCAACCCAAAACAACGGTAAAAACCTTTGATTTTACGGATGTTGAAAAAGCCATTGACGACGGTTACCAGGCAACGCTTTTGAAAATGGATTCGATCAAATTATCCATTGACAGACGCGTTACGATAGAAGAATTAACGGCAAAAAGAGCGGCTTTCCGGAAAAAAATCCCTGATTTAGTGATCTCTGAAGTCAATACACGCTTCAAAAACGGTATCGATCAAAGTTACGTGCGAAAGTCGATCCTGAAAAATGCCAAAATGCAAACGATTGGCCCGAAACGATTCGAACGCCGTTATTTCCGTACATACGCAACGCCGCAAATTCAATACCTCTACCCGACGCTCAACATGAATTCCGACACGACTTATTCGTTGGATCTTTATGTGAAAAAGTCAAAGGATTTCCGATTGGATATCGGTGGATTAGTCTGCTCACGTGCCGTCAATACCGGTTTTGTGCAGCTTAATTATTTCCACTTGGGAAAAGCAGCCGTAGACCTGCATGTGAATTCGTATTTCGGTAAATTCTATGGTTCAGGGAAAGCAGCAATCGATATTCATTTACCTTCTTATTATCCGTTATCGTTTTCAGCTTACGCCGTTTTAAACCGCTGGGATTATTTCAAAAGTTTCGCAACCTTCTTTGAAGATGTAAAACCCTCATTCCTTGTTCAAAACGAACAATATTACGGGATTCAGTTTCGCCAGCCAATTCTGAATAATTCCAAAAGCACGATCGATTTCAGGCATGTGCAGCTGGAAGATAAGTATTATCAAACAGAAGCTTTCACCAATAAAGACACCGCCGATGTCACGCATTTCAAGGGAAATGTATTGAGCTGGACATTGGAGCAAAACTCACTCAACCGCAAACAATTTGCTTCCGAAGGAACGCTGTTTATGCTGCGTCTTCGCTATGTTCAAGGATACGAGAACAGTGTTTCCGGATCTACTTCTGCCGATCAGTATGATTACCGGAAAAATCATAACTGGATCAATTTTAACGGTGAATTCAAAACCTTTCCGTTTGCATTTCCCAACTTTAAATTCGGAATCCACGCAGTGGCCAGTGTTACCAGCCAATCGCTGTTTAAAAACTACACAGCCAGTATTCTCAGCATGAATACCTTTCAGCCGATTCCAGACATGCAAACTTATTTTCTGCCCGAGTACAGATCTCCGCAACATATCGGCGCAGGTGTGAACGTCATTTTTACGCTTTTGAAAAACATCGACATTCGCTTCGACGGTTATCTCTATCAACCGTTTGTGCAGCTGGTGGTCTACGATGATGGTACTTTTGGTTACTCCAAATTGTTTAAAGGTGAAACACAGGTCGCTTCACTTTCAGCCATCTACCATTCACGTGTGGGGCCGTTGCGCCTAACCCTCAATTATTTCCCGCTGCAAAAAATCCCATTCAGTTTTCAGGCCAGCTACGGATACGTGCTCTTCAACGAACGTGCAACGCGATAGTTGACAAATCCGGCTGATTTCCTATTTTTGACCTCAAATTTAGTCTCAGGAGCATGTCAAAAATCATCTGTGGAATTCAGCAAATGGGAATCGGAGTACCTAATGTACCTTCGATCTGGAAATGGTATCGTGAACATTTTGGTGTAGATGTGCGCATCTTTGAGGAAGCTGCCGAAGCACCATTAATGACACGTTATACCGGAGAAACAATCCATGCGCGAACAGCTACCCTGGCCCTTTCGATGGAAGGTGGCGGTGGTTTTGAGATCTGGCAGTTTACTTCACGGCCAACCGAAAAAGCTACATTTACCATTCAATTGGGCGATTACGGTTTATTTGCCTGTCGCATCAAGTCGAAAGACGTAAAGGCTACCTACGAATTCCTGAAAGCCAAAGGAGCTGATTTGCTGAGCGAACCGCAGCAATTACCCAACGGGCAATTCCACTTTTTGCTGCGCGATCCGAATGGTAATTTATTCGATATCGTCGAAGGCAGCGGCTGGTTCATGGATACTCAATTTACCGGGAAAACAGGTGGTGTAGCCGGAGCAATGATCGGTGTGAGCAATATCGAGAAAGCAATGACACTTTATTCCGACATCCTGGGTTATTCAACCGTAGAATATGATTTCACGGAAGTATCACCTGCTTTTGCTAAAATTCCGGGCGGAGAAAACACCGTTCGCAGAGTCTTGTTATCGCATCCCGAATTACGAAAAGGCCCTTTTGCAAAATTACTTGGACCAACGCAAATCGAATTGGTCCAAACACCTGAAAGAACCGATGCGCGTTCCATTTTTGAAAACCGTTTCTGGGGCGATTGGGGCTTTATTCACCTGTGCTTTGATGTGCAGGGAATGGATGATCTGCAGGCGGAATGTGAATCTAAAGGTTTCCCATTTACGGTAGATTCCGGAAAAACCTTTGATATGGGCGAAGCCGGCGGACGTTTCAGCTACATCGAAGATCCTGATGGAACGTGGATCGAATTTGTTGAAACACACAAGGTGCCGGTGATGAAAAAACTAGGTTGGTACATTCACCTGCGCAATAAAAAACCGGGCGCTTTTCTGCCCAACTGGATGCTGAGAGCAATGCGCTTCAACCGCGTAAAAGATTAAACTATTGATTCAACAGTGGTTTTCTTTGATTTCGGGTACCGATTTCACAAACAATTAATGGTTATCTTTGACAAAATCTATGACAATGAAAATTTTCCGCTTGTTTCCGCTGGTTGTCGGACTGCTTACTTTAGGTTTGACTTCTTGTAACGAAGACATTGAATACGACGGTGATTTTAAAGAAACGGCTATCGTATTTGGTTTACTCGATCAGGCAGATAGTGTTCACTATATTAAAATTACACGCGCTTTCGGTGGTGGAAATAACTCGTTGGAAGTTGCTCAAATTGCAGATTCCAGCTATTTCCAAAATATTGATGTGGTAGTTGATGAAGTAATAGGTGGTGCAGTGACACGTTCATGGACACTTGACGATACCATTCTTGAAAATAAAGCGCCGGGCGTTTTTTACAATCCCGATCAAAAAGTTTATTACTTCACCACAACCGACGCTAATCCACTGGTAACCAACGCAACATACAAATTGCGTGCTACAGTGAACAACGGCGAATTTATCGTTTATGGTGAAACGAGCCTGGTGAAAGATCTTTCCATTGTGAGTCCGAATCAGAATGCTGCCCTTGCCTTTGCAACGTCCAATGTTTCGCAAAACGGTTACAATACGGCTTCGATTAACGTCAATGGTGGAACTTCCGAAGTACTCGATGTCCGCATAAAAATCTTTTTCGATGAATACCGTGCCGGTGTTCCGACAGAAAAATCATTTACCTGGAAATTGGGTGAATTGAACGGTTCTCAAATCAATGCCGGTAACACTCCATTCTATGCCAACGGACAAATATTCTACGAATTGATTCGCGATAATTGCACAAACGATCCTACAATTGACGATCGCCAGCTTTCACGTATTCAGATTATTACAACAGGTGGAGCCGATGATTTGAACAAGTATATTCTACTCAACAAACCATCGTCTGGCCTTGCTCAAAACAAACCAACGTTTACAAATATTACCACAAGTGACGGTAGACGTGCCATCGGATTGTTTTCCGCAAGAAGCACTGTTGTTCAGGAAAAACCGGAATGGGTAAATGCATTGCCTTATTACCGTGCAATCGATAACAACTCTACAAAAGAATTATGTACAGGTCCGATTACCGGAAGTTATTTGTTCTGCAGCGATCACCCGTCGGATATTGCAGCAGCTGTTAGTTATATCTGTAACTAATCATAAAAAACACTTAAAAAAGCCGTTCCGATCACTGAATCGGGACGGTTTTTTGTTTTATGTTTCCCACAAAAAAATGGTCATGAATATCGGTTCGCCGATACACTATATTTTCCCACGAATTCACTAATTATGGCACGCCTAACGGACGTGCTCTATGTTTGACAATTATGTATCCCTGCCATAATTGTCAGCGAGTGCGTTAGCTGAGCAAAAAATTCGTGAATTCGTGGGAATCCTTTTTACCATTTATGTAGGTATTGTCTGTCCATTTCGTGGGGATATGCTAATTTTACACTATGAGTGAACGCCAAACGCTTTTTGTTGATGTCATCATTCCGATAGCACTGAGCCAGGAATTCACCTACCGTGTTCCCTTCGAACTCAACGATGAGCTGAAACCTCTTGTACGTGTGATTGTTCCTTTTGGAAAAGGAAAATTGTATACTGCCCTGGTTACGCGTATTCACGAAGAAGTGCCAACCGTTTACCAGGCAAAATACATTGAACATGTATTAGATGACACCCCGTTGATCACACCGGTTCAATACCGATTCTGGAAATGGATTTCGACCTATTACATGGCACCGATCGGCGATGTGATGAATGCAGCTTTGCCAGCAAACTTCAAGCTGGCGAGCGAAACAAAAATTGTTCTTCATCCTGATTTTGATGAAAAAGCAACCACACTCGACGACCGTGAATTTCTGATCGTAGAAGCGTTGACCGTGCAGGACACACTTGATCTGAGAGAAATTTCTGAAATCGTGGGTATCAAAACCATACAACCGATTATCAAACGGATGATCGAGCGCAAGATCGTATTATCAAAAGAAGAAGTCAACGATAAATTCACTCCCAAAACCGGTTTGTTTGTTGTTTTGGAAGACAGCTATGCCGACGAAGAACAACTCAATTTCCTGCTGGGCGAGATCGGTGCAAAAAAATCGAACGCCAAACAGGAACAGGTGATCTTAACACTGTTGCAGTCAGGAGGTTTTGAAAACAACATGGCAGTTCCGGTACTTCGCCGCGACCTTGAAGAAAAAGGCTGCTCTCTTTCTGCCATCAATACTCTCGAAAAAAGAGGTGTTTTGCGCATCGAGCGGCGGGAAATATCACGTCTCGGAGCAAATGATGCTTCGGCATTTTCATTTCCCGTGCTTTCGGTGCCACAAACCAAAGCGCTGGACGAGATTTACGCACAATTCGAACATAAAAACACGGTTCTACTTCATGGAATTACGGGTTCCGGAAAAACTGAAATCTATATACATCTTATCCAGGAAGCGCTAAATCAGGGGAAACAAGTTTTGTATCTTGTTCCTGAAATTGCTTTGACAACCCAGTTGATCCAACGCTTAGCGGCTTATTTCGGTCAGCAGATCGGTGTATATCATTCACGGTTCAACGCCAACGAACGGGTTGAGATTTGGCAGAAAGTACTTGAAAATAATCTGCAGCAATTCAGGATCGTAATCGGGGCACGTTCTTCGGTTTTCCTTCCTTTCAGGGAATTGGGACTCGTTATTGTTGACGAAGAGCACGAAAACTCATTTAAACAGCACGATCCTTCGCCGCGTTACAACGGAAGAGATGCCGCCATCGTGCTTGCCGGTTTGTTCAAAGCGAAAACCGTGTTGGGCTCGGCCACTCCGGCCATTGAATCGTATCAGAACGTCAGAGAAGAAAAATACGGTTACGTGGAATTGAACGAGCGTTTTTCGTCCGTTAAATTGCCCGAAATTTGTTGTGCGGACATGAAAAAAGAACGCATCAACAAAACCGTTCAGGGACATTTTTCGCGTTTTTTACTGGAAGAAATGACCGCTGCGCTCGAACGCAATGAGCAAATCATTCTTTTCCAGAACCGCAGAGGTTACACACCAATCTGGGCCTGTGAAATGTGCGGTTACAATCCCAATTGCAAGAACTGCGACACTACACTGACTTATCATAAACAAACAAACCTGCTGAAGTGTCATCACTGCAGTTATCATACGGCTCCGATCGGAACCTGTCCGGCATGTGGCAGTAACCGCCTGAAAATGCTTGGTTTCGGTACCGAAAAAATCGAAGATGATCTGGCATTATTGCTTCCCGAAGTGAAAATTGCACGGATGGACTTTGATTCGACCCGCAACAAAAACAGCTACCAACAATTGATCAATGATTTTGAACAACGGAAAATAGACGTATTGATAGGCACGCAAATGGTCGCCAAAGGGCTTGATTTTGATCATGTCGGATTGGTTGGAATCCTCGATGCCGATTCACTACTGAACAAAACCGATTTCCGGGCATTTGAGCGTTCTTTTCAGTTGATGAGCCAGGTTGCAGGTCGCGCAGGAAGACGCAACAAACGTGGGAAAGTGATCATTCAAACGGGAAATCCCGACCATTGGGTGATCCAAAAAGTCATTGAGCACAATTACAACGATTTTGCGGTAAACGAATTGGTGGAACGACGAAATTTTCATTATCCGCCGTTCTACAAACTCATTATTTTCACGATTAAACACAAAGATCTGAATTTGGTCAACGAAGCCGCCGATCACTTCGGAAAATTGCTTAAGGGAGTGTTTCACGAACGCGTTATCGGTCCTGAATTTCCGGCAATCAAACGCATTCAGAATTATTATTTAAAAGAAATCATGCTGAAAATTGAAGTGTCGGCACCTCAGCAAAAAGTAAAGGAACGCCTTCATGAATTAACGGATCAATTCTTTAGCGTTCCTCGATTCAAACCTGTTCGACTTATCAACGATATCGATCCCGCTTAACCTAAGTATGTCTTAAGCATCCGGCTTCGGGACGTATGTTTCAAGCGTCGAATTGCTTTTTCTTTGATTTGGCGCACACGTTCGCGGGTCAAATCAAACAAATCGCCTATTTCTTCCAATGTCAACGGGTGTTTTCCGTTCAAACCGTAGTACAAACGCACCACGTCTCCTTCTCTACCCGTTAACGTTGCCAATGAACGTTCAATGTCTTTTCTGAGCGATTCTTTATTCAGATCCAGTTCAGGGCCAGGAAGAGAATCATTCGGTAACACATCATACATACTTGACGATGATTCATCACCATCGATCAGCGGAGCATCCATCGAAACATGGCGGCCGGTATTCGCAAGCGACTGGCGCACTTCTTCGGTTGAACATTCCAAATGCTCTGCCAATTCATCAGCAGAAGGAGGACGTTCGTATAACTGCTCCAACTCACTGTAGGCGCGATTTATTTTATTAATTGTACCGATCTTATTCAATGGCAAACGCACAATCCGGGCTTGTTCTGCCAATGCCTGAAGGATAGACTGGCGAATCCACCAAACAGCGTAAGAAATGAACTTGAACCCTCTTGTTTCATCAAAACGCTCAGCAGCTTTTATCAATCCAAGATTTCCCTCGTTGATCAGATCCGGCAATGACAACCCTTGGTTTTGATACTGTTTTGACACAGACACCACAAAACGAAGATTTGCTTTTGTAAGGCGTTCTAACGCACGTTTGTCACCTGTACGGATTCTGCGTGCCAGCTCAACTTCTTCTTCCGCAGAAATCAATTCTACGCGCCCGATTTCCTGCAAATACTTATCCAGCGAAGCGGTTTCGCGGTTGGTGACTTGCTTGACGATCTTTAATTGTCTCATGGCTTTTGTGTGTGTTGCGGTTTATACTAAATATAACGACTATATGATACATAAGGTTTACATGGTTGGATTTAAAATATGTTAAATGAATATTTTTCTTGTTTAAGCGGACGAATGGTAACATTCAACGAAGATTTTGCGATCCTAAAAAGATGTTATCTTTGCAGCTATAAGTAATGGTTTACAATAAGGTAACACAATGCGCATTTTAATGGTTTGTCTGGGCAATATTTGCCGGTCTCCGATGGCCGACGGATGGTTGCGGCATCGCATTCTGGAAAAAGGGCTTCCGATTGAAGTCGATTCTGCCGGAACAGCCAATTATCATGTGGGAAAACAACCCGATTCGCGCATGCGAAAGTTTGCCAAAGAGTCAGGTGTTTCCATTGATAACCTTTCTGCACGGCAATTTGTAGTAGCCGATTTTGACAGGTTCGACCGTATCTTCGTGATGGATAAAAGTAATTTCAACAATGTCATCCGGCTGGCAAGAAATGAGGCTGACAAAGCAAAAGTGACGCTTTACCTTAATGAATTATTTCCGGGTGAAGACCGCGAAGTTCCTGATCCTTATTACGGAGACGAGCATGATTTCCGGGACGTGATCGAATTACTGGACAATACCACCAACGCTTTTCTGCGCAATGCAGGATTCAACAATTAATATTTAGGAGAAACACATACTATGGCAACAGGCACCCTGTTTTTAATTCCCAACACGCTTGGCGGCGAACAATTAGACAATATTATTCCACCGGCAGTAGCTGAAACTGCGATTCAATTACGTCATTTCGCGGTTGAAGAGATCAAATCGGCCAGAAGGTTTCTCCGAAAAATCGACCGTCAGTTTCCAATCGATGATTCTGAGTTTGTAATCATGAACAAAAATACGGCTGCGCCCGAATTGATGGGCCTGATCCGCTTGTTGAAAAACGGCGAAAATGTAGGTGTGTTGAGCGAAGCCGGTTGTCCGGGAATTGCTGACCCGGGAGCAGTTTTAACAGCCTTGGCGCATGAACACAACATCCGTGTAAGTCCGATGGTTGGTCCAAGTTCGATTTTATTAACCCTGATCGGAAGCGGTTTCAACGGACAACAATTCACCTTCCACGGTTATTTACCGAAAGATAAAAAGGAGCGCGTTCGTAAGATGAAAGACCTGGAAGCCCGTGTGCGCAAATCGGGTGAAACGCAATTGTTTATGGACACACCGTTCCGCAACATGCACGTACTCGACGATTTATTGAACGAACTAAGCGACGATACCTACCTGTGCGTGGCTACTAATCTGACGTTACCCGACGAACACATCAATACCCGCGCAATTGTTGACTGGCGCGAAAACGCATTTGATCTTGCGAAGAACCCGACGATGTTTGCGCTGGGTAAAAAGCAGTAGGAACCGCAAAGTTCAGACTATAATTTAGCCACATAGTACACATAGGGAACATCGTTTTTTTTGAGTTTCTTAGGTTTTCTAGGTTCTTTGCATTTCTATGTTTCCTATTGTGACCTATGTGGTTAGAAATCATACGCTATTGTTTTTTCTTGTAAAAGGTTAAGTAATAACCGTCATCTATTTTTTTTCTAACTGAAACAGACGTATTTTTCGGCTTATTACCCCAAATTGATTCGTATGAAAAAGCTGCTGTTGGTCCTCACATGGTTACTTCCCTGTTTATTAGTTGCCCAACCCTCTCAATGGGCAAGTCGCGGAATTGGTGGCGGTGGCGCTTTATTTGCTCCAACGATCAGCCCGAATGACGCGTCAAATATGTACCTGCAATGTGACATGTCGGAGGTTTTCCATACAAACAACATGGGCGCCAACTGGAATCTGGTGCATTTCACCGAGCTTATTTCGACCGGTGGTCAGCATACCGTAGAATATACTTCCAATCCAAGTATTCTCTACAGTGTCAATATGAATTACATCACAGACGAACGATATCCGGTAAAAAGCAGCGATTTCGGTATTCACTGGTCGCCCACCGATACTGATCCTACAGGCGGAGACGTTTGGTACATTTCAGCCGATCCCAACTCAACATTGCGTTTACTGGTCGCTTCTTATGATGAATTGTTTTATTCAAGCGACGGCGGAACCACTTTTTCAAGCGTTTATTCGTCGGGAGATTTTCATATCGCAGGTGTTTTTTGGGATGGTAGCTCCATTTTTATAGGAACACGGGAGGGATTATTAGTTTCAACCAACAACGGTGATTCATTTACCCTCGACAATACCCCCGGATTATCTGCCAATAATGGATTTATCTCCTTCACCGGAAGTAAAACCGGAAACCAGGTGCGTTTAATGGGAACTACCGCAGTTGCAGATGATTTATACCCGGGGATCAATGCACTTGACATCGGAATTTGCACCGGAATCTTCAAAATGGATTACGGAAACGCCAATTGGGAAAACGTTACCAACGGAATAGATGGTGATCACGAGGTATTCCTGATTTCCTCTTCCATGATCGATATCAACACTTTTTATACCGCGGGAACCAATACCAACAACAGTTTTCCGGTAGTTTATAAAACCGAAAATGGCGGCATAAGCTGGTCGGAAGTGTTTCTGACCTACAACAATCAAAACATTGCAACCGGTTGGAGCGGTTACCAGGGTGATGAAAACTGGTGGTACGGCGAAATCGTATTTGGATTGGATGTAGCTCCGAATGATCCAAACACGGTGATTATTACCGATTTTGGCTTTGCACACGTCACCGAGAATGGCGGAACCAGCTGGAAACAAGCTTATGTCGAAACCCAGGACCAAAATCCTTCCGGTGCATCTACTCCGGTAGATCAAGCTTACGCAGGTAACGGATTGGAAAACACGTCTTGCTGGAACATGCTTTGGATCGACAGTTTGTCCATTTTCTCTAGTTATACTGACATCACAGCTATTCGAAGTGCAGACGGTGGTGCAAAGTGGAAAATGGACTATAACGGCATTGATTACAATACGGTTTACCATGTTGTAAAAGCTTCCAACGGAACACTTTATGCCGCTGTTTCCAGCGTTCATGATTTGTATCAAAGCACGTACCTGACGGATGCGCGCATCGACGCCGGTGATGGCGCTATTCTTTATTCGACCGATAATGGCGCCAATTGGCAGATACTACACGATTTTTCCATGCCGGTTATCTGGCTTGCTTTGGATCCAACGAACCCTGAAGAATTGTATGCCAGTGTTGTCAACAGTGCGAGTGGCGGAATTTATCGAACAAGTAACCTGGGCAACGGAGCCGCTTCAACCTGGTCCATAACCACTTCACCTACACGAACGGAAGGCCATCCGTATACAATCAGTGTGCTGAACGACGGTACAATTGTTTCGAGCTGGTCAGGACGCCGAACCAACAATTTCACGGCCAGCTCAGGGGTTTTTGTATCAACAAATGATGGTGTAAGCTGGGAGGATGTTTCCATGGATGACGAAATGCACTACTGGACCAAAGATGTGGTCATCGACCCGAACGATGTGAATCAAAACACGTGGTATGTTGCTGTTCACAGTGGCTGGGGTGGCGCAGCCAACGATAAAGGTGGTTTGTACAAAACAACTGATCGCGGGTTGACCTGGACGCTGGTGTTTGATAGTTACCGGGTAGAATCAGCTGGAATTCATCCGCAAAACCCGGCAATTGTTTATGCAACTACCGAGTCAGATGGCTTGTGGTATTCGGAAAATGCTACTGAAGCCAGCCCGACTTTCACCCAATTGATGAACTACGATTTCCAGCACCCAATGCGCGTGTTCTTTCATTCTCATAACGCGAATGAAGTTTGGGTAACGAGTTTTGGAAACGGAATGAAAACCGGAAACACCGAAATAAGCGGATTGACTGCTTTGGAGAACGGACCGGAGTTAATCGTCTTTCCGAATCCATCAAACGGTTCCTTTTCATTGAAAACAACTGTCAATGCGCAATCATTCAAGGTAATTGACCAGCAGGGAAATATCGTGATAAAAGGTGAGATGAATCAGCAAACAATCATCGATTCACATTCGCTCGTGCCGGGAATGTATTTTATCAGCGTTAATTATTCCAAGGGTGAAGTTGCGACAGAAAAAATAATTATCCTTCCGAATCATTAAATTCCGGAAGGATAATGATTTGCTTAATCTTTCAGGAATATTGATGATTAGTCTGGGCTAGCCGAGACTACTGCACTAACGCTTGTTGCGTCAAAAGCAATACTTTTTCTCTCCCACGAATTCACTAATTTTTTGCGCGCCTAACGGACGCACTATGTTGTGACCAAATAATCATACCCAATTACACACAAAAATGCGAGTCCGTTAGCCGAGCTGTAATTCGTAAATTCGTGGGAATTATTTAAATTCTGTTACTGAATCTTAGCGGATCAATAAAATATGTCCGAAATCTTCGTATTTCTTATCTGTTTCAGCATCCCTGAAATACACTTTCCAGGTATAGGTGCCTTGCGGAACCAGTTTTCCGTCATACGTTCCGTCCCACCCGATTTCGTGATTCTTCGTTTCGAAAATGGTTTCACCCCAGCGGTTGAAGATCTTCATATTAAAGGTATACGGATCAAATCCTGAAGTGAAAACGGGTTGGAATGTATTGTTAAACTCATTTCCATCCGGTGTGAACGTATTTGGAATGTAGTAAATCAATTCTTCGATCACTTTTACAGATAATTCTGCTGTATCAATACAACCGGCCGCATTAGTAGCGATCAGAATGACTTCATAACCACCTTCTCCCGGATACGTATGATCCGGACTTATGCCAGTAGAAGATGTGCCGTCACCAAATTCCCAAACGTATGAAACAGCGTTGGAACTTTCGTTTATAAACTGAAACGAAGGATCGGTAATTGTAGCGATAGACTCACTTGTGGTAAACGCTGCAATTGGCGCAGGAATCACACAAACGATATCGTTCAGCGTAGCAGAATTGGTACATCCCTGGTTATCTGTCACCGTTAACGTCACATCATAACAACCATCGTTTGTATAAGTCGTACTTGCAGAAGCAACGGTACTTGCAGAACCGCCGTTCCCGAAATCCCACGTGACATTAGAGCCCTGTGGATTGGATAAATTCGTATAGGTTACCGGCAACGGCGCACAACCGGAAGTGACGTTCGGACTAAAATTCACCATTGGGATCGCCAGCACTACGATTGTTGCAGAAGAAGGTCCTCCACAACCATTTGGTACATCGTACGTGACAGTATTGTTACCAATTTGAGCCACTGACGGGTCAAATAAACCGGTAGCCGAATTGACAATTCCATTCCCTGTCCATAATCCTCCGGGACTCGCGGCAGTTAACGTAACCTGGCTTCCATTCGAGCAATAGGGTCCCGAAGGATTGATCACCGTAGAAGCTCCCGGATTCAATGCAAGTGTAGTTGTTGTCGTTGAAGTACAACCATTGAGCGTAACTGTAAGGGTATAAACTCCGGCGTCAGCAGCTACAATACTTGCGTTGGTCGGATTCTGAAGAACCGAAGCAAATGAATTCGGCCCCGTCCAGCTATACGTGGCTCCGGGAACATTTGCAGCTGTAAGATTTAACTGATCTCCCGGACAAAGCGGACCGTTATTTCCTGCAACTGCTGCCGGCAACGGATTCACTGTGACGGTTGAAGTTGCTGTTCCAGTGCAGCTTCCGATAGTCCCGGTAACTGTGTAAACAGTTGTTACGGCAGGATTTGCTGTAACGGATGTTCCTGAAGTGGCAGACAATCCGCCCGGAGGTGACCATGTATAAGTGGTGGCTCCATTGGCTGTAAGTGTAGTACTTGATCCAGCACAAATCGTTGCTGAGTTGACATTCACTATTGGATTCGGATTTACCGTAACCGTTGAAGTGGCGGTTCCTGTACAACCCGATGTAGTTCCTGTAACCGTGTAAACCGTTGTCGCAGCTGGATTGGCAGTAACACTGGCTCCTGAAGTAGCAGACAATCCCCCGGGAGGTGACCATGTATAACTGGTTGCACCGTTTGCGGTTAATGTTGCCGAAGCTCCGGCGCAAATGGTTGCTGAGTTGACATTTACCGCCGGATTCGGATTTACGGTAACTGTGGCGGTCGTTGTTCCCGTGCAGCCGTTGGTTGTACCATCAATCGTATAAGTTGTTGTTACAGCAGGATTTGCCGTGACGGAAGAACCTGAAGTTGCTGATAAACCGGAAGACGGCGACCATACATAAGTCGTCGCGCCATTGGCGGTTAACGTCGTGGAAGCGCCATCACAAATAGTTGCACCATTTACCACTACTACCGGAATCGGATTCACGGTAACTGTTGCAGTAGCTGTTCCCGCACAACTTCCAGTGGTTCCGGTAACGGTATAAACCGTTGTAACCGCAGGGTTGGCAGTAACAGAGGTTCCACTCGTAGCGGAAAGTCCACCCGGAGGCGACCAGGCATAAGTTGTAGCTCCGTTAGCAGTTAATGTTGCGCTTGCTCCGGCACAAATGGTTGGTGAGTTGACATTCACCACCGGATTCGGAGTAACTGTCACCGTTGAAGTCGCTGTTCCGGTACAACCCCCAATTGTTCCCGTAACGGTATAAACCGTTGTAACTACAGGATTGGCAGTAACACTTGCTCCTGTAGTCGCTGACAAACCACCCGGCGGTGACCAGGAATAAGTTGTTGCTCCGCTGGCAGTAAGCGTTGCAGAAGCACCTGCACAAATGGTTGGTGAATTGACATTAATCACCGGATTCGGGCCAATAGTAACAGTTGCTGTAGCTGTTCCCGAGCAACCGGAAGTAGTTCCCGTAACCGTATAAACCGTTGTTACAGCAGGATTCGCCGTAACGGATGCTCCGGTTGTAGCGGATAATCCACCCGGAGGTGACCATGCATAAGTTGTTCCACCTGTTGCTGTTAAAGTAGCAGAACCACCGGCACAAATTGTAGCTGAATTGACATTGATCACCGGATTTGGTGTCACCGTGACGGTTGATGTTGCCGTTCCGCTGCAACCCGAAGTTGTTCCAACGACTGTATAAACCGTCGTCACCGCAGGATTCGCAGTAACAGAAGCGCCAGTTGTGGCAGACAATCCACCAGGAGGTGACCATGAATAAGTTGTTCCGCCGGTTGCGGTCAAGGTAGCTGATGCTCCAGCGCAAATGGTCGGTGAATTCACATTGATTGTTGGTCCCGGAGTGACGGTAACAACACGTGAATATGTCACCTGATTACCGCAGGCATCGGTTACAAAAGAGTAAAGTGTGATGCTTCCCGATGTAGGAAATACAATAGCTACAGAAGATCCGGAACCAACAGAAGGTGTTCCTGAAGGGCTGAAACTCCAGTTGTATGTGTATCCCGGCACACCGAAAGCTCCGGTTGTGGAAGCAGTAATAGTTCCGCCGGCGCAAACAGTTGTAGCCGAAAGGGTGATCGGATTCGCTACGTTGTTGTATTGAATCGTATTTCCGGTAATGGTCATTGTCCATGGAGACGCAGCTCCGATACAGGTATTGTTACAACCGCCACTTCCCCAGCAAGCTCTAAAGAACTGCAGTGTAAAATTGACAGTGGTTGGTGTACACCCCGGTGCAGGAATACATCCCGCAACATCACTGAAAATGGAAATATTGGAACCTGTGCATGTTCCCGGATTTGCTAAATTACAAAACCAGTAAAAACCCGCGGTACTCGGACTCACGCAACCACCGACTGCGTAACGTGTGGCACCGTCTTCCATCCAGCACGATCCTTGTGCCAAATAGTTGAACGACCATTGCACGTCTGTAATGGTAGCATTTGCCGGACGTGGCACACCAAGTGTTGCATTACATGAATTGGTGAAATTGCAGCTCGCGTTGTATTGTGAACCCAAAATAGAAGCCTGCGCCAAGGTATTGGTACCTGTAACAACAGGATCTACCACCATCTGGTATTCGTCAATATTGTCATTGATCCAATCATACCGCACTACAATATCCACGCTGTTTCCGTTAATACGGTAAAGGCCTGATTCCATTAATTCTTTCGGGCCACCTTTTGCGTACAGTGCTGCTTCATACATGTGAAGAACATCAGTAGAACCAGAAAAAATTGTCAGCTCTCCTGCTCCTTCGGTCATGATTCCGTTGGTAAACTCAACAGTTGGACTCAACGGTGTATCAAACTGATCGCGGAAAATTAACTCCTCGAACGTTCCCATCAGATTCTCACGGATGATAAAACTGGTTTTAATTGCTCCACGGAAGACCACCATTTCCGCATCAATTCCGGGGAATACATTGTGAATTAACACACCGTCTTCTCCAACCGAATAATCAGACCAGTTGGCAACACCCTGGCTGGTAAGTACATCGCCGGTTTTGGTGAATAAAGACCAATTGTTGAAGTAAATACTACCGATTGCCGTTTGAATGTATGATCTGTTTTCCAAGATATTAAACCCGGCAGTTTCCAGCGTATTGGTTGATTCGTAAACGTTATCTGCTACTTTGTCGAGTGTATGATCTGCGCGAATCCAGTCTTCTCCGATCTTCACGTGCAGTTCGCCCATGGCTGATTGCGAGTAAAACTCACTTGGATCGTCGATATTGATGAAGTAACGTTTGTCAAAATCACGTTTGGAAATAACTTCCACACAATTTTGGCACGGAGCTTCTTCCGGCAAATAACCGAATTCAGGATGGTCATAATCGGCAGGATCATTGTATTTTTTCCACTCTTCCAGATTTCCTCGTTGTGGGGTAGTAAGTGAACTAAAATTGTATTCTTTCGACTTCATCTGATTATCACTCTCTTGCGATAATACATTGATAGTCAATGAAAACAGGAAAATCATCACTAACGATACGTGTTGCGTCATCGCGGAAATTTTAATAGTAGGGCAGAAACGTTTCATCGCATTTCATTAAGTAAGCAGACGTATGTCTGAGTAGTAATAACCTAATAAAATGACGAAAAAAAAGTGGATTAGTCTATCGCAATGAGTAAGAACGATTTAGTAATGATCAAACTATAAAAATCATCGAACAAACATCACCTTCCATTGAATGAATTCAACAAGCCATTTATTATTCGTTCAAAATTCAACGCTGTGATTTATGCAACGCAAAGGCGCGAAGTACGCCAAGTTGACACACTAAACTAATAAACATTGAGTTGGAAAAAATCAGCCACGTATAAACCAATCCTTTGCGATCTCTGCGCCTTTGCGGTGAATTATTCAACCATTCTTTGAGGTAGATTTCCTTAAGAATAAATGGTTTCGAAAATTTAAATTCCCCTGGATTTTTTGATATTGTCGTAAGCTTCCTGGATTTTCTGAAATTTCTCTTTTGCCCCTTTCTGGTATTCTTCACCGAGTGAGGCAACTTTGTCAGGATGATATCTAACGGCCATCTGGCGATAGGCTTTTTTCACCTCATCATCCGAGGCAGTTTTGTCGATTCCCAAAACTTCATAATCGCCTTCAAGGTTTTTCTTGAACATGCCTTTCACCGAACGGAAATCCATTGGCGGAACCTGTAATAAATGGGCGATTCGCTGCAGTGTGTTGATCTCAGCTTCAGAAACCTGGCCGTCGGCCTGCGCGATCCCGAACAGGTAATGCAACAACTGAATACGCATTTCCACTTGTGAGCGCATGCGGATATCGCTGCAGATTTCTTCAATGGGTAACGAAGGTGAATCCAGGAAACGTTTAAGGGTTTGCAGGTGATTGACATTGAATTGCGGTCCGAATTGAGCCGCGAGAAATGTCTTTACAAAATCAAGCTCGGCTTTTACAACTTTGCCATCGCTTTTCATGATGTAAGCCGACAACACCAATAATTGGGTCGGGAAATCGTAGCGCTGTGTTTGCTGGCGGTAATAGGAAAAAATATCTTCGAATGATTGTCCTCCGTTTGCTTGTCGTCGCTGGCCTTGTCCACCGGCGCGGCGCATACGCACACTCTGATCTATGGCGCCGCCTACAATTAATCCAATGATCCCGGCGAGAATACTTCCCCGGGTGATCAACATTCCTAAAACTGCAAAAATGATACTATACACGCTACACGTTCAAATAAAATTATCCCGTAGCAGATTTATCAGCCGCTACGGGATAATGTGCGAAAATATTAAATAAACGCGATGCTGCGTTCGATAAAGTTGCTCAATTCTTCGCCTTTCAGCATTCCCTGCGATAACAATGCAAGGTCGGTGAGCTGTTTTACTTTGGTTTGTTGTTCTTCTGCATCGGCAGTTTCCAGCAACATTCCTACTTTGGAATGGTTAGCATTTACCACCATGCTGTACGATTCAGGAAATGCTCCGAAGAAGCCGCCACCACCCATTTTTTGCTGTTCCATCATACGACGGATAAACTCGGGTTGCGTTACGATAATCGGTGCGTCGGTTTCGCTCATCGATTTGAATTCGATCTTGAATTTACGCGCGTCAACTGCTGTTTCAAACAATGGTTTTAGAGTCGCTTCCTGTTCTTCCGTCAGTTTGGAAGGCAATTCACCTTCTTTCTGGATCAACTGGTCTAACGTATCAGCATCCACCCGTAAAAAGCTGAAATCTTCGAACGATTGTTCCACTTTCGAAATCCAGTGCGGTGCAAGCGGACCGTCGATAATGGCGACCTGGTAGCCACGGTCTTTCGCTTGTTTTACGAACGAGAAATGTTCTTCAACGCTATGCGTGTACAAAGCAACTATTTTATTGTTTTTATCCGTTTGAAGCGGTGCAATCTGATCCTTGAATTCTTCGATAGTAAAGTATTTACCTTCCGAATTTTTGATCAGCGCAAACGATTTCGCTTTCTCTGCAAATTTGTCATCCGACAGCATTCCGTACTCTACAAAAATCTTCAAATCATCCCATTTCGATTCAAAATCGGCACGGTCTTTTTTGAACATTTCCGCCAGTTTATCGGCTACTTTTTTGGTGATATGAGCCGAAATCTTTTTCACGTTGCCGTCGCTTTGCAGGTACGAACGTGATACGTTCAGCGGAATATCCGGTGAATCCAATACACCGTGTAACAAGGTCAAAAATTCAGGAACGATCTCAGCAACGCTGTCGGTAATAAATACCTGATTCGAGTATAGATTGATCTTGTTGCGTTGAACTTCCACATTTTCTTTGATACGTGGGAAATACAGGATTCCTGTCAGGTTAAACGGATAATCAACGTTCAAATGAATATGGAACAACGGATCTTCAAACGACATCGGGTACAATTCGCGGTAAAACGCATTGTAATCTTCGTCGGTCAAATCAACCGGAGCTTTTGTCCAGGCCGGAGCCGGATTGTTTACCTGGTTCGGAACATCAACCGAAACACGTTTTACTTTACCTTCTTCATCTTGTTCACCTTCCGGAGAATTGATGTATTCCGTTTTCATTCCGAAAAACACCGGAATTGGCAGGAATTTACAGTATTTGTCAAGGATTCCCTGAATGCGGCTTTTTTCTAAGAATTCAACCGATTCTTCGTTGATGAATAACACGATATCCGTACCGCGCGTTTCTTTTTCGATATCCTCAATGGTGTATTCCGGTGAACCGTTACTTTCCCATTGCACGGCTTGTGCACCTTCATGACGGGAAAGTGTGCGGATCTGCACTTTTTCGGCCACCATAAAGGCAGAATAGAAACCAAGTCCGAAATGTCCGATAATACTTTCCGCGCCTTCTTTACCTTCGTATAGTTTCACGAATTCCTCGGCACCCGAGAAAGCAATTTGGTTAATGTACTTGTCAATTTCCTCGGCGGTCATACCGATTCCATTGTCGCGAATAGTGAGTGTTTTGGCTTCTTTGTCGAGCAAAACTTCCACTTTCAAGTCGCCCAGTTCACCTTTGTATTCTCCCTGGGAAGAAAGCACTTTGAGTTTTTGGGACGCATCGACTGCATTGGAAACCAACTCGCGCAAGAAAATCTCATGGTCGGAATACAAGAATTTTTTAATAATCGGAAAAATATTTTCCGTAGAAACATGAATTTGTCCTGTTTTCATACTTTTTTGAAATTTGGGTTAGAATAGTCAAGGTTTATGCCAAAGGAGGTTTTATGACAGAATGTCATAAAAATTATGAATGTTGAATTATGAATGTTGAATTGGTGCTGTGGCAGACTTCGTTCCTCAGTCGTTTCGAAGCATCGTAATTATCAAGATTGTCGTTTCATTGGAACACACACCAAATTATCGTGCTTCGGTAAATCATCATCCGTAAGAATCGGAACCAGCTTCGAACGACGTTCTTTGGTGCCTTTTTGCTTGAAAAGCTGATAGTTTCCGATGGTTTTTACGAAGTCGGAAATTTCTTTGGGGCTCACGCCTTTTTCCTGTTCGCGCTGCTCGGAAACTTCGATGATGAGAACTGGCAGACTTGCTTTCAGCAGGTTGATTCCGCCTTTGAGTACTTCGAGTTCGAAACCTTCTACATCCATTTTGATCATGTCAATCTGTAAATCGCCGAAGAGTTCATCGAGTTTCCATAACGGGACTTCTGTTCCTTCGGAATCGTCTTGTGAAAGCAACGAAGCGCCTCCTCTGTTGACTTCCCAGTTTTCGTAAAGCGTAGCTGTTCCGTTTTCAGAACCGAGGGCAACAGGATAAAAATCGATGTTTTCGCAGTGATTGAGTGCCGCGTTGTGACGCAATATTTCTACCGTTTTAGGATTAGCTTCTACCGCTAAAACACGGCCTTTTTCGCCTACGATGCGCGAAGCGATCACTGACATGAGTCCGATGTTTGCGCCAACATCCATAAACGTGGAACCGGGTTTCAGGAAATCGCCCAACAACTGAATCGTTCCTTTTTCGTAGGTTCCTGTTTCAAAAAGAGATAATTCTACGCCTTTGTCAACCGACGGATCGATCAATAATTCAACACCATGAATGGTTTTGAGCACGTGTTTTCCTGCCTTTTCAGGATTGGGTAATAACAACTTTGGAAGCACCACCGACAAGCGCCGAAATCCGCGCACATCGATGTCACGCAACATAGAGATGAGTTTATGACGAAGCAGAAATGAACGGTTCGGAACACTCATGGGAAGCTCTGTTTTTGATCAGGATGTCCTCCCCCTCAATCCCCCTCCAAAGAGGGAGTTTGATCTGCCTCCTCCCTTGAGGGAGGATTGAGGAGGGTGACATTTATTCATCAACAGATTAATTAAGCGTACAATTCAACTTGCTGACTGGCAATTTTCTCGTCGGCCAAATAGTCATCAAACGGCATCATTTTATCGATGAAACCATTTGGTGTGATCTCGATGATCCGATTGGCAACCGTAGACACCAACTCGTGGTCATGAGACGTGAATAACATCGTTCCTTCGAAAGCCGACATTCCGTTGTTCAATGCGGTAATCGACTCCAAATCCAAGTGATTCGTCGGTTCATCCATCATCAACAAATTCGCTTTTGCGAGCATCATACGCGATAACATACAACGTACTTTTTCACCTCCCGAAAGCACCGAAGCACTTTTCAACGCTTCTTCACCTGAGAATAGCATACGACCAAGGAATCCACGTAAGCTAACTTCTTCGCGCTCTTCTTCGGTTTGGGCATATTGACGCAGCCAATCGATCAACGATTCTTTTCCGGTGAAAAAGCTGGAGTTATCATTCGGTAAATAAGCAGTTGTAATGGTAGTTCCCAGCGTAAAATCACCTTTATCTGCTTTGGCATTTCCGTTCAATACTTCAAAGAACATGGTAACTGCCAGTGAATTCTTTGAAATGATCGCCACTTTATCGCCTTTATTGAGCGTAAACGACAAATCGCTGAACAAAGGTTCACCTTCATGCATTTTAGACAAACCGCTTACGGTTAAAATCTGGTTTCCGGCATCGCGCTCCTGATGGAACGTAATTCCCGGATAACGACGGCTGGAAGGTTGAATTTCTTCCAGATCCAGTTTGTCAATGAGTTTTCTACGGCTCGTAGCCTGCTTCGATTTGGAAGCATTGGCCGAGAAGCGTGAGATAAAGTCTTGTAGTTCTTTCTTTTTGTCTTCGGCTTTTTTGTTTTTGTCGGCACGCTGACGGGCTGCCAATTGCGAAGACTGGTACCAGAATGTGTAGTTACCGGTAAATAAGTTGATTTTACTGAAATCGATGTCGCACACATGTGTACAAACGGTATCCAAAAAGTGACGGTCATGCGATACAACGATCACTGTGTTTTTAAAGTCAAGAAGGAAATCTTCCAACCATGTAATGGTTTTCAAATCAAGGTCGTTGGTAGGCTCATCCAGAATCAGTACATCCGGATTACCGAACAAGGCCTGCGCCAACAAGATACGTACTTTGTATTCGGATGAAATATCCTGCATTTTTTGGTAATGCTTGCTTTCGTCGATTCCAAGGTTGCTCAATAAAGTAGCAGCATCCGTTTCAGCGTTCCAGCCTTCCATATCGGCAAATTCGCCTTCCAGTTCCGAAGCGCGCATTCCGTCAGCATCGGAGAAATCGGCTTTTGCGTACAACGCGTCTTTCTCCTGCATGATTTCATACAAGCGCTTGTGACCCATCATTACGGTGTGCAATACCTCAAATTCATCAAACTCAAAGTGATTTTGTTTCAACACCGCCATTCGTTTCCCCGGCTCCAATTCCACACGACCACGCGTAGGATCCTGATCACCTGTAAGAATTTTAAGAAATGTTGATTTTCCGGCACCGTTAGCACCAATAACACCGTAGCAATTGCCGGAACCGAACTTAAGGTTTACGTCATCAAATAGAATACGTTTTCCAAACTGGAGAGAAAGATTATTAACTGAAATCATGAGAGATACTTCGAAATTTGGTGCAAAGATAGGGTGTTTAATTTACATTGTTTGTATTAATGATGTTGGATGTGTTGATTTTTGATGTTGGATGAATGGATGTTTGGATTAATCAATAACCAAGTATACAAAATTCAACGCAACGCTTGCGCTAAAGCTTCAGCGGAAGCGTAAAGCCGCAAAGTTCGCAAAGTTCGCAAAGGGTGAATGCTTTTTAATCTATCAGAAAATCTAATTCTTTAGAAGATCGTATATTTCACTATGAAATACTTTCTGGCGGTTTGTTGTTTTGTTCAGTTTCATGTCGCGGGGCAGTACATCCGGCACACAAGCGAAATCAACGACACGGCCTCGAAATCTTGCTTTCTTCAATACGAAAACGATTTGTTTGTACACACAGATCGTTATTATTCACAGGGAATTGCGCTTGGTTATAAGACTTCCATCTCAGTGGAATCGCGTTTGAACCGCTTGTTTTTCAAGGTTCCGGCGGGCAAAAAACGACTCGGTTTGGGATTAAATCAGCAAGTCTTTACTCCTACTTCGATTCAATCGGATTCGTTGCTGGATCACGACCGGCCTTATGCGGCAACTTTACGATTCACCAGCGTTTTTGAAACAATTGACACGACGAATCACCGCATTTTCGGCTGGCAATTTTCGGTTGGAATGATTGGTCCGGCAGCTTTAGGGAAAGAAACACAAACCGGCATTCATAAAGCAACCAATAACTTTTTGCCTCTGGGTTGGCAACATCAGTTGAATACAGGATTGCTAATCGACATCGGAACACATGTGAATTATCGTTTGCTGGCGATTCGTCGCTGGCTGAATGTTGATTTGAACGCACAGGGAAATCTCGGAACCGGAAACACTTCGCTTCTGGCAGGCGGAACACTGAATCTGAGAATGGTAAAAAACCGCTTCGAATTGGGCTGTTACTTTAAACCGGCTGTTCGATTGGTTGGTTATGACGCCACGTTACAAGGATCGTTGATCGGTTCCAAAAGCGAATACAAAATAGCTTCCAACCAATTGGAGCGTATCATTTCAGAACAGGAAACGGGAATTCGTTTGCGGTTGGGCCGTTTTTCAATGGAAACATGGTTACGATTCCAGTCGCGTTTGTTTGATGGCGTGTTGAATCATCGTTGGGGAGGGATACGGTTAGTCTTTTCTTTCTAAGGAGGTGAGTCATTTCCCTCCTTGAGGACGGGAAGAAGCAGCCATGGCTGGTGAGTGGGAGGTGGCTAGATGAAAATTCTTACATTGGGAAAGGCCACCCTCCTCGGTCCACCCTCAAGGGAGTGGATCCAACTTCTTTAATTAACTTATTTCAACCACTTCAGATTCCGCGAATACATAAAGATAAACAGCAACGAAGTAAAGGTAAAATACCCGACCATCATTCCTGAAACTTCAGCTGCAGGTGTGTAAAAGTAAAACGAACTGATACGCAACAAACAACCGATGATGTATAAATGGAACCCGGCTTTTTGGCCGCGGAACATCATGATCACTCCCGCAATAGCCAAGGCAGAAATGGCGAGGTTCAATGTTGTGGAAAGAAAGTGTGCATCATTGCTATACTGGATAGAATTGATCATTTTTTCCATCGTATCGGCAAAACCGTCCATTCCTTCGCCGCGAATTTGCTCGATGTTTTTCATATTTAGCGCCAGGTAATCTTCTATTTCATCACTGCTGGCAGGACCGGCCAAATAACTCATCAATGCGCCAAGCAACCCGAATCCTGAGTTGATGAACGTCAGAATTCCCAAAACGGTCAAAAATACCGGACGTTTTTTTTGCGGTTCTACTTCTTCAAATGTTTCCATAATTGATTTTTTGCAAATTGGGTACTTGCGCTAATGAGCGGGTGAAGGTAGCGATCTTCCTCAACAAACGGAACGCTTTGGCGAAACTCGCTAACGATTCCTTCCAGTTTCGGGCTTGTTTTTAACGGTCGGCGGAATTCCAACCCCTGGCAGGCATGCAGCAATTCGATTCCCTGGATGGTGAAACAATTATCGATCACGCGATACAATTTGGTAGCTGCATTGGCGCCCATGGAAACGTGATCTTCCTGCCCGTTGCTCGAATCGATGGTGTCGACACTTGCCGGTGAACACAGTTGTTTGTTCTGGCTCACAATCGAAGCGCAGGTATATTGGGTAATCATAAATCCTGAATTCAAACCCGGATTAGCGACCAAAAAGGCTGGCAAATCGCGTGTTCCGGAAATGGATTTATACACTCTTCGTTCGCTGATGCTTCCCAGTTCTGCCAAGGCGATGGCTAAAAAGTCCATGACCAATGCCAGCGGTTGTCCGTGGAAATTTCCGGCAGAAACCACGATGTCGTCGTCTGGAAAAACGGTTGGATTATCGGTCACAGCATTCACTTCGCGTTCTACAATCGTAGCACAATGTGCGAGCGTGTCGTGCGAAGCACCGTGTACCTGCGGAATGCAGCGAAACGAATACGGATCCTGTACATGAGCTTTTTCACGTACAGCAATTTCACTTCCCGCTAATAAATTGCGGAATGTTTCGGCTACGGCTATTTGTCCGACCTGGTTGCGAATCGCATTTACCTGCACGCCGAACGGTTCAACGCGTCCGTCATACGCTTCCAGTGAAAGCGCGCCGATGTGATTGAATTGGTTCAGCAAACGATTTCCCTGCTGAATGGCATACGAGGCATAAGCGCTCATGAATTGCGTTCCATTGAGCAACGCCAAACCTTCTTTCGAACGCAAAGCAATCGGTTTCAAACCGAAGCGCTGGTTGAGTTCGGGTGAAGTGATTTCAACGCCATCGACCATGACGGTTCCTTCGTTCAGTAACGGTAATACCAAATGAGCCAGCGGAGCCAAATCGCCCGAAGCGCCCAAACTTCCCTGCTGGAAAACAACCGGGAAAATATTGTTGTTGAAAAAGAAGATCAAACGTTCAACGGTTTCCAACTGCACACCAGAATGACCGTGTGACAAACCGAGTACTTTGAGCAACAACATGCGACGCACGATGTGATCAGGAACGCGTTCACCAGCTCCACACGCATGTGAAAGCACCAGGTTGCGCTGTAGTTTTTCCAAATCTTCGTTATTGATCGCGGTATCGCACAAACTTCCGAAACCGGTGTTGATGCCGTAAATCAAACGATCACTTTTCGCTACTGCTTCATCCAAATACGTGCGACAAGCCAAAATGGCCGTTTTTGCTTCTTCCGACAAGGCAATTTGCTGGTTGTTCTCTAAAATAGTGTCGATTGTTTCGAGTGAAACCCAACTGTTATTGATGGTGAAAATGCTCATATATTAATGCTGTTGGAAAAAGGTCATCAATTGGGCTTCGGTCAAAGCCTGTTGTTCGCCCGTGGTCATGTTTTTAAGCTGTAATTGTCCGGAATTCCGTTCGTTTTCCCCAATCAGGGCTACAAACTGAACATTGCGGTTATCAGCATATTTGAATTGTTTCTGCATTTTGGCGTTGCTCGGATAAACTTCGCAATCAACACCTTTTGCACGCAGTTGTTTCGATAATTTCATGCAGTAAGCCGCATCTTCATCGCCGAAATTGGCAAACAATAATGTCAGGCTGGCATCAGCTGTTTTCGGGAAAAGGTCAAATTTCTCCATCACCAGGTAAATACGATCCGCACCAAACGAAATTCCCACGCCGGAAACATCCTTCAAGCCAAAAACGCCCGTCAAATCATCGTAACGGCCACCGCCACAAATGCTTCCGATTCCGGAATCGTGTGCTTTCACTTCGAAAATAGCGCCGGTATAATAGTTCAATCCGCGGGCCAGGGTCACGTCGAATTCCACAATTGCGCGCTCAACGCCCAGGATTTTGGTTTGTTCCAATACAAATTCCAGCTCTTCGATTCCTTTTAAACCGATTTCTGAATCTTTCAAAAACGAACGCATTGTAGCCAACCGTTCTTCATTGGTTCCTGAAAGCGCAAACAACGGTGAAATAATCGCAATTGCTTTTTCGGAAACGCCTTTTTCGCGCAATTCTTTTTCAACGCCTTCCTGGCCTATTTTATCGAGTTTATCGATGGCAACGGTAATATCGATCAGTTTATCGGCTTCACCTGAAACTTCGGCAATGCCCGACAAAATCTTGCGGTTGTTGATCAAAATCGTAAATCCGGGAATATTCAATTTGGTCAACACCTGGTCAAAAATCTGTACAAAATCGACCTCATACAGCAGCGAGTCGCTTCCCACTACATCGGCGTCACATTGGAAAAATTCCTGGAAACGGCCATTTTGCGGACGATCAGCGCGCCAAACCGGTTGAATCTGGTAGCGTTTGAACGGAAACGACAATTCATTCTGGTGCTGTACCACAAATCGGGCAAAAGGTACCGTAAGATCATAACGAAGGGCTTTTTCGGATAACGAATTCGCGAAACGTGGTAAATTTCCGTCATTCAATGCTTCCAGATCAGCATTTTTTAATTTATCGCCCGAGTTCAGAATTCTGAAAATCAAACGATCACCTTCTTCTCCGTATTTCCCCATCAAAGTACTTGACAATTCAAACGAAGGAGTTTCGATCGGCACAAATCCGTAGGACTTAAACACCGAGCGGATCGTATCGAACAAATACGTTCTGCGCGCCACATCCTGCGGTAAAAAATCACGTGTTCCTTTCGGAATAGACGGTTTCTGAGCCATTGTACAAAATTTGGGGGCAAAGGTAGGGATTTTGAAGGATAGACATGCTAAGAACCACGAAGACACAAAGCTTTTTTGAAGGATAAGCGTGTGAAGACCACAAAGGTGTTCTTCCTAAATCCCTTTGTGATGAAATTTATTTGTTAATTTCCTTAAGTTTAGGTCAACCAATTTTAAATACAATCCGATGCTGCAACAATCCTTTCATAAATTCGCCTTTGCATTTTTGGGCCTGGTATTCCTTACAGCCTGCGAAAATCCTTCCGTGAAACAAGGGAAATCAGAAAAAATGGAACAACCCGAAGTCGAGCCATTTATCGGTAAACCCGACAATTTTGATTATGGCAAGGTGGAAAACAACGTTTACAGCAATTCGTATTTCAAATGTACAATGAAGGTGCCGAAAGACTGGGTGATTATGAACAACGAAGTCGCAGGTAAACTTCAGGATAAAGTCGTGGAAAAAATTGGCAGGGAACATGAAGATCTCAAAGAAGTAGTTGACGCCGGCAAAATCAATTCGGCAAATCTGTTGGCAATCTCAAAGTTCGATCCCAAAACACCAACGCCCTCCAATCCTAATTTCATTATCATCGCTGAAAATATAACTGCCAGTCCCGGAGTAAAAACCGGAAGAGATTACCTCATTTCGGGCAGAAAACTCATGCAGCAAGCACAGATCAACTATGAATTCCTCGATGAACCCAAGGAGGAATTCATCAACGGGAGAAGCTTTTATGTGATGAATATGATCCTGCACACCGGAACAGCCGACGTGCGCCAGCGGTATTATGTCACCATTTCAAAAGGATTCGCGTTTACGATCATTGAAGCATATCAGAACGAAAAAGAAGATACGTTCATGCACGATTATGTGTATTCTATTAAGTTTGAGAAATAGCTGACGAATGGTAAAATTGCACCAAAAAAGCGCCTAAAGATTACTCCGCATCAATCTCTTCCTGCAGCTCGTTTTCTTCCAGGTCGATGTTGTACTTTAGCGCATAAGCTTCCTGGGCTGTTTTGAATTTTGCATCAACAACTGCTTCAGCTTCGGTTACTTTCACTAATAACTCCTGCACACGTACCAGAGCTGCGTCATCGAATTCATCGCCAAAAATAAGATCAATCATTTCTCTGTAATCAACAGCGATTGTGGTTTCATAAAAACGAAACAATTCCATAGCGCTGGTTTTCAATTCCACATTTTTCTCAAATGGTTTCACTTTTTCCAGTTTCGTGATCACTGTTTTGGTTGTTTTCAGCAAGTCATCGTAGAAAGGTTTCACCGATGCTGCGGTTGCAGTTTCAGAACCGACCTCGTTGTTGAATGCGATCATTTTATAACCGATCTCATTTTGTAAGTCTACAATATGATCATTGTAATCAATAGCGTTTGTAAAGGTTTGAGCAGAAACTGCACCTGTTGTCACGAGAACAAAGAGTAGGATGATTGACTTTAGCATAATCTCATTTTTTTTCGAATGTCTTCTTTTTTTTAAACTAAACCAAGTTTTTGATTGGTTTTCGATGGTGATTAATGCAAATGCTGTACCATGCTTTTGAGCTGGATGAGTTTACCAGTTCTTTAGTTTGACAGGTTCCTGAGTTTTTAAGTTGATTCGTTAGGGTCTGCTGAAAAAGTCAAAAATGAAGTAGCTATACACGAACAACGCGTATGGAAAAAGGAGAAATATCCAAATAGAGGACTGTTTTTCCAAATATTGGTGGTTAACTAATGTATGAAATAATGGCAAAACACCAACTAAATTAGATCTGAGATGTGGAGAGATTTTTACTCATTTGTGTTATTCTATAGCTATAAAACTCGTGTAAAGTGAATGATGATTGAATCCTTATGCAGCATTTTTTCACAAAATCAGTCCATTTATTAAATATTTAATCACTCAAATATGCCATTTATTCATTGAAATTATTCATTTGAAAAATTAGCAACGAAAAATTATATGTATGCATAGAACTTTTTACTGATTGAATGGTAAGATATTCCTGATAAAATGCTGGATTTTCTAGTTAAATTGAATCTAGTCTGTAATTGAACGATCAACACCCGTATGTAATTTACATCTTCAATTTTCGTAACTTATCATTATCAATAAAATTGATGACATGAAAACTACGAACTACTCTCGAAAAGTCCTTTTGGTCGTTAGTTGGATTACCTCCCTTTCTTTTACTGTCAATGGACAGTGTGATCCAACAACTCCTACATTTAATGTAGATTTAACCGCAAGCCCCTTTATGTCTTGGACAAGTCCTTTGATAGATAGACTGGATAATTGCTGCGGTACTACTGCTCCCGACAAATGCATCGAATTTGTCATTACTTTGCACCCGGACGCAGCATCAGTTGTGTTTACTATTGCTTCTGGAGCAATACCACCAGGAGCGTTATTTTACCAAATAGATTGTGGTCCAATTACTCCAGTTGGCACTCCAATTTGCTTAACCGGTGTAGGCCCATTTCATTTAACCTTTTGCAAACCGGGTAATAATAAGAATACCTTTACAATACAGACCATTCCAAATCCTGTTTTTGGACCAGATTTGACATTAAGTGATGGTTGTTCCGGTGAATTGTCTGTCTATTTCTACGATGAATCATCTATTACTTGGAATAGTATACAACCTGGTGCTCCTGGTGCTTATAATGGATTATTAAGCTGTACCTCCGGTTGTGATACAACAACCGTCTCAGGCTCACCCATCGCTCCGGCATTAGTCGGTTATCAAGTGTGCGGTCTTGCAGCAAACGGTTGTATAGTAGGGCCTGTTTGTGATACGCTATTTGTCACAAATGTTTCTCCGATACAGTTATCAATCAGTTCTCCTGACACCGTATTGTGTTTTAATGAACCCACAACAACACTTACTGCCGATATTGTGGGAGGAGCTGCTCCTTATACATTTAATTGGAGTTCTGGACAAACCACACAAATAATAACCGTTGGCCCAGGAACCTATACTGTCACGGTAAATGACTCGTTGAATTGTCAGCTGTATCAGGATCAGATAACAGTTGTACAACTTCCAGCTCCAATTGTCAACGCTGGATTGGATATCGATGTGTGTTCCAATGCCGTGGTATCGGTTGCTTTGGGTGGATCGTCTGCCAACACAAGTGCAGTGATCTGGAATGGCGGTTTGGGTGCCTTTGCACCGGATAATACAACTGCTGCGACAACGTATTTTCCAACTGCTGCTGAAATTGCCTCAGGATCATTGACCCTGATACTGCAATCGGACGATGTTTCAGGATGCCCTGATGTAACAGATGACATGACCATTTTCTTTCACCCGGTAGCACAATCGGTTGTGGTAACACCTACTGACATCTCGTGTTTTGGATTAACGGATGGAAGTGTCAGTGTTGCAGTGGTTGGTGCGGAAGGACCTTATACTTATTCTTATGATGGCGGTGCGTATTCAGCTAGTACAACACAAAACAATTTAGGTGCTGGAAACCACACAGTAAATGTGATGAGTGCAATGGGTTGTGATACGCTGATTTCCTTCACCATTGTAGAACCGGCACTGCTAACCGTCGTAGAGTCTGCCCATACAGATGTCGCTTGTTTTGGAGAAAACAATGGCAGCAGTACAGGATTTGTTTCTGGTGGAACGTTGGCATATACGTATTCGTGGAACACACTTCCCGTTCAAACGACAGCAACAGCATCGGCGTTGATCAGTGGTAATTATATCCTTTCGGTAACGGATGCGAACGGTTGTGCAACCAGTATGAATGTAACGATTACAGAACCACCACTTCCATCTGTCAACGCCGGATTGGATATCGATGTGTGTTCCAATGCCGTAGTATCAGTTGCTTTGGGTGGCTCGTCTGCCAACACAAGTGCAGTTGTATGGAATGGCGGTTTAGGTGCCTTTGCACCGGATAATACAACTGCTGCGACAACATATTTTCCAACTGCTGCTGAAATTGCTTCAGGATCATTGACCTTAACACTGCAATCAGATGATGTATCGGGATGTCCTGATGTAACAGATGACATGACCATTTTCTTTCACCCGGTAGCACAATCGGTTGTGGTAACACCTACTGATATATCCTGTTTTGGATTAACGGATGGAAGTGTCAGTGTTGCAGTGGTTGGTGCGGAAGGACCTTATACTTATTCTTATGATGGTGGTGCGTATTCAGCTAGTACAACACAAAACAATTTAGGTGCTGGAAACCACACAGTAAATGTGATGAGTGCCATGGGTTGTGATACGTTGATTGCCTTCACCATTGTGGAGCCAGCACTGCTAACAGTGGTTGAGTCAGCGCACACAGATGTCGCTTGTTTTGGAGAAAACAATGGCAGCAGTACAGGATTTGTTTCGGGTGGAACGTTGGCATATACGTATTCGTGGAACACACTTCCCGTGCAAACAACTGCAACAGCATCGGCGTTGATCAGTGGTAATTATGTGCTTTCAGTAACGGATGCGAACGGTTGTGCAACAAGTATGAATGTAACGATTACAGAACCGCCGTTATTACAATTGTCCTTTAATATTGTACCTCCAAGTTGCAATGGATTTGCGAATGGTAATGTTTCCAGTAATGTTGTGGGTGGTGTCGCACCGTATAATTATTTATGGAGTACAACTGAAACTGGAACGGCTATTCATGATATTACAGCAGGCCAGTATTCTCTTTCAATTACCGATAGCAAAGGGTGTACAGTATCATCAACAGCAGTTGTCACGGAACCAAATCCATTAATTGTGACTGTTTCAGCTGATACGACAATTTGTCCAGGAACTGCAATACCGTTGAATGCATTCGCTCAGGGTGGTTCTGGAACGTATCAATACAATTGGGTTCCAGGAGGAAATGGCAATTCAATCGTAGTTAATCCGATGAGTAATCAAACGTACAGTTGTACAGTGACTGATAATAATGGTTGTGTCATTTCTGCTAACGTTCAGGTTAATACCTTCTCGTTGAATCCAGCTGATTTATCCATTGCAGCAGGGGCAACAACGCTGTGTTTGCAAGATTCAACACAATTGGTTGCAACATACACTGGCAACGATCCAACAGTTGTATTGGTGTGGTCGCACTGCCCTTGTGCTGCTAGTACAATAGTGACACCTTTTGTAACAACCATTTATACGGTTACAGCAACCAATCAATGTGGGCAACAGTTAATAGCTAATCAGTTGATAACCGTAACAAACCCACCAATGGTATCATTGAATCCTTCCATGGGGGAAATCTGCGTGAATGAATCGGTTTCCTTTTCCAGCCAAGGTGACAACGACCCTGACTGGGGGTATGAGTGGACATTTGGAGATGGAAATTCTTCTGAGAATCCCCTACCAACTCATATTTATGGAGAAGAAGGACATTATACCGTCTCGCTTACTGTACATACCTTAGGTGGATGTCTGTTAGATTCAGTGATGTTTAGTTCCGTTATTGTCCATCCACGAGCGTTGGCTATTTTTTCTTCCAGTTCATTATCGGAAACAACAATGGACCCTACATTTCATTTTACAAATAACTCACAAAACGCTGGTATCTATTCATGGGATTTTGGTGATGGAAGCAATTCAATTATCACTTCACCTTCACATACGTATGAGACGTTTGGATTCTATACGATTGTGTTAAACGCTAACAATGAATTTAACTGTCCTGGATCGACGGAACTTACGGTGGAGGTAACATCTTCGTATGATTTGTATGTACCCAATGCGTTCACACCAGACGGTGATAAATCGAACAACATTTTCCAAGTTCAAGGTTATGGCATTGCAGAAGATGGGTTTGGTCTTCAAATCTTCGATCGTTGGGGGGAGTTAATTTATTCGAGTGGTGACATGTCAGAAGGATGGGATGGATCGAATAAAAAAGGGGAAGATATTGCTCAAGATGGTGTTTACACTTGGGTGGTTCAGTTTAAAGATTTGAGAAATGGTACGCATGTTGCGAATGGCCATGTTAGCCTGCTGAAATAGGGCTGCTGAAAAACTCTAATCGCTTGTTAATTCATTGATTAGAGTTTTTCAACGGACCCAAGTTAAATCGCTACTTAAAAACTCATTAAACTCAAAAGCTATTGAAGCTAATGCGGCGCAATATACCCTCTTCTGCCTTTTTCAATCTCCAGCACCCAGCTATAATAACCGATAAAGTGCGAATCGAAAAAGCCTTTCTTTTTATAGAGTTTTTCAGGAATATATACCCGGTTTTCGTTTTGGAGTCCGTTTGCTTTTACCTGCGGAGCAACACCATCAAGCAAACAAGGAGCATCGCCTCTACCCTTCTGGAAACGGCTTCCGTATTGCCACACATCCTGCCATTCCGAAAGGTGGACTTTCCCTACCGAAGCATTTTCAGGAGCAATAATGTAAAACGACCCGAATTGAATTTTGCCCCGTAATTCTTCGATAATTCCCAATGCATAGGCATAACCCATGCTGTGCGCCACGATGTAGAGTGTATCATTTTCCGAACGGTTTGGGACTTCATTGAGCATTTGGTAAATGTTCCGCCCCGCAATGTGTCCACTCTTCAAACGCTTTTTAAATCCACTTTTATTAGGCCTTACGCGGTGCATATTGATTGTTCGCACAGTTCGGTTTCCTAAAAAGTTTTTCGCCGAAGTACTGGTGTAACAGTGATGTTTTTTGTTGTGCGAACAACGTTTTGGATAAGCCGCCGAAGTGGTGGTGAAGTTGATCAGGCTCCGGTGATTGGAGGTACTTACCGAAAAATGGCCGTCGGCGTAAAACGTTTCGCTTGGATTGATCCGCTTCTGGAACTTGAGATCAATGGCATTCCATGGCCGCCAGTATTCGTAACGGTCAAAGGTATAAACGAGGTTACGCGAATCGGGAAATTCCAATCCTTTTTTCTTGATATCAGCGAAATTCTCCTCAAACGTGTGCCCGATAGACGTTGGCCGGTAACCGTTTACAAACAATAAAATGCGTTTCGCCGGATCGGGAATATTCAATTTATCGGTGATCTCGTTTCCGGTATGATTAAACACCCGCTGCTGCTCAAACGAGCCTTTTTCATCGATGTAATTAAACACCATATAATGACTTTCGGCTTTTTGGGCATAATCGCGGGTTGACAGCACCAGACTATCCGAATGCGCCTGAAGCCGGACTTTGTTCCACTCGCCGTTTTTGTCTTTGCGTACCGCAAAATACAATACCGGCATCCGTTCTTCTTTGCGCCAGGTTTTCCCGCGCTGAATCACCAGTTCCGAGCTCAGATCAACTTCGTTGGGGTGTTTTACATTGTCGTTTACAGCCATGTAACCGATTGCGCGGTTGATCGACAAACCGTGCATTTCGTCGAGTTTTCCTGAGCGGACTTCAAACCAGCTATAGCCCAGGTTCACAAACAACACCATTAAATAAATGAGGTATGGCACCGCGCCAATCTGCAACAATCTCCAGCCGAAACGCGCTAATCGCACACGCTTAAACCGTTTATCGATCCACCTGTTCATTTTCCTTCCACCATAAAACAACAGGAAAACCAAGACAACCAACATCACAAAATGGAGGCTGTTGATGAACTTGCCACCCAGCGTGAACAAAGGTCTGAATAATATATTGTCGATATTGAGGTGATACGACAGGTAGTTCTTTTTATACGGATGTTTGATGGCCGCCAGAAAATTGCCGTTGCCCAGGTCCAATTCACCGTTTTCCTTTTCTTTCCAGAAATAATACGCCACAAAACCGTTGTTGGTGCGGACATCTTCGTAGTTATCAAACAAGGAATAACTGTGTGCCGAAAAACGCAATTGTCCCCACTGTTTGTGATTCATTTCACTGCCCGAAGGAAGATCCATGAGGTTGCGCGTGGTTCCTTTTTCAGGACCTTCATCCATCCAGGAATCTTTAAAAAATCCCATTCCGTACCCAAGCTGGCGAGCGATTGTCTGCGAAAGCCTAGGTGATTTGTCCACCTTCACAAATCCCAAAGCTTTATTGCGCACCATATACCCTCTCATTCCGGGATCGGTAAATCCGGGGACAAGAAACAGGTAATAGGCTTTTTTGTCTATATCGGGATGCGTTTCTATGTACAGATCGCGCAGATCATGCATCTGGTTGCTATATCGTTCATGAATCTCGCTCGGATTATCCAACAGCGTGGAAGCGTCCCATTCATCATGTGTGAATACGGGCAGCAATTCCAATTGTACCTGTACATTTGCCTGACGGTAAATCCGGTTGATTTTAGCCTGAAGCGAATCAATGTTAACTCTTGTCGTGGCGAGCGGAATCAAATACACTTTTTCTGTCCGCAGTTTGTAAGGAACCACGTTCAGTTGCCCTATTTCTCTTCCCCTGTAAAAAGCTTTCAGTAAATAAGACTTACTCATCGGGGGTAATTCCAACGTGAGTAAACTCCGTTCTTTCACAACAAACGCAAGTTCCTGATTGTTTTCCCCGATGCGAAACGACAAACTATCCATCCGCAAGGTGTCACTATTGACAAGTCGGGCATTTACAAGGTCGGTTTGCCCGAATCCAACAGACTTAACCGGAATTTTATATGGTTTCTGAGGCGCATTTTCCCAAGTTGTGTATTCCGAAGACCATTCTTTGTAAAGGAATGCATCAAATCCGAATTGCTGATTGGGATGTGCTTCAAAAAGAATAACAGGAGCTGCTGAGCCGTTTTCCTGTGCCGAAACCTTCAGTATAAGAAGACACATGAGCACCAATAACCACCAACCTTTTTTAGCTGCAACCACGTATTTCAAATGAGAGATCAAAGAAACGCAAATGCGAGTAATAATTCACCACAAAGGCACAAAGAAAAGGACAAATTTGACATTTAATAAAGATCACAAAGGAGATTTCGGTGGAATGTAAAGACGTTTATTTCGTAGAAAAGTTATGACTAAATTTAATCACAAAGAAAAAGAACCGGCCTTCTTACGGCCATGAAGGTGGTCTATCTGAATCTCCTTTGTGTACTTAACACGTCTATTCGTTAAAAAAAGCTTTGTGCCTTTGCGCCTTCGTTGTAGCTTGTGCCATCGCTATGCGCCTATGCTGAAGCTATGGCGTAAGCATAAGCTATTGGCGACACGCGATCAGCGTAAGCGTTGTGTTAAAAAGCAATCTGTAATGAACCAAACACCCCCAAACTTGTAAAGCTTTGTTAATTAAGTGGAATGTACAGCCAAAGTGGTCATGTATCCGTAACTTACAAACAAATTAAGTATCCCAACATGAAAAAAACAGTTATTTACAGTTTATTCTGCCTGGTCACAGCAACAGGCTTTGCACAAGACAAAATTCAATCATCAGCCGATTGGAGTCCTGAAATTTACCAGGTAGGAAAAAAATATCCGGGTTACATTATCCAGGAAAGCGGTGATACCGTAAAAGGCTTCTTGGAAGCAAAAATGCGTTGTGCCATTGCCGGTATTGGAAACAGCAACCAGAATTTAGCTGAATTCTACCTGAACGAAAACGACAAAAAAGCGACAGCAAAATACAAACCGGAGGACATCAAAGGTTATATGATCGCAGATAAAGTATACGAATCGATTGCTTATAGCGGTGGAATGCTTAAAAAAGCAAACTTCAACCTGGTAATTACTGACGGAGCTATTCGTGTTTATGAATGGTATTCAACGGTAGAAGGTTTTTCCATGATCACGCAACAAAGCGGTGAAAGCACGAAAGAATACGATGCACGTCGTTTTGATACAAAAACCATTATCGCCAAAGGTGGCCAGGACCCTATCGAACATGGAGTTCTTGGAATGCAGTTCGCGAAGAAAATGCCTGCATTAATTGCCGACAACAAAGAAATGGCTGAAAAAGTGGCCAATAAAGAAGACGGTTACAAATTTCTGCACATGTTTGCGATCATTGACGAATACAACAAATGGAAAGCCGAAAATTAAGCATCCGTATGAAACACGTATTCTTATTGTTACTAGGATTTTCTTCGCTTGCAGCTAATTCACAAACCGTGACCGTAACAAGCAGCGCAGAAATGCCGTTGGAAGCCAATACGGGTTCATGGAAACGTACGCTTGGAAGTGATCAGAACGGCTATTACCTGCTGCGCGAAAAAGGCGATATCAGCAATATGACAACGATTGTGGAATGCTACAATCCGCAGCTGAAACTAATCCGGTCAATTGAAATTCCGGGTGCTTCAGGCACATTCAATGACTCGAAACTGCACCGTCAAACAGAACTGAACAAAGGACGAATTCTGACGTTTCACGAACGCTGGAGCAAAGCCGAGAAAGCCAATTTCTTTAGCGTGGTTCCATACGGAATGGATGGTGTTGCCGGACAGGAAACACAATTGGACACCGAACCAGCCGAAGGCCAGATGAAAAGTGCCAATTACCTGATCTCGTTTTCGCCGGACGGTAGTAAATTGTTTGTGTTGACTCAAAAACCTTTCGAGAAAGGCGGTTTGGAAAAAATGGGTCTAAAGGTCTTTTCAACGGATAATTTCGAAGTTTTGTGGTCAAAAGACCTGAATCTTGATACAGAAGCTGATCGTTACCCGAACAATAACATTCTGGCTGATAACCAGGGAAATGCATTCATCTTTAAGGATATCAAAATCACCAACAAAGAACATATTTACCAGTTGATCACAACGAACGGCGAAGGTTCCAAAACACAGGGAATCGACCTGAAAACGTACTTCCCGACGCATCACAAAATGGTGTTTGACGCACAAGGAAAGATGGTGATTTGCGGAATGCTGGCAACTGCCGGTTCTAACGCAAGCAATTGGGAACGTTTATGGATCCTGAAAGCAGATGCAACTGGGATTCTTTCGAACAACATCAATCCGTTGGGAACCGATTTATTGATGGCACAATTGTCTGAAAAATCAGCGAGTCAGCCAGATGCAAAATTGTCTGATTTCGTTTTGAAAGATGTATTGGTAAAACCCGATGGCGGAATTATCCTGTTGGCCGAGCATTTCAAATCGACAAGCTCCGTAATCGGAACCGCGATGCCTGCAGTGTATGAATACGACATGCAATACGGCGGAATTATTGCGATCTCAACCGACAATGAAGGTGTGGAGCAATGGCATCGTTATTACGGCAAACGACAATCAGAAAAAACACGCGATCAGAAATTGCATTATGGTTCGTTTGTGTATCAGCTCAAAGGTGGTCAGTTGTTCCTTGCATGGAATTTCACCGACCTGCACAACGATGCTCCGATTCACAATTTCCGTTATTGGTTTGATATGAACGGCAACAAAATCAACATCGACAATCTGTACGGAAAAGAGGCGTTTTACCCAACGTTACTTACCGTTATCAATGCCGACGGAAGTTTGGTTTACAATGACAGAACCTTTGCTTCATTGCCACTCGACGAGATTCAAAAACCGAATGCCTTTCCAATGGCAATCGATCCGTCGTTCTTTTTCACAACGGAAAACGGAATCGTGGTACTCTCGCGCATGAACGGAATTCCGTGCAAACGCTACAAATTCAATACGATCTCATTTTAAAATACACCGTCGGCAGGCCAACTTGTCTTGCTGACGGTTTTTCCCTTCCACTGATCTTAACAAGATTGTTTGTCTCGGCTAACAGAGACATTACTGCGCTAACGCGTGTTTCATCAAAAAACTATGCTTTTCTTCCCACGAATGCACGAATTAGGCTCGCCTAACGGACTCGCTTGTGCACTAGTTATGGAATGTAATTATATAGCGCGTCCGTTAGACGCGCAAAAAATTCGTGCATTCGTGGGAATTATTTTACAAGAATCCGTGAGATGATTTGGCTTAAAAGCAGTTTTTGACAAATTGATTTTTGGTAATACCGGTAGCTTTGATCCATGAATCGTTTACTTGCTTTGTTTCCGTTTTTCGTTACCGGGTTGCACATAAAAACATCCTGTTACCCCTCACCGGCAAGAGGTTATTTTTGGTTGCTGATTATCTTCTTTTCCAGCATTCAGACGTACGCGCAGGAACCGGGAACTGCCCTGTCGATGCAATTTATCAATACACAAAATCAGGTTCTGCCCGATGTTTCCGTGAGTTTATTTAATCAGGTTGATTCTTCATTGGTTAAACTGGAAATTGCAGACAGTACCGGAGTGACGCTGTTTGAAGGTTTACAGCCCGGAAATTATTTCTTCACAGCAATGGCATTCGGTTATACCACCTATATTTCTGACACTTTCGCTATTTCAGTTGACCAATCAACCATTACATTTCCGTTGATTTCGCTGGTAGAAGAAACGGCGTTGGAGGAAGCTACTGTTGTCTATAAAAAACCGTTCATTGAACGTTACCTCGACAAAATTGTGCTGAATGTAGACAATAGCATTGTTTCGATGGGAAGTTCCGTTCTCGACGTATTGACACGTGCTCCCGGAATCACCATCAGTAATGGAAACGCAATTGTGCTGCGCGGAAAACAAGGAGTTCGTATTATGTTTGATGGTAAACCTTCACCACTTGGCGGAGAAGACCTCATCAATTACCTGAAAACGATTCCCTCGGCAAATGTCGACAAGATTGAGATCATCACGCACCCATCAGCGAAATACGATGCTGAAGGAAATGCAGGGATTATCAACATCAAGTTTAAAAAAGACCAGCGCCAGGGATTCAACGGAAGTGTTTCATTAAGTGCCGGACAGGGCGTTTATTTCAAACCAACGGCTGCTACCAATCTCAATTTCAGAAAAAAGAAAGTGAACGTATTTGCTTCGTATTCGTTCGCTAAACCGGATGGTTTTACACGCTTTTATATCAATCGCAAATTCTTTGACAGTACACATGCCGTTTCATCGATCTTTGATCAAAACTCGTTGATTAAACAGCCCATTCAGGCACACAACACGAAAATCGGTTTGGATTTATATGCTTCTGAAAAAACCATTATCGGTGCGGTCTTTGCCGGAAATTGGTCCCAAACCAACCGTGATGGCTTTACCCGTGCAGAAATCACCGATGCTTCCAACCAATTGCGCTACACATCGGAAACCAACAATACGCTCGATGAAAACCGGTTTAACGGGTTCGGGAACATCAACATGAAGCACACGTTCGACTCGACGGGGAAGGAAATAACGGTAGATTTGGATTACGGCCAACTGCAGTCACGGAGCCTCCAAACATTCTTATCCAACTACTACGATTCGATCAAAAATCCGACGTATACCAACGCGTTGCGCACCACGCAATCAGGACTCATCACCGTGCTTTCCTTCAAAGCCGATTATGTGCATCCGTTGAAGAAAAGTGCCGCGCTCGAAGTCGGATTGAAAAGCAGTTTCGTGAAAACAGACAACGATATTCTCCTGTATACGATCATTAATGGCATCGAAGCCTACGACTCTACCCGATCAAATCATTTCATCTACGCTGAAAACATCAATGCCGGGTATATAAATTACTCCAAAGAATACAAAAAGATTAGTTTTCAGTTAGGATTACGTGCCGAACAAACCCGAACCGAAGGTGACCAGGTAACATCCGGCGAACTGTTTGAACGCAATTACCTCTATTTTTTTCCTAGTGCATTCTTTAATTACAATGCTTCTGAGAAGTATACGCTTTCGCTCGCATACAGTAAACGCATTGACCGGCCAAATTACAGTCAGTTGAATCCGCTGACGTTCTTCGCCGATCCGTACACCTATGTTGTCGGTGATCCGAAGTTGAAACCGGTAATTACGCATTCGTTTGACATATCGCATACGTTTATGGGTAAGTATATCGGCTCTGTCGGCTATACGAACAGTAAAGAATCCATCACTGATATTTTTGTGCAAAACGATTCGACCAAGGTTTCTTACCAGACACCGGCCAACATGCAGGATTACCAGCAGGTTTATGTGTCTGTAAATGTTCCTTTCAGCCTGAAAAAGTGGCTGAATTCAAATCTGACGGTGAATGCTTACTGGAATAAATACGAAAGTATGCTACTGGGTGGCGAATTGGTCAACCAAAATGTGTCGTGGGATTTGAATATGACCAATAGTTTTGCTTTCGGTTCCAATGGATGGTCGGCTGAGCTGAACGCTTACTACCAGGGCCAGCAAGCATGGGGACAATTTATCATCAAGGATTTGGCACAAATCACTGTTGGCGCACAGAAAGTATTGAAAAACAGGTTGACCACTTTTAAGTTTTCTGTAAGCGATATATTCTACACCAACCGGATAGCCGTACTTGTAACCTACCAAAATCAGGATTTCAGAACCAGCAGAACCTGGGATTCACGTGTAATTACATTTTCATTTGTGCAACGTTTCGGGAAAAATACCGTAGCGCAGGCACGTCGTCGGAATACAGGTATTGAAGATGTAAAGCAACGTACGAATTAAGAAAGCAAGGCGTGTTTTATTTCCCACGAATGCACGTTAGCCTAAGGCTGATGCGTGCTTAACGGGCATGCTGGAGCTGTTAGCATTCGGTTAATAACAAATAGACTTATACAAATGTAAACGAGTGCGTTAGCCGAGTGAAAATTCGTGCATTCGTGGGAATCATTTTTACAGGAATTTGTGGTGCCCCTTTTTACCAACTTATGAAAGGTGTAGTAATTCTGTGAATAATTTCACAAACTAACCCTGCATTTATTCCGAAAACGTACCTTCGCAGACTGCAAAATTTCGAACAATGCTAAAAATTGACATGCACACCCATATCATTCCGAAAAATCTTCCCAAATGGGCAACTGAATTCGGATACGGTAATTTCATTCACCTCGAGCACAACGATAATGGAACAGCTGACATGATGCAGGGCGGTCAGTTTTTCCGTCGGATCGAAGAGAATTGCTGGGGAGAAGAAATGCGCATCAAAGAGTATGAGCAATTCAACACGCAGGTTCAGGTAGTTTGTACAATTCCGGTATTGTTTGCCTATTGGGCTAAAGCCGATCACGGATTAAAAGTAGCGCAATTTCTCAATGATCACATTGCTGATTTGGCAGCCCGATATCCTAAAAATTACCTCGGATTGGCAACACTTCCGATGCAGGATCCCAAGCTGGCGGTCAAAGAATTGGAACGCGCAAAAAACAGCGGACACCTCGGTATTCAGATTGGTTCCAACATCAATGGTAAAAACCTCAACGACGAAGATCTTTTTCCTGTTTTTGAAACCTGCGCCGATTTGGGAATGGCCGTTATGGTTCATCCATGGGAAATGATGGGTGAAAACGACATGAAAAAATACTGGTTACCATGGTTGGTCGGAATGCCGGCAGAAACTTCACGTGCTGCCTGTTCAATGATTTTTGGCGGCGTGTTGGAACGCTTACCGAACCTCAGAGTATGTTTTTCACACGCAGGAGGCTCTTTCCTACCCACCTTAGGTCGAATCGAACACGGTTTCAATTGCCGCCCGGATCTGGTAGCCATCGACAACAAGCGAAATCCGCGCGAATATTTGGGCAAATTCTGGATCGACTCCATCACCCACGATATCGATATGCTGGAATATGTGTTGAAAATGCAGGGTAGCAAACGTGTGTGTCTCGGTTCTGATTATCCGTTTCCGTTAGGTGATCTGGAAATTGGGAAATTCATCGAAGACAGCAATCTTCCGCAATCGGTAAAAGAGGATATTTTCGCCAATGCGACATTGGAATGGCTGAATATTGAAGCCGACAGATTTGCATAGGGACTCAAGAAATTAGAAGCTTTATAAACTCAAAAATCCCCGCCTTCTTCTGAAAGCGGGGATTTTTTAATCTGTTTATTCAATTATTATTTATCCAATACAAACGGTAATCTGTCTGTTCCGTGATTTGTTTTCACGGATAATGTATACATTCCCCGGCTGTGTTTCGACAGATCAATTGTGAGGATTGAAACCTGCATATTTCCCAAATCTTCTACCAATCTTCCGGCATTGTCGTAAATTACAATGTGTTCGATGATGGCACTTCCGGCATCAACTGTAAACACTCCCGTTGAAGGATTCGGGAACAGTTGAATAATGGAAGCTTCTGTTTCAGAGATGCTCAAACAATCATCGATCAGAATATCCGAAGTGGCACTTCCCATACAACCGTTTCCGTCAATAAATGTATAGATTAATGTAGTTGTTCCCAGTCCGGGTACCGAAGGATCGAATTGTCCGCTGGTCACACCGGTTCCGCTATACGTACCACCTGCAGGACTTCCCTGTGTTAATGTAAGCATAGGATTGTAATCACACATATCAGCCAATGGTCCGAAGGCAACGGTCGGCAATGGATTTACTGTAACCACTGTTCCGGCTGATGAAGCTGAAACACAGGTTCCATTATCTTCTATTACAGTGTAAGTTCCAGACGCAGAAACAGTGATCGATTGCGTTGTTTCTCCGGTTGACCACAAGTTCCCGCTGGCCGATGATGAAGTCAATGTCACCTCATCGCCCGCACAGAATATTGTAGGACTACTGGCTGTAACTGTTGGTGCAGACGGAATCGGATTGACCGTAACTGTTGTTGGTGAAGACAGAGCCGAAGTACAGGTGCCATTATCAACTATCACTGTAAATGTTCCTGATGTTGAAACAGTAATCGATTGTGTTGTTGCGCCTGTCGACCATAGATTTCCGGATGCGGATGAAGAGGTTAAAACCACACTTCCACCAGCGCAGAAAGTAGTTGGACCGCCTGCTGAAATAGTAGGTGTTGCAGGTAATGGAGTTACAGTAACTGTTGTTCCGGCTGAAGTTGCAGAAGTACAACCGCCGCTAGTAACGGAAACCGTGTATGTTCCTGATGTTGAAACGGTGATCGATTGCGTTGTTGCACCTGTCGACCACAAGTTTCCACTAGCTGATGAAGAAGTCAGTGTAACACTTCCGCCTGTACAGAAACTCAACGGGCCACCCTCTGAAATTGTTGGTGTTGCCGGTAAAGCGGTGACTGTAACTGTCGTTCCGGCTGAATTTGCAGAAGTACAACCACCACTCGTAACAGCAACCGTGTAGGTTCCGGATGTAGAAACCGTGATCGATTGCGTTGTTGCGCCTGTCGACCACAAGTTTCCGCTTGCCGATGACGAAGTTAAAACGACACTTCCGCCTGTACAGAAACTCAACGGACCGCCTGCCGAGATTGTAGGCGTTGCCGGTAAAGCGGTGACAGTAACTGTTGTTCCCGCTGATGTAGCCGAAGTACAACCCCCACTAGTAACAGCAACAGTGTATGTTCCGGATGTTGAAACCGTGATCGATTGTGTTGTTTCACCTGTCGACCAAAGATTTCCGCTAGCTGATGATGAAGTCAGTGTAACACTTCCGCCTGCACAGAAACTCAACGGGCCACCCGCTGAAATCGTAGGTGTTGCCGGTAAAGCGGTGACAGTAACTGTTGTTCCCGTTGAAGTAGCCGAAGTACAACCACCACTCGTAACAGAAACAGTGTATGTTCCGGATGTAGAAACCGTGATCGATTGTGTTGTTTCACCTGTAGACCATAAATTTCCACTCGCTGATGAAGAAGTCAAAACAACACTTCCTCCTGTACAAAAACTCAACGGACCGCCTGCCGAGATTGTAGGTGTTGCCGGTAAAGCGGTGACAGTAACTGTTGTTCCCGCTGAATTTGCAGAAGTACAACCCCCACTCGTAACAGCAACAGTATATGTTCCGGATGTTGAAACCGTAATCGATTGTGTTGTTTCACCTGTAGACCAAAGATTTCCGCTGGCCGAGGACGAAGTCAAAACGACACTTCCGCCTGCGCAGAAACTCAACGGACCACCTGCTGAAATTGTAGGCGTTGCCGGTAAAGCGGTGACAGTAACTGTCGTTCCGGCTGAATTTGCAGAAGTACAACCACCACTCGTAACAGCAACCGTGTATGTTCCGGATGTAGAAACAGTAATCGATTGTGTTGTTTCACCTGTCGACCAAAGATTTCCGCTTGCTGATGAAGAAGTCAAAACGACACTTCCTCCTGTACAGAAACTCAACGGACCACCTGCTGAAATCGTAGGTGTTGCCGGTAAAGCGGTGACAGTAACTGTTGTTCCGGCTGAAGTTGCAGATGTACAACCACCGCTTGTGACAGCAACCGTGTATGTTCCGGATGTTGAAACCGTAATCGATTGTGTTGTTGCACCTGTCGACCAAAGATTTCCGCTTGCCGATGATGAAGTCAGTGTAACACTTCCGCCTGTACAGAAACTCAACGGACCGCTTGCTGAAATTGTAGGCGTTGTCGGTAAAGCGGTTACTGTAACGGTTGTTCCGGCTGAAGTTGCAGAAGTACAACCACCGCTTGTAACGGAAACTGTGTACGTTCCGGATGTTGAAACCGTGATTGATTGTGTTGTTTCACCTGTCGACCAAAGGTTTCCACTTGCCGATGAAGAAGTCAGTGTAACACTTCCGCCCGCACAGAAACTCAACGGACCGCCTGCTGAAATTGTTGGCGTTGCCGGTAAAGCGGTTACTGTAACGGTTGTTCCCGCTGATGTAGCCGAAGTACAACCACCACTCGTAACAGCAACCGTGTATGTTCCGGATGTAGAAACCGTAATCGATTGTGTTGTTGCGCCTGTCGACCAAAGATTTCCGCTTGCCGATGATGAAGTCAGTGTAACACTTCCGCCTGTACAGAAACTCAACGGACCGCTTGCTGAAATTGTAGGCGTTGTCGGTAAAGCGGTTACTGTAACGGTTGTTCCGGCTGAAGTTGCAGAAGTACAACCACCACTCGTAACAGCAACCGTGTATGTTCCTGATGTTGAAACGGTGATTGATTGCGTTGTTGCACCTGTCGACCACAAGTTTCCACTAGCTGATGAAGAAGTCAGTGTAACACTTCCGCCTGTACAGAAACTCAACGGGCCACCCGCTGAAATTGTTGGTGTTGCCGGTAAAGCGGTGACTGTAACTGTCGTTCCGGCTGAAGTTGCAGAAGTACAACCACCGCTTGTGACAGCAACCGTGTATGTTCCTGATGTTGAAACCGTGATCGATTGTGTTGTTTCACCTGTCGACCAAAGGTTTCCACTAGCTGATGACGAAGTCAAGACCACACTTCCGCCTGTACAGAAACTCAACGGACCGCCTGCCGAGATTGTTGGTGTTGCCGGTAAAGCTGTGACGGTAACGGTTGTTCCGGCTGAAGTTGCAGAAGTACAACCACCACTCGTAACAGCAACAGTATATGTTCCGGATGTAGAAACAGTAATCGATTGTGTTGTTTCACCTGTCGACCAAAGATTTCCGCTGGCCGAGGACGAAGTCAGTGTAACACTTCCGCCTGTACAGAAACTCAACGGACCACCTGCTGAAATTGTAGGCGTTGCCGGTAAAGCGGTGACAGTAACTGTTGTTCCCGCTGATGTAGCCGAAGTACAACCACCACTCGTAACAGCAACCGTGTATGTTCCCGATGTAGAAACCGTGATCGATTGTGTTGTTGCACCTGTTGACCACAAGTTTCCGCTAGCCGATGACGAAGTCAAGACCACACTTCCTCCTGCGCAGAAAGTCGTTGGACCACCTGCTGAAATGGTTGGAGTTGCTGGTAAAGCAGTAACAGTAACTGTCGTTCCGGCTGAATTTGCAGAAGTACAACCCCCACTAGTAACAGAAACAGTGTATGTTCCGGATGTTGAAACCGTGATCGATTGTGTTGTTGCACCTGTCGACCAAAGATTTCCGCTAGCTGATGATGAAGTCAAAACGACGCTTCCACCTGCACAGAAACTCAACGGACCACCTGCTGAAATTGTGGGCGTTGCCGGTAATGCAGTAACGGTAACGGTTGTTCCCGCTGAAGTAGCCGAAGTACAACCACCACTTGTGACAGCAACCGTGTATGTTCCGGATGTTGAAACCGTAATCGATTGTGTTGTTTCACCTGTCGACCAAATATTTCCACTAGCTGATGAAGAAGTCAGTGTAACACTTCCGCCTGCACAGAAACTCAACGGACCGCCTGCCGAGATTGTAGGTGTTGCCGGTAAAGCGGTTACTGTAACAGTTGTTCCTGCTGATGTGGCCGAGGTACAACCACCACTCGTAACAGCAACCGTGTAGGTTCCGGATGTAGAAACAGTAATCGATTGTGTTGTTTCACCTGTTGACCACAAGTTTCCGCTTGCCGATGAAGAAGTCAGTGTAACACTTCCGCCTGTACAGAAACTCAACGGACCGCCTGCTGAAATTGTTGGTGTTGCCGGTAAAGCGGTGACTGTAACTGTTGTTCCCGCTGATGTAGCCGAAGTACAACCCCCACTAGTAACAGCAACAGTGTATGTTCCGGATGTAGAAACAGTAATCGATTGTGTTGTTTCACCTGTCGACCAAAGATTTCCGCTAGCTGATGACGAAGTCAAAACGACACTTCCTCCTGTACAGAAACTCAACGGACCGCCTGCCGAGATTGTTGGTGTTGCCGGTAAAGCGGTTACTGTAACGGTTGTTCCCGCTGAATTTGCAGAAGTACAACCCCCACTAGTAACAGCAACCGTGTATGTTCCCGATGTAGAAATGGTGATTGATTGGGTTGTTTCACCCGTTGACCATAAATTCCCACTGGCAGATGAAGAAGTCAATACAACACTTTCACCAGCGCAGAAAGTAGTTGGACCGCCTGCTGAAATTGTAGGTGTTGCCGGTGTCGCATTGACCGTAATATAATTGGTTTGTGTTTCAACGTCAGAACCATTTGCATTGGTAGCAGTCAAAACAACATTGTAGGTACCCGCTGTGTTGTACGTAACAGTCGGATTTGTTGCAGTAGATGTTGCCGGAGTTCCGCCAGGAAAAGACCATGAATAAGACGTTGGTGAATCTGTAGATGTATTCGTATAGGTCACGCTTTGTCCAGAACAAACGGTTGTGGGAGTTCCTGTGAAGCTTGCTGTTGGAGGAGTCGCAGCTACCACACCTGTCAGATTGATATTATCGACGAACAAGCGGTTTCCGTAACCTGATAAATTTCTAAAAGCCACAATAACGCTGGATTGCCCTACGTATGCAGATAAGTTCACTGTTTCTGTTCGCCATTGGGCAGCAGTTGGTGTAAAGATCGCTGTGGTTGCTGCAGCTGTAGCCAATACGGTATTTGATTTTGAATATACTGAAGTATAGGTAACCCCGCAATCGGTTGATACCAACACTTGTAATCCGTCAAAATTGGCTGCATCATAAGGCGCATAGGCAACATCAAAGAGTAGTTGGGCAGACGCCAAACCACTAAAACTGGCAGCAGTCATTCGCACTTCATCATCATCACCGTCGTTGTAAGTGAAGTTATCAAACATCATTGAGTTACCCGCTGTCGGTGCAAATCCTGCAGCAGTCGTACGAACCCATGTAGTTGGCGAAGCGTTGTTATTGACGATAGACCACCCTGCCGGAGGGAACGTTGCAACCGTAAATCCTTCGGTGATTGGCAAAACCGTTCCCGTGGAATTTAACACAACAATGTACCCCGTTTTTGTTTCTACATCCGAGCCGAAAGCATTGGTAGCAGTAAGTGTTACAGGATACGTTCCCGGTGTATTAAAGACAACCGACGGGTTTGTAGCCGTTGAAGTCGGTGGAGTTGCAGAAGCCCCGAAATTCCAGGCATAACTCGCTGCGAAAGTGGATAGATTGGTAAATGTTACCGGAGAACCGGCACAAACTGTTGTTGGAGCAGCACTAAAATCAGCCACCGGCGGAATGGTAGTTCCCGTTCCATTAAGTACGAAATTGTATGTTCCTTCATCGCAATCATTTGTTCCGAAAGAAACCGTTCCGGTAAAAGGACCTGCTCCTGAAGGTGTGAATGTGAGTGTAAATGTAGTTGAACCACCTGCAGGAACCGTGGTAATACCAAAGGTAGTTCCCAGCGCAAATGTTGCGCCGGTTACCGTAATTGGCGGAGTCAACACCAGGTTGGTTGTTCCTGTATTCTGAACGGTAAATGTGACTGTTTGTGCTATACCTGCAACAGCCGTTCCGAAATCATACAAACCGCCGTCAATGACATCGGTAGCTCCTTGTACAAGGTTAATTTCCCCCGGAGTGGTTGCGGTGTAATTGATGTTATCGATGAAAATATTGTTTCCGTTATTGGAAATTCCCCGAAAGCGGAAACGGATATTTTTGGAAGTCGTTGTCACATAAGGAAGCAGGTTAATGGTTTCCGTACGCCAGTCAGCGGCTATAGTCGGATAATATTCATTGGCGTTTAATGTAGCATTGGTCGCTAATACACTTCCTTGCTTGTCATAAGTGGTCGCTGTCCAGGTTACACCACAATCCTGTGAAATTTCCACGATCAACCGGTCATTGTTTCCTGCCAGTCGCCGGCGGTGCGCTACCTGAAACTGCAAACTAGCTGCGGAAGCATTACACGGAAGAATAAAAATCGGTGTATACAGATTTTCATTTGTGGTGCTTCCATCTCCATAGAATGGTAATTGTGCAATATTGTTGATGAAAACACCAGCCGACGAAATTCCTGACGCAGGGCTCCATTGGAAACAATCTCCATTCACGTTTTCAACCAGCCAACGCAAATCAGGTGGAAAAGTGCTCGATTCAAAGTCTTGTGTGTAATTGGGCATGATCCCGCTTGAAACCATAAAACTGATCGAAGAAGTATCGTCAACAGCATACGGATCGGCAACACCATTCGGTACTGTTGAATAAGCTTTAAACGTGTGTACACCCAATGTAGCAGCTGTAAACGCAGGTAAAGCAACTGTTGCAGAGTTTCCAGGTGTAATTGATCCTGTCCAGGCGAAAGTAGTCGGTGCGCCATTGTCAATTCTATAGGAAATCGTCGCCGAAGTCAAATTGTTCGATCCACGATTTCGCAATTGAACACTTGGAATGATACTTCCCTGGCAATGATCGCCCCGCGGATTAAACACATCCGTTACAGCTGCATCACTCGGATTTGGGGGAGTACAGGCATCCGAATTGATGAGGGATCTTCTAAGCGGACTTGCTTCGAGAACTGCCCGCATTCGCTGTTTCTGATCATTGGTAAAAATATTCATACAGAGATCATCCGTATAGTCCATGTAGTTTTCGATCATATCTAAACCAGCATCCGGAGCAGCGGTACATGAATTTGTTCCTCCGGGACAACCGTAATTAGCCGTAGCAGCTTCAGGTGTATCATTACAATAATCATCTACCGTACAACCACCATCACCCCAAATATGGCGTAATCCTAACCAGTGACCAATTTCGTGTGTAGCAGTCCTTCCTTCATTATAAGGACCGCCAAATCCGGTAACAGAACTTTTTCCAATGGAACCGGTGGTGAAAACAACACCATCAGTAGCTACCGCAGTAGCTCCACAACCCATTCCCCCGATCGGAGATTCAGGAAACTGAGCATAACCAAGAATTCCGCCACTCAATTGGCAGATCCAGATATTCATGTATTTGTTTGGATCCCAACCTCTGTTGGCAGTAGCAACACCTCCGTTATAAGTCCATGTTTTAATAGTTCCGTCAACATACCCTGTACCAAAAGGCGGAGCAGTTGCACCAATTGTTGAGTACAAAATACGGTTCACACCGGGTTGTCCGGCCGTAAAAGCAGTACCGTTAGGCCGTCGTTGTGCCAAACAGAATTCGATTTGCGTATCTGCTCCATCAGGATGTGTGTTCCATCCGTTAGTGCCGAAAATGCGCCGAAAATCTTCGTTGAGCACATCGATTTGCGACTGAACGGCTGCCTGAGAAATATTACTTCCCGACCCAACAGCTTCACCTGAGTGGATGATATGAAATACCACAGGAATCTGGTAAACACCACCGATAATCTTATTTTGGTCCATATCAGCAATCGCTTCATTGACCCATTGTTCAAAGTCTTCTTTCGACTCCAACTCCGGATTTGCCAACATTCGCGCTGCATGTTGCTCATCAGTATAGCAGCGAACCGTTTGCGCAGAAGAAGAATAATTGAAACAGAAGATAAATCCTGTCAGAAGACAGAGCCATAGTCTTTTAACCGTGTTTTTTTCCATAGTAGTAGTTTTTGAGAAATAGAACAACTGAAAATCAGGCCACGACACATTTCTGCAGCCCCAGCTCCTTTTTGTCGTTTAGGTACAATCAGGAATAAAGTTGACGAGTTGGAGAACGTCATCTTTATCATTTTCATTTTTTAGTTTTAGCATTCCAATGTTAGGTTATTTTTTTTAGAAAAAAAAGCATTTTAACAAGTTTCATAGTTAAAATCAATACGCTACTATCAAAAAAAGAATGAATCGCAGAATCTATCGTTTAATTAGTTACAACTAAATAAAGTGTTATATCGGAAAGTTGGTGAAATTTGGTTCAAAAAAAATGGCTACTCAATCGAGCAGCCATTTAGAAACTATTCCTTTTTAATTATCGATTAATCACAACCGGTGTATTAACTACTGATGATTCGGTGGTAACTCTCACGTTGTAAACACCTTCTGCCAGATTTGACAAATCGATCATTTTTGGTTCCACACTACTGGTCTTTTTATCCTGATAAACCAATTTTCCTGCATAATCGTACACTGCGATTGCAGAAATTTCGGTTCCGTTCGGATCAATTGTGATGATTCCGGTTGTTGGATTCGGGAAAACACTGATATTCGAAACTGTTGTTTCATTCAGTGACAAGCAGTCATCGACCAATACATCCGAAGTAGCCGATGCAGAGCAGCCGTTAGCGTCTGTGTAATCATAAGTAAGCGTACTTACACCCAATCCGGAAAGAGCAGGATCGAAAAACGCTCCGCTGACACCGTTTCCACTATAAACACCTCCTGCAGGAGATCCTTGTGTTAATGAAATAGCAGCGTTATAGTCGCACATATCAGTCAATGTACCGAAAGTTACAGTTGGAAGGGCATTAACAGTAACCAACGTTTGTGCCGATGTAGCCGAACAACCACTCACATCTGTAAATGTAACAGTATAGTTGCCTGATATCAAAACAGTAGTCGATTGTGTAGTCTCTCCGTTCGACCATGTATTTCCGGTGGCAGACGATGAGGTTAATACCACATTGTCACCCTGGCAGAAAGTTGTTGCTCCACTGGCAGAAATGGTAGGAGCTGCAGGCGGAGTAGGATCCGTTAATACTTGTGTCAACGAATTGGAAACACAACCTGCCGAAGAGTTAAATACAATGGTATACGATCCTGCTGCCAAACCGGTAATCGATGCCGGTAAAGTAACGCCATTCATTGAACCGACTGCACTACCGCTCCAATCCACCGTTCCTGAACCCGAGCCATTTAGCGCGATAACCCCTGTTGAGGTTCCGCAAGTAGTAGGATTGGTTACTGTTCCTACAGAGATCACCGGAGTTGGATTCACTGTAACAACAGTTGCCAGCGAAGTGGCCGAACAACCGCTTACATTAGTAAATGTTACCGCATACGAACCGCTGGCAGAAACCGTGATGGACTGCGTTGTTTCCCCGGTCGACCATGTATTTCCTGTTGCTGATGAAGAAGTTAATACGACATTTCCACCGGAGCAGAATGTTGCCGGCCCACCAGCTGAAACTGTAGGCGTTGATGGTGGCGTTGGATCATTCAGCCCTTGCGAAACCATATTGGATACGCATCCGGATGCATTGGTAAATGTAACAGAATAAGACCCGGCCGCCAATGAATTGATGGTGGTTGGTAACGTAACACTATTCAACGTTCCTGTACTTGTACCTGACCAGTTAATTGTTCCTGTACCTGAACCTGTTATCTGAATACTTCCTGTTGAAGTACCGCAAGTTGTTGGATTTACTACCGTTCCCACTGCAATTACCGGAAGCGCATTCACCACAACAGTTGTTCCCGATGAATTGAGAGAAGTACAACCGCCGCTTGTGACATTTACTGTATACGTACCGGCAGTTGTAACAGTAATGGATTGCGTTGTTGCTCCTGTTGACCATGTATTCCCTGTAGCGGAAGAAGATGTCAATACTACACTTCCACCTGCACAGAATGTTGTAGGACCGCCTGCTGAAATTGTTGGCGTTGCCGGTAAAGCGGTGACAGTAACGGTTGTTCCCGCTGATGTAGCCGAAGTACAACCACCACTAGTAACAGCAACAGTGTATGTTCCGGATGTAGAAACCGTGATCGATTGCGTTGTTGCTCCGGTCGACCAAAGATTTCCACTGGCTGATGACGATGTTAACACAACGCTTCCACCCGCACAGAACGTCAACGGACCACCTGCTGAAATTGTAGGTGTTGCCGGTAAAGCGGTTACTGTAACTGTTGTTCCCGCTGAAGTTGCAGAAGTACAACCACCACTCGTAACAGCAACCGTGTATGTTCCGGATGTTGAAACCGTGATCGATTGTGTTGTTGCACCTGTTGACCACAAGTTTCCGCTAGCCGATGACGAAGTCAAGACCACACTTCCTCCTGCGCAGAAAGTCGTTGGACCACCTGCTGAAATGGTTGGCGTTGCCGGTAAAGCCGTCACTGTAACCGTTGTTCCGGCTGAATTTGCAGAAGTACAACCCCCACTAGTAACAGAAACAGTGTAGGTTCCGGATGTAGAAACCGTGATCGATTGCGTTGTCGCTCCGGTCGACCAAAGATTTCCGCTGGCCGAGGACGAAGTCAAAACGACACTTCCGCCTGCGCAGAAACTCAACGGACCACCTGCTGAAATCGTAGGCGTTGCCGGTAAAGCGGTTACTGTAACGGTTGTTCCCGCTGATGTAGCCGAAGTACAACCACCACTCGTAACAGCAACAGTATATGTTCCGGATGTTGAAACCGTAATCGATTGCGTTGTTGCACCTGTTGACCATAAATTTCCACTGGCAGATGAAGAAGTCAATACAACACTTCCACCTGCGCAGAAAGTCGTTGGACCGCCTGCTGAAATAGTAGGTGTTGCCGGTAATGCAGTAACGGTAACTGTTGTTCCGGCTGAAGTGGCCGAGGTACAACCACCACTTGTGACAGCAACAGTATATGTTCCGGATGTTGAAACAGTAATCGATTGCGTTGTTGCACCCGTTGACCATAAATTTCCACTGGCAGATGAAGAAGTCAATACAACACTTCCACCAGCGCAGAAAGTAGTTGGACCGCCTGCTGAAATCGTAGGTGTTGCCGGTAATGCAGTAACGGTAACTGTTGTTCCGGCTGATGTAGCAGATGTACAACCGCCTGTAGTAACAGCAACCGTATATGTTCCTGAAGTAGAAACAGTAATCGATTGAGTTGTTGCACCTGTAGACCACAAGTTTCCACTAGCTGAAGATGAAGTCAGCACTACACTTCCGCCTGCGCAGAAAGTAGTCGGACCGCCTGCTGAAATTGTTGGTGTAGCAGGAGTTGCGTTTACAGTAACATTTTGAGTGGTGCTGGTGGCACCGTTAATAGTCAATTGAATGGTTTTCGTGCCTGCCGAAGCGTAAGTTACACTATGCGGACCGACACCGGTTGCTGTTGCAGGAGTTGCGCCCACACCAAAATTCCAGCTCCAGGAAGAAGCACCTATCGAAGCATCCGTAACTGTTACTGTTTGTCCGGTACATACCGTAGAAGGCGATGCCGAAAATGCTGCCGTTGTTGGAGCGGCTCCCGTAATATTAATATTATCTACAAACAAGCGATTTCCATACCCTGATAAATTTCGGAATGCAATCACCACATTGGTTTGTCCTACATAGGGCGTAAGATCTACTGTTTCGGTGCGCCATTGTGCTACCGTAGGAGTAAATACTGCTGTTGTAGCCGGCGCAGTAGCCAACACCGTATTTGATTTGGAATACAAAGAGGTGAAAGATGCCCCACAGTTGGTAGACACCAATACTTCCAATCCATCATAGTTCGTCCCATCATAAGGTGCATATGCTACATCAAAAGCTAACTGAGCCGAAACCAATGAAGCCAGTGTAACTGCACTCAAATGTACTTCATCATTATCCGAATCGTCGATAGTATAGTTGTCGAATAACATGGAATTTCCTGCCGTTGGAGCAAACCCTATCGTTGCATCACGCACCCATGTGGTAGATGCGTTTGTGTTTACCAGCGACCATCCTGCCGGAACAAACGGAGCTGCTGTAAAACCTTCCGTAAGTGGTAAAGCAGCTCCAACACCACCTACAACGGTGATATAACCTGTTTTCACCTCAGGGTCTGAACCGTTAGCATTTGTTGCGGTTAACGTAACATCATACACCCCTGCGGTTGAATAGGTAATTGTAGGATTTTGAGATGTTGATGTTGATGGCGTTCCTCCTGGAAACGACCATGACCATGATGTTGGCGTAAATGCGGATTGATCTGTAAACGTAACTGTTGAACCGGCACAGATCTGTAACGGTGTACCAACGAAATCTGCAACGGGTGCATTTGCTCCGGGGGTAGCTACGTTACTTTCCCAGGTACCGCGACCGAATGTAGCCGCTCTGATTTTTCCAGTTAAATAATAGATTTCCAAATCGCGCACTGAAACACGTGGCAAGCCGTCCATATAAGCAACCCATGAACCCATTGTATTATCCCGGTAAAAAACACCGATGTCCGTTCCTACATATACGACGTCGTTGGCAGCTGCATTTTGGTATACAATGGTATTGCAAGGCACATTTGGTAAACCTGTTGTGATATTTGTCCAGGAAGTACCGCCATTGGTAGATTTAAACACTTTATTCGCAGCTGAATAACCAGAGAAGGTCACCCAAACGATATTCGGATCGGTATTCGAAACGGTTACATTGGTCAGTGCAGCACTAGCGGTTGGTAAGGTGCCTGTAATATTTGTCCAGGTAGTACCGCCGTTAGTCGATTTTGAGACCGCATTGTATTTTACTGAGTAGATAATCTGATTATTACTTGGGGCGATCACAAATTCGAGAATACTTCCCGAACCTGAAGGTGTGCCAAGTGCCGACCATGCCGTACCGCTATTTGTGGTTCGATACATAGCAGATCTTCCTCCTGCATAAAGCGTTGTAGCCGTAACCGGATCCTGGTGCCAGGCACAAAGCCAGTCACCACCGGGAAGGCCCGACGTAATAGTTGTCCAGGCTCCGCCGCCATTAGTGGATCTGTAATAATCACCATAAACATAAGAACCGTAGAGTGTATTGTTGTTGGTACGGTCGATGAAACAATCCATTCCGTCACCACCGTAAACTTCATTCCAGGTACCCGCATTTAACAAGTTGGTCCCGTTATCCTGATGTCCGGTGATCATTCTGCCAGCAGTAGTTGTTGACAATCCGATACGGTATTGCTGTGCGATTGCCAGATTGGCGCTTATATCCGTGAAAGATGTTCCGCTGTTGGTCGTTTTGGAAATTCCACCATCGTGTCCGATGAAATAAGTTGTTCCTGATCCTGGCAAGTATTCGATTGCATGGATATCTGCATGCACATAAGGCGCCCCCGATCCGGTCCAATGTGAGTTAATCGTCCAGTTGACACCACCATCAGTCGACCTCCAGGAATTTACTCCTCCAACAATGATCGTATTGGCATCGGTTGGTGAAGCGGCAATAGATAAATCATAAAATGCCTGTCCGCCCGAATCGGCACCATTTGAGTTCCATCCCAAAAGATTAGGCCCTGTAGCACCGTGTTGTGATGCAAATCCGGTTCCCGAATTGGTTGAACGATAAACTCCCAGCAATCCCTGATCGGAAGAACGTCCTATTAATAAGTAAACATACGCTGTATTGGCCGCTGTAACCGCAATAGCGATGCGTTCCACACCTGTTGTTGGCAAACCTGACGTAATGGTTGTCCAGGTAACACCATTATCGGTGGATTTACGGAAAATGCTTCCCGAAGTATACACCGTATTTGGTGTTCCGGGCATAAATTCCAAATCTTTAAACGAACCGGTACTTGTTTGCGTCCAGTTGGCACCACCGTCAGTTGTCCGGTAAATTCCGTTGCTGGTAGCGGCAATCAGAATTTGTGAATTGGTTGGATGCATCAATAATTTGGAGATCGTTCTTCCCTGGTTAACAGTCCAGCTCAAGCCGGTAGTATTCCAGGTAGCGCCGCCATCGGTAGATTTAAGTATGCCTATACTATAACAATCTCCTGCGTCACCGTCACCGGTGGCCAGGTACATTATTTGTGTATTTCCGGGATCAATCGCCACATCTGTGCAGCCGATAACCGTTAATTGATCGGTAGAAGTTGTCCAGGAAGTTCCACCATTGGTTGATTTCCAAAGACCACCATCGGGTGCTCCTACAAAAATGGTATTGGAATTTGTCGGATCAAAACGAACGAAGTTGAGTCGTCCGGCTCCTCCTCCGTTTGACACTCCGAAAGGCCCTAAGGCTGTCCAATTTCCCAACGTAAATCCGTTGGGGGCCGGGCTTGGTTCGTCTTCCTGCTCCGAAAGCCATTCCTGGTAGTTTGGATACGTTAAAGATGGCAGGGTCATGTCTCCGCTCGGGTAAACACGAGGTTCCATGTAATTTTCCCAGCGTTTAAACTGTTTGTAACCTTTACCTTTTTCTACCGGCCTGTCTTTCCAGTAGTTGTTGAATGCCGTTTGGACATCATAAAAATTGGCTGTGGGATCAGACATTAACTGTACCCAATTGGTGTCTCCTTGCCCTGAGGCAAACATTGGAAAAAAAAGCACAAATAGAAGAGACCAGCGTATGAATTTATTTTTCATCGAAATGGTTTAGAGTGGAATTGCCGATTATTTGGAGATTCGACAATTCCGGGTTTCATTTATAGTTTTAGCGAACCAATATTAATAAATTCATTTGAAAGAAAAAAGTAAAAAATTGAATTGATTGTTAAAATCCTAAATAAAAACGCCTAATAAATACTTTTTTTAACGGAAAATCACTGAGATGATTGAAAAGATGTTACAAATTATCCCTACAGTGAATTGGGATGCAACAGCCTGAAAATCTACTATATCGTATTAGTAGATTTAAGTTGAATAAACCACAAAAGCGAATCATTTAACCGAAATGTACTTAAGACCAATTGTTTATAACTTTTTATTCTGTTGAAAACAGTATTTGATCGGAATAAAACATATTATGAGATTCTTCGGATAAACTAAATTCGGTTGGAATGAGTATGTTTAGGTAATTAAAATGATGACGGATTGTGAATTGACGTGCAATTCCAAAACAACATATAATGAAGGATCGAATTTCACTATTACTACTCTTTTGCTCTTGTAGCTTCATTAAAACTATTGCTCAGACTAACTCTGAAGACTGCGTTAAAAATCTGAAAATAGGAGAATTCAGATACGTTGGAGAATTTGGACCCAATAGTATACTCAGAGATAAGAAGAAACAAATTGAAAGGCTTAGTAATGGGGTTTCATTGGTTGTTTCCAAAGTAAAGTGGCTTAATGATTTTGAATACGAACTCAAAGTAAAAAAGCTTATGAACTGCCCTAAAACAACAAGCGTAAAAAAGGGTGACATCATGCGCGTTAAAATAACCGAATGCAGCAGTACGTCTTACAAGTGTACTATTCAATACTCTAATCTTACGGTTGCTGATATTGAATATCAAATAATTATGTCTGGGAGTGATGAATAAAAGAAAGCCATGTCTGAAAAATTTCGATTTGAAAGAACGCAGTATCTAACAATCTCTATTTAAAAAAGAAAACGAATGATCGTCAAGCATTTATTGATACTCCTTGTTGTTTTGCTTTCTGCATGCTCAACAAACAGTACAACGTATTTTTTGAAATCAGAGTCCGCTTCTGGTATTCATGTACAAATGCCAATAATGTATCATGGAGATAGTATAGGTTCCGTAACAGGAGTCGGGGTAGTTAATGATCAATTAATCGCCACGATTGAACTTAAAAACTCCATCAATGTTTGTAATTCTTCAACATTCAAAATGGTAGAGTTAGATTTTTTCAATTCAAGAATAGAACTCAACAGTAGCTGTAATAAAAAAGTGTTTGAGGAAGGTGATACGATTTTAGTCGACCTTAATAATCTGTCAAAGCAAAAGAATTGGCAGATTCTTACTCCGGAAATGATTAAACGTGCTCAAGAGGAAATAGATACTATACGCGTAGATAGTCTCCAAGTCATCATAGGAAATAAGAAATGAAAAAGCGAATGAGAACTCATAATATTATATTACTAATAGGCATTACGATTCTTGTAAGCTGTGCAAATACTAAAAGCACAGACAACAGTGCTTATTCAAAGTACTCATTTACAATTCATGATTCTTCTTATAATCATGTTTTCAGTAAATCAGATGGGGTTACGCTGGAATTGTTTCACAGGGTATGTTATTGTGAAAAATACAATGACACTTTCAGAATTAGTCAGTCATTCATTGATTCATTGCCATATGATTTTGAAGACAATCTCCACTTTCTTGGGACGCCAAAGATTTCAAACGATTTGGGTACCAAAAAGATTGTTGATTTACATGTTCTTGGCTTTGCAGATAACGGGTATTTTAAATTGGTTATCCTTGAATAGGATGTCGGGACAATAACGAATAAGATACAAATGAACAAAGAACGATTCATTAAATTAATTGTGATTGTAGTATCTCTCCTTATTATTTCATGTAGTAGTCTGTACTTTTTTAGGTGGTCTTTTCGCAATGATGAAGGCTTGATCGGTAACATTGTGAATGCTTCATTTAACATGAATCGATTAAATGTTAAATCTGATGATTCTAACATCAAAATTGCATGGAAGAGTGATAAAGGTTGTTATGTTATTTATGAAAAAGGCCGTCAATGTATGGACTTTGGCAACGTCTATGGAAACAATACATTTATCGTTTTTTCAAATGGAAAGAAATTAGAGTCCTTCTCTTTCTTGAATAAGGATCAGAAACATAGTTATGATTTATATTTTGTAGTAAAAGATCGTAGAGTTATATTAAGAGTGGACGATGAAGCCAGACAGCCTCAAACTTGGTAATATGTAATTAAAAAACAGGAGACTATGCCAAAAATTCTATGCGAATGTGACGAAGTTATAAGACTTCATGATATACCTTCTCCGAATGTGTTAATGATGATTTCTGACGAAGAATACGATGAGTTTTCAGGACTGATCGACGCGGAAGAACTTTATATGAGAATGAAAATGATTGTGAAATGTCCTAGCTGTAAGAGGTTATACTTTTTTAGTAAAGGAATAGAAAGTCCTGCTGAAATATATACGTTCGAAAGGCTAAGAGAATGAGATGGGTTCACATATCAAATTATCTGAAAGGGGACTCAACTAGGTAAACGTCCCAAACTTATTGGTTTATCAACCCGGACAAATTTGACTTTCCATATACCGTTTTGATGGTAGTTCAAACGAAGTAATTCCTATTTTTAAACGATCATAATAAACAACCGTTTATGGGCCTTTTTAAAACAAACTATCGCTCACCTTTTGTTCTGTTAATTACCATTCTCGTTTTTACGGGTTGCGATTTCGCGAATGACAAGAAAACGATCGAACAGGAAATTACGCAAATTGGTAAAAAGAATAACTGTTTATTAACCGCGTCTTATACGGTTTCGACTAACAAATCGTCGATCGTGCTTAATATACAAGCCAGAACAGAAAACATTTTTTTACCCGGAAAAGTACTGTTCGAAACCTACAAAGCGTTAAAGAAAAAATCCATTGTTTGCGACAATTATTCCATCAAAAGCAGTAATAAGGGATTAATGTTAGCTCAAACGAAAGAGGAAATGCGCGCCGTTTCCCAAAGAATAGAACTCTATGAAAGTCACCTGAATCTGTTAAAACAACGGCGATACGAGTTGGTATACAATCTGTTGTCGGATGACATTAAGCAAAAAATAGAAAAGGATACGGTATTCAAATACCTTTCTGCACTAAGTACCGACTTCACTGAATTTAACGGTTTTGACACGTTCATCTACAACAACAGTCCTCTTATGGAAGTCAGTTTTAAAAATAAAAAGGAGGTGCTATCCTTTGCCTACTCAACAGATCTAAGTGACGGAAAGATTCACGGATTTCATGTTCGCAGGTGATTCTAAATTCAGTTAAGATATGTACGTTTTCTTCGTCATATTTGGTTCAGTTCTTCTGGTATGGAGCTTTATTGAGTTCCGTTGGGGGAAATACGAGGAATATAGTCATGAACGTAATACGCTGGTTAGTCGTATGATCGGTGGTTTATTTATATTCCTCGGAGGTATTTTTCTATTGACTAGATAATCATCATTGTTTTTTGACGTTGGGATCTCAGAATCCCGAAAAACGAAGTCTACTTCAGGAGCCTCAAAAACCCCTCCTTATACGTCCCCGAAACCTCAATTTCCGAATCGTCGTTCATCGTCACATAACCGCCTTTGTTGTACGCTTTCACAAAATGAATATTGATAATGTGCGATTTGTGCACGCGGATAAACGGAAAAGGTAGAATCTCTGAAAAGTGTTTCAGGAAACGACATACCATTTTTTTGGAACCGTTGGCAAGGAACAGGTCGGTGAAATTGCCGTTGCCTTTCAGGCGAACGATCTCTTCCATTTTCACGACCTCAAAACCTTCCAGCGTGGGCAAAATAACTTGCTGTTTCTCAGGCTGTTTTTCGCGAAAGTTCTCCACGATAATCTTGTTGCGGTTAAAAATCACCTGGTTAATCAGCTGCTGATGCACTTTCGTTACAGCCAGGATCAGTTCTTCGATGCTGATGGGTTTCAGCAAATAATAAGCCGCACTTTGGTTCAATGCCCGCAGCGAATATTCCGAAAAAGCGGTAACGAAAATGGTTTCAAACTGCAAATCCTTGCACGCTTCCAACACATCAAATGCGTTCCCAAATGGCATTTCCACATCCAAAAACACCAGCTGCGGATTTAACGCGTGCAACACCGGAATCGCCTCTTTGAAATTGTGCGCCTCTCCCACTACTTCCACCTGCGGACAGTATTTGCCCAGGTAGTTTTTCAACACCTCGCGCGCTGCGCTTTCATCCTCAACAATGACGCTTCTTATTTTTTCTACCATCATCCTACCGGTTTATCGATGAGCGGAAACACCAGTTCCACAATGGTTCCTCCTCCTTCCGCACTCGTTTTTTCACGAATGCTGAACGAAATATTCATGCGGTAAAGTTTGTTCAGCAACTCAATGCGCTGTTGCGTATTTTTTAATCCGAGCGAATCGTGCGCTTTCTGGTTACGGGTTTTCAACTCATCACTCTTTTTCAACCCGATGCCGTTGTCGTCGATGGTCACTGTGATCCGGTCGTTCTGCAGCGCGATAGCCACCTGTAGTAATCCCATTGAATCCAAATACCGCAAACCATGCCAGATCGCGTTTTCCAGGTTCGGCTGAATGAGCATATTGGGTACGTACAACGCTTCCAGGTCCAGGTGTTCATCTACCGTAATCATATAGTCAAACTTGTCCTTGAAGCGCATTTGTTCGAGGTCGAGGTACTTTTTCAGCAACTCCACTTCTTTTCCCAACGGAATAAAATCCTTGCTCGAATTCTCCATAATGTTGCGCATCAGGTTCGAATAAGACGTCAGGTACTTATTGGCTTCCAGCTCGTTGTTCTGTGAAATGAATTGATTCACGCTGTTGAGACTGTTGAAAATAAAATGCGGATTCATTTCACGGCGCAGCGATTGCAGGGCAATTTTCTTGTTCCGGGTTTTGATCGACAATAACGAGCGGATGAACAATCCCAGCAAAATCAATAACACGATCAACGAGCCGCTCAACACGTAGTTAAAATTATTAGCGCTCGAAATCAATTCATCTTTCAATACTTTTTCCTTTTCCAGCTGTTTGATTTTTCCTTCGATCACCTGGAACGAGTTCAGATCGATCAAACTGCTGTCGGCCAGGATCAGTTCGTCGAGATGCTCCAGGAACCGTTCGTACAACACAATGCTTTCGGCGTAATTGCCCGTTTCCTTGTAATATTCCACCAAACGCGAAAGGCATTTCTTTACCTCCTGCGAATAGCCTTTTTCAAACGCCAGTTTGTAGGCCGATTTTAATAAATCAATCGCTTTTTCATCGTCACCCATTGCGAAAAAAATCGCTGCAAGTGGTTGCTGTTGTTGAATGAACAATTTGTCATCGTCATTGCGTATGGCTTCGTCTGCCAGCTTGTTCCGAAGAACAAGCGCATTGGTATAATCTCCTGCCGACACATAAGCATCGGCGATTTCACCTTTCAATGACGCAATAACGGCTTCATCCCCTTTTGCTGCTTCAATCGCTTGGTAATACACATCAATGGCGCCGTAAAAATCGTTTTGAAAAAGGAAAATAGCTGCTTTCTGCTGGTAGGCGTCCTGTAAATCTTCTTTGTTACCGGATTTTTTCAGCAAGGTAATATTGGAACTCACCTGCTGCGATTGCAGAGAATAATTCGATGAAGAATTCAAACGGTTCACATCCGTAAGATTGATCTTCTGCTCCGTTTTTCCCTGTGACGCGGCATCGCTCGCAGTAAAGTAATTAGAAGCGGCTTCAGTGGTTTTCTGTTGCTTTTCCTGCACTTTGGCCAATGATCGCGCAACACGTGAGATGTCGTCCTTACTTTTGAGTTTCTTAAAACTTGCCAGCGCTTTTTTGAAATATTCTTCGGCCTTTTTGTAATTGCCTTTATCGCGAAATTTCTTCGCCAGCGCCTCGTAACTTTCGGCCAACTCATAGTCGTCATCGTTCTTCAATGATTTGATCACCCGATCGCCAGCCGGAGCTACATAGGTTTCATTCACCGTTTTCTCAGTCGCCGCTTTTGTTTTTTCCTGCCCATGCGCATTCACTGCAAACAAGCTGCAGCAAACCAGAAAACACGTAAAAACAAAAGAATGATGAAGCATTTGTTATGGGAAATTAAGTACGATAAAGATAACTGATTTTAGCCGCGCTGTGCAATGTGTTTCACCAAGTCAAAGGGCGCATTCACCCGTTCTCCAAAAACAATAAGCTTTCCGTGAATATGTTTGTCGAAACAAAACAACAGGAACCATGACGATCAAAATTGTATCCTTAACATTACTCGCAGCTTTCATGAGCATGGCAAGCTGTGGCGATTCCGGCAAAAACGAGACCCCGGAGCCGAAACCCATTTTTCAGACAAGCGGAAAAAGCAACAATAAAATCCAGGTAGCATTATTACTCGACACTTCCAGCAGTATGGATGGTTTGATTGAACAGGCAAAAGCGCGTTTGTGGGATATCGTAAATACGCTGACAACATTGAAATACCAGGGAAAAACACCCATCATTGAAATAGCCTTGTACGAATACGGGAATGAAAATCTTTCACCTGATTCCAATTACATCCGGCAGGTTTCAGCCCTCACAACCGACCTGGATTTAATCTCTGAAAAACTGTTTTCACTCACCACCTATGGCGGAGACGAATACTGTGGTGCAGTAATTTCTGACGCGACCAAAAGAATGGATTGGGGACGGAATGAAACCGATATGAAACTGATTTACATCGCCGGAAACGAAGAATTTAACCAGGGTGGAACTGCGTATACGGAAGCGATCCGGGAAGCACGCGAACACAACATCTACATCAATACCATTTTTTGTGGAGATCGCTCGGAAGCAACCAGTAGCCTCTGGAAAAGTGCCGCCGATAAAGGCGCCGGGAAGTTTTTCAACATCAATGCCGACGAACAGATTGCCTATATTGAAACGCCGTACGACTCCCAAATCCGGAAATGCAACGAACGCATGAATGGAACTTATGTGCAATATGGAAAGATGGGCGAACAAAAGAAACAGAATCAGACTTTCCAGGATGCCAATGCAATGAGTGTTTCAGATGCCGTAGCAACAGAGCGTTCAGTGAGCAAATCGACGGCGGCTTACGACAACACTTCCTGGGATTTGGTTGACAAAGTAAAAGAGGATAAAAATGCCTTGAAGTCAATCCAAAAAGAAGAGCTGCCGGCTCATTTACAGGGGAAATCGGCCAAAGAAATCGAGAAGTACGTCGCCAAAAAAACGCAGGAACGCAAGGGAATTCAGCAGAAAATCGGGGCCCTAAACATCAAACGCCAGGAATACATTGAAAAGGAACAACGTAAAAACGGTAAACAAAATGACCTCAGCGCTGCCATCAAACGCTCTGTTATCGAACTCGCCAAAACCAAAGGCTATACCGTAGAACAATAGTCCATTCATTAATCAATGCCAATCACCTGAATCATGAATGGCAGAAGAGGATTGTTATTGAGAGGAGGAGGCCCATCGGCCTTACATCCGGCGTGTATGAGAACAAACTGAATGAAACGAAGCCGAACCCCTGTTTGAGTTCAGCCATCGGATTCTTTTGCAAAAAAGAATTCGCTAATGGCGTCTACGAGTTGGGGTGCAGGTAGTGAAATGAAGTGTAGTTCTCAAGGGCCGGATGTACAGCCTTGATTTTTTGCCTACTTTTTTATCAAGAAAAAAGTAGGGATAAGCTTATTCAAACAACTTCCCCAGCATCTTTTGAATCGGCTCCCCAATATATGGCAACTCCTTACGTTGTCCGTTAGCAGCACCAACAATTCCAAGAATCCAAAAAGCAAAAACACCTAATGAAAGGACCACTGAAGTTGCAAAACCGATAAACGGAATCAGCGCCAACGGAATCTGAATGATCCAGATACAAAACCCGATAATCATGATCCCTAACATCTGGCGCAAATGAAATGCTGTGAATGTTTTTTCATAGCCTTTTTTGTCGTTGTTCTGCACCAGCGCTATCACCCAACCTACAAGGCTCAGATAAGCAACGATTCCCATTGTTTTGTCAAAGTTACCGGGCGAAGATTGTGTTTCCATAAATGTAAATCGAAAAGTATCTGATTATGAACCGAAAATAGAGCTTACGAATTCCTCGCGGTGAAATACCTGAAGGTCCTCTATGCCCTCGCCTACTCCAATGAAACGCACAGGAATGCTCATTTGGTCGGAAATTCCAATCACGACGCCACCTTTTGCAGTTCCGTCGAGTTTGGTAATGATCAAACCTGTCAATGAAGTCGCCAGCGCAAATTGTTTGGCTTGTTCAAAAGCATTTTGTCCGGTAGAACCGTCAAGCACTAACAAAATCTCATGCGGCGCATCCGGGATCACTTTTTCCATCACGCGTTTGATTTTACTCAGCTCGTTCATCAGGTTTACCTTGTTATGGAGGCGTCCTGCGGTATCAATGATCACCACATCGGCTCCTTGTGCTTTTGCCGAAGAAAGTGCATCAAACGCCACCGAAGCGGGATCTGCACCCATTCCCTGCTGCACAATCGGTACACCAACGCGGTCTGCCCAAATAATCAACTGGTCTACGGCTGCCGCACGGAATGTATCCGCTGCACCCAATACCACTTTTTTACCGGCAGTTTTGAACTGGTGCGCCAGTTTTCCGATCGAAGTGGTTTTCCCCACACCATTTACACCAACTACCATGATCACATGCGGATTTCCGTTGTGCGTTGGTAATTCATATTCTGTTGGGCTGCTGGTATCATGTTCGGCCAACAATCCGGAGATTTCTTCGCGCAACACATTGTTCAGTTCCTCGGTACCCACATATTTATCGCGGGCAATCCGTTCCTGAATCCGGTCAATGATCTTGAGCGTGGTTTGTACGCCCACATCTGAAGTGATGAGAATTTCTTCCAGTTCATCGAGTACCTCATCATCTACTTTCGATTTACCGACAACGGATCGTGTCAGTTTCGAGAAAAAACTGTCCTTCGTTTTTTCAAGCCCTTTGTCGAGCGATTCTTTTTTCTCTTTCGAGAACCAACCAAATAATGCCATAATTGAAAACGAAAAAACCCCGATCTCGATTGTTATCGGGACGGGGGTTAAACAATAGTTCGAGTTTTGTTCAATGGATTAGCTCTTAGCGAACCACTCCTTTACCTTGTCGTTGTGTACGATCTCTTCTTTGAACGAGAAAGATCCGGATTTAGGAGATTTCACCAATTTGATAACTTTGGTGTGTTCTTTTCCTCCCCCTTTTTGCAACGATGCTACTACTTTCTTAGCCATGACGCAATATTATTTAATTTCTTTATGAACTGTGTAACGCTTCAACACAGGGTTGAATTTTTTGATCTCCAAACGTTCAGGAGTGTTTTTACGGTTCTTCGTTGAAATGTAACGAGAAGTTCCTGCCATACCTGACTCTTTGTGCTCTGTGCACTCAAGAATTACCTGGATTCTATTTCCTTTTGCTTTCTTAGCCATCTCTTTATTCTTTGATATTCTATCCGCCGAAACGAAGTCGAACTAGGATTTACTTTAAAAAACCTTTCTCACGTGCATCTTTCATGCAGGCAGAAATTCCTTTTTTGTTAATAGTTCTCAAAGCCGAAGCCGAGACACGCAAAGTTACGTACATATCCTCTTCGGGAACGTAGAACTTTTTAATAAATAAATTCGGGTAAAACTTGCGTTTAGTTTTACGTTGTGAGTGAGAAACATTGTTCCCAACCATAACTGACTTCCCTGTGATTTGACAAACTCGTGACATTGTATTTTTGTTTTATCCTAATTCTAAAGCGGGTGCAAAGAAAAGCATTTAATAATAAAAGAACAAGTTTAATGATTCTTTTTTTCAGGAATTATTCCCAAAAGTGCGCAGCGAACAAAATTCAAAGCCGCTAACACGCTCATTTGCACGTTTCTTTCGCGATTATCACCGAAACTGAATTGCTTGCTCCAAAATGCTGTCGGCCCTGCAATTCCTATCCAAACTGTCCCAACTGGTTTCTCTTCCGATCCGCCTACTGGCCCCGCAACACCACTCACTGAAATGCACCAATCCACGCCCAGTTTTTTTCTTCCGCCAAGCGCCATTTCTTTTACCGTTTCCTCCGAAACCGCTCCGAACGTTTCCAGTGTTTCCAAACGCACGCTTGCCAGCTCCTGCTTCAATTGATTACTATACGTCACCAAACCGCCTTGTACATAGTCAGACGAACCGGAAATGCTTGTCAGCAAAGCCGTGATCGCGCCGCCAGTACAACTTTCTACCGTTCCGATGGTTTGTCCGCGCTCAAGCAGCAGATTCCCAACGACTTCCTGCAAGGTTTCTTCTTCCTCACCATAAGCGGCAATGGGAAGCGCTTTTTTCGCTTCAGTGAGGTAAGCATCCACTTTCGTGGCATCACTTTCACCTGCATAAGCGGTAATGCGCAATTTCACGACTCCAGGTGAAGGCAGATAAGCCAATCCCAAGCCATCGGCGCGTAAACGGTTTTCCCAATCGGAAAGTGTATCAGCCAAAAACGATTCGCCGACTCCCTGCGTTAATAACGTACGATGGTACAATCCGACGGTCTGAAAACGCTCCCGGATCTTCGGCAACGCTTCTTCCGAAAAGATCGATTTCATTTCATAAGGAACGCCCGGCATCGAAACCAGGACTTTTTCACCGCGTTCAAACCACATTCCGGCTGCTGTACCCTGGCGGTTAAATAAAACGGTACACGCTTCGGGCAAAGCCGCCTGCTGACGATTTACTTCCAGCATCGGACGATTACGCTTAGTGAAAAAAGAAGTGATGTGTTCCAGGATTGGTTCGTTCATCACCAATTCCGTTTCGAAATATTCGCACAACACATGTTTCGTAATATCATCTTTGGTTGGCCCGAGTCCGCCGGTAACAATAATCAGCGTTGCTCTTTCAAAGGCTGCATCGAATGCCGAAACAATTGCCTGAGGCTCATCTGTGGTCACTGCAGTGTGAATAACACGAATCCCAACCGCCGCTAATTGCTGCCCCAGCCAGGATGCATTTGTGTTTACGGTTTGCCCGATTAACAGCTCATCACCTATGGAAATCAACTCGGCTTCTATCATGGTATCGTTTTTGATATTCAGCGTAAAATTATTTGTAAGTTTGAACAATTAATAGTAAATCATGAGAAAATTTATAATCCCCGTTTTAGTGGGTGGTTTATTCATCACTGCTACAGCCTGCGACGTACTGAGTGAAGTAACGGACAGCGTCTTAACAACAGACAACAACACAGCACCTGCGCTCACCAACGGCGAAGTGATTTCCGGCTTAAAAGAAGCCCTGAATGTAGGAATTCAAAACTCGGTAAACCTGACTTCGGTAACCGACGGTTTCCTGAAAAATGAGGCGATTCGTTTGCCATTTCCTCCGGACGCGATCAAAGTGCGCGAAAAAGCATTGGAATGGGGCTTGAACAGCCAGGTTGAAAAATTTGAAACAACATTGAATCGTGCAGCCGAAGAAGCGACGAAAGAAGCATTGCCGATTTTCAAAAATGCGATCTTAAACATGAGTATTTCTGACGGTTTTGCGATTCTTAACGGTGGCGACGGCTCTGCAACACGTTTCCTTCGCGATAATACACGAGCTCAATTGGTCGCGGCTTTCAAACCGAAAGTAGACGCTGCCATCAGCACAGTGAAACTGACAGAATACTGGAATCCGATCATCAATAAATACAACGGTGCTATGCAGTTGACCGGCGGACAAAAATTAAACCCTGATCTGAGCGAATACGTAACCGATCGTGCCATTGTTGGTTTGTTCCACATGGTTGAATTGGAGGAAAACAAAATCCGTAAAGATCCTATGGCTCGTGTTTCGGATATTTTGCAAAAAGTATTCGGAAGCGTTAAAAATTAATTGAAAATGTGAAATTGAAAATTGAAAAGAGAAGTCACCCTTTTCAATTTTCAATTTTACATTTTACATTTCAAAAGAGATGAACTACCCTCCGTCAGAATTAGTACTGGATGCCCACGGTCAGGTTTACCACTTAGGTTTACTTCCTGAACATGTAGCTGAAACCGTTATCCTGGTTGGTGATCAGGATCGTGTTGGACTCATTTCTGCGTTTTTTGACCAGGTAGAACACCGTTCACATCACCGTGAATTCACTACTCACACCGGAACTTATAACGGGAAACGCATTACCGTGCTTTCAACCGGAATTGGCACAGACAACGTTGATATTTGTGTCAACGAACTGGATGCGTTAGCGAACATCGACCTGAAAAGCCGCACCAATAAATCGTCGCAGACCTCCTTAAGATTGGTTCGCATTGGTACCTGTGGCATTCTGCAACCCGAAATTCCGGTGCACAGTTATATTTTATCGACACACGCTTATGGCCTGGACAATGTGGCTCACTTCTACCCGATTGACTTTTTGGCAGAAGAACAAGCCATCGCTTCCGCATTGACAACGCATTTACAATTCCCGCCGACTATACAACCGTATTGCACCGAAGCATCGAAATCGCTGACTGATTTGCTGTCTTCGGAATTAACTCACAAAGGAATCACCGTTACCAGCAGCGGTTTTTATGGCCCGCAAGGCCGTTCCTTACGCCTGGGGCTCCGAACACCTGAAATCAACGAACAACTCACTGCTTTTCGCCAAGGCAATCTGAAAGTGATGAACTTCGAAATGGAAAGTTCGGCTTTATTTGCATTAGGCAAAGCCATGGGCCACGAATGCGCTACAATTTGCCTGGGCGTTGCCAACCGACCTAACATGCTGTTTTCAAAAGGTTTTGATGACGAGATGAATGGGTTGATCAAGTATGTGCTGGATAAGCTAACCATTTAATTGAAAAGATCACTTCGATGAAAACACCCTTTTCAATTTTACATTTTCAATTTTACATTTAAAATCAAATACGTCTCTTAGCTTTTTCTTCGTTTATTTGTCACCTAAATCACACGACATGAAAACACCATTTTTATCCATTGCCGTAATCACCTTATCGGCTCTCACGTTATTTTCCTGCAAAAAAGACAAAGAAACCACAGGCGAGTCCAGTGGCCCGACGTTAAAAACCTTCGCCTTAAAAGTTGACGACACTTCCCTTCAAACCGAGTTTTATTCGTCACAGCACACAGCGGGAATGCTTATTATCCAAACCAACATCAATGGCGGACTCATTTTCGGACTTGCACTGGGTGATTCATTGCAGGCAGGAACCTATCCAATGGGACCCGGACTTTCTGCCCGATTGACCCACACAGATGACAATTATGCGACATCGTATATTTCCGATCCGGGAACACTCACGATCACTGCACACGATACAGTAAACGACAAAATCACCGGAACGTACAATTGTACATTGACACGCGTTTCTCCAGCCGGAACCAAAACGGTAACTGGTGGAGAGTTTAATATTCAGTATTGATCAACGCCCTCATGCAAGTTGTGACTATTACACGCCTGAACAAGCGCATGAATTACAAGGAACACTGACTAAAAGATGGAAACCCAAGAAATATAAAACAAAAAACATAATGACAATGGAATGAAATTTTAGCTACATTTATCCTGTAAGTGTAAAGCTATATCAGTACGCTTTTTTTAACTGTCAAATAATATCAGTACACTTTCAAAAACTGTCAGCTTTTTTCAGGACGGGACATAAAGAGACTCAGCGGTTCGCTCAGGTTCCACCCGTAAATCACCCATATCAACCCCATACATAACCCGTAGATACTCCACCATTTGTTAATCCATGTGCACGATATTATACCTGTAAATAGTCGTTCCTGAAACAGAAAGCCAAACGTGCCTGACCATTAATTCGTGATCGTTATAGCCCTTACTTGACCAAAGTGAGTATGAATTTCTGCCTTTCTTGTGTTCGATCATTGAAGTATAATACGGTAATTCCTTTTGTTCAGGAAAAGCTTGTATTCGCGCTAATTTTCCTTTTTCCATTTGTACTAGGTAAAGTATTGAATCCTGGATCAGATAGGTGGTTTTACTTTTAAAATCAAATGAACCGTAACATAAAAAAGCTTTATCCATTCCAATCGTATCTAGTTTAAAATCGATGTTTGGATCATTCTTAAGAAGCGAATTGTAGTATTCATGAGCAGCAAACCGAAACTCTGATTCATCAGTCTCCTTTGAGGTGAATTGCCTGAAAAACAATGCAAACGGGAGATTTCTTTGCTCATTTAGCTTCCAAAAGTCATATACCTGCTGAGATGTGATCTCGCCAAATTCATGTTTCAAAAAACTCAACTTATCTGGAACCAGTTCCAGCTTTAACGGATCATGAATTGTAACTATCGATACAAATCCACTGCCATGAGGCATTGATACGGATAACTCGTATCCCTCTTTTGATTTAAGAACATCTACCGGATCATTTTTTTGAAAAGAATATGTTTTCCCGGATCGTTTATGATAAAAGAAAGCACCACCACCCCATTCACCGAGATTAACCCCGTAAACAAAGTAAGTCGCATCTTCATGAAGAAATTTAAGATTCTGTGGACGTCCGTCTTTCATAACCTGAGCAAAGAAAAAATCAGAATAGGATTGTGCAATTTGCCAACCGTTTTTGTCCCAAACTTTCCACTGATTAGTTACTGAGCGCGCCATCAATTGCTCGTTTCGAATAATGAAACCGTAAATACTGTCCATGGCTATTTGCCGGTAAAAGGCGGTGTCGGTTTTTCCTGTTTTCAGATCATACACTTCAAAACAAAAGGCTTCCTGATCATCTTCCCCCTGAATAATTAAATAGTCCTTATAACGAATCGAATTCAGCGGATGAAAATTCACTTGAATCGTTCGCTGCTTTAAAACAAACTCGTCGGCATCCTTCTTCGGCTCCGCTGTCGTTTTTTCAAGACAACAAGCTGACAGAATTAGCAAAAGCGAAATCAGGAGAATCGTTTTCATACTTACTAAAGTAAACCCATTCAAAAAGTAACAGCTAAAAACGTTGAAATAAATCATTAAAACAAAAATCCCCATCCGACTAAAGCGAAACGGGAACCATTCATTTTACTGAACACTAATTTTCTAACCACATAGAACACATAGTTCATATAGAATAATTGCTAAAAACTATGTTTCCTTATGTGTTCTATGTGGTTAATCTCTTTGAATGCTTAAGCCTAATTGTTCATTCAACATTAAACATTCAAAATTGATTTACATATTTCTTCTATACTGACCACCAACCTCAAACAACGCGCTTGTAATCTGACCCAGCGAAGCATATTTACACACTTCCATCAGTTCTTCGAACATATTTTGGTTTTGGATCGCCGCTTGTTGTATTTGTTTGATCATGCCCGGGATTTTATCCGCGTGCGCGCTGTGCAGGTTTTCCAGCATTGAAATTTGGTACTCTTTTTCTTCTTCCGATGCACGGATGACTTCGCGAGGCTCAACCGTTGGTGAACCTTTCGAACTTAAGAAAGTATTCACCCCGATGATCGGGAATTCACCGTTGTGTTTCAACGTTTCGTAGTACAACGATTCTTCCTGGATTTTCGAGCGTTGGTACATCGTTTCCATCGCACCCAATACACCACCACGTTCGGTAATACGGTCGAATTCGCTCAACACAGCCTCTTCTACCAAATCGGTTAGTTCTTCGATGATAAACGATCCTTGTAACGGGTTTTCGTTTTTCGCCAAGCCCAATTCGCGGTTGATGATCAGCTGAATGGCCATCGCACGACGAACCGATTCTTCCGTAGGTGTCGTAATCGCTTCATCGTAAGCATTGGTGTGCAGCGAGTTACAGTTATCGTAAATCGCGTACAATGCTTGTAAAGTCGTGCGAATATCGTTGAAATCGATTTCCTGTGCGTGCAGCGAACGACCCGATGTCTGAATATGGTATTTCAACATCTGCGCACGGGAGTTGGCACCATATTTCTTCGCGAGGGCTTTTGCCCAGATTCTTCGTGCCACACGGCCGATTACCGCATATTCCGGATCGATTCCGTTCGAAAAGAAGAACGATAAATTCGGCCCGAAATCGTTGATGTTCATGCCTCGACTCAGGTAATATTCCACGTACGTGAAACCATTCGAAAGCGTAAACGCCAATTGCGTAATCGGATTCGCGCCCGCTTCGGCAATGTGATACCCCGAAATGGAAACCGAGTAGAAATTACGAACCTGTTTGTCGATGAAGTATTGCTGAACGTCGCCCATCAGACGCAAGGCAAATTCCGTAGAGAAAATACAGGTGTTTTGCGCCTGGTCTTCTTTCAGAATGTCTGCCTGAACGGTTCCGCGGACTTGTTTTAACGTGTCGAATTTAATCATGTGATACACATCGGCTGGCAACACCTGATCGCCAGTAACACCAAGAAGCATCAAGCCCAAACCGTCGTTTCCTTCCGGTAAATCGCCCTGGTAACGCGGACGGTCAACGCCTTTTGCTTTGTAAATCGCTGCAATTTTGGCTTCTACTTCTTTTTCAAGGCCGTTTTCCCTGATGTATTTCTCGCAATTCTGGTCGATGGCCGCATTCATAAAAAATCCGAGCAGCATCGGCGCCGGACCGTTGATGGTCATGGAAACCGAAGTAGCCGGGTGCGACAAATCAAAACCGGAGTAGAGTTTCTTAGCATCGTCCAAACAACAGATCGAAACACCCGAGTTGCCGACTTTACCATAGATATCCGGACGAATAGCCGGATCATTTCCGTATAAAGTTACGGAGTCAAACGCCGTAGACAAACGCTTGGCCGGCATTCCCAAACTTACGTAGTGAAAACGACGATTGGTACGTTCAGGCCCGCCTTCGCCCGCAAACATACGCGTCGGATCTTCGCCTTCGCGTTTGAACGGGAACAAACCTGCTGTGTAGGGGAATTCACCCGGAACATTTTCCTGCAATGACCAACGCAAAATATCACCCCATCCTTTAAACTTCGGCAACGCCACTTTCGGGATCTGTGAATGCGAAAGCGATTCGGTATGGGTTTGCATGCGCAATTCTTTGTCGCGCACTTTAAAAATAAACTCTGGTCCGGCGTAACTCGCTTTTTTAGCCGCCCACTGCTGAATCACTTCCCAGTTGTGCGGATCGAGGTTACGACGTTCAATTTCCATCGTTTCCTGAATACCTTTGATCAAACGGTCTTTGTCCTCCAGCGTAGAAGTTTGCAACGTTTCCAACGTACGATCCAATCCGTATAAACGATCAGCAACATTCACCTGGTTATCGACCCATTTGTCAAAACCGCGGTTATTTTCTGAAATCTCCGACAAATAACGTGTTCTTTCCGGCGGAATCACGAAGATTTTCTCCGACATCTCACGTGTGATCTCAAACTTGGAATCCAGGGCAGCACCCGTTTTGTCCCTCACCTTATCCATGATGATCTTGTACAAGGTGTTCATTCCCGGGTCGTTGAACTGTGACGCGATGGTACCGAAAACCGGCATTTCATCTACGTTCTTGTCCCACAACTGGTGATTGCGCTGGTATTGTTTCCGCACATCACGCAAAGCATCCAACGCACCGCGTTTGTCAAATTTATTGAGCGCGATCACATCGGCGAAGTCGAGCATGTCGATTTTTTCCAATTGCGTGGCCGCACCATATTCAGGCGTCATTACGTACAATGAAACATCCGAGTGATCTAAAATTTCTGTATCTGATTGCCCGATTCCGGAAGTTTCCAGCACGATCAAATCGTAATTGGCCGCTTTCAAAATCTGAATGGCTTCCGAAACGTGTTTCGACAACGCTAAATTAGACTGACGGGTAGCCAGCGAGCGCATGTACACACGACTATTTTTAATGGCATTCATGCGAATCCGGTCGCCTAGTAAAGCGCCACCTGTTTTCCGTTTGGAAGGATCTACTGAAACTACAGCAATTTGTTTATCGGGGAAATCAAGCAGGAACCGGCGAACCAATTCATCTACCAGCGACGATTTTCCTGCACCACCCGTTCCGGTAATTCCCAAAACAGGAACATGATTTCCGCCTGCCATTTCGTGCACCTTCTTCATGGCTTCAACCGCCAGTTCAGGGAAACTTTCAGCTGCAGAAATCAAACGCGCAATGGAAGGAACGTGTTTTTCAGCAATATGGTTGACTTCGTCTTTCAGTACATCACCTACCGGAAAATCGGCTTGTTGTACCAAATCATTGATCATTCCCTGCAAGCCCATCGAGCGGCCGTTATCCGGGTGATAAATACGCGTAATTCCGTATGCGTGTAATTCCTCGATTTCAGAAAGCAGAATAGTTCCGCCGCCACCGCCGAAGATTTTAATATGTGGAGCTCCTTTTTCGCGGAGCAAATCGTGCATGTATTTGAAATACTCAATGTGTCCGCCCTGGTACGAAGTCATCGCAATAGCCTGTGCATCTTCCTGGATGGCCGTATCAACCACTTCTTCTACGGAACGGTCGTGGCCCAGGTGAATGACCTCACAACCGGTCGACTGAATGATGCGTCGCATGATATTGATGGCTGCGTCATGACCATCGAAAAGCGATGCCGCCGTTACAATACGAATATTGTTTTTGGATGTGTAGGGTGCAATGTGTTCCATAAGATTACGTCAAAATAAGTATTGTTTGAGCGCCACGAAGATAATCAGAAAGTCACGAAATCGAAAGTCCTTTTTGCCGAAGGCGTCGCCAGCCGTATTTCAAACATGTAAGCCTAAACCAATCAAGCGTTTACTTCTTCTGTCAGCACCAATAATTCGCGTGCTTCGGAACTCAGCAATCCTTTTCCGAATTGTTTTAAACGCAAGGCGTACCGGTCTTTGATCAGTTCGGAAATCGGAATGGCATTTCCATCTTCGTCGATGCGCACAAATTTCACATTTGTATGCGTAACAATCTCCTGAAGGCCCGTGTATACATTGTGTCGGCGCATTTCCATGTACAACTCCAGCGAAGTATTCCCAAAACGAAGCACTTTACCGTAAATCTTTAAAATGCTTCCCACTTTCACCGGTTTTTTGAACACAAGTTCATCAAATTTGATGGTCACTACATTTGGTGTATCGCACAATTGAGCAGCATACGAACCCGCGGCGTCATCAATCAATGACATAATTCTACCACCGAACATATTCGAGTGAATTCCGATATCAAACTGTTTGCAAATGTACGTGGTGATTAATTCCATTTCTTCGTTTTTATTGCAAAAGTAGCTTGAAGAATAGATTTCATAAGGCTTTCAGGAAAAATTAACGATTAAATTTTTGGTGGTTTGTCCTCCTGATTTTAATGGGTCTCGATCTGGCAAACCAACTATTATTTACAGAACATTTCATTCGCTACCAGTGTTGGTTCACTCGCAGAAAAAGACGTTTCGATACACGAATTCGTTGGTTAAGGCATAACGCTGTTTGAGAACTGATAGAATATCCTTGAAATTGTGCGTGCTAAACTAAACTACAACGCGGCGACCTATGGAAAAGAACTCACTTCATCCAATCTGTTTCAGATTAAGAACATCAAAAACTACCTCCCGATCACTCAGCCGGAACCGGTTTACAGGAATGTTACTGATCTTTTTCCTGACCTCTTGTTTTCAACTCAACAGTCAGTGTCTTCCTGTTCCTGCACCAATGAATTGTCCAATTGCCGGAAGTATTCCCGTAACGGAAGGAATGGTGCTTACAACTGGAAACACGTATACGGTAACCGGCGTTTTAAACATCAGCAACCTCACGATGAGTGGCGGAACATTGGTGATCTGTGGCACATTAAACCTTGCCAATCTTACGTTCAATTCAGGAAGCATTTATATTGCGCAAGGTGCTTTTTTCAATTACACTAACGGAAGTACCGCATTGGTAATGGGTGCCAATTCCAATATCTACAATTTCGGCACCACCACATTTGCCTGCAGTATTGTAACCGGTGCAAACAATGTTATTTACAATTGTCTGGTTACCTCCGTATTTTCTACTCCTTTCAATCAAATGATTGTTCAGGGGCCAAACACATTCTTTGTCAATAACGGAGCGTTTACTTCCAGTTTTTTTATTGTTCAAAGTACAAATGCAACCGATCCTGTGTGCTCCGGACCCGGATCCAGTATTTCTACCAACACAATGATCAATCAATTCGCCAATGCGTTCAGTTCGCCCGACGGGCCTTCATGTATACAGATCACACAAAACATCATCAATTCACAACCAATGACGGCTTCTGCCAATGTGAATATTTGCTATAATTCCGGATCGGTGAGCATTATTCAGGGCCCGGATTTCGGAAGTGCCACCATCAGCAATCCATGTGTTTCCTGCAGCATTGTACTTCCGAATGGAATTGTTTCCACTTCAGCTGAATGTGATGATCTTAAAATCCAGGTTAACTGGCTTACCGATGCTGAACCAACCGGTGCTGTTTATGACGTTCAACAATCCGAAGACGGGAATTCTTTCATCGACGTAGCACAGGTAATTTGCGAAGGGCCAACGAACGAACCACAGTCGTATTCAACAGAAATCCCGACAACCTACTCGACCGGCAACGGCTATATTCGTTTGAAACGTACTTCGGAGACCAACGAAACAACCTATTCCCCGCTGTTGACAGTTGATTGTTCCAAAGATCCGGGCATTACGATCTATCCCACAATGGTTACCGGATCAGAAGTAAACATTCTGGCAACCGAACCCATTGAATCGATAGTAATGTATTCCATGGATGGAAAAATAGTAGAGAGGTTTGAGACGCAGAACAAAAAAGAAGTCGTTATTTCAATCGATAACAGTGTTGCCATCGGTCAATATCTTCTCACCGTAAAAACACGGAATACACGCGTCGATAAATTACTGCGCCTGGCGCGATAAAACGATCCTGTTTCAGGTAAACAAGTATTGAAAATGATTAAATGAACGCCTTTTGAATATCATCATAATCTCCCGCATTTGACGAATCTTCCGTATATTTCGCCATGCAAATGAAGAGGTTCATTTATATTTCCTTGCTGCTTTTCGCTTGTTTCGGGCCGAAAGATGTGTTGGCTGTGGTGAAAGACAGCACACTAACCCGTATTCAGAAAATCAAACAACCTGTAAAGCAGGCTGATGCTTATGCCAGAGCTGCCGAACAATGCTGGCGAACCGGGAAGTATGAACAAGGATTGGTGTATGCCAATAAAGGACTCGTAATTGCCCGAAAAGCAGGTTATAAAAAAGGTGAGGCAGAGTTGCTGAACCATATTGGAATTATCTACGATTACCAGGGCAAAATCTCCGAATCGCTTAGCAGTTATTACAAGGCATTAAACATTCAGGAAACCATCAATGATGATCTGGGGATTGCTTATACGTGCAGCAATCTAGGGTTGATCTACGCCAATCAGAAGAATTACAAATCGGCACTATATTATCACAAACGCTCACTGAAACTGCGCAAAGAAGCGAATTTTAAAGGAGGGATTTCCGCTTCGTACAACAATCTCGGTATTGTGTACATGTATCAGAAGAAATACAAACTGGCACTCAAAAATTACTTCGAATCGGTGAAAATCGACAGCGAACTGAAAGACAGTTCCGGTTTGGGCGATTCCTTTACGAATGTTGGTGTTTGCTACATGGATCTGGGAATGCTCGATAGCGCCGAATATTATTTTAAACTCGCCGTTCCCATTCGCCAGGGGTTTGGTGATCTGCTCGGATTGTCAAATTCATACAACAACCTCGGGACTTTGTATGAAAAGAAAAACGACTTACCGAAAGCGAAAGAATACCTGGAAAAAGGAATTGCTATCGGGAAATCAATCGGCGGAAAAGATATCATTAAATATGGGTACCAGCAATTGTACCTGCTCGAAGAGCGAATGGGGAATTACCAGCAGGCTTTTGAGAACCACAAACTTTTTGTGACTTACGGAGACAGCATTACCAATGAAGCCAATACACGGGCGCAGACGCAAGCCGAAATGCAATACAAGTTTGACAAAGAAAACGCGCGTAAGGAGTTTAATGATAAAAAGGAGCGTGAACAAGCGCAGTTAATCCTCTGGTCGGTTGTAGTGATCGCTGTGATCATTCTCATTTTTTCGGTTTTCCTTTACAAACGCTGGCGCATTGCCAAAGAACAACAATTGCTGATTGCGCAGAAAAATCATTTGCTTGAGCTGAAAAACCAGGAAATTCTCGATTCGATCAGTTATGCAAAACGCATCCAGTCAGCTATTTTACCGCCAAAAAAACTGGTCAACGAGTGGCTGGTGAATTCGTTTATTATTTACAAACCCAAAGACATTGTTGCCGGCGATTTTTACTGGATGGAAGCTATGGACAACACCATTATTTTCGCCGCGGCCGATTGTACCGGACATGGTGTTCCGGGAGCATTGATCAGCGTGGTTTGTCACAATGCGTTGAACCGTTCTGTTCGCGAGTTCGGGTTGATTGATCCGGGAGCTATCCTCGACAAAACCCGCGATATTATCATCCAGGAATTTGCCAAAAGTGAAGACGATGTCAACGACGGAATGGACATTTCACTTTGCACGCTTAACACCAAAACGCTGGAACTGAAATGGTCTGGCGCCAATAATCCGCTTTGGGTGGTGCGCTCGTTATCTGACGAAGTGGTGGAGCTGAAAGCCAACAAACAACCAATCGGAAAGTATTCGAAATACGAAGCTTTCGATACGCATCATGTTCAATTGAACGCGGGCGATTCCATTTACCTCTTCACCGACGGTTTTGCCGATCAGTTTGGCGGTCCCGGTGCCAAAAAGTTCAAATCCAAAAACATGAAAGACCTCATCTTCGAAATGAAAGGTATTTCTATGGACGAGCAAAAAGAACTGCTTGAAACCACGTTTGAAACCTGGAAAGGCGATTTGGAACAGGTGGATGATGTGTGTATCCTGGGTATCAGGGTATAAGGTAAAATCCTGACCTGATTTTTTCACCAAAAAGCCACAACGCTTTCGCCGATCGCATGTCGCCAATAGCTTATGCTTACGCCATAGCTTCAGCATAGGCGCATAGCGATGGCACAAGCTTTAGCGAAGGAGCAAAGCAAAGGACAAGTTTGACCTGCTAAACAGAACACAAAGGAGATTCCGGTGGAACTTAAGAGCCTTTGCCAAAAAGTGGAAGTTCAACTTCACCACAAAGAAAAACCAAGCATATTAAGACCACGAAAAGTGGTTTACATGAAATCCCTTTGTGAACTTAACACGTCAATCCTTCAAAAGTTCTTTGTGGCTTTGTGGTGAATTTATTCCCGACATTCGTTAAGATTCCCCAACTTTTCAACTTTTTCATGAAATTTAATTGCACCCAACAAAAAACGAGTAACTTAGTCTAAACTTAATTAGAAAAAAATGATGATTGGATTATTAATTGGCGGTGGTGTTTTATTGATTTTGATTATTTGGCTGATCTCAATCAACAACCGCTTGGTTTCATTGAAAAATAACCGTGAAAGCGCATTCGCTGACATTGATGTTCAGTTGAAACAACGTTACGATTTGATTCCGCAATTGCTTGGTGCGGTAAAAGGTTATATGGACCATGAAAGTTCCGTTTTAACCCGCGTTACCGAAGCTCGTTCGCGTTGTATGCAAGCCAGTAGCATTTCTGAGAAAATCGCTGCTGAAGCGAATTTGGGCGCTGCAATGAACGGATTCAATATACAAATTGAAGCGTACCCGGATTTGAAAGCAAACGCCAATTTCATGAACCTTCAGGAAGAAATCGGTGATATCGAAAACAAACTGGCAGCTGTACGTCGTTTTTTCAACTCGGCTACCAAAGAATACAACAACGGTATTGAGCAATTCCCAAGCAATATGATTGCCGGATTTAAAGGTTACAAAACAGAACCGATGTTTGATTTGGGTGTGGAACAACGCCAAACCCTTGACAAAGCTCCCGAAGTAAAATTCTAAGACTAAAACCTTATACTGCATGGCGTATATCGGACTCCAGGCGCAAATCCGCCGGAATAATGCCCGTTCTACAGTTATTTTAGCGTGCTTTCCCCTGCTTATTTTAGCGGGGGTTTACGCTTTTTTCTTTTTCACCGCCGGTGGTAAAGAGAACATTGAGCACGTAAACTGGATGTTTCTCAAAACCACTCCGTTTGTGATTGGTGGCGTGCTTATTTGGTTTCTCATCGCATATTTCGGCAATACGGCTATGATTCGCCTGGCAACCCAGGCACATACGCTCGACCGGAAAGAAAACATGCGTGTTTATAACCTCACCGAAAACCTGTGTATGACAATCGGTATGACGATGCCGAAACTGTATATCATCGATTCTTCAGCGTTGAATGCATTCGCCAGCGGGATCGATAAAAAATCGTATGCAGTAACGCTCACTTCAGGAATCATTGAAGCACTTGATGACCAGGAACTGGAAGCTGTTATCGCACACGAACTCACACATATTCGCAACAGGGATGTACGCTTGTTGATCATCAGTATCGTGTTTGTAGGAATCTTGTCCTTTACCGTACAAATACTGTTTCGTTCATTGCTTTATGGTGGTGGCCGTCGAAAAGACAAAGACAACGACAAACTCATGTTGATTGCGCTCGCGATCGCTGTCGTAGCATTTATATTATCGATTCTCTTCAAATTCGCTTTATCGCGCAAACGCGAATACCTCGCCGATGCCGGAGCAGTAGAAATGACCCGAAACACCAAAGCGATGGCTTCTGCCTTGCGTAAAATTTCAGGGAACTCAGAAGTGGAAGAAGTGAAAAGCGATGATGTCAAACAAATGTTTATCGAACACAAATCATTGAGCGGATTTAGCGGTTTGTTTGCTACACATCCTCCGATTGAAAAACGGATCGCGGTTTTAGAGCAAATGTAATTCCACTTAATTTTTAATGCTTAATTTTTAATGTTGAATTAGATTTTAGGTAAGAGTCTCAATTTCGGAACAGGAGTAAACTTTAAAACCTTTAGGAGACCTCCATTAAAAATTCAACATTAAGCATTCAACATTGCGGAGCGCTTCGCGCGAAGCTAAATTCTCACTATAATCTTCAGATTAAACCTTCGCTGTGTCAGGTAATTCGGAATGGCATAATAACCACCGCTGACGTCCTGGATCCATTGTTTTGAAAGCACGTTGTTGATCCCTAAGAGATTAAACACTTCAAACGAAACCAACGCATCGCTGAATTTACCATACCATTTATCCTGGATCTTGCTGCGGTCTTTTTTCAACAAATCAAACGACAAACCGATATCAACGCGGAAATACGATTTCATACTCAAGGTATCTTTGTAGCGCGTGAAATCCGGCGGACCGTAAGGTAAACGCGAACCGAAATTCAAGCCCATTTGCACCATGAAACGCTCCAGTCCTGGCATGTGGTCCTGGAACAAAATCCCCATATTCAACCGCTGATCAGAAGGACGGCGAATGTAGCCTGGAAATACTTCAACTGAATCAACAGGTTCCTGGTCTTCACTGATGCTGGTAATACGCTCTCCGGCTGCGTTGTAGAAATTCCAGTATGAATCGTTTTCAACATCTTCCTTGGTCGACAAAACACCGATCTTAAAAAACGATTCCAATCCTTTTACAAATTCACCGTGCATATTGGCATCAAATCCCACTGCATAACCTTTGGCAATGTTGTCGGCATAATAACGCGTGCGCACATTCTCAATCTCATATGGATTGATATCCCACAGGTATTTGTAATACGTTTCGGCGGATACTTTGAACGGTTTTTCGCGGCCCCACATGTAGAAATTGTAGTCGCCACCCAATACAAAGTGTAATGATTTTTGGGCAACTACGTTCGGATTCAAGCCTCCGGTAAATGTTCTGAATTCACGGTAAAACGGTGGCTGGTAATAAGCTCCGGCTGCGAAACGGAATTTCATGGAACGACGTTCAAAGTGATCTTTGTGGAACACGTATTTCACCGGAATGAAACTGATGCTCACACGCGGTGTCACCATAAAATCAGTATTAAAGGAAGTATACAACGCCCGAACACCGGCATCCAGTTCCCATTTTGCGGTACCGCCTTTCATCGTGTCGGAAAAAGTTCTGAACACTTTCAATCCGGTTGAATCATTTTTGATTTTAACAACTTTAGAAACAAACCGGTCTTTCTTTTTGCCTGACCATTGCTGGTTTTGCTGAACATACGCATGAACGCGGTCGTTTTGGAGTTTTAACCTGCCTTTGATCACTTCAAACAAATCAACACCCGCCGTATTTTGCGGAACCGAATATCCGGCCGAATCGATCATACGCCATTCGCTCAGAACATCTGAAAAATCATCGTGTTGAATCCCGAAACCATAGCGAAACGCGCTGTTTTCATTAAACGAATACGTCGCATCGTGATAAGCACTCAAAATAGAAGCTGTGAGGCGGTTGCGGGCATGATTCATAAAGGTTCCCACTCCCAATACCGCAATCGAATCGCCGTATTCTTCTTTCGACGGATCGGTTTCCAATTCGTTGATGTAGTATTGGCCCTGAATATCGAAATACTCGCGTTCGTTACTTCTGAATGCTGTTAAATAAGTGTTCGCCTGGAGTTTTTTCCCGGTGTACTTAAACGCCGTTCCGCCGGTCATAGTCAAAAAGCGCGTGTCTTCCTGTCCATCGAAGTAAATATTAAACGAATAAGCTTCGTTTGCTGTTCCGAAATCGGTTTGCTGAGATACCGGAGAAAACTGGTAATTGTTCGAAGATATATGCCCGAGAACGGTCCATTGCCATTTTTCGTTAAGATCGAATTCGGTCACAAATTGTCCGTCCCAAAACACCGGATTGTAATTTCCTTTTGTCGGCAACGAATTGAGTAAGTAGCCATTGGAACGGTAACGTCCGCCAACCAAATAGCGAAAACGAGAACCGATTCCCTGTTCCATGTGTCCTTCCACGCCAAGTAATGAAGCCATAACGGAAGCGTGCAAGCTATCCGGCTTTTTGTATTCAATGTCGAGTACGGAACTCAATTTATCCCCGTAAACAGCCTGGAAACCACCGGCACTGAAACGCACATCTTTCACCAAAGCGGTATTGATAAAACTCATTCCTTCCTGCTGCCCGGAACGCGTCAGGAATGGACGATTGATCAAAAATCCATTAACATAAACAAGGTTTTCATCGTAATTTCCACCGCGTACATTGTAATTATTTGTGAGCTCATTGCTTGATGTTGCGGCAGTTGTATAAGTGATGTATTTTTCAACCGAACTCAACGGATTGCGCTGATAATCATACGGTGGCAATGATGGAACACCATTAACAATGTCGCGATCCCGGTTGATATTGACGATGTCGAGGTTTTCGAAATTAAAGCGAATCGTTTCCAGTACAAAGCTATCCACGTCAGGAATCATTAATTCCATTTCAACCTTGTTGGTATTATCGTATTGAAAGAGAAAACGCGTTTTACCGGCTGGAATTTCAAGGGCAAAATTTCCGTCGAAATCGGTCCGTGTCAAATAAGGCATTTCGTTTTGATCGGCCCTCACGGTAGTTAGTTCCAGTGGATTCCCTTTTTTATCGACACATTTACCTTTTACCTTTACTTGCGCGAAAACGCTCGAAAAGCAGGCAGTTATGAGTACAATAAAAATCCGATAACGCAAAAATGTCATGTAGCTGAAACGTATGAGCGGTGAAAATAGTGTAAATGCTGCTTAATTTTTCAATTCTACCACAATTAGATCACTTTGAAACGGATCAATTACTGCTTCAATCGCCGTCAGTAGACTTGAATAATCACCTGAAGGAGCAAAATTCAGCCAATGCAGTGCCCGTTCCTGCAACACATTCCCCGGAAGAAAACGATCACAAACGCCATCAATAGCTTTCAATGCCTGTTCATGCTGTTGTTTGACCTGTTTCAGAAGGCGTTGTTCGTATACCTCCAATTGTTTTGACATCCGCACGGTTTCGGCCTCGGCAAACGATTCGAGGCTTGCGTCAATTTCTTTGGCTTTGGTAATCATTGACAAACGCAGGCTTTGAAATTGCGCCTGAATGGCTTCCATATTCAACTGATCGGCATCGTGTTCCAGCAAATAAGCTTTGCGCAGCTGTTCTTTCGGTTCAAAAAAGCGGGATAATTCCCAGCCGGTTTTTTCGATGCGTTTTGCGGTTGCACCATCAACCAAAAGCAAAGAATTCCGTTGCTGGATCAATGGAAAAAGTACGTCATGCGCTTCGAATACGCCTTTTAGCTGAATCCAGTAAGCCATTTCGCCGCCACCGCCAATGTAAGCGAGGTTGGGAAGAATGGTTTCCTGGTACACCGGCCGCAAGATCACATTGGGCGAAAATAATTCGGGTTGTTGTTCTGTCAATTGCAGCAATTCTTCTTTCGAATAGGCTTTTCCATCAATCGTAAATCCGTTTGCAGAAGGATCAATGCGATGTCTTCCGGTTGCATCGAGCAAAAAAAGATTACACGCTCTGGCCTGTGCTTGCGGTGACCAGCCTGCTTTTTGCAATTGTTCATTCGTTACCTGAACGGCTTTGAATGAAGGTTTTTCTGTGATTTCCCGTTGCAGAACAGGTATAAATAATTGCTTTAATGCGTGATCATCCGGTTGAAGCACCAAAACCCCGAAATCGGCAAAAAGCCGGTTCATCAGTTGCTGGTAATGTATTGCATAATTGGTATCCGGAAGATCTTTCACCAGTTCCAGCAATTCACAAGCTTCTTTGGTTGTGAAAAAAGCTTTCAATTCATCTAAAACAAGATCGTAGTTTTCCATATGGAAGCGTCCTACAGGGCCTTTTTGTTCGCTTTCCCACCTCAGGTTTTTGTTGAACAGCTGAGCTGATTGAATTTCTTCGAAATCATGATCTTCGCTGGCCAGCCAGAATACGGGAACGGCTTTGAATTCAGTTTGAGATTCATTGAACGACCGCGCCAGTTTTACTACATGCAGTACTTTGTAAAGCAGGAAAAGCGGCCCACCAAACAAGGTTAATTGGTGTCCGGTGGTAATTGTCATGGTCGTTTCCTCCCGAAGTAAATCGAGGTTGCTGAGTTGTGATACCGAAAGTTGATGTTCGAGTTGTCGTGCAATCGTGTCCGTTACTATTTTTCTCGATGCGGATGAATAAACCGGATGTTTGCGTTTGGCTTGCGCTGTCAGATCTTCAACGGAATCGAAAGGTTGTTGAATGAATGCGCTGAAGGATGTTTGGTCTTGTCCGAAGGCGCTCGAAAATGTGGAAAATGATGATAGTGCCTTTCTTGAAATTGTTGTTGTCATGTTACAAAAGTAAGCATCATTCGCGATACGGTTTCCACAGAAAGTGGCAAAGGTTTTTGGGTGTGGAGCTCTTTAGGAATTCAAAGTTAGGTAAGTAAAATCTCGTGGTATTTTCACCACAAAATCACAACGCTTACGCCGATCGCGTGTCGCCAATAGCTTTAGCGATGGCACAAGCTTCAGCGAAGGAGCAAAGAAAGAGGATATGTTTGGCGTGTTACAAAGATCACAAAGGGATTTAGGTAGAGCACCTCGATGCTCTTTAGGAAAGAATCGGAAAAAGAAAGAGTTTCCCCTTTGTGCCCTTAACACGCTTATCCTTCAAGAAAAACTTTGTGTCCTTGTGGTTTTTTGTAAATCTTCTTCGTCCGGATCCGCTTGATTTTAGATACTTTTGCCTAAAATTTTTAAACATGGAAGCCATTATTAAAACCGCCAAAGGCGATATGAAAGTGATGTTTTACGAAGCAGATGCACCGAAAACGGTAGACAACTTCGTGAAATTATCGAAAGAAGGATATTATGACGGATTGACGTTTCACCGCGTTTTGCCTGATTTTGTGATCCAGGGAGGTTGTCCGAATTCACGTGAAGGAGCAACAGGAATGCCTGGAACCGGCGGACCTGGTTACAAAATCGATTGTGAATTAACCGGCGAAAACCAATACCATGACCGTGGTGTATTGTCTATGGCTCACGCGGGAAGAAACACCGGTGGTTCACAGTTTTTCGTTTGTCACAGTCGTACAAATACCGCGCATTTAGACAGAAATCATACCTGCTTCGGAAAAGTAATTGAAGGTGCGGATATTATTGATCAGATTAGCCAGGGAGATCGTATCGAGTCGATCACAATTATTGACTAAGTTCAAACTTGATGTGTTCCATCGACTAGTCGATGGAACATTATATTTCCCACAGATGCATAGATTTTTGCGCTCCTAACGGCAGCGCATTGTTGTGTTTTCAATATTTGAGCGAGTGCGTTAGCCGAGCAAAAATCTGTGCATATGTGGGAGAAAGATATCCGCGATGTGAATTACGGAAAAACAAAAAAGGCGATCCACGGATCGCCTTTTTCTGTACTATAATTATTTCTTAGTGATTGTGTCCTTCGTGTCCTTCTGTTTTTGCAGGAGTCCCTGTTGGAGGAGTTGCATTCGGGTCAGCTGCCAATACATTTCCTTTGATCGTTAAGATGATTGGCTCAGTAGAAACATTTGTTGTGACAGTAATTGTTTTGGTGAAGTTACCAACACGTTTTGTATCGTATTTCACAGCAATTTTACCTGTTTTTTTCTTCGCTACCGGTTCAGTTGGCTGCTCAGCTTTCGTGCAACCGCAACTTGTTTGAACGTTGGTAATGATAACCGGTGTTGAACCGTTGTTTTTGAATTCGAAAACGAATTGTTCCTGGGAATCGTAAGGAATATCGGCACGTTCAATCGTCATTGTTTTGAATTCCACAGCCGGTTTGGTTGGCTTAGGAGCTTTCTTTGCAGGAGCGACAGCCGGTGGTGTTGCAGGAGGAGTTGCCGGTTTTGCTTCTTGTTGTGCGAATGCTCCCAACGTGAACAAACAAACACCTATTGTTACAATAATTTTCATGTTTACAGTTTTTATATACAAGAATACGAACTCTTTTGGTAAATGGTTGCTCGTTAACAAAAAATTAAGTGCTGATTCTACGTATTGTTAAAGAACAATCAACTCTTCCCTGTCATATCAAGCACTTCACGAATGGAATCATAGGTATTTTCGCGCACGATTTCCCATTCTTTTTTCGACAGCCAAACAGCTTTTGTAATGGCTTCTTCCGACTGAGGATCGGTGGCTTTCGGGCCGTCATAATCCAACGCATACCACCAGTTTTTCTTTAACGTTGGCTTACCTTTATAGTCATAAGTATGAAACGTAATTCCGATCAGTTTTCGAACTTTAGGCGATTGAATGCCACATTCTTCTTCGATTTCACGAACGGCGGTCACCTCGGGTTTTTCACCTTTTTCCATCTTTCCTTTCGGAATATCCCACAAACCATGGCGCTCAATAAACAAATACTTATTTTTTCGTTTAACTATACCTCCTGCAGCTTCTACAAAATCATAGTTGGCAAACACCTGTTTGATTGCTTGTTCCGGGTTATTGGTGAGCACGATCATCCAGCAACCGATTGGTAATTCATCCCTGCATTTTACGAAGTCAAATTCACTCTGTGAAAGAGTGTTAAATAACACAAAATCCTGTGTTTTCAAGGATTTTTTCCATTCATTCGTAAAAATGATGACCTTGTTATCTATAAAAACTTTGTACATTTGTCGCCATGATTTTAAATAAGGACAGAGCGTTAAAGGTAGCAGAATTTTTGCTCCAGATAAAAGCAGTTAAGTTACAGCCTGCTCAGCCGTTTACATGGGCATCGGGCTGGTCTTCTCCAATTTATTGCGACAATCGTAAAACGCTTTCGTTTCCTGCCATCCGCACACACATCCGCCAAGGCTATGCCGAAGCTATTTTGGAAAAATTCGGCAAACCCGATGTTATTGCCGGCGTTGCAACTGGCGGTATCGCTCAGGGAGCTCTCGTTGCCCAGGAGCTTGGGATTCCGTTTATCTATGTACGCAGCTCAGCGAAAGGCCACGGTATGGGTAACCAGATTGAAGGCCATTTCGAAAAAGGACAAAAAGTGATCGTGATTGAAGATCTTATTTCTACCGGCGGAAGCAGTTTGGTTGCTGTTGAAGCACTACGCGAAGCAGGATGTGATGTGAAAGGATTGATCGCCATCTTTACTTACGGATTCGATATTGCTATTGAAAATTTCAAAGCAGCTGATTGTCCATTTGTTACCTTAACAGATTATGATCATTTGATTGATCAGGCGGTAAAATTGGAGTACATCAACGAGGCCGATGTACAATCGTTGAAAAAATGGAGAAATTCCCCTGGTACCTGGTCTGCTAATTAGGATCTTATGAAAATCATCAGCGAAACAGCTTCCATACAAGCACCAATCAGCGTTGTGTTCGAATTTCTTTCGCAGGCACACAATATTGAATGTTTATTGCCCGATGATAAAATCTCCGATTTCCATTCAGACAAAAATGGCTGTACGTTCAAAGTACAGGGCGGGTTCCTGATTTCATTACTTTACGTTGACAAAGAAGAGCCAACGCTCATTCGCATGAAATCAGGTGAAAAAGCGCCGTTTTCATATTCACTGACCATTCATTTAAGCGAAGACGACGACCAAACGAACGGCCACATTGAATTTATCGGCAACGTAAATATGTTCCTCAAAATAATGGTTGAAAAACCGCTGATCGGACTGTTTAATCACATGTCGGCTAAGTTACAGGAGCAGTTTTATATCGGAAAAACCTAACGGAATTTTTAATGTTGAATGCTTAATTTTTAATTAGACTCTTCCTAAAGTTTTCAAAATCACTGTCCTTGCAAGTAAATCTGAGAAGGTTTCTTAAATTTAAGTTCCACCTAAGACCCAATTCAACATTCAAAATCAAGCATTCAAAATTCACTTAGTAGGCGAAAGCAATTTCCTTCAACCCAAACGATCGTTCTTCACCGTTTACCTCAAACAACAGGTTCCCGATGCCATCGATGCCACGAATGTATCCTTCCTCCCAGTCATTTTCAATCCGCGCATCCATCAGCACATCTTTTTTCCAAAGCATTGCGTGGTAATCCTGCAGAATCTCATTCCAGTTCCCGGAACGCAAACGTTCAAACTGCAATTCAAGTAATGAACTCAGCTGACGTGCCATTTCCAGGATTTCCGGATTGTTGTCAGTAAAATCAACCAGGCTGCAACTGGAAGAAAGATCCGATTCGCGCTGCAGGTTGATTCCAACACCAATGATTGCACCCATGATATTTCCCGAGTTCCATTGTGTTTCGATGAGAATTCCGGCGATTTTTTTGTCATTCACCAGAATATCGTTGGGCCATTTAATGACTGCCTTTTCTAAAATAAATGCCTGAATCGTTTCCCGGACAGCCAAAGCAACCGCCAAATTCAGGTACCAATACCGTTCGACTGACAAAAAAGCAGTCGCAGTATAAACCGAGCAGGTAAACTGCTTTCCCGAGGCTGAATGCCATAAACTGCCTCGCTGGCCTCTTCCGGCGGTTTGTTTCTCTGCCAAAATAACAGTGCCGTGTGCCATTTTACCTTCGTTAAGCAACTTGGCAGTATAATTGTTCGTAGAGTCTACCTCGTCAAGAAGGATGATTTTCTGTCCTATCATGGCAAATTAACAATGATTAGCAAATAACACTCAAACATTTCAAGCCGATAATTGCTTAGATTTGTGAACTCAAAATTACGAATGTATAAATTAAAACAAGATACTGATTCTCAAATACTGTGCAACGCAATAGTAGAAGGAATGCAGGAAAACAAAGCAAAGGACATCGTTGTTCTCGATTTACGAAACATTGCCAATGCAGTAACTGACTTCTTCGTGATTTGTTCCGGAGAATCATCAACCCAGGTAGATGGTATCAGCTCAACCGTAACACGTCACACCCGCCAGGAATTGCAGGAAAAGCCGTGGCACCAGGAAGGAAAAACCAATTCGGAGTGGATTTTGTTGGATTACGTGAGCGTTGTTGCCCACATTTTCTACAAAGATGCGCGTCATTTTTACGAATTGGAGGACTTGTGGTCGGATGCGATTCGTACCAACATCCCTAACTTAAATTAAAAACTCATGTCAGAAAACAATAATTCGAACAAGCCGAAGAGAAATCCATACGCCATTTATTGGGTGTATGCTGCTATCGGTATTGCCGTCATCGCATTCCAGCTATTTTTGGGCGGATCGAATGACGTGGAGATTAAAAGTCAGGAGACCTTTTTCAGACTGGCTGATTCAAACTATGTGAAAGAGGTGCGCATCGTGAACCGTGTGCGTGTTGATTTCCGTCTGACAGAGGAAGGAAAAAAATTCGTGAAAGAAAATTCAAAAGGCGAATTCAAGAAATTGAAAAAAGCTTTGGAAACAAAAGGGCGTACAATGCGTGCCGAAAAAGATCCTGAATTTTCCCTCAATATTTCGGATGCAGGACGTTTTGAAGAAAAGGTAGATGATATGAATGAGAAGCATAAAGCCGCTCATAAAAAACAAATCGACTACCAGTTTGAAGAAGAAGTCAATTATATCGGTACCATTATGGGCTATCTCTTCCCTATTCTGATCATTATCGTGATCTGGATCGTGATCATGCGACGTATGTCGGGTGGTAGTGGAGGCGGACCTGGCGGACAAATTTTCAACATTGGAAAATCACGTGCGCAGGTTTACGAAAAAGGTAAATCGACCAATACTACCTTTAAAGACGTAGCCGGATTGGAAGGTGCCAAAGAAGAAATTCAGGAAATTGTTGAATTCCTGAAAAATCCGAAGAAATTTACCGAACTCGGGGCCAAGATCCCGAAAGGAGCCTTATTGGTAGGACCTCCGGGAACAGGTAAAACCTTGCTGGCGAAAGCCGTGGCAGGTGAAGCAAAAGTTCCGTTCTTCTCGCTTTCAGGTTCCGATTTCGTTGAAATGTTTGTAGGTGTAGGCGCATCGCGTGTACGTGATTTGTTCCGTCAGGCAAAAGAAAAAGCTCCTGCGATTATCTTCATTGATGAAATCGACGCCATTGGTAGAGCGCGTGGTAAAAACGCCGGATTCAGTTCCAACGACGAGCGCGAAAATACCCTGAACCAGTTATTGACGGAGATGGATGGTTTCGGAACCAATTCCGGAGTAATTATCCTGGCTGCAACAAACCGCGCCGATGTACTGGATAGCGCTTTGATGCGTGCGGGACGTTTTGACCGTCAGATTTACGTTGATATGCCCGATTTGAACGAGCGCAGGGAAATTTTCCAGGTACATTTGAAACCGTTGAAACTGGCTCCGAACTTAGACATCGAATTTTTAGCAAAACAAACTCCCGGATTCTCGGGTGCCGATATTGCCAACCTGTGTAACGAAGCTGCCCTGATCGCAGCACGTAAAGAAAAAAAGCACGTTGAAAAACAAGATTTCCTGGATGCTGTTGACCGTATCATCGGTGGTTTGGAAAAGAAAAACAAGATCATCACTAAAGAAGAGAAACGCGCGATTGCCTTCCACGAAGCCGGTCATGCAACTACTTCATGGTTATTGGAACACGCACATCCATTGGTAAAAGTAACCATCGTGCCACGTGGACGTTCATTGGGCGCTGCCTGGTATTTGCCGGAAGAACGCAGTATTACAACCACCGAGCAGATTTTGGATGAAATGTGCTCTGCTTTGGGTGGCCGTGCTGCCGAGCAATTGATCTTTGGTAAAATTTCTACTGGCGCATTGAGCGATTTGGAGAAAGTAACCAAACAGGCTTATGCTGTGGTTTCGATCTACGGACTCAACGAACGTTTAGGGAATGTTTCCTTCTACGATTCGCAAGGCCGTGAAATGTTTACCAAACCTTACTCGGAAGATACCGCACGCATCATCGATGAAGAAGTAAGTAAAATGATCGAAGTTCAATACAGACGCGCGATCAAAATTTTGAGCGAAAACAAGGATAAACTAACACTTTTGGCAGACAAGTTGCTGGAAAAAGAAGTCATTTTCAAAGAAGATTTGGAAGAGATTTTCGGAAAACGTGCCTGGGCTGAAGAAGAATTGGTAAATCCACCTGCACCGGAAACACCAGGTCCTCTTCACATGATGGCAGATGAAATGGAAGTAACTTCAACCCAACAGGAAGAAACCACAGAAAGTAAACCTGCGAAGAAAAAAAGTGCTTCCGGTAAAGTGGAGCCGCTAAACGGCAAAACAACCGACGAGCCTGCAGAAGAAAAGAAAACAGAAGAATAATAAAAAAACACCCCATATATAACCTCCCGGTCAGGAAACTTTCCGGGAGTTTTTAGTTTTACAGCATGAAAGAATTGTTAATTCGCAGCTTATTTGGAATTGTATTTTTGGCTATTGTCTTTGTGCCGTACATAATTGATCTCAATTACCGTGTTAACACCTTCAATTTTGTATTGCTGTTGTTTTCACTCATCGGGACAATCGAGCTTTATGCTATGCGTAAAGCGGCTTATCAATCATCCAGGCTGCTTTTGGTCAGTTTATTGATCGTTATCATTGCCTTTCTACCATTGCTACTGACTTCCCTTCACGATTTCATACCGAACATTCCTGTAGGAATTTCAGCGCGCGATCTGAATCAGCAAGTTTTTTCCTGGCTCCTTCTCTTTTGGTCAGTATTATTGGTTGTTTTTATTCTTTTCATCATACTGATTTTTCAAAGGAATGAAATTACCTTCATTTTTAAAGGAACCTTCCTTTTGGCATTGGTTTATCCCTTGTTACCGCTTTTAACATTGAGTTTCGCGTTAACTATTTCCAATCCAACTGAAAAATCATTCCTTTTCGTTGCCCTCATTCCTATTTATCTCAACGACACACTCGCTTATGCAACGGGGCGCTTTTTCGGGAAAACCAAACTCTTTCCTGCTGTTTCTCCTAAGAAAACCTGGGAAGGTTTTTTCGGCGGAATTTTAGGCACATTAATCGTCATGCATTTATTCGTCTACTTTGTAGGTGAATACAGTGTCGACCACGCTTTCATTATCACATTCGTCAGCATTCTGGCTTCCGTTTTGGCAACCTTCGGCGACCTGTTCGAAAGCAAACTCAAACGTGCTGCCGGAGTAAAAGATTCTGGAAAAATACTCCCCGGACACGGCGGAATACTTGACCGAATAGACGCCATGCTTTTTGTGGCTCCTGTTTTATATGTACTTTTGGCCTTCATTCTCTAAAACGAATACGCATGACATTACACCGTGAAGGCTACGCCACTATCATTCTCGCTTCCCTTGTTCTGAGTATCATGCAATGGGGCAATTTCTTGCTTTGGCAATTGACCGGGTGGCTGTGGTTATTCCTTTTACTCACCTTTGGGATTCTTGTATTGGCTTACCTGATCGTGCAGTTTTTCCGTATTCCGAAGCGCAGTTTTACGTTCGGCCCGAATGATGTTTTATGTCCGGCAGACGGTAAAGTGGTCGTGATCGAAGAAGTGGAAGAAACCGAATATTTTCACGATAAACGGATCCAGGTTTCCATTTTTATGTCGCCTTTGAACGTACATGCCAACTACTTTCCTATTAGCGGAAAAGTAACGTTTGCACGTTACCATAAAGGTTTGTTTTTGGTTGCGTGGCACCCGAAAAGCAGCACGGACAATGAACGCAGTACGTTTGTAGTTGAACATTCATCTGGCCAATCGGTATTGTTTCGTCAGATTGCCGGAGCGGTGGCACGCAGAATTTGTTATTACGCCCAGGAAGGCCAGCAGGCTGTGACCGGAGAAGAATTCGGGTTTATTAAATTCGGTTCACGCGTGGATGTATTCTTACCACTTGGCACTGAACTAAAAGTTAAAATCGGCGAAGATGTTAAAGGAAAGTTAACAACCCTTGCCGTGTTGAAATAAAGATGTATTTTTAAATCGTTATAACAAATTAATAAAGATCGATCATGAAAAAAGTATTTGTTGCTTTGTCGTTGATGATGTTCGTAGGTTCCATGACTGCTACAGTTTATGCAGCTACTAACAGTACTTCAACTGAAGTTGTTAAGAAAGACGACGACAAGAAGAAAAAATCTAAGAAATCTAAAAAAGCATGTGCTTCTAAAAGCGCTTGTGGTTCTGAAAAAACAGGATCTTGCTGCGCTGGTAAAAAAGCCGCTTAATTAGTTTTTGAAGAATATTGAAAAATCCGGTTTCCGCCTAAGGTGGATACCGGATTTTTTTGTTGCCTTTTTTCTAGAGTTTTCACAGAGCTGACTTTAACAACCATTATGACCACATTTCAACCGTTCACCCGCGATTAAGATTATCTTAGAACGTTCAAATAAAAACCACGATGGAAGAAACAACCTTTACTAGTTCGATTTCTGGAACCGCCTTTGATACCTCGGAAATGGTATTGGCCAAAACCATTCGTCCGCCATTGTATGACCTTATTAAATCCGAACACCCCGATTTTAATCCATCGAGTGTGATCTCAGCAGGTGAATTAAGAATTTACCGTGAAAAACATATCACCGGCGTGTTATTGGACGAGCTGGGAGAATTAACAGACGTCGAAAAAACTGTTATACAGTCTATTACCGACCGTACGATTGTTTCGGGCAACCTGGATGATGATGATAACGAAGACGCTACTTTCGGACAGCGCGTGGCAGATAAAGTAGCAACTTTTGGCGGAAGCTGGACATTCATCATTTCATTTGGCATTTTTCTGCTGCTTTGGATTGCCTCGAACATTGTATTGCTGAGCAATAAAGGATTTGATCCGTATCCGTTCATTTTACTGAACCTGATTCTATCGTGTATTGCGGCATTGCAGGCTCCCGTAATTATGATGAGCCAAAACCGTCGCGAGGAAAAAGACCGTGAACGTGCTAAAAATGATTATATGATCAATCTGAAATCGGAATTGGAGATCAGGATGCTGCATGAAAAGATCGACCATTTGACCATTCACCAGCATGAGCAAATCATGGAAATGCAGGAACAGCAGGCGGAGATGATGAAAAAATTACTGGATACGGTTAACGGGAAGAAATAATAATCCAATGGGTTTTTCACCATAACGCTTACGCTAGAGCTTCAGCGAAGGTGCAAAGTTTCTTTGATGAATAAGAATTGTCAAGGACAAAAGGTGCTCTATCTAAATCTCTTTATGCCGTTCAGCGAGTTTACGTCAATCACTAAATCATAGTAGTACCTAAATTTATAACACAATTAAACAATATTTTAATGCTTTCACACATTAAATTTTAGCTTATTTTTGTGCGAACTTTTAAGAGAACCGTTCACGATTGATATGGCACAAATTGAGATTCGTCTTCCTAAAATGGGAGAAAGTGTAACAGAAGCAACCATTACTAATTGGTTAAAAAACATCGGTGACAGCGTTGCGCTTGACGAACCGTTGGTTGAAGTAGCTACCGACAAAGTAGACAACGAACTTCCTTCGGAAGCGGCAGGCGTACTTGTTCAGCAATTATTTGCAAAAGACCAGGTAGCGCAGGTAGGTGATGTGATTGCGATCATTTCTACGGATGGTGACAGTGCTCCGGTGAGCGCTCCTGTAACAACACAGGCAACTCCTGTTGAAGTAGTAGCAGAAACTGTTGTGGCAGCACAAACGCTGGCAAACGGGCAAGCGCCGGTTCTTGAAAAATCAGGTGATTCGGGTAAATTTTACTCACCGCTTGTACGCAGCATTGCAGAAAAAGAAGGTGTAAGCATGGCTGAATTGGAAACCCTTGGTGGTTCCGGTTTAGGTGGTCGTGTTACCAAAAAAGATATTTTATCGTACATCGATACACGCGTCGAAGGCGGTGGTGTAACAGTGGCAACTCCGGCAGCGGCTCCTGTTCAGCAACCAGCTTCAACTCCTACTCCGGCAGCAGCTCCTGCTGCTAGCAATGGTTCTTCATTCTTATCGAATATCAAAGAACCGGTTGTTACAGCCAATCCGGGTGATGAGATCATTGAGATGGACCGCATGCGCAAGCTTATTGCCGATCACATGGTGATGTCGACACACGTTTCTCCCCACGTTACTTCTTATGTAGAGGCCGACGTTACCAATATTGTGAACTGGAGAAACAAAATGAAAAAGGATTTCGAAAAGCGCGAAGGTGAAAACCTGACGTTTACGCCTATTTTCATGGAAGCAATCGTAAAAGCGATCAAAGATTTCCCGATGATCAATGTTTCTGTTTCAGGAACCAGCATCATCAAACGAAAAGACATCAATATCGGAATGGCAACCGCTCTTCCTTCAGGTAACCTGATCGTACCGGTGATCAAAAATGCCGACCGCATGAACCTTACCGGAATTGCGAAATCAGTGAATGAACTGGCACGCAATGCCCGCGATGGCAAATTGAAACCGGAAGACATCCAGGGCGGTACGTATACCGTAACCAATGTGGGAACTTTCGGTAACGTAATGGGAACTCCGATCATCAATCAGCCGCAGGTAGCGATTATGGCTTTGGGAGCTATCCGAAAAATGCCGGCAGTGATCGAAACAGCACATGGTGACTTCATCGGAATCAGACATAAAATGTTCCTCTCGCACTCATATGACCACCGTGTGGTTGACGGAGCGTTGGGTGGGCAATTTGTGCGACGGGTAGCCGATTACCTTGAGCAATTTGACGTTAACCGTGAATTGTAACATATAATCATTAATTTCGTAAGACCCACGCAATGAATAAAGTGGGTCTTTTTAATTAACAAATCAATGAATCGAATTTTTACTACTGCAGCCTTATTCCTGCTGCCTTTATTAACGTTTGCTCAGTATACTGACGAACAATTGCAGGATATCCTGAAAAACTCCTCGGAGCAAGAATTGGTGACCGAAAATTCTCAAATGTTGCAGGAGGGTTATCTCTACCAGGCCGGATTAGTGGGCGACCGCTTGCTGGAACTGAATCCAAACAGCAGTAACTACAACTACCGTCGTGGTTTTGTTTACCTTGAAATGTCGCGCGATTTCGTAAAAGCATTGCCTATGTTAGAAAAAGCGGTGTTGAGTACGGATAAAAATTTCGATATGTATTCTGCCGGAGAAAAAAGCGCTCCCACAGATGCTATTTATCACTTGGCGCGTTGCTACCATTTAGCTGAAAATATTACGAAAGCAGAAGAATACTACAACAAATTCATCGCGGTTTCGAACCCGAAATCGGAGTTTGTATTTTTTGCCAAGCTGAACCTGGAACAATGTGCCGTTGCCCGCAAGCAAATGGAAGTTCCGCGCAAAGTGAAACTACAGAATATCGGATCAACGGTAAATACCTCAAAACCTGAGTATTCACCGGTTATTTCATTAGACGGATCTGCTTTGTACTTTACTTCGCGTCGCGGATGGCTGAACGGTTCCAGCAATAAAGGAATTGATACACGCATTAACCAATTGCCGGAAGATATCTATGTTTCTTACCGCGATTTTGACGGAACATGGACAGAGCCGACACGTATGGAGTTTTGTGATTCCATTCAGAACGAAGCTACAATGGCTGTAAGTCCGGATGAGCGACGAATCTACCTGTACCAGGATACACAAGGAAACGGCGACGTTTTCTACTCCGATTTCTCGACCAACCGCTTTCAGGAAGTAACCCATTTTGAAAACCGTAATGTAAATAGTGCTAGCTGGGAAACACACTGTACAGTAACACCTGATGGTCAAAACATGTACTTTGTTTCTGACAGAAAAGGTGGTTTTGGCGGACGTGATATTTACCGGATCGTAAAATTACCTGATGGTGAGTGGAGTAATCCGGTAAACATGGGACCTGGTATTAACGGTCCGTTTGATGAAGAATCACCGTTTATCGCCGTTGACAACAAAACGTTGTATTATTCAAGCAACGGTAATAAAAGTATGGGTGGATTTGACGTGTTTGTAACCGTTCGCGATGAAAACAACGTGTGGTCAGATCCGATCAATCTTGGTTACCCGCTCAATTCAACCGGCGATGACTTGTTCTATACCACAACTGTTGACGGAATGACAGGTTATCTGACTTCGTTCAGAGTTGACGGTTTCGGTGAAAAAGACATCTACGAAGTACAAAACGATTACCTCGGCATGAAAAACATTGCCGTGTTGAAAGGAAAAATCAATACTGTTGGCGGAAAACCGCTTCCGGAAGATGTTTCCATCACATTGCGTTGTACCAATTGTGGTGATCCGTTTGATCGTAAAGTGTTCCCACGTATGCGTGACGGTGTTTTCTTAAGCTCTTTGGAGCCTTGCCGCGAGTATGAAATGATCTTCTCTTATGAAGGCGGAAAACAGGAATTCCACAAAGAAACATTCGATACCGATTGCGAAAAACAATACCAGGAAGTTTACCGCGAAGTGTGGTTGGATACCGATTTGAAAGACATCGTAAATATCTACTACCTCGCCGGTACGGTTAAAGACAGTAAAACCAAAAAAGAATTGGGCGACGTGAAAGTGACCATTGTCGACAAAAGCAACAACCAATCGATCCTGGATGGCAACACTCTTAGCAACGGATCATTTGTAAGTGACACTTTATTGGGTAAAAAACGTAACGATAAATTTGATGTTCAGCTGCGTTTGGAGAAAGAAGGATATGTAACCATGACGTATGATGTTCCGCTTGAATTAGCAATGGAATCTCGCATCGACATCAATTCATTGATCAATCCGGTGATGACGAAAATGGAAGTTGGAACCGATTTGGCAACAATTATCGATATCAAACCAATTTACTTTGATTACAACAAATCAAACATTCGTCCGGATGCGAAAGTTGAACTGGATAAAATTGTGAAGATCATGAAAGAAAATCCGGGTATTAAAATTGAATTGGGATCACATACCGATAGTCGTGGTACGGACGAAAGCAACAGAGCGCTTTCTGATCGTCGCGCCAAATCGTCTGCTGCTTACATCGTTTCACAAGGAGTAGCGAGCAACCGGATTATTGGTAAAGGATACGGTGAATCGAAACTGATTGTAACGGACTCTGCTATTTCAGGCATGGGAACCGACGCTGAAAAAGAAGCAGGCCACCAGAAAAACCGTCGTACGGAATTCCTGATCGTTAAGTAGATCGGTCATACAAAATACGGAGGTCGTCAGCCTAAGGTTGACGGCCTTTTTTACGCCTTTTTTTTTGAACAGAAAGCCCATATTATCCGTTCATTTCGACCAAAAAATAGTTTTCATTGTATATTCGTTGGCAAAAAATGAATATTTTCTTGCAACTAAACTTCCGGTTTTATCTATATTCACAGCATTGATATTCACTAGATTAACTTAAAGAATGAAAATATTACTATTCTTTGTATTTGTTAGCACCTACTGCTCAATTAGTTTCGGCCAATATACTAATGCGAAATTAGAAGATATCCTAGCTACTTACTCTGACGAAAAGCTCCTGATCGAAAGTTCACGACTGCTTGAAGAAGGCTATTATTCTGCGGCTGAAAAGATCATAGACAAACTTCTCAGTAAGAATCCTGAAAACTGCAATTACAACTACCGTAAGGGTTTTCTTATCTCTGAAGGCCGCGCGCTGCATGGCGAGGCAATTCCTTTCCTTGAAAAAGCATCCAAAGATATTGACAAGAATTACGACATGTACTCGGGTACAGAAACCAGTGCTGCCGTTGATGTGTTGTACCGTTTGGCAAAGTGTTATCACCGCACCGGAAATGTGAATAAAGCCGAAGAAAACTACACTGCTTTTTTGACACAAGCTCCGAAGAAAACGGATTTGACCGCTTCTGCACAATTGGGATTGGACCAATTGGCAAATGCCAAAAGATCCATGGAATTTCCAAAGAAAAACGTCAACGTCATTAATCTGGGGAATACGATCAATACTACTGCACCGGAATATTCTCCGGTCATTTCATTTGACGGAAGCGCTATTTACTTTACTTCCCGCCGTGCATGGCCAGAAGGTCAAAGTGAAGATTCCAAAGACCCACGCTACGATTTTTACCCGGAAGATATTTACGTTTCTTACAAGGATTTTGATGATGTCTGGATGGAACCTGCCCGTTTGGAATTTTGTAAAGCAGATCAAAACGAAGCTTCCATTTCCGTGAGCCAGGATGAGCGCCGTATGTACGTTTATCAGGATATCGTCAACAACGGTGATATTTATTACTCCGACTTCTCGACCAACCGTTTCAAAGAAATTCAGGAATTCAAAGTAGACGAAGTCAATACCGAATTCTGGGAGACACACTGTGCTGTTACGCCAGACGGACGTACTATGTATTTTACTTCTGATCGGCCTGAAGGTTTTGGAGGGCGTGATATTTACCGTGTTGTGAAAATGCCCGACGGATCGTGGAGTAAACCTTTCAATTTGGGAGCAACGATCAACAGCGCATTTGATGAAGATTCACCGTTTATGGCTAGCGATAACAAAACCTTGTACTTCGCCAGTAACGGCCCCAGAAGTATGGGCGGTTTTGATATTATGGTGTCGGTGATCGACGGTGACAACAACTGGTCTATGCCGATCAACCTGGGTTATCCGCTCAATTCTACCAGTGACGATTTATTCTACACTGAAACCATTGACGGACGTCGCGGTTACATCACTTCAACACGCGGCGATTCGAAAGGTGAAAAAGACATCTACGAAATTCAGAATGATTATTTAACACCCAATCGTGGTGCTATCCTGAAAGGAAAAATCATCACGCTCAACGAACGTCCGATGCCGGAAGACATGACCGTTTCCCTTAATTGCACTGATTGCGGTGATCAAATGGGACGTACGGTTTACCCACGTGCCCGTGACGGTGTTTTCATGATGAACCTCGAACCTTGCCATGAATACGAAGTGGTATTCCACCACACAAACGGCGCTACGGAGTTTTACAGAGAAACCCTTCAAACAGACTGTTCGAAAGAAAAAGAAGAAATTTACCGTGAGATTTACCTTGATGCAGAGAAATGGACAATCGTGCAACCACCTGTTGTTGATACAACTCCTGTTATTGTTGTAGTAGATACAATTATTCCTGTGAAACCGGCTTATTTGCCATTGGCTTATAAACGCAACTTCGGGTACAACAAAAATGCACCTGATGATACCAACGGTTCATTGAAAAAATTCTTTGATGGGGTTGAAAAGCAATTGAAAGCCGGTCGTGAGAAAATCGTGATCGAAGTTTACTCTTCAGCTTCTTATGTACCAACGGCTGCGTTTAAAGACAACCAGGAGTTGAGTGACACACGTGCCCAGAAAATGAAAGAAAAAGTAGTGTGGCATTTCCGCAACTCCAAGTACAAGGATCGTGTAGAAGTGAAAATTGTTTCTGCTGTGGTTTCCGGGCCTGAATTTGCCGGAGACAGAGATAACACCGAAAAATACTGGCCATACCAGTTTGTAGAACTGAAAGCCCAATAAGATGAAAGTCCCGATTAGTCGGGACTTTTTTTTATCCCTTTGGAAACGTATATTTGGACAAAAAACATGAATCTAGCTCTTCAACGTCCATTCGCTGTATTTGATCTCGAAACAACCGGTGTGAATGTCACCCAGGATCGTATCGTTGAAATTGCGATTATCAAGGTTCACCCTGATGGCACCGAGGAAGAATATTCCAAACGCGTCCACCCTACTATTCCCATTCCGAAAGAATCGAGTGAAATTCACGGAATCTGGGATAAAGACGTTGAAAACGCTCCCAAATTTGCCGAAATAGCTGACGAAGTAGCGGCGTTTATCGGTGATGCCGATCTGGCAGGATACAACTCCAATAAATTTGACATTCCAGTTTTGGCAGAAGAGTTTTTGCGTTGCAATCATTCATTCGATGTGCGTTTGCGCAAGTTTGTGGATGTACAGAACATCTTTCACAAGATGGAGCAACGCACACTGGCGGCGGCTTATCAATTCTACTGTCAGCAGAACATGGAGAATGCCCATAATGCCTTGTATGATACCCGCGTAACGCTGGATGTGTTTAAAGCGCAGCTGACACGTTATCAGGATTTAGCCAAAACGGTAGAAGGTTTGGCAGAATTCTCGCGCCAGGGCAATGTAGAATGGCACGATTTCGCCGGACGTTTGGCAGTTAATGAAAAAGGCCAGGTGATGTACAATTTCGGGAAACATAAAGGTAAGACCGTTGAAGAAATAGGTGAATCGGAACCGGGTTATTACGGTTGGATCCTTGATGCTGATTTCCCGCTCTATACCAAACAATTGCTCCGCAACGAAATGGAGCGCATCAAACAATCCAAACGCGCTGCAGTAGCTGTAAAACAAGTTCCCGAAGACAATGCCAGCATCGAAGACAAACTGGCTGCGCTCAAAAATAAATTTTCAAAATAACCCATGAAAATCATTTGTATCGGCCGCAATTACGCCGACCATGCCAAAGAAATGAATTACAAAGTAGATCTCCTTTGTCGATCACTTCGTAATTCCGCCGAGAAACCCGATTAAAAAAAATCCAATGAAAATAATCTGTATTGGCCGCAACTACGCCGATCATGCCAAAGAAATGAATGCTCCGCTACCGGAAGCTCCTGTTTTTTTCATGAAACCCGATACGGCAATGCTTCCTGTGGGAAGTCCATTTTACATTCCTGATTTCACTAATGATTTGCACTACGAATGCGAGTTGGTGGTAAAGATCAAAAAAGCAGGCAAACACATCCCTGAGAATTTCGCCGGCGATTATTACGACGAAATCGGTTTGGGAATCGACTTCACTGCCCGTGATTTACAAACGGCATGTAAAGAAAAAGGTTTGCCATGGGAAATCGGGAAAGCGTTTGACAACAGCGCTCCGCTGGGAACTTTCCTTCCGAAAACTGCACTCAACTTAGCCGATTTGACCTTCACCCTTCTCAAAAACGGGGAATTGGTGCAAACCGGTCATACAACCGACATGATTTTCACCATCGACAAACTGATTGCGTACGTTTCACAATTTATCACTCTGAAAACCGGTGATTTACTGTTTACAGGTACTCCGGCCGGTGTTGGTCCTGTGACTATCGGTGATCGTTTGGAAGGTTATATTGCCGAAGAAAAGTTGCTCGATTTACAAATCAAATAGTTGAAAAGCGGTGTAAATGCGTATATTTGTCACCGTCTTAAAAATCACGCGCACGTGGTGAAATTGGTAGACATGCCATCTTGAGGGGGTGGTGCCTTCGGGTGTGCTGGTTCGAATCCAGTCGTGCGCACAAAAGGAAGTCTGACACGTAGTGTCGGGCTTTTTTTATTTCAGGCCATTTCAAGCTTGCTTGAAGAATGCGAGAAATAAAAAAGATCAATAAAATGTGAAACATTTTCAAACTTCTATGCTTGGGTAGAAACTCACATTATTGGATATGTAATCCAGTCGTGCGCACAAAAAGAAAAGCGAATCGTTACTTCAATTCGCTTTTCTTTTCCCCTCCACACTCGCACTCCAACTCCCACTTTCCATTCCATACATTTATTCTGACAATTTTCTCCCGTCCACCCAAAATACCGCATATGACGTATTTCGCTGTACGTGGTATTACTGTTTCTTTGCAGTGAATGGTGTTTTACAGCAACACTGAAAATCAATGAATTATGAAACGAAGTATCTACACACTCTTAACAGCTTTAACGTTCACAGCCGGAACTGTTTATTCACAAGAGTTTTCATGGGCCAGAAGCATGGGCTCGTTCAGCGTTGACCGGGCGCAGGTTGTGGTGACTGATCCGCAGGGGAATGTTTATACCTCAGGACTCTTTTCATCAACAGGAGACTTTGATCCCGGAAATGGAGTCACGAACCTTTCCTCGGCAGGGAATTATGACCTTTTCCTTCAGAAACTCAATCCCGCAGGGGAACTGATTTGGGTAAAACAGATCGGTGGTATCGCAGACGACGTTCCGTACGGGATGGAAATGGATGCTGACGGCAACATTTTCATTGCAGGCTATTTTTCCGATCAGGTGGATTTCGATCCCGGGGTGGGATCCACCATACTTACAACGGCAGGAAACTATGACGCATTTATAGTGAAACTAGATTCCGACGGAAACTTCGTCTGGGCGAATAAAATAGGTTCTACATTTGGAGATTATGCCCACGACATTACACTTGATGGAGCAGGAAATGTTTACGTAACCGGTATTTTTTCCGGCACCGTGGATTTTGATCCGGGAGCAGGGACATCCAATCTTACGAGTGTAAACAACAACAGCTATGAAAGCTTTATACTCAAGCTGACAAATTCGGGTGATTTTACCTGGGTGAAGCAACTTGGTGGCCAAGCTGATGAATACACCCGCGCCTTGAGTACTGATGACGCCGGGAACCTTTACATTACCGGGTATTTTTATGATACGGTGGATTTCGATCCCGGCGCAGGAACGGATAACCATACTTCGGCCGGTGGGTCGGATATTTTTATACAGAAGCTTTCCTCTGCGGGCGATCTTATCTGGGCTCACACCATGGGCTCAACCAACAACGACTATTGCCAGGACGTAGACGCAAATGTTGATGGGACAGTTTACCTGTTCGGTACATTTACTGAAACTGTTGATTTCGATCCAGGGCCCGCAACATTTTCTTTGACGTCCATTGGTCAAGCTGATATATTTCTGCTCAAACTCAGCGACAGTGGCGACCTCACATGGGTTAAACAGATTGGTTCTCAAAATCAGGACTTCGCGCGTGCACTCGTAACACATGACTCCGGAGATATCTACCTGACTGGAAATATATATGACACCATCGACCTCGATCCGGGACCGGGAGTGGCCATGTTCTCCAGTGCTGCACAGGGAACCGGCGCGACCTTTGCTGAAAAGTTCAGCGCTTCGGGCGATTATGAATGGGCCGGCGTTATTGCACCGGATTTTGATTGTTTCGCTACCGAAATTACTCTAAGTCAGGATGGATACGTTTATTTGGTGGGAAGCTATACCGGAACTGCGGACTTCGATCCCGGAACCGGCGTTACACAGCTTACAGGACAAGCCAATCAGGACGCGTATGTTGTAAAATGGGGCAGCGCAGTTGCCGGGTTTTCAGAATCTCTGTTGCCACAACTGCAGGCATGGCCCAATCCGACTACAGGTTCGCTATCCATTGATCTGGGAGTGTATACCCCGCGTATAGAGATCGAACTGACGGATATTTCAGGCGCAGTGATCAAAAAAGAGACTTTTTACAACACGAGTGAGGTAAAAATGAATCTAACAGATAACCCCGGACTGTACTTTGTCCGCGTAAAAAACGCATCCGGTGAGCAGCTTATTAAAGTGGTGAAAAATTGACATTAGTGGTTCAAACTGTGAACTGACTTGCGCATAGAAGAACGTTAAAATCCCGATGGAGTAATTTCTATCGGGGTTTTGCGTTTAACGACTTATTCTTCACCACCCTATTTCAATCTTATCTCAGATTTTATCTATTGCTAATTTGGATTCATGAAATTCTTTTGACTGAAGACTGACTTTCAGCACGTACTTCTTTTCCTTATATTCTATGTGAGTTGGAAACTTCGATTCATAATAACTCATTGGTTGAAAGACTTTTGATGAGCAAAAAAAGTATCTTTTCATCCGCACAAGACTATGGAAAATGGATATTCCGATATCGTAGGTATCTATCAGTTCGTTACCATTCCAGATTTTCACCTGGAACTCAGGTTCTTTGGGTTTAAGAGCAATTGCGCAATAATCGGTAAAACATCTTTCGGATTTATAATAATATTGACCGTTTATTTCGAAAAATAGATTTTCATAGACCGGTTTGGAATGGAAAGATTTGACCAAATCAAATCGGAGATAAAGACTGTCATCACCAATTTCCAGGTTCAAAGTACCGAGTTCCACTTCTCCTTTTGTTTCAATCGTTTCAGATAACTCAGTAATGAACAAGGTATCATTTCTGAATAAATAGCTACAGGCGAAAAAAGCCCTGTTGTTCGGATCGGTACTTCTGAATTCTATGAATGCAAGCGAATCAGATAACTGAAATAAATCTGCGAGTGTGAAATCGGAACTGTTCGTGTCTCTTTCAAAATAAAATTGTCGGCCGAAGCCCTGAGCATGGATGGCTTTACTAAAAGCGATGAATACCAGGAGTGTCACTGCCAATTTTCCCACTACAATCTTTTGTATTGCCATAAGGTTCGATTAGGAACTAAAAATAGTTGAAATAATCCATGTTCATAATTTTTAGTTTCGTTTATGAATTAGTCCTGTTTTCTGAAATCGTAATGAATTTGCGCCAAACGATTAAACTTTGGTTCTATTTCTGTACCAAATTGCTCAACATTACTGAAATCGAATTGAGCTATTATCTGTTTCGATGAAAGTACTATCTTTGCGCCCATCTATGAAAGCAAAAAGAAATATTCATCATTCTCCGGTTACTCCACCCTGAGTAATCGTCTTCTTTTCCTGATTTCACACTCATTGTTATTTTTCTTAATGTGGAACCACATTCCCACCAGTCACATATTTATTTCAAATGAAAAAGTATTTTAATTTGTTTGACCTCAAACAAAAGGTAAACTATAAAACCGAAATTCTTGCCGGACTTACAGTGGCAATGACCATGATCCCTGAATCGTTGTCTTTTGCTTTATTGGCTGGATTTCCACCACTTGTAGGATTATACGGAGCTTTTATTATGGGAATTTTTACCGCTGTTTTTGGGGGCCGACCGGGATTAATTTCCGGTGGAGCAGGTGCAACGGTAATTGTTCTCATCGCACTGATGAAATCTCACGGGTTGGAATACGTTTTTGCGGCAGTAGCTCTCGCAGGAGTATTTCAAATCCTTGTCGGAGTTTTCAAGCTCGCAAAATTTATTCGATTAGTTCCCCAATCAGTGATGTATGGATTCGTCAACGGATTGGCAATTGTCATTTTCCTTGCCCAAATATCACAGTTCAAAACAAGTGGAACTCATCCTGAATGGATGCAAGGTTCACAGTTATTCGTTATGCTTGGATTAGTAGCTTTAACAATTGGGCTTGTCATTTTAATTCCAAAGATCACAAAGGCAATTCCATCATCATTGGTAGCAATTATTTTCGTTTTCGGGTTGGTATATTTCATAGGAGTTGACACCAAGACGGTAAGCGACATTGCATCCGTTCAGGGTGGATTACCACCGTTTCATATTCCGTTAGTTCCTTTGGAATGGAATACCCTATACATCATTGCTCCATACGCTGCAATTATGGCAGGAGTTGGCTTAACAGAAGGTTTGCTTACATTGAATTTGGTGGATGAAATGACACAAACCAAAGGCAATGGAAATCGTGAAAGTATCGCTCAGGGAGGGGCGAATATTTTAAACGGCTTCTTTTTCGGAATGGGAGGTTGTCCAATGATTGCACAAACGTTGGTAAACTTATCCGCAGGCGCAAGAGCTCGACTTTCAGGTATAATTAGCGCATTGGCAATTCTGGCAATTGTACTTTTTGGTGCTCCCGTTATCGGAGAATTACCGATTGCTGCATTAACCGGTGTTATGATCATGGTTGCAATTGGCACATTTGAGTGGACAAGTTTCCGAATTTTTGGCAGGATGCCGAAAGCAGATATTATTATCATGCTAATTGTTACAGTAATCACCGTATTCATGCACAACCTTGCATTAGCTGTGTTGATTGGAGTAATTATTTCTGCCTTGGTTTTTGCGTGGGAAAATGCAAAGCGAATCCGTGCAAGAAAGTTTATTGACGATCACGGAGTAAAGCACTACGAAATTTTCGGCCCTTTGTTTTTTGGTTCTATTTCTGCCTTCAATGAAAAGTTTGATGTACTAGATGATCCTCAGGAGGTTGTGATTGATTTTTCGGAAAGTAGGGTTGCCGATATGTCAGCAATTGAAGCCCTGAATTCATTGACAGATCGTTATCAAAAGATTGGAAAAAAACTGCATTTGCGCCACCTGAGTGAAGATTGCCGACAGTTGCTGAAAAATGCCGATCGGATTATAGAGATAAATGTTTTGGAAGACCCTACTTATAGAGTAATGACCGACAATAGCTGATCGCTTACAAACGCTATTTTTGGTTCGAACTTTGAACTGACTTGCGCACTTAAAAAAAGATAACTTGGGGTTAGCATGTTTTCTTTATTACACACAAATTAAAATTGCATATTTTTGAGAATTTTCTTAATCGAATAATCTGTTTTGTCCTCTAAAAGTTCTATTTGTACCAAGCGAATTTTTATCGATTGAAGTGAAACATTATACTTAAGACTCAATCGATCCATGAGATTTCTTGCGAGTTGCTGATTAATTTTTTGTTCATCAAGATATAGCCTCGGTCTGTTAATATTGTTTTCTTTAAAATATAACTGGACTTGATGTTTGAAATTGTTTAATGGTATCAGTAAATGGTTGGCAAATTGGTTTGCTTGAATTTCCATTCGCATAGTATTCTTATCTGAAACATTATATTCCATAGACAGGGAACTTTCTAAATCTTCTCGTTTGTCAATTTTTTCTTTCAGCAGCTTACCATGCAGAATCAAATGACCTATTTCATGACAAAGTGTAAAGCGAAATCGTGAATCCTTCAGATCAGGGTTTATGCTAATCTTCAAAGGATCAAATTCAATCTTACCAAGTACATCCGCGAGATGAGTTTCGAAGTCAAAACTTGCATTATAGTACTTTTTAATGAATGAACAGAGCTTTTCAGTATTAATACAAAAATCATCATGGATATCATACGTGTACATTTTAGAAATGATCCTCTCTAAGTCTTCATGAGATTTAAATGGAACTTCCAGATATTTATCCTTATGACTATAAAAATCAATAATCTTTTCTTCTAAAAGTAAATCCGCAACATTATTAATCGTTTTTCCATTGCTATAAGCCAAAAAAGGCTCCGAGTGCTCTTTTTCAATATTTATAGTCAATTTCTTATTATTCTTTCGGTAATTTATCCATTCAAGATCATTGTTACTTTTGATAAGCAGAAGAGCTATTTTAAGGTTTTTCGCAAAACGTTTTGTACCAGATCCAAATCCCTTTGTTGAAACCATAATACCTTTTGTATTATGCTTGCCAACTTGGTCGAGTTTCGAAGAAAATTCTTCTATATCATCTACAGTAACGTTCTTCGCTAAATTCTTACACTCAAACACGTGTAGAATAGAGAAGTCACTTACACCAGGCAAATATGATTCTATTGTAACGTCAAATACAATCTCCGATTCTCTCGCAACAGAGTAATATCCTTTTTTCTCAAACACGTGGCTATTCTTTCGATTCAAATAGTATAAATCGTTATTAAGCAGATCTGATAATAAAAGATATAATCGCTTTTCTAATTGGTTTCCCTTCAATGTAGTATTCATATGAATAGTATCGCTGAACTCAAAATTAGCCATAATAGCTTATTATTCTTTATCATGGTTTACTTCTGTTCACATAGAGATAGCGATTCGGTTTTTCAATATTATTCAATTAAATTATAGAGATAATTCAAAATCATCTTGATTTTACATTTACAATTGCTTACATTCTGAATAAATCAGAATAAAAATGAGAAGAAGTACTAAAAGCCAATTAAATGCAGTAAAAAGGAATAATATTTCACGCAAAATTCATTTAAGTAATGATGAAATTGTATGTGGACAAAAAACACCATGCTTAGCTAATGGATTAGATGAGTGGTTAACCAAAGGAGAATTACGATGCCAGAAATGTTTAAGAAAATATCAATCTGAAAATAACTAATTATTGAAATTAGCTAAGACGTTACGCCAGATATTTAAACTGTTTGATCTACAAAAAGAAAAGCAATCCTTCCGAATTCCTCTTTTCTTTCAATAAATCCCTATGTTTACTCCCTGAAATAACCAGTATTCAATTTTTGCTGCTATGAACACAACACCACTATTACGATTTAGGGCAATGCCTGTACTGCTACCCATCCTCTACTCTATCCTGTTTATCAGTTGCCTGAGCACGGGGTATACCCAGGACCTTTCGGAAAATGCCACCATCGCTGATATCAATAGTCTCAAGGACGATATTGCGCACCGCACACAACAAGACATCGAATCGTCTAACGCACTGGAGGAAAAGCGCTGGCTGCTTGCGCTTAAAACGAATGTCACGGAAAGGGTCAATGCACTTTCTATTCCCGGAAGGCCGGTTGACTTTGATAAATACAAAACCGATGTACTTGGCCTGATAGAGCGGGCTATTAACCTGGATTGCAACGACGGGCCGCGCTTCCGGCAGGAAACTACCGATATCTACAACCTGTATTGGAACATGACCAGCGATCTTCCTGTTTTTGATGATGATGACATCAAAGCCAAACAGAAGCGCATCGATGATAAGTTCCAGGACCTGCCTTACGAAGAAGAATGCCAGGAGCGGATCGCACTGTTCAAAAATTCGGATGTCAAAGACGATCTGGACCAGCTTGTAGAAGCCCAGAAAAAGGAACTGGAGCGCATTAACACTGAAAAAACGCAGAAGCTCGATGCATTGGTGTCACTCAAAAAAGAGATCGAAATTTATGACCGAAAACTGGACGAAGCGGTGCAAACCACCAATACAAAGATGTCGCTGCAGGAAAACTTATACGTGATGATCCTGATTATTGGCTTGCTGAGCATTGCAACAATTGGCATCATCAGATGGTTCCCGAGAGACATCATGAAAGAATGGGTGGAATCGGGGCAGGTAATCCAATTCGTGACGGTCATGATCCTGTTAAGCGTAATTATGGCATTGGGACTTGCTGGTTTGCTCACAGAGAATACACTTGGAACCTTGCTTGGAGGAATCGGTGGATATGTATTATCACAAGGAGTCGGAAGATCGGCTGCGAGAGCCGCGATGAAACAAATGAATGAAGGTCGCGATGATAAGCGCAGGGAAAGAGATTCGGAGGAGAAGGAAGAGTAAGTTTTTCCAAATTCTGTTTCTTTTAAAAGGCTGTGGAGAATCTCTGCAGCCTTTCTGATTTTAAACACCCTTCATTTCGATGTAGCATAACAAAAACTACCTACCCATTTCCGGGTATTGCCTAATTTACCCATTTAGGGGTAATTCGTTGAATGTGAAGTTCAACACCTTTGAAACGTGGTTGCAAGGTGCAGCCATTTCGTTTTCCGGATTTGGCCAAAAAAGAATCGAAACAGTTTACAATCAAAACAAAAAAACATGTCAAACACATCCAATACATTGCCGAAATACTGCTCGCTGATGAACAATGAAAACGGCGAATACCGTTGCAATCATGCCAAATCATTACGAGACAATTACTCTTCTCCGGATTGTCTCATGCAATTGATTCCAAGCGGAGAAGATCTCTACGCGATCCGCAACGAGGCGAACGGAGAGTTTTTTCAGGACACAATCGGATCAATGTCTTCTCAGGTTTCGTCTGATGCACAATTGTGGTACATCAAGCCGTATGGAGGAACTAAAAACGCGTATACGATCCAAAATGCCAAAAACGAAAAGTACATGACCCGAAAAGCAAGCCAATTGCACAAGGGTACTCCCGGTAAGGACGAGGTCTGGATCATTGAGAACCGTCAGGAGGTTATCACGGAAGACTTGGCGAATTCGTATTACGGATCGCTTCAGAATAATGAAAACGGGGAATACCGCACCGACAGAGCAACCCATCTTTCAAAAACCATGGAGATTCCAACCCGCCTGTTTAAAATGATCAAATTGACTAACGGTCACTACGCGATCCAAAACCAGGGCAACTACGAGTTCTTTCAATCAAGCATTTCGATCATGGCAACAAACATCGTAGACAATGGTCAGGAATGGAATATCCAGCCGGTGAACAATAAGGATGGTCTTTACACCATTCAAAATGTAAAAAACGGAGAGTACATGACCAGCCATGCGAGTCAATTGCATGGAGGTACTCCCGGTAAGAGCGAATACTGGAAGATCGAAAAATACCCTTACCTCAAAACCGCTTCTTGGATGGGCGATAACTGGAACTTGCTGGCAAACAAGCCACTCAACAAGATCTGTATTCCCGGGTCACACGATTCAGGTACTTACGAGCATTCAGGATTGACCGCTTTCGGTTGGGTGGGCAATACCAAAACACAAATTTTTGACATTCAAATGCAATTGATGCAGGGAATACGGGTATTCGATCTGCGTCCAGCTCTTCATAACGGAGCATTCTTCACCTACCATGCAAGTAACGTTGCAGGAAAACTTCAGGGAGCAATCGGAGCGAAGATGGAAGATGTTTTTGCCCAAATTCGTGCCTTCATGAGCAAGCCCGAACACAAGCACGAGTTAATCGTTTTAAACTTTACTCACGCCATGCGTTGGTCTGGTGGAGGTTATAAATACGACCTGACCGACAATCAAAAACAACAGTTCATCGAGTTGGTTAAATTGGAATTGGGCAATCTGCTGATCAAACGAAAAGCAACCCAATTGACCGAACTAACCTGCGGCGACCTGTTGAGCAATTCAGCCAATATAATCTGTCTCTTTGACAACGGAGAATTCGGTACGACGGAGAGTGAAACCGAAAAAGGTATCTGGAACAGCACCTATTTCAAAACGAAAGGTTCGTATTCCGATACCAATGATCTGGAAAAAATGATTTACACAAAAGAAGGAGACAAAAATCAGTCTCAGCTTATCCAGCTAAGGAATTCCGACCGAAGCTTCAAGGCCAACCAATCCTCTTTCATGTTTGAATTGTGCTGGCAGCTAACACTCGGCGGTTTCCAAAGCACCGTGAATACAACGTCCATTCTGGAATTGGCAGCCAAGGCGAATCCGGCACTGAAACCGACCCTCAAACAATGGATGAAGGACCAGATCATTAACAAAACGGTGTACCCGAACATAATCAATACGGACGCCTGTCAGGAATCTGTTACGGGAGTAGTAGAATTGTCTCTTGAAATCACGAAACATATTCAGTAAACTTTCACTCGAAGAATTGAAAGGCTGTGGAGAATCTCTACAGCCTTTTTGGTTTTGTCAATTGCCCGATTCAAGTGATTACATCGCCCTCTGTCGACCAACTTTCATCGAAGAACCTTACCTTTACCCAAACAAATCCGTCCATGAAATCCATCCTGGAAACACTAACGAATGCCAGTTATTTTGAGCTCATTATTTTTGGACTCATTCTTAATTTTGGCATCTTTTTTTGTTCGCTGGGGCTGTATACGGTATTGAGCAATTTGCCGGGTTCACGACGAATGGGCGACCAGCATCCGATTGTTCGGTCTGATGTTGTGCTGAGTTTGATCACCGTAATGTGTAATACGTTGGTGTTTATTTTTGGTGTTTTACTTTGGAAATACGGATTCATTACCCTGTCAGAAAACCAGTATTGGCTGCGGGTAATCGGGGAATTACTTTTCCTCACCCTGATCATGGATTTCCTGATGTATGTCTTTCACCGCGCGGTACATTTTGTAAGACAATTCAACAAATTGCACGAGCGCCATCATGAACATCAATCGACCAATATGCTGAGTTTATTTGTGTTGCATCCAATCGAATCTATTGGTTTTGGCCTCATGATGCTGGTGGTGATCTGTTTCATTCCTTTTTCAGCAATCGGGATTTCTATGTATTTACTGATCAATTCGTTGTGGGGAACCATCGGACATTTACATCACACCATTCTTCCTCTCTCCTTGTTGAAACTGGCTAAAAAAAGCTATGTGTGTACCTCCGAATTTCATTATTTGCACCACAAGAATCCCGATTTCAATTTCGGGTTTTATTCTTCGATCTGGGATGTGATTTTTAAGACCTTGCATCCGGCGTTGAAGGGGAAATGAACAAGGTAAAATTCATTGCTCTTTATTTAACCACATAGATCACAATAGATAACATAGGCGCTCAGAAAGAAAAGCCCTTCCTTTTATGGTAAGTAGATTTTTAAAACAATTTCCAAATTAGTCCTCCAATTGATTTTTGGTTAATTATTATATTAGTTTTATCAACTTAACGCTTAGCTCTATTCCAATGATAAAAGATACTTTTTCTCAACTAGTTAACCAAAACACGTGTTTACAAAAAACCATTGATTCACTCAATATCCAACACCGTTTAAATGAGTTAACCATAAAACTCGACACGCAAAACAATATTGCGACCGAAGTTAACTCGTTTTATGATTCAGCTTGGACCAAATTGATTATCGTTATTTCTATATTGGGTATAATCCTTCCTGTAATTATTCAGTTTTTCCAAAGAAAAGATCTAAAAGAACTTTCCAAAAATCTCAAGGAGAATTTTGACTCTAAGTTGATTCAGCTTAAAGAAAATAATGAATTACAAATTAATGAGCTTATAGAAAAGCATGAAGAGAAAATAGGGCATTTAGAAGTCAAACAGGAAAAGGCATTAATTGAAATTGATGCAAATACATTGTATCTACAAGGTAGAACACAAATTCTTGATAAGAACTTTTTTATGGCTTCTTATAGTTTTTTAAGAGCTCTATCTCTATTAAAAAAATGTGGCCGTTTGGATAGAATTGTACCAACAATAAATAGTCTTCGAGAGTGTATAAACAGGGTTGATAATAGTCATATTTCACAATTGAATGAACTCCTGATCAAATCAAAAGATAAAAAAAACATCGAAATGATTTTAGAAGAGCTTGAAAATGATATCACGGACGATTCAACAATTCATGAAACAATAAAAGAGATTAGACAAATAATGGCAAAAACTAGTTGAAATAATTAACCAAAATCAACTAGCTTACTTTTTGGATATCTGCCATAGCAATAAAAACTCACTCTTCCCTGTGCCCTCCAAACGGAATCGTTAACCCTACATTCAATTCCACTCCCACGCTTTCATAGCGATTGTCAAATTCGTTTTGATAAACTGGCATGTCATTTGCAGATAAAGCGTTTGGATTGATCCGTTAACGCACGCATATGAAACAGCTTTTACTTCCATTTTTCGTGTTTTTTGCTTTGCAAACCGTTTACGGCCAGCTTCCTGTTGCACAACCAGGAATGGGCCAGGTATTCAGTACGGTTTCTTCAATGGGGCGCGGACTTCGCCAGGCGAATGAAGCACAAAAACGTGAACGTGAAGAAGAAGAACGCGATTACATGTATACGAATTTCATCACGCTTGCCGATACATTTTACAACCGGCAACAATATGAAAAAGCCATTTCTCAATATCAGCAGGCGCTTCTTTACAAAAACGAGCAATATCCGAAAGACAGAATTGTATTGGCAACTGCCGCTCAGGGACGTTTGAACGGCGATCCTTACCAGCTCGCAGTCGACAAGGGCGATAGTCTTTTTGCGCTTTCACAATACCAACCGTCCATAGAACGTTACAACGAAGCCATCACGCTGAAATCGGGCGAGCAATACCCGCGAGACCAGGTCACAAAAGCCAACCTGGAACTCGCGCGCTGGAAAACAGTTCATTTCAGCGGTTTACCGATTGCAGGCCAACGTGTTGATGAACAATCATCGAAAGCGTTTTCAGATGATCCATGGTCTGACTTCGTTGTTGCCGGACGATATGCCTGGACGGACCGTGCACTGACTTTTTCCAATTTCACTGAGCTTGACGGCGTTGCGATTCCTGCCAATACCCGCCTGATCGTTTACAGCGAACGCGATTTCAAAGGAACTGTTCTCCTGGATATTACCGGCCCGGCGATTGTTTACAATTCTGCCGGTATTCCGCCCACCGGTTTTTTCACGGAAACCTACACTACTCCACTTTTACAGGAGACTTTTCCACCTGCTGTACGCACGCAAAGCAACAGCGATATGCACTTATGGATCAACGGTTCCATGGAAATTCTTACCATAAAATAACACAACATTCCCCGATATGAAAGCACTTTTTACTTTTTTCACCCTTGCGATTATCACTTCCGGCTATGCGCAAAATCCGCGGGAAGGACTTCCTGTACCAACGACTGGCAGAACGAACATTCCTTTTCCAAGTGTGCGGATCCCAACGGTTTTTAATCCAACCTCAGAAGCCAAAGCACCTGATTTCAATCAATTAATCGCGACCGGTGATTATTATTTTAATCAGAAGCGCTACAGCGATGCGATTGATAATTATACAAAAGCGTTAGACCAACGGGCAGACCAGCATGCGAAAGATCAGATTTTGCGTGCAGAGGCTTTGCAGGCACGTGAGGAAAAGGAAAAAGCTTTGCGCACGGAAGAAGAACGAAAGGCAGAAGCAACACGGATTCCACAAGCTGAATTTATTTCGAGAACACTCACCGACAACCCCTGGAGAAATGCCGCCTTTGTGTGCGACGTAACGGGAAGCATGGATAAATACAACGATCAGACATTGGCATGGCTGAAACCACGCATTGAAGCAGGAGATTCCTCTATTCAGGGCGTGGTGCTTTTCAACGACAACGAAGATCATGAAATCAATATGCTGCGCGGAACGCATTCATTTGTACCAACCACTTACGAAGAAGCTACCCAACGGTTTCGTGACGCCAGAAAGGAAAGTCATGGCTACGATGTCAATGAAAACAACATTCAAGGCTTGCTGAGAGCACAGCAAGATTATCCGTCGTGTGAAAACCTCATCATGATCAACGACAACAACGAGCCGTGGGATTTTTCGCTGGCATCACAGGTGACCAAGCCGGTTCATGTGATCATTTGCGGTCCACCAGCCGCATTGGAAGCTGCCTTCCTGAACCTGGCCCGCATGACAAAAGGATCGGTTCACTTCAACGGAAGGTCTTATAAAGATCTTGATACGTATACCGAAGGTACGACGTTGAAAGTCAATAATACAACGTATGTTGTTCGGGACGGGAAGTTTGTGAGGACGAATTAAGTTCACAAATACCTCGCCTCAATCGCTTTTCCAGCAAACTCACCTGCCATTTTTTGTTCGCGGTCGTATAGCAGAATGATCTTTTTGAGGTTTGGAACCAGTTTGAACATGTTGTTTGGAATTACGAGGCAAGATCGGGAATTTCGGCTAAAACATTACCAATGTGCTTCAAATATTCAACGCAAAGTCGCAGCCTTACTCTCCAAGAAACAACAAAAAGTCAATTGAAGGCCGATTTGCTTGGGAAGCTATAAGCTGATTTCAGCTAACAATTTCCGTAAAAAAAGGCCATCCCGGATTCCGGAATGACCTCTTTAACCAATCAACTGATAAAATACCTACAATGCGTTCAATAAAGCTGTCAGCGCCGGCATGCTGATTGGTGTCATGCCTGTCATGTGTTGGAAGTGCCCTGGAACAATGGTAGCATTCTCAATTTTATAATACGTTGTTCCGCCAATGTTGGCAATTGCAACAAAATCCACGTTTGTACCTACTGCAATTCCAGCTGAAGTGTGTTCCGTCCACCAAATCGGTGATGGATTGTATACATCCAGGCTGAATACGGTTTTCGGGCCTGTAGAACCACAAATTTGGGCCACAATGTAAATTTCCGTGTTGGTATTGTTAAATCCGCCCGGTAAATCAACTTTAAATGGCGTTGTCGGTCCGCCACAGCCATTGTTCAATTTATCGACGTTGCATCGAGGGCGTCCTTCCCAATTGAATAGATACAGTGGACCGTTTTCTTCAAAATTTCCACCTTGCGCTTCTCTCCAAACATTTGTTCGCGGTTGGTCGGGTGCAGGTACGCCTTCCCAGAGTGTCATTGCCGGATTAAACCCAACAGCCGGATCAATCGGAATTCCAATTGTAACACCATTTCCGGGAGCCGTTAATTGTTCTCCATCCGATGTTGTCATTTTTAATTCCAATGAGCCCGCTGTTTCCAGGAACTCACCGCCGGTCATGGTCGCCGCATTCCAAACGGTTTGAGTTGGAAAACCGAAAAGAGCAGCATCTGCCGTGCTTCGAACTTCTAATAAAGTGGCGACTACATCCCCGTCATAGATAGCTCCATCAAGCGTTTGCAAAACACCACCCTGTACAGTAACCACGGTACCTTTCTCACCTGTAAACTCACCTCCATCGGCTGCATTTAGATGAAATACCTGAGTGTTTTTCATTCGATTCTTGGTAAAGAATTCCCCCATCGGATCATTTCCTTCCGCCTTCTCTATTTTAGAAGATTGCTGATTCAATTCAGAAAGTTTGTTTTCTTTCTGACAGGCTACTGTCATCATCCCGATGCCCAATATAGCCACTGATAACTGTTTTAGTCTCATGTGAATAATGGTTTTAAATGTTCAGCCAAGTACTATAAACAATTCGACCAATACAATTAAAACCCGTTATTTCACGGGAGAAAAATATACCGTTACAATACCAATACAATTCATCTAAAATAGACAAAGTTGTTATTAATTTTTATCTATTAATACTTAAATTTAAGGTAGAACTAATTGTTTAAATAACTGATAACCAATCGCATTCACGATCTCCTTAAAATGATTGATAAAAAGTATTTATAGTGGAATTAACGCTAAAAACGGACCTTAAAATGGTGCCTTTCCGGGATTGTGTTCCGTGGGGAAAATCACAGGGTAGGAATATTGGTAGATTGACACACTTTAAAAGTCCGATTAACCCAGTACACAAAACAATACAACAATCTACTAATCAATTTCAATCATTATTAGGCCTGCTAAAAACCTTTTGAAAATTGCATTTTTGTCGCCAAACAACTACAATTCACTCCTTGTGAAACAATTCATATTCCCGTTCGAGCCAATGTAACTTTGCTCACAAGATACAATCCACGAAAATGATTTGATCGATTACCTGGATTCCTTTTTCATTTTCCTTTTGAATTTTACACTGCGTGGGTCCTCAGCGTGATTTTTAATTATTTCCACACACTAAACCAATCTTACCATTCCAATAACGTGAACAACTGTTCATTCTTTGTGCAAAAGATTTAACACAAAAATCACTGTAAAACAGTATAAAATGGCCAAATTTGCCGTAAAATTCGAAACATGCGTTTGATTTTACTATTCGTGCTGCCAATCGTGTTCATCAGCTGGATAAAACAGCCTGACTCTTTGATAAGGAGCCGTGATCATAAACTAATTGCCTCAAGAACTTTGGTGCCGGATACACTTATTGTAGACGATCTGGTATTTGCCGATTTCTTTTCACCCAACGGTGACGGACACAACGATACGTACATCATTATTAACGTTGAAAATTACAGCAACAATAGCCTGAAAGTGTTTAATCGCTGGGGAGAAGTAGTGTATTTGTCTTCTCCGTACCTGAACGATTGGGACGGAACCTGTAACCAAGGGCCGATAGGCGGAAAAAAATTGAGTGACGGTGTTTATTTCTTTGAATTTTACAACGGAAACGACAAAAAAGCGCACGGCAAAATCACCCTGAAACGATGAGAATACTAATTACCTTAAGCCTTCTTTTAGTTGCAGGAGTTGCCCAGGCGCAGTTGCGTTCAACCTATGCACAATACATGCTCAACCAGGGTGTGATCAATCCCGGGTTCGCGGATATTGAAACCCGTTACGGAGCGTTGGTTTCGGCCCGTAAGCAATGGATGTCGATGGGCGATACACCGTTTACCGGATTTGCCAGCGGGCATTACCGTTTCACAAAAAACCACGCAGTTGGCGGAACCATTTATTCGGATCAGGTCAATAATGTAAATATCACGGACATTGGCGCCAATTACACCTACCATTTGTGGATCACATCCAAGTTGGCCCTGGGTCTTGGTGTAAAAGTGGGTTATCAGCAAATTTCGATGAAGAACCAGTTTGTATATTTCGATCCGGAACTGGACCCGACATTAAATCGCACACGAAAAGCCGGTTTGAACCTCGGAACAGGATTGTCGCTGCAATCCAGAAATTTCCTGTTCGGTTTTTCCATGCCTTATCTTTTCAACAATGCTTACGCCAACGCGAAACAGCAATACAGTACTTCGTTTAACCATTTCTATTCAACGCTTGGTTACAAAGTCCGCTTGTTTAAGGACAACTTTGTTATTTACCCAAGTGTTCTTGTAAAAGGCGTTTCGGGCTCACCGATTTCCATGTCAATCGACGGACATATCCTTGTCAGTCAGCTATTTTGGTTTGGAGGCGCTTACCGAAGCGATAATACTGTTGCTCTTTCAGCCGGTTTGTTCCTCGAAAAGGGATTGCGAATTGTTTACACTTACGAAACCGCGAATGGTTCTCCACACACGAGATTGGATGCTTCACACGAGGTTAGTTTGAATTATGCCCGCAGTATTTACGAAAGTCCTTTTTCGAAACGACAGTATCGTAAACGGAATGGGAAGATGTATAAGAAGCCTTACCGAAGGTAAAATTTTCTCTTACTTTTTTCCATAGCAAAAAAAGTAAGCAAAAATGCATTGCGTCATTCCATAGTCGCTCGCGAAAAAAGACTCTTCCTGTGTTTTTAGGTCAAAAGTGGCAGATCAGGATCTGAAACGCAAGCGCTTTTGACAAAACACAACGGAACAGCCTTTTTTCTTTGCTTCGCTTCCGGGAATGACGCGGTCTCCGCAACTACAGTTTTTGGGAAAGAGTAAAGATCAGGTAACGAATACTCTGGTAATCGTAAAAGTCAGTTCTCGAAGCGACAGCAGTATTTTTAGATATATTTGATGCCGGATTTTTGATGCTGAATGTTCAATGAAGTTATACTAATTCAAAGGTTCAGGACGGGTTGCTTAAAGACTCAGGAGGGCTCCAATTAAAAATTAAGCATTCATAATTAAACATTATTAATGTTTCCGCTTTTCAGAAGTCTTCGATAAAGAAACCAACAATCCCGCTGTCAATGCCACGCCGATTACGGTTAATGAAACCCAGCTTTCGATTTCGATCCAATCCATGACCAGCATTTTCAGACCGATGAATGCCAATACAAACACCAGTGAATACTTGAGGTATTCGAAACGGTGCAACATTCCCGAGAGGAAAAAATACAAGCTTCGCAAGCCGAGAATTGCAAAGATATTGGAGGTAAAGACAATGAACGGATCTTTGGTGACGGCAAAAATAGCCGGAATGGAATCGACCGCGAATACGATGTCCGTAAATTCGATTACTACCAAACAAGCCAGCAAAATAGTAGCTACCCGTTTGCCGTCTTTCCGCACGATATAAGCACCTGTCTGATGTTCCCAATCGATTGGAATGACTTTACTTAACAGACGCACGCCAACGCTCTTTTTGAAATCGCTTTCTTCATCAGATTCCTTGAGCATTTTAAAGGCCGAATAAAGCAGGATTACACCAAAAACATACATCGCCCAGTGGAATTGCGCTACAAACGCGGTTCCAAGCACGATCATGATCAGTCGAAAAACAACTGCTCCCAGGATTCCCCAAAAAAGAATATTGTGCTGATACTGCGGTTTAATACGGAAAAAAGCAAAGATCAAGGCCATTACAAAGATGTTATCCAAACTGAGTGATTCTTCAATGAGATAACCCGTATAAAAATCGATCATGGCTTTGCCGGGAGCCGTAATTGAATGTGTTTCAGGATTGATGGGGTTGACATTCAGGAAATTGGTATCGTACATCCAGTACACTACTCCACCAAACAGTAGTGCCAGCGAAACCCAAACGGCCGTCCATGCCAGCGACTCCTTCATGCTCACTTCTTTCTGCGACTTATGAAAAACACCCAAATCGAGCGCTAACAAAGAAAAAACGAAGAGCAGAAAAACAATGTAAACGAGCATAATTTCAAATAGAATGCAAATATAGTAAGTTTGAGTTGGAGAGTTTCCCCAGTTGGAGAGTTTCTTGAATTTGACTGTTTGGAGGTTACATTGATAAACAAAAAACGGCTAGTCCGCTAAAGACTAACCGTAGAGTTTGTTGGGTTGTTTGTGGGATAAGTAGTTTATTCCGTTAACTGAACTTTTCAGCTATTGAGTTTATCTAATTATTCTGCTTAGTAGCATGGCAAATCTACAACGACAAAATCGTTCAGCGAAATAAAAACCGCTGTTGATGTGTGAATGGCTTATTCGGGTTTCTAATTGGCATATTTGGGATAATGACAAGTCCATTTTTTCTCATCACAAAGGCACAACGCTTTCGCCGAAGCTTCAGCGTTGTGTTGAAAATTGAAGCATTACCAACTGGTTTTATTAGTAAATTTGTATACAACATTTTCCCATGGATTTTCAACTTATTTCAGATTTTCAGCCGACCGGCGATCAACCGACTGCGATCAAACAACTCGTTGAAGGAATCAATAGCGGAGTGAAGCACCAGACACTGCTTGGAGTAACCGGTAGCGGTAAAACTTTTACAATGGCCAATGTGATTCGCGATACCGGTAAACCAACGCTGATTCTTTCGCATAACAAAACACTGGCCGCTCAGTTGTATGGTGAATTCAAGCAGTTTTTTCCTGAAAATTCGGTAGAATATTTTGTGAGTTATTACGACTATTACCAACCCGAAGCTTATTTACCGGTGACGGATACGTTTATCGAAAAAGATTTGGCGATCAACGAGGAGTTGGAAAAATTGCGGCTTTCAGCCACTTCAGCATTGCTTTCGGGAAGAAAAGATGTGATTGTGGTGTCTTCCGTTTCGTGTATTTATGGTATCGGAAATCCGAATGAATTTGCCAATTCCATTATATCGATTGAAGTCGGACAACGGGTTTCGCGGAACCAGTTTTTGCTGCGTTTGGTAGAAAACCTGTATTCGCGTACTGAACTGGATTTTAAGCGCGGGACTTTCCGCGTAAAGGGCGATACGATTGATATTTACCTGGCATATGCCGATTATGCGTTGCGCGTCGAGTTTTGGGGTGATGAAATTGAAACCATCCGTGCGATTGATCCGGAAAACAATGCGGAAATAGATCGTTACCCGGAAATTAATATTTATCCGGCGAATATCTTTGTTTCCAGTCCGGCGACTACCAGGAGAGCTATAGACCAAATCGGTGAGGACATGGCGATCCAGGTTGAAAACTTCAGGCAGGAACGCAAAATAATGGAAGCCAAACGTTTGGAAGAGCGGGTTTCCTACGACCTGGAAATGATGCGTGAACTGGGTTATTGCTCGGGAATAGAAAACTATTCACGGTATTTTGATCAGCGCGATCCGGGAACACGGCCGTTCTGTTTGTTGGATTATTTCCCGGACGATTTTTTGATGATCGTTGATGAAAGCCATGTGACTTTGCCGCAAATCCGCGCGATGTATGGTGGCGACCGTTCCCGGAAAATCAACCTGGTAGAATACGGTTTTCGCTTACAAGCTGCTATGGATAACCGTCCGTTGAAGTTTGAAGAATTTGAACAGATCGTCAACCAGATTGTGTATGTTTCGGCGACACCAGCCGATTACGAATTGGAGCATTCGGAAGGTGTGGTTGTGGAACAACTGATTCGCCCGACCGGCTTGCTGGACCCGATTATTGAAGTGCGACCGAGTGAAAATCAGATTGACGATTTAATCGAGGAAATTCAGATCCGCCGCGAATTGGATGAACGAACGTTGGTCACCACGCTTACCAAAAGAATGGCCGAAGAATTGCAGAAATACCTTGACAAATTGGGTATTCCCTGTCGTTACATTCACTCGGAAGTGGATACCATTGAACGCGTTGAGATTTTGCGTCAGCTGCGTTTGGGTGAATTTGACGTGCTGATCGGTGTGAACCTGCTGCGCGAAGGATTGGATTTACCTGAAGTGAGCTTGGTAGCGATTATTGATGCGGACAAAGAAGGTTTCCTGCGCAACGAACGCTCGTTGGTGCAAACGGTAGGCCGCGCGGCCCGGAATGTGAACGGACGCGTGATCATGTACGCCGATAAAATGACCGATTCGATGGCACGGACCATCTCGGAAACCGAACGCCGGCGCAAGATGCAGATTGCTTACAACGAAGAACACGGATTGGTGCCGACGGCATTGAATAAATCGAAAGAAAAAATCATGCGCTCAACCAAAGTGGCGGATGGCGATCCGAATATGCGTCAGCAAAAAGCAGATTATGCCGAAAGTCAGTTGATGATGCATGAACCACCGATGGTTTTTCATAGTCCGGAGGAATTGGAAAAAGCCATTACAGCCAGGCGCAAACAGATGGAAAAAGCGGCCAAAGACCTTGATTTTATTGAAGCGGCACGATTACGTGATGAATTGTTTGAACTGCAGGCGAGGAAGAAAAGTTGATTCGTTTTCCTCCATTTTTCTACCACAGATTCGCAGATTTTTTTGCGCTCCTAACGGCAGCGCCATTGAATAAAAATAGAATTTGACGATCCTTTGCACTGTACAACCAAGCGAGGGCGTTAGCCGAGCTAGAATCTGTCCATCTGTGGGAAACAAAAATGTTCATCGACTAGTCGATGAACAAAAGCAACCCGATATTAAACAAAGTCGATGGTGGTAACATCGACTTTGCTTCTTTTTTCAAAGATTACCTAATCGGATCAGGTAATTAGTTTTCGATCATGTGAAACTCATGACGATCCCCATCTTCGAGGTAATAATACCAGAACTCTTTTTCTTCCAGTTTTAGAATATAAAGCCGGTGATTATTTTGGTTTTCGATTCCTGTCAACTCGATTTCTTCATCATTGTTTTGGAATCTCCATGTACCGGTTCCGCTTTCAGAACCCCAATTGTAGGAATATCCACCACTTTTAGTAAACGTTTCAGTGTAACCACTTATTAATGAAGTCAAATCTGTGCCGTTTACTTTGTAATTGTCGACTGTCCAGGTATTGGCAACGCGTTCGGTACGTGAACGGAAACTAATTGACGGACCTTCATCGTACTTTTTGCAACCCGCTATCAGAAACAAGCTACATCCAACCATTAGCATAAACAGGCTGGCACTACTCTTTTTCAGACTCATCATCATTTTGTTTACGTTAATAACCACAAAGTTCCGACGCATTGCCGCTGAAAGTGTTATCAAACAATCCGTGAACGTTACAATATTCCCACTTTTTGCATTTTTTGGCTGTGGTGATAGGTATGAGATGTTCCCATACCTATTTTGGACGTCCCAATATTACGGCTCGGGATGCTTCCCGAGCCTACATTGGTACGCCCAAGGTATCCGTGACCGTAAAATCATTATTTTTGGGATACGTGATTAATTGTGAATTGCATGAATACCTCTACACAACCGACCCGAAAAAAACGTTTCAGGCGCCTTCGAAAATTCCTGCTTTGGTTCTTTTCTCTTGTTATAGCGGGGATGCTGCTGGCAATTTGTTTCAGTCCTTATCGTTCACATGAAGGTTATTCTTACAGGCTCATCAAAGAATCGGTGGTCGTAGATGTACCGGTCGATTCGGCTTTCAAGTTTTTGGGAAATTCAGACAACGCCAAACGATGGTCGGTATATGTAGATCATATTACTACGCTGAACAGCATTCGGACACCGGACGGAACTCCCGGCTCGATCAGACGTTGTTTCTGCAATAAAGACGAAAAAGGGCAACGCTGGGACGAACTTATTACACTCGTGGAACCAAACAAACGCAGACAACTCACCACTTACAACCTGGTCGATTTCCCGATGCAGGCAAATGGTTTAGCCTCGGAACAGCACTTCCGGAAAATTTCTGAAAATCGTTGTGAAATTACGTTTACGCTCTTTTTCGCTAACCATGATCCGGGTTTATGGGATGAATTCAAGACATTTTTCGGGGCGTATAAAGTACAATCTATTTTCAGGCTGAACCTCAATAATATCAAGCGAATCCTGGAAACAGGGAAGTGATACTTACCACTATTGCTCTTATTTTAACCACAATCGAACACATAAGAGAATATAAGATTGGAATATAACGAGCACACTCACCAAGGTTGTTCTATGTGGTCTATTGTGCCCAGCAGTGCTCGCCTTAGGAGGATGGGGTTAACAAATTAAAATGTACCTTTAACCGAACGACACATCGATGAACAACAGATTTTACATACAGTATTCCTTCTTCACTTGTTTTGCAGTGCTTTTGCTTTTTTCGCAATCGGCTTGCAACAAAAAACTATCGAAATACAATCCGGATTTCATTGGTACATGGCGCACGGCGGTGATTGAAGATTCAACCATCAACCTGACAGTACGCAGTGAAATTGTGATCGAAAAACGCGACGGATTATTCAACAATACCTGCACAGATGAGTGTGGTGAACGATTGTGTGAATGCATTTCGCAGCAAGGCGGAAGAGCTGTTGTGAATACCGACAGAACACGCCTCAAAATTGGTTCGTCGTCGTCTTCAAGCCTTTCAATCGATAAAGAACCATACCAGGATTCGACCGGACAATGGGTGATGAAAATTCAGGGACTGACCTACTACCGTCAATAGCTATTTCCGGTTGTTGAGTTGTTGTAAAGCACCCTTTAGTCAAAAAACAGGCTGTTTTCCAACGGTGTTCAGCCCAACTTCGTTTTTGTATTTCATAACAATTAAACTCAAACGTTATGAAACGCATTTTACTTATCTTACCCTTGTTATTTGCAGGTTTGCACTCTTTTTCTCAGCAAACTGTCTTCTTCGATAACATTTCATTCAACAATGCCTCCGCAGTTGTTAATAATAACGGAACTTTTTTTAATGACTACGGAGACCAGACTTCCGGGTACGAAATCCCAAAAAACTCCGGAAAAAACGCCATTTATTTTATGAATTTAATGGGTGGTGGAACAGATGTAAATAATCAACTAAAAGCAGCGCTAAGTGACTATGCATCATCTGATTTTTTCCCCGGGCCTTATGCCACAGATGTTCAAAATTATCAAACTCCAGCCTATGTGAGCCGTTTTTCTGAATCCCTATGGGCAATTGAGCAAACAACTATTAATGATCATATCGCTCATTGGAACGATTCAGGTTATGTCATTCCAACAGCAATCAGCAATTGGCCGGCTAATGGAAACACAGCTAATGGCGAATCTCAAATTCTTGCGCCTTTTAGCGATTTGGATGGAGACCATCTTTACGAGCCCGAAACAGGAGAATATCCGATAATACGTGGAGACAAAGCTATTTTATGCATTTTAAACGATCATGCCGACGTTCATTCATCCGGTGCAGAAACAATTGGTTTAGAACTCCACATTCTTTTTTACCAATACACATCTGCTGACCCTGCTATTGACAATACGACATTCATCCACTCGCGCTGGTACAATCGCGGAACACAAACGTTATATAACTTCAAACCGGGCTCAACTGTTGATTTCGATTTGGGAAACCCACAGGACGATTATTACGGAACCGCCCCACAGAGTAATCTTGCCTACGTATACAATGGGGATATGAATGATGAACCTTTCGCCGGACAAATCGGTTATGGCGAGTATCCCCCGGCAGTTGGAATTGTTGCATTAAATACCGGATTGGCAAGTCATGTGCCACTAACAGGCGGACAGAATTCACTCACACCATCCCAATACTACCACCTGCTTTCAGGAAAAGATAATTTTGGAACCCCTTTTTACGACGAAAACAACCAGATCACTACCTATATGTACAACGAAGAAGGCGTTAATGGTTGGAATCAATATACAGAAGGGCTTCCATCCGGAGATGTGCGATCTGTTGTTGGTTTTAACACAGGCTTAAACGACGGGATATTCCGTCCAAACACCTCCTTTTGTTTAGATTTAGCAGTGGTCTACGCCAACAATTCTACCAACGATCTTTTTGGAAGTGTTACCCATCTTATTTCTGTGGCTGACTCGGTACAAACATTCTACAATACCCAGGGGTATGCGTGTTTATCCACTTTAAGTGTTGAGCAAAACGAGCTGGTTTCAGTTCAATTATTCCCAAATCCGACTACCGGTTTCATTACATTAAAAGGAGCTGAGAACATGTCATTCGAGGTTCGATCAACCGACGGAAAACTAATTCATCGAGAATTAAACGGAGCCTCATTCATCGATTTGAGCGCTGTTCAAGCAGGTATTTACACCATCACTTTTTCAAACAACACAACCACTATGATTTGTAAACAGTAAGCTTTTATTTTGCTTACGAACAAAAAAGCTGTTGCTCCGGATATTACGGAACAACGGCTTTTTAACTATTAACAGATTTACGCCGACACGGGTAATCCGTTTGATCTTGGGTAGTTATAGGTAAATACTTGATTTAATATCGCCGCCAGCCGGTTCTTTCATTTGATCTTCATTTGTTTATCAATGAATAATTTTAGTTGTTCACTACCAAAAATAAAAGAGTGCATTTGCAGACAACGAAAAATGACACGAACGACTTAATACAGTGACAAACAACCTTATTCAGAGACAAACCACCTTGTTTTTCGGGAGTCAACAGTTCTTTTACAGAAGTTAGATTTCATCTTTCACTCAAAATGGCTCCATAATTTTAAACAGACTCTTAAATCGAATACCTTTGTTGTATGGCATCTTTACTCATACTCAATTACCACCGCATCACCCGCGAAAATGAGTTCATCGATCCGCGTTACCGCTCTTTCACTATTCAGGAATCGGACTTACTGAAACATTTTCAATTAATACACGATTTAAACATTCCTGTTATTGATTTATCGGAACTATCTAATACCAGTATTTCAGGGCTCTGCGTAGCGATAACCTTTGATGACGGCCATCGATCAGATGTAGAAATCGCGTTGCCACTCTTAAAAAAGTTCGGTTTTTCTGCAACCTTTTTCCCGGTCGTGCATCACATCAATAAAGAAGGCTACGTGAGTTGGGAAGAAATCCATTTATTGAATAAGGAAGGTCATATGATCGGATCGCACGGTTTAACGCACCGGCGGATGAGCAAATTGACCCGCGATGAAGTGCAGCATGAACTGCAGGCATCAAAAGAGGTTCTTGAGAAAGAACTTGAAAATCCGGTCGGGTTATTTTCCTTTCCTTACGGTGATTTCACACAGGATGTTTTGAAACTGGTACTTGAAACGGGTTATACCCAATGTGTTTCCACGCAATTCGGATTCAATGAGTGCTCTGGTAATTCTACGGTTTTAAAACGCTGGAATGTCAAAAGCACGACATCTGCACGTGAATTGAAACGTATGCTGGAGGGAAATTTTCTGACACTTGTCCGATACCGGCTAATCGCTCAATTGAAAAGCTGCTTTCTTCGAATTCAACGAAACTTAACACTTTTCTAGCCTGTGATCACTCTTTTAACCACCATCTTATTTTGCAGCTCGGGCCTGTTAATCGCTCTATTGCTTGCATATCCGCTGTCCAGCTATTTCCGTTCGGTATTGTTACCCAATCCGGTAAAAAAAGACGCTACGTTCCAACCGCCCGTGAGTATTATCATTGCGTGCTATAACGAAGAACGTTATTTACGGGAAAAACTGGAAACGCTTTTAGCTCCGGATGAATGGATCGCCGGATCGGAAATCATTGTTGTCTCGACTGGTTCCACAGACCGAAGTAATTCTATTTTACAATCGTTTGCGCACCGACCGGAAGTGACCGTTTTGTTTGAAACCCGCATTACCAAGATCGAAGCGCTGAACAAAGCTGTGCCGCTTGCGAAACACGATTACCTGGTTTTTTCGGATTGTCGCCAGTATATGAAACCCGGTTCTGTGAAAGAATTGGTTGCCAACCTGAACGATGAGCGTGTGGGAACGGTTACCTGTACCATTTTAGATACGCGTGAACGCCCGACTTTTTTCAGACGATTGTACTTGTTCCTGGCGAAATGCGACAGCAAAGCCGGTTCCACCTTCAATCTTTACGGTGCGTTGTATGCCCAGCGGAAAGATGCTTTTAGGGCCATTCCCGAACATCTGTTGTTTGATGATTTTTTTGTCGCGGTATCAACTCTGGGCCAGAAAAAAAGATTGATTCAGGAAGAAAATGCTGTGTTGTATGACATTCCTTTTCCGCATTATTATCATCGCGAACGGATCGAGCGGCTCGCACGTGGATTGTTGATTTTCTTATTCAACAACTACTCACTCATTGGAAAGATTCCGCTGAAAACGCGAATCCGGCTCCTGATTTACAAATACCTCAAATTGCTCCTGCCGTTTCTGGCATTGGTTTTTGCGGCGACAAGCCTGGTGTTATTTCACGAAACATTGTTGTCGGTAACGACCCTGTTTGTTATCACTACGTTGGTATTACTGGTGTTTACGAGCACTAATCTCACGCAACATGTATGGCTAATCCTGAAAATCAACGTGTATTTTTTCAGCGCGCTTTGGGGATATGCCTTTCTGAACAGGCGTTCCAAGCATTGGAAACCGCTTACGATCAGGAGGAAATGGCATCAGTTGGGGTTGGCAGAGTCGCCTCGGGAACGACATATAAAGTAAATTTCATAACGTAGTCTATATTCCTTTTTACTTTTTCCCATTGCGCAAATAGAGAAAAAGCTAAGCTTTTGAAGAAAAGGCTAGGCGCGGTAAACCGATTGACCTGTTAGCGGGGCATGACGTATTCCCAGCGCTGACGCTTGGTCTTCGAAAACATTATTTTCTCTTCCTTAAACTCGTCGTTCCTCCTCAAACAGGCGGAAAAATGAACGTCATTTACCGCACAGGTACCCAATCTTGTTCACCAAAGCGCCATCTTAGATCCATGTACATTTTTAGGATTTCCCTTCAAATCAAAGTGATTTGGTAACTTAAGTTCAGATAGGGTCTGACCTTTAATGGAGCTTTTTATAATTATAGATTCAATAAAATCAAATTATCAATTCAACCCGGCTCTCGGTTTCGATGCGTATTTTTGCACCGTAATCTTGAATCGATGAATTTCTCCAACACACTCAACGCATTGCGGTTGTTCGGCTTTATGGAAGGCTGTTCGTTTTTACTTTTCGCACTCACCATGCCTTTGAAATACGTTTGGCACATCAACTGGCCCAACCAGGTGGTTGGTATGGCGCACGGTTTATTGTTTATCATCTACGTTTTGCTGGTATTCATGGTTTCCCGTGAATATAAGTTGTCGCTCAAAAATCAGTTTTGGGCATATCTTGCTTCTTTGCTGCCTTTCGGGACTTTTGTTGCAGATGCTAAAATTTTCCGGAAGATCACTCCGATTGACTAGAACACTTGTGGCCGGTGCTAAAATTCGTACCCGTCGAGTGAAACGCATTCAGCGATCTTTTTCGTACTTTCGCACCCACTTATGGATACACGAAAACATGTAGAGGTGTGTTTTACACCGGGCGAATACGATTATTACAAAGATGAATACGAGATCGTAGTGGTGATTGACGTTTTGCGTGCCACTTCGGCTATTTGTGCTGCTTTTGACAACGGTATTTTATCCATTATTCCGGTTCCAACCGTTGAAGAAGCTTGGGAATACAAGCAAAAGGGATACCTGGCAGGAGCCGAACGAAAAGGCCAGATCGTTGAAGGATTCGACTTCGGAAATTCGCCTTTCAGCTACATGCGTGAAGAATTCCGTGGAAAAGAAGTGGTATTGACAACCACTAATGGTACCAAATCATTAGACGTAGCCAAAGATGCTGAAATTGTAGTTGTAGGATCGTTTCTGAACCTTGACGCGCTGTCAGAATGGTTATCAAAACAAAATAAAAACGTGTTGTGTTTGTGTTCCGGCTGGCAGGATAAATTCAATTTAGAAGACACAATTTGCGCCGGAGCTATTTCGGAATACCTCATCAATACGGGGAACTTTGTTTCGGAGGAAGATTCATCCATTGCTGCAAAATATTTGTATCTTTCTGCCAAGGACAATTACTTGGGGTACCTGAAATCGAGTTCACACAGACGCAGGCTGAAAAACCTGAACCTCAACGAAGACATCAAGTATTGTTTGACACCCAATCAAACATGCGTGATTCCGATTCTGAAAAATGGCAAATTGGTTCAACTTTTCGATATTTAAGCACAGCCTTCTTGTTGGCTTATTGGTTCTGCCCTTCGTTTTAGAGGCGAAACCACTTCCGGTTACAAAACATACTCCACCCGCTCTTTGGGGATTTTTCGGTCATAAACGCATCAATCGCGTGGCGGTTTTTACATTACCACCCGAAATGTTCGGTTTTTTCAAGGAACACATCGAATACATTACCGAACATGCCGTTGATCCGGATAAACGTCGTTATGCCGTAGAAGGCGAAGCACAACGCCATTACATCGATATTGATCATTATCAAAAAGACAGCCTGAACCCGTTTGAGATTGTTCCCCGAAAATGGTACGATGCGGTCGAAAAATTCACCGAAGACACCTTGCAAGCTTATGGTATTGTTCCATGGCACATCAACGTGATGAAGATGCGTTTGCAAAAGGCGTTTGAATCGAAAAACGTTGATCTGATCCTGAAAAACGCTTCTGATATCGGTCATTACATCGGTGATGCGCATGTTCCGCTGCATACAACTGAAAATTATAATGGTCAGTTAACCGGACAGCGTGGCATTCATGGTTTATGGGAAAGCCGGATCGTCGAATTGAACTCCGAAGAGTACGATTATTTTGTGGGCAAGTGCAAATATGTGACGAGCGTGCTTGATTTGGCCTGGGATGCCGTAGAGGCTTCAAACGCTGCCGTTGATTCGGTTTTGCGGATGGAAAAAGAACTCACGGCAGAATTTCCGACCGATCAGAAATACAGTTACGAGCAGCGTGGTCAAACGGTGATCCAGGTTTACTCGAAGGCATTCTGTGATGAATATTCCAAACGCATGAACGGAATGGTTGAACGCCGCATGCGAGAAGCTATTATTGCCGTAGGAAGTATCTGGTACACTGCCTGGGTCGACGCCGGTCAACCCGATTTATCAACACTCACCAATACACCACCTTCAGCTGAATTGTTGAAAGAATTGGAAGAATTGGAGAATCTGTACGAGCATTCCGAGCACAAGGGGACGATCTGCGATTGAACATTTCCTAATCTGTGATTGATTTTTCACCCACTCAGTACAAGAGCCTCATTGTTTAAAGCAAAATATCGAAGAAAATCAAGTTTTTAAATAACCGTTTTTAACCGTTAGAAACGGCTTTGCCCTTGAAAATAATAGGATTCACCATTATTCCACTAAAAACCCTAATTCTTCCATAGAGAAAACCGAACACACAATGATCGTTGTATTCAAAACACTACTCAAAAGAGTTTTACCGAAGTTTTACTAGCTTTGCGATGATGAAAAAAGTCCTGATTCTGACGTATTATTGGCCTCCGAGTGGTGGAGCCGGTGTGCAGCGTTGGTTGAAATTTGTAAAGTACCTGCGTCAATTCGGTTGGGAACCCATTGTTTATACGGTTGAAGATGGTGAAATGCCGGTGATCGACGACAGTTTGGCAAAAGACATTCCGGAAGGTACCGTGATCCTGAAACAACCAATTTGGGAACCGTACAAGATTTACAAACGTTTCAGCGGAAAGAAAAAAGGCGAAAAAATCAATGCCGGTTTTTTGAATGAGAACAAAAAACAAGGATTTAAGGATAAACTGAGTATTTGGATTCGTGGTAATTTTTTCATTCCCGACGCCCGGAAATTCTGGATCAAACCAAGCATCCAATACCTCAATGACTACCTTGTTTCTCATCCCGTTGATGTGATTATCAGCAGTGGTCCGCCGCATACGATGCACATGATTGCTTTGGGAGTGAAAAAGAAAAATCCGTCGCTTAAATGGATTGCCGATTTTCGGGATCCATGGACAAATATTGATTTTTACGATCAGTTGATGCTGTCAAAATGGGCTGACAAAAAGCATCATCGCATGGAAAAGAACGTTTTGAGATTTGCCGATTCAGTGATAAGTGTGGGCGAAGAAATGAACAAGGAATTCAAAGCAATGTTGCAACAAATTCCAGGTGGAAATCCTGAAAAATGCTCGGTTATTTCGAATGGTTATGATGTAGACGATGTTTCTGTTGAACCGGTTCAGAAAGACGAAAAATTCAGCATTGCCCATATTGGAACGTTGGTAAAAGACCGTAATCCTGAGGTTTTATGGAAAGTACTTTCAGCCTTGATTTCAAAAAACGAAGCTTTCCGTGATCGACTGGAAATCAAATTAGTCGGAAAAGTTGATTTTTATGTGAATGAACAAATTGAACGCTTCGGCCTCACTTCGTTTGTGCGAAAAATCGATTACCTGCCACACGATGAAGTCATTTTGGAGCAACAGCGCTCACATGTGCTTTTGTTGTTAGTGAACAATACCCGCAACGCGAAAGGAATTTTGACGGGTAAGTTTTTTGAATACATGTCATCCGGTTGTCCGATTGTAGCTATCGGTCCGCCCGACGGTGATTTGGCAGCGATCATTCATGCTACCGGTTCCGGATTAATCAGCGGATTTGATGACGAACAGCAATTGGAACAAAACCTGCTCGATTATTTTCATGGAACAGTGGCTCAACGCAATGAGTCTGAAATAGCTCGGTATAGCCGGCGCGAATTAACGCAGCGATTGGTAGAAACCATGCATGAACTGGTTCGTAATGATTAAGGCGACTCTAATTCCATGAAAAGACAGCATTTTTTTATCGGATTGGGAATCCTTTTATTTGCGGTGCTTATTGCAGCGTCTATATTTTTAAACAAGCGTGACGTTTCATTGGGGTATGATTTCAACGAACCGGATGAAACGATTGTCTTGCCCGATACCTTACGTGAAATTTCCGGAATGACCATTGGAAATGACCATCAGATCTTTTGTGTGCAAGACGAAAACGGTATTTTATTTCAATTCGATACTGAAAGCCAGGAAATTGTATTTCAGCAATCTTTTGGTGAAGATGGTGATTATGAAGGTGTTTGTAGCGTTGGAGCCGTTTTCTATGTTTTAAGAAGCGATGGAACATTATTCGAACTGGAAGAACCAATGGAAACGGTTGAAATTCAATCAGAGGAAGATGCTCCAGGAATCGACAGAATGCTTGTGAAAAAGTACGACCCTGATTTACCTGTTATTGAAAACGAAGGTTTATTCTTTGACAAGAAAAACAATCGGTTATTGATTATTTCACGGGACAAATCGCCGCACACAAAAACAAATGACCGGTTGGTGTATGCATTTGATTTGACTCAAAAACGGTTGTTAAAGCGCCCTGTTCTCACTTTAAATCCGTTTTCCGGAAAATGGAACAAACAATCGGACCTCTCTTTCCGTCCTTCTGAATTGGCGTTGCACCCGCTTACCGGTGACATTTATATTTTGTCGTCGAAAGATCGTGCTTTATTTGTGTTTTCACCGGAGGGCAAGATCAAAACTATTCAACGATTGAATCCGAATATTTTCACCAAACCCGAAGGAATTGCCTTCTTGGAAAACGGTGATGTCTATATTTCGAATGAAGGCAAGGATGAAAAACCAACGATCTTATTTTTTCGATACCATCCGCAGAAGTTGTAACAGTTGGTGACAACACGTATTATAACTAAACCAGAAATTCCGGGAAAAATGAAAACACTTCTTTTAATTACTGTCAGTTTGGTTTTTCTGATTCCGGGAATGAATGCACAATCTCAGTCGGATTTTTCGTATGCTGCTCCGGCTCAACTTCCCGAAAAAAAGCTGATCATTTGGGCTACACAGTATTATGTCCATGAATTTACCAGCAATGGTACGATTCCGTTTGTGGACAAGAACAATCAACTGCTGGGGCTTTATGGCGATACCTGCGATTTTTGTATGGCGGCATTGGAAGGAACTGCCTCTATTACGGATAGCTCCGGGAATGTTTTTGTAGTGAATTTCGCCGATACAGGTGATTCCGTCTTTGTTGATTGCCGGAAATGTCAGAAATATGCGAGCAGCAAACTCTCGGTTGAAAGTTGGGGGAAAACACGCTGGGCCGTCTCATCGGGTTTTGGTGACGGTGTTAAAAATTACCGGTTGGTTCCGTTCCGCACTATTGCTGTGGATCAGAAAACGATTCCGTATGGCAGCGTGATTTATATTCCGGCTGCTCGTGGCGTAACCATCGAACTTCCGAACGGCGAGAAAGTTACGCATGATGGCTACTTCTTTGCCGGCGATACCGGCGGAGCCATCAAGCAAAATCATATTGATGTATTTACCGGCGTTTATACCGGAAATCCGTTTAGCGTATTGGTGACGTCCAACGCGAAAAAGACGGTAGAGGCGTATCTGGTGGAAGATATGAGTGTTATTGGTGAGCTTGGGAGGGTTCATGTGAAGTGATTAACTGAATCTTGGTGGATATCATTTACTATTTTATTAATCCCTTACCCCACATGTCCAATGTAATTTTAGCATTAAAAGCGACAATATCTGAATTAGGTGATTTCATTAAATCCTGTAGAGTTTGCTCTGCCAAAACAGGATTAAAAATCAATGAGTACGTAGCTGCAGCGAGACGAACAAATCTATTATCATGGTGCATAAAACCCTCTATTTCAACTAAATCGTCCGTAAATCTCACACCTTCATAAAACTGCTTCATTTCGTTAGTCGCATTATTAACAGCACGCAGGCGCTTATCCCTTTCTTTTTTGGGCAATCCCTCTTCATAAAGAGCCTTCTGTGCATCCGCATATGCAATTAGTAATCGTTCAAAGTTTTGTTTACCACCCATCATCTTTTAATTGTGTTTGGCCAATATTTTCTAAAAACTTATTGAAATCAAATCTCCATACTTCATTCTTTTTTTGATTCTTCTGAACTTTAACGTAAACAATAAAAGAGTTTGTATCTACATGTGCCTGATTGTTTTCACGAACTGCTAATGGATGCTGCACACTAATCTTTAATTTATTCTTGTCAATTCCTTTCTTGATAAAAAATGCAACTACGGCAGTATCTATTTGACATGGATACTCTTTTAAAACTTTTGGCTCTAGGGGGCCATCATATTCGTACAAAATGCCATCAAACCCATCCACGTTCTCATTTTTCTCATTTTGAGAACATCCAACCAAAAACATTACCGTCAACACATATAGGGAATACAATTTATTCATATTGAAAAGTCTTTTAATTTATATTTGGTCTTGCAATATTGATATATCCATACTGACTTATTGGTGAGAAAAAGTGCTTGAATGGTGCATTTGTCTTTAACAACTTCGTTTTCCGGAATGGGAATTGTCAATGGCTCCGCAATTCCCCACCTACCTCCTACTATCCAAAATTTCAAAAATATTAGCAGTCTCTTTATTTATAGTAGAATCATTTATAGAATAAGATCTTAATGAGCATATATGACCATGATATACACCTTCTACACCAAAGATCGCATTTGAAAGTTTGCCACAGAGTAAGGTGTCATTTCCATCCATTAAACGAATAAAATATACTCTATTGGACATTATAGTGTCCTGATAAATACCGTAATACCAAGCTCCACTTTTTCTTGTTTCCCCAAGTGCCTGTTTCGTCGTTTTTACAATCTTACCGTTCTCATATTGTTCAACGATAAAAGTTGACCATTCAGGTATTTCCTCACGGAAACAAACCGTTGGTCGGGCAATAAATGACGGACAATCAAGCTTAATTCTTTTTATTTTTTCACCCCCATGAACTTGCATGTTTTTTGAATTCTCCGTTTGAGAACTACTCTCGTCCGAACAACCCCAAAATGCAAATAGGATGATCACAAATAATACAGAAAATCGTAACATCTTATTGTCTTATTTAGTATTTCCTTTAATTCGTCTAGAATTAGTCATTTTGCTTAGTTAGTATGGAATACTACCGGGTGTTAGGACATACCTACCATTTCGGATCATTTTCTTTATTCGCTATATAACTTAAACACAAATCGAATTCTTTTCTGATTTCCTTATTCAAGGGTGTATATTCCGGTCATGTTGACCACCCCATTCCGGTCTAAACTGACCACCTGTTAATTTTGTGTCATCACACTTCTCTATTGGGTTGTAGCCGTTTTTATGAGTGGTCAATGAAAACCGGAACAACATGATCAGTGATACTGGAATCTCCACTCTTGACTCAAGAATTGCATCATAACTATATGTAGATGACCAGATTTTCACGACCATGAATGTACATATTTTGATCTATTTGACAAGTCTTATCTGAACCATCGTAACGATAATTCAGAGCATAAAAAAAGCCCCAGATAAATCTGAGGCTAAACAGTATTCAGTATTGCTATTATTCTACACTAATCTTCAGACGCTTACCCAAACCACCCTCGACAATCTTAAACAATGTATCAAGCTCAATGTCTTGCGTACCGTTCTCCAACTTCGTTATGTACGTCCTTGACGTACCGGATTGTATGGCGACCTGATCTTGGGTTAGCTTTGCTTCCATACGCCATTTGCGAAATAGCTCACCAATTGAATGACTTCGTTCCTCGTCTGGTACACTCAATTTATAAAGTACATCCGCACCAACATCAAAAGCAGTTCCCATTAAGTTCCCATCTTCACCAGTCATGTACATCATTACATTATCCCATGACAGCGTATTATTACTCAGCTTAACTTTCTTGAATTCCTTGGGATCAAGCAAGATATGTTCAGGATCAGATGGTTCAACTTGCCATTGATCTTTTAGTATTTTCTTAAAATCCAAGATTCTATGCTCGGAATTGCTAAACAATACCGACAAGCGAAGATTCTTGCTATCAACTTCGTTGATCTTTAAAATCTTTGGAAGTCCTCTAAATCGATTGCTCATATCTCTTGTATTAATTGTCATTCTCTTTTGTTTCATCTTGCTCAACTTCAGGCTCAACTTCTTTTAGTGCCAGTCTTGGATTGAGTTCGTAGAAGTTTTTTTCTATAAGCTCACGTCTATTACCCTCGTCAAGCCAATCTTGAACTATTCGTAATTTCTTGGAAGGTAAGCTACCTTCAAATACTTCACCCGTTCTAATATTTACCAATGCTTCATACTCACCGTACTTGGCATGTATGTGAACGGGCAAATGTTCCCTTCCATAAATCTCAATGCGAACCCCGTTTTTATTTTCAAGTAATGGTGCCATATTTTTCTTACAACACAAATGTATCTAATTAGGTACATATAAACAAATTATTTAACTAAAATTTTGTAACAGATGGGACTGGTTCAGCAGGTTGCGTTGCTCGTCCATATCAGCACGCTTGTAGCGTTCGGTGGATGGTCAGTGATACTGGAATCTCCAATCAAGGTTTATATTCAATAGATTTAATATTGTTATCATATAAAATTTTCATGACCGCTTTCATGTTTTCAGTAGTTCCCGTTGCAGTTCTCACCAAACAAGTTTTTTTGTTTGTATTTACAATGTCATTTTTCTTAATATAATTACTTAGCTCACTAATTTCAATAAATGAAGTGTTACTGTCAAGTATTAATTTAAGACTATCTGAAGAAACTTCTATACGGAAATATAATGAAGCATCATCTTTAACAATATGAGTTGTTGTTGTTGGTTGTTCTACCTCTACTGGTTTTGTAGAACGAAAAGATTGACCAGAAGTTGTAGTGTCTTGTTTTTGATCCGCATCTACACTTTGCGCACATGATGAAAATACGTAACTTAAAAACACAATAAAAACTCCAAGGACAAAACGATTATATTTAGCAAAAAAATTCATAACTATAATTTATTAATGATATCAATGTATATTCCGGTCATGTTGACTACCCCATTCCGGAATACATTGACCACCTGTTAATTTTGTGTCATCACACTTCTCTATTGGGTTGTAGCCGTTGTTATGAGTGGTCAATGAAAACTCCTGTAATTCAATAAAACACTACCGTCTAAACAAATCAGCAGGTGGTCAATGTATTCCGTAATGTTCAGTCAAAGTCTTTAAATCAAAATTAAATCTTCATCAACTACCCTGAAACACTACCCATTCGTATAGATATACCTACCGTAAAGCATCGACGATATAAATGATAATAATGAAATACCGATGTAAATTCCAAACCAAATAAGACTTACTTTTTTTTCTTTAACTTCTGATTTCCAAATCAAATAATTGAATACAGGAAATAATACTAACATCCCATAAACAATCCATTTTTCAATTGAAGATGTTAACCAAACGCAAACACCAAAAAACAATAGATAATCAAAGAATGAAAGTAGGAGTATCGAAAAAATATGAGGAACGTCCTTCTCGTCAAAATTTTCAATGTAAAACAAACTTAACTTATTTAAAAAAAATTTTCGAACTCTTACCATTTTCAAACTAGATTACTTCATTTTTATTCCACGGTCACCATTCCATGCGTATCAAACGAACATCCTCCTTCTACTGCTTTTTGATATAAAATTGTCCCAATGGTTTTGTCACAAAGCTATATGCACCCGATACTATAGCTCCAGGTACTCCCATAAATCCAACTACTCCAAAAGCAATATCAAGCACATTCTGTATATTCCGATCATGTTGACCACCCCATTCCAGTCTAAACTGACCACCTGTTAATTTTGTGTCATCACACTTCTCTATTGGGTTGTAGCCGTTTTTATGAGTGGTCAATGAAAACCGAAACAACATGGTCAGTGATACTGGAATCTCCAATCATTGTAACTCACCACATCACCATTCTTCATATACAGCTACCCAATTTGGAGTACACGAACAGGTTTTATATTCAGATGAGCTATATTCTCCCTCTTCTCTTTCATCGATATAATATATTAAGTAGGATTCTCCTTGATGGAAAGTTTCTGCAAAATGGATTGATATACTAACAATCATACTTTCATTATCGCTTAAAACGACAATTTTATCTATTTCCAGCTTAGAAAAGTACCCCTGTAGTGATGAATATAGTTTTTTATTTCTATAAAATCCGTGTTGAATTACTTCTGTATTAGATAATGACTTTCCTTTTAATTGAGTTTTAATAGCAATAACTAATTCTTCATAATCTTTTTGTTTGTTCTCAAACCTAATGCAACGATCAGAAACATCTTCATCATTACACGCTGCCATTAAACCCAAACATATCGTTAAAAATAGTATTCTAAACATAACTTCATCGTTGATAATTATCTCTTATCATTGGGATCCATCCATTGATTGCATCTTTCCATTTTTTACCACTTATTTTATTACCAAGTTTAACACCTTCATAATTGTACTTGTTGCAGATGTGACGTAAAAATTTGGTTAGTACACTCCTGCCTGTTTGGGTGGTGTACATGTCATGAAAAACAATAATACAGATGTTTTGCCCGTGCGCCCATCTGTACCGCATACTTTTGCATCTAAAACGAAATACTCAAATGGTGCCGTACAGTGTGGTGCTTTCATTAGCTCTATAATTCGTTGTTGGAAAGATCTCCGAACACGTTTGTTGTGGAATCATGTGGAATGTGCAGCGGGCACACTACCCCCAAGATAAACACCTTTAATCTTATCAAAGGAAAATCTTAAATTGAATGCATCTCCTGACAAATCTTCTAAAAAGAGGGCCTGGCAAAAATGACTACTCTCTACTGATTCTAGATTTAACTCTGCTATTGTCAAATCTCTTAAATCGGAGACGACAAAGTCATCAAACTTTAAGTCACTAACACCCTCAAAAAGAATAGAAAACCCATCATAATCATTTGAAATTTCATTGTACAAACTCAATACAAATTTGATTTTCTTATTCAAAAAATCAAATTCAAAAGCATCAAGTGATTGATCATGAAACTCTATACTTCTAATTTCTTCTAGTGTCATCTCTACTAAAGTTAAATAATATCTTTTTTATCAGGACCAGTTTTTAGGTCTATATTCCGGTCATGTTGACCACCCCATTCCGGTCTAAACTGACCACCTGTTAATTTTGTGTCATCACACTTCTCTATTGGGTTGTAGCCGTTTTTATGAGTGGTCAATGAAAACCGGAACAACATGGTAAGTGATACTGGAATCTCCACCTAATATAAGACATACCTAAATAAACTAGTAGTTTCTTTGCAATCACCCTTCACACAAAAAAAGGAATCAACAAACTCTCCTTTAAATGTATAAGATTTCCACCACCCTTCTCTTTCACCATCAACGTAACAACCGGAATACTGAGGTGTGCCATATTTGTCACTATAAGAAATTACGCAGCCATTTCCATTTTTTAAGTGTCCATAGTTTAGAGGATTCCCCAACGAATCATATACGCAGATAATGTCCATTGGTTTGTCATTTTCATATCGCACTTTGGACAACAGCTGACCATTTTTGTAATATTTCATACAATAACCATGTACGGTTTCATTAACCGTTTCCATGCTTAATCGAACCGTTGAATCTCCATTTTCAAACCGCCAATAATCATATTCAATTTTTGGTTTAGTCGCACACGAAGCAACTATTACAACGAGAAAAATACCTACCATTAATTTATTCAAGATCATAATCTTTATCCCTTCACCAAAGCTTTGCCATTAGACAACCCTAAAGTAGCTGTTTTGTGCTTTTGTCCTGTGGTTTATGCGCATTTCTGTGGTTTTCCGCAGTTCTCTATAACTTAACCAGGTTTACGGCGTGATGTTTCTTCCTTTATTTTCGCGACAATAAAATCAACCAATCACATGAGAAACTACCAGCAATATTCCACCTCAATCAAAGTCTACTATTCGCTAGGTGTAGAAAAAACAATGATCGATAAAACCATTCGGGAACAAATTCCCTACTCTACTTCCAAAGCATGGAAAAGTTATGCAGACAAGCCAGTCATTGGATTGGAGTTCGAAAAAGACCTACCAAAAAATCTTAAAGAGTTGGAAGTATTGTATCATCCTGCTGTTAAAATTCCAAAAGATGTATTTGTTGCTTGCATGCAGCTTGTTATTTTACTTTCTAATGTCATTGGAAAACAACAATTCCAAAAAACGATTCGGAATAACAAAGATCAGTTTATCAATTTTATCGAGCAGTATTCCGAAATCTTCTCTTGCGATACATTCGCACAAATATTAAACATCTCCACCAAAACGCTCTACAATTGGAAACAACAAGTGAAATTCAAATGCGAAGCCTCAGCATTATTGAAGTGTGTAAAAAGGCATCCCAATCAAGCAACGATTCATGAAGTGCAAATCATCAAAGAAAGGCTTACTAACACCGATTTTGGCCATTGGGGCATTCACTCAATATGGGCACAAGCCTTTAAAGAAGGTGTGACCAATTTATCCAAACAAGCATGGTATCATTACAATAAGCTACTGGTGTTTCGTAAATACTCAAAGAAGGGACGAAAACCACCGAATGCTGATCCTTTACGTGCTGAGAAAATGAATCAAATCTGGCATGCAGATATTACGGTATTCAAAACCCTGGACGGAATAAAACACTACATCTACACTGTAATGGATAACTATTCCCGCTACATTTTGTCCTGGAGAATTGAACGGATAGTTTCAGCTAAAATCAGATTGGAAACCATACAAGAAGCTATTCAAAATGCTTTTAACGGTCAATCGTTTTCTGATCTACAACTTGTAACTGATGGTGGTCCCGAAAATGACAACCAAACACTCAAATCTTTCATGAATCTCAACCATGCTTCTATTCATCATGACATTGCTCTTCGAACTATTCAACAATCAAATTCGATGATGGAAGCATTTTATCACATCACAAAATACAGGTGTCTGTACCTACAGAAAATCCGCGATTACGACCACTTATTCAATGTCTTTCAAGATTGGATCCTTGAGTATAATTATAAAAAACCACATCATGCTCTTGGAATTTATACACCAGCTGAAATTCTTAACGGAAGTAACAAACACGAAAAATACGATGGCCGAATGAATCAAGCAGGCATTGAACGCAGGGCATTCAATAAAAACGCAAATTGCACTGCAAAATGTCATTGAAAAGGTCAATTCTAGTAAATAAGATATCTAACACTTTAAAAATTGACTGTTATTGAGAGTGGTCCTTCATATTCTTTCTGAATCAAAAATTTGAGATGAATCAAAACAGTAAGATGAAAACAAAAAAACAGCCTATTATCAGACTGTTTTTTTAACTATATAATATTTAGATCGTTACGAAATTTCATTGCCCTTTTCTAAGAAAATATTGGAAGTCGGGCTGATAAAGCACGGATTAAAGGGATTTTGAAGTAAGTACACCATGCGTTTTCTGACTTTTGTAAAAGACAATTACGAGCGCCAAACCGATCCGGACTTTCATGCCTTTGAGCAATGGATTTTTAAATCTGCTATCGGGCGTAATAACACCCATGCCGGTGTACCACAGATTATTCTTTTTGTGAAGCTACACAACCCAAGCCCGCAAGTTAAAAAAGGGTTTGCCAAATGGTGTGTAGCCTACTTTCATGAACCCGAAAATATGTTACCCAACACTCTCAAAAACGATCTGCAACGGTTGGTGAATATGCTACCGTACTAATAAAAAACGCCCAAGCGGTGAAGCCTGGGCGGTGATTCTATTACCTTATTTCTTTTTCTCGTAACCGCACAAACCGTATTGCTTTGCCTGTGCTTCTTTTAGCGTGAGTTCCTTTAACTGATGTGTACACTTTTCAAGCCCTTTACAGGATTTCGAGTAATGGTACTTTGTAGCGTAAGGACTATCACAGATGTAGACCGTGGTTTCGGAACCAACAGAACTACACAGCAAAAACAATATGCCAACGATCAGTAAACGCATGGTTAAAGATAATTATTTCATGTAAAAAGCCCATGTTGTGAGTCATCTTTTAAATTACCGGCTAGTATGGTGAAATACGATTAGGCTCTACTACAACCTCAATATAATCTATGTACCGTCGTTTTTTGAGTTTGGCTTTTACTTTCACAATTATCCATCCATACTCGTTTGTGTAAGCTGTAAAAACATCATTCAAACCATGCTTGGAAAACTCTTCGTCTATAGGTTTAACCATGTGATTTTTCTTAAACCATCCATAATCACCGAGCTTCTCACGATCAGGATCCCAAGTGTTTTGTAATGCAATGTCTCTAAAAGAACTACCAGAATTAATCAAATTAAATAGAGAATCAGTTATTTGTTTGGCTTCCGCTCCCTTTCCCAAAAGAATATAATTCATTCGCATTAAATAATCCTTTGAATTTTCAAACACCTTTATATAACTACTAGAACCATCACTATTCAATACCGGACCAAATACTCCTGTCTTTCTTCTTTTTAAAGCACTCTTAACCGCATTAGAAGCACTGGTATCAAGAATTGCTAGCCCCCCACTACAAACCACATCAGGATACTTTTCTTGAAGGTCGACTAACTGAAACCTCGAATTTAATTGTGATAAATCGCTCAACAACGAGTCAAGGTTTTTCTGACCAAACATAGAGAAGGGTAGAAAGAGTAAAAACAGATGCATCAGTTTGATCATTATTTCATTTAATTATGTTTATATACAAAGAATCATTTTCTTAAGAAAAAGAGAACATAAATTGAAATCATATAAATCAAAAAGGTTAAAATACCTACTACAAAAGAATATAATAACAACTCTCCATCAGAACGCTTTGTTAGACCTTCCCGAATTTTATATCCAGGATAAATCAAATAGATTAACGGTAATGAAATAGCTATTATAGTACTTATTATAAAAATATCTCGAACACCCAAAGGAGTAATAGCTAATATCAGATTACATATTCCTGATATTCCGAAATAAAATACACCAACTAACCATTTTAGCGAAAAACCTGTAACGCTTGAGCTACTTAATTTTATAAGTGAATAAATAAAATTCATATCCTAAAATCCTCCTGATTGTTGACCAACTCTAGTATTATCTCTATCTTTAACTTGATCCCAATTTAATGGTAAATTAACACCATCTGATGGCGGAACACCATCTACAATTGCCGTAAAAACAAATTTCCCAACATAATAAAGAGCCCCAGCAGTTGTAAGATACGGATTGCCAGAAGCAAGCATACGGTCAACCACAACAGCTTCAAATACCATCAATCCAGACGCCGTAACCTCGTTCATTAGTGAATTGTAGTTTGCACTAGAATTATCAGAGTTATATGCTTGATATGCATCATATAGTTTATTGCCTTGATGTATAAATGCGGTAACCTGTAATGCTGTACCAACACCGCTATTAATGCCTTCAGACATGTTTGATCCTTCAACCTTTCCAAATAAAGCACCATAATTATCTGAGATAGCTCCATTAATTGTACTTACATCCTGTTGAAAATTCAGAGCATCATGGAATGTAAGAAGACCAGTCTGCGGGTTATAAGTTGGTTGATTTCCAGCCTCTTTAGCAGCAGCTTCGGCCTCACGTTTCTCAACTGTATAATTGATGGCAACCCCAAATAGTCCTTCTGGATTATCCAATTTATTTAACGGTACTGGCTTTGCAGGATTCACTATAATATTCTCAATAGGTCCAATTTCTTTTATTAGATTACCATTAGCATCGTATTCTCTTTTGCCCCCTTTATTATTGCCAAAGTAGTAACCTATGATTGTTAAATTCCGACTACTAGCATAACCATTAATTTCATCTTTGGTAACTAAACCAAGATCAATCTCCGTAACCTTTCCATTTTTATCCTTCAACAAATACACTTCTAACCCCTCTAACTCTATTCCATCTATAACTCTATTCTCACTAAACGCATACGGCGAGTTGTGTGGATATTTCGGAGCAAGCGGATCAATTGCAAAGAACCTTCCGATTCTCGGGTCATGCATTCTAAAGGTATAACTGTAAGAATTCCCTTCTCCTTTGATTTCATCATCCGCCTCTTGGCCTTGGAAGCCATAGCGGTAATCTGCTCCTGCTTCCTGTCCATGCCTACCATCCAACAGTGTACCGTAAGGAGAATAATCACTGTAACTCACCACGTCGGCAGTGTAGGTATTGGTGTAGGTTGCCGCAAGTATTTTACGGTCCGTTACCACGGCTAATACATTGCCCAAATGATTGCTCAACTCATAGTTCTTCCTGCTTACAACCCGTCGGGTGTAGTCGGGAGCCAACGGTTGGATACCCGGTGCGGTGATTGTCCAGCTTGGTGCCAGTTCTACATCGGTGGTCAGGTGAGATGGTTGTTTGTAAGTGCGGCTAAACAAGGTCGCATCCTCGTTTTCAACACCCAAGCGGCTTGATCCGTAAATGGAGTGATCACTTATCGAATACACATCCGAGTAGTTGTTTTTATCGTCTTGAGTGACATTGATAAAGCTGCGCGTACGATCGTAGGTTGCCATCACATTACCGCTCGCATCGTAGCTGTAATACGTCCATTTGATTTCCGTATGTGCGGCGTTCATATATTCCATTTTGGCAACCCGCATATCCATTGGGTCGTAGATGAATTTTACATCGTGTTTCCCTGAAGCTTTAGCGGCTGAAGTAAAATTAATCTTTTTTACTTTGCCAGTAACCGTCCACTCGATTTTTTCGATCTGTTCCTGTGCATCACCAATGAGCTGGCCCGTAGCATCGTATTGGTAGTTGTTGTTGGCTTGCCCTGAAGCAATATCGCCCATATAAGCGTCCGTGGTTTGACCATCCGACACGCCCGACAAACGATTCGATTTGGTGATAGCCGTACTTGTATTGCCGGTAGTCTGATTGGCTAGCGTATGGTAATCGGTGTAATACCTATAGGTAAAGTTATCCATACCCAAAGCTGCACCGGGGTTACCATCCGAGTCTAAGCCACTACCGTTGCGTTTAAGTGTGGTAAGATTACCATTTTTATCGAAGGTATAACTCTCCTGGTAGGCGCTCTCGCCCCCACTCGCACGGTATAGTCCCGGCGTCGAGTAGGTATTGTTTGCTGTCATTCCTGTCTCATGATACACCTTCATCTCCCGGATGCGTTGCAACTGATCGTATTGGTAGTTGTTGGATAACACATCCTGTTTGACTTCATTGTAATTCACCAAAGCCGTTGTCATGTTGCTGATGTTGCCGTTGTACAAACTTCCCATAGCCGCACCTGTGGCATGTGCATCGGGGTTGATATTGAGCGCTCTCACAGGCTGGGTTTGTGCAAAATAATCGTTGAGAATATCCGGTGATACCTCGGCCGCATCTTTGATGGCTAAGTAGTCGTTCTCAAAATAACTCAATGAGAACCCGAATACATCCACACCTCCGTATTGGTTATCGCCCGTGTAGCCATCCAAACCGATGTCTCTGGTTCTATCCAGGGTATTGCTGTTTATTCCTTTGAGCCAACCTTGCAGGTTGTAGGCATAATCGGTTCCCTGAACTTTGTCGTGCCCCGTTTCAACCCGTGCCAATGCTCCATGCAGGTAATAAAAATACTTGGCATCCATTTCCCAAAGCACTCCTTTGTGAGAAGTAAATGCGCGGATCAGTCGGTTATTGGCATCGTAATGGTAACGGTGGCGGTATTCGTCGTCATTGCCCTTTTGGTAACACACTTCATTGACATTGCCCGACAATAAGTCATAGTCGTAATCGACCGTTTTGTGCGCAAAATCAATCGATTGAAGGTGGTAATTGGTATTCACCACCTTTTTCACATTCTTGTGAGCATCATATGAATAAGAACTCACCGTAATCACCTCGGTACCGGCAATCAACACTCCCGCAGCGGTGTAATCACCCTGACGGTGCATCACCGCACCAATGGCATTGCGCAGGTTTTCCTGACCGGATGAACCGAACATACCAACCAACGTCGCATCAACTGAGGCCGTAATATTATCGTCATAATACGGCTGGGCAGCCTGCGGCTGACCATAACCGTCTTCGTAGAAGGTGCGGGTGTAGTCGAGAATACCAGTTGCAGGTTCAGTGGCAACATCGGCATTTGCAATCAGCCAGTTTTTGAAAGTCTCCTGGTTCCAGTCAATAACAGGCTTGATGAATTCACCCGCCTCTACTACTCTTCCAAGAACATCATACTTGCTGTAGGAGGCCTTGCCTTCCTCTACCTGACGTGCATTCTGTGAGAACCGAACCCGGTAGAGTTTGTCCAGGTACAGATCCGAACGGCCACCATCGGGTGTATAACTTGCTATCAACGAGTTTAAGCCGTTGTATTGGTAGCGCGTTTCCATGTCGTGAGCAGGGTAGTACTTCACGTGCGAAATATCGGCAAGCAGGTTTTGAACCTCTGAACTGTTAAAGGGATGAACTCCCTGAGGTGGAACCGTTTGAACCAGGTTACCCGCCAAGTCATAATAATAAAGCGTGTACTGGTATTCAAGCAAGGTATAACTCATCGAGAAGTTTTCCTGAGCGCTGCCTATGCACGAGGCCAGCTTGGTATAGTACTGGTTCCACAACTCATCCAGCAAATGGTTGTACAACAACTCCGCATCGGCCTGGGCTTGCAGTAACTCCGACTCGATACAATCTGTTTCTGCATCTGTGGTTCCGAAGGTTAAGGCATCAAACACCGATTCTATTGTAGAACCGATTGTGCCCGATACGGCTCCGTTACAAGCCCCGTTCAACTCCTCAGTAAACTGACTGTTGTAGTTCGGTGCACCTGTCCCAAAAATATAACCGTGATTATGTTCAAGGTAAATGGCCGGAAGATTGGGATAACTCAAGTCAAAATGCAAATCGTTGCTCGAAGATGTAAAGTAGTAAGCCGACGGCTCTATGAACTCGGTGGCAAAACCACTGAAGTTGTTGTTGAACTCATTCGAGCTGTTGCCGATAACATCAAAACCTTTTGTGGAGAAACTACATGTTCCGTCAGTTACCTCAAACTCTGCATAGTGTTTGTGGTTTTGGGCAAAGCTCATCATGTGGGCATTGTTCCAGGTATAATCCGGACGGGCATAACGAATGGTTCCCGTAAATCCATTGGAAAGTGTCACATTGGTCATGGTGCGCATGTAAACCTTTGAGTTAAAAGGTGCGCTTAAGTGTGTTTCCGTACAGCTTGTACAGTTAATAGCTCCATCAATCAATTCATTGATGGCATCTTCCAGGTCATTGTAATCAACTGATCCGGAATTAATCATCACCGATTCTGTAGGAGTATTGACTTCAAAAGGCAGCATCGGACCGCTAATAGAACACTCAGTATTGATTAAACTCCAAATAGCCTGGTATTGTAGTTCTCCGGGAGCGTTACTGATCGTATTATCTGGGTCCGGATTGTAAAACAAACCAAATGTATTGTCTGAACTCTGGCACGTCTCCAGGGTGTAGTTGTAGAATAATTGTGTAATACCCCCACCTCCTAACGAGTTAAGTGAATAAGCAGTCTGAAGATTGGTAGCCTCTACATCCGTATAGCCGAGCATTGTGAGTGGCAAATCAATGGCTAGAGCGTCCAAACATTCAGTGCTCAATTGGCCCAGCCAGCCATTCACCGCATCTACTGCCCGCTCATGGCACGTCTTCTCGGAGGTAATACCAGCCAGGGCAGTATTCACCATTGTCTCTAATTGTGATGATGGTGGAGCCAGGAAAATCGCATACGCGTCGTTGAAGACTGTACAGCCTACATTAGCTCTGATCAACTCCCATTTCAACTGATTGTACAAGCCGATAAACAACTGTTTTTTGAGCTGGATAATCGCTGCACTTGACAACGGCTGGTTATTACACACATACTGAGCCGCAATCTGATTGCCATAAAACTCTACGTAATTGTACAAATTACCTGAAGTGATACTGCCGTTTACTCCCGAACAACCACTGGTTGTAACCACAATATTGTTATTGGTTGCGTAGTTGTCGATAGCAGTTTCAAGCGCACCCAAGATTCCAAACACATTGTTTGCAGGATCGTACGACCAAGGATTTAAATATTGATCTGAAGATAAAGACCATGTAAGGCTTTCCGCACTCAAAGTCATTGTAAACGGAACCATGCCATTGATGGCCTGCATCCATGGTTCACATTTGTTGTTTTCCAGAAAACAATATTCTCTATGGCTGGCGAGTAAACTGTTTTCCTCTGATGTTGTCAAACTCCCCGGCTGATACGTCAGCGGATCCACCGTTGACCACAAGCTATGACTTGCATTGTAAGAAACACCGCCCGGAACCAGTTGTTGCAACATTCGTTCTCTGGCTGACTTACATAAATCGGCCGGTGTAACCTCAAGTTCGTCGTCTAAAATGGTTTCCAAATCACAGTCTGTACTTACACATGCTTCAATTAACGCACCGCGTGCCGATTTGGTCAGGTTTTCCCAGGCTATAAGGCTGTTCTCATGGATATAATCCAAACGAACACGGGCTGCACAATAACTCTCGCAATCTTCATAACAGCCGCTCACGTCAACCGTCTCCAGGTAGCTCTCCACAAATTCAGCCTGAGAACTAAGTCCCAAATTTTCTAACTGTTCCTCAAAGGCTTCTTCCATATAAGCCTCATCTACCGTAAGGGTTTTGATCACACGATATTCTCCTATCAAAGGCAAGGTAACCTGGTAGTTGGTATTCTCATAGCTCGCCGTTGCACAATCCGATGCCGGTTGAATATCCTGAACCAATGGCGTACCGATAATCGCTCCATTGGCATCCTTCACTTCGATACGCAGCTTATAAGCACAACTGTTACAAAATACAGGTAGCTCTACCTCAACGCCTCCGATAGTGAATGTTTGTGTACCAGCCTGTTGGATTGTACCATCTACCGAATAACTAAATGTCACTACATTATCAAGAACCTGATTTAAAATTGTATGCTCAGAGATAATCGAATTACCGAATGGTAAATTATTATCATTCAAACTCGTATAAATCGTTTCCGGCTCATAATCCAGTTTACGAAGGTTGCTTGGTGCCTCACCTGCAAGAGCTGTAACGATCACATCTCCTCGTTTATCGTAATAAGTAACACTCAGCTGCCCATTCGCATCACGGGTCATATCTTTACGGTAACCATCCGGCTGATCGCTCACATTGTCTCCAAACAAGCGTTTCAACTCACCAACATTCGTGCTACCGTAAAAGGTCTTCACCGCATGAGGACCTGTAGCCTGAAATGTTTCGCCTATACCTCCAACACTTTCTATCCGACCACTTGCATCATTGCGGTAAAGCGTTTGACTAAACACATAACCACCTGCATCAGGTATCGCTCCACGGAAAAGATCCTCCGTAAAGTCGTTGTTTTTGCTGAAATATTTCGCTGAACCACTCGTTGTAGACAAAGCCGGAACTATTGCTAGTTCTATCTCTGCTTCGTCAAACTCCGTACTATTGGTGGCCATGTTAAAATCGGCCTTATAACCCAAAGTACGACCTTTTACAGGAGCAGGAATAACAGATAAGGTCTGACGGCCTTCGTTGTCGTATTTACTCTCACCTACAAGGGTAACATTGTCTGATGTATTGTAGCTCAAACTCTGACGACCTCTGTTACTTCCATCGTAAAAAGCAACCGAACTAACACTCTTGCCCTGCTCGGCATAAGATACACTATACAACCAACTCTTGTCACTTTCGAACTCATTCAAATTCGTAACATCGTGCATCACCAATTGTAAATCTTGTGATTGGGTAAAATAACCCCACGGACCAACACGTACATCGTCGCTGGGTCCTGTAACAACGTCGGTAAACGAACTAACGCTCCGTACCCTGAAATAAAGGGTGCCTTCAGGAAAGGTGTTATCCAACGTATAATGGCTCTCCCACAAACGAACACGTGAGGGTTCCTTCAATTCAAATGGCAAATTAAAACCATTGGTCAAACTCATAGAGCCACCGCTCAAATATGCCGCCTGTGCCGAAGCTATCTGAGCCCCCTCAACACTATATTTATCTATAAAAACCCACTCCAGATCATACAATTCAGCCCCCTGCTGGTAATCCCAGCTAATGCGAAACGTTGAGGGGTGAAAATAAGGACGTGGTACATCTACTGATGAGGAAATACTCGTATTCAACGTGTAAACGCGTTGCGTTTTGACCTCTAATACCAAGTCAATGTCATCCGGAAATTGAGCATCCGTATAAGGTGATGCAAATGTACCTGGTACACCAGCTCCTGTTCCCTTCAATGCTTGTACTGAAGTAACAGTGATATTAAACCCATTGTATCCTGAAGGCAACGCGACCTCTACATAATCACCATAAACCCGCTGCCCTTCATAATTGCTGATAAACAGCACATCACTATAACTCGTGCCACTGATGCTATACGTGAAATTCACCTGTAGACTCCATGTACCTGACTGTAAATCAGACAGCTGTTTACGTGTGTAATTCAAATGTACATAAGCCGTCCGGCGCTCAAATAACTCAGAATCCTCACCAGAACTGCGGGCAGGCTCAGACAAATCATAAACACCAGGGTATAAGTCAGTTATACTGTAACGACTTATCCATGAGCCTTCACCACTATAGGCAAGTGATGAACTTAAAATAACTAGTAATAAAACTAAAATACGATTCATAAGCCCGAGGTCATTTGATAAGTGGTGAAACGCGAACCAAGCGTATAGACACCTGATTTCAATGTAAAATAGGATGCAATATTCAATTCTTTGTCGACGCTGTTTAACTTAAACTTTGTATAGTTTAATTCTACAAACCGGCCGTTGTATTCACTATCTTTCGCATATGCATAGTGAATGTGTTTAATGCTTTTTTGATTCATATCAAGTGTTACCAATACCTCTTCGAAACCTTCAACACCGGTGATCGAATAAACACGAATGCCTGATGTATTGCTCACAAGTGTTGTTTTGCTGGAACTACCTTCATCTTCAAACCATTTGGCAAGATCGGATATGTCAAACTGCATTTCTTTCTTTGTTTTTTTGATGATCTCTTTCTTAGGGGTGATCATCATCATTTTTTCTTCGTGATCAATATCAACTCTGAAATCATCATTGTTAAAAATCTCAACATCTCCCAAAACGGTTACCGAAGACTTTCCTTTTCGGTCGATTGATGCTTTTGTCGAATACATTAATTCGCCACCTTTCTTCGTATAGAGTTTCACATCTACAGACAATGATACCGAAGCAGCAGAATCAAGGTGTCCGACAACTTTCTTCAGATCATCATTGAGGTTTTGATTATAAGCCACCAATGAATGCAAGGAGACAACTAACAACAACGTTAAAAGTCTCAGAAAAGATCGTGCGTTATTCATTATCCTATTCATTAAAGTTTTATCAACACAAATTCATTATTTCTTCAAACGTCCGCGAGACTCTTGCAGCGTAAAGATTCCTTCTTCGGTTTCTTGCTTTTTCAGTGTCATGTTACCTTCTTCATCGTAAAAGAAGAGTGTAGCATAATTATCTACGTTTAGCGATGCTCTGAGCCAGAAATTAAACGGATCATAAACGTAAGTCATCATTCCTCCTGTTTTAGGTGAGAAACGTATATCATCGACATAAAGAGCCGATTCGCCCGGATTAAAATTGATGGCGAAAATCTTTCCATCATAATCGCCCCCACCAGTAATCTTAAATTCAATATCGACCTTTTGCCAGCCTTCAATCACCTTACCAAAGGTGATTTTGCGGTTAGGAATTTCCAAAAACGGACTTCCGCTTACATCCATCATGCAGGCTTGTACAAGAATATTTTGCTGGAAGGTGCTTACATCTGTATTGGCGCGCGAAACCCACATCGATAATACATACGATTTGTTTGGAAGCACCTTGATCTTAGGTTGATCAAACAACACGCTTCCGGTAAGTTTCATTGCTAATTTACCTGTATGTGCTTTTTTGTAATCGGTTTGGTGAGGTACAAAACCTACTTTGGTAATATCCGGAAGAGTAGATACTTTGCGTTTTAACAACATAGTTAGCTTACCTGAATGGTAACTTCCCGGTTTCAGGTAATGTGGTGTATCATCAGTACCACAGACGTAAGGAATTAATTTCAGTACAATTGTGGTGGAATTTGGTATGGTAGCAGTCTGACCATAGACCATTCTTGCATTTAAAAATACTGACTCATTTCCTTTCACATTGCTTTGTTTACTGACAAGTGATAAACCAAATGTATTTTCAATTGAACCAGCACCTGATGATACCGGTTGCTGTTGCCCACCGGAAAGTAAATCAGGTAACTGTAAATAGATTTGATCACGTTCAGTCTGATCTTTAAACTTAAGCGTAACTGTTAAGTAACCATCAGAGGTATACACAGCATCACTGAAATTTTTGTGTTCTGAAATTAACATCATTTCAGGCCTTCCGGTGGCATCATTGTACACATTCAGGTTGTTTTCAGCCAGAGTTGTACCAAATGGAAGGGTGCTTGTCGTTTTGGCTGTTTCAAAATCCAACACGCCGATTTCGTAATAAGATGCATTACCACCCACAGCGATTGATAATGAATTACCATATCCGTAAAGCGCTGATGAGAAAATTCCCAAACGGTTTACATTTTCCAATTCATAGGCATCTTTCGAATAACGCGTTACTTCATTGACCCACTCCCAATTTTTATACGGAGTAGAGTTGGAAGCACCTACATAGTCTTCCATTGGTCCCAAATCCCAGGTAAACATCGGCACCTGATCTACAAACACACCATCATTGAATAATTCCGGATTCTGCTCTGTGCTTTGGGTATCGTAATTGGCGGACGATTTCCGTTTACCTACGTAGGTGTATGCTTTGTAAGGTCTCCAAATACCACTATTCCCAGTCAAAAACGGATTCACTACATCATCACCGCTAAATGCCTCGTAGGGGCGCTCAGCTTCATCATAACCGGAAGTAAAAGTTCCTTGCTTCTCATCCATCCAATCGTCTTTGAACAACGAAGCCGTGGCTGAAAGTACATTCTTGTCAATTTTTTGTGCATAAGGATAAGGTTGTCCGTCAGGCTGGGTGACATTCGCCAAAGAAAGCACGCCATTTTCGGTTAGCGTGTATTTTGTCAGGTAATTGGCTGCCATGGTCGCATAATGGTTACGACGACCGGAACGGATTACTCTAAGTTCTATTTCCAAACCTGAACTAATGGTCCCGTTTGGTACATGAACCATGCCTTGCACCACTTCATCTGCATCGTATTTCCAACCCAGGAAGTAACCTTTTACCGGGGCTGTATTTGGTTCGTTCGTAATCAGCAATTCGTCTCCCCTCACCAGATTATTTAAATGCTTGTCATCTTCATCGAATGTATAATAACAATCATCATGAGTTAACTCTGCATGGAAGGTGTAATCAATATTTCTGTAAGCATGTCCCATACGATCATAGGCATAATACGCCGGAATATTGTAATTGTAGAAATTATCTCCAAACTCATTCTTAATCTTCGTAAGCAATGGCAAGCCCGACTGTTCGTCATAGGCGATGATTTCCGATTCATTCACTGTTTGCAGATCACGGGTTTTGGTTCGTTTCAAGATCCCGGTTTTATGTACCACCTTATTGGTTACATAGGTTCTGAAAATGGATTTTTGACTGGAATAAGAAGGCCAAACACTCAACCATGGAATTGGGAACGGCAAAACATCCACATTGAAATCGATTCCTGCACTTACATGGAATGCTTTACTTTCGCGCTGATCGGTGTACAAATCAACTTCAACTCCCATTAATTTCTTACTAACAATACCACCTTCTTTATACAAATCATGCGTGTGATCGTTTTTGATTATCGGTACTTCATTATCCAACACGTATACTTTTTCGCCCATATACGTTTCGGTATGACATTGGTATTCGTATTCCGATTCGGTAATCGGGTTTGCATTCACCACATAGTTGTTCAGTTCAAAGCTTTTCACCGACTTCGGTTTGCCGTGCATATCGTTCAGTTCGATTTTGTAGGCTTGCGTTCCGTGGTAATAATTGAATTTCAACGATCCGATTAACGGAATAGGGAATCCGAGATTGTAGGCATCTTTGGTGGAGTTCTCTTCTGCCAGCAAACTCCATTCCACACGGGTAGGGAAATCTTTGGCTGTATAGAATTCATGCTCGGTGACACCACCTGTTCTACCGGTTGCCACCTGCTGGTTGGCATTTCGGGTAATTTGAGTATCCGTGTTGGTGGATTTTACCGTCACCTTACGGTAGCCGACACTTGCTCCCGGAAACAGACTTTCATTGAAAGGAGCTTCGGCGAAGAGGTTATTTCGCGTAAAATACGTTTGACGCTCATGGAAATAATACGGGTATTTCAAGGCATTTTCATCGCCTCCGGCTTGTGGCTCGTATTGAGCAACACCACTTGAAATACGCTGACCGTCTTCCATGATAGTATAGTCATACGATTGACCATAAGTACGATCATTATCGTTGGTTGAAGCAGACCAGTTATCGGTAATAGTAATTTGTTTTACACGATGTCCACCACCGTATTTGATTTTGTCAGGGCTTGCTAAGCGGATGCAGGAGTAATCAAGATTAATATATCTGGCGAAGTCTTTTCGCTGACAATAGCTTCTAATACCTCCGAAGCTTTGTGCAACAGCGGGTGCTATGTTTAAAAAATCTCCAATTTTACTGAGAACCCCAGCGTCATTACCACCATCGGTTTCAAAGCTATTTGCATTCATCAATAGTTCTTGTGCATCCGTCTGCAAGTAGGTCCACGCAGCCAGCGACATCGGGTGATAGTTGTAAGACTCGTTCGGTTTCCTGATTTTTGGTGTTGCTTTTAGTGTCACAAAACCATGAGTATAACAATCAACGCCATCAATCGTGGCAGAATGAGAAACACCACTTAATTGATCATTTGTGGTGGCTACTCCATAAAAATAGGTGCTTCCATCAACCTGCTTCAATTCCCTTTCAAGTGGCAAATAACCGCTCACATAATCCCAGGAGAAATCGGTGAGTTTCATCTTGGACTTAAAGTACAGATTTCTGTCACCGTTTTCAGCATGAATGGGTTCAACATACTGTTTATAGATAGCTGTTGCTTTTTCAAGATCCGTTAATCCTGTAAGAGGTATGGGCTTTTCCAGCTTAAAATAAACACGTCTTTTCTCTGGAAAAGAAACGAAATTCTCGTCGTCTTCACCATTGTAAAGTTGATTCCCAACTTCACCCATAGAGGCAATTTTGAACATCTGGTTGGCTGTCTTATGCTGCACATAACCGTAATCATCTGATTCATAATTGATATTGATTTGGCCACCCGACGGCAGTGTGATTTTCCTCAGACACCAAGCCGATGCCATTGCATCCTGCGTGGTTTTTGTGAGATCTTTTGCCGCCTGATTCTGCAGGTTATTACCATATCCCGGTTCCCAGGTATCATCAGTATCCCAATCCTGGTTAAATTGGTTCACATACGGAAAGTGGGTAGCATGTTCGTGTTTGTTGGCGATTCGTGGTCTGTAATTGCCCCAGGAATCATACGCTCCCTGCACAAAATTGGGGTTTACGTACTCAGATGGGAAATCAGGAGTAGTATAGTCAAAAGTGTACTTATTTAAAGCTCCCCTGGTTGAGCCATTGCTGGTGAACCATACATTTTTAAGTGTCAATTTACCTTTGGTTGACGCTGTAGAATTGGGTGTTTCTTTACATAACTGATAATCGTAGTCGAAATGAACTTCCTGCAACGGTCTTGCCGATTCGCCGTTTTGTAAAAACGCCTTTTTCTCGTATACCACAATTTTATCAACGTATAACCCTTTATCCTGATTACTTAAATCAGTGTCAGGAGATTCAGCCATTTCAGCAGAAGCCTCAATCATATCTTGTCGCGGAAGCAATTTAAAAATGGCAATATGCGTTTTGGTTTCCATACGACCCATGTACCAGATTTCCTTTTCACCATATTGATAAGAAGCTTTATCATCTTCATTGGTATAGGCCGCACCTCTACTGAAAAAAGCTTTACTGTTATCATACGGCGCACGCCATTTGTAACTGTCGTTGGCACGCACATAGTCAAATTTCACCCAATACCCCAAATCATCATTGGTTGGACCATCATTCAATAAATCAACATAATCGGCTCCTTGAACGGAAGTCAATAAATAGGAGTGTGCATAAGGTGATTTGGTCGTTTTATTAATAAACTGGTGGCCTTTAGCGTAATTTTTATAGTCAACCTCACTATTATCAATTCCAATATCTTCAAATTGTTTATTTCCTGAGGTCTCAACGTCCGCCTCATGTGTCGAAAACAAATTATCGACTTCCTTATTGTTGTAAGCGGGAAGTCCGTATACATAATAAGCGCCTTCCTCGTTCAAGACCTTAAATCCTGCGTAATGCTCGTCTATAATGACACCGTTTCGCGTATCACGATTAAGCGATTGGGCCGGGGCTTCTGAAAGGTCTAAACTACCAGACCATTCGTAATACTTAATATTGAATTCCCCCAAATTATCCACTTCCTTGTTTCGAAGATTATGGATCATCGTATTACGTTTATTGCGATGCGTTTGTTCGTTTCCGGAACCAGGTGTTGCTTTTTTACTGTTGTAACGGGAATCATTTTCCTGGGGGCGTAATTTACGTTTACCCAGATAAGCACCGTCTACTCCTTTATTAGCGAATTTCAGATCAGCCAGGTCAAGTCCCATCATATAATCGATGTCTGAACTTTCAAGGATGGTTTGTTCACCATGAGCGGCATAGTACAGGTTTTCGTCTGCATAAGTAGAGCTACTGATTGGTCTTGGGTTGGAGAAATCGTAATCGAGATCATTTTTCTCACTACCACCGTTCCAGGGGCCCTGACTGTTCCAACCTACGTTTAAACCTCCATCTATTCCTGCTTTCCCAGAGCCTGCTTCAAAAGAAATACTTCCTCCAAACGTTTCGTTTTTCATCTTCGGGTCGTATACACGTCCAACATCGTTTCTTCGTGGTCGGAAATACCCGCTCAATCCTTGTCCGGTAGAACTATAAGTATCGTAGGTATAATTAGCATGCGGTAAGAATTGAGAACCGACAGTAATAGCACCGTCTTTTTCCCGGGAAAAATCACGTGCATAATACTCGTTACCTCCGTAACCGGAGCGGTCATACCCTTGCACCAAGTGCTTGCGTCCGTTTTTCTCGCGGTTGTCATAATCTTGTGTGTTAAAAAAGACACCGACAGATGTTCCACTGTAAAATCCTGATATACTTGGACCGGCTGACAATGATCCTGAAAAATTCCAATTAATCATCCGAAAACCAAGAGAAGGACTAAATGAAGCCCGGGCGAAAGTGAAGGAAGAACCGTAATTTCCTGATAATAGTTTGGTATCAAAACGCGCTTCACCGATTACAGGATTTTCTTTTTCTACATAACGAACTTTATCCATTCTCAACGAATAATCAACAGATAAGTTCCCATCAAACGTAACAGATAAACTTCTTGTCCTTTCAGCACCTCGATGAACATCTTTCAACCCCAAATTAGCAGAAACACCCAACCCGTTTTCTGAGTCCATTGAAAGACCAAGTCCACCGGAAACACTTTCACCTTCCCAACCGATACTAGGAGAAAGCGAAGCTCCCAAACCGCGGTAGTTATTGTAATAAATAGAAGCACCTAAACTAAACTGATCCGGTGCTAAGTCAGCCCCACCGAGCTCCCATTTCTTACTTCCGCGAATCCCAAGTGTCATGTTTTGTTTCATGTCTTGTTTTACCTCAAGGTAATCGTGATCGGCTTTGGCGTTGATATCGGCATTTAGTTGTTCATCACCAATAGCATCAGGCATTGGTTCACTCATAAACTCATCGGGTAAACCGCGCATATTGCGCACCAAACTACCGGCATTGATGTTCCAGCCGAGACCTACCCAAGAGGCTTCGTCATCGGCAGAAACTCCAGCGTGATAAGAGAGATTTACGGGATAACCACCATTCGGGCCAGGTAAATTAAACAAGGGAATGTTGTAATTGAAATCGCCGGTAAATAAGTCTACCATTTGCGTGGTCCCAATTGGTTCAAACGATTGTACTTCGGGTTGCGAAGGACCTTCTGTTAAAGCCAGGGAAACGCTCGGCTGAACGATTTCAAAAACCAAACTCAGCAACAAAAGCGTTGCAATTCCTTTGAGCGTGCGGCTTGCGCGCAATTTGACGATATAACCTTTATTGTTGAACATGGCACACTTTAAATAAATCTTTATCAAACTTTAATCGGATCAATCCCTGGTTGAATAATTGATCGCGGTAAACGAATATCACATCTTCTGTCGGTTGAAATGCCTTAAAATGGAAAAACATATCCACCGAAGGTTTTAAACCGTAATTCCGTTCGTAATGGTGAAATGAACAAGGAATTATTTGTCCGCTATTTTCCAGATACACATCCCCCATCAATTCAAACGACAGGTATCCTTCTTTTTCTAACACCTCTGATTTGGTAGCTCCTCCAAAATCCAAAACAGCTCCACCATCCTGACGATTGATGCGAACCTGTACACTAATCTGGGGTTCTTTATCTCCTTTAATCGGTGGGGTTAGTTTTCCCTCCACAATCATATCATTGGTTTCGACAGACACAATGTGTCCATTATCCGGATCATTAAGGAAATCCTCAAACTCTTTTTCCGAAGTAAAAGAATCCGTTCCTGCACTGCAGGCAACAATAAAAAGGGGTAATATGAATAATACGAATCTCATTATTGCTTATCCAAATAGGCTTTAAAATCCTTTGTTACATCTTCTGTTTCAGCACCATACATCAATGACCCGTCACCAACAGCAGCGAATAAATACTGATATCCGTTTTTTTCCGCATACAGCTTAGCCATGTCATTTATATTTGTGCGAATCTGGGTGAAATAGGTTTCTTTCAAACGGATATTTTCTTCTTCGTAGCGATTTTGAAGTGTCAAAAAGCGCTCTTTCATATCCTCGAACTTATTTAACTGATCCGGGGTTCCTGTCCCCGACTCAATGGTTTGAGACAAAAACGACAATTCCAATTGCAAACTATCCAATTGACCTTTTCGATTACTCACAACTTTTTGTAAATCACCCTCTAATTCTTTCTTTAATTTAGAATCATTGTATACCTCATTGTAATCGAAAAAAGCAATGTTCTTTTGATTGAAATAGGTCAACGTGGATAGTACCAGATTTGCGATTACTACCAATGAAAGAATTGCTAAAAACGTTTTTTTATTCATGATGATTATTCAATATATGTAAATAAGTAAATTATGATTTAACTGGTTAAGGTGGTGTTATTCCTCCCGGAGGGATAATGCCTTGAATGACACATCCGGTATAATCGTTGTAAAAACGTAAATAGAATTTCTCTTTTTTATCATTGATGACCTCCAGATAGAACATCCCGACACCAATACATGTACTCGTTCCTGTAACATCTAATGAAATATAGTTTTCACCATTTGTGACGGCAACATTCGGATAGTCATTGTGCGTTTTAATCAATACATCATTATCGTTGTAAATATTAAACTTCAGTTGACTCTGGGCATCATATTCCTGGTTAAACACAAAGTTTATTTTACCATTTTTCATGACTTGATAATACCCATCAAGATCATATTTCAGTTTTGCATAATTGGTTGCAGAATAGTCAACACACTGAAAACTACCTATCACATCCATCGTACCTGCACTAGGTATGTTTGAATAAAAATCAGGTTTCCATCTGCCCGGATGGAAGTTTGTCACACTTACCAGTGTAATATCGCCTTGTCTGAAATTAACTACACCACCAGAAGTTCGTACAATTAACATCGGCTTGAAAAAATTGTAGGATGGGACAATAGCAACCTGTGACCCTCCCGATGAAACAACTGTTTTGCAAGTGACAACTATTCCACCATAATAGTGACAAACGGGCATGGAGGAATTATACCCCTGTGGATATCCCATTAAAGGCCCTTCACTCGCAGAAAAAGACATTCGCCTTGAAGAAGGAAAATTACCGAATAATCGTGGCTGGAAAGCCACCCAACCGGCAGTATTTGGTGCAAGAATATTAGTTGATATCGCTTTCGCTGCACTTGCTACAGTTACACTTGAAGTTGCAATAACCGTATTCGTATTGGGTGGACTCCCGGTCCAGGATTGAATATTCACATAAGGATCCCAATTTAGTTTTGATCCGACATAAATAATGGTTTTGATACCAGTGTAGGAAACTCCCCCAACAGTCATACTTCCCTCTAGCGAATATACGCCAACCGGAAGTGTAGCGTACACTTCACCATTTGCAACAGAAGCATCGTAAGTTGTTACGGTAGCAGTTGTAATGTCTTTAAGTGCAAAACTAGGACTGGTTACACTTGCCCCATGCAAACCCGTGTAATTAATTGTAAGCTTTGCCGTAGTAGTACTACAAGTATTGTTCTCCACTTTTGTTGTAATCTTATAAGGCCTAAACCGAAGGTTTACAGGATTTATCGAAACCAGCACCCCCCAACTTTTAATATACGCTCCGGATTTGTAAGTAAACGTACTTGGCAAGGCTTCTGTTTTTAATTCTGTTCCATTGTAACGAAAAGAAACGATTCCATCTGCAAACACCAATTCAATCGGTACATTAACCGAAACTGTTACCGGAGTACCTAATACTCCATTTACAACAGGAGTCAATTGGCTGCCACTTACTGAAAAACCGTAAACGATGTTGGAATATGTTTTTCCACCACCACTTATGGTTGAGTTCTCACCCAATACTCCAAACGACTGATCTGAGGAGATATCTGTCAGATGATAAACCAATGAACCTCTATCCTCTTCCGTTACATAGGTATTCAACGTTATGTAAGAATTCGGTGACGTGCTCAAAAATTCATTGTAGGAGTTTTCAAACAGATTTCTTTCTCCATAAACATAAGCCGGCATCAGTTCTTGTTTATTCGTAAACATCCGCACGCCTTTACTGTCAAACACATTGGCATAATAACTTCCGGAAGGCAACAAGGGTGAAGCAAGTGTGGTTGAACTGGTTGATCCTCTGAAGAAAGTTGTGCTATCAACACCTCCTGTATAAATAGAATCTTTCAAGTACTTGTAAATGGATTTCATATCATCCATTGGTGAAGCAGTAACGAAATAGTTGTACGGTGATGTAAATCCTGACAAGGGAGTGATTATGGTTGTAATTGTTCCCATATTGGTGTTCTCGGTGTTGTTCGCATGAAAACGGGTTGAGATAGGATAATTACTGCTCGGATAACCATAGGAAGTGGCAATTTGATCCACCTGATCATTCAGTTGCTTTCCTAAGACAGTAATTTTTAATGCTCCTGTAATGGTGGAAGGAAACGAAAATTTCGTTGTCAGTGAGTTATTGATTTGAAGAATCGCCGTTCCGTTGGCGTTGCGCTGAAAACGCACCTTATCTGTTGCTGCTATACCCGGAATAATAGAATCACGGTAGGTGCCACCGGTTAGTTTATAGCGTACTTTAATTCCTGAAACACCTGAACCGTTCCTGTAAAATTCAACATGCGTCAAGTTGTCGGTTGGGGTAAATGATCGCGGATTTGACATTGGTTCAAGAATCCAGTATACACGACTATCGTTCATGTTACTGTTTAATTTTGACATCTCCACCCATCCGAGAGTGCTTGCAGCCAGGCTATTGAACGACTGCACATAACTATAGGTCTGACCAGCGGTCGCTTTGCTGCGTTTCACAGAATATTGACTCACGCCGGATTCCATATCAAAACAGTTTTCCCAATAGACTTTGTTGCCGATCCATACATTCTCAATAGCCGTTACCGAAACTGACTTACCACTGCTATTGGTTGTTGTCAATATAATTTTCAACTCATAACTACCTGGAGCGAAAGATGATGGAAGCGTCCCATAATCGTCATAAGAGCTATAACCCGTTCCAGTAGAATAGCTATTAATTCCTGTAGTTAAATCTTTCAAAACAACGCTTGTAATAACAGATATCCCCGGTTTCCAACCATTTGACAAAACCACTAAATAAGTCAGTTTTGAATTAGCAGTTGTGGTCGCATTGTGTAAAATCCGCGTTGAAACTGTCCCGGTCACAGTCTGTGCATTGAGCGGTGCTGAAACAAAAAACAAGACAACAATCCCAAAAAAGAATTGAATCGATCGGTGGATTAGGCTATTCTTCATCTTCTAAAACGGTTTCAAGGTTGTGGATGTTCACGAAAATACTTTCTTTGATTTCTCCTGATTGGATAGAATACAATTGCAAAATCAACTCTTTATCAGGATAGGTCCCCAAATTAATTTGCATAGTTGAATCAGCAGGATTGTAGCTAAAACTCGACGGATAAACAACGGTTGAAGCTGTAAAGTCTACAGAATCTGAAAACAACAATTGAGGAATACTATCATTCGTTACTACCGTATAATAGACTTTCAGTGAATCATTAAATACAGCATTCCCTGTGAAATGAAAATCAAATCCTGACGAGGAATTTGGTGTGTAAAAATTCGTATCGATGGAAAATCCTTGTGCTGATGACGAAAATGCAAAGTGAAGTCCGAGGATGAATAAGAATAGTGACTTTTTCATGAATTCAGGTGATGTTTCTAACTAATTTTACTTCGAAAGTAAAAAAGAATTTTTAAATTTTATGAAGTCAATTTTAACATTTAACATTTCGATAAAAAGAAAAACTGCCAACTAATTGAAAAACAATAATTAAGGATAAAATTAATTTTCTAAGCATGATCCAGGATTATCATTTGAACTAGTTTTTTCTTACGTTATAACTTACTTTTAAAAAAAATATTGTCAACTTTGTTAAAATGGCAGATCTCATTATTCGACCCAAGTACAACTAACTACTTTTTACTACATTTGTTACATTACAATTTTTTGCATGAGATACATCATCTATTTCGCCCTATTCATTGGTTCGCTTCACTGTTCAGCACAGAAAATCGAAGATTATTCCCTGAAACATTCCATGAAACAGGATGGTTTATCGATGACGTTTACCGTACTCGATTCTGACGAAAAAGGCATTAAACACTACGATAACCGGAAAATTTATTACTGGTACAAATCACAAACCGTACTGGGAACTCAGGGCGGAAGTGCCGGACAATTACTGCATGGCGCTTACGAGTCGTTTTATGCTAACAAACAACTCTGCGAAAAAGGAAGTTACACCAAAGGGTTGAAAAACGGTGAATGGAATTACTGGCAAAAAAACGGTAAACTGGTCAAAACCGAATACTGGAGCAACGGCCGTCAGTCAGGAGAGCAAATCTATTATTCCAAAACAGGTGATGTACAAAAGCGCGTTGTTATTCATGGAAAAAAAATAACTGAACAAAGCGGCGATACGCTGATTGAAATCAGTAAATCATCCAAAACGGTAACGCTTATGGATTCAATCGGGCGGGTTAAATCCGTTTCCCGTTATAAAAATTACTTGCTTCACGGAAAACAGGAAACAATTGCTGCTGATGGTTCGAAATCGGTAGAGAATTACAAGAACGGCGAAGTTGTTGTGCCAAAAGAGAAAAAGGATCGCGTCCGGGGTGAAAAAAAGCCGAAAACGGAAGAAGCAAACACCTCCACCGATGAAAAACCCGGATTCTTTAAACGTTTAAAAGCACGCTTTTCCAAAAAGGACAAGGCCGACGAAAAATCTCCGGAAGACAAGAAAAAAAAGAAAAAAGAACCGAAATCAGCAAAAACAAGTAACGCAACAGGCGAAGGCGCAACCAAAAAAACTTCCGGATTTTTTAAACGCAAAAGTGAATGATCCGCGCAGCCGCTCTTTCATACGCCATTGTGTTTTCACTTCTCGTCGGACTCATTTGTTCGGGCGTTATCTTTATTTCGGCTACCCAAAAAAAAATTGAAGTACTTCAAACCAATAAAGAACACGTACTATTTGACAGCTACGCAGCCATTCGATATGGCATGTTTGTAGTACCTCCGGGCGATTCTGTACAATACATCCATTCTTCAGGCGATACCAGCGAGGTCAAACACCAGCAATGGGGCGCTTTTTCGATGATATGCACCACCACACATAAAAGTCCGCTAAATAAACGGCGTGCCGCATTGGTTGGTATGATTCAGGCTCCGGAATTGCCGTGTCTGTATTTGCCGGGCAATTCGGGTGGATTAAAAATCACCGGCGAAACAAAAGTTGAAGGGAAAGCGTTTGTCCCCAACGGAAATGTGGAACGTGCATATATTGCCGGAAAAAACTACCCGTTCGACCAATTGATCTTCGGAAGTACAGAAGTTGCCGAATTGGGACTACCTCCGCTGAAAAAAGAATGGCAAAACTTGCTTCCGGCCGATTTGGTGGGAGCAACAAAACCTCAACGCTTTATTGCCAAAGACAGTACCTACGGTTTTCACAATGGGATTACTTATTTTCAGCAACTCGAACCGATTGTCATCACACAAGCCATTCGCGGAAATGCAATCATACATTCCTTCGATTCGATTTTTGTTTCGGCCAAAGCACAGCTGACCAATGTAATCCTGATGGCACCTGTTGTGCGCTTCGAAACCGGTTTTACAGGTTCGGTTCAAGTACTGGCTTCCGAACGTGTAATTTGCGAAAAAGAGGTGCAGCTGCTTTACCCAAGTGTCATTGCACTGAACGAACAACCACTGCACAATGAACTTACCAGGCGCATCATCATTCTGGAAGAAAACGCTCAGGTGCTCGGTGGTATTCTCATTACTTCACAAAGCCCCGATTTCCGAAAACTCCCTTTCCTTGAATTACACAAAGAGTCGGTTGTGGGTGGTTTGATATACAACAGCGGTGAAACCGAAGCCAAAGGAACAATTATTGGCAGTTTATACACTTTTCAATTGTCGGTACGAGCAGGTGGTGGTTCTTATGGAAATCATTTGGTGGACGCCATTATCAGTCAAAAGCGTTTACCTGATTATTTCCTGCTGCCCGGATGGTTGCAAGCGCAAGAACGGGTTCAATCTAAACTTATCACTTGGTTATGAGACAAATTCCAGCTTCAACCATTGCCGAGTTTGTCATCGCAATGACCATTATTGCCATTTGTTTTACAGTTGCCTCGCAGGTATTCATGCAAACCAGCCGATCCACCATTCAGTTCAAAGAAGTGAACGAACAAACAGAATTTCAATCGCTGATGATCGACGCATTGATTCACGATACCTTGCCGGCCGTTTCAGATTGGAAAGGCGAACTGGGCACCATGGAAGTTATCACAACCAAGAAAGATTCGGTAACTTTCAGCGAAATCAGTCTTATCAGTAATCAAAAAACTACCTGGCAGCAAACTTTTTTTAGTGAACAATAACCATCGACATATCGCTCGCCTGACGGCCTTTTCCGTGTTGGAAGTCACGATTGTGATTGCGCTTATGGCGTTGCTTTCGGCGTTGTTTTTTGGCGCACTGAACCGGTTTGGTGAGCAAATTCATAACGAAACCCGGATCAAAAACGAACTCAATGATTGGTTTGTAGTAAGAGCGAATCTTTGGCGTGAACTCGATGAAGCCGATTCCATTCATGTAAAAGAAAATGAGGCAAGCATCTATTTGGGCAAAAACCAAACGATTTACAAAATAATGGACAATCGCCTGTTTCGGATGATCAACGAAACCGAAATGGACCTGAAACTGGAAATGAACGCCATTCAACAGGAAGAAATCAAAGGCCGGCAATACATTGCTTTTAAAGTCAACTGGAAAGACGATGAAATGGTGCTCCGTTACCCGGTTCGTTCGACTGTAGCCCACAATGTAAATCACTATTTCACCCAACGATTATGGCAGTAGAAGCGCAACAATCGAAGGGAATTTTTCAACGTGAACTAACGCTGGGCAACCCCTTTGGCGATAAAACCAAAGAACAATTCTACAATGAATTTTGTTCCCTCATCGAAAGCGGAATCGATATGCGTCGTTCCATTCAGCTCATCATTGAAGAACAGGAAAAACAACGCGTAAAAGTCATTTTAGAAACACTTCAGGCAAAAATTGTTCTCGGTGCTTCCCTTTCCGAAGCTATGGAACAATCAGGACATTTCTCGGCTTACGAATTTCAAAGTGTGCGCATCGGTGAAGAAACGGGCCGGCTGAAAAACGTACTGGCTTCTATGGCAGTTTATTTCGGTGATAAAGTGAAACTCAAACGGCAACTCGTGAGTGTATTTACCTACCCCGCTTTCGTGATGGCAATTACCTTCGGTGTTTTGTATTTCATGCTCAGTTCCGTAGTGCCAATGTTTGAAGATGTATTTAAACAATTCGGACAGGAATTACCCTGGTTGACAAAGAAAATTGTATGGTTGTCAGAACATTTTGCACCGTTTATGTTTTACTTCTTTTTAGCGGCTATTGCGATCAGTATTTATTGTTACACTCAACGCAAGGAAGAATGGTTCCGTAAAACTTCGAGTCGGGTGATGTTGCGGATTCCCGTGTTCGGCGTCCTGATCCGAAAAGTGTATATTGCGCGTTTCTGTCAAAGCATGGGGTTGCTCATGGAATCGAAGACTCCGCTGGTGAAAGCACTCGATTTGGTAGAAGAAATGATCGGATTTTATCCGTTGGAAAAAGCCATTCAACATGCCAAAAAAGAAATTTTAGCGGGAAATCAGCTACATTCCGGTCTTGGACAATTCAATATATTGGATAAACGACTAATTTCGTTAATTAAAATCGCTGAGGAAATTAATCAGCTGGATCAAACGTTTATACGCTTAACCAAACAATACAACGATGAAATTGATTACCGAACAAAACTCATGGGAACGATCATTGAACCCGCGATCATTGTGATTATCGGGGTTGTAGTGGGTGTGATTATGGTAGCGATGTATTTGCCAATGTTTAACCTGAGTAATGTCATTAAATAATGAAACGATTAAAACGAAGAACGAAGATAACCCGGCTGAAAGCTTTTTCATTGGCCGAAGTATTGATCGTATTGGCGATTATGGGAATCCTGATCATGTTGGTCGTACCCAATCAAACGGGCATTGCCACGCGAACCAAAAGTATGGAAGCGCAGCAGGAATTACGCATGCTGCACAACCTTCAATATGCTTATTTCCTCCAGTTTTCGAAGTATTCGCAGGATTTAAAGGAAATCAATTACCTGCCACACAAACTGAATACCGAAGGTGGAACGGCCAATTACCGCATTTCGATCACAGAAGCCAGTCCGGCCGGATTTAAAGGCAGAGCCGAATCAGTAGTTGATTTTAACGGCGACGGTAAAATGAATATCTGGGAAATAGACCAGGAAGGACAACCCAAAGAAGTACAGCCCGATTAATGGTCATCGCACTCATCATAGCGTGTTTGTTGCTGGGAACAATTTTCCTGCAAGACATTACTTCCAGAAGTATCTGGTGGTTTTTACCGCCTTTGCTTTTCGGTGCGTTTATCGCATACAAATGGGCTGATCTTTCGTGGTTGACACTTGGCTTTAATACTGCATTTATTGTACTCCTGATGGCTTTTTTGTTTGTTTACATTCGTTTTCGTTTCGGAAACCCCGAATTGTTTTTCAAACAGTATTTCGGGTTGGGTGATTTACTCTTTATTCTCGCACTCACGCCTTTGTTATCGTTTCAGCATTTCATTTTGTTTTTTACCGTTGGCACTTTTTCCACCTTATTGATTCACGGAATCATTCTGCTGTTTAAAAAACAGTCGACCATTCCATACGCCGGCTATTTTTCATTGGTAACGCTCACCTATTTGCTTTTGCTTCACAGCGGAACAGATGTATTTCAATTTATTCAGGTATGATACAGGATTGGGACAACATACAGGTTTCAGCGGAATTGCAGCAGGCGGTACGATCAGATTTGGCGTGGCATTACCGCGTGATCCCGAAAGCACTTTCGCCGGAACTGGTGCAGTTTTACATCGATAAACAACAAAATGTTCTCTTGGCCCAGGAAGAACTTTCGGCCTTATTCGGTTGTGCTGTAGAATTGGAACCTATTGACAGCATTGCTATTCAGCGCAACCTGGGGCGACATTTCCGCAAAGCGAACCAGGAACAGCAGCTCGTCTTCGACTCAAAGATCGATTTCGTTGACCGCATTATCCAGGACGCCAACCACCTCGGCAGCAGTGATATTCATATCGAAACCTATGAAGAACGTGCCCGCGTGCGCATTCGCATCGACGGACATCTGATTGAACGGTTTGCGGTTGACAAAGCCGATTATGCAGAGTTGGTAAACAAGATTAAGATCCGCTCCAACCTTGATATTTCGGAAAAACGGTTACCACAGGACGGCCGGATTCAATACCAGGATTTTGACATTCGTGTGTCGATCTTACCGACCTTACACGGTGAAAAAATCGTGCTGCGTATTTTGGGGAAAGATGCGTCGTTTATACAAATCGACCAATTGGGGTTGACCGAACGCGATCTGGAAAATTACCGCGAAGGCATCAAAAAACCCAATGGAATTGTGCTTATCAGCGGTCCAACCGGTTCGGGGAAAACCACCACATTGTATGCAACGCTGAAATTGCTCAACAATGAAAAACGCAATATTGTTACTGTCGAAGATCCGATTGAATACACATTGGAAGGCATCAACCAGGTACAACTCAAAGAATCGATCGGCTTGACGTTTTCAAGTACACTCCGTTCGTTCCTGCGTCAGGATCCGGATGTGATCATGCTCGGTGAGATCCGCGATGGCGAAACCGCCCAAATGGCTATTCGTGCTGCATTGACAGGCCATCTTGTTTTGTCTACCATTCACACCAATTCAGCCTGGGGAACTATTTCCCGCCTGATCGACATGGGTGTTCCGCCGTTTTTATTGGCCAATACCATCAATACATCTGTTGCGCAGCGGCTTATCCGGAAGTTATGTACCAGCTGTAAAACTGAACAAAAAACCGATTTAAAAGACTGGCCGCGGATGGTTGATCCTTCCCTGGCTCCGGAAACACAATTTGTGGCAGTTGGCTGCGATGCCTGTCATTATACCGGCTACAAAGGACGAACAGCTGTTTATGAAGTCATACCGATTGATCCTGAACTGGCCGAATCGATCAAACAGGCAGACATGCGCGTACAGCCACTGTTAGACCAACGTGGCATTGTCAGCTTAAGCAAACAAGCTCTTACACTTATTTATGATGGAACTACTTCCCTGGAAGAAGCCTATCCGTTACTAACCGAAATTCAATGAAACAATTACTGCCTGTTTTTCTGTTGATGTTCCTGTCGCTTTCCGCGATGGCGCAAAAGCAGTACACCGAATTAACGTTGCGCCCCATACTCGACAGTATGAGTGTAAAACACACAGGGTACAACAATGCTGTTCAGCTCAACGTGTCTGGTTTGCCCTTGGCAGAATTGGTGAATTCACTTGCATTGGAAAACAACCTCAACATCAGTGTTGATCCGTCTTTCAACCAGGCAATTTCCTACAATTTCTTCGATGCGCAAGTGAAAGATGTCCTTGTTTTTCTTTACGAAAATTTCGATGTGGAATACCAGTTCGTCGGAAGTATTCTGGCTATTAAAAAGCTTGCACCAAAAAAAGAAATTCCCTTGCCTAAAGCGGAAAAGAAAATAGATGTAACCTATAATCCTTCCAACGAGTTTCTTTCCGTTGATCTCAAAAACGACAGTTTGTACAAAGTAGTGGAAAGCATTACCAAACTGAGTGGGAAAAACATTGTGCTGGCGCCCGAGGTGCGTGACAAACCGGTAAGTGCTTATTTCCTCAACCGTCCGTTTGACCAGGTATTTGATATGCTTGCCAAAGCCAACGGGTTGGAATCGAAGAAAGACGAAAACGGTTTTTACTACTTGTTTCAACCTCCGAAATCGACTGTAAACAGCAACGGGAACACCTTCAATCCAAGCACCAGTAATTTTGAGAAAACAGGTGTTCAGATCACCAAAAATGCGTTCGGAACGCTGGATATCATTGCCAACAACGCCGAACTGATGGACATTATCCGGATGGGTGCGCAGGAATGCGGTGCGCATTATTTCCTTTACAACAAACCTGAGGGAAAAAGCAGTTTCGAAGTCTACAACACTACTTTTCCGCAGCTACTGGAATTGCTGTTCAACGGAACCAAATATTCCTATCGCGAAGATCCTGAAAACCGCGTGTTCCTGATCGGTGAAAACAAAACGGAAGGCATTCGTACCACTGAACTTATTCGCATGGAAAACCGTACGATTGAAAACGTGAAAGCTTCCATTCCGAAAGATTTGATGGCCGATTTGGATGTGAATGAATTCCTGGAACTCAATGGTTTGGTCGTTTCAGGCTCGAGCCGTAAGATCGCTGAATTAAAAGCCTTTCTTTCCAGTATCGATGTGGTAGTCCCGATGGTGCAGATCGATGTGATGTTCATTACCTCTAATCGCAACAACACTATTTCAAGCGGTTTAAAAGCCGGTTTGGGTGATAAACCTGCCGTTACCAGCGGAAGCGTGTTCCCCGCTGTGGATGTTACGCTTGGAGCTCAAAGCATCAATGCTATTTTAGACGGTATCAACGGTTTTGGTGTATTAAATCTTGGGAACGTAACCGAAAATTTCTACCTATCTATGAGTTTACTGGAATCGAACGGAACAGTTGACATTGAAAGTACGCCGAAGATTGCCACACTGAGCGGGCACAGCGCCAATATTTCTATCGGTCAGACAACCTATTACCAGGAAACACAGGTAGATGTACAAAATTCGGTGGTGAACCAGGGAGTTTTGACTTCCAAAATCTGGAAATCGATTGATGCCAACCTGACGGTGAAAATCAAACCTTTTGTTTCGGCCGATGAGTACGTGACATTAACAATTACTGTTACCAACGACGATTTCGAAGCACGAACAGACATCACGGCTCCTCCGGGAACCACCAAACAAACCTTTGAATCGGTAGTGCGGGTAAAAAACGGCGAAGTGGTTTTGCTGGGAGGTTTGGAGAAAAAACGGAAATCGAATACAGGTGAAGGGGTTCCTTTTCTTTCACGTGTTCCGGTATTGAAATGGTTTTTCAGCTCACGTGAGCGTACCAGCGAAAAGAATAAAATGCACATTATCATTCGACCAACGATCACGTATTAATGGTGTTTAAAACAACATATCATGCTCCGCGCAAATGGGTGTTGGTCCAGGTTCAACTGGAACAGCAGGAACAGCACATGCGTTATGTTGTGGTGAGTAAACAAGCAGCTGAAGCGGATTCTGTGCTGTGGACAACAGTCGAAAACACCGAAGATCTGATCAAAAAAGCGGGGAAAAATCTTCCGTATGTACTCCACTTTTCCGGATTTGGTGTACTGAGCAGAATCGCCGAAAATGTTTCCAATTACCGCGAAAGTTTGCTGGTTACCGGCGGAGAAGACGATTTTTATTTCAGCAGTTATGAATTGAAGGGCACAGTTGGTGTTTCGTTTATCCGGAGATCATTGGTAGAACCGATACTCGAAGCGCTTTCGGCTCAAAAAGTTTTTCTTTGGGGCGTTCATACCGGACCTATTCCGCTGATTCGTTTATTGGGAGAAAACAGTGCTTTGCAACTCGATTTTGTGATCGAACTGGTCAATGGCGACCTGAGGAAACTGGAACGCAATATTGGTGACGTTAAACGCCTGGCCACTGATTCAGGTTTTCTGGATACTGATGCGGCTTATGTGCGGGCCATGCAGCAACTCACCAATGAACCGAACGAACAATATCGCCAGGGATTGGATGAAACGCGCTTTGAACAAACCAAAGCCGATTACAAAGAGTTTGTGCGTTTCGTGAAGCTCGGTATCGGCATTCTAGGTTTTTTCCTGATTGCCTTAGTGGGGAATTACTTTTACGTCAATCACCTAAATACAGTGGCGGCTCAGCTGGAAACCGATATTGCCGGTTACGGTGAAAACCTGGCTTTGAGTGATCGTTTGCAACAGGAAAAGCAACGTAAACTGGTATTGGTCGATAATTCCGGCATTCAATCGGTGAAGTACCTATCATTTTATCTGGATGAAATCGGCGCTTCAGTTCCGGCGGCTATTCAGCTTTCCAGTTTAGAGACTTTTCCGTTGCTGGAACCATTGAAACCCAAACGCAAAGTAGAACTCAATTCCAAACACCTGACCATCTCCGGTTTTAGCAGCAGCAGTAAGGTACTCGATGACTGGATGGAAGCACTGGAACGTAAAGAATGGATTTCAGGCGTAGAGTTAATCAACTACGTGCGCATCAACGATCAAAAAGCAACATTTCAATTACTCCTAAAAATCAACGAATGACTTTGTTTGACAAATACAGCTATAAACAAAAAAACCTGGCCCTTTTGGTGATCGGCGTTTTGTTGTTTGCTGTAGCCTACAAACGTTCATTCAGCACCACGATTGAAACCAACACCTATATCAGCGAACTGGAACTCAAAAAAGCCGAGGCGGAATCGTCGCAAACAGCTATTCGTAACCTGCAGCTGGAAATTGCCACGATCAATAAACTCCTCGGACGTGAAAATGTTTCTATCGAGCAGGTACAGCAAGGTTTTTTGAATTTCTTCGCACGCAAAAGCAGCGGACTTTCCGTACAGCAAATCGAGGAAGTGTATACCTTCGATCATCCTGATTTTAGTATCAATACGTTCCGCATTGATATCAAAGGTGATTATCCGGAACAATTGCGGTTCATACATGCTTTGGAAAAAGATTTTGAAGACGCACGACTCATCCATACACATTTCGAAACCAAAAAAGACCTGGTATCAGGTAAAAGTGACCTGATTTCCACATTATTACTTCAAAACTATGTTCAAAATGAAAAAGGCTAGTTTCATTGCTTTCCTGGGCGCGCTACTGTTTCTCGGAAGCTGTAAAGACATCATCGAAAAAGACATTTCAGACGACACACCCATGGTGATTTTACCCCAGGTAAATGATACGGTGGACAACAATCCTGTTCATTTCAAGTGGGAAGCTCTGAGTGGCGCAACCAAATATCATTTGGAGGTCGTAAGTCCGAGTTTCACTGATTTGGAAGTGTACGCACTCGATTCTATCGTCACAGGTACCAACTTCTTTTTCGGGCTCGATTCGGCTGAATACCAATTCCGGATTACCGCGCTGAACGCAGGTTACGAGTCGAAAACAAGCGTTCCTTACACTTTTTGGGTTGGAACTTCGGCCGGTGGGTCAAACAATGGTGGCGTTGTGCTGGATGAACCGGCTCACAATGCTTATGTGAATGAAACCTTCACCGGTGAATTCTCCTGGTTCAATCTGTCAGGTACGGATACATATACCTTTGAATTGCACAAAACCAATTCGTTTTCGGGCCAGTTACTCGACATTGCCGATCAGCTGGGAACGGTTTCCATTTACAGCTTTACAGGTGCGCAGCTTAGTGAAGGCGAATACTGCTGGGGGGTGAAATCATACCTGAGCAACGGCAGCGAAACGGCTTACACCAAACGGGTGTTTTATGTCGACACTACCAGCCCGGGAACAGCGACTTTGGTGGCACCTGTATCCAATACATCCGTTAGTTTGTCCTTCAATCCAAGCGTTACCTTTTCATGGACATTTCCTGCTAATTCAGGCATTATTCAATCCCCGTTCTTTGCGCGCCTGCAGCTTTCTACCAATACCAGTTTCTCGAATATTGTCGTTACCCGAAATTACAATTCGGCACAAACTTCCGCTACCGAAAACCTGAACACCATGGGATTGGCAGCCGGTGTTTATTACTGGCGTGTAATCGTGGTTGACGAAGCCGGTAATATTGGAATTACGCCTTCAGGGTATAACTCTTTACTCGTTACCAGTTGAAAAACAAAGGGCTCACATATGGCTTGATCGTGGTGGTTAGTATTGTTTGGTACCAGGTATTCATGCGCGTGAAATCAAATTTCGAAACCGATGATGCATTGCCGGTGAATACCACTACAGCTTTGATGAAACGCAAAATCGTAAAACCAGATTCATTCCGTTTACAAGCTAATTACCGCGATCCGTTTACGGGTAAACTGGCTTCGTCCGAAACAGCGCCAACAACAAACCCGAATCAACTTCCTGTTGCAACTACTATTCAGCCACCAAAGCCCAAACCAGAACCTGTTGTTATTCAGTGGCCAACCATTAAATACTACGGACTGGTGCGCAAAACAACTTCCAAAGACCCAAGAACGCTTATTGCCATCGATGGTTATATGTACAAAGTAAAACAAGGTGAACAGGTGCTGGATAACGTTCTTGTTCTGAAAGTTACCCGCGATTATGTACAGATAAAGTACCGGAAAGAGGTACGGACGTTTGAGAAGATTTCGACGAAGTAACGAAAATTTACCTCATCATTCAACATACTCCCAGGCACTTTGATAGATGCCGTTTTCTTCAATGAAATCGAGCAATTCTATGTAAAACGCATCGTTACCTAATGTTGAACTGTCACCTACGATGACGCATTGAAAACGAGCCCGTGAGATGGCAACATTTGTTCTTCGATAATCTTTCAAAAAGCCTATGTTCTGATCGCTGTTACTTCGGGTTAAACTAATGATAATGGTATCTTCCTCTTGTCCCTGGACAGAATCGATGGTTGAAATTTTGAACTTCGGCAACGCAATTTTCAATAATCCCAATTGTGCATTGTAGGGTGAAAGTATAATTGTATTTGAAGGGTTGATCGAAAGTACCTCCGTGATCCGTTTAACGGTAGTGATTTCATCTGAATTGTAAATGCTTCCTGACGATTCATCCTGCTGTTCTCCCTCACCGAATCCGGCCATATCGATGAAACGGACTTCACCTTTTCGTTCTGTATGAAATGTTTGAAGCTGATTTTCGTAGAAGAAAGGATTGATACAGTTGACAATTTCAGGAGCCATTCGATACTGAACATCAAGTAGCGTGGATGGGAAGAATTGCATTACGCGTTCAAGCAATGATTTTTCCAATCCGAGTTGTTTGGCTTTTTGCGAAAATACAGTTGGCGGAAGTTGCTGAGGATCTCCACATAGAACCAGTCGTTTTCCGAAACTGGCAGTCAACCAAGCCAGCGGTTCCAAACATTGACCTGCTTCATCAATAATAACGACATCCGTTAGAAATGTTTTGGGAAGTTCATTGAATAACCCGACCGGCGTTCCGGCGATGACAGGAATACTTTCCAATAATTGATTTTTGGCATCCTGGCCAACTTTCCTGATTTCTTTCCGAAGCGTACTACACTCTTTTCGTGCGTTCCGCTTTTCATCACCCGCCTCTTTTGTGTAGTTTCGAATGTGCTTATTGGCCGTATTTTCGGCTTTTCTAAGAGATGATTTTAAATGATCGAGGAGCTTTTTGTCAGAGCCGTTTTCCAAATATCCGTCCAAAGTATAGGGCGTAACGCGATCACTCATTTTTTCCTCATTTCCCAAACGCAGAATCGGGATGGAACAATCCAATAACAAATGACAAAGATTGTCAACGGCCGTATTGCTTGGTGCACTGATAATGATCTTTTTTCCCTGTGCGATCAATTGCTTGATTCCGATAGAAAGTGTGAGTGTTTTTCCTGTTCCCGGCGGACCTTGAATTGGTACCACAGGATCGGGACCTACTATTTTCCCAACTGCTGATCGTTGTTGATCGTTGAGTTTCGGATGATCAATTTTATCAACTATTGAAGGATTTTTTTGTTCCAGGAATGCTAAAAACGGTTCAACCTGCGGATGCTCATTCATTAGCTTACATCCCAGTTCCATGCAGCGCATTGTTTTGTCATCCGGCACGAAATAAATCCTTACCGGTTCGTCACGTAAGTTGGGAATATCATCATCCAGAATTGAAAAAACACCTGTGTTATAGCTCAGTTCCTGCAACCGGCCTTCAGCGGACCAGCCTCCTTGTAAACAACGAATGGAACATCCTTTTCTGAAATACGTTTCATTGATCGGATAGGAGGTCTGAAATCCGATAATCATAAGGCTTCCTACCGTTTCCTGTGAAAGAATGGTAATGGGAAACAAGAGAATTCCCAATTTTCGCTGTTCCGGTTCAGAAAGATTTTGCTGCTTCTCGTAAGTGTCATTCAGCTCTTTTTTCTCAGCAATTACAGCCTGATATAGTTGTTCAATGAAATCCACTCCAGAATAATTTAACTACACGTGTTGCCTAATACTTAGTTTACTACATTCTGTTCGCTGCCAAATTTCCTGTGAGAAACCATCACCATTAATGTTGCCAGAAGACACATGGTTCCGAATGCGATTGCGATTAAGTGCCATTCCAATGTGCCGGCAATCAGTTCTTTTGTCGCCAGTACAATGTTTACTACGGGAATCAAAGATGTAATATAGTTGAGTTCAACCCCGGGAAAAAAGCCGACCATCGCTGGTAAAACAATCACGATATTGAGCGGAGAAATAATACTTTGTGCTTCTTTAAAACTCTTTGCCCTCACAGCAATCGGAATCATGATTCCGGCAAAGAAAACAGTTAACGGAAAGAGCAGGCAGTACATCAACGCAATGAAACCCGGAGTCAAAATACCGTGAATCACATCCAGTAACTCCTTGTCTTTTACCAAATTCATTACTTCAATTGAAAAAAACAATCCCAGCAAAGAGAAGGTCGAGGCTGTTAAACCGGAAAGAACGACAACTCCCATTTTACCGACCAGAATTTTCCAGCGTGGAACCGGAGTTGTCAATAAGGTTTCAATTGTGCCGCGTTCTTTTTCACCGGTAAATAAATCAATGGCCGGATACATGCATCCCAGGAATCCGAAAGCGATGAAAATATAAGGAAGGATTCCACCGGCGAATTTCCCGATCATTTCTTTATCGGAGGCAACATTGCGGTAATCCAACGCCATCGGGATGAGCGTTTTTTCGTCGATTTTCAACTCAATGAGTCGTTCTTTTTTGAGTTTTTCGCTGATGTAATTAAGATACGCTTCTGCTCGTTCCCGCATTCCGACTTCAGTCGCATTAAAAAATATCTTTACCGGAATTGCTTCTTTCCTGGCTAAATATTCGTCAGCATTTTGCGGAATGTACAATCCTATTTGCAGTGAATCTGTTCTCAACGCGGCGATCATTGCGTTTGTGTCGGCAATAGGAACAATCTCTTTTTTACCCAATGCTTCCGGCAGACCAAGCAATTCTTTTTCCAGTCGGGAAGTATGTTGTGAACACAAACCTATTGTTACCTTTTTTTCTGCGGCTTCTTCCTGAAAACTACTTGAAACGCCCACAAACACATTCATGATAATGGGGAAAATCAGCGTTGGAATAACAATCATCATCATGACTGTTCTACGATCACGCAAGGTGTCTCTCAATTCTTTTTTGAAAATCGTTCCAATCATATCACGGTAGTTTTAGAAGCGTTTACAATACGAATAAATTCGGCGGTAAGATTCGGTGCCTGCATTTGTTGACGAAAAGCCTCCATGGTATCATTAAACAGCAACTTACCGTTGTAAATAATGCTGATATCGTCGCAAAGCAAATCAACTTCGCTCATAATGTGACTCGAAAAAATAACGGTCTTCCCCTGGTTCTTACAATCGTTGATCAACTGAATAATATTTTCGGCTGTAATCACATCCAATCCGCTGGTCGGTTCATCGAAAATCACCACCTGCGGATCGTGAATCATCGTCCGGCAAATAGAAACCTTTTGTTTCATTCCGGTACTTAATTTACCGATGCGCTTGTTTTGAAAATCATGCATATCCAATAAACTAAACAGCTTTTCTTTCCGGCTTTGAATGATATCATCGTCAATGCCATACAGCTTACCGAAATAAGTTATCAGTTCGTTTGGAGTTAACCGGGCATACAATCCGGCCGAACCCGTCAAAAAACCAATTCTGCGTCGCGCCTCTTCCGGGTTTTTAATCGCATCGATCCCGTCGATCTCTATTTTTCCGGAAGTCGGCGTAAAAATGGTTGAAAGCATTCGAAGGGTTGTGGTTTTACCTGCCCCGTTTGGTCCCAATAAAGCAGACACGCGCCCGGGTTGACAGTTAAAACTTAAATTATCAACCGCAGTCACACTTGTGGCAGTTGTTCCCATTTCCTTGCGCTGCCTGGCATTCAGGGAGAATGTTTTTGAGAGATTTTCTACGTGAATCATAGATTGTGTTTACTACACGAAAGTAATAAGATGTTGTGAGTAAAGCTTCAGGCTTCTGTTTTTTTAATGACTTTTAGGAAAAGCTAGTGTTTTCAAGGGGAAAGCGGTTTCTAATGGTTACAAACGGATAGGTTTCGGTACTAAATTGGGGTGATTTTCTTCCATGGTGGAGATTCTACGAAAACCAATTGTAGTAACTGGTTTCATTTCTATGCTGAAAAGATCTCTTTATTTCGTGAATTCCAGTGACAATAGGGTCATAAGTGTTTCTAACGGTTAAAAACGGGTAAGTTTCAGCACCAAATCCGAAGTAATTTTTCAAGAAGAGATTCAACAGAAATCAACTGTCGAAATAAAACTGATTTCGACCCAAAAAAGATTTCTTTATTTCATAAATCATAGTATTAGCGAGGCCATAAGTGTTTCTAACCGCGGTTAATAACTGCTAATCAAATTTCACTAAAAAGCCACGGACGTTTCCCAATCACATTACTCTCTCCGCTATGAGGTGAAAATTGGACTTTCAGGATTCAAAACTGTCAGGTCTTGCTTTCACCAATTGGTTCGCTATCCGTGGCCTCTTTACTAGCTATTCTTCAAATAACTGGACGTAAGTCTTATATTTTTTACCGCTCCAGTATATATACAAACTCAATCTATCCGATTTCTCCAATCGAATGGCCGGATATTTCAACGAGGCTTTTTTCTTTCCTACACCATCAAAAATTCCTTTATCGCGATATACAAACCATCTGTTACACCAGTTCACGTTATCGCCCATGCCAATATCTTTTCCACCGCCCAAAACAAACAGTACATTTTTACCGCGGTTGATTATCATCACACCCTTTTTTCCATCCAGGTTATTTCGCACGAAAAAGACAATATCATCCAGCTTATCGCCCGTGAGATCGACCTCCAGGTAAAACGGATTGATCGAATCAATGATCGTGTAATTTTTGGCAACTTCCGATTTTTCGATCACTGTTTTCACCCATGCCGGAATGCGTTTTGATAATAACGAATTGTTCGTTGACAAACTGTCCTGGGCAATTACCTGATTCGCCATCAGGATGATCAATACGAGATAAATTGTTTTCATAGCACTGTTATTACAATTCAAATGTGCCGATTAATCGATGAAAACGCGAATCATTTTGAGGTCTCTTTTAGCTGAATTATACAGTTCTGAAAAACGATAGCCGAAGTTGAAATAGGTGATTCTTTAATTCAAAGACCTTACTTCGTGATTAAACCGTAAGCAACTGGTTCGATCAGTTACAATTCAACGGAAAAACCATCCATGAAAAAAAGCACGAAATTTCTTCCGTGCTTCACTAAATCGTTATTTTCTTTCTCAATGATGATGCCCGTGAGCTCCATGTGAATGTCCGTGGTTGATCTCTTCTTCCGTGGCAGCACGTACTTCCAGAATTTCACCTACAAAATGTAAATCGGTTCCGGCCAATGGATGATTAAAATCCATCACGACCATTCCTTCTGTAATGTCCATTACTTTTCCGCGCAAATGATTTCCTTCGCTATCTGTCATCGGAAGCAACGCCCCAACATATACTTCCTGCTCATTCATTTTTCCATCTTCCACTTCAAAAACGGAAACAGGAATGTGAGCTATCTGTGTTTCATTGCGATCACCGTATGCATCTGAAGAAACAATCCCAAAATCAAATGAATCACCGGCTTTTAAACCATGAATATTCTCTTCGAATGTTGGAATAATGCGCTCGATCCCGTATAAAAATTGCATCGGTCTATCTGCAGCGGTTTCTTCAATCGTTTCGCCTGTTTGTTGGTTTGTTAACTTGTATTTCAAGGAAACGACCATGTTAATGTCAACTGTCATGTATCTATAGTTAGACCATAAAATTAAAAAGAATCCGGAAAACCGAAACGGTTCAACAGAGATTCCAACAGAATTTCACCACGGTTTTTCAACTATAACACCGATTTCTAATTCTCTGAAAGCTTTTTCACTACCTCCAATGCCTTGGGGAAAGTCTCTCTAAAATAATCAGAAAATTCAGGAACTGAATCAAGCGTTACACGCAACTCGGTACCGCCGTTCTTCGCTGTTAAATAATACCGCTCATATGCCTCTCCCCATTCAGAAGCCACGCGGACACCTTGTTTAATCTCTCCGAGGTGCAGGATGCTCATTTCAGATGGAACAACCTTTTTTTCAATTCGTGAGTACATTCCGTCGTCGGTGTCACCCAAAAACAATACTTCGCTTCCTTCTTTCCAATCCGATACAGCGTGCGAACCTTCGTTAAAACCCTTTGTCCATTGATTGTAAGTGTTTTCTGTCCATAGTACATCCCAAACTTTTTCGGGCGATGCATTCAATTGGATCGTAAATGTTAATTGTTCTTTTTCCATGATCTTATGCGTTTAAAAGGGTTTTTATATCCATTTTTTTCATTTTCATAAAAGCCTGTGCCACTCTCCCCGATTTTTCAGGATCACTCATTAACTGTTCCAAAACCGATGGCACAATCTGCCATGAAACACCGAATTTATCTTTCAGCCAGCCACATTGACTTTCTTCACCACCTTCTGTTAGTGCATTCCAGTAATGATCGATTTCTTCCTGCGTATCACAATTTACAACCAGGGAAAAACCTTCGCTGAATGTATTCTCTCCCGGACCGTCCATAGCCGCAAAGAAAGCCCCGTTCAAATTAAAATGAGCGAATTTCAGGTTTCCTTCAGGCTGGCCTTCTCCGGCTTCATACAATTGCTGTTCGTAAAGTGTCGAATTGGGGAAAATAGCGGCATAATGGTCCAACGCTTCGCGGGCTTTGCCGTATTGTTCATTTGAAAACAAAAACACCGGATGAATTTTCTCTGCGTGCGGAGGAATTTGACCCAGCATCAATTGCCAGGTAAGGCCGAATTTATCTTTTACCCAACCGTATTTTCCGCTCCACGGATAACTTCCCAATGGCATCATGGCTTCTCCTCCGTCCAGAAGTTTTTCCCACAACGATTCGATTTCCTGATCGGTCTCGCAGGTAACAAACATTGAAATAGCCGGAGTGATCGTGAAAATCGGACCGCCATTCAGGTGCATGAATTTTTTTCCATGCAATTCCCACATCACCACCATCGGGTTTTCGGATGTAATTTTTGCGTCGTCAAACAATGAACAGTAGAACGTTGCCGCTTCTTTTCCCTGGGTATCAAACCAGAAACAAGGATAAATAGGTTGTGTCATAATCTTAGTTCTTTTCAGTATAATTTTTAAAACTGTCCATAATTGCCTGCCAGCCGGTTTTCTGCAATTCAACCGAATTTTGATTTTCGGCCTCGAAATACTCTTCTATCCGTGTTTTTCCATCCACATCCGAAAAAGAAACGCCCACTTTTCTGCCATCTTCCATTACATAATCCAATTGTTTATGTGGCTCCACGACCGTGTATGTTCCTTTGAGGTCAAATCCGAAACTGCCGTCTTTTGCTTCCATGCGGCAAAATAATTCGCCACCCACTTTCACATCATTGGTAGCGCGAGGCGTATGCCAATCCGGCGAAGCAGTGTTCCAGTTCACAATATGTTTTGGATCTGTCCAATAATCCCACACTTTTTCCAATGACGCATCAACGGTTGTTTCTATCGTAATCACTGTTTTTACTTCCATATCATTCAAGTTTAATCCGTTTGGTAAACAATAATACAAAGATGGGGTTAGAATTGGAAATTGCAGGAAGGTAATAACGACAACCTCGCAGGTGAATGACGACAGCGAAAAATCGCTATTTTAGCTTCATGAAACGTGTCTCGATTTTAGTTCCGGAATCTTCGGTGATGCAAGCAATTGCAGATCCGCAATACCTTTTTTCAGCCGTCAACCAGTTTTTGGAAATGGAGGGGAAAACGCCTTTGTTCCAGGTTCAGCTGGTAGGTGCTTCACACGAAGTGAAACTCAGCGGCGGATCATTTACCGTACACGTTGACGCTCTGTTGGACGAAATAACCGACACCGACCTGGTAATTGTGCCTGCGCTTTTTGGCGATCTTCCGCAGGCGATTCATCAAAACCGGACAATGATCCCGTGGATTATCCAACGGCATGAAAACGGCACCGAAGTAGCTTCGCTGTGTGTGGGAGCATTTTTACTGGCTTCAACCGGCTTGCTCAACGAGAAAAAATGCTCGACTCATTGGGGATTTTCGAACCAATTCCAGGAGTTGTTTCCGCAGGTCGAATTGGTGGAAGGTTCGATTGTAACCGAAGAAAATGGCATTTACTCAAGTGGCGGCGCCAATTCTTACTGGAATTTATTGCTTCACCTGGTGGAAAAATACACTGATCGTGCCACGGCAATTCTGGCGGCCAAGTATTTCGCCATTGATATCGACCGAAGCAGCCAGGGTGCGTTTGCGTTGTTCAACGGTCAGAAAAATCACGGTGACGAAGCTATCAAACAAGTGCAGCTGCACATTGAAGCACATATTTGCGAACGATTTACGCTTGATACGTTGGCCCGAATGGTTGCCGTTGGAAAAAGAAGTTTGGAACGACGCTTTAAAAAAGCAACTGGTAATAGCGTGGTCGAATACATACAGCGGGTGAAAATAGAAGCTGCCAAACGAAGTTTTGAATCGAGCCAGAAAAACGTATCGGAAGTGATGTTTGAAGTGGGATACGGCGACACGAAAGCTTTTCGGGATGTGTTTAGAAAAGTCACAGGAATCACACCTGTTGAATACCGGAATAAGTACAACAAACAAGTATTGGCGGAAGTTTAATCTTCAAAATCAAAGCACTATCACATCTGTATTTCAGCCTTCGCAAAACCAACTGTTTCCCTATAAAGTTGAGGTGAAACTTCGGCATTATTTTTAAAAAACCGGCTAAAATAATGTTCGTCTTCATACCCCAATTCGTAGGCAATTTCTTTCACCGTTTTACTTGTTAAATACAGTTCGCGTTTGGCTTCAATTACCACTCGCTCAGCAATCAGATCGGTAAGGGTTTTGTTAAAATGCGTTTTGGTTATTTTCCCTAATGCTTTTGGAGTAATGTTTAACAAATCTGCATAATCACTGGCAGAATGTTTGGTGCGAAAATGAGTTTCGATGTAATTTTTAAGATTCTGAAGAATAAACGGTTCTTTTGCTGATGAACCCGTTTTTGGTGCCGGCGCTTGTATTTGTTTCAAACGCGATGCGGTAATCAGAAAAATTTTCAGATACGAAACCAGTGATTCGTATTGTGCCATTGCCGGTTGCTGCATTTCAAGTTTCATTTGATCAATGAGCAAATCGAATGTTTGGTTGGTTTGCTCATTGGTACGTACAAAAGGTGGTTCATAAATGTTATTAAACAACACACCATTGCAGGCAACTTCATCCTGGTGCTTATGGATGCAGAAAAAATCGGGATGGAAGTGCAGAACAACACCTTCTATTTCCTCTTCGGGTTGCAACATAAACGGCTGGTAGGGAGCAAAAGCAAATAAGGTGTCGGCTGAAAAAGTAAGAGCCGAAAAATCAGCTTTTACGGTTCCCTTGCCTTTTTTGATCCAAATCAGGGAATAATAATGTAAGCGTTGAATGTGATCAAACGGATTGTTATGATCAAACAAAAACAATTTAAAAGCCAGGCTGCCCGATTGAGGATTCACCAAGGTAAATGATTGTTGAAGCACCATAAAGTAAAGTTAATCAAATTACAATTTGCGGTCTTTTTCATCAATTTCAAGATCATTGATACTCGCATACCGTTTACGCATCAACCCGTTTTCGTCAAATTCCCAATTTTCGTTTCCATAAGCGCGAAACCATTGCCCTTCTTGGTTTCGGTATTCGTATTCAAATCGAACAGCCATGCGGTTTCCATGAAATCCCCAAAGTTCTTTTTTGAGTTTGTAATCATGTTCTTTCGCCCATTTTTCTGTCAAAAAAGTTACTATTTCTGCCCGGCCATTGATAAATTGGGTTCTGTTACGCCATTCGCTATCCGGGGTATACGCTTTTGACACAAGTTCAGGATCTTTACTATTCCAGGCATTTTCAGCCAATTGTACTTTTTCTAAAGCTGTTTCCAAGGTAAACGGTGGTATGGGGAATCGTTGTATCATCTCTTGAACGAATTAAAAAAACAGAATCGGATCAAATGGCCGACTCTGTTTTTTTGGTGAATGAATAGAATCATAGAGCTGGAGCTAATGGAAAATCAACCGGAATTTTAGTAAGGTTGTGCAAGTAATTCATGGCTGTTTTGTCACTTACCTGCAAGATCAAATCCACCAAATTTTCGTTGGTATAACCGGCAGAAAAGAAGGCTTCTACATTTTCGGAATGTGCATTTCCCCTGTTTTCAGTGATCTCCGCTGCCAAGCCTACCAGAGCGTTGAGTTTTGAATCGGCGCTTCTACCATGGCGAATGTCTAGCAGTTGTTCTTCGGAGAAACCATTCATTTTCCCCAATACCAAGTGAGCACTTTGACAATATACGCAACCATTTACCTGGCTTACAATCAAGTTTACAGCTTCTTTTTCTTTGTTGTTCAATGAAGTTTTTGCATTCTGATACGCTAAGAAACGCTCCAAACCATTATTAGAATGGGCAATTGTGGCGTAAAGATTAGGAACAAATCCCAATGCTTTTTGAAGGTTGTCAAAAATAGCTTGATTAGTCGGAGCAACTTCTGCACGAGTAGGTACGTTGAATGAAATTGTTGTGTTCATTTTTTTTGTTTTTAAAGTTGTATGTCAAAAGCGACGATACAAAGGTGTGGGAACCCTCAACCTTAAAAAATGGACAAACAACGTCTTGTCATGGACAATTTTCCCTATGTGCTTTCACAAATCCTTCTTGCGCTCTACCTCTGTAAACGGAAACAATCTTTCTACTTCCGAAGATTCATTCGGTAACTCCATGATTCCCGGCGGAGAAATCGGTTCCATTTCAACTCCTTCAAAAATCACCTCACCTTCTAACGATGGTGCATTAACAACATCCACTTTTTTCTCGCACACACCGGTTGAAGCTTTCAAGGTCAATGCAATTTTTTCTCCCTTGGAAACCAGAAAAAGCGATTGGCTTTTGATCGTGTCAGCATCGTGTTTTTTACCGTCGACAATTAAGTCAAATGTTTCTTTCACCAAATCGCCTTTTTGGATTGTGAAATCGAAATAACCATCTTCATCGGTGTGAACTTTGCGAATGGTTTTACCGTTTTGCTGCAATTCAAGCCAAGCGCTTTTAATGGGTTCATTGGTTTTTTCATCACGCAAAGTTCCGGTAACATGCATCGGGAATTTGAGCTTGTTAAACGCATTTTGCCGGATGGGAGCTGTTTCTTTTGTTGTTGTTTCACAGCTGCTTACAATCGGGCCCAGGAAACCCAGAATTCCCAGCAATGATAAACCAACCGATGGCTGTAAACGCGGAAACGTCAATTGAGAAATCTTAAAATCGTATTGATCGCGATTGAAAATGCCGCAAACTTTTACCGAACTTGATTGAATCGCGGCTACAATTTCGTCATTCGATTTGTCCCTGAAATCTGTCAGCACTTTGTCACACTGGTCGCAGTGATAGCCTTTTTCCTGTTGTGAAAAATCGCTCAAGTGCATTTTGCACGGAAGGCTCATAATCGGCTTTTTCATATCGGTTCAAATTGATGAATCAATACTACTCTTTTTTTCAATCTGCCATTCGAAAAAAGGATAACCCGCATCGCTGATTGAGTAATCGGTACAAATTTATTTATCAGCGCTTTACGATTCTGTTTATCGCCGAACCATTATCCGAAACACATTCCACAATATAAATTCCGGCCGGTAAAGCGCTTACATCAATCGTTTCACTAAAAGGAACCGAAAGCACCAATGTTGATTGCGTTGTGTAAATGCGTACCAACTGAACTTTTTCTGAAGATTGTATGGTCAGAACATCCGCTACCGGATTCGGAAAAACAGAAAAATCGCTCCCTTTCTCATCAACTGACAAACCGGAACAATCGGGCTGAACGCCTGTTGTTTCCGTTAACACGCCATTATTGACCGACCAATAATTCCACGTTCCACCCGAGCCGGTTTCCCAATCACTAATATCAAACGTATTGGTTCCTGCCGTTGTTCCTTTCACCTGATACACCACCAGCGCTTCGCCGTTTCTATTCCAGGTAAGCGGATTACCATTTGAACACGTTTCGGGAGTCGGATCGGGCAAAGCACAATTCACCTGGATGAAATACGCATTGTCGTCATTGCTCGGATAATCGCCATACACGCGGCCAATTCCATCAGGAGTGACACAAACAGCCGTGTATTCGTCGCAGGCAATTCCTTTGGCGTTCATTCCCATACCCATCATGCGCGCCATGAACGTTACATGCCGGCCCTTACGATCAGGATCGTCGTAATGTGTATCGGTGATCACATTTTCCAGGAACGTGTTTTTGAGGAAGGCAGCTGTGTCGACTGCTACCGCTGAATTATAGGGATTCGCCAACGCCGTTGCCGAACTAACTGTTCCGTTTTCTGCCGAAAAATAAGCCTTACCAAGAATCGCCATTCCGGCACTGGTACCTCCGATCACAATTCCGCGATTGAGTACCGCATCATTGACCAAACTGTCAATTGCCGTATTTCGCCAGTAAGAAACATAATTCCATTGGTCGCCGCCTGCAAACCAAATGGCTTCGGCTTGCTGAATTTTTTGATGAATGTAAGTCTCGTTTGCACAGCTCGCATCGTTGCATACAATGCTTTCAACAGAGTTGACTGTGATTCCCAAATCGGTATAAAAATAATCGTTGTAACCATCTGAACCTGAAGCGCGCAATACCAGGATATCGCCGCCATCAGCGCGTTGTAAAAACCATTGCATCGCCTGATCGCTTTCGGTAGCACCACCCATGAGACACATTCCGCCCGTAGGATTTGTAACAACGTCTGTGGCATTTCCCGTAAAGTAGGAAGTATAACTTTGCGCAAAAAAAGTTGTGGAAAATAACACACACGCAGCAATCGTGGTAATGCATTGAAAGTAAGTTTTTAGCAGCATTTTATTCAGGTATTTAAATGGCAAATTAGTCATTAAATGCGAGAGCTGCCGAAGATTTCCATCAAAAACCAAAACCAAATGAGCAACTCCGGCGTATGCAAAAATAAACCCGGATCAACACCACCATTCCTAACGACGAAAATAACCCGGTAGCGTCGAATAAAGAATAATTGTATTTTAGACCTATAATGGTAGAAAGTTTAATTCCCGAAAAAGAGGTAAAGCAAGCGTTTTACGATTCCACAGAAAAAACCCATGTAATCGCTTGCTGGGTTGGTTTGTTATTGAATTTAATCTGGTTTACGAGCGATTATTTCGTTGTTCCGCACTACTTCGTCCCTTTTCTGGTTTTCAGATTGAGCGTTTCATTCGTGAGCATTTTCACACTTTTATTCCGCAAGCGACTGAATATTAATATTTACAACTGCATGTTTATCCTGGTGTTGGGAATTTCCGTCCAGAATGCGTACATGTGGAGTGTCATGGACCTTGCCCACTTTGAACAACATACATTTGCTTATATCGTGTTGTTTATCGGTGCGGGAATGCTGGTGTTGTGGGAAGTGAGAATGTCCATTCTATTGCTCCTTGCTACCGTAATCAGCAACATTGTTTTTTACCAGCTCAACAGTGATTTGACGATAAAAGAGTTTGTCATCAACGGTGGATTGATGACGTTGACCGTTTTATTGTTCAGCCTTTTCCTGATCCGATCTCGTTATAAATTGACATACAACGAGATCAAAAGCCGGCTTGAACTCGAACAATCCAAAAAGCAACTTGAGGTTCAAAACGAACAGTTGGTTGATCAGAAAGTAGAAATCGAATCGCAAAACCTAAGCCTGGAACAGAAAAACAAGGAAATTACGGATAGTATCAATTACGCCCGTAATATTCAACTGGCTTCGATTCCATCGCAGGAACAATTCAATTCGTTTTTCCGTGACAGTTTTGTTCTCTATCAGCCAAAAGACATTGTAAGCGGTGATTTTTACTGGGTGTACGAACGCGATCAATTGGTTTATTACGTTACCGGAGATTGCACCGGCCATGGTGTTCCCGGCGGATTTATGACCATGCTGGGACTTTCATTCCTGGAGGAAATTATTGCCGGAAAAAACATTCAGGATCCGGCCGAAGTGTTGAACATGCTGCGCGACAAGATCATCAATGCGTTGAATCAATCGGGAACTTTCGGCGAAAGTAAAGACGGCATGGATATCACGATTTGTCGCCTGGATAAAACGGAAAACAAACTCACGTATGCTTCTGCAAACAACGATCTGTACCTCATCCGGAAAAATGAAACAGGCGACGGAATTCCTGAATTGTTCGAACACAAGGCCAACAGACAACCTTGCGGATTTTATCACAAAAATGATCCGTTTACCGCCCAGACGATTGACCTTCAGCCGGGTGACTGTATTTACACGTTAACAGATGGTTATGCGGATCAGTTCGGTGGCCCGAAAGGCAAGAAATTCAGATCGAAGCAATTGCAGGAAACGCTTGTTACTCATTCTCAATTGTCATTTCAGGAACAGCTGGCCGAATTGCAAAAAGCCATGGATGTATGGCGCGGTGATTTGGAACAGGTAGACGATATGCTGATCATCGGCATTCGGGTGTAATTTTCATCATCAAGTCTTTTTAGTAAATTTGCACTGTTTTTGTACAACCGGCTGATTAGCTAACTATTGAATGCATGAAAAGGCAGATTCTATTCTTATTATTCCTGATTACGGGCCTTGGCTCACTTGCTCAGCCAACCTGGTGGATGGGCCAAAAAAAGCCGTACAAATGGCAGGTAGGCATCAGCTGGAACGCTGTTGACGATGACGGACGCGACGTTTGCCAACCATTCGATGTGAAACAGTCGTGGAATTATCCGCTTTTTCCGTCACGCATAATGGTAGACCGTTACCTGAAAAAAGGATTGAGCCTTGAATTTGCCGGAGCCTACAATAATTACACGACCGATAAATTAGTAAATGACACCACCGGTTTGAGCGGTTTGTTCATTTCAACTGATCTCAATACAAAATTCAGTTTCTACCAGTTGTTTTACCCGATGAAATGGTTTGATCCGTATGTTTCATTGGGATTAGGACTCACCCACCGCGATGCTTATTCGCAAACTGTCACAGGCAATCTCAACATCAATGTTGGTTTCAATTTCTGGATTTACAGAAACTGGGGATTGCAATTGCAAACCAGCGGAAAATTGGGAATCAATGGCCAGTTTTTTAATACAAATGCCGATTACATGCAACATTCGCTCGGAGTGGTTTACAAATTCACCGAATCACGTAGTCACGGCAGCAGCAACCGCAAGAAATACAAATGGACCAAATCCAGGCAAAAATACCGCGGAGGTAAAAAAGGTAAAGGGTAGTAGGTTCGGGACGCATCCCGAGCCATATCCCGAGCCACATCCCGAGCCTCAGCCAGCGATTAATCGCTGGCTTTTTTTATATCCCAAAAAAATAAATGGTGATTCGTGATAAATCGCGAATCCCACAGGAAAATTGAATCACAGACCTGTGAGTATTCAGAACCTACAGTGTTCCGTTCAATTCAAAAAATAAACCAAAAATCCAACCCCTTTTTTTCTTCGTAGATCAGTCAGTGGAATTAACAAATTGGGCAACAGCAAACTGAAGTACTTACTAATTTATGGAAACAATGATGAAAACGAAGAACATTATCCTGGCCACAACAGGCGTCGTAGCTACGGTTATTACACTGGGTGTTTGGGATTCGCAAAACTCGCCCGTGGAAGCATCAAGCCACAGAGAAGCGCCTCTGATCGCTAACGATCCATTGGCCGACAACACAGACTTATACGCTTTCAGAAGTCCTGACGACACAAACACTGTCACGATCATTGCCAACTACGTTCCGTTACAGCTGCCACAAGGTGGCCCCAACTATGCATCTTTCGGTGAGAACATCCGCTACGAGATTCATATTGAAAACGACGGAACCGCAGGTGATGATATTACCTATCGTTTTACGTTCTCTAAAGTAAACGAAGATCCTACAACTTTTTTCAACATCCGCTTAGGTCAGCAAAACTTAAAAACAACCTATGTTGCTGAAAAAAGCATCAACGGTGGAGCATTTACGCAAATCGTTACAGGTGGTGTTGTTCCTCCGCCAAACATCGGGCCGCGCTCAATCAGCGATCCGACTGTTGGTTTAGGTGCCGCTAGCTACAATGCGTTGATGACTGCAGCCGTTACCAACGCAACTGGCGGTGGAGGTGAAACCGTATTCTGCGGTTCAGCCGACGATCCGTTCTTTGTAGATTTGGGTGGTATTTTCGACCTTGGCCAAACACGTGCGGGTGCAGGTGCTGCTGACGGTGTCGGAAACAAAAACATTCATTCCATTGCGCTAAAAATTCCAATCAGTACGTTGCAAAAAGACGGATTGAGTGTGACTGCTGCGTCAGACATTCTTGATTCTGACTTTATCGTAGGAATCTGGGCATCAGCAAGCCGGCCTGCAACACGTACATTGAGCAATTCCGGAGGATCGCCTACCGACAACGGTTCCTATGTACAGGTTTCACGCATCGGAATGCCGTTGACCAACGAAGCGGTTATTCCAATCGGTTCAAAAGACAAATGGAATTCACTGACTCCTTACAACGAAGATCCGGCTATGGAAGATTTTTTCTGTAATCCTGAATTGGCGTTGTACATGGATGACGCACAATTCGGAGGTGCCGTTCCTGCATTTTCTGCATTACGCGTTCAAAAAGCATCGCAAACCGTTCTCGGAAACGTCGATTTCTCGAACGGAAATGATGGTTTGTTCGTTTTGGCCGGAAATGCCGCATTGAACGGAACAGCATTGGATGCCGCTCTTTTCGGAAACTATTTACTGCGTGACAACAAACCACGTTCAGTCGATTTACTGCCGATTTTCCACACAGGAGTTCCGAACCTTGCACCCTACCAATTGGCTACAGGTAAAACAGACGGAAACCCGCTTACGGCAGGAAAACCGTTCATTAACAATTTCTTGCCGATTTTCGGAGACATGCTTCGCCTGAATATGGCCGTACCTGTTACTCCAAGAAATCACCCTGATTTCAATTCTCTTGGATTGGTTCACGCAGCTGTTTTGGGATTAACAAATCCGACTTACAATACAGATGCATCGCTTCAATGGATTCCGAATATGGATGGTTTCCCGAACGGACGCCGTTTGGAAGATGATGTAACACGCATCGAATTGCAGGCTGTTGGTGGTGTTGTTTTAGCTGCAATCGGTTTGTGGTATGATGACCGCAACATTGGTTCGTCTCCGTTATCGCCAAACCTTTTAGGCGTGCTAGGTTACACAACAGGTGTAGAAAGCAACGATGTCGCTTTTACAAGCACATTCCCTTACGTGGCGCAACCGTGGAGTGGTTATGCAAACCATAGCGGACAATAATTGTGATAGAAATTTGAAAATGAAATTTACGACTATGAAAAAAATAACAACAACCAAAATTCTTACACTTGCCGGTATTGCAGCCATTGCAACTACGCTGAGTGTGTGGGATTCGCAAAACTCAACGGTTGAGGCTTCCAGTCACAGAGAAGCACCGTTGATTGCGAACGATCCCCTGGCAGACAATACCGATTTGTATGCCTTCAGAAGTCCGGATGATACCAATACAGTTACGATCATCGCGAATTTCGTTCCGCTCCAATTACCACAAGGTGGCCCTAATTATGCTTCTTTCGGTGAAAATGTACGCTACGAAATTCATATCGAAAACGATGGAACAGCAGGTGATGATATTACCTATCGTTTTACGTTCTCTAAAGTGAATGAAGATCCTACAACGTTCTTCAACATTCGTTTGGGGCAGGAAAACCTCAAAACCACATACGTTGCTGAAAAAAGCATCAACGGTGGCGCATTTACAACAATCGTAAATGGTGGAATTGTTCCTCCTCCGAATATCGGACCGCGTTCTATCAGCGGAGCTGCAGGACTAGGTGCTGCCGATTATGAAACGTTGATGACAGCAGCAATTACTCCGGCTACAGGCGGTGGTGGTGAAACCGTATTCTGCGGGCCAACCGATGATCCGTTCTTCGTAGATTTAGGTGGTATTTTCGACCTTGGTGCAACACGTGCAGGAGGTTCGGGAGTTGATGAACCGGAAGATGGTGTGGCGTGTAAAAACATCCACTCAATTGCACTGAAAATTCCGATTGCTACGTTACAGAAAAACGGACAACCGGTTACAGCTGCCGCCAATATTCTGGATGGTGACTACGTGATTGGCGTTTGGGCTTCTGCGAGCCGTCAACAAATCAGAACATTGAACGGTGACGGAACAGAATCTTACACAGGTTCATTCGTTCAAGTTTCACGTATTGGTATGCCGTTGACCAACGAAGCCGTGATTCCGATCGGTGACAAAGACAAATGGAATTCATTGACTCCATACACGGAAGATCCGGCTATGGAAGCGTATTTCTGTAATCCGGAGTTAGGTTTGTACATGGACAACTCGTTGTTCGGTGCTGCCGTTCCGGGAATGTCTGCATTGCGCATTCAGCGCAATAGCCTTCAGTCATTCGACTTCGGTAACACACATGATGGTTTATGGCCGATTCGTGCTACCAATGGCGGAGCCGGAACTGCTTTGGATACCATGTTGTTCGGGAATTACCTGCTGCGTCAGGGCGAACCGCGTTCTGTCGATTTATTGCCGATTTTCTACACCGGAGTTCCTAACCTTGCGCCTTACCATTTGGCAACTGGGAAAAACGGAAATCCGCTTGCAAACGGTAAGCCGTTCATTAACAACTTCCTGCCAACTTTCGGTGACATGCTTCGCTTGAACATGGCCGTTCCCGTTACACCGCGCAACCACCCGCAATTCAGTTCGCTGGGATTGGTTCAGGCAGCAGTTCTCGGTTTAACAGATCCAACCTACAACTCCGATGCGAACCTTCAGTGGATCCCGAACATGGACGGATTCCCGAACGGTCGCCGTTTGGAAGATGATGTGACACGCATCGAACTGCAGGCAGTTGGTGGTGTTGTTTTAGCGGCTATCGGATTGTGGTATGACGATTACACAGCTGGTGGCCCGAACCCGGTAACAACCGATTTGCTGGATGTTTTGACATACACAACAGGAGTCGAAGCGAACGATACCACGTTCAGAACAGGCTTCCCGTATGTTCAGATGCCTTGGAGCGGATTTGGCCCTTGCGGCGCAACAAGCCCTTCCACATCAGGTTTGTTTGAAATTGGTATGAATTTGAGTGCGCCTGAACTGAGTATGGTTCAAAACTACCCGAATCCGTTTACGGAAAGTACAACTTTCAAATACCATGTTGCGCAAAACGCCAATGTGAATCTGACGGTTTATGACATGAACGGTAAGCGTATTGCTACAATTATCGATGGAAAGAAAACTTCCGGAACATATGAAGTAACCTGGAAACCGGAAAATGTGAAACCGGGCACCTACATCGCTTCATTGTCGGCTAACGGCAGACGCGTTCAGGGTTTACGGATCATGATCAACTAATTTAACGGAACAGTTCACACATAAAAAGTTGAGTGTCCGCAGCGGTGGATGCTCAACTTTTTTAAACCCGATTTATGAGAAAATACCTTTACCCTATTTTGGTTGGCTGCACGGGAATCTTACTCGCTTGTATTTTTCTATTTTCTAAATCACCTGAAAAATCGGTAGCGAAACTAAAACTCAGAACCGGTTCCATCGCGCTGGGCGGTGAATGGGTGGAAACCAAAAAAGTGATTGAAAGCTTGCTGGCCGAAATTGAGCTCAATCCTGAAAATTATACCGCCAAACTCAACCTGTCGAAAGGATATATCCAGGAAGCAAGAATTACCGGAGATCACGCTTATTACGATGCCGCAGCACTTGAATTACTCAACGACGTTATCGCCAACGAACCTGAAAATTTCGACGCACTTTGTTGTAAAGCAACTGTATTATTGTCACAACACCATTTTTCGGAAGCACTCAAAGTAGCCCAAACGGCTCTTCCTATCAATCCGAACAACGCCTTTATTTATGGCTTGATGTGCGATTCTTACGTAGAATTGGGCCAATACAAACAAGCCGTGAAAATGGCCGATAAAATGATCAATATTCGCCCCGATCTTCGCTCCTATTTGCGTGTTTCGTACTTGCGTGAAATTCACGGTGATTTAGATGGAGCCATCATCGCAGCGAAACTAGCAGTCGATGCAGGTTTTCCCGGATTGGAAGAAACTGCCTGGTCGCGTATGATTTTGGCGCATTTGTATGAAACGAAAGGCCATCTCGATTCGGCAGAATTCCAATACAGAACAGCTTTGAAAGAACGTCCTGATTACGCTTTTGCATTGGCCGGTTTGGGAAAAAAAGAAAAAGTGAACGGTAATTACAAAAAAGCCATTTCTTACTTCAAAAAAGCAGAGAAAGCCATTACAGAATATTCGTTTTCGGATGAATTGACTGATTTATACCGCCTGAATGGTGATCAGAAAAACGGTTATAAATCGGCATACCGCGTCATCAAAATGTTGAGCCCGCTTTCTGGTGACGACGAAAGTGTAAGCGGCCACGGGCATTATGCCGACCGCGAACTGGCCTATGCGTATTTGAAAATCAACAACACGGAGAAAGCGTTAAAACATGCTTTACTGGAATACAATCGCCGGCCAAAAAACATTGATGTGTGTGAAACCGTTGCCTGGGTGTATTACAAACAGAAAAACCACAAAAAAGCGAATCAGTTCATTTCAAAAGCCTTACGTACCGGCAGTGAAAATCCTACGCTTCTTTGTAGAGCCGGATTGATTAAATTCAAAGCGGGAAAACAGCAGGAAGGCAAAAAAATCCTGGAACTTGCGCTCAAAAATAATCCTGTTATTTCGGATATAAAGTTGAAAAATGAAGCCAATTATTACCGCTTTAAAAAATAACCCGTCGTTGCAGCGCCAATTGCGTTTGTTTGCAGGAATTCTTTTTTTGCTCTGCATTCCGCAGGTCGTTTCGGCACACGCAATGGACTTAACAAATCTCCCGACAAAAGATGTGGCTATTTTGTACCTGAAATTGGGCTACACGCACATTCTTCCGTTGGGGTTGGACCACATTCTGTTTGTCTTGTGCCTGTTTTTTCTCAGTCCGAAATTGAAAACCGTATTGTGGCAATCGCTCGCTTTTACCATTGCGCATTCCATTACACTAGGCTTGTGCATCTTTGGTGTTATTTCTCCGCCAAGCCATATTATTGAACCGATTATTGCTTTGTCTATCGTTTTCGTCGCCGTAGAAAACATGATCGTGAGCGAACTGAAACCAACACGCATGTTCCTGGTCGCTGCTTTCGGATTGATCCACGGAATGGGTTTTGCAAGCGTATTGAAAGATCTGGGCATGCCCGAAGATAAATTCGTTACTTCACTCATCACCTTCAACGTCGGAGTTGAACTCGGCCAAATTACAGTAATCCTCATTGCCTGGCTGCTTGTTGGCAAATGGTTCAGCAAAAAACCGTGGTACAAAAAACGGATTGTAATTCCCATTTCGGCAGTCATTGCAGCAATCGCACTTTACTGGACCATTGAACGCACTTTTTTAGGCGGGTAATTTCCATTGTTTCAAATCCATAAAACGAAAAAAAACGTAGATAGAATAGATGAAACCGATTCAACACATACGACACTTTGGAATTCTGCTTTTGATAGTTGTTTATTTCTGTATGCCGTTGAAACCCATTCTTCCGTTTGCAGGTGATTTTATCGCACATGCGTTTAATGAATTTGATCACGTGGCAACCGTACATTTCGAGAACGGAGAATACCATGTTCATGCCGAAGTTGTAAAGGACGCCAAGTCGAAAAACAGTGATCAGGAAGCACCAGTTAATGAAACGAATCTGAAAACGGATTTACATTGTGCACCTGAAATTATCACCTCACTTTCCCAACACCCAATCATCACGCATGAATTAACAGCGAAAATTGCTGTTCATCCTCACACTTTCTTTAACGGACGATCCGTTTCCCCCAACTATCCGCCTCCGCAAGTCTCATAAACCGAAACCGTGATTCAATTTCGTTGGATCCACCCTCATTTCTTTTCAAAGCCTGTCTTCTTGAATTGCTTGCTCTATTGGAGTAAGCCACTCATTTTGTGCAGAACAAATTGTTGATTCCACCCTCAATTCGCTTTGTCATTTTCAATTTTTGGTTTAAATCAAGACGCTATGAAATATTCATACTTACTTACTTGTGCCTGTTTTTTAATCGCTGCCAATACCTTTTTTGCCCAAACGGGCGGTATTAATGGTTGTGTGGTTCATACAAACAATCCGGAATCTCCGATACAGGTACGCTGTTACAATACAACAACTACTCAACTGACTTCTGTAGATTCAAATGGATGCTTCCGGTTTTCGGAACTCGCCGCGGGGAATTACACGCTTCGCTTTTCGGATGACTTCAACGATACGATGAATGTAAACTGTACACTCGCGGCCGGAGAAGTAAAAACTGTGTCCATCAATTTTGAGCCGGCCTCAACCAGCGAAACATTGTTTGAAGTAACGATCAAAGCCGACAGACCAACATCTACTGCCTCATCAAAATACCTGAGTCAGCTGGACTTTGAATACCGTCCGAAAAACTCTGCCCAGGATATGCTGCGTTTGGTTCCCGGATTATTCATTGCTCAACACGCCGGTGGTGGAAAAGCCGAACAGATTTTTGTACGTGGTTTCGATTGCGATCACGGAACAGATGTCGCTTCGTTCGTTGATGGTATTCCGGTAAACATGCCCAGCCACGGACATGGACAAGGCTACGAAGATCTGCACTTTCTCATTCCTGAAACAGTAAAAGGAATTGATCTGGCAAAAGGACCTTATCAAGCCAAAGACGGAAATTTTGCAACCGCAGCTTCGGTGCGCTTCAACACGCTCGATTCGCTTACCAATAACCTGTTCCTGGTTGAAACAGCTGTTGTTCCGGCGCAGAAAAATCTGACTTCCAAACGGTTTGCAGGAATGTATGAATTGCCAATTGAAAACAATCGCGTTCACTCCTATTTTGCCGTAGATGTAATGAACAACCGAAGTTATTTTGAGCAAAATCAACATTTTAACCGCTACAACCTGTTTTCAAAAACTGTGTTCACCATCAATCAAAACAACACGTTGAGTTTGAGTTTTTCAGGTTTTAATTCCTCGTGGGATGCTTCTGGCCAGGTTCCTGACCGTGCCGTAAAATCTGGATTGATCACACGTTTCGGAAGCATTGACCCAACGGAAGGTGGTGCTACTTCGCGCATGAACGCTAACCTGATTTACAAAGCGAAACTCAAAAAAGGAGAATTTGAATCGCAGGTGTACACTTCATCCTATAAATTCAGGTTGTATTCCAACTTCACTTTTTTCCTCGAAGACTCCATCAATGGCGATCAGATCGAGCAAGGTGATGTGCGTACAACTTCAGGTATCAACAGCAGTTATTCGGTAAATCACAGACTCGGTTCGCTCAACAATCGCTTAACGGTTGGTGCTGCGTTCAGATCAGATGACATCAACAACGAGTTGTGGCATACCGTAAAAAGACAACGCCTCACCAATACCGCTTTGGCCGCTATCAACGAAGTGGCAACCGCATTTTATTTCAACGAGGTGATTCGCTTCAGCGACAAACTCCGCCTTGAATTGGGTGGACGATATGATTACATGACATTTAATGTTAGAGATCATGTTCCAAGTGATACAACACGGCAGAATTATTCGGGATTCAACTACCAGACGGCATTCAGTCCGAAAGCAAACCTCATCTATTCACCGTCTTCACGTTACCAGTTTTTCATGAATTACGGACACGGTTTTCATTCAAACGACGCGCGCTCAACGGTTCAGGAACAAGCCAATCACCAATTACCGCTTTCTGTAGGTGGTGAAATTGGAACATTGCTTCATTTAGGTAAAAAAGTGGTGATTTCTACCGCACTTTGGACCCTGAATTTGGAAAACGAACTCGTATATGTAGGTGATGCCGGAACTACCGAAAACAAAGGTTCGAGCAGAAGAACCGGAATTGATGTAAGTGCGCGCTGGCAAATTATTCCGTCGTTGATTGCAGATGTTGATTTTAATCTGTCTGAAAATTATCTCACGGAATCGCTGTTTGGTCAGCGCAATAAAACGGATTATCATATTCCACTTGCGCCAACCTTAACTTCCACCGGCGGATTGGCCTATACATTCAAAAAGATCAATGCATCGATCCGTTACCGTTACATGACAGATCGCGCGGCCAATGAAGCGAACACCGTAACCGCGCTTGGTTATCTGATCATTGATGGTGGCGTCAATTATCAGCAGCAGCATTTCAAAATCGGGCTAAACGTTGAAAACATACTCAATGCAGAATGGAATGAAGCGCAATTTGATACCGAAAGCCGATTACAGAATGAAACACAATCGGTGAGTGAAATTCATTATACACCGGGAACGCCGTTTGCGGTGAAATTATCGATTGGGTATTTGTTTTAACTTTTGGTACAAGAGGTTTCTTACAGATGCACAGATTTCAGACTCCTTACCAGTCATCTCACCTCACCAAACAGACTAGACCGTTAGGCGAGTCGAAATCTGTGTATCTGTTGGAAATATAAAACCGTCCATCGACTAGTCGATGGAAAGCTCAGTTTCAAGGAAAAACACGAGATTACGCAGCAATGCGTTGCAAAATAACCACACACGGTTCTTTGGAAGTAACGATGACTTTATGGTATTCAAAAAGCGGAATGGCGAAATAATCACCCGGCACCAATTTGTTTTCTTCGGTTCCGACTATAATGGTACATGAACCTTCCAGGATCAGGAATTTCTCATATTCATTGGTATGGACTTCTTCGGGGGCCTTGTTTTTGATCCAAACCATTGCACAGGTCATTTCAGGAGTAGCTGCAATGATTTTTGCATGAACTTCTTCGAAATCTTCCGGAGCTACCATGTCTTTGCGGTCGATCCATAATTGAAAATCTTGAATGGTAGAGTTTTCATTCAATACAGGAGGAATTATTAATTCTTCACCGTCTTGCAAACGAGAGATGTAATCAAACGTAGCCAAAATCAGCGGTTTCAGATTCGGGTGCGGTTGTACGCTATTATCATCAGCCATATTAGCCAATGCTTGTTGATGAAGTTCAAATTCGGCAGCGATTTCAGGATGGACTTTCATCAGTGATTCAAATTCACGGCACTCGTCATCAGATGCATATCCCAAGATATACAACTGCACAATGTCTGAATCCAAATATGATTGAATGTCCATTTTTATTTGATAGAGTTATAACGTTTTTGTTAGGCTGGAACCTTCATTTCACGAACATCGAAAGTACAAATTTTATCTTATTTTGCACCGAAAATCCACGCTTTTTTAAAACTTATTTTCGCCTGTTCACCTATGTCTTTCAGTTACTTTAAAACGAATAAACCACTTTCCCGATGATGTGATCTTCCGGTACAAATCCCCAGAAACGCGAATCAAGTGAATTTGCCCTGTTGTCTCCCAAAACGAAATAATAATCCATTTCAAACGTGTAGAATTTTTGACGCTTCCCGTTTATAAAAACAGCATCATTCTGCTCCAGTACCTTCTTGTTTTCACAGGATTCAATCACTTCTTTATAAATGAGCAGCTGATCGTGATTCAGCCGGATCTTTGCCCCTTTTTTTGGTACAAATAAGGGCCCGAAACGATCCGAATTCCATTTTACACTGCCCGAATGGGGAAAATATGCCGGGCTGTAAAACAAACTATCGGTTGCAGTACGTTTATAGTTTTTGGCATAGATTGGTAAACCGGCTTTGGCTTCCCTGTGTTTCTTTCCATTTACGAAGACAATTCCTTTCCGGATTGAAATTGTATCGCCCGCCAAACCGATACAACGCTTCACATATTCTTTCCGATGGTCAACCGGAAGATCTTTTTCCACCGGATAATTGAACACGAGAATATCCTCTCGTTGAATGGAAGAAAATCCTGGAAGCCGGTGGTAGGAAAAGGTGATCCAATCCAGGTATGTATGTCCGAAAGGAAGTGAAAGCGGTGTCATCGGAATCCTGGCTCCATACACCAACTTGTTCACCACAATGTAATCGCCTTCTTTGAAGGTGTTGTTCATGGAACCTGTAGGGACTTTATAGATTTGTACCACGCACGACCGAAGGATCAGCCAACCGAGAAAACTCAAAAAAACAATTCGTGTGAAACGGTTAAGCGGTGTTCTTTTGGTTTCACTTCGTCTTTTAAACAATTTCATGCTTCAACGTGATGGACTCGTGGAAATAAAATACTTGCTCATTTCATCATTCCGCGTAGCTGAGCCACTGCTGATCTTACGCGTGTCTTCACTGTTCCCAAAGGCAAATCCAGTTCCTGGGCGGCTTCATCATGTGTAAGACCCTGATAATAAATATACTCTATCAAGATCCGGTATTCATCCTTTAGTGTATCTACCTGATCTTTCAAACCGATCACATCCGTGTTGAAGGTCGTGAAATTAGTGCGATCAACCGCACCGATATTGGTATCAATTCCGGTTGTAACAGTTTCTTTCTTCGCTTGTTTTGATTTAGAATAATCGATAGCGGCATTGATTGAAATGTTGATCATCCAGGTATACAACCTTCCTCTGGAAGCGTCATAGCTTTCTATTCCTTTCCAGATTTTCACGAAAACCGTTTGTAACACATCTTCGGAAACAGATTGGCTACGTAATAAACGCATAATTATCCCCAACAAACCCGGTGCATAGTTATCGTAGAGATAATTAAAGGCCTTCAGGTTTTTCTGTTGCAGCAACAATACCAATTCTTCCTCAGAATAGTTGAGTTTTTTCACAGTAGCTAATTAATTTCCAGTAGTGTATTCAGTATACATCTCTAAAAATACAATTCTTATTTAATTGAACATCCTATTTTTTACGCTCAATTAACAAAAATTGTAGACGAATGACCAAATAAAATCGTTCTGGTTTATTAGCGAAAACAAATTACTTTGTCGGTTTTTGTATTATTCAGAGGCTATATTCCTCACAAACAAACCTCTATCCCTTAAGTCCCATCATGAGCAAGTCCAAATCTTTGTACTTAAGATCGAAGACTTTTCCAAGCACTTCGCTGGTAAGAATTCCGCGATAAATGTAAACTCCACCTCTGAAACCATGATCGTTTCTAATCAGGTCCAAACAACCGCCCGAATCTCCCATGGACAATAAAATAGGTGAGAAAATGTTTGATAAAGCAAAAGAAGCCGTCCTTGGAACACGTGAAGCAATATTAGGCACGCAATAATGGGTGACGCCGTATTTGACAAATGTAGGTTTGTTGTGGTTGGTGACACGCGATGTTTCAAAGCAACCGCCCTGATCGATGCTCACATCAACCACTACCGATCCTTCCTTCATGTTTTCGACCATTTCTTCTGAAACCACGCATGGGGTTCTCCCCAACGGAGAACGAATGGCACCAATCACCACATCAGCACGCATAACTGCTTTTGCCAATACTTTGGGTTGAATGATGGATGTATAAATACGCGAACCGAGATCGTTTTGCAGGCGGCGTAAACGCGATAAACTGTTGTCGAATACTTTCACGGAAGCTCCCAATCCCATAGCGGCACGGGTAGCAAATTCACCCACGGTTCCGGCTCCCAGCACCACAACTTCAGTAGGTTGCACACCGGCAATACCGCCAAGCATGATTCCTTTTCCGGAATTGAACGATGACAATAATTCACCGGCAATCAGTATTGAAGTGGTACCGGCAATTTCGCCCATGGTGCGTACAACAGGAAACACGCCGTCTTCGTCACGGATATAATCCCAGGCAATGGCCGTGATTTTTTTCTCAATTAGTTTCTGCAGAATAATTTTTGGTTGAACACTCAGCTGTAATGCTGAAATCAGGGTTTGTCCGCCCGGCATAAAATCAACTTCTTCTTCGGAAGGTGGTGCCACTTTCAGGATAATATCGCATTGAAATATCTCCTTCGCGGAAAGACAAATTTCGGCACCGGCTTCACTGTATTCATTGTCCAGAAAATTACTGGATTCACCTGCACCGGTTTCTATACGCACATTATGTCCATTGGCGATCAGTAACGAAACAGCTTCGGGAACAAGGGCTACACGGCGTTCCTGGAAACTTATTTCCTTTGGAATACCAATGATTAAGCTCCCTTTTTTCTTCGAAATTTCCAGCATATCTTCCATTGGAAGAATGTTGCCTTCTTTCAGTAATTGTTTCAACAGTTCCGGATCTTTTACCATAATATCGCACGTTTTTACCGTCTTTTCACGGTATACGAATATACGAGCAATTCACGACAATCACCTCACCAAGGCATGGAATTATGAACAGTGGATTTAGGATTAAAAAATGAATTGAAACATAAAGGCACAACGCTTTCGCCGATCGCGTGTCGCCAATAGCTTTAGCGATGGCACAAGCTTTAGCGAAGGAGCAAAGCTTTGTTGGACGGTTAGACGTGTTAAGTTCACAAAGGTGTTCTACATAAATCCCTTTGTGGTCTTCTAAAACGTCAAACTTGTGTTTTTCCTTTGTGGCTTTGTGTTGAACAACGAGTAACTCACCGTTATTTGTTTTCCGTTACCCGAATAATCCGCTCCCCGATCTCATTCACTTCAATGGTCACCCAAAGCGTATCTTCCGGCAGGATTTCCTGCACTTTTTCGCCCCATTCGATGAAACAATAGGCATCGGTGTAAAGTGTTTCTTCCATGCCTATTCCCAGTGCTTCTTCGATTGATTTCAAGCGATACACATCGTAATGGAATACGCTCCCATAATAATCGGAATGATAGGAGTTGACAATAGAATACGTGGGTGAACCATCCGGATCGGTGATTCCCATCGCTTTTAAAACAGCCGTAATGAACGTAGTTTTTCCCGCCCCCATTTGGCCGTCAAAAACAACAATCTTATGATGACCGAGCGATTCTAAAAACGACTTGGCGACAAATGGTAAATCATCTAACGAATGCGCAACCCATTCCATTATTTCGACTGCAAAATGATAAACGGAATCAGTAATTCTTCCATCGAAACACCGCCGTGCTGGAACGTATCGTTGTAATAATGTACGAAGTGATTGTAATTATTCGGGTATACGAAATAATCATTCTCCCGCACAAACACATACTCACTTGAAATGGTCGATTTTGGCAAACCTACTTTCTCGGGATGCTTGATCGTGAAGACTTCCTTGTCTTTATACGATAGATTTCGTCCGGTTTTGTAACGTAAATTCGTGTTCGTGGAACGATCTCCAACAATGCGCACAGGATTGGTCACACGAACCGTTCCGTGATCAGTTGTCACTACTACTTTTCCGCCTTTTTCGGCAATTTTCTTGAAGATTTCCTGCAAAGGCGAATGCTCAAACCATGAAAGCGTCAATGAACGATAAGCAGCTTCGTCAGCCGCCAATTCCTTGATCATATCCATCTCGGTACGCGCATGCGAAAGCATATCCACAAAATTGTAAACGATCACATTCAGCTGATTGTCTTTCAAATTATGAAATTGATCTACCAGTTTTTTACCGGCATCGAGATTGGTGATTTTATTGTACGACCATTTCACGTTTTTGCCGTTTCGCTTCAGATTTCCTTCCAGAAAAACGGCTTCGTGCATGTTTTTACCACCTTCATCTTCTTCGTTCAGCCAGTGATTCGGGAAGCGTTTGGCAATTTCGGTCGGAACCAATCCGGCAAATAGTGCATTACGCGCATAATGCGTCGCCGTTGGCAAAATCGAATACACGATTTCTTCTTTTTCAACCGTAAAATAATTGGAAACGATTGGTTTCAATACCTGCCATTGGTCATAGCGCAAATTATCGATCACGATCAGGAAAATCGGTTCATCGAGTAACGGAAATACACGATCTTTCAGCAAATGATGTACCATGTCGGGTGCATCGTCGTCGCCATCGAACCAATCTTCATAGTTCTTTTCTATGAACCGGCAGAACAAATCATTGGCTTCTTTTTTCTGCGCATTCAAAATTTCGCGCATTCCCTGATCTTCCAACCCTTCAAACTCCAAATCCCAGTAAATGAGTTTTTTGTAGACTTCGCCCCATTCATTGGCATCCAATCTTCCGTTGAGCTGCATTCCGAGCTGACGGAAATCCTGCTGGTAATTGGAATTGGTTTTTTGCGACACCAGTTTGCGGTGATCCAGGTTCTTTTTCAGACACAGGATCAACTGGTTCGGATTGACAGGTTTTATGAGGTAATCGGCAATTTTACTCCCGATAGCATCTTCCATAATGGATTCTTCTTCGCTTTTGGTAATCATCACCACCGGCAATTGTGGTTGGATTTCTTTGATCCGCGCTAATGCTTCCAAACCGGAGATTCCGGGCATATTTTCATCTAAGAAAACAATGTCGTAATTGTTCTCCTGGCACAATTCCACAGCTTCCGAGCCATTATTAATTAAATCGACCTGGTAACCCTTGGCTTCCAAAAAGAGCACATGGGGTTTTAGAAACTCCATTTCGTCGTCTGCCCAAAGAATCTTTGCTTGCATGTTAATTAGAATAATTAGCTTTGAATTCGTTCTATAAAGGTATTCAATTGCGAACAAACGCCCACAGAAATAACAAAAAGAAAATCATCAACGATCCCGTTTATGGTTTTATTACTATTCCGGACGAATTTATTTTCGATCTGATCGAACATCCGTTTTTACAACGGTTGCGGCGTATCAAGCAATTGGGAATGACGCATCTTGTTTACCCTGGAGCTTTGCACACACGTTTTCATCACGTAATCGGGGCTATGCACCTGATGCAGCAAGCCATTCATTCTATTCGCCGAAAAGGACATGTGGTGCTGGAAGAAGAAGAACGAGCCGCATTGATTGCTATTTTATTGCACGATATCGGTCACGGGCCGTTTAGTCATGCGCTGGAATATGATATTGCAAACGGCGTGAGCCACGAGCAGATTTCGGTTTATTTCCTGGAACGGCTCGCAGAAGAACACCTTGAAGGAAAAGAAGACCTGGAACGTGCTCTGATGATTTTCAAAGATCAGTACCCGAAAAAGTTTTTGCATCAATTGGTTTCCAGTCAACTGGATATGGATCGTTTAGATTATTTGAATCGTGATAGTTTTTTCACAGGTGTTTCCGAAGGAATCATCGGAACGGAACGGATCATCGAAATGTTAAACGTGGTCAACGATCAACTGGTGGTAGAAGAAAAAGGCATTTATTCCATTGAAAAGTTTCTGGTGGCCCGTCGGGTCATGTACTGGCAGGTCTATTTGCACAAAACAGTCGTGAGTGCCGAATTTATGCTGATCAATGCACTACGGCGTGCCAAACAATTAGTGAAACGTGGAGAAACTGTTTTTGCGAGTCCTGCACTGGGTTTTTTCCTGAAAAACGATGTTACCAAAGCAGATTTCGAGAAAGATCCGAGTGTACTGGACACTTTCGCACAGTTGGACGATTACGACATTATGGGAGCTGTAAAAGTTTGGCAGCAACATCCTGACAAAGTATTATCGATTCTTTCTACCAACCTGGTTAACCGTCGACTTCACAAAGTGGAAATTTCCAAAGATCCATTCGGACCAGATCGCATTAAGATGGAACAGGAAATCGTTCGTCAGCAATTTGACCTGAATGATGAGGAAGTTCAATACTTCGTTTACTCAGAATTACTCACCAACAATGCCTACAATCAAACCAACCAGAACATTAATCTGGTGATGAAAAACGGAACCATCGTAGATGTTTCAAAAGCTTCGGATAACCTGAATATTTCAGCGCTTTCGAGTCCGGTAGAAAAGTATTGTTTGTGTTATATGGCCGATCGCCGGTAGACATGAATTCAGCAAAAATGCTTCTATGTCATTTCTGCAAGAGAACATACTTTATTTCACCAATCCCAGTAGTAACAAGGCTATAAGTGTTTCTAACGGTTAGAAACGGATAATTTTTACCGGCTTAAAATTGGATTTAAGCTTGTTTCCATCAAAAACTTTTTTGTAGATTCACACAACAAAACCCTCACATTATGATCATACTTTGGATTGTTTTAGGCGCGATTATCGGATTGGTTGCCCTTGTTTTAATCATCGCATTATTCGTCAAAAGAGACTACAGCGTAGAACGTACAATTGTAGTAGGAAAATCAACCGATGAAACATTTGGCTTTTTGAAATTACTTCGCAACCAGGATCGTTTCAGTAAATGGGCCAATATTGACCCAAATATGAAGAAAGAATACGTGGGAACAGATGGAACTCCGGGTTTCACCTCCAAATGGGAAAGCGATCATAAACAAGTCGGCCAGGGTGAACAGGAAATCAAACGGATTGTAGAAGGTGAACGAATTGAATCTGAATTGCGTTTTATCAAACCATTTGCTGCAATTGCCCATGGATATATGACTACAACTCCTATTTCTAAAAACGAGACCAAAGTGGCTTGGGGCTTCAATAGCCGCATGAACTACCCGATGAACATCCTACTTGTTGCCATGAATATGGAAAAGGTGCTCGCCAAAGATTTCGATGAAGGTTTGAGCAATATGAAAAAGCTGGTGGAATCTGAATTGTAATCCAGAACTCACATTAATTATTATACAACACATAAGAAAGCCGCTCATTTTTGTTAGATGAACGGCTTTCCATTTTTAAGGTAGAACTTACACTTTTATTAATCGTTCTGTTTTACTAACAATACTGCCGTTTGCATCCCGCAACCACACGTAATACAATCCTTTCGTTAACATCGAAATATCAATATCAGACAATACTATTGAAGTCAGTACCACAACTCCATTTACGTCTGTAATCAGCACTTCCGTTCCTTCTTTTTTAGTAACAATCGAAATCAAATCGTTGGCTGGATTTGGATAAAGTGAAATAACAGATTGGCTCAGCTCATTCAAAGAGGCCAGTTGAAACGTGTTGCAGTAAATTGCCGAACAGGTATCCACCCATTGGTTCAATGAATCGAACATAACGATGTATTCGCGTACTTCAAAACATACGACATCGCCATCTGCAAGGTTATTTACTGTGAAAGTCGACGTATTCGAACCTTGAAAAACTCCGTTTACCGTCCAAAAGAAATATGGATTAGTGGTTCCTGTATATTGACCCGTAAATGTAGTTTGACCATTAGCATTGGTACTGTAACTATAGATTGAAGTAGTTCCGCAATCGGAAGTTGCGCTGCTATCCGTTCCCCCAATCGTGTCGCCGATTATGACAATGTCACAGTAGATCGCATAACAGGTATCAATTTGTTGTCCTTGTAACGAATCAAAGGTGACAGAATATCCTTCCAATTCAAAACAAACTTCCGTTTGGTTCGCTACATTTCCGGAATAGTTTTGCCCGCTTCCTACTACATTTCCATTTACATACCAGGTAAATTGAGGATTAGTAACCGATCCCGAATATTGTCCGGAAAAAGTGGAAACACCCTGACCATCGGTCGAATAAGAAAAGGTACAGGCTGAATTACAGCCATCAACAGCAGTTGAGTCCTGTCCGGAAGCAAAGAAGTTCATCAAACTCATCAATGAACAAATAATAATTGTAGTTGTTTTTCTCATGATCTTTTTGGTTTAGTTACTATTCAAAAGTAAAAAGGTTGTCTTCACGAAAAAAAACGGTTTCAGCCTTTAAAAAGCAATAACAACACTACTTTTGCAGTCAATTATAGAAGCACCCAATCGCATGAACGCACGAATTTCTCAACTTCAGTCAAAAACAGCATCGTTATCCGAAGCAATTGTTCATCATCCGGCCTACAATGCCATCAACGACTTGCAAGATGTTCGGATATTTATGGAACACCACATTTATGCGGTTTGGGATTTCATGTCACTTCTAAAAGCCTTGCAACGTGAACTAACATGTACGAGCATCCCCTGGATGCCAGTAGGCAACGGAAATCTGCGCTACCTCATCAATGAAATCGTTACCGGTGAAGAATCTGATCGTTCTTACGAGAGCGAAGATGCTCACAAAAGTCATTTCGAATTGTACCTCGAAGCTATGCAGCAATGTGACGCATCCACGGATGGTATCAACGAATTATTTGCACTGTTGCAACAAGGAAAAACCATTCAGGAGGCCATTGAACGTGCTGAAATTCCCGAAGCTGCCAAGCAATTTCTGCAATTTACCTTCGAAGTGATTGCTACTGGAAAACCACATATAATCGCTGCTGTATTTACTTTCGGTCGAGAAGATTTGATCCCTAATATGTTTCATACAATCGTCAATGACATCAACGAGTGTTTCCCGAATCAGGTCGAAATTTTCAAATATTACTTAGATCGTCACATTGAAGTAGACGGTGATCACCACAGCCATTTGGCACTGCAAATGGTAGAAGCGTTGTGTGGAAATGATGATGCTAAGTGGGACGAAGCGTTGATTTATGTGGAACGTGCACTCAAAAGTAGAATAGCACTTTGGGATGGGGTTTTAGTATCTATTCAACCTACGGAAATAAGTCAGTAATTTCAGAAGGTTTATGGATAAGCGGTTATAGTCTCCTCTACCACTACAGTTTCGATCACTTCCCGTTTACCATGCCGGATCAAGATAAATCGCGGAAGTGCATAGGAAACTGTCCGAATTTGCTCTATTGAAAGACCTTGATAAGTACCTATTCCTTCCAAATCATAGCCTCTGCTATCTGTACTGTAACCAAAACTTACCGTGAAACCAACCGATAAATCTGCTTTATTGCTTTTGGTAAACTGAGTATCGGAAAACAGGTATTTCAACCCGTTAAACTCAACTTCCAACGAATCGAAACAGATAAACGTTCCTTGTGGAAATTGGATTGAAAAGGTTGATTCCGCTCCTCTGGCGCAACACATACCCGCTGCCCAGCTATGCTGAAAAATTTTAGCCTCAGGTTGAGCATGCAGGAATACTACCGTGAAAATGTTTACAGCAACTAAAAAGATCTTTTTCATAACATTCCATACAACTTCTTACAGGAAAAGTTCACTATTCATGCATCAACTCATTCAGCAATGCCGCCAATTGATTGATTTCGGAATCGGTGTTATAGCTATGTAAACAAATGCGTAAACGCTGACCGTTTTCTGGAACAGTTGGAGGAAGAATGGCCTTCACAGCCAGCTTGTTTTCCTGCATCTTTCGGGCTATTAACACGCATTGTTCGAGTGTAGGAATAGGAATCACCTGTATCGGCGACGAAGGATCACTGATCAGCAACTCCGGTTTCACCAACAATCTGAATCGGGAAATCACCGCTTCCAAACCAAGGCGCAATTCAGGATTCATCGCCCGTTCAACGGATTGTCGGATATGCAAATACTGATTTGGCGGAAGGGCTGTGGAATAAATAAATGATCGCGCAAAATTATAGAGGTATTCTTTCAGTTGTTCACTTCCGCAAACTACAGCTCCGTGCGTACCGTAAGCTTTTCCAAACGTATACAGTCGTGCGAAACACCGTTGATGCAATCCTAGTTGCTCTAGAAGCCCATTGCCGCTATTTCCGTAAATACCACCGGCATGCGCTTCGTCAACAATTAAGTAAGCGCCATTTTGCTCGCACCATTCAATGAGTTCAGAAAGCGGAGCCAAATCGCCATCCATAGAATACAACGATTCTACTGCCACAAAAACACTTCCGGTTGACTGTTTGAATTTCCTGGCCAAATCAGTAAGATCATTGTGTCGGAAAGAGTGTGCCTTAGCATGACTCAGGCGAATACCATCGCGCACCGAAGCATGAATGAGTTCGTCGTACAACACCGTATCACCTTTTTGAGGAACGGAAGAAAATAATCCCAAATTGGCATCGTATCCCGAATTAAAGATCAACGCTGCTTCTGATTCGAAAAAAGAGGCCAGAAAACTCTCCGCTTCTTCTGCCTGTTTCGAATGCCCAGAAATCAGTCGGGAACCTGTGCTTCCCGCGTAAACAGATGATTCAACTTCCGTTTTTGCCATTCCAAGGTAGTCGTTCGAGCAAAAATCTACCATCCCTTCAAACAACGAAAGGGAGCGTAAACTCCCCTTGTCTTTTCGTTCTTGTAATTTCTGTAGGAACCTTGCTTTCATGTTCCAGGTTATTCCTGAACCACCACTCTACGCGGTGTAAAATTCGGATCTTTTTTAGCCGCAGCCAATTCTGCTGCACGCTGAGCTTCTTTTGCTTTACGCGCTTCGATGATCGGATCGGCTATTGTAACCGGTTTTTCTCCCTCGGTAAACGCTTCTTTCGGAATCAATCCGAGAATTTCAAACATTTCCTTGTCTTCGTTGAATTCCGGATTCGGAGTTGTCAATAATTTATCGCCTGCAAAGATAGAACCAGCACCCGCCATAAAACAAAGTGCCTGGCCTTCCATGGTCATTTTAGTTCTTCCGGCAGATAAACGCACCACCGACTCAGGAAAAGCAATACGCGTAGTTGCAACCATGCGAATCATTTCCCATTGTTCAATTGGTTTTTGGTTTTCAAGCGGAGTACCTTCAACAGCAACCAACGCATTAATTGGAATAGAATTAGGCGGGGTTTCCATTTCCATGTAGCTCATTAGCAAACCCATTCTATCTTCTATAGCTTCGCCCATTCCGATAATTCCGCCGGAGCAAACAGTAATTCCAGCTTTACGCGCATTTTCTATCGTATTTAATCGATCTTCGTATTCGCGTGTCGAAATCACATCGTCATAATACTCTTTGGATGTATCCAGGTTGTGATTGTATGCAAACAATCCAGCATTTTTCAAACGCACTGCCTGATCAGCATCCATCATCCCCAACGTTGCACACACCTCCATATCCAGATTATTCACTGCCTGCACCATTTCAATGACCGTATCAAAATCGCGGTTATTGCGTACTTCGCGCCAGGCGGCTCCCATACACAAACGTGATGAACCGTTTGCTTTCGCATTCGTAGCCTGTTCGATTACCGATTCAACCGACAGTAATTTATGGGCTTCAACATCTGTGTGATAACGTGCGGCCTGCGGACAATAACCACAATCTTCCGGGCAACCACCTGTTTTGATGCTCAGCAGGGAAGACATCTGTACTTCGCGCGGATTGTGAAACTGACGGTGAATGGTAGCCGCTTCAAACACCAACTCCAATAACGGTTTGTTGTAAAGCGCAACCAATGCTTCTTTCGATCTGTATGCCGGATTAACTTTCATGTAATTGTTCTTGCCCACAAAAATAATGAATCCCATGACAGGGCAATCGCGCAAGTTGAAAATTGCTTGATGCAATCTAACGTCTTTTACTGGAAACTATTATTTTCAAGGGTAAAGCGGTTTCTAACGGTTAGAAACGGATAAATCTAAGCGTTAAATTCTAAGTGAATTTCCTAGGAAGATTTTACAAAAAACGAGCTGTCATAATCTTTATTTTAATTTACATCAGGAAGCCCCCTTAATTTTATGAATCCGAGTAAAGATAAGGGTATAAGTGTTTTTAACGGTTAGCAACCTTTATTCCACTTGATACCATATTCATCCCTCATTCTTTTTTTACAAAAAAAAATAGCGCTACCCGACTCTCGAAATCATGTTTTTCATTAACTTAAATAAGAAACAACAAGTTATGTGTCAAAAAAACGATTCATCTCACCGACAATGTGTGATCTGCAACAAACAACTTATAGGACGATCAGATAAGCGTTTCTGTGATATTAAATGTAAAAATTACTACCACGGTGAGGTCAGAAAATCACTCAAAACAATTGCCTCCGAGACAATGAAAGTCTTAACTAAAAACATCATTATCCTTGAAGGTATTATGGGTAAAGAAAAAAATAGTTGCCTGATTGATAAACTAGCATTGGAACGTCTTGGATTCAGATTTAACTATGTTACGGATGTCGGACAAAAATATGGTGTTAATTATTACAGCGTTTTTAGTTTCAATTATCGCTTCGTGAAAAACAAACGTGTTGAAATAACAATTGACCGAAAACGAAGCCCAATTTCTCCGTTTATATTTAAAAGATGGAGCCGGGAAATTTCAGAAATATCCGTATAATAATCAATAGTTAATCTAAACCACTGTTTTATTACGGTTTCATCAGCAAACAAACAGCATAAGCTTTCACTGCCTTGCCTTCACCGAATGAATCTACTTTTTCGTGGGTCGTTGCTTTGATAGAAATGCGGTCGTCATCTACTTGCAGCAATCGCGCAATAATAGCCTGCATTTCAGGAATGTGTGGATTTACTTTTGGTTTTTCCAAAATTACGGTACAATCAATGTTCGAAACCTGGTACCCCTTTTCGGTAACCAATTTCATCACATTTTCCAATAAAATTGTAGAATCAATTCCTTTGTACTGCGGATCGGTATCTGAAAAATGATAACCGATATCGCGCAGATTAAGCGCTCCGAGTAAACCGTCACAAATTGTGTGGAGCAGTACATCTGCATCAGAATGTCCGACAGCACCAAAAGACGATGGCAAAACAACACCACCAACTACAAACTGCCGACCTTCTTCCAATCGGTGTACGTCAACTCCGAATCCGATTCGAATGTCCAAATTATTCCGGAGTTTCAGATTCTTTGGTCACTTTTTGACCCAACTTGAAACGAAGTGTAAAACGCAACGTATTTGCCAATGGATTATCACGTTTCAATGCTGCGAGGTAAGAGATGTCCAATCCGAAAATGTTGTACTGAATAGCGATCCCGGCAGTGAAGAATTTACGATCACCTTTGTTTTTGTTCTCGTAGAAGAAACCGCCGCGCAACGCAAATACATTGTTGTACCAGTATTCCAAACCGGTAGCGATGTTGATCTCACTTAGTTCTTCTTTGAATTTCGTTCCTTTTACTATAGCGTATGAACCATCGTCATTCTGCACATAGTCTCCGTTTTCGTCTTCCTGAACACGTCCCGGAGCATCGTAAAACGACTGTACCAATCCTGCGATTACACCTACATCGTTGTTTTTACCGGAAATCAATTCGTATTCGCTGGTCGAAGTATTCAATTGCATGATTGGTGGTGTAGGAACCAGCAATTTTTGAATTTCCAATGAATAAGTTAGTTTGTTGTATTTATCCAACTCAGCTGTGTAAGCTGAACCGATTTTAAGGTTCATAGGAAGGAAATCACGTACCGCCAATTCGGAATAAGCAATTTTGTTACCGATATTGTTGATCGTAGTTCCAAAGGCAATCACACCGTTGTAACCGAACCATTTGATGTCAGCATTTCTGTAAGCGTACGAAATATCAGCAATACCCGCCACACCTGCTTTTGTTTGCGCTCCCGCAACTACCAAACCACCGGTAAGGTTGGAATAAGCAAATTTCCCGTTGATCCCGATACTATTTTTTTCAGAAAGCTTAAACGCATAACCAACAGCGATTTCAAATTCACTTGGTTTGTCATTACGAATTACACTTGCATCTGCATTGGTAAAGGTAATTTCACCTAAACTGAAATAGCGCAATGAAGCTGCAATCGCCTGACGATCTCCCAAACGTTTGTATCCCGAAACGTAAGAAAGATGAATATCATTGGTCAGTTTTCGCAACCATGGAGTATAACTTACACTCACTTCAGCATCATCATCTGAGAAGTTGAGCATAGCCGTATTCCAGAAAATAGAAGTCGAATTGGCACTTAATGCAGTACCAGCATCCCCCATTGCACCACCGCGTGACTCAGGCACAATGGATAAGAAGGGCATTGAAGTAGTGATTGTATTCAATTGAAGTTGCTCGTCCGTAACTCCAGAACCTTGTGAAAAGGCCTGAAAACTATACGAGACGACAACGAGTAATAAAATTCTATGTAGCATTCTTTAAAGTTCTTTATTGCTAAACGGCAAAAATACATTTTTCTTGTGCTAGTTGAATAAGGTTATTTCAAAAGCACTAATTTTTCTAATTTTTCAGCTTTCCCACCATCGGGCAACTCTACTGCCAATTTGTAAACATACACACCTTTTGCCAATTGATCACCGTAATCATCCGTGCCATCCCATTCAATGCCTTCTGCCCGGAATCCAGTTGTGGCAACCAGCTTGTTGATCGTTTTCACCAATCGGCCTGAAACGGTGTAAATGCGAACCTGGGCTTCCAATGATGAGCATGATTGATTGTGTTCAAAATAGAAGGTTGTTTTGGTCGTGAACGGATTCGGATAGTTTAGGACGTGGTCCAGCTGAACATTTCCATCAGCCACAACCGTAAATTCAATGGAGGCTACCGAAGAGTTGTTGTTCACGTCCCAGATTTTCACTTCAAGCGTGTGTGGACCAACCGACAAGCCTTTCAGTGTATATTGAATTTGTCCGGATTGGTATGAATCAAGTTTACCTGCGTAATAATTATTCAACACGATCGGATCGGCTGTGTTTCCGTCCAGAATGGCGATCAGGTCATGCCCTACTCCGTTCCCTACTGTATTGATCCCGTTTTCATCGAAACAATCCACCACAAGCAACGGGTCCTGGCTCGATATTCCCCCACTGACAAACTGATCGTTGTTGAGGTACAACTTTATATCCGGCCCCTGAACATCAGCCACCGCATTTGTATCGATTCCACCTACAACCAGGTTGGTATCATAACCATCAGCATCGGTTGCAAGCGCAAGTGTACCTTTACCATAATAACTGATTTTTCCGAAACCGAAATCATAATCAATGTCTTTCGGCACAATGCAATCGAACGTGAAATAACCATTTACAACCGAAGCCTTTCCTTTATATAAAGCATTTTTCTGGGTATAGAAATTTACCAGTGGAGAAGTAGGATCGTTCTGCAAGGTTTGATTGAGTTTTTCCTTATCGTAAATAGTCGGTGAAAGCACTCCGTTAAAGCTCGTCAGCACATTCCCGTTAAAATCCTCAATATGACCTTTTACGTTCATTTTACTCAATGCACGAATCGTATCCACTGAAAGTGTCGGATCTTTGTGATTGATGCTGTCGGTAACGATACGCCATTTCGGCAAAGCTATCTTCAACGCCGGATCACCGATCAATGTAAAACTTCTTCGGTTATCACTAGAACCGGAAGTGTTCTTCGTGACCCGCATAATTTCACCGAATGTCAGCGGATCATTATTCGCATCACGATCAAATGCATTTTCATACAAACGCTTCACAGTTGTTGAATTTACACCAAAGAATACCGAACGGGTAGTTGTCATCAAAGCAATTGCTCCACCGGTCGGATTCAACGAAACCCATTCTCCGGCAGAAACACGGCTCGGATCATCGTACTTCGTGAATTCGCAGGTTGCAGTAACAAACAAAGGCATTTTGTCAATGTTCGACCACGATTGAATTTGCGGAATAGTAATAATTCGCTCCTCAGCAGCCCCTACTTCACCACCATGGCCGATATAATTGATCAGTAAACTTCCACGTTCAACACGATCGGTAATTGCATCAAACACTTCCGGGTAACGTAAACCGCCTGCCGTACTGGTTTGAGTATACGCATCACTGTAAATTTTGTCGTAATTCATTTCCGGGTAAAGCGCCTGCACATCATCGATCAATGGCTCGGCATCCGTGTTCACAAAATAACCACCTTCTTCATCATCAGCAATAATGGAATAATTCAATCGCCAGTCACCAAACGTGGAATTGTCACTTCCGGTACAGCATTCGTTCGCTCCCTGACTATATAAAGTAGAGCCGTTGTGCATGTAATGTTCGATCTTATTCACTTGCTCCACCGCATGTTGCTGGGTTGTAATCAATAAGCGTCCCACACCGATATCCATACCATCCGATCCCAGGATCGATTCCGAATCATCCAGCAACCCGAAATAATCATCCGTCACCATTGCATTGATGTGATTTTCCGAATTCAATACCTGGTAAGTCGGCACCATGTAGTTGTTATTCCCCACACGTCCTTTCGGATCATACGTTCCGTCGCCGAACAACAACAAGTGTTTTGGCTGCAGCAACGGATCGCCATTGGCACGATCATAGAACATTTTCACAAACCGGCGAATCGCAGTTGCATCAACAACTCCCGATGAAAATTCATTGTAAATCTGGGTAGTTATCACTACATGTGTGGTGGTTCCCTGCTGCTCATGTAAATTTGCCAACCGTTGGGCTTGTGCAACAAAATCCGGATGTGTCACAATCAAATAATCTACCTGATCAAGAGCATGTAAATCCTGGTTCACAACCACTTCAACAAAAGAAGGTGTTAAGTACGTAATATTGGAAAAAGCAATGAATTCGCGAAGTGTATCGGTATCCAGACGAAACACGAACTGACCGTTTGCAAACGTTCCGCTCACCAGTGCCGGATTTCTTTTGTTGGAAATATCCCAAACAGTAGCAGTATTCAGAATGGAAGAAATCGTAAACTCACTTGTCTTTCCGGGCGCAGTACTTACCACATCCCTGAATTGAAACTGATCACCAAGCATTGTTAAATTACGGCGTGTACTCAATTCAATGAAATCAAGGTATCCTTTCACTGACGGATTAATACGGTTCAGCGTTACCGAAAACGGAATGGAGGCATTGGAGGCTGCGAAAGAGAATGAGCCTTCATTTCGCCCGTAATCACCACCGGCACTGGACAAATTTTGGGTCTGAAGTAAATTACCATTGAGTGAAAACCGGAAACTATTTCCGCCGGAAGTCGCATTCGAAGCAACTCCATATTGAATCGCAACAGGTGCGCCTATGGTAATCTCAGGAACATTAAACAAAATTTCCTGGGTCAATTCACCATCGAACAATTCTCCATACCAGCGCTGTCCGCCACTCACAAGGCTATTATTCTCCAATTCATGAATCTCGCGATAATTATACGAATTCACAAAATCAGTCACCGGATTCGCCGATTCACTTAGCGTTTGAATACGAAGCGGAAAATCAGATGCACTTATATGGATAAAGTAACAATTGACCTCACTGTAGATGTGCTGATTTCTTTCAAACCCCGTTACCGAAGAATAATCCCATCGATTCGGGCCTGCACCATAAAACAAAACATAATCATCAGCATCGAATACTCCATCCGATTCTCCAACTACCTGAATGGAATTTTTAGTCAAATCGTCGAAAAACGTTGCACTGTTCAATTCCGAAAGTCTTCCGGAAGCATTACCGTAAATATTGATTTGCTGCGGATCGAGATTATCCACATCAATACCGCAATTCTTTAAAAATGTCCGGTCAATTTTATAAATTCCGTCTTCACGCACACTTATTTTATACCATTCACCACTGTTAAGTACCGAATTAGCAACATAATCTTTTTCCTGCGAATTACTTTCCATCGAAATCAACGATGATTCTACATTAAATGACACTATCCGCTTCAATGAACCGTTTTCCAGTATATAAGGAAAAACGGAAGCAACAATAAAGCGTTCGTCACGTGCTTTAGAAATTGTCAACTCTATGTTCGGTGAACCCGGTGCTATAACTCCTCTTTTCGTTAATAATTGAACATCCATTGCCTGGGCAGGTTCAGTAACGAGTTGAGAATAGGATAATTGATAATTACCCTTTTTTACTTTTTGCTGCCACGAAAAATAAGGTATCCCGTTTTCGTAATCGTTGTCTTTAATAGCAGGAACAGCCAATTGTTCGCCGTTTTCCATAAAACTTCTGCTTGGTAGCCATTGAATATCAACCGTATAGGTTTGTGCGCAAAGCTGATTCCCGGACAGTATGAGGAATAACAGTAATTGAATAGTTTTGTTAAAATTGTAACCAACAGGCATTCTTTCGTTTTTCATGAGACAAATTGCGTAAAGTGATCGTCTGTTCATCAAAACGTACGTAATGTTTTTTTATTTTTGCGTTTCAGCAATTTTGATGTAACCAATGATTTTTTTTTTCGTAACATTGGCGTATCAATGCTATAAACCCGCATTTAAAATATTCGAAAGCGAATGAAAAATGTAAGAATCTTAGCCGTTGTGGCGATGTTGTGTTCTATGAGTTCTACCTATGCTCAAGATCCGACATTCACACAATTTTATGCGAATCCACTCTACCTGAATCCAGCGTTTGCAGGGTCCAACGGGTGTCCAAGGTTTGCGCTAAACTACCGTAATGAATGGCCTCGTTTGTCAGGGAATTACGTTACATACAGCGCATCCTACGATCAATATTTCAAAAATATTTCGGGGGGATTTGGCGTATTGGCAACTCATGACCAACAGGGACAGGGAACAATTAACACTTCCATGTTGGGACTCGTCTACTCTTACCACCTAAAAGTAAGCAGAAAATTTGCCATGTTATTCGGTGCCCGCGCCGCATGGTACCAAAAATTTCTTGACTGGGATAAACTGACGTTCGGTGATATGATCGACCCGCGACGTGGATTTATATACCAAACCGGGGATGTTCCTCGTGGTGGTTCACGTGGTTTTTTTGATGCATCTGCAGGTTTTGTAGGTTACTCAAAACGTTTCTTTTTTGGTTTTGCAGCTCATCACCTTAACCGTCCGAATGAATCGGTCATTATCGGTAACAGTCCAATGCCTATTCGTTTGACCGGCCACATGGGTGCAGAGATTCCGGTAGGAGCGCGCTCCAAGTACAACAATACAACTTCCATCATGCCAAACATCATCTATCAGTACCAGCAAGGGTTCATGGAGTTGAATATCGGTACATATGTGAAGTATGGTGCGTTCAACGCCGGTGCATGGTTCCGTAACAGGGATGCATTCATTTTGGCAATCGGTATTAATACTGGTACGTTTAAGATCGGATACAGTTATGATGTAACAGTTTCCCGATTAAACAATGGTGTTTCCGGTGGTTCACATGAAGTTTCACTTGGAATCAACGCCAACTGTAAGCCACCAAACAAGACCTTCAGAACGATATCTTGTCCATCTTTTTAGATTTTTTTGTAACCTTTTGTTCGTGATCCGTTTATAACATTAACTTTGGTCTCCCAAAAAAATGACAAAACAAACCAAGCATATGAAACTCTTGAGTGTTTTTGCGCTTTCGGTTGCTGGATTAGCAATCGTTTCGTGTAGCAGAGAATCCTCTTCTTCCACAGGATGGGATTACAACAATGTGAATCAAGGCGGTTTTCAGAAGGTTCCATACGTGGATCAGGAAACAGGCCCGGGATTAGTATTAATTGAAGGTGGTACATTTACCATGGGAATGGTAGAGCAAGATGTGATGTTCGACTGGAACAACCGTCCTGCCCGCGTTACAGTTTCGTCCTTTTATATGGACCAGACAGAAGTAACCAATTTCCACTGGCTTGAATACCTTTACTGGATTCACCGAGCATACGATGCAACGTACCCGATGGTATACAAAAACGCACTCCCTGACACCTTGGCCTGGAGAAGTCCATTGGCGTTCAATGAAAAATATGTCGATTATTACCTTCGTCACCCTGCTTACCGCGATTATCCGGTAGTTGGTGTGTCATGGTTGCAGGCAAGTGATTACTGTAAGTGGAGAACTGACCGTGTGAATGAGTACATTCTTATTCGTGAAGGCGTTCTTGGATGGGATGTTGACCAGGCTGATGATCAGACGTTTAACACCGATGCTTACATGGTTGGTCAATATGAACAAGCAGAAGAGTTGGGTGGACGTAAACTTATCGACACAGACCCTTCCAACAGAGAAGGTAAAAAACTAGGAAAACGTATCGTGCGTATGGAAGATGGTATCTTGATGCCACGTTATCGCCTCCCGACAGAAGCTGAGTGGGAATTCGCGTCTATCGGTTTGATCGGTAACCTTACTGAAGGTACGGAAGTAATTACAGAGCGTCGTCAATATCCATGGAATGGCCACTTTGTTCGTCAGGACAATGAGGAGTTCCAGGGCGCCATCCGTGCTAACTTTGTTCGTGGACGAGGTGACTACATGGGGGTTGCAGGTCAATTGAACGATGGTGCTGATGTTACTGCACCTGTTGAGTCTTTCTGGCCGAATGATTATGGTCTTTATCACATGGCTGGTAACGTTTCGGAATGGGTGATGGATGTTTACCGTCCGCTTTCATCTGAAGATTTTGATGAGTTCCGTCCGTTCCGTGGAAATGTATTCCAAACTAAATTGTTGAACAACGAAGGTTCTACCGAGTTGAAAAACGGTCAGGTTTTGTACGACGTTCACGGAATGAAAGAATACCTGAATGAGTTTGAGCGTATTCGTTACCAACGTATTTCTGCCGACAAACACGATCCGAATGACACGATTATTCCAAGTGGTTTGGCTCGTAACGTAGAATCACGTAACCGTGTAGCTCGTGGTTATGCTCCGGATCCGTTCTATGTTTCTCACGGAAACAAGAAAGATTCAATTGAGTTGGCTTTGTTGGGTAGAATCAACGCGGTACTTGATCGTGCTATTGAAGATAAAAACAACAAATACGATATCGAAGCTTCTGCTTTGATCCAGGATGAGATCTTCGACGGAATCTTTGCAGATGAGTTACGTACAGGTCGTGACGGTGAAGAGTATGCTTTTGAGATCGTTACCATGTTGCGTGAAGGTTTTGCAGAATTCATTGTAAACACTCCTGGTAAATTGAAATACCGTAATGTAACCGAAGAGGAAAACATCGGTCGTTTGAACTACCGTCGTGATGACTACATCGATTATTTGGATGGTGACATCGAAAGCTCGATTTACTACAACAATGATGATCGTAAGAATGCGATTAATCAGGCAACACGTGACCCGAACCTCATTATGTACCAAAACGAGTTTGAGACTTACGGTTTGGATGGTAACCAGGTAAAACCTGAGGACAGAACTTCATGGCCTACTACGTTGATTTCAGATAAATCACGTGTGTATAAAGGTGGTTCTTGGAGAGATCGTGCTTACTGGTTGAATGCAGGTTCACGCCGATTCCTGGATGAAGAAAAATCTACTGCTACAATCGGTTTCAGATGTGCAATGGATCGTGTGGGAAGCCCGGTTGGAATGAACTACGGCAGAAAAAAACAAAAGAAAAAATAACTAATTTATAATTGATTGAACCCATCAATCCGTCTAGGCGAATTGATGGGTTTTTTTATGCTTACAAAATGGATCAGATCTATAACCTTTTCCTGCAAAGCTCAGGAGTGCAAACGGATACGCGAACAATCTCGAAAGATTGCCTGTTTTTTTGCCTTAAAGGAGGCAATTTCGACGGAAACAAATTTGCCGAAGAAGCTATTGGAAAAGGAGCTTTGTTTACTGTAATCGATAATCCTGATTATACGATTGAAGGAAAAACCATCCTTGTAAAAGACACGCTTGTTGCTTTACAACAACTGGCACAGCATCATCGACGGCAATTTCAGATTCCGATCATCGGCATTACAGGCAGTAACGGAAAAACAACTTCCAAAGAATTGATAGCTGCCGTTCTGCAAACACAGTACGAGGTTCTTTACACCAACGGAAATCTGAACAACCATATCGGAGTGCCGCTTACCCTACTCCAATTAAATTCGACGCATGAAATTGCAGTTATTGAAATGGGCGCCAACAAACCCGGAGATATTTGGGAATTGGCTGAAATAGCTGAACCAACTCATGGTATCATCACCAATATCGGTCGCGCTCACCTGGAAGGATTTAAAACACTGGAAGGTGTAATTCAAACAAAAAGTGAGCTGTATCGCTATATTGACCAAAATCGTGAGGATGGCGTCTTGTTTGTGAACAATGATGACCAAATCCTGGTAAAGGCAGTTCCTGTCGGAACAAAACTCGCAACTTATGGAAACTCAGGTGAAGTCCGCGGGCAATTACTGCGGTTGAGTCCGTATGTAGAAATGACCTGGAGCTACGGCAATTTTACAAGTCACGAACTGAAGACACATTTGGTTGGACAGTATAACTTCATCAATTTTCTGGCAGCAATCCGAATTGGGATCTACTTCGACGTTACTCCTGAGAATTGCTCAAAAGCGATTGAAAGCTATGTGCCGTCAAACAATCGATCTCAGATCACAGAAACAGCTAAAAACACACTTATTGTTGATTGCTACAATGCCAATCCGACAAGTATGCGCTCGGCGATTGAGAGTTTTGCACTGATCGACAACCATGTGAAGATTTTCATTTTGGGTGATATGCGCGAAATGGGAGACGACGCGGAAATGGTGCATGAAGAAATTGTACAGTTAACGATCGAGCACCGATTAAGCGGCTTTTTTATAGGTGAGGAATTTCTGAAATGGAAACACTTACATCCGAATGCGATCTTTCTGAAATCAACTGAACCGTTGAGTGAGCATTTCACACAAAATCCACCGGAAGGATTATTGATCTTATTGAAAGGGTCGAGAGGTATACAGCTGGAGAAGTTGTTGCCGTTGCTTTAGTTTGGTGGTTATTAGTAGGAGTTCCTTGGTTTATTTAGATAGATCCATCCCGAAATAAATGTATAAAATTCGATCAACTAATTGATATTAAACTATTTAAATTCAGTAATCCCGCAATATTACGGAAGTTTTTAGTGCGTAATTTTTGACATAAAAAAGGGTCGTCAGCCTAAAGCTGACGACCCAAACAATAATTTATCGACTATCAATCAGCCAAAACACCTCTCGAAATCACGATTTTCTGAACTTCAGACGTTCCTTCATAGATCTGTGTAATCTTCGCATCGCGCATCAAACGTTCTACGTGATATTCTTTCACATATCCGTATCCACCGTGAATCTGAACGGCTTCAATAGTTTGTTCCATTGCTACTTTTGACGCATACAATTTCGCCATCGCAGAAGATTGGTCGAAGTTGCGGCCTGCATCTTTATCTGCAGCAGCGCGATACACCAACAAACGAGCAGCCTCGATTTCCGTAGCCATATCAGCTAATTTGAAAGCAATAGCCTGGTGCTTGTAGATTTCTTTTCCAAATGCCTTACGTTCTTTCGAATAAGCGATTGATAATTCCAATCCGCCACCGGCAATTCCTAAAGCCTGGGAAGCAATTCCGATACGACCACCGGAAAGCGTTTTCATTGCGAATTTGAAGCCGAAACCATCTTCACCAATGCGATTTGCTTTCGGTACTTTCACGTCATTGAACATCAATGTATGTGTATCACTTCCTCTGATCCCTAATTTATCTTCTTTCGCACCTACGATGAATCCTTCCATTCCACGCTCAACGATCAAAGCGTTGATACCGCGATGGCCGAGTTCGGCGTTGGTTTGAGCAATTACGATATACGTTGATGCGGTTGAGCCGTTCGTGATCCAGTTTTTAGTCCCGTTTAGCAGGTAATAATCACCCATATCAATCGCGGTAGTACGCTGTGAAGTGGCATCCGATCCTGCTTCAGGTTCTGACAAACAAAATGCGCCGATTTTTTCACCTGTAGCTAACGGAACAAGGAATTTTTCTTTTTGCTCTTCATTTCCGAATTTTTCCAATCCCCAGCAGACAAGCGAGTTATTTACAGACATACAAACCGAAGTTGACGCATCTACCTTGGAAATTTCTTCCATTGCCAACACGTACGACATCGTGTCCATACCACCACCACCATATTTCGGATCAACCATCATTCCCATGAAACCAAGCTGCCCCAGCTGTTTGATCTCTTCTGTTGGAAAGCGTTGCTCACGGTCACGGTCTATCACACCCGGTTTCAGTACATTTTGTGCAAAGTCGCGAGCAGCATCACGCACAGCTTTTTGTTCTTCTGTCAATTCAAAATTCATCTGTATCGCAGTTTATTTTATTTTTGTATGAATGGGCAAATGTACCATTTTAATATCAAACCTACAGTTATGGATTCGTACAAAATAATCGGTTTAATGTCCGGAACTTCTCTGGACGGCGTTGATATTGTTTATGCTTCTTTCAACCGTGAACCGGATAATCAATGGTCTTATTTGATCGAACAGAGCGAAACAATCGCATTTTCGGATACATTACTTGACCGGTTGCACGAAAGCGGAAACTTATTGGGCTCCCAACTCGCTCAACTTGATCATGATTTAGGCGTTTTTTTTGCTTACGCTGTTAATGAGTTCATCCTTCGGTTTAAGATTGACAAATCAGCAATTGACGCCATTGCATCACACGGACAAACGGTTTATCATCAGCCTCAGAAAGGGTTCACCACTCAAATCGGGAATCCTGCCGTGATTGCTTTTCACACCGGAATTCCTACGATTGGTGATTTTCGCACGAAAGATGTCTTATATGGCGGACAAGGTGCGCCGTTGGTGCCGATTGGCGACCGGTATTTATTTAAAAATGAAGCAGCATCTTTCCTCAACATCGGTGGTTTTACCAATATTTCGTTTGAAAAAAACGGTGTAATGCGCGCTTTCGATATTTGTCCGGGAAATCTTCCGCTGAACAAACTGGTGCGGTCAAAAGATCTGGCATATGATAAAGATGGATTACTGGCAAGTACCGGCGAATTAAATTATTTCCTGCTCGATTTGCTCAACAGTCTTCCCTACTACGAAAAAAACGCCCCAAAATCTTTGGGAACCGAATGGCTGGAACAAGATTTTTATCCCTTATTGAAATTCGATAAAGACATTGAGAATAATTTGGCAACGGTTGTGGAACACATCGCGATTCAAATTGGGAAAACACTCAACGACCATGAATTAACATCGGTGATGATTACCGGTGGTGGCGCGAAAAACAGTTACCTGATCGAACGTTTGAAACGCTATTTCAAAGGCGAGATTATTTTGCCTGGAAATCAACTGATTGACTTCAAGGAAGCACTCATTTTCGCGTTACTGGGTGTATTATTCCTGGAGAAAGAACCTAATTGTATTGCTTCGGTAACGGGCGCATCAAAAGATGTGTGCGGCGGCGTTTTACACCTTCCGTAAATGATTTGAACGCTTTTCAACCAAATACTTTCATTACTTTTGCCGCTTTATCAATTGAAGCTCCAAATCATGAAACAACTTCTCGAACAATTTGAAAATAAGCGCCCGGAAATCGTCTTTGAATGGAAAGATGCCGAAACGGAGGCTGAAGGTTGGGTTGTCATTAACTCTTTGCGCGGTGGCGCTGCCGGCGGTGGTACACGCATGCGTTCAGGGCTTGACAAACGGGAAGTGGAATCGTTGGCCAAAACAATGGAAGTGAAATTCACCGTTGCCGGACCTCCGATCGGTGGTGCGAAATCAGGTATTAATTTTGACCCGAAAGATCCGCGTAAGGAAGGTGTTTTGCGCAGATGGTATGCCGCAGTGACACCACTCCTGAAACATTATTATGGTACAGGCGGCGATTTGAATGTGGATGAAATTCATGAAGTGATTCCGTTTACAGAAGATTGTGGTGTGTGGCATCCGCAGGAAGGTGTTTTTAACGGCCATTTTCAACCGCGTGAAGCACAGAAAATCAACCGGATTGGTCAGCTGAGAAACGGAGTATTGAAAGTTATCGAAGACACACAATTCTCTCCTGATGTAGCCCGTAAATATGTTGTTGCAGATATGATTACCGGATACGGTGTAGCGCAATCGGTTGCTCATTTCTATGATATCTGGGGCGGTTCCATCAAAGGAAAACGCGTCATTGTTCAGGGATGGGGAAATGTAGGCTCTGCAGGTGCTTATTATCTGGCGCAGCAAGGAGCTACGATTGTCGGGATTATTGACCGTGTTGGCGGATTGATCAACGAAAACGGGTTTACTTTAGAAGAAATACGTAGTCTTTTCCTGACTAAAAACGGCAATGAGCTGGTTCATCCGGACTTGCTTTCATTCGAAGAAGTGAATGCAAAAATCTGGGATGTGAAAGCAGATGTGTTTATTCCATGTGCTGCATCGCGATTGATTACCCAGGAACAGGTTGACCGAATGGTGAAAGCCGGCGTGGAAGTGATTTCTGCCGGAGCGAATGTACCGTTTGCCGATCAGGCTATTTTCTTCGGTCCAATTGCCGATTACGCGGATAATCATCTTTCAGTGATTCCTGATTTTATTTCCAACTGTGGAATGGCACGCGTTTTTGCCTACCTGATGAGTAACGACCTGAAACAAATCACCGACAAAGGTATTTTTGAAGATACCAGCTCAATCATTCGTGAAGCATTGGTGAAAACACATGCTATCAACAGCGGAAAGACCAATATTGCGAAGACGGCATTTGAAATAGCGCTGAAGCAATTGGTTTGAATTTCCAACGAAATAGATGACTTTGTCGATTGCGTCATTCGTATATAACAACACTAATTTGTGAAACAAAAATCCCCCGGAAGCTAGAACAAACCGGGGGACCTTTGGTCTTTAACCTACTCCCGAGTTATTGACCCGGCTTTTAAGATCATCGGCACCACCGGACCGACGTCTGTTTGCTGCAACGCTTGCATTTCCAAACTTATAGGTGAGCGATAGTGTCGCCACCCGCGTTTCGCGCCTCACATCAAAGTATTCTGTATAATCGGTAAACGTCACATTGGCCGTGGTTACATTCGTATAAAACATATCGGTAACATTTAACCGAATCGTACCCCTGTTTTGCATGATTTTTTTCTGCGCACCGATCCCAAACGACCAGATGTCATCGATGCGGTCAAACGCATACAATTCTTTTGAACGGTAATCGGCATTCACTTCCAGCGTCCAGGTTTTACCAATGGTAAACGAGTTAGAGGTTTGTACGTTAAAAGCAACACTTCCCTGGCGGTTAATTGTCGTATTGGCTACATTTCCGGAATACAACGCAACATACGAATTCAAGTTGTTGGTGGATGTCCACCATTTGGTAATTGGAACAGGAACCGAAGCATTGAAATAAATGATTTCGGCACTTTCCAGGTTGGTATTGGTTTGCACCGTAATGTTTTCCTGCGTCAATGAAGGCGCGATTACTTCGGTAATATTGTTCAGCGTACGCGCCGCTCCAAGCTGTGTGTAAATCGAATTATTCCACAAATGAGCGATTTCTATTACATGTGTGGTTTGAGGGCGCAAATACGGATTTCCTTCTTTATAGGTCGACGGATCGAGGTAGAACTTAAACGGATTCAATTGGTCATAACCTGGCCGGTCGATACGACGTGCGTAGGAAATTTCAATGGAATTTTTGTCATTCAGCTGATAGCTCAAATACGCTGTCGGAAACAATTGCAGGTAAGATGTATCATTGGTGACATTGTAAACCAATTGGTGACCGCTGACTGCTGTATGTTCGGCACGCAGCCCAAGCTGAAGCATCCATTTCCCAAGTTTTTGCGTGTAACTTGCATAAGCTGCATTGATGTTTTCCTTGTAAATGAAGTGATTGCTTTTCGTGGAATCGTAAATGGATGCGCCTGAACTTCGGTCGAAAAACTGTAAATTGTTATCCGCAATCACGTAACTCGATTTTAAACCGGCATCCAAACTGCGGTCTTTCCCTAGTTCTTTGTGAAGGTCTGTTTTCACCGAATAAATCGATAAATTCCCAACAATATCGCCACCCAGTAAATAAGCAGGCTGGTATTCATTATGATCGAGGTTGTAATAACGCGTCGTAAACAATTGCTGGGTGTTGTTGCCGTAAGCCGCGTAATCCAGGTCGACGGTCCATTCAGAACCAATCGTATCCAGGATGCGTTTGTAATTGAAATTCGCACTTCCGCTATACCAAATGTCTTTGGAATCATTTGTGGTTTCAAAGGCAGAGACGTTCGTCGCATCGGGGCCCTGAACGTCGGAAGAATTAAATCCCTCCTGTTTGAATTGATTCGTAATTCCGTTTACCACCAACCCAATTGAGTTTTTCTTATTGATATTGAAATCGATCCCGGCGCGTGCAATGTGATTGTTGAATGGGAATTTCAGGTAATTATCCTGGATATAAGCTCCCTGGAATGTGTCGTTCTGGTAAAATCGTCGCTCAAGCACCAAATGATTGAAAGCTTTACGATAAGCATAATTGTACGAACCATAAACATTGATGCGTTTTGAGCGGTGATTCAAACTGATGCCGGCATTGGTTTTCGGGTAAACTCCTTGTCCGTAACCAGCCGCGATTGTTCCGTTCGTGCCCAATCGCGTGTCCTTCTTCAATTTGATATTGATAATGGCACTTCCCGCAGCATCGTATTTGGAAGAAGGATTGCTGATCAATTCGATTTTTTCAATGGAACTTGATGGAATTCCGCGCAGGTAATTTCCCAGGTCAGTACCCGACATCGGTAGTGACTTCCCATCAATCTGCACTACGATACCGCTTTTTCCGCTCAGCGTAATCACATCGTTGTTATTGATGCGTACTGCGGGCGCTTTTTCTAGCAATTCAAATGCAGAAGATCCGGTAGAATTGATTGAATTTTCCACATTCAGGATTAATTTCCCGGGTTGACGTTCCAAATACGGTTTTTTGGCAACCACTTCCACTTCTCCGAGATTACTTTCTTTTACCTGAAGTTTTATTTCAGCAACCGAAGTTGGTCCGTTGACTGTAATCGTTTCTGAGAAGTAAGTCACATACTCATCAGCGGTTACCTGCAGAAAATAACGCTCACCATCTGTTACCTGGAATTGGAACAATCCGGCCTCGTCGATGACCTCCGTTTTGATCAGAATCGTATCGCTCGAATACAACAGGATCAGTGATTCAAATGCAGGCTTGTTGTCTTTTCCTGTCACCGATCCGGATAAAGTCACTTGCCCGAATAACGATCCGTTGCAAATAAGCAGGATTATACAAAGAAGGAATTGCTTCATGGAACTAATTTTGAGCAAAGGTTGGTTTGAATGAATGATAAATCATTGTCTTTTTTTTCAGGCATTCCTGAGTGGCTTTAAAAGAGTGGTGAGTGGTCGTATTATTTGATAAAAAAATACTAATTGATATATCAAATAATGATAAAGCAATTATATTTGTAAAAGAGTAAACTATTTAAAAATTGCGGTTATGAATAAAATGGAAAACGACCGGGACAGACACGCCATTGAGCGATTGTTGCGTTATATGCATGAACATTGCACGGAACCATTCGATGCAAAGAAACATGCCAGTATGATCTTTTTTTCTGAGTCAAAACTCAATAAAGTATTTAAACTCTATGTAGGAGTTGGGCCGGGAGCTTACTTTCGACGCCTACGCATTCAGAAAGCAATGGAGTTGTACCAGCAGGGAATTAAAAGCTGGACAGAAGTGAGCCACATTGTCGGATATGCCGATCTTCCTTCATTCAGCAAAGCATTCAAAAAAATCACCGGAACAACGCCTAATTCCTTTGCACCATAAATTAATAGGAAATACACTGTTTTCGGCTTTCTGTTTGTAAATTTGGTTCAAACTACTCGCAATATGGAAAAACTGGAAAATATCGTTTTCTATGCAATGGACCGTGCCATCAGGAGCTACCGGCAGTACGCCCAGCAACAATTGAAAAAAAACGATTTTGCCATGACCATCGATCAATGGCTGGTCATTAAATGCCTCATCGAAAACCCTGACGTCACCCAGGTTGAACTCTCCGAACGTGTATTCAAAGACAATGCTTCCGTCACCCGGATTTTAGGATTATTGGTAAAAGCCAAATTCGTCAAACGCCGTGTCAGCAAAACTGACCGCCGCCGGTTTGAATTAACCGTTACCGAACACGGCCTACAAACCATCGAAGCCGTAGACCAACTCGTCATCAAAAACCGCGCGTATGCGCTTGAAGGAATTGATCCGGAGGAAATCGCGATAGCCAGAAAGGTTATGATGGCGATAACAGAGAATTGTTCGAGGTAGGATTTACATTAAAATATAATTACGATAAACGAACGCCCTTGAGTTATGAAATTCAGGGTGTTTTTGTTTGGGAAAGCTTGTAGTTCCAAAAAGACAAACCTGAAATCTTACTTGTTTTGTAGTCTCGTAGGGAATGACGGATTCCCTGTCTGCACTGTCGTTACGACAGGCAGGGAACCGCCGAAGAAGAATAATGCAGGATGTCGGCGAAAAAGTCTTAAAACAAAAAAGCCCTTGAAAATATTGCGAGAGGAAGAAAAACGTTTGTTCGAACCATATTACTTTTCCGAAGCAGACTTCCTTCGTCAGTCGCTTCGGGCCACCACGAAGCGAAAAAGCCATCCCTGTTAAGGATGGCTTTTTCTGCTTCTGTGGTGGTGGGGAATGACGGATTCGAACCGCCGACATCCTGCTTGTAAGGCAGGCGCTCTGAACCAACTGAGCTAATCCCCCAAATTTGCGCTTTCAGAGTGACCGTTGTTACTCAAACGCGAGTGCAAATATAAAGCGTTTTTTCGCATCCGCAAGTGTTTACGCGAAAAAAACTTCAAAAAAATCGTCGATTAAAAAAAAGGATCCCAGGATCAATAAGGTATCTTCCTTGCTTGCAGACTGTTTCATCTCGTCCAACGCGATAATCGGATCGCTGTAAAAATGCACTTTTTTCGTGCCGCTGGCGAAAGCATCCTTCAACTGCTGCAAATTGGCGCTTCTTGGATTGCGGAAAACCGTCAGGAAATACGCCGCATCATCCGGTAGTAACGATTCTATTGCTGAAATATCTTTGTCGGCACTGGTTCCGTAAAGGATGAATAATTTTCCCTGCTGAAGTTCGCGAACACTTTCAACTGTTTTCGTAATTCCTTCAGGATTGTGTGCACAATCAAGAATAATAAGTGGATCGGTTCCCACAATTTCCAATCGGCCGATAAATCCGGTATTCTGACGCAGGTTTTTGATTCCACGTTCAATGTCTTGCTGACTGATATTCCAGCCCGCTAAGCGCAATTCGCTGATCGTTGCCATCACAGTATCAAAATTGGCCCGCTGGTAACCAATCAGCGAAGTAGGATAATCCGGGAGTTTAGAAGCAACCGTTATTTTACTTTTGTTGAGTTGCGCTTGCCGCATGATCACCGGTTCTATTTCCGCATCCAGCGAGCCCATAACGACCGGAACTGAAGGTTTAATGATCCCGGCTTTCTCAAATGCAATCGCTGCACGCGTATTTCCAAGGATGTTTGTATGATCTAAACTGATTGTCGTAATCACGCTGACCAAAGGAGAAATGATATTCGTGGCGTCCAGTCTTCCGCCCAACCCGGTTTCTGCCACAACGATGGTGCACCCCTGCTCTTTAAAATAACACAAGGCCATGAGCCAGGTGATTTCAAAGAAAGATGGTTCGATTTTCCATTGTTTGGAACGAATCTCTGCGCAAAAGCGAACCACAAAATCTTCGTCAACGCACTTGCCGTTTACACGGATCCGTTCCGTAAAGTCATGAATGTGCGGAGAAGTAAATAAGCCGGTTTTCTGGCCGTTTTCAGTGAGAATTGACGCCAGCATATTGGAAGTTGATCCTTTGCCGTTGGTTCCCGCAACATGAATGAATTGTAGTTCCCGCTCCGGATTACCAAATGCCGCTGCCAGTGTTCGGATATTGTCCAAACTCGGTTTATAAGCACTTACACCTTGCAGATGATATGCAGGAAATTGTTCAAACAGCCACGAAATGGTTGCTTCGTAAGTCATTAATGAGCAGAAACATTTACGGTTATGGCTGTGCTGAATACAGGAGTGCCTTCCTTGACTTTATTGTACTTGGCTTCTGCTTTCACTACCCGGATTACTTCGTTGATGACAACTGAATTAGCTGTTGTGGTCTTGTCACGAATAACAGTTGGCGTACCGACTACGTTTCCGTTAGCGTCAACTTTTACTTTTAAAACCACTATACAGTTTTCGTCCGAATCAATGTTTGCTGCATTTGGTCGTCGTTCCAGGGTACGTTTAATCCCGGTACCACCTTCTCCGGGGCCAAAACCGGGGCCTTTGCCGTCGCCATCGTCATTTCCAAGTCCTTTGCCTTTTCCTTTACCATCGCCTCCGCCCTTTCCACCGGTTCCATGAAACGGACTTGTTTCGCGGGTTGAAGCTTCTTCGTTCGGGTTTTTTCCGTCATCGCTGTTGCCTTTTCCCGGTTTAAACGGTTTAATGCTTGGCATAATACCTTCCGTTGGCATCATCGGATTGGGTGTCGGGTCGTATTTTGAATTATCCGGAGTTCCTGAACCGCCACCACCAACAATTTTATAAGGATTGGGTAATGTAGAAACATGTGCTTCGGGTGGAGCATCCAATGTCATGAGCGTGGTATCCATTTTTACTACCGGAACTGTTAATTCTTCAACCGGTGTGCTCAGACCGAAGCTTACCATTGTGAAAATACCGAACAATCCTACGATTCCCAATACGATAAACAAAATAAGGTCATTGTAATCGCGGCGAATGGAATAAGCCCCATACTTCTTGTTGCGGTCTTCAAATACGACATTGATACGGTCCACACACGTAATGTGTTGCCAATCTTTGGAGTCGAAGTAATCATACAGGGAAACTCCCAGCACGATAACGGCAATAACAATCATTAGTGACATAGCTCTCTATTTTTAAATTCCATACAACCTGCATGCCAGAGTGTTCAACACGCGAAGGAAGTATTTAAACTTTCAAACCTAGTTATAAACAGGATGTGTAAAATAGATGCATACGCTGAATTATGAACGTTTAGCTGTTAAGATTGCTGTTCTGTACGGATCAAAGATGAACATCCTTGATATCCTTATAGGGTGAAAATGAAAAAAGGTTACAAAAAAGCCTATTGTGCCTTGAATTTATAGGTAATTGTGCCTTCCTGCATCGGTTTTGTGGAAGCATTAAAACGCGCTTTTTTGGCGTATTTTTTAGCATTCTCCAGCACACATGGGTCTACTCCGGTAGTAATCGGCTCAACAAACCGCACAAATCCACCATCATCAACTTTGATTCTGAGTGTGATTGTTCCACCTTTCTGACAGGTATATGTTGGGTACTGCAAATACCAATTGTCATTGTTAAACGGTGTTCTTCCATCGAGGTCAAAATCAGCAGCTTCCTTTGTTTCCGGAACAGAACCTTGGTTTCCCCGCGAACCTTTTACATCCTGGCCCGCCTTTCTCGCGGCATCTTGTTTCTGTTTTTCCCGTTTTGCTTTTCCTTCTTCGTAGCGTTTTTTGATATCAGCGCTTGTTTGATCAAAATGATCGGCATGCGCGTTGATCTCTTCGCTAGAAGTACGCGGCTTTGGTTTGGGAGGAGTTTCCGAATTGTTGTTGGGGTTCTCATTCGGATTTGATTCCTGTGAAGATGTTTCCTGTGCTTCCTGATCAGCCGCGTTTTGTCCGCCCGAACCACGGTCACTTTTGATAGAATAAGACGGCGGCAGTTTCACTTCGTCTTTCGGCGGCGCATACAAACTGAGCAATGTAGTGTCGTCTACTGAAGTTGCTTTTATGATAGTTGGTAATTCGCCTCTGGTACCAAAGGAATATTGAGTACCAAGTGTAAGTCCGAACAATACGACAACTGAAGCCATAATAGCCAGCATAACGCTATTGTATGTTCTACGCATCGAGTAGGCTCCGTAGCGTTTGTTACGCTGATCAAACACCATACTGTTGTGCACGCTCGACGTGAGTTGATTCAAATCTCTTGAATCAAAATAGTTGTAAAGGGAAATTCCCAATGCAACCACCACGATGAGCCATATTACTATCATTGAATCAAATTTACGACTTCTGAATGATCTGAAACCGGATGTGGCAAAGATTAAGCCTAAATTACGTTAAACGCATTTTTACTGCGGATTTGCCTCCTTGGTGAAATCCAAACGGTATTGCCAGTTGTTTTTCTGCGCCAATGCCGCAACGTTGTAGACCGTTTCGTATTTCGCTGTCTGGGCGCCTTCGATTTTTAACTGCTTATTCGGACTTTCGATCATCTTGTCACCGATCAGTGTTTTGATCTCATCAAATGATCTCTTATCTTTTGCCGTTTCACCCGGTAGCAAATAATATTCGTTGTCTTTTGTGATTACTACCGTAAGGCTTGGCTGAAAGTCTTCCGTTGATTCAACCACAGGGGGCGCATCTTCTTTTTTAGAAGCCACAGCCATTACCATGAAGAAAATAAGCATCACCAATACTACCGAAGAAATAGCAGTGAGTCCGTTACCTACTTTTATTTTGTTTTTCTGACCGAAGTTCATATTATTTACCTGGTTCGTGTAACAAATCCATGAATTCAATCGCGGTGTTTTCCATGTTGTAGACAATTCGTCCGATGCGTGCAACAAGGAAATTATAGCCTAAGTAAGCAATCACACCAACCATTAATCCTTCTACGGAAGTAATCAATGCCGTCAGAATTCCCGGAGAAATGGATTTCAAATCAATTGTTTCCGCCATTTCAACGTCCATAAACAACATCACCAAACCGGCAAGTGTTCCTAAAAAACCAAGCATTGGTCCTGCTCCGGAAGCTGTTGCCAAAAAGCTCACGCGTTGTTCCAAGGTCATGATTTCCAATTTCCCACTGTTTTCAATCGTAGCAGCAATATTATCCATCGGTTTTCCTAAGCGGTTGATTCCTTTTTCGAGCATACGTGCTGAAGGGCTTTCTGAATTGGCACAAAACTTACGCGCCGCATCGATGTTTCCTTCTTCCAGGTAGCCTTTGATTTTTCTCAGGAAATCATCCTCTTCACGAGAGGCACGTCTCAAAGCTGTGAAACGTTCGAAGAATATATATACAACGTATCCGAACATGGCAAGCAACCCAAGATTGACCAACCAGCCGATTCCGGCATTGGAGTCAATGATGATATCCATGATAGAGATTTTATTTACACTCGCTTTTGCGGCTTCATCGCCCACAACCATCTGAAGATTCAACAATGCACTCATAGTTTCTATTCGTCCGTTTTTATTACCGTTCTTTCTGCACACTCATAACGTCTGAATCTGAAAAGATTACAGCGCAGTTGAATGAATACCGACAAAAAAACAAAAAAAAACAGTCGTAGAAACGCCGCAGGAACCCCGTTAATCAACAATCGGTTTTTAATTGCCAACAGGTAACTCATCAAATGAACAAGAGACAAGCCTATTCAACAAGAGAAACAGCGTTTTCGGTTATGAAATCCGTTGATAAGGATTAATATTCCTGGTCAACCAATTCTTCCTCAGGAACCAATTCACCTTTTTTGACTGTTCGTTTGGTAAACGCCCATCTCATAAGGAAGAAGCCGATCAGTACAATTCCTGCGGCGACATAGAACGCTGTGCCATAGAAAATCGGATTCGCATCGCCAAGTTTCAATGTTTTACCGTAAATCCAAAGCATCAAGAGCGGACCGATAATTTCAGCGAAGCTCATCATACTGGTAAAAATGCCCTGTAATTCTCCTTGTTCATTGCTTTCGGTTTGGGCAGAAACGATAGACCGGATACTTGGATCAATAATTCCTGAAAGTGCATACGGAATAATGATCGCGTACATCATCCAGCCATAGGGTATGAGCCCAATCCCGGCTGTTACTAAAAACAACACCACCATACCGAGAGTTGCAGCGCCTTTTTCACCCAGTTTTCTCACAATTTTACCTGAAAAACCGCCTTGTACTACTCCGATGCAAACACCAACAACGGCAAGGGAAATTCCTACATCCAATTTATCCCAACCAAACTTTTTGTCAGTGTAATAATTCCACAGCGCGTGAACGGCCATATTGGAAAACAACACCAGGAACATGACCAGGAACAAGTATTTATTGGCTGCGTAACGACGGATTTGCTTGATCGCTCCGAGCGGATTTGCCCGTTTCCAGTCAAATTTACGACGTTGATCAGCAGGTAAAGATTCCTTCAAAACCAATAATCCGTATACGAAATTGACCAATGATAATACGGCGGCAATGGCAAACGGAGCTCTCAGTCCCCAGGTTGCTACCAAACCACCGATGGCAGGTCCTACAATAAATCCGACACCAAAAGCGGCACCAATCATTCCGAAATTTTGCGCACGGTTTTCATCAGTGGAAATATCAGCAATATACGCTGCTGCTGTCGTGAAACTTGCACCAAACATTCCGGCCAAACCGCGGCCAACCACCAACCACCAGATATCAGGGGCGAAACACATGAAGATGTAATCGATTCCCAAACCACAAACTGACATCAACAGAATCGGCCGTCTTCCAAAACGATCACTCAGATTGCCCACCAGCGGTGAAAACAAAAATTGCATGAACGCATACATGATCAGAATCAAACTGTAATAATTGGTTGAAGCGTCTTTACTCACATGTGCCGTTTCGGCTACCAGATCGGGTAAGGATGGAATGATAATTCCCAACCCGATGGAATCCAGGCAAATAGTGATGAGTACAAAAATGAGTGCGTTTTTGGAAAATTGCTGTGTTGTCATGGGGCAAAAATAGTGATTTCAAGAAATTTGGCTGATTGCTTTTCGGCGAATAGTGGTTCAGGAAAGGTGAAATGCTCCTCGAATATAACATGATCACTCCCACAGATGCTCAGATTTTTGCGCTCCTAACGGCAGCGCTAACACAATAAACACGTAATCAATCGAATTGAGCGAGTCCGTTAGATGAGCTTTATCTGCGCATCTGTGGGAAAAAATAACGTATGGGCTAGCCGATACGAAATGCTTCCTTAACTTTGGGAGGTGGAGCGACAAATCATAACAACGGCCGACGGTTCAAAAACCATCTTTCTTCCCGAGTGGAATGAACATTATCATTCATCGCACGGAGCGTTACAAGAGGCACAACATGTATTCATTCACCATGGTTTACATTTGCTGACGTCAGATTATATTACGGTGTTGGAAATGGGCTTCGGAACCGGATTAAATGCCCTGCTGACGTTCTTTTCGTCGGAAAAACGCAATCAATATGTTCATTATATCGGTATTGAAGCTTTTCCGCCCAGCGAAGAAGAAATTGCCGCGATGGATTATGCCCGATTTGCTTCAGATTCTACATCGGCGGAAATATACCAAGATATGCATGCAACTGCGTGGAATACCCCCGCTCCGATTTCAGAACATTTTGTGCTGGAAAAACAGTTTTGTGATCTTCACAACGCAACTGTAGCTCCCGAAACGGTTGACCTGGTATATTTTGATGCTTTCGGGCCACGTGTACAACCAGAATTATGGACACAGGATGTTTTTCAGCGCATTTACGATTGGCTGGTCCCGGGAGGTATCCTTGTAACATATTGTGCCAAAGGCCAGGTAAAGCGCGATTTAAAAGCGGTAGGATTTTTGATAGAATCATTGCCTGGTCCGCCGGGAAAACGTGAAATGACCCGCGCACGAAAACCTTGATCAAATGAAACAATTTTTCCATTGCTGCCTCCTTATCATTACGATGCATTTGAGTTATTCGCTCAGCGCGCAATATGTTTTTTTCGGGGAACGGACACTGGATAATTCATCCATGGCAATCCATTTTGATAAAGACGGCCTGCCCTACCCTGATCACTTTATTGCTGACAGCTCGCTTCAGAATTCGCTTGGGTCGTTGTTTACGTGGTATCAGCATCACGGTGACAATTTTATCTCAATTTGCGCCGAATACAATTTTTTTCCTGAAACGATTAACAAACAGACCATTGATCAGTTAAACGATTCGATTATCGGTAAATGGATGACGCGGATCAACAGCGAATCTGACAAATTTGCTGCGGTTGCTTATTACGTTCACGGATACCGGAAATTATTTACTTCCACAGAAAGTGCCGTGACTTCCGTTACCGAATTTCAGTTACTGAAAGAAAACCTTGCTACATATGACAATCCCAATGCTTATGAGGTGGAAGTGTATTGGGACGGAACGTACGATTGCTGTTTTTCGACCAACCACAAAAAAAACAAGCAACTGTTTGAACTTTTTGAGGATGCCCAGGAAAATGCCGGAAAAGTTGCCATCAGCCTTCGAAAGGTGTTGAACCTGACGAAAAAAATACAGATTCAAGTCGTTGGCCACAGTCTCGGAGCGCAGGTAATTGCGTATTCGTTGTTTGATCCGGCGGGTACATCCAACATTATCCCGACACCCAATCAAACCAATCATAAACTTTCTATTTGTTTGATCGCCCCGGCAATCGATGCTCGCGTTTTTCATGATTATTACAATCGAACAACTCCGGTAAATATTGAAGAACCGGACAATTACAGGTTAATGATCGTTTACAATGAGGATGATTTTGTGTTGAAGAAAAAGGATCCCAAAACGGGTTTTTTCGGTCCGGGTGCAAACAGTTATGGCCGGACAGGTTTAGGATGCAATCACCATGGGCAAGCTGAGAAGTTAAAGTCCTATTTTGAAAAACACTTCCCGAAGTCGGAATTGACACTGAAAGATAAAACGTCTCTGGGAAAATGCCATTCGTGGAGATGTTATACGCAGAATGAGGAATTGAAAGAAGTGAGCAACTTTTTGTGGAGGTGGGTGGTTTGGGGTGATTTTTGAAGGCTTTTCCGAGAATAAAATCGGTTTACAGGCCAGTGAAAATAGACTTCTTTGAAATGTCTAAAATTGTAAAAATGCGCAATTTTAAACGTGTACACGTTTAAAATTTAGAATTTTCTCCGGGAAATTCTCCGAGGAATTTTCCAAATTTTCAAATTTGCCAAATGGGCAATTTGAAAATTTGGCACTTTTCTCCCAAAAAACGAAAAATCCTCCGACCAATTTCAGAGGACTTTCCATTCAACCAATTCCCAAAAGCATGGGTAAATCTATACTTATTGAATCCCAATTACGCCCACGGACCAATTACAATCGTCACATCATCGCCTGTTCCAACACCATAATCGGTTTTCGAAGGGACATTGTTGTCTGTTGACCAGTTGTCGCTCACATTCGGACTCTCGTCGAGGCTAAAACCATAGGCCATCCCGAAAGTGCCGCCTGCGTTCACTCCAAAGACATTTTCCTGGTTCGTTCCAACTGTAATCGTTCCGTAATGGAAGAATTTCGCATACACATCATAAACGCTTGGCAGATTATTGTACGCATTTTTATGATTTGTAAACCAATTGGAAATATCTGTCCATGCATCTGAGCTATAGTTGGTCGTAATCGTTGTGCCAGATGGTACCACGCCATCGAGCGCCACCCCACGTGACAACGCTTCAAAAATGGCCGCTTCTATCTGGCCAAAAGCTGCATATTCGTTAGGAGATTCGTTCTTTTTCATTCCCCGAACTGCCTGTATAAATCCTTGATTTGCTACAGTAAAATCCGACGCAGGAATAATAACCTTAAGTCCGCCAGGACCTGTAAGTGTATATTTTGTGCCATCGCTGGTACCAGAGTAATTACCAACAGTTGCAGCGTTCAGGTAAAAGTTCAGCTGATTACCTGACGCAAAAAACGAGGCAATTGTAGCGTCCCAATATCCGGTTAAACCAGCTGCTGTCGGATAAATTGCCAGCCAATCTTTAGGAGCAACGATTGCTGAAAACTGCCCTCCAATTTGAGCTGGATAACCTGTCCCTGAAGGACTTGTGTAAAGTAATTGTGCAAAACCTGAACCTAACGGGTCATTCTGAACAAATGAACTAAAAGCCTGACCAATCTGTTCTCTTGAAAATGATGAAACTGCTCCATAAGTCAGGTTATCTCCCGTTACTGTAAACGAAAGATTGATACCGAAGGAATCCACGGCAGATACATCATACTGAGCATCCGGACCGAATTCAAAAATGTCATAAGGTCCCGGAGGGCAAACTCCCGGAGTACCCGGAAAAGGATAAGCAGTGTAACCAACAATCGGAGAAAGATCAGCTGGTGCCGTAGTTCCCGGAGTAATCGTAAATACCAATCGATTATTACCATAATTGGTCACATTCGGAACATTTATCGTAAAACCGTTGTTTACATTGATAAACGATGCTGCTTGAGTTGTTTTTCGTGAACCGAACGAACCGTCACTCTGCAGGAAAAGATAAACCGGATTATTGCTTGAATCCATTTGTTCAATAAAACCCGCAACCCAAATCGTATAGGTACCTGAATCAAGTCCTGAATTGTTTGTTATTGCAATTGTGTTAAGTGTACTCATAGTGAGATAGTGTTGTTAAGAGTTGCTTTATTTTTCGCAACTGTTGCTTTCTGTTGGAATGCCTGAACAGAAACAAGCCGTTTTTTCGAGTGGGATCTGCTCCACATTTTCAATAACATACGAAAACAACCAATTGCTTTGCAGCTGGCTGTCAACACTCGTTCATTTCTTAATTTTCAGTTGGAATAATTCGTCCTATTTGCGAATCAGCCACATGCCAAAGCGTGTGGATTGTTTTGTAGTTATTGCATCAATAATAGGAATTATAGTTGAAAGGTGTTCGTTGATCATCGATTTTTTTCAAGATTAATTTGCAGTTTTTTTGACTACTCGAACTCATTAACTGGTCTGCAAGCCAGTGTTTACGGGACTTGTTTTAGAGGTGTGTCAGTCTGAGGCTGACTAAAGTTTGTCAATCCTAAACATTTAAACTTATACAATTTTCTCTGAGGAATTTTCCAAATTTCCAAATTTCCAAATTTCCAAATTTCCAAATTTACCATATGGCAAATTTGGAAATTGACCACTTTTCTCCCCAAAAAACAAAAAAAGCCCTCCGACCAATTTCAGAGGACTTTTCATTCAATCACACGGGGTTCTCAAAATTCCAAACGATAACTAACAATCGGGATCAATGGTGTTTGGTAGAAATACTTTGCTTCACCGGTATTCTCATCAAAATATTGTCCGCCCACATTTTTGCGATTGGTGGTATTCTGAATATCGATAGCGAATGTTGAAGTCAGTTTTTTGTAATTGCGTTTCAAGCTGAATCGGATGTCCAGGCGATAATAATCAGGAGTGCGTTTACTAAAAGTCTCTGCATCAACAAACCGGGTTTCTCCGGCTGCAATGGAAGCATTCAGGTCGATTGGTGTGTAGCGGAATCCACCGACGTAAACAGATTTAATATTGAAGCCAAGCGTTCGGTTTTTTCCTTTTCGATCCATTGGCCATTCTTTACCCATTGTAAGTGTAACGGCATAGTTCGTATTGAACCGTGAATCGTACCAATTACCGTCGGCAGCTTTGTATTTCGATTCATACAACGACGATGAAAGCAAGTAATAGAAATTCTTGAACAAGAACCGTTCGTAGGTCAATTCCAAGCCATAGTTTCTTCCCAAGCCTTTGTTGGTCAATTGTTCAGTGGGAAAACCGTCAGTAGAATTAAGAATAGAATACGTACTTGTCGGATCGGTACTGATCGGCACATTGAACAAATGCTGATAATAAATCTCCGTTTTTACATGCGAATGCTCGTTCATCACCCAATCGTAGCCAACCACCAGGTGATGTGCTTTGCTAAGTTTTAAGTTCTTATTCGGCTGAGTAACAACCCCGTTTTGATTTTGCTCCGTGAAATAAATACCAATTGGTTGTAATTGACTGTGCAGACCATACCCCAGCGTTGCATGGTGTTTTTGATTGAAGTCGTATTTCAGCGAAGCGCGTGGTTCAAAAGCGGTTGAATTGTTAAGCAGCAATTGCAAATAATGCATTCCAACATTGGTGGTTAATTTCTCTGAGAGGTGAGCATTCCACTGGAAAAAACCCTGAATGGTTTGTGTGTTCCCACTTTCAGAAATCTGCGTAATCAGCACATTGGTATCTTCCATTGATCGTTGTTCCAATCCATACCCAAGCTGATTGAGAATAAATCCGGTGCGGATATTGTTTTTAGCATTGATCTTCCAGGTGTAGACCGAAGAAAGCGTGATCTTATTTTGGAGAAAACGCTGTTCGTAATCGCGTTTCAAGGTAATGAGATCATATTGCAATTCGTCTTGCTCATAACCGTTTTCGGTTCCTGAAAATACTAAAGCCGTTTTGAGGTACGATTGGTTTTTGAACAGTTTCATATTCGTGACACCAACTGCTCCGGTGTTACTGTAGAAATTGGTATTCATGCGGTAAAACGAATCTTCTTCCCAGCGCAATGTGTCCTGCGACGATTCCGTAGTTTGATAACTCAGGCCGCCGAAACCGAAAACGGTGAATTTTCCAAGACGTTTTGTCGGCAGGAAAAGATTAAACGATAAATCCTGGAAATTGGTAATTGCATCACCGAGCGGAACGCCTATTTCTCCCAATAAACTCAATGTCGAATACCGGTAATTGATCAGGTAAGAACCGTCGTAGCCTTTTTTGAACGGACCTTCAGCAGCAATATCCATTCCCAGTAAACCGAGTTGAACCGTGTATTCGCGCTTTTCATTGTTTCCTTTCCTTAAGCGCAGATCAAACACTCCTGAAAGTGCATTTCCGTATTCGGAGGCGAACGCACCTGTCGAAAAATCGGAATTGCTCAATAATTGCGAACTGAGAATGGAAATTCCCCCGCCTGACGTTCCCACATTGGAGAAGTGATTGGGATTGGGAATTTCCACACCTTCCATGCGCCAAAGCAAACCGTTGGGTGAATTACCGCGAATCGAAATATGATTGTTGCCGTCACCAGCTGTTACAACGCCCGCAAATGAAGACGCCATGCGTGCAGGATCATTCACCGCAGCTGCAAAACGCTGGGTTTCTTCCACCGAAAAAGTGCGTGTGCTTACGGTTGAAAGTTCGTTGAGCGGTTTATTTTTTTCCACTTTCGCCGTTACAACCACCTCATCCAGATCATCGATTTCTTCTTCCATATTTACGGTAAGCACCAATTCTTTTCCGGCATTTACGGGGATATTTTGCAGAATGACTTCCTTGTAACCTGAATATGTGATCAGAAAGGATTGATTGCCCACAGGAACAGTTGATAGATTGAATTTACCTTCTTCGTCACTTTGTGAATGAATGACTGGCTCAAGATTCAACACCACAATTGTTGCTCCGGGAATCGGAGATTGGGCAATTTTATCGACCACTACACCACGAACGGTTTGCGTTTGGGCCGAAAGATTCATATTGAGCAGGCATAACAATGTCCCTACGAGAAATTTCGTTTTCATTTTTTTAGAATTTTATTGAAGCAGCACTTAGACTCTACTTTATTTCGCTCAATGCAAGCTTGAATTACATTTCGACTCCACTTCGTTTCGCTCAATGTAAGCTTGGTTATAGAAATGGGATCGGGCAATAGTCGCCTGGCTTCTAGAGCCCGATCACCAACATTCAGTTTAGATGTGTGTTATAGTACCGGATCCGGAAATGGTCGCATTAACTGCTGCAGAACCTGCGTAAATAATATCGCCGCTGCCGGAAATAACCGCATCCAATAATTGCATCACACGCACCGAAATATCACCCGAACCGCTGATTTTTGCAGATGCATTTGTTGCGGTCAGATTGAGCGTTTCAATATTTCCTGAACCGCTTACAGTTACTTTTTCATTGGTTACTGTTCCGTTTACCACCGAGATATTTCCGGAGCCACTAATGGTTGCATCCAGTTCACCCGATTGAATAGAATAAAGTGAAATATTTCCGGATCCACTGATCTTTAAATCCATGGAACCGGTTGAAATAGCTGAATTGGAATTGATGTTTCCGCTACCGCTAATGGTCAATCCTACAATTGTAGGAGAATGAATAATAAACGTAATATCCTTGTGTTTGCGGATCCATTTCGTGGTCTCGATCTTTAACTCGCCGGCGCTCACCGACGTTTTGATCACACTCATTAAATTTGACTGGGCCGAAATTTCTACATAAAATACAGAATCCTGCAAGTAAACCACATCGGCATCCATGTCGAGTTTGATTTTATTGAAATTGGTAATGGATCGAATTTCGGTCACCAGTTCACCTTTTCCTTTAATAGCCCCGAAATGTTTGTGGCAGGAAGTTGCAACTAAGAATAAGATGCCAATCGGCAGGATCATTTTTATTGATTTCATCATCTTTTTTATTTGTGTTATAGTTCTATGACAACCGATGGAGTGTTTACCCCTATTTAAAAAATGTTGAATGCTTAATTTTTATCACGCCAAAGGCGGACACGGTGTTGAAGTTTAGGGAAGTTGATTCTCTCATCGTCTGTCCCATAGGGACAAAATATCTTAGATTAAATCATCCATTCGTCATTTTACCCCGTAGGGGTAAGATCGTACGTATCATGGTAATAACAAAATCTCACCCCTACGGGGCGATGGGTTTTAGGTGATTCGTTTTGTTACCATATTTCGTCCCTACGGGACTCGTATAAGAAACATTGTGTTGAATTTTGTTGTGAACTACAAAAAACGTATCGCTACCTTCCCGCCAATCCACAATTGATTTACGAATGAAACACCTTCGTCCCTGTAAAAAGAAGGAACCGTCAGTTGCTTTTCAATAAGGTGGAAATCGTCGCCATTGAGGTCTGAATTCAGCCAGTTCAATGTCGGTCCGGCGGCAAGACTTACTTTCGGGGCAAATTGCCATTCGACGCCAACGTAGAATTTACTGAGCAAATTATAATCGAAACTGTTGTTGCCGGCTACTTGTAATTGCTGACCGGTTGCATCTATGTCCAGGTTCAGGCGATTGGAAAGTTTAAAGGTAGTTCCAACTCCATAACCTGTCGACCAGATTCGGTTATTGGGTGTAAACTGCGTACTCGCTGTAAAAATATTATGGAACCTGCTTACTCCGGTCCGGAAACTCAATGTATTCAACAGGTTTTCGTCGGTGGAAAGTTCGATTTTGTGATAACCTTTGCGCACAAAACTCAGGAAACCAACCGGAACACCTGAAACGGTATCGGCAACATTGATAAAACCGACTTGTATTCCATCGACTCGTTTCGCTGCATTAATGATTCCCGAAAGCTGGACTCCTTTTACGTAGCGCGCCACGTTGGCAATTCCGGCAACCTGCATTCCTTCCAACGAATCAGCGGCGTTAATGATTCCTGCCAATTGAAATCCATCAGATTTTTTCCAAACGGTATTCACAATTCCAGCCGCCTGAACACCGTGAAACGAACGTGTGTAATTCACAATTCCCGCCAGTTGAACGCCCTCGGTGTGTTTCCAGGTGAAGTTGTAAATTCCCGCCCCCTGCACACCGTAAACATTCCCCAACACCACATTTCCGATTCCTGCTCCCTGCACTTTATGTACATCACCACCAACAAGGTTAACGATTCCGGCCAATTGTGCGCCATCGGTATTCCCACCAACAGTATTCAAAATTCCGGCTCCCTGGAAACCTTTCACATTTCCGGAAACCACGTTCGCAATTCCAGCCAGTTGCAGGTACTTTACGTTTCCATAATCAAGGTTTACAATACCGCCGATTTCCATTACATCTACTCCATGTGAAAATCCGGCGAGGATATTAAACGAATAACGATTCACCGTATTGATTGCGAGCAAGTGATTGGTGCTAACCGGTGGAACGAACGAAAACGAATAATTGGTAAAAAACGTATCGTTGATGTTACGCAGGTTTGATTGCCGGTTTTTGAAGCGCTCCCAAAAACTGAATGGTTGTTCGGGCAATGTATCCACACTCACCAACGGCATAGTATCCGCTTTTGGCTGATGTTCTATGACAACTGCATCGTCAATCGTAATTTTGACCGGCGGTGCTTTCGGTTGCAGGTAAATCACCACTGTGTTGCGTTTCTTCGAAAGTATGACGACGGTTGTATCTTCAAAATTTTCCTTCGCTACCGAAATGGACAACACATCCGAAGATTTTGGGAAACTCAGTGAAAAATAGCCGTATTCGTTTGTGATCACCGATTGGCGGTATTGTTTCAGGTAAACGCTGGTTTGCGGCATTAACGTTGAATCAACAGCGCTGTAAATATATCCGTTCACAATAACGTCATTGCTTTCAGCCACTTTTTTCGGAACGGGTTTACAAGTCAGAATCACGTATTTACCTTTCATTTTATACATGCAATTACCTTCGTTGAGCGTTTCATTGAGCACCACGCGCAACGGTTTTTTGTAGTATTGCACCGTCAGTTTCCGGCTATCGTCGAAATTGGTATAGGAGAAAACCACGCCGGTTTGAGCGGAAAGTTGTTTGAATAATTCGGCGTACGAAAGTGTTGACTGACGTACTGATACCGTTTTTTCCAAATAGGGAGTTTGTTGTCCGAGAGCACGAAAAGCCAAACCAGAACAACAAATTACCACTGCGGCAATTTGAGTGACTATTCGCATGACGTTCCTTTTAACCAGTAAACAGATCCTTGTTTTTCAACAGTCAAACCGAGCGTTTCGGCAATTACCGAAAGGATGATATCGAGTTCTTCGTTGGTAAACTGCGTTGTAATGAGGCAATTTTTCACGGCTGGTGTTTCGATTCGAATATCGGTTTGATATACCTGGTTCAGGCGCGCCACCACCGTTTCGAGTCGCTGATTATCGAACACAAATGTTTTTCCCTGGCCATTGGGCGCATTGGTTTCGATTTCAAATTCCATTTCACCGGTCGACACCACATAATAGGCACTTTGTGTAGCTTTCAGTGTGATTTTCATTCCGGCATTGTCGTAAATCATCACCACTCCTTCGTCTACACGCACAAAAATAGTGTCACCCGAATTATTGACATCGAACTTCGTTCCCAGGTCTTTGATGTGCAGCGGTCCGGCATCGATCACAAACGGCATTTGATCGCTGTGTTTTACCGAGAAATAACCCGATCCTTTCAGTTTCAGGTGACGGTGATTCGTACCATAACCGTCTTTTAATTCGATGGAAGAATTTTTGGCGATCGTTACCTGCGTTCCGTCTTCCAGGATTACTTTACTGGAAACATTTTTCGCAGCATACAATTGCTGGCCGTCGGTTTGATTCAGAAAATAAACCGCAAACGTTCCGATAGTTAGCAAAACAGCAATGGAAGCTGCAATTTGGTAGAATTTACGTGAGTAAAGCGTTCGGATCGGTGCTTGCTTTTCTGTGAGTTTCGGTTGTACTTTTTGCCAGGCATTTTCAGCGGAAACTGCTTGTTCCACTAAACCGAGTGCAGCCACCGTTTGCTTATAATAGCGTTCATTTTCGGGCGATTCGGCTTTCCAGTCTTCCAACAACATCGCTTCTTCGGGTGAAGATTCTCCCAATAAGTATTTGCCGATCAGTGCATCTATGTCGTGAATTGTTTTCATAGCTGTTGCAACAAAAAAAGAATGAATAAGGGCAAATAATCTTTGAGTGCTTCGCGGATGATCTTCAGCGCTTTCCCCATTTGATTTTCAATCGTTTTGATCGAAAGTCCTAATTGGTCGGCGATTTCCTGGTATTTCAGTTGTTCAAAACGGCTCATTTTGAAGATGCGTGCACATTGTTCGGGCATTCCTTCTATCGCACAATTGATCCGTTCCTGCAATTCTGCTGCTTCCAGAACATCTGTTTGTTCCGAATCGGATTGTGTGTTTTTCCAGTCGCCCGCATAATCTCTGCGCACCTTCTGGTGTTTCAACCGGTTCAGGCATGCATTGTGGACTGCTCTGTATAATACGGCCCGCACGGAAGTATGAATATCCAGCTGAGTACGTTTTTCCCACAGCGATACAAAAACCTGCTGCACTACGTCTTCGGTTTCATCCGTGTCTTTCAGGAACGTGTTTCCATATCGGACAAGGGGAGTATAATAGTCACGAAATACCATCTCAAATGTTGTTAAATCACCTGCCACAAATAGCGTTATCAGTTGTTGTTCGTCCACCCGAGTTGTTGTAATTTCGTCGGGTAAAGTTATCATCTTTCTTCCATATGACAGCTGAAAAGCGTTTCACCCCTATTGCTCAACTATTTTTCGTCGAAACTGGCAATGATAATGCGAAACCGTTAACTTTATGAGATTACCGAATGCAAATTTTGCACGTATGTACAGATGGATCGTTTTAGTGGTTGTGCTGTTTGGCCTTGCACCTGTTGCTGTTGCACAACAGACTGATACGACTATTCTGCTGCCGAATCGTTTGGTTATTTCCTCCGTCAGCAATCCTAAAAAACACCATATTCTGGATTCAAACGGACGGATTTCGGTTATATGCGTGAACAAAACCGATTCTATTATCCGAACTCAGTATCGGGAACTCAGAGGCAAACTGGTGCATTACACAGATAGCTCACTCGCACTGCATGTGCACGATGAAAGCATCTCGACTTACAAACACGACGGCACGTACAGCACATATTACTACTACCAGAAACGCGATTCGGTCAAGCAACATTTTGACACGTTGTTGTTTTCCGAAATTCATTCTGTTCGTCACGACAAGGGAAAACACCGTAAAACAATCGGCATGATGCAATCAACCGCTTATGTGTTTGCGGTTGCCTGTTTTGGTGTTGTGGTTACATCTTTGGTATTTCCGAAGTCCCCGATTCTCACAAATGGTAAAAATGCCCTCATTGTAACATCAACATCCATGGCTGCGGGCGCATTGAGTTACCTTTTTTATCCGAAGCTATATAAAGTAAATAACCAATTAAAGAAAAACAAAACCATTAAATGGAAGATTGAAGTGCTGTAGCATTCTTTGAAATACAGCGTTCTATCAAACAAATTGAAATTATGTCGAAACGGCTTTTATTGCTGATCCTGGGACTGTTCTTTGGTTCGATGACATTCGGTCAATCGGGCGATTCGTCTATTCTACTTCCCAACAGGCTGGCAATCCGTTCGATTTCTGCGGCAAAAAACCAGCTGATCCTGGATACAGGTAGCATATTGACGATTCACTTTATAGATTTCCGTGACTCGCTCATCCGGCAGCAACAACGCAATGGCATTGGAAAACTGATCGGCTATTCAGACAGTACCATTGTGTTGGAATTACACCAGGAACATGTATTGACCTATTGGTACAATGGAACGATTGACGATTCGCATTACTGGAAATCGGAAGACAGCCTGGCGATTCCACGCATTATTACGATTCCTTTTTCGGAGATTCACACGATACAATTGAACAGAACTACATATAAGCAGGTTGTCGGAATTCTGCAATCGACCGCTTACCTGAATATGATCGGTAACATGGTTGTACTGGCCGTTGCGTTCATCGTTCCGAAGAAAAACAAAAGTCTTGTTTCGGGGAAAAATTTAGTGATTTCAACTGGAATTGCGTTGGGCGCAGGCGGAGCCAGTTTTTTCTTTTACCCGAAAACCTATCGCTTGAAAAATCAGCCTTACAAACGACGGAATATAAAGTGGAAATTAGAGGTGGTTTAAGCTTTTTGATTCTTACTTTTACCAAACAAAAACACATTCTATGGCTTCAGTAGCATTACACGGAAATCCGCTTCACACAAACGGCAATTTACCGGCTGTCGGCACAACAGCACCTGATTTTAAACTGGTTCAAGCTGATTTAAGCATTGCCTCTTTAAATGATTTTTCAGGTACACGACTGATCTTAAATATCTTTCCCAGCATTGACACCGGTACATGTGCGGCTTCGGTAAGACATTTCAACCAATTGGCTTCCAACCTTGAAAACACAAAAGTGCTGTGTATTTCACGCGATTTACCTTTTGCACAGAAACGTTTTTGCGGTGCCGAAGGATTGGAAAATGTACTGACACTTTCTGATTTCGATACCGGTGCTTTTGGAAAAGACTATGGTTTGGAATTGATCGATGGAAAAATGAAAGGATTGCATGCAAGAGCGGTGATTGTTTTGGATGAACAACACAAAATAATCCATGTAGAATTGGTTCCGGATATCAAAGATGAACCGAATTATGATGCAGCTTTGGCGGTGTTGTAATTTTACAAGGATTAATTGCATTCTCAACAGTTGTGCTAACATAATAGCGTTCGAGCGTATTCCGTGGTAATTTCGGCTCTGGATCAGCTATCAGTAAGGGCTTTTTTCACGAATGGATTTCTATTCTGCCGAAAAATGTAATTTTGCGCCATGATCCAATTCAACGTTTCGCTTCAGCCCTACAATACCTTCGGAATTGATGTTTCGGCAACTGCTTTTGCACCATTTTCTTCCGTTCCTGAATTGGAAGCTGTATTGCTTGAAAACAACAGAAAGCTTCCGTTATTTATTCTGGGCGGCGGAAGCAACGTGCTGTTCACTAAGCCGGTAGATGCGCTAGTGCTAAAAAACGAATTGAAAGGTTTTGAGCATCTGAATGAAACGGGGGAAACCATTGATATTCGTGTTGGTGCCGGTGAAGAATGGCATACGTTTGTGCGTTATTGTGTTGAAAAAGAATGGGGAGGTGTAGAGAATCTGAGTCTTATTCCCGGAAGCGTCGGAGCAAGCCCAATGCAAAATATCGGTGCTTATGGCGTTGAAATCAAAGATTGTTTTGTTGAATTGACTGCCTTTCACATAGAAAAACGAGAACTACACACGTTTTCAGCTGAAGATTGTGCGTTTGGTTATCGTGAAAGCGTCTTTAAACGCGACTTAAAAGGACAATATATTATCGTTTCGGTGACCTATCGTTTACAGAAACATCCGCAGTTCAACACAGCTTATGGCGCCATTCAAACCGAATTGGAAGCAATGAATGTGACGGAATTATCTGTTTCAGCGATTAGCCAGGCGGTGATGAATATTCGCAACAGTAAATTACCCAATCCGAAAGAACTGGGAAATGCGGGGAGTTTTTTCAAGAATCCGGTCGTTCATCCGGCCTTTGCAGCGGCATTGAAAGAACGTTTTCCTGAAATACCGAATTATCCGCAACCCGACGGATCAGTAAAATTGGCCGCAGGATGGTTGATCGAACAGGCCGGCTGGAAAGGTAAACGAATAGGTAATTGTGGTGTTCATGTGCGACAAGCATTGGTTTTGGTGAATTACGGCGGAGCCACCGGAGATGAGATTTATGCGCTGTCGCAAGCCGTTTTGGATGATGTTCAGCAACAATTCGGTGTTTTGCTGGAACGGGAGGTAAACATCCTTTGATACATTATTACGCATTAGACCGATTTAGTTAGTTGGGAATAATTTAATTTTTGAATCCGTTTTGGCTAGCTCATGAAACAGGCTGCTAAATCGAATTTGATCACCAGATTCGATTTGTTTCAATTCCAAATAACCTTTTTCATTCCTTCAACAGCTTTAACAACAACTTTTAACAGTTTTGCCCTGGAAATGAACAAATCGGCCTTTTCGTCGATTATTTTTCTATGTGTGCTGAATAAAAGAGTGTTTTCCATCCATTAATTCCTATGCATGCAGAACGGTTCAGATTAGTCTTAACGTCTTGATTCTCCTGTGATTTACCATCATTTTCCGGTCCAGAAAAAAGAATGTTTTGAATCTTAACATTTTTGGCAGTAACGCAAGTTTAATGTAATTTCTAGGTACTCTGACAGTGGTAGTCAGAACAGGCGTTCATTTAAATTCAGGTGTTATGAAAAAGGTTACTTTGATCGTGTGTCTCTTAGCAAGTGCACATCTCACATTTGGACAACTTGCACAAACATTGATTCAGCAAAAATCGGATTGTGCAGCCGTTACACAACGCATAATGGAACAAACATTCTCTGTCGAGCGCCAATTGGAGCTTGAAAACTCTCCCGAAGATCTTGCCCGTTTAAATTACTTATGTGCACAGTCGTATGAATTTGAAAAAGGCCAGACCATCTTACGCTCACAAAAAGCATTATTCAACATTGAAACCTACAAACACTTACGCAGAGTCGATCAACGAATCACTGTTTACGACGAACATTCAGGATTATCTGTTATCTTGTATTCCTGGAATGAAGTAGAAACCGCTCTTAGTGATTTGAAAGCCTCTTATCAATTGATAAGCAGTAAGTAATGTTAACAATAGAACAAAAAGTTGCTTAAAAAGTTAAATACTACTTATTTGTTAAAATAACAACTCCTCTACAAAAAGATATTAACAGGGTAAATCTCAATCTGATTTACCCTATATCGTTTTAGTAATTATCAAAATGCATTTCCTGTCGAATATTTAGTAGAATAATGGTTTTTACTGAATTAGCTAAATCCCTGACAGTGAAACTTTTTAACACTTGCAGGTTAGCACTTTGTTAAAAATGTCACGGCATTTTGTTAAATTTGGTACGCTAAAACTAACAAAAATGAAGGGATTGATTTTATTCATAACTTTATTTGGTGCATCTTCACTTTACGGGCAAATGAGCGACAAACAGGTTCATTATACGTTTAAGATAACGGAGATCACCAATGAAGCCAATGCTAAAAACCTAAACATCGAAATCAAAGATTACTTTGATGTTGCGCCAATTTTTAATGATGATATGAATGAGTTTAAAGTGAGCTCGTATATCCTCATCAGCAGAGAACAGTTTGAAGAACGCATGACGGCCAAAGGCTTGCATGTTGAGTTGTTTGAACAATCTTCAATGGCTGGTAATACACCTACTAAACACTAAGTACCATGAAAAAGATTTTACTGCTTTTAGGTCTTAGTACCTCGTTGTTTTCGAACGCCCAAACTTCTTGTAGTGGAGCGGTCTCTATTACAGGGCTTCCAACAACAGATCTTACTACCGGTTGTGTTACTGCAACTACCAGTGATGCAACGTTGAGTACTGTTAATGGATCAACCTCCGGAGGCTGCGGTGCTGTTGTTGAGGAATATTGGTGGAGTTTTACCATTGGTGCCGGAACTCCAAGTTACCAAATCGATTTGTTGAATTCGACAGCAAACCGGGATCTTGGTTTTCAGCTGCTTTCAGGTTCTACCACGTGTTCAACTACTGCATTTGTGGGAACGGTTGTTAGTTGTCAGAATGCTACCGGAGACGGAGGAAATGAAACTTTCACAGCTAATAATCTGGCTGCCGGAACATATTATGTACGTGTATTATCCTATCAATCACAAGATGTAGATTTTGATTTGTGTTTTACATTCCTGGCGCCTCCGCCTCCTCCACCCGCAAATGATGACCCATGTGGTGCTATCGCAGTTTCAGTTGGTGCAAACGGTGTTTGTACGCCTGCTACTGCTTCAAATGCGGGAGCAACAGCTACATCAGGGCCTGCAGCACCAAGTTGTTCTAATTATGTGGGTGGTGACGTTTGGTATTCAGTAGTTGTACCTGCCTCAGGAAATATCACATTTGCAACCGACTATTCAGCACCATCTACCATTACCGATAACGGAATTGCTGTTTATTCGGGAGCTTGTGGTTCATTAACCGAGATAGGGTGCGATGATGATAGCGGAAACGGTTTAATGGCCAGTTTAGGAATGACAGGATTAACACCAGGTGCAACATTATATGTGCGCGTATGGGAATATGGAAATGATGTTTCCGGTACGTTTGTTATGTGTTTCAGTGAACCCGCTCCACCAGATGGAAATCAGGATTGCAACACGGCTAATCAGTTATGTTCGGATGCAACACTTAACGGAGCAAGTAACGGAGCAGGTGCTGCAGCTGATTTGGATGCAACCAATCAAGGCTGTTTATTTGGCGAAAATGAAGCAAACTGGTATTTCGCAGTCGTTACAACAGCCGGATTACTTGAATTTAATGTTTCACCGAGTAACGGATCAGATGATTATGATTTTGCTGTGTGGCACTATCCTGATGGTGTGGGACAAACCTGTCCGCCAACTGTTGCCCCTGCAAGATGTTCGTTTGCTGCGGGTTCAGGATTGGGCTCAAGTTACGATACTGGACTTGGTTCAGGCGCTGTTGATGCAAGTGAAGATGCTTCGGGAGATAACTGGGTACAAGGAATTACATGTGCCGTTGGTGACATTGTAGTGATGCTGATCGATAACTTCTCATCAACTACATCACCGTTTACAATGGACTTTACCGGAAATGTCGGTTTGAGCTGTATTCCGGTTTCATTGCCGGTAACATTACTTAATCTCAATGGTATTCAGGAAAACGGCGTGAATAAGATTAGCTGGTCAACTGAAGATGAAATCAACAGTGATTATTACATCGTTGAACGCAAGGTAGGCCAGGAATGGATTGCAATTGCAAAAGACTTTAGTAAATCGGGTGAAGGAATAAATCACTACATGATTAATGATACGGATTTTGATCGTATGGCTACGAACTATTATCGCCTGAAACAAGTAGACCTCGATGGTGATATAACTGATTTAGGGAACATTTCCATTCAATCCGAATACGATTTTTCAGATGTTACACTTTCCCCAAATCCTGCAAAAGACTTATTGAATGTAGGTTTGAATGCAACCAAAAAAGCGGTTTATACCCTTTCTGTTGTAGATATGTCGGGTAAAGTACTTTCTTCTACTGAAGTAACGGCTCAAGAAGGTTCTAACTCATTTCAATTGAATGTGGATGAATTGAGACAAGGTTCGTATTTATTGGTTGTAAACGGTGAAGCTACTGTTTGCAGAAAAGCCTTTATGAAATAAAAACAAGTAAGTTGCTACTACGCTGTTTTAAAGCCGCTTCACTTGTGAGACGGCTTTTTTATTATAGCTTAATCGTAAGGTTTTCAGGTGGATAACCGCACGTAATATTGCAAATTTACGTGCACAATTTCACCGCGTAAATTTGCAATATTACGTGCCTTTTATAAGTTGGATAAAACGATTTTTACCATTTCTCGGAAGTACCATCTTCCTCATTTGCCTGGTCGAGCAGTTTTTGCCAATTATAAGTAACATCTTCGCTATCTTCCAGGATGGCTTTGTAATCATGCTTGTTGATTTCCAGTTCGTCAATCTCTGTTTCGATGTAGGTTTGAATAGCATCCAGCAGCGGACGCTCTTCCGGACTACAGAAAGAAAGTGCCTGGCCTTTATTTGTTCCCCGGCCTGTTCTTCCGACACGGTGAACGTATTGTTCTTCCATATCCGGCAAATCGTAATTGATCACATAATCAACTCCCGGGATATCAATTCCACGGGCGGCAACATCTGTGGTAATCAGCACCTTATTTTCTCCATTTCGGAACCGGTTCAGAATATCAAAACGATCCTGTTGTTCTTTTCCGCCATGTAAAGCCTCGCTTTTAATACCAACCCGTTCCATTGCCGCGACTACACGTTCACAACGCACTTTCGTCCGCACAAACACCACAAACTTATAATCAGGATATTCCTGGATCATGTTCTCCAGGAAAAAACGTTTATCATCCATTTCAACCGTGATAAAAGCATGGTCAACATTTTTTGTAATCAGGTCTTTTGGCGAAATCTGGATCCGGATAGCTTCGCGCACAACATCATAAGCAAGCGATTTAATTTTCTTGGTAATAGTTGCCGAAAAAAACAATGTCTGCCGGTTTTTCTTGGGTGAAAGCTTGTGAATGGCTTTGATATCTTCGTCAAACCCCAGGTCAAGCATGCGATCAGCCTCGTCCAAAACGAGGTAACGCAATTCATCCAACACCAAAAAACCTTGTGAACGAAGATCAAAAACCCGTCCGGGTGTAGCCACAATCACATCAACGCCTTTACGCAGTTGCTGGATCTGATTTTCCTGCTCCACTCCTCCCATTACCGAGGCAATTCTAACATCGGTTTTTTTTCCGATTTCCTTAAAAACCTCTGTGATCTGATGAGCCAATTCACGTGTTGGTGCAAGTACCAAACATCGTGGAGCTTTTGAATGTGCTTTATGTTTCATCAGATCATTGAGGATCGGAATCACAAAAGCGGCCGTTTTTCCTGTTCCCGTTTGCGCAATAGCAAACACATCTTCGCCTTTCATGATCGGCTGGATGGCTTTGAATTGAATGTCGGTGGGGCGTTTGAAACCCAAATAAGCGAGTTGCTGCTTGATCAAATCATGTATCGGGTATTCTTCAAAACGCATATCAGTAATTTTAGCAAAGGTAGGGTTTTTCGGGTTCGCAGCTGAGATTGACGTGATACCATTATATTTGCCATATATGAAAGTAGTTGGGTTATTGCTGTTGTGTTTTTTTCTGGTGAAATGCACACGGCTATCGGAAAAAAAGGCACAAATTGGCAAAGCTGTTGACGTCAGCTACGCGAAGCATTTTAAGATCGTGCAACATGAACATTATGCGGTACTAAGCATTATGCAACCCGAAACAGGAAAAGTGGAACGCGAATATGCGCTGGTGAAGAAAGCCGATAAATCGTTCGCTCCGGCAGGAATGGACCAGATAGAAGTACCGGTGAAACGCATGGCTGTTCTTTCGACAACGCATATAGGTATGCTTGACGCCATTGATGCGCTTGACTGCGTGAAAGGAGCAACCGACAAAAATTTTATTGCAAATAAGAAAGTGCTTCAGGGAATTGAAAAAGGTGAAATTGTTGGTTTTTCCGATGAAACATCCATTGTCCCTGAACAACTACTTGAAAATGAGATTTCGCTGGTCGTTTACAGCGGATTTGGAAAAGGATTCCCGAACGAAGAAAAACTCAAACAATTGGATGTATTAGTTATGGCCAATTACGATTGGCGCGAAGAACATCCGTTGGGAAAAGCAGAATGGATCAAAGTTTTCGGATTTTTGACCGGAAAAGAGAAACAGGCGATGGCTTATTTTTCAGCCGTTGAGAAAACGTACAACGACACCAAAAAGAAATTGCAAAATATCAAGGATCGCCCCGAAGTCCTGGTTGGATCTCTCATCGGAGAAAGCTGGTTTGCACCTGCAGGAGAAAGCTACATGGCTCAATTGTTAAGAGATGCCGGTGCCGATTATTTGTACAAAGATTTAAAGGGAACCGGAAGCTGCGAACGAACACTGGAACAGGTTTTCAAAGATCAGCAAACAACAAAAGTATGGATCAATGCCGGAGCGGTTTCACTCCCCGATTTATTAAAACAGCAGCAGAAATACGGTTTGTTTACTTCAGTGAAAGAAGGAAAAGTGTATTGTTATACGCACAATAGCAACTATTTCTGGGAAATGGGAGCTGCCAATCCGCATTGGGTTTTAAGTGATCTGGCAACCATTTGCGGTCAGCCAAATGGGAATAAATTACATTTTTACAAGCAACTCGAACGTTAAACTGCGATGAAACGGCTTCATGTATTCCTGTTGTTTTTTTTGCTGGCGCTGGTTATCCTGACACTCGGCTTTCCACACCAGGAAGAGCATTGGTTTGAGTCATTTTTTCCAGCAGAAGGAAAGGAGAAATTTCAACACATTTTACTCACCGAGTTCCGGATTCCACGTTTGGTCATTGCACTGGTAGCCGGAGCATCGCTTTCCGTTTGCGGTTTATTATTACAAACATTACTTAACAATCCATTGGCCGGACCTTCTATTCTCGGACTTACATCCGGTGCGCATTTATTCGTCGCACTAACAATCCTGGCTGCCGGATATCTTTCAGGAACCTTGCTGGACCTGAGTATCACGGTTGCTTCCGCAGTAGGATCGTTGTTATTCGGATTGATCATTTTATTGATGGCCAATCGGGTTAAATCCCAGGTTTCGCTCTTGTTGATAGGAATGATGCTCGGGACCTTTGTTTCGGCTGTCACCGGAATTTTACTTTCCAAATCTGACCCGAATGCGTTGAAAGCATTCACATTATGGAGTTACGGATCATTGCAGCAGGTGAATTTAAATCAGCTACCGGTAATTCTGGCAATCAGTTTATCGGGAATCGCAACAACATTTTTTTTAGTGAAACCACTCAACGGATTGGTACTTGGTGAACGCCAGGCAACCGTACTAGGCGTTCATTTGCGCAGGTCTCAATGGCAGATTTTAGCCGTCGTTTCTGTTTTAACGGGGCTGGTAACAGCCTTTTGCGGACCAATTGCTTTTGTGGGACTGATTGTTCCCAACATCGTGAAAATACTTTATAAAACGGCAAACCATCGTGTGTTATTGATTGGAACCATTATCATTGGTGCAGGTTTTATGCTGCTGTGTGATTTACTGATCGTAGTACTGGAACCGTATATCGTTTTACCAATTAATAGCCTAACATCCTTGATCGGTGCTCCGGTAGCGGTGGCGTTATTATTGAAAAAGATCCGCCATGCTTGAGTTGCGATCCATAGACATCGGCAGAGCCAAAACGCTCTATTCAATTGATGAAGTAACACTTCTTCCCGGCAAATTGTATGCATTGATCGGTGCCAACGGCGCTGGTAAATCCACTTTGTTGGATGCAATCGCACTTGGTGAATACTCGAGTGGTGAAATTCGCTTGAACAATTCTTCCATTGCCGGCCTTTCGTTAGGTCAACGCGCTTTATTGGTCGCTTTGGTCGAAAGCCGTTTTCACGGTTCGGAATACTTGTCAACGCAGGAATATCTGGATCTTGGCCGGTTTCCACATACCGGTTTCCAGGGATTGCTCAACGATTCGGATAAAGCAGTGGTCAATCGTGTTGTTGAACAATTGCAATTGGAACATTTGCTTCGTCAATCGACTGTCACGCTCAGCGATGGTGAGCGTCAACGAGCAAGTATTGCTCGTGCCCTGATCCAGGAAACAGCTCTGATCCTGCTCGATGAACCAACTTCTTTCCTGGATTATCCTAACAAACGCGCGATTATGCAATTGCTGAAAACAATCGCGCATGAACAGCAGAAAATCATTTTGCTTGCTTCGCATGATCTGGAATTGTGTCTTGATTACTGCGACGAATGTTTGGTCATCAATCCTGAAAGTCAGCGCCTGGAACAATATCCAGTTGCAGAATTATCACTGAATAAACTCATCACGAAGGCTTTTGGGGTTTCGTCTCCTGTTTAAACCCAATAACCGGGCGATCAACAATTGCTTCGCGCAATAGTTCTTTCATACATTCGAAAATCGTCATTATTTTTTCGTCCTGATCTTCCATTCGATCTTCCAGTTCGTTTACTTTTTGCAACAATTCCTGTTGACTCGAAAGCAACTCGCGCATCCCGGAAAAAATGCGAATAATCTGGATATTCACCTGAATGGCAATATCACTGCTCAAGACACTTGAAAGCATGGCTACACCTTGTTCGGTAAACGCCATTGGAATGTACCGGGAGCCGCCCCAACTTGAGGTGCCAAATTGGCACCTCAAGATTTCAACTTCCTCAGGTGTAAGTTCGAACATGAAATCATCAGGAAATCGGTCGATGTTTCGTTTCACCTGGCGTTTAAGTGATTTGGTTTCGACCCGATAAAGTTGAGCCAGATCGCTGTCGAGTATGATTTTTTGGTTGCGGATCAGGATGATCTTTTGCAAAATAGTTTCGTTGGGGATAAGTGTTTCCATTTGTTGGTGTTTTATTGGTGAATTATCCCGCCCATGTTTCACGGTCCAAGCTGCGTAGCTGAATGGCTTCGGAAATATGAACGGTTTGAATGTCGGGAGCCTGTTCCAGGTCGGCAATGGTGCGCGCTACTTTCAAAATCCGGTCATAAGCACGGGCAGAAAGGCCAAGCCGGTCCATGGCGTGTTTCAGTAATTGACGGCACGCATCATCAATGCCGCAAAAGCGTTCCAGGTCAACGCGCTCCATTTGCGCATTGCAGTGAATTCCCGTATGTTCTTTAAATCGGTTGAGTTGCAACAGCCGCGTTTGCATCACCCGCTGGCGAATTTCACTGCTTCCTTCCGAAGGAATATCGTAGGCCAAATCATCAAACGAAACCGGCGTTACTTCCACATGCAGGTCTATACGGTCCAATAATGGACCCGAGATTCTGTTTAAGTATTTCTGAACCACTCCCGGGCCACAAACACAGTCTTTTTCCGGATGATTGTGATAACCGCACGGACAAGGATTCATGGCAGCAATCAACATAATTCCGGCAGGATAATCAACGGTAAATCGCGCGCGGGAAATGGTCACCGTTCTGTCTTCCAGCGGTTGACGCATCACTTCCAGCACCTGCCGTTTGTATTCAGGAAGTTCATCCAAAAACAAGACACCGTTGTGTGCAAGCGAAATTTCTCCGGGTTGCGGATAAGTTCCACCACCAACCAGGGCTACGTCACTGATCGTATGATGTGGTTTTCGAAATGGACGTTGGGTAACAAGTCCGACACGTTTGCCAATCTTCCCTGCAACAGAATGAATCTTGGTGGTTTCCAGCGATTCTTCCAAACTCATTGGCGGTAAAATAGTTGGCAAACGTTTGGCGAGCATCGATTTTCCGGCACCTGGCGGACCAATCAGAATCACGTTATGTCCTCCGGCTGCGGCAATTTCAAAAGCACGTTTGATGGTAGCTTGCCCTTTTACATCTTTAAAATCAACATCGGCGTGAATGAGCTGACGCTCAAATTCGGCTTTAATGTTGAAGCGTGTAGGAGCAATTTCCGATTCACCATTGAGCAATTGCACCACTTCCAGCATCGTTTTTAAACCATACACATCAATTCCTTCAACTATGGCGGCTTCTTCGGCATTTGCTTCGGGCAAAATAATTCCTTTGAATCCTTCCTGTTTGGCTTGCATGGCAATCGGAAGTACGCCTTTAATCGGTTGTAATCCGCCATCAAGGGAAAGTTCTCCTAACAGAATATATTCTTCGAGGCGTTCCAGTTTCATTTGATCACTGGCTGCCAGGATTCCCATCGCTATGGCCAGATCAAACGTTGAGCCTTCCTTTCGGATATCAGCCGGCGCCATATTAACCGTGATTTCCTTTCCCGGATATTTGAAATCATTGTTTTTTAAAGCCGCTTTGATCCGTTGATGGCTTTCGCGAACCGCGTTATCCGGCAATCCGACCAATATAAAATTCACGCCATTGGCAATGTTCACTTCGATGGTAATAGTTGTGGCATCGATACCAAAAACGGCACTTCCATAGGTTTTAACTAGCATATCTTTTCGTGTTTTTTACTTTAAGATATGTAGAAAGTAGATTTAAAACAATAGTTTAGACGAAATATTAATCATTAATTGATTAAAAAAAAATCGATACACATTTAATCCAGATAGCTCAGATTCCATGCAAAAAAAAAGGTCCGGGAATCCCCCGGACCAGCGATATATTGTTAGTATGTCAATGTATTTCTAACTCAAAAGGCATGCGCATCTGAATTCCTGTCATTTGATCCAGCTGACGCAACATCTTATACGAGTCGGTCATTATTTTCGGTAGCTCTGTTTGTTTCAGGTTAGCGCGAACACTTTCTTCTTCGCTCAACTGCTCCAGCAATTCAGCCACCGGATCTTCTTTCACTTCGGGCCAGTATTTAATTTTTGCGTCGGAAATTCCAGCCTTTTTCTGTGCATACGCAATCGCATCAGAAAGCCCGCCGATTTTATCCACCAGGCCATGTTTCAACGCATCCGTACCTGTCCACACACGCCCGCGGGCCAAGACCTCAACTTGTTTTTGGGTCAATCCGCGGCCATCGGCAACGCGTTTTTTAAATTGCGAATAAATCTGATCAACTTCTCCCTGGATCGCTTTCAATTCCTCTTCGGTTAGTTTACGATTGGTCGACAGAACAGCATGTGCATTGGTTTGAGCTCGATCAAAGGTGACTCCCAGCTTATCTTCAAATAGTTTTCCAGTAAATGGAATCACTCCAAAAACGCCGATTGATCCGGTGATCGTTGTCGGTTCAGCAAAAATAGTACTCGCCGGCGTAGCGATGTAATAACCACCTGATGCAGCAACGTCCCCCATAGAGACCACTACCTTTTTCTTTTTCGCTGTCAACATCACTTCACGCCAGATTTCTTCTGAGGCAAGCGCACTTCCGCCAGGACTGTTTATACGAAACACTACTGTTTTGATTGACTTGGTTTCACGAGCTTCACGGAAATACTTACAAATGTTCACGGATGTCATTTCATCGCCATCCACTGTAATTGCACCTTCGGCAACAATTACTGCAATATTTGCTTTCGTGTTTTTTCTGCCATTGATCAACTGATCATTTTTGAACTTGGTTTTCGAATATTTCTCAAACGCAAGCAGATTGGCCATATCTGTTTTTTCGCCGGCTTTTTTACGCACGATATCAATGACTTCATCGCGGTATTTCACACCATCGATCAACTTATATTGAAGCGCATCTTCCACACGTTTGATCTTCAAACCTTCGGCAATATCGTTCAGCGTTTCAGCTGAAACCTTGCGGTCTTTTGCAATTTTTGTACGCAAATCTTTCCAGATTGATCCCAACAGACGTTCTGTCTGCAAGCGACTGGAATCACTCATATTTTCTCTGAAAAACGGTTCAACAGCACTTTTAAAATCATTGTTCGAGCCTCTGATAACTTGCATTTCAACCCCCATTTTATCAAACGTTCCTTTAAAATAAGTCATTTCTGTTCCCAATCCTGTAAATTCCATTGCAGAAGTCGGAAAGCCGTATACTTTATCGGCTGCAGAACTGATATAATATTGTTTTTGGGTCACGACTTCGCCGCTCAGATACGCCACTACAAATTTCCCCGATTTTCGGAAACGATGGATCGCGTCACGCAGTTCCTGTGCGGTAGCATAACCACATTGAACCGACTGAAGGTCAATGAAAATTCCTTTCACGTCATCGTCATCGGCTGCACGCTCAAAACCAAGCAGTAAATCACTTAAACCTGTTACCTTATTAATACTGAATGACGGGCCATTTAATGACGCATCAGAAGATTCACCGATTTCTCCGGATAACGTTAAGTGTAAAACGGTCTTATCTTTTGCTTCGGGTTCATTGCCAAACATACTGCCGATAACTGAAAAAGTAATAATCCACCCGATGAGTGAAACAACCAGTACCGAAACGAGAGAAGGCCAGAAAATGCGCCAGAAAGAAACTTTTTTCTCAGTCATATAAAATAGTATTAATGCATAACAAATATAGTCTGAATCATGCGAGGCGATACCGAACTACGTATGGAACATCCATCCGACTGAAAAAAGGTGCGTTTTCGGTATGAATGGCAACCGGTTCAACAACATCCCGGCAACAAAATAAATTACAGCTGTTTTCAGTTAAATTTGCGGTATGAACGAAGCAAAGGAAGCATGGATCGGAATGGGAAGCAATGAAGGCGACCGTTTCGGCTACATGCAATCGGCGGTTAACGCATTGTTGTCTCAGCCTGGAATTCAGCCTATCGCGGTTTCAAAAGTAGTAGAAACCGAACCCTGGGGATTTGATTCACCAGATTTGTTCCTGAACGCTGTAATTGGAATTCGCTGGGCTGGAAAAGCGGAAGATTTACTGACTGTTTTATTATCCGTCGAAACGCAATTGGGAAGAACAAGAAGTGAATCGGAGCGTTATTCGTCACGCACTATCGACCTTGATTTATTGCTTTTCGGGGAAGAAGTTATCAACAGTGACAAACTAGTTATTCCACACCCGCGGATGCTCGAAAGAAGGTTTGTACTGGAACCGCTGAACGAATTGATTCCAAGCTACATCCACCCGGTTAAACACTTACGTTTTTCCGAACTTTTGAAGGACTGCATCGATGAAAGTAACGTGTTTATCCACGCTAAAGCGTTATCCATCAATCATTAATTGTAATTAAACGATTTATAGTAAAAAAAATTGTTTAATATTGCACGTAATTTATTTTAAGGTAGAAACTAACAATTGAATAATGAAAAAGCAAAGTATCAAAGGTTTGGCTTTTATAGCGGTAGCTGGTTCGCTTGTTGCTAGTTGTGACCTCTTGAAGGATTTGGAGTACAAAGTAACTCCTAGCCCGCTTGAGATGCACGCTGACAGTGTACGTGTAAAAGTTGAAGTGAAATTTCCAGAAAAAGGTATCAAGAAAAAAGCATCTGCTGACCTTACACCAATGCTGGGGAACACAGCTCTTAAAACAGTAACTGTTCAAGGAGAAAAAGCAACTGGAAACGGAACCGTTATCCAATACAAACCAGGTGGAACAATGGTCTACACAGACGTTGTAGCTTACAAACCTGAGTTTGAATACACAGAACTTAAAATAACCGGTAAGGTTTACAAAGGTGGTAAAGAGAAAAAAGACAAATTCCAGGATATGGAAATTGCTAAAGGTACCATCATCACTCCATACTTGGTAAACAAAGACTTTAAAGTAGTTTTCGCGAAAGACGAGTTCAAACGTGTTACCGAGCAAGGGTACGCTGCTCAAATCAATTACGATAAAGGAAAATCAATTGTTAAACCGATTGAATTAAAAGATAAAGACATCGTAGATTTCGGCGCATGGTTGGCAGCTGCTCAGGCGAATCCTAAGATTGCTATCAAAGCAATCAACATTACAGGTTTTGCATCTCCTGAAGGTGAAGAAGACAAAAACAACACATTGTCTACTGATCGCTCAACTTCTGCGAAAACAGCTTCTATCGACGTAGCGAAAAAATCGAAAAACGATAAAGCACAAACTGAAGTTTACAGCCTTGCCGGTAAAGGAGAGGATTTCGCAGGTTTCGAAGCTGAATTAGCTAAGAATACTACGATGAAACAAGAGGACAAAGATTTGATCCTTCGTGTATTGAAAATGTACCCTGATCCTGCAACTCGCGAAACTGAGATGCGTAACCTTGGTAAATCATTTACCGAATTGGATAAAAACATTTTCCCTAAACTGCGTCGTGCTGAGATCAACGTTGTTTACGATTTGACAGGTTATTCTGACGAAGAATTAACAACAATCTCTAAAGCTGAGCCACAAAAATTAACATTGGAAGAATTGTTGTTCACTGCTTCATTGACTGAAGATTTGAACGAGAAATTGCGTCTTTACAAAGAAGCTGAAATCAAAGATCCATCTGATTGGAGAGCTGCTAACAACGTAGGTGCTGCTTTGTACAAACAAGGTAAAATCAACGAAGCAAAAGCTCAGTTTGAAAAAGCTAACGGTAAAAAAGACAACCCTATCTCTAAAAACAACTTAGGTGCAGTTGCAGGTGTAAACGGTGACCGTGCAAAAGCGGCTCAATTGTTAGGACAAGCAAACGGTGCTGGTTCAGAGGTTAGCTACAACAAAGGAATTCTTGCAATCCAAAACGGTAAATACGCTGACGCGGTATCTAACTTCGGTTCAGATGCATCTTTCAACAAAGCTCTTGCTCAATTGTTGAACGGAAGTGCTGATGCTGCTTCTAAAACGATCGATGCTTCTGCAGACAAAGAAAGCGCTCAGGGTTACTACCTGAAAGCAGTTGCTGCTGCTCGTGAAGATAAATTGGATGCTGTAGTTAGCAACTTGAAAAGTGCTATCGCGAAAGACGGTTCTTTGAAAGCGAAAGCTGCTAAAGATCGTGAGTTCTTGAAATACGAAGATAACGCTGCGTTGTCTTTCATCAAGTAATCGCTTTAAACATATTGAATCCCCCGTAGCTCAGGCTAACGGGGGATTTCTTATTTTAGGAATTTTAATCTCTTTCACTATGGCACCAAAAATTCTTCATACACCACACTGGAAACTGTTTATTCTTGTTTTTGGAATTCCTTTTGTGGCAGCAATGACTTTAATGGTCGTGATGATTTCAATGATTGTGAGTCAGCGAGAACCAAACCCGGAAGTATTATTTCCCTACATATTTGTTTTTCCGGCGATTGCTTTAGTAGGGGCAATTACTCAGCTTTACTGGCAATGGTCGGTAGGAACAGGGCTACAAGCTTATTTGCATCCTGACACGCGCCTTCGTGTGAAACGATTCAAGATTTTCTTTTTTATTCCATGGATTTACATGGGCGCATTTCTCTTGGTCGCAACAATCATTTCAACACAAATCAGGTCTTCGAATGGTGATGAATCATCCGGTCTTGCATGGGCAATCCCATTATTTATACTCGCGTTTCTCATGCACTTCTTCTCGATCTTCTGCATAATTTACACGCTGTATTTCGTTGCCAAAACACTCAAAAGCGTGGAATTACAGCGCGAAGCACATTTCTCGGATTACATTGGGGAATTTTTCCTGATCTGGTTCTTTCCGGTTGGAGTTTGGTTTATACAACCGCGCATCAACAGAATTGTTCAGGGAAATCAATTCAACGATACGTCACTGATCGATTAATCAGGTTTTCAAATAAAGGAAAAGTCCACCCGGCGATTGAGCTGCTTACCTTCGTCTGTTGTATTGTCGCCAATTGGATCGGCTTCACCTTTGAAATCAATTTCTATGCGATCTCTTGACAATCCCAGCGCAACGAAAAAGTCAATAATTGCTTGCGCACGGCGTTTGGAAAGATCAATGTTGTAGGCATCCGAACCGTCGGCGTCGGTGTAACCAACTACTTTAATGCGCAGATCGGAATGCCCGTTGACGACTTTGAGCAATGAGATCAGGAAATTTTTGTACTCCGTTTTAATTTCGGCCTTATCGTAATCGAAATAGATCGGCTGAAATTTGAAGTTCTTTCGTTCCAGGTCGCGAATCTCAGGTGCCTTGCGTCCCTTTTTCAGATCATCCACAAAGATGGGCCGCCACGATTGCACTTCTTTTACTGTAGGTTCCAGCGAGATCGGTAAACTTGACCGAAAACAAATAATCTTTCCTGTATAACCACGACATTCACTGCTTTTAAAGGTTCCCTGCAAATACCCGGTCGAATCGATGAAATTGAGTGTGGCTTCCATGTTACACCATTTCACTCCCGAAGCATCCTTCTTTTTTTCGACCACAAATTGTTTCAGCTGTACGCTTCCGGCTTTTTTTTCGCCTTTCAGTCTCTTTACTACGAACGCATCTTTCCCGGTGACTTCCTCGCGGCTTTTCCCGATAAAATCTCCCGATTCATTAAAATCAAAATAAATAATCGCAGCCTGATCGTACGTTTGTCCATCGCGAATCATCAGCCCCTGCCACGTTCCTTTCAGCGTAGTTTGCCCAATTGCAAACTGCACCAATAACACCCCGATCAATGTGAATATCAACTTCATATACTACTATTCGTAATTGAGCGCAAAAAGTTGCCTTTCGGACCAACTTTTTAACATCCGTGATTTATACTACGCATCTTTAGATTGAGTTTAGTATGAGTTTCATAAATTTATCCGTTTTTAAGTTTTGAGTTAACTTTAAAACTCTGTAACTTGCCAAACTCAAAAACGGACAAACTCATCAAACTTACAGACATCTCATGAAACAGTTACTTTCTTTCGTTTTACTGATCTTCGTTGCCACAAGCTGCAATGTAACATCCAAATCAGCTGCCCCAACGGCTATAGCTTCAAGCGAAGCCACTTCCGCAACCACAGATGCAGTTGCTATCAAAACGATATTCGAATTTAAGGTTACAGACATCAAAAACACTGAGTTTGATTTTGCTTCACTGAAAGGAAAAAAAATAATGGTCGTAAATACAGCTTCCGAATGCGGATTGACACCCCAATATGAACAATTGCAAGCTCTCTATGAGAAATACAAAGATCAGAATTTTGTAATCATCGGTTTTCCGGCCAACAACTTCATGGGACAGGAGCCGGGAAACAATGAAGAGATCGCAACTTTCTGTAAAGCAAACTACGGCGTTACCTTCCCGATGATGAGTAAAATCTCGGTAAAAGGGAAAGATATGCACCCTGTTTACCAGTTTCTGACGCAGAAAAGTCAGAATGGATTGGAAGACAGTGAGGTGCAATGGAACTTCCAAAAATACCTGATCGGAACCGATGGAAAACTGGTTCGTGTGGTGTCACCTAAAACGCTTCCCAACGATGCAAGTATCATTTCCTGGATCGAATCAAAAGATTAGTGAAAAGTTGATATTTTGTTAATAAATACAGGCACTTCAGCTTTTATTTTCGGTCGATAAACCTTGGCTTTTGGCTATATTTGTTCTGCGATGAAAAATCGCCTAAAATTCTATTGAACATCTATGAGCGAAGAAAAAAAAGTACAGGATTATTCAGCAGATAACATACAGGTCCTTGAGGGATTGGAAGCGGTTCGTAAACGTCCGGCGATGTATATCGGGGACATTGGAATAAAGGGATTGCATCACCTGGTTTATGAGGTCGTTGACAACTCAATCGATGAGGCTCTTGCCGGTCACTGCGACACTATTTCCGTTGACATCAACGTTGATAATTCCATAAGAGTAATTGATAACGGCCGTGGTATCCCAACCGGGATCAATACCAAAGAAGGAAAGTCGGCGCTGGAAATCGTAATGACAGTATTACACGCCGGTGGTAAATTCGACAAAGACACCTATAAAGTTTCCGGTGGTTTGCATGGTGTGGGTGTTTCGTGTGTGAACGCACTTTCTATTCACTTAAGTGCGGTTGTACATCGCGAAGGAAAAATTTTCCAGCAGGAATACAGCATTGGTAAACCGCTATACGAAGTAAAAGAAATCGGTGTTTCGGATAAAACAGGAACGGAAGTGACGTTTAAACCGGACAATACCATTTTCGAACAAACAGAATACAACTACGATACATTGGCCGCGCGTATGCGTGAGCTGGCTTTCCTAAACAAAGGAATCACCATTACATTGCGTGATTTACGTGATCTGGATGAAAATGAAAAACCACGTCAGGATATTTTTCATTCGGAAGGTGGTTTGCGCGAGTTTGCCCAATACCTTGACCGTAACCGTGAACCATTGATTCCGGATGTGATCTATTTCGAAGGTGAACGTGAAGGCATTCCGGTTGAAGTAGCGTTGACTTACAACACTTCGTACACAGAAAATATTCAGGCTTACGTCAACAATATCAATACGCACGAAGGTGGTACGCACCTTTCTGGTTTCCGTCGTGGTTTGACGAATACCTTGAAAAAATATGCTACCGATAGCGGAATCCTGGCAAAAGAAAAGATCGAAATTGACGGTGATGATTTCCGTGAAGGATTGACAGCTGTAGTTTCGGTAAAAGTTCAGGAACCGCAATTTGAAGGCCAGACGAAAACAAAATTAGGAAACCGCGAGGTTACGGCTCCTGTTTCACAAGGTGTTTCGGAAATGCTTGCCATTTATTTGGAAGAGCACCCTTCTGAAGCAAGATTGATTGTTGAAAAAGTAGTATTGGCCGCCCGTGCCCGTCATGCCGCCCGCAAAGCGCGTGAAATGGTGCAGCGTAAGAACGTGATGTCTGGTTCCGGATTGCCCGGTAAACTAGCCGATTGTTCGGAGAAGGATCCTGCTTTGTGCGAGATTTACTTTGTCGAAGGAGATTCGGCGGGTGGAACAGCCAAGCAAGGCCGCGACCGTCACTTCCAGGCGATCATGCCATTGCGTGGTAAGATTCTGAACGTTGAAAAAGCGATGCAGCACAAGATCTTCGAAAACGAAGAGATCAAAAACATGTACACTGCTTTAGGTGTGCGCGTTGGGACCGAAGATGATTCGAAAGCATTGAACCTCGATAAATTGCGCTACCACAAGATCATCATCATGTGTGATGCCGATGTAGATGGTTCACACATCGAAACACTGATCTTAACGTTCTTCTTCCGTTACATGAAGGAATTGATCGAAAACGGATATATCTACATTGCCACACCACCACTTTACCAGGTGAAAAAAGGGCAAAAAGCAGAATACGCCTGGAACGAAGATCAGCGTGATCGTTTGATCCACGATCTAAAAGGAAGCGGTTCCGAATCGTCGGTAAACGTTCAGCGATACAAAGGTTTGGGTGAAATGAACGCGGAGCAGCTCTGGGATACAACAATGAATCCTGAACACCGCACACTACGCCAGGTAACGATTGAAAACGCAGCCGAGTGCGACCAGATCTTCTCTATGCTAATGGGAGATGAAGTTCCGCCACGCCGCGAATTCATTGAGAAAAATGCAAAATACGCAAATATCGATATTTAACGACTCGATTTATTAATACAAAAAGCTGTCTTCCTTTGGTTGGCAGCTTTTTTGTGCTTTGAAAAAACAAAATGCTAAAATCCGGCGTGAGTTCCCAAAATCACGCACACGAACGTAAGTTCGGGATATTGGGAACGCGTTCATAATCATCCTGAGGCTGAAATGGTACCCCGAACTTGCTCAAAATTCGAAAAAACTTCATTTTAGCCTGATAATCGCCACTACGTCAACCAACAGATCATTTTTTATCGAACAACAGATTCAGTTTTAAATTTTACTTGTAAATTGGCACTATGAAGCGTCTAATCGTCATGATCTTACTTCTGCCTCTTCTGACCGCATGTCCGGCCGATAACGAAGATGCAGAAGACACCCTGAAGGCCTTTCGTGAAAACGGATACAATTTCAGCGAATTTAAAAAACAGGGGTACAAAAACATCCGATTCAAAATGCCTAAATCGTTTGATATCGATTATGGAAACCGTTACTGTTACAAGTCTTCATCGCTAAACAGACGTGATTATGTGTTGGGAGTAATTTTCACCATTGAACGCTTTACCGAAGACGATCTTGAATCGGAACTCATGGAAGATTATTACCTGGTAGATGACGATCTACTGAACAACTTCCATGATGCTTATGCTGATCGCCGTTATGAATCGTTGACCAATGCAAGTATTTCGTTCAAAAAAGACACGAAGAAAAACATCAAATTTAAAGGTGTGACTCAAACGCTTTCGGGTAGAAATTCTGACTACGCTGACGATATTTATTATGCGATGGCAACGTTGAAAGTGCGCAAAGAATATTATGTCTTTCAATTCATTTCAAAACGCGAGATGATGGACTACGTTTATGACGATTTCGAACGAATTCTGGCAACGGTACGTCACAAATGATCCCAACAATTAATTCATTAGCAAAACGTCTTCTGGAGCCTCTTCCGGGCACAGTTGCGCATGAATTAATGTATCCGCGTAAAGGAGTAAGTATAAGCGATCAATACGACAAGTCTGATGCGCGTTTATCTTCTGTGGCTATTCTGCTGTTTGAAACCGACAATGTGCTTCAGTTTTTAGTGATCCAACGCGCTGAATATGACGGTACTCATAGCGGCCAGATTGCTTTTCCGGGTGGTAAATGGGAACAAACCGATGATTCTCTTATAACTACAGCTTTGCGTGAATGTGAGGAGGAAATCGGTGTGACGAAAGACGAACTGGAATACATTGGAAAACTGACCGATGTGTTTACGGTGGTGAGTTCATTTATTATTGAGCCACATATCTTTTACTGGAAAACACCACATAATAAATTCACTGTTTCGGAACGTGAAGTCGCGGCTGTTTATTCGCTTTCGATAGACGATTTACTGACTGAAAGTGCCATTGAATACCACACGATTCCTCTCAAAAACGGTGTTAATTTAAAGGAAGTTCCACACTTCGTGCTGGGTGAAGTGAAAATCTGGGGCGCGACAGCTTTGATTCTTAGTGAATTAAAACTGGTGTTTCAGTCTTTGTAGAAGTGAATTCCACCAAATAATTTCTCGGGAATATTATTGCCATCCGCCACAGCAGATGTAGGCTTTCTTTCCCACGAATGCACGAATTACAGCTCGGCTAACGCACTCGCCAACAAAATAACAACAGACATAAGTCGTACCTTGTCTAACATAAAGCGTGTCCGTTAGGCACGCAAAAAATTCGTGCATTCGTGGGAAAGAGGAACACCAATATTCGTGTGTAAACTAGAAACGGAATCGCGCGAAACCGAATGCCGTAGAAACGCTATTTGATTTCTTGGTGAAGAACGTCAACGCATCACGTGAGGAAATTCCGCATTCGTAAGCACCTTCTTTCAGTATAAAAGTTACTCCGACCGGAATGTTGCTTTTGTAAATTCCACCACCGTAGTAACCGGCACTCAATTGCAACCATTTCACGGGACGAATATCTCCACCTACAGAGAAAATAGCATTCTGAACAGAACCCGGATTTTCTTTGTTGAACGGAGCAATCATATCAAATCCGAAACGAAATACTTTGTTCAGGTCAAAACTCGCTCCCAATCTGAAATCGGCAGCATTGGCCATTTTGTATTTTTCTTCACCTTTCAGAGTCAAAACTCCGTTGTCACGCAACATCTGATTCACCGAACTTGTAATATTGGCCTGATCCAAACCAGCCAGGCTAAAATTACCGAACAAAGTGTCTTTCACCGAATAAACATTGCTCTTATAGGTCACAGATCCGATATTATTAACGGCTGCGGCAATTTTCAATTTTCCGAACAACATGGCGCTTACTGCAAAGTCGATTCCATAACCGTTCCCAACCGCGGGGGGAATTCCACCATTGCTGGTTAATACGTTTGATCCGGTAACGCTGCCATAATTAATGTCAAATGATGGTGTCAATGCTGAGTGCATCACCAATCCATTTTCATCGGATGAAAGATCAAACATTGCCATCGATTGGATAAATCGCCCACCGATTCCGGCATAAAGCGCAAATGTTGAATCGCTTCCCAACAATTTTCTTCCGTAACCGAAATTGTAGGAACGGTTCCAGAGCATTCGCACGGAAGAACCTTTTGTTATTTCACTTAGTTTGAGTGGAACACCAATGCTTCCGCTGATTGCGGCATCCAATGTGTCACTTGAAAGATTGGCATTGTTGGCAATAACGGATGTGTCTGTCCCAAAAACCACGGTCAATGAATCAAAGTAAGAAGATAATTTTCCTCTGAATAGAATGTCCGTAGTTTGTTCATTCAGCTTCGAATACCATTGGTAATTTTCACGTACGTTGAAGGCGATTCCTCCAAATTTTTCGCTTTGGAATGAAAAACCTGCCCAGTTGAAATCCACAAAAATGGAAATTCCCGCCTGCGCATAATCTCCCGCCGCTTCCATTTGTTTGTTGTAATCGATTGGATCATTTTCTTTTTTCGTGGCTTGCGACCACAATGTACGCGTGAGATTTTTGAGTTTATCGGAAGTCAATGAATCACTGTAGATCCCGAATCCGAATTCGCTCGATCCCATTGTAAAACGTTTGCCTTTGTAGCCGGTTCCCCAACCGAGACCCGAAACATTGATTCCCAATGAATGATAATCTGTTACAAAAGGTGTCGCAACTCCTTTACCAACAGTTGGAAAGGCAACACTTTGAGTCTGAGACTGAACAGTTCCGACAGTTAAAAGTGCTAAAACAAGAGAGGCGTAGTATTTCTTCATCGATTAAAAGTTGTTCCAAATAAACGGAAAAAATGCAATATAAAAAGCATTATTATAAATTCCACAAAGATTGATGAACAAATAAAACGATTTTGTCGAAAGAAGGATTTTTGAGCGAATCGAAACGTTAGGAGAAACTTTAAAAGCAAAAGCTGTAAAAAACAAAAAGAGGAGTAAATTCTGTGTAACTCACTCCTCTTTCTGCTAAACCATGCTAAAACTATAAAACCCAAAAACAACAACTATGAATTGTGTTTTGTCTTACAAAGGTAAGATGGTTTTTAGGAAACGCAAGTCTTTTTGTGTTAAAAAATTGCAATTAAAACCAAATGAATTGGGTTCCTAATTGACAGCTGAACCGGTTTGGACACTTTTTCGTTCACCACGTAACCATTGGAGAAACCAAATCATCGTGAAAAACAGTCCGCAGATCGAGACAATTGTTGGTGCGATCGAAACATTCAACCACAATGCCACAAAAAACCCAGCTACACATCCTAGTATTCCTATGAGCGCAGAGAGTATTAAAACAACCGGTAATTTGTTTGAAATTAAATAAGCAGCTGATGCGGGAAGCACTAACATTCCCACTACCATAATGGCTCCCACGCTTTCGAAACTGAAAACGGCATGAATACTTACCAGCGACATCATCAGCAATTGCCATCTTCCGGTTTTCATTCCGAGCAACTTTCCGAAATCGCTGTTGAATGCCCAAACGGTGAGCGGACGAAAAGCAACTACAATCACAATCAGTACAAGGAAATTGAGCGGTAATAATTGAAAAATGGCACCGGTTCCAACTAAATATCCGTTCCAAATGCGCTGGTCAAGAAAGGAAGTTTCCAAGTCACCGTAAAGCACGCATTCCTGGTCGAGATCGGTATTGGTTCCGGCAAAAAAGGCGATCAGTAATACTCCGACGGCAAACAAGAAAGTAAACGCTGTTCCAATGGCTGCATCTTGTTGGATACGAATTTTCCGGTTGAGAAAATCAATAAACACCGTGGTTAAAACTCCCATTACGGCAGCGCCAAGCAACATAGGAAAAGAATCCCGGCTATCAGTAATCAGATAGGCCACTACGATTCCTGGCAATACAGCATGCGAAATAGCATCACCTACCATGACCATTTTGCGCATCATGAGAAAAACGCCTAATAAAGAGGCTGGTAATGCGACCAGTATTGCAGTTAAAATGATTAATCCATTACCCATGACGCTGTGTTTTAGGAACCGTATTCCGTTTTGTTCGTTCTGAAAAATACCGAATCACAAAACAGACGATCACGATAAAAAACAGGACCACGATGATCCACGGACCAGTTGGCATATTGGGTGCCAAGGTCGAACTAAACGCTCCGCCAACTGCCCCGACTACGCCAAATATGACTGAAATTGCCATCAACGGTAAAATGCGAAATGTGAGCATTCGTGCACCGGCAACCGGAATAATCAGCAAAGCAGACATCAATACAACACCAACTGCCTGAATTCCCATGGCGATTGCGAGAATAGATGCCGTTGAAATTAGCATATCGTTCCACCGGATCGAAAAACCGCGAACTTTTAGGTATTCGGCATTGAACGCCAGAAAATAAAAGGTTTTATACTTCCAGAAAAGGAGAAACATCAGGCATACAGCCAACACTGTGAAAGCGTAAATATCTTGTGTAGAAATGGCGGCTATTTTCCCGAAAAGAAAATCACTGAGTCCGGCCTGGGCGTCTTTTCCTGTTCCCTGAATCCATGAAATGAGTACAAGCCCGATCGCGAAGAAGATACTTAATACAATTGCCACCACTGCATCGGATTTCAGCTTGGTAGTTCGGGAAAGCGTATCCATAAATTGGGTTGCGAGCCATCCGGCGATGACCGCTCCAAGCATCAATACCCAGGTTTCGCGGGTTTCCGTAGCAATGTAAGCCACCGCCACTCCGGGAAGAATGGCATGTGAAATAGCATCGCCCACCAAAGCCTTTTTACGCAAAAAGGCAAAGACACCTACTGCAGAAGCGGTAACGCCTATTACGATTGTTCCGAGGAACATCCGCTGAATTGTTGGATCGGCCAAATAATTCATGATTCCGGAGAAGTTGATTGAAACAGCAGGGAGTGTCCATAAGCTTTCGCCAGCGTTTCGGGTTTCAGCATGATTTTGGTATCACCTGCAGCAACAAGTTTATTGTTGAGCAACACCACATAATCAAAATAATTAGCTACAGTAGATAAATCATGGTGAACGATGACAATAGATTTTCCTTCATCACGCAGGGTTTGTAATACTTTCAGAATAGCATCCTGAGAAGCAACATCCACACCGACAAACGGTTCATCCATCACAATAAGTGATGCTTGCTGTGCCAGGGCGCGCGCTAAGAAAACGCGTTGTTGCTGTCCGCCTGAAAGCTGACCAATCTGTCGGTGCTGTAATTCCGTAAGACTGACTTGTGCCAAGGCATGCTGAATGATACGGAGATCTTCTGCTGCAACGCGTTGCCACCAGCGTTTGGGGTTTAAACGTCCCATGGAAACTACGTCGTAAACGGAGATGGGAAAATCCCAGTCAACCGATTCCCGTTGCGGAACATAAGCAACTTGCTGTCTGACTTTATCAAGTATTTCTCCGAAAAAGCGAACGCTTCCGGTTGTTGGAGTTACAATTCCCAAGACAGCTTTCAGAAAAGTTGTTTTTCCGGAACCGTTTGGACCGATAATTCCGGTAATTTTTCCGGCAGGTAATTCAACCGAAACCGATTCCAGTGCTACCTGCTGATGGTAATTGACCTGGAGGTTTTCAACCGTTATGCAGTGATTTTCCATTATTTTAATCCCTTGATAATTGTGTGAACATTGTGCCGAAGCATGTTCAGATACGTATTTCCTTTGCTTTGCTGATCGCCCAATGCATCCGAGTAAAGCGTTCCTCCCACACGTACATGATGTCCTTTTCGCTGACAGGATTCCATCACGGTATTGATCGCTTTCGGACTCACTGAATGTTCTACAAACAATGCTTTCACATGGCGGTTAACGATAAAATTCACCAGGTTAACAACGTCCTGAACTCCTGGTTCCTGTGTAGTGGAAATTCCCTGAAGAGCACTTACTTCGATATCAAAACATCGACTGAAATAATGAAATGCATCATGCGAAGTGATCAACACGCGTTGTTCACGCGGAACAGCCTGCATTTCGGTTCTTAATTGAGCCGTCAATTGTTTTGTCTCTTCGCTGAATCGTTTGAAATTGGTTCTGAATTTGGTAGCATATTTCGGATAAGCTTTGCAGAGATCTTCCGTAATTTGTTTCAACCCTTGTAACCAGCTTTCGGTATCGAACCAAATATGCGGATCAATTGCTCCGGAAGACGGATCGGTGTAAATTAAACTCTTTTTATTTATTCCGTCAGCTACACAGAACACGTTTTTTCGTTCGCCCAACTGGTGAAACAATTGCGCCATTTTTCCCTCGAGGTGAAGACCGTTATAAATTACTACGGTTGCATCATTCAATAATGAAACATCAGATGGCCGCGGATTATAGGAATGCGGATCAATTCCAGGTCCCATAAGGGTTTTCACTTCGCAGGCATCACCTACAATTTCCTGAACACAATCCCGGATAATAGATGTAGAGCAAACGATGTGTAATTCCTGCTGCTTTTTCGTATCAATCTTGCAACCGCCGAAAAGCATCAGAATCAAACAAACGAATACGATTTGCTTCATGATTGGTATGGTTGAATAAAGATGCGGGCTGCCACTACGTGCGAAAACTGAATGGTGCGTTTTTCCATTGCGATCAGTAACGAACCATCGAATGACAATTTTTCCAGGATTTCGACTTCGGAACCCAGTTTGAGATCGATTTTATTGAGGTATTGCAAAAACTCCGGAGATCCATCTTCCACTCCCATTACAATTCCCTTGGATCCGGTTTCGCACGAAGCTAAACTAATACGAACGGCCGGTGTGTCAAACACACCCTCATCGTTGGGAATCGGATCTCCGTGCGGATCTACTTTGGGATAGTCTAAAAATGCTTCCAGTTTATTAGTCAATTGTGTGGATTGAATGTGTTCGAGTTGTTCGGCAATTTCATGGACTTCATCCCAGCCGAATTGCAATTTATCCACCAAAAAAACTTCCCACAAGCGATGTTTACGCACAATAGACAATGCAATCGCGCGTCCTTTCGAAGTCAAACTACAACCTTGATATTTCTGGTACGTGAGTAATTCTTTATCGGTTAGCTTTTTCAGCATATCAGTTACCGACGATGCTTTTGTAGACATTCTATCGGCCAGTAAATTGGTTGAAATAGTATCCTCACACGTTTCCGATAACGCATAAATCGCTTTGATATAATTTTCTTCGCTCTGAGATAATTGTCGTTTTTCCAGTTGCATGCGTCAAATTTTCAGAACAAATATAACTATTTTTTAGACGAGTCTAAAATTTAAGGAGTGGTTTTATTTCGAAGAGTGTCAAATCTTTGCTGAAATTTGATTTCATAGTCCACAGATCGTTTTAAATTCAGTACTTTTGCGGTGAAATTCAACTAAAAAAAGAACAATGTCAGGTAACAGAACATTCACCATGTTAAAGCCGGATGCGATCGAGAATGGTCACATGGGCAAAATCATTGATATGATTATTCAAGCTGGTTTTTCGATCAAAGCGATGAAATATACGCGTTTATCGGAGGATCAGGCGAAAAAATTCTACGAAGTTCATTCTGAGCGTCCGTTTTATGGCGAATTGGTTGAGTACATGACCTCTGGTCCTATCGTTGCTGCGATTTTGGAAAAAGACAACGCTGTTGCAGATTTCAGAGCATTGATCGGAGCAACTGATCCTGCAGAAGCTGCTGAAGGAACAATTCGTAAATATTACGCAGAATCAAAAGGCCGTAACGCGGTTCACGGTTCTGATTCGGATGAGAATGCTGCTATTGAAGGTAAATTTCACTTTGCTGATTCGGAAGTATTCTAGTTAAAACGATTAGCTGATTATAAAAGCCTTACTTGTTTCAAGTAGGGCTTTTTTGTGCGGCTTTGTTTCGGATAAAGAGACTTGCTATATTCTTAGCTTGGGATCATTGATGAACTCTGATAACCAATAAAAACTCTGTTCCTAATCAGTCTGAGCCTGAAACGATATTGCGGGATTACGGAACTGCCACCATCATTGAATGATTATAATCAATTCTCTGCCAAATTGAAAACTTAAATAAAGAGGGATGTAGTTGTTAATTAACGTGAGTTCGGGATAAATAAAAAAAACTGATCCATTTGAGACGGACTAGGTTTCGTTTTAAAAGTGTCATCGACTTACTCTCCCATCCGTCTGAGTCTGACGCACGTACCATCAAGTGCTTGTATAACTTTTGTTGTGATTAGTATAAACAAAAAAAGCCGCTCCTTTGAGGGAACGGCTTTCGTTTTAAAAGTGGCATCGACTTACTCTCCCACCCTCAAAAGGGCAGTACCATCAGCGCTAGCGGGCTTAACTTCTCTGTTCGGAATGGGAAGAGGTGGACCTCGCTGCTATAGACACCTAAAACGGGTGATTGACAGATTTCAGATTACGAGATTACAGATTTTAGTCTGTAATTTGTAATCTGCCATTTGCAATCAAAATCTTAGATCTTGACGAATTGGCGATTGAAGTAATAAGAAAAAGAGTATTATAAGTCTACGGGTAATTAGTACTACTCGGCTTTGACATTACTGTCTTTACACCTGTAGCCTATCAACGTGGTAGTCTTCCACGGCCCTTAAAAGAAATCTCATCTTGAGGTGAGTTTCGTGCTTAGATGCTTTCAGCGCTTATCTCATCCGAACATAGCTACCCTGCGATGCAGCTGGCGCCACAACAGGTACACCAGAGGTTCGTCCACCCCGGTCCTCTCGTACTAGAGGCAGGTCCTCTCAAATTTCTAACGCCCACAACAGATAGGGACCGAACTGTCTCACGACGTTCTGAACCCAGCTCGCGTGCCACTTTAATGGGCGAACAGCCCAACCCTTGGGACCTTCTCCAGCCCCAGGATGTGACGAGCCGACATCGAGGTGCCAAACCACTCCGTCGATGTGAGCTCTTGGGAGTGATCAGCCTGTTATCCCCGGAGTACCTTTTATCCTTTGAGCGATGGCCCTTCCATACGGAACCACCGGATCACTATGCTCTAGTTTCCTACCTGGTCGACTTGTCGGTCTCTCAGTCAAGCACCCTTATGCCATTACACTCTACGCACGGTTACCAAGCGTGCTGAGGGTACCTTTAGGAGCCTCCGTTACTCTTTTGGAGGCGACCACCCCAGTCAAACTACCCACCACACAATGTCTCCGCCTTGGGCGGATTAGACATCAGATAATTCAAGGGTGGTATTTCAAGGACGACTAATCTACACCTAGCGATGCAGCCTCAACGTCTCCCACCTATCCTACACATGAATTACCCAATATCAATGTGAAGCTATAGTAAAGGTTCACGGGGTCTTTCCGTCCCGTTGCGGGTAATCGGCATCTTCACCGATACTACAATTTCACCGAGCTCATGGCTGAGACAGTACCCAGATCGTTACACCATTCGTGCAGGTCGGAACTTACCCGACAAGGAATTTCGCTACCTTAGGACCGTTATAGTTACGGCCGCCGTTTACCGGGGCTTCAATTCAATGCTTCGCCGAAACTAACATCTCCTCTTAACCTTCCGGCACCGGGCAGGTGTCAGGCCTTATACTTCATCTTTCGATTTTGCAAAGCCATGTGTTTTTGATAAACAGTCGCCTGGGTCTATTCACTGCGGCCACATTGCTGTGGCGTCTCTTCTCCCGAAGTTACGAGACCATTTTGCCTAGTTCCTTAGCCATGAATCACTCGAGCACCTTAGGATTCTCTCCTCGACTACCTGTGTCGGTTTACGGTACGAGTTGCTTTAACCTGAAGCTTAGAGGTTTTTCTAGGAAGCCCTTAGGGACACTATCCAATTGTCCGAAGACGCTCGGTACTATCGATCTTCACCAAGCCGTACGGATTTACCTATACAGCCTATAGCTACAATCTTCAACGTACTATTCCGTCAGTACGCGGTCCTTTCATTACTCCGTCACCCCATCGCAGTTAAAGCAAGTACGGGAATATTAACCCGTTTGCCATCCACTACCCCTTGCGGGTTCGCGTTAGGTCCCGACTAACCCTGGGACGATTAGCGTCGCCCAGGAAACCTTAGTCTTTCGGTGTGCAGGTTTCTCGCCTGCATTATCGTTACTTATTCCTACATTTGCTTTTCTATCCGCTCCAGCACACATCACCATGCACCTTCTACGCTGAATAGAATGCTCCCCTACCAGTCCATATTACTATGAAATCCATAGCTTCGGTAGTATACTTAATGCCCGCTTATTATCCACGCACGATCGCTCGACTAGTGAGCTGTTACGCACTCTTTAAATGAATGGCTGCTTCCAAGCCAACATCCTAGCTGTCAATGCAATCGCACCACGTTTACACAACTTAGTATACATTTGGGGACCTTAGCTGATGGTCTGGGTTCTTTCCCTCTCGGACATGGACCTTAGCACCCATGCCCTCACTGCTCAGTATATTTTATAGCATTCGGAGTTTGTCAGGGTTTGGTAGGCGGTGAAGCCCCCTAGCCCTATCAGTAGCTCTACCTCTATAAAACTCTACCTGAACGCTGCACCTAAATGCATTTCGG